>CAWKIX010000024.1:0-58916 GCA_963849775.1 uncultured Prolixibacteraceae bacterium | reverse complement strand
TTCGCTTATCTGTTATCATGCCAGTAATTCGATGCAATAGCAACAGTTAATCTGTCGAAAAGTCTGTCACCAAAGTATCTTCGGTTCAATTTGTAACAAAATTCGTCCAGGTAAAGCTGCAAGTACTTACCCTTTATTTTATGGTAAATCCCTAAAAGTGTCCGTTTTGCATTACTGATTGCGATATGCACCCATTGCAAAGTTGTCTTGGTGGATTCCTTTGTGGATTTCTCAGTAATATGAACCTCAACATAATCGGCAATATCAAAATAGCTTGTGCTTTTGTCGCTAAAAACGATGCTTTCTTCTGATATATTTTGCTCGATAAAGCCATTGATTTCATTAGCCCCCTGACCTTCCAGTACTTTCATTTTGAAGTAACGGCAGTGCCTCCCTTTTTGGCCTGTTTCAATGTTTTCAAGTGGAGTGGATTCAGCCGCCACAGCTACATTTTGTTGCCGCTGGCTTCCTTTTCCACGTTTCAGGTTTTGCTTATCTTTTTCGCTGGTTTCAGTTTCAAAATATGCCTCGTCAAATTCAACCATTCCAGTCAGTTCATATAAACTGTCTCGTTTGCCCATCGCTTCTCGTATCCGGTGCATCATAGTCCAAATTGTTTCGTAACGGCTATGGTCTAACTGTCTTTGCATTTCGGCAGCCGAAATACCCTTTTTACTGAAACTCATAAAAGCCATCGCTAAATACCATTTCCGGATTGGAAGCTTATAGCTCTCCATCATTGTCCCACTGCGAAGGGTTGTCCTGAAACGGCATTCAGAACATTGCCACTGCCATTTGGCTTTGAGCCAATAATGTTTCTCACTGCCACATTTCTTGCAGACAATACCTTCCTTCTCCCTGATTTGGCGAAAATGCTCTCTGCAACTATTCTCATCTGGGAAAGACTTAATAAATTTGATAATATTCATATCATTTCTGTTTCCCATAAGATAGCATTTTATATTTTAGTGGTACGTTTACGGACAAGCGATAAAACAATAGGTTTATTCGTTTTTTTTTAATTTTAAATAACCAAAAACAACAAGCCCTTAAAAAGGCCACTAAAAATTTTAAAATGTATAGCATAATACCAAAAAAACTTACAGTATTGATTTAAATGCCTCCCTCGCCACTCAGGGAGGGAGAAAGTATCTTTGAAAGGGAAACCAGTAATCAATTATAAAAAATCTGTAAAATGGACAAAATGAAAAAGATTATTGTTCTTTTTTTTATAAGTGTTGTTTTAACAACATTTGTTAATGCACAGGAAAAAAAGCAAAGTATTAGTTTTAATACCATATTATCGCATTACATGAAACCGAAAGGCTCTGATCTCGGATTAGAACACGGCTACTACTTTTATCCAATTGACCCGGGTTTAGAATTTTTGTACAAACGAGAACTTAATAATAAGCTTGTTCTTGGTTTAGGAATCAATTATCAATTTGGGAGAAACGCCTCTAATATAAGTGGCCCCCGCCGATTTAAATTTCAGGAACTTAGTATTCCTGTTATTCTGCAAAAGGAATTAATCCTAAACGACAAGAATTGGTATTTAACCTTTGGTATATATGGCGGAAAAATAATGAAGGTTATTGCAGAACATGCAAATAAATACTGGGAATGGCACGAATGGAGTGATTACAATACACTTGATTTTTACAGCAAGGACGAAATATTTATGGATATCTGTTTGGATGTTCAAAAAGAAATTTTTGTTTGGGAAAATAGTAGAATACTGATTGCACCATATTCCAGCCTCAGAATAAATTCAACATGGTTGACGAATTATCAAAGAAAACTACATTATGGTTTAAAAATAAATTATGAACTTAAACTTTAAACAATGTAAAATACGATTCTTATAATTATTGCATTTTTATTTATTAACAAATCTAACGTTAGTGGGCAGACATATACAAGGAACTTAAATCCTGACTATATGTGGACAGTCCTTGATGAGGACTTTACTGGCAATGGGCTTAACCGTGATATTTGGGAAGTCTCAGGCGTAATAAAAGATCATAATCTGTTCAAATTTGTAGATAGTTCAGCAACAGTAAATGTAAATCAAGCATATAATCAGCTTGAGTTAACAATGATAAAACCTAGTGGAGGATATAATGTAGTAATTGACGGTGAAACAATTAATGTCCCCATAATTACTGGGGAAATAAGTACAATAGAAGATTTCTCATATGGTATATTTGAATGTAGTGCTACTTTTGCGTACAATAAGGGTTCTTTCCCTGCATTTTGGTTATATAACAATTCAATTTGTGACTATTCAAAAAGAAATGAAGTTGATATCGTTGAATGCAAAAAAGATAGAAGTACTACACCTACTTTTGATGTTGGAGTATGGTATTATCCGCCAAATTGTGGTAACTCAACACATCATGCATTTAATGAAATGAGTGGATCGTGGAGTGGCTTCCACACATATAAATGTGAATATACTCCTTCTCAAATCAAAGTGTATAGGGATAACGTTTTAAAATATACTCTCACAGAAAATAATCAATATTGGTATCCTGATCAAAAAATGCACGTAATATTGAGTCAACAAGCCACTCGTTTTGGATGGATAGATCCAAGTATAGATGACATTGTAGCTCCACAAACATCTAAATTTCATTGGGTAAAAGTCAAGCAATTTTTTCTCGCACCTGAAATTACTATTCCTCAGATGGTTTGTTCAGGCTCTCCGGAAATAGCTACTTTGGATGTTGATCAACAAGCATCAAATATTTCCTGGACTTTATCACCTTCAAATTGGTTTTCAACTAATTCCGGCTACGGCAAAACAGCAAATATTAATTCAATTTACAATGGAATTGGAACAGGTACAGCAACAATTACCTATACTTTCCAAATGCCCAGCGAGGAAACATTTACTAAAAGCGTGAACTTCTGGGTATCTGATGAATACGATTTTGATGTATATTGTGAAGGAGGAGACGGAGGCCCTGTTGGTTCATACCCATTGTGGGTAACTCCATACTTTTCAGGCGATAATATAGAATGGGGAGTTTATCCTTATGCAGAAATAACAGATATGGGTAACGGATATGCGAGTATCTACTTCGACTCTCCTGGTAATTATACTATTTCAGCCAATTCCGATCATGGTTGTGCAGACAATCCTGCGTATGCATATTTTTATGTTTATAATTATTTTTTAAGCCCAAACCCCGCAAATGATGATGTTGAGGTTACTATCGATTATGGGGAATCTGAAAATCTGAAAATGAAAGAACAAGAATACTTGGTTACTATAACAGACGTAAACGGATTGGTAAAAAGCAAGAAAAAATATAATGGAAATAAGTTTCATGTTTCTACAAACATGTTAAAAGACGGAAACTATTTTGTGAATTTAAAAAGTAATAAGATTTCTGCAACCAAACAATTAGTGATTAAACGTTAATTTAGAATAAAAAGAACCGTTCTTTGAAAAAAGGAGAACGGTTCTTTTTATAGGACAGGCGATTTCCAATCGCCGTAAAATAACATAGATATAAACCGCGACACCTTATTGTAAAAACGAAAGCGCTTTTTCAATGGCAGCCTGTAATCCAGATACTTCTTTCCCGCCTGCAGTAGCATAAAATGCTTGTCCGCCGCCACCGCCCTTTATTTCTTTTCCGGCCTCACGAACAATTTGTCCGGCATTTAGTCCTTTATCGGCTACAATATTTTCTGAAATCATTACGGTTAAATTGGGTTTTCCGTCGAATTCTGCCCCTAACACCAGGAACAAATTTTCTACTTCTCCTTTTAACTGAAAGGCCAGATCTTTAACCATTCCTGCATTTTCAACATCAATTTGAGCAGAAATTATATTAACTCCATGTTCCTGCAAAATCCGACTTTTTAGATTTGCCTTAACAATTTTAAGTCGCTCGCGGTTAAAGTTTTCAATTTGCTTCGAAAGCTCGCCGTTTTCTTTCAGCAAATTCATCACGCTTCCCAAAATATCTTTTGAACCTTTTATCGTTTCCTGGATACTTTTTAATGTATTGATCTGGTCGTTCACATATTTTTCTGCATGAGCAGCGGTAATAGCTTCAATTCTTCGCACACCGGCTGCAATGGCACTTTCTGAAATGATTTTGAATAGACCGATCTGGCCGGTGGCATTCACATGTGTTCCACCGCAAAGTTCAACCGATTCGCCAAATTTTATCACACGTACTTTATCGCCATATTTTTCACCAAACAACATCATTGCACCCAAATTTTTGGCATCTTCAATGGGCATCGCCCGATTTTCTTCCAAAACTGAATTTTCCCTGATCTTCTCATTTACAATTTTCTCCACCTTTTCAATCTCATCATCTGTCATTTTCTGAAAATGTGAGAAATCAAAACGAAGGTGGTCGGCATTTACCAGCGATCCTTTTTGCTCAACATGCGTTCCCAATACCTGTCGTAATGCAGCATGCAACAAGTGAGTTGCCGTATGATTATTTGCTGTGCTTTTCCGCTTTTGAACATTTACGACTGCATAAAATGTTTCATCAGCATTTGCTGGTAATTTTTCGGCTAAATGAACGATTAAATTATTCTCTTTCTGAGTATCAAAAATGGTGGTTTTTTCACCATCAAACTCAATATATCCAGTATCTCCAACCTGTCCGCCTGATTCACCATAAAACGGTGTTTGATCGAAAACCAACTGGTAAAACGATTTTTTTGCCTGCGTTACTTTTCGGTAACGGGCAATTCTAATTTCGGCCTCCAGCTTATCGTAACCTAAAAATTCGGTTTGGTCAATTTTCCTGATTTCTACCCAATCATCCGTTTCCTGAGCTGCTGCATTTCGTGAGCGGTTTTTCTGTGCTTCCATTTCGGTGGCAAAACCATTTTGATCGACCGTTAAATCATTTTCACGGGCAATTAATTCAGTCAAATCAAGCGGAAATCCAAAGGTATCATATAACACAAACGCATCTTTGCCTCCAATTTCTTTTTTACCGGCTTTTTTGGCTTTGTCCGTAATATCTTCAAGCAACCGGATTCCTGTAGAAAGTGTACGCAGAAATGATTCTTCCTCCTCCTTCATTACCTTTTCAATCAAATCCTGCTGACTTACCAACTCAGGAAAAGCATCTCCCATTGTATCTTTCAACACCTCAACAAGTCGATAAATGGTTGCTTCCTTAAATCCAAGGAAAGTGTATCCGTAACGAACCGCCCGACGCAAAATTCGGCGAATAACATAACCGGCTTTATTATTCGAAGGCAACTGTCCATCGGCAATGGCAAAAGCCACTGCACGTAAATGGTCGGCAATTACACGCATTGCAATATCCGATTTCAAATCAGCTCCGTATTTTATTCCACTTAATGCTGAAATTTTTGCTATCGTATTCTGAAAAATATCGGTGTCGTAATTTGAAGTTACACTCTGCAAAGCCATACAAAGACGTTCAAAACCCATTCCGGTGTCCACATGTTTTTCAGGAAGGTTTTCCAAACTTCCATTTGCTTTTCGGTTAAACTGAATAAATACAAGGTTCCAGATTTCTATAACCAGCGGATTGTCTTTGTTCACCAATTCGTAACCTGGAACTTTTGCGCGTTCCTCATCATTTCGTAAATCCACATGAACTTCAGAACACGGACCACAAGGGCCTGTATCGCCCATTTCCCAGAAATTATCTTTTTTATTCCCGTTTAAAATTCGTTCGGCGGGAAGATACTGTTCCCAATAACCGGCTGCTTCATCATCTCGACTTCAATTTATCATCTGCGCTTCCTTCAAAAACGGTAGCATACAACCTATCGGCCTGAATGCCCATTCTGGTAACCAAAAATTCCCAGGCCCAGTCAATGGCATCTTTTTTAAAATAATCGCCAAACGACCAGTTACCAAGCATTTCGAACATTGTATGATGGTAAGTATCAAGACCAACTTCTTCCAAATCGTTATGCTTTCCTGATACCCTCAAACATTTTTGAGTATCAGCAACCCTTTTATAATGTGGCGGTTCATTTCCCAGAAACCAATCTTTAAACTGGTTCATTCCGGCATTTGTAAACATTAAAGTTGGGTCACCTTTTACAACCATTGGAGCCGACGAAACAATCTGGTGTTTTTTCCCGGTAAAAAAATCAAGAAAAGCTTTACGTATCTCTTTAGAAGTCCTCATTTTATGTCTTGAAAAATTTTGTCGTTTTGTTAAAAATTGTCAACTAAAAATAATATTGTGGCTATTATCAGTTATTTAGTTAATTTTGCCGCTTTAAAAATTTTAATTTATTGTGGCTGCAAAGTTACAGGAATTAATTAAATTTGGTTGAACTGAAAAATAAATAGCCTCATTTTATGGCGAAAAAAAAGTATAAATTTAATCCGGATACACTTAGCTACGAAAGAATAGGAATATCATTCAAGGAAAAATTCACAAAATTGCTGGCTTACTTTTCAAGTAGTTTAGCACTTGCTTTAATTATAGTTGTTGTTGTAATCAATGCTTATGATACTCCAAAATCAAAGGCATTAAAACGTGAAAACCAGCTTCTGCTGACGCAATACGAATTAATGCAAAAGGATATGGAAAAAGTACAACAGGTTCTCAGCGAACTTCAACAACGCGATGATAATATTTATCGTGTTATTTTTGAAGCTGACCCAATTCCATCTTCAGTTCGAAAAGCTGGTTTTGGAGGTACAAATAATTATAAACACCTGGCAAGTTTAGATAATTCTGAGTTAGTGATTGAAACAGCAAAAAAGCTGGATATTATCTCAAAAGAAGCTTACATCCAGTCAAAATCATACGATGAAGTGATGGAGCTGGCGTTAAACAAAGAAAAAATGCTGGCAGCGTTGCCGGCTATTCAGCCACTTTCAAATAAAGATTTAAAACGAACTTCAAGCGGTTACGGATACCGCACCGACCCTATTACCAAAGTGAGGACTATGCACTACGGACAGGATTTTTCTGCACCTGTAGGCACACCGGTTTATTCTACCGGAAACGGAAAAGTTATTCAGGTAAGCGGATCGAAACGCAGCAGGGTCGACTTCGGACTTATGATAAAAGTTGATCATGGTTTTGGTTATGAAACTTTATATGGACATTTAAGTGCTTTCAATGTAAAAGTCGGGCAGGAGGTAAAACGCGGTGATATTATTGCTTATGTTGGAAATACAGGTAAATCAACAGCTCCTCATTTGCATTACGAAGTTCATAAGGATGGTAAACGAATTGATCCTACTTATTACATGTTCAAGGATCTTACGCCTCAGGAATATGACAGAATGATCGCTATTTCTTCAAGCATCGGGCAAACGCTTGATTAATAAATGGATTTGGCGAATCCCGATTTCTTTTATTATTTTTCGAAAAACAAAATAAATTAGTACAGTACCGCTTGTGCCCTATAAAAAACCTACCATAGAAAAAGTAATTTTCAGCATTGGTGAAGTTGCTGACATGATTGGTGAAAAAACTTCGCTGATTCGCTATTGGGAAAAAGAGTTTGACGCGCTAAAACCTCAAAAAAACAAAAAAGGAAATCGCCTGTTTACAAAAGATGATATTGAAACGGTTAGACTAATTCATTATTTGGTAAAGGAACGCGGTTTAACATTAAAGGGCGTCAAACAAAAGTTGAAAGAAAATCGTGAAGAGACAATACAAAATTATGAGATTGTTAAACGTCTTCAGGACATAAAAAAACAGTTGGTTGATATGCGCGATGCACTGCAGGAATAAATAGTTAATACCAACTCCACTTTAAAATGACTAAACTAAAAGAGATAACTCAATATTTTGAAGCACTGGCTCCGTTGAATCTTCAGGAATCTTATGATAATTCAGGATTGATTTACGGAAATTCAAAATCTGATATTAACGCTGCACTGGTAACTTTGGATGTAACTGAAAAAGTGATTGATGAAGCCATAGAAAAAAATGCTCAACTAATTATTTCTCACCATCCGTTGGTGTTTTCAGGAATTAAAAAATTAACCGGGAAAAATGAAGTCGAACGCAGCCTCATTAAGGCCATTCAAAATAATATTGCAATTTATGCGGCGCATACAAATCTCGACAGTATTCAGGGAGGTGTTAATGGCAAAATTTGTGAAAAACTGGAATTACAAAATTGCCGGATACTTCAACCAGCAAATAACCTGTTAAAAAAGCTGGTATCTTTTATTCCTGAAAATCATTCAGAATCAGTCCGTAAAGCCGTTTTTGAGGCTGGCGCCGGTTTTATAGGCAATTACGATTTTTGCGGTTATACAACTGAAGGTTTTGGGAGTTTTCGTGGAGATGAAAATACAAATCCTTACGTAGGGGAAAAAGGCCAGGTTCATTATGAAAAAGAAATCCGGTTCGAAACCATTTTCCCATTTTATCTTCAGGGAAAAATTACCCAGGCATTGATACAGGCACATCCCTATGAAGAAGTAGCTTATGATATTTATCCATTGGAAAACCACGCCCCCAATGTTGGGATGGGAATGATTGGAGAAATGGCAGAACCAATTCCGGAAGATGAATTTCTTCAAAAACTGAAATCGACATTTAACACAGGCGTAATAAAACATACGGCTTTAAAAAATACATTGGTAAAAAAAGTTGCAGTTTGCGGAGGAGCGGGTTCTTTTTTACTTGGCAATGCCATTGCCGCCGGAGCCGACTTTTTCGTGTCGGGCGATTTTAAATATCACCAGTTTTTTGAGGCAGATAATAAAATTGTGATTGCAGATATCGGACATTTTGAAAGTGAGCAATTCACTAAAGAACTTTTTTATGAATTACTTATGAAAAAATTCCCTAAATTTGCAGTCCATTTATCAGAGGTGGTTACCAACCCGGTTTTTTACTTCTGATTTTTTTAAAGAGAAACTAAATAATTAAGCGATGAACGCACCATATTCAAGGCAAGACGAGAAAGAAATTTCAATAGAGGAAAAACTGCGCGCACTGCACGAATTGCAGACAGTAGTTTCGGATATCGACAAGATTAAAACACTTCGCGGAGAGCTTCCGCTGGAGGTTCAGGATTTGGAAGATGAAATTGCAGGGCTTAAAACAAGGCTTATTAATTTAGATACTGAAATTAAGAATCTTGACACGGCCATAAACAACAAAAAAATTGCGATTAAAGATGCACAGGCTTTAATTGCAAAATATACTGAACAACAAAATAACGTTCGTAACAACCGTGAATTCGATTCACTTTCAAAAGAAATGGAATTCCAGAATCTTGAGATAGAACTTTCCGAAAAACGCATTCGGGAATTTACCATCGAAATGAGTGAAAAAACGGAAAATGTTACCACTTCAAAAGAGTTGCTAAAAGAGCGTGAAGAGGATTTGGAGAGAAAAAAGAATGAGTTGGAAGAGATAAAAGAAGAAACCAAAATTGAGGAGGAAAAATTAAAATCCAAATCAGAAAAAATTGAATCATTTATTGAACCACGCTTATTAACTGCGTTCAAACGTATTCGTAAAAATGCACGCAATGGGTTGGCTGTGGTTACCATTCAGCGCGATGCCTGTGGCGGATGTTTTAATAAAATACCACCACAACGGCAAATGGACATTGCAAACCGTAAAAAAATTATTGTTTGCGAATACTGCGGGCGAATTTTGGTTGACCAAAATATTAATGTTCTTGAAGAGGACACCTCAGAATAAAAAAATCAAACTATTTATAAAATCTTAAGCCGGTTGATTCATTTCGCCGGCTTTTTATTTGAATTTTGATAAAATATTATCATCGAACTTTTTCATCCCAACATATTCTTATTTATCTTTAAGCACTATCATTTAGTAGTTATTATATGTTGCTTTTAACCCAAAAAATGGGACTTTACACTGATTTTTACGAGCTTGCAATGGCCCAGGGGTATTTCTTTTGTAACAAAAAAGAGGAATCAGCAACTTTTGATTATTTCTTCCGAACGAATCCATTTCAAGGCGGTTTTACAGTTTTTGCCGGATTAGCAGATTTTCTTGAATTACTGGATCAATTTAGCTATGACCAGGACGATATTGAGTTTCTTTCAAAACAGGGTTTTAAACCTGAGTTTTTGGATTACTTAAAAGATTTTCGTTTTACAGGAAACATTTTTAGCGTAAAAGAAGGTGAGATTATTTTCCCCAATGAACCAATACTTAAAGTTGAAGGGAATATTATTGAAGCCCAGCTGATAGAGAGCCTGTTATTGAATATTCTGAATTTCGAGTCGCTGATTGCAACCAAAGCATTTCAGAATAAAATTAGTTGCCGGTGGAAATATTTTTTCTGATTTCGGCCTTCGGCGGGCACAAGGATTTGGCGCCATTTATGCCAGCAGAGCTGCTTGTATTGGTGGTGCTGTTTCAACTTCGAATGTACTTGCAGGTAAATTATATAATATCCCAGTATCCGGAACAATAGCCCATAGTTGGATACAGAGTTTTGACAATGAATTGGATGCATTTCGAGCTTATGCAAAAGTAAACCGGGATAATGTTATTTTACTTGTTGATACTTATAACACACTTAAATCTGGTGTTCCAAATGCAATAAAAGTAGCGCAAGAATTGAAAAATGACAATGGTAAGTTAAAAGCGATTCGGTTAGATAGCGGCGACCTTGCATACTTAAGTAAAAAAGCCAGGCAAATGCTTGATGAGGCCGGATTAAAAGAAGTAAAAATAATAGCCAGCAATCAACTTAACGAACATGTTGTAAAAAGTTTATTACAAGACCAAAAAGCGCCGATTGATATTTTTGGAATTGGTACCGAACTGGTTACAGGCAAGCCCGATGCAGCTCTTGATGGAGTTTATAAATTAGCTGAAATAAATCATCAGCCAAAAATGAAACTTTCAGAGAATATAGAAAAAACTACGCTCCCGGGAAATAAACAGGTTCACAGATTTTTTGATGATGCAGGAAATTTTAACATCGATGGCATTTTTTGTACTGATGAAAAAATCCAGGAATTGAATCCAATTTATCATCCTGTTCATCCTGAAAAAAATTCAATAATAAGAAGTTCAAATAGTGAGCCTTTATTACAACCTGTTATGGTTCGTGGAGAAATAAAAAAAACATCAAAATCAATAAAAGAAATACACGATTATTTATTAAAACGCGTTGCACTTTTACCCGAGGAACACAAACGTTTTATAAGCCCACACATTTACAGGGTAGGTGTTTCAAAAAAGTTGATGGGTAAACGAGATGAACTTTCAAAAAAGTTAAAAACAAAGAATTAACTAAAAGAAAAAATGAAGGAGATAAACCGACCAACTTTTGTTATCGACAAGGAAATTTGCCTTAGGAACATTGAAAAAATGGCACAAAAGGCAGAAAGGCATGGGTTGCAATTCCGACCTCATTTCAAAACTCATCAGTCGGCAGAAATTGGTGAATGGTTTCGTAATTTCGGCGTAAATAGCATCACTGTTTCCTCGCTCCAAATGGCTACTTATTTTGCTTCCAATGGCTGGGATGATATTACCCTTGCTTTTCCTGTCAATATTCTTGAAATAAATGAAATTAATAAATTGGCTGGAAAAATTAAGCTGAATGTTTTAATTGAGAACAAGGAAGCGGCCCAGGTTCTTGCGGAAAAAATTACAAAACCTCTTGGTGTTTATTTGAAAATTGACACCGGTTTTAATCGAACCGGAATTCCTGCTGCAGAAACAGGAACCATTCTATACATATTAAATGCTTTAACAGAAGGCAAAAAATTAAAGTTCAAAGGATTTCTTTCTCATGCCGGACATAATTATCAGCGCTAAATCGACAAATGAAATTTTTACACGTCACTTTGATGCTATTTTTAAATTAAAAGCCTTGAAAAATCGTTATAAAAATGAATATCACGATTTGGAAGTAAGTATCGGAGACACGCCTTCATGCACTATTTGCGATAACTTTGATGGGGTAGACGAAATAAGACCGGGAAACTTTGTTTTTTATGATTTAATGCAACAGAATCTTGGCGTATGTAATTTTGATGATATCGCTGTCCGCCTTGTTGCTCCTGTGGTGGCAAAACACATTTCACGAAATGAGGTGGTCATTTATGGAGGCGCTGTTCATCTTTCCAAAGAATCGATAATTAACATTAATGGAAAACCGATGTATCGGTAGAATAGTTATACGCAATAATGGTGAACCGACATTATTAGAACCACTTACTTATGTGCACAGTCTTTCCCAGGAACATGGGATTTTAAAAGTCACCCAACGCGATTTTGATCTTTTTCATGTGGGAGATTTAGTCGAAATTATTCCGGTACATTCTTGTCTTACTGCAAACCTGGCTAAAAATTATCTCACAACTGAAGGTGATAAAATTCTTACTGCGAATTCGTAAAGGCCTCCCCCTGCCTACCGGCAATATTTATAGAAGTAATTAGATAAAGTTAGGATTGTAACAAAAAATTTCCGCTGTTTATTACCACTCCATTTTCCAATTCCAAACTGTGAGTAACGCATGAAGGAATTTCTTCAGCCCGATGTGTTACATAAATCATTGTAGTACAACTGTTTTCACAAATAACGTCCAATAAATTTAAGAAACGTCTGGTTTGTGAGGGGTCAAGTCCCTGGCAGGGTTCATCAAGAATTAATAAGATCAGGGGTTTTAATTAAAGCACGCGCCAATAAAATAATTCGTTGTTCACCCAATGACGAATAGAGAAAAGGAGACTTTTCAAGTGCTCCATTTTCAACAATCGAAGCCATTGTTTTGCCAATCGCAAATTTACTTCTGAATAAGGATGTATTAAAACCAATTTCATTATTTAACCCTGATAAAATTACATCAGAAAAGGTTAATGAATTATAGCTCATTTCTGTTCCTGTTGCGGGACGATAAATGCTTTTTTGCCGTAAAAAGTAAAGGTGCAATTCAGGCGAAACAAAACCAATTTTCTTTTTGATATCCCAAATGCTTTCACCGCTTCCACGTTTTCTGTCGAAAAGCACCAGGTCATTATTATATCCTTGAGGATTATCAGCGGTTATCAAACTCAAAAGTGTTGTTTTCCCTGCACCGTTCGGTCCTTTTAAAACCCACTTTTCTCCGGATTTTACTTCCCAGTTAATGTTGTTAAGAATTTGTTTTCCACCCAAAGTAACGTTCACATCTTTCATTCTGACGATAAACTCACAATTATCTTTTTGCCTTTCCAAAGCATTAGAAAATAAATTGTTTGCATCATTTGATCTCCACATTATTTTCCTCTGAAAAAGAATAATCTTTGAAAGAAACTTTTTTGGCAATATAGCCTTTGTTTAGTTCAATAACTACATCCGCAAAATGCGGGATATGTTCCGGGTCACAAATAATGATAAATGGTTATTCCACTACTTTTTAGTTTTTGTAAAACAGCACCCAAGTTTTTCTCTGGTTTGAATGTCCAACCCAACAAAAGGTTGGTCAAGAATGAGTAAATCAGGCGATTTCAACAAAGCTACTGCCAACTGAACACGTTTGCGTTCGCCATTACTTAACGATAATAATTTACGTTGCAACAAACTTTCAATTCCCAGTTGATCTGACCATTTATCCAGCCAATTTATTTGGAAATTTCTGCTAGCTTTTTGAATATATTCGCTTACTGTTGGAATTCCTTCCTGATTTGGATTTTCGTATCGCTGCCCGTAATAGCTTGTTCGTAAACCAGAAGCCAAAACAAATTGATCCTGCTGCAAAACCATCTCAATTTTCAAATTATTCGAATAAATTATATCACCTTTGGTGGGAATTAATGCACCCCCGATAATTTTAGCCAAAGTTGTTTTTCCACTTCCTGACGGGCCGGTAATTATTAATGTTTCCTTACTTCTGATTTCAAAATCAATAGCACACAAAAGCATTCGGTGGTTTATCTTAAAATCAATGTTTGATGCAGTAACTATTATTTTCTCAGCCTGATTCGACATCATACTTTATATCCTTTCACGGGTTGGAAGTAGAAATCTAAAGGTAAAATAAGCTGCAATGAATAACAGCTATTTCAACTTTTCAAAAAATTAAAATGATTTCCCAATCCTGAAATTATTGTGTTGAGGTGTTTTGTGTTTGGAAAATATCCACAAATTTCCAATTGTACATTTGGCAGTATTTTTCCAGCAGCCTGAATCCATTCGCTGATAAATCAAAAATATACGGATAAAAATCTACTATCAATTTTTTCGCGTTCTGATGAGATTTTTGCAAAAATTCACAATCAAGATTTTCTGGCGGATAATTTTCAACAACACGTGCCATATTATCCAACTCCTCTTTTAATCGAAGTTCAGTATAATTCATATCCTTATCGCAAACCGATTCAGCAACGTTAATAATTTCATTTGCATAAGCCAACACCGCTTCATGTATTTTTTCATTCAACTCAATGTTCGAATATGTTTTGAAAATGATTTTCTGCAATTCACCGGCAAAAACACTTTCAAATTCGTGCAAAAATTCTTCTACCCTTCTGAATTCAGAATTCAGTTGATGCTGAAATTTATCTGATTCAAATTTTTCCATAATATTTGTAACAAATTTTTCCAAAAAAAGATTTTCAGAATCAATGAAATGACATCTGAAATCACATTCGTAAAATAGGATTTCTTTTTTTCTATTTACACCATTTCAGTTGTTAAATGTTCTAAAATAGATGCTAAATATCTGTTTATCGCTTTTGTGTTTTCCTTTTTTAAGTGAATTTCTTCCGCAGTCTGGACAAACTTTTCATCAGCCTCCTCAATGGTTTCATTCGCCAGCATTTCCTCTAACGAATCGGGTGTGGTTTCAAAATGAAACTGAAAACCTACAATTTCATCATAATAAATAAATCCTTGGTTTTCACAACCTTCACTTTCAAAAATACGCTCAGCACCAGCCGGAATCTCAAACATTTCACTGTGCCAGTGAAAAGCTGTAAATTCATCAGGCAAATTCGTAAACATGGAATGCTGTGTTGTTTTTTTAACCGGAAACCATCCAATTTCGGTACTCGGCGATTTTGTTATTTTGGCTCCAAGTAGATGAGCTACCAATTGTGCACCCAAACAAATACCAAGAACTTTTTTCCCATCGGCAATTGCATGTACTACAAAGCTTTTCTCATCTTGTAACCACGAAATTTTATCGTCATCAAACACACTCATTGGGCCGCCCATTACCATCAACAAATCAAAATCACTCATTTCAGGAAAAGGTTCTCCTTCAAATAGTTTTGTTGAAGTAACTTCATGATTATTCTTTTCTGCCCATTCGCCTATATAACCTAATCCTTCGTGCGCAACATGCTGTAAATAATGTATTCTCATCGTTCAAACTGTTTCAATTTATAGATACCATTTAAAGGGAAACATCATTTTGTATGTAAATGTTCTTCCATTCGACTCAAGGCTTCCAGATATGAAGTTACCGGGTACAATTTTTCGTCGTACCACAACGAGGCAAAATATAATCCAATTGGCGCCGATTTATATCCGTTTTCCTGAATAGATTTTTCCAGCCAGATTAATCCCGAATTACAAATTTTTAAATTTTCTTCTGAAATCAACGCAGACACAGCCAGCGCAGTTTCTTCTATCGTTCCGGGAATATTTTTATCACCTCCCCAGCTTCCGTCATTATTCTGAACAGAAATAAGAAAATCATTTCCTTTATGAATCAGTTTTTCCAGCTTACTTTTTATATCATTGGAATGCCATTGATGAATTTGTGCATCTTTCAAATAAGTAACCACTTTTGCTGTTCCGTAAACCGGATTTGTGTGATTATTGTGTCATCTGGTTTCCAAACCACAACGGCAACCAGCTTCCATTCTCTGCTTGTTTTTTCTCCAAATATTTTAATGCCCCGTGAAAAATAGTTTCCAAAATCCGAACATCCTTATTCCTCATTTCATCGCCATAACGTTTCCAAAACCGCTGAAACAGCCAGCAAACAATGTCCGGTTAAATCGGAACAACTCTGGTCAAACGGCAATTTCCCCCAACCTCTTGAAAATGTGGGGAAACCGCCATCATTATTTCGTAATTTCTTTAACCATTTTGCTCCGGCTAAAACTTCATTTTTCACTCTTCCTTTTGGCTGAAGTTTTAACAACGCTAAGATCGCGCCCGGTGTATCATCACCATCTGGAACTGAACCTGAAAAATGTGTCCAGCCCCAACCACCCGGACCTGTGCCATTAAAGGGATGAACGCGTTCGTTTTGAATTAACTTAAAATGATCGGCAATTTTATCCTGTTGGTCGGTTGTAAGAAATCCGCTTAAATTTTCGCGATATGCTTTTACAGAAAGTGAAGTTACCCAGGTTGACAAATCAACATCAATGGGCCAGCCACCATCTTCGCGTTGGGTTCGTTTCAAAAATCCGAATTCCTTTTTTTACCACTTCCGTTTCAGCAAAACCTGAATTAATCAAACTCAACGCAACAAAAGCCGTTAAGTGGAATTGCTTCCAAAAAACCACCACTTTCGGGCAACATTCGGTGCAAAATGCTCATTGCCTTTTTAATGGAAAATTTCCGTACAACCCGCCAAAACAGGTTCGATTTTTTCTTTTTGAAAATAACAATTCCAACCGCCACCAATGCAGGAATAGCATAACTCACCACGCTTAAATTCAGCAATCGATAAAACCGCCGTGGCAGTAATGAAAGTTCAAAAGGCAAGTTGCGGAATATGGTTAAACGCATCTTCTCCCGGCACACCGCACAATCCGCACATGGCAAGAATTGGCACCGAAAATGTGTAATCTTTTTGGTAATGCGTCAAAATATATTCAGCAACCTGTGGAGAATGCACATCAATATTCAGCGAACTGAAATAACCGGCAATTTTGATGTTGTGTTTTCTTTACCGATTTATTCGATTTGTACAAATTCAATGCAGCATAAACCAGCAAACTTGTGCTCACATTCCCCGGACTTTCGGGTGTGTCGCCATAACTTCCATCGCCATTAATGTTCTTTTGCAGCCAATCAATTCCCATTCGAATTTCTTTGAAATTTTTTTTTGCATCATCAAAATGCAAAGCTGCCACTGCCACCGCAACCCCCAGCGCACTTGATGAAAGCTGCCCTTCCCAAAAACCTTCTGAATTTATTTCCGAAGCTACAAATCGGCCAACCTTATTTAGTTTATTTTGAATTTTTTTTTTATTCATTATTTACGCCAAAACTCCCAAAGTTAGCAATCCATAAAAAGTATATTCCAAATCGCGGGAAGAATCTCCATCACCGGATAAAAAAGCGCCGTTTTCATAATTTTGCTGAACTAAATCCATACAATCCGGTGCAACCATACGCAAATCAACACCAACATTTTTAAGCGTAAAAAGTGCCACTGCTTTTGAAAGTATATCTGCATTTTCCTGTTCTTCAAACACTTTAAATCCTTTTCCTTTTTCAAAATAACGAAACAAAGCTACTGTTTCATATTTCAAACTTTTACCGGTTAAAAATTTGGCAAGAATTAACGCTGATAATAAATTACACGGTAAATCTTTGGGTGGTTTGTAAAATTTCAAAAACAATCGGATGATAAAATAGACCAATCTGTTTTTCCCAAACAATGCATCAAAACTCAGCATAAAAAGAAAAAAACGATAAGCTGCGTTTAAATTTTTAGCATCTTTTTCCACCCACTTCAAAAGCTGAATTAATGATGGTTTTTCAAACTCTTTTTCGTCCAATGATAATCAGGGAAGTTTGAAATTATTGTGCCCGTCCCTGACCGACAAAGTCAGTCCAGGCGGGCCGACCTCCCCTTGGGGAGGAGAAATAAAAGAAGCCATCCGTCAGCTGATGGCATGGCTTCTTTTCGGGTGACGCGATTTTCAATCGCATTAATTAACGGTGATTGGAAATCGCCATCTCCCTATTACTTTTCAGGAATATTTTCAAGTGTTATCACAAGAAAATCCCAGTATTTTTGTACGGTTTTAATATTTACTTTTTCATCAGGAGAGTGCGGGTATTTAATGGTTGGTCCAATTGAAATCATATCCCAATTTGGATAGGTTGCACCTAAAATTCCACATTCCAATCCGGCATGCATGGCCAATAATACAGGTTTTTTTCTGAACCTTTTTCCATAATGTTTTTGCATAATTTCGAGAATTTCAGAATTAACATTCGGATTCCAACCCGGATAACTTCCATCCATTTCAACTTTTGCCCCTGCAAGTTTAAATAACGATTCCAGTCGCGACACTAAAGCCATTTTTGCTGTTTCAGAAAAGCTGCGAACCAGGCAACGGATTTCAACCGAATTTTTACCCGATTTTACAATGGCCAGGTTTGATGAAGTTTCAACCGTTCCTGTCATTGAATCGCTCATGCGGATAACATCGTTTGGTGCAGCCCAAACAGCAGCCGTTAATCTCTTTTGTAAAGCACCTGTCATTCTGGTTTTTGGAACTTCAACCTGTTCTAGTTTAATAGAAAGGTCAGGCTCTACATTTACTAATTCTGCAATTATTGTTTCTCTTAATTCAGCAATTAAAGCAATAAGGTCGTCCGCCTTTTTTGTTTTTACAATCAACAATCCAAATGCCTCGCGCGGAATTGCATTGCGCAAACTACCACCATCAATTTCTGCTAGTTTTACTCCTAATTTTTCAGCCGCTTCTTTCAGAATTCTGAAAAATACCTTGTTGGCATTTCCCCTTCCTAAATGGATATCAACACCCGAATGTCCGCCTTTCAATCCGGTTACATTCAGTTTAAACGCGGAAGATTTCTTTTTCACCTTTTTTTGTTTGTTGCGAAAAATTGCTGAGACATTAATTCCGCCGGCGCATCCAACACTAAATGTACCTTCTTCTTCAGTATCAGTATTGATTAAAATATCTCCGTTTAAAATGCCCGGTTTTAATCCCATTGCGCCATCCATTCCGGTTTCTTCGGTAGCAGTTAAAAGAACTTCCAGTGGGCCGTGTTTTACTTTATCTGAACTTAAAACAGCCAATGCAGATGAAACGCCAATTCCATTGTCGGCACCCAAAGTTGTACCATTTGCTGTTACCCAATCGCCATCAACAAACGCCTCAATCGGGTCATTTTCAAAATCGTGCTGTTTATCACTATTCTTTTGAGGAACCATATCGAGGTGTCCCTGGAGAATAACACCTTTTTTATTTTCCATTCCGGGAGTTGCAGGTTTCTGAATAATTACATTTCCAGCTTCATCTTTAATGGTTTCCAATCCCAGATTCTTTCCAAAATTGAAAGCCCACTCCTGAATTTTTTCTTCATGATAAGAAGGACGGGGAATTTGAGTCATTTCATAAAAGATATTCCACAAGGGTTTTGGTTCTAATTCTGTAATTTCTTTTTTCATTTGTTATTATAATTTATAAAAAGCAACAGTACTAATTTCCGACATTAATTAAAATGACATATTCTATGGAAATAACATTTGCTTATTTTCAAATGTTCTAAATTTAGCCAGAATTTAAAAGTTGACAAATTACCAGTTAATCTTATCGAGATTATTAATATTTTAGCACATTCTAAAATTCTAAACGATTCAATAAATTAAGTATGGATAATAACAAGGCTTTCTTTGGACATCCAATTGCACTTTCAACATTGTTCGCCAGCGAAATGTGGGAGCGGTTTAGCTACTATGGAATGAGGGCACTTTTGGTACTCTTTTTAACTGCTACTTTTGCTTCTGGTGGTTTTGAAATGGCGGAACTGGATGCATTTACTATTTATGGAATATTCACCGGTATGGTTTATGTAACTCCAATTATTGGAGGCATGCTTGCCGATAAATTCTTTGGACAACGAAAATCAATCTATATTGGCGGATTAACAATGGCAGTTGGCCAGTTTCTGTTATCTGCAAGTGCCTGGATGGCTGAATCAGGTGCTGATATGGACCTCAGAAAAACAATTTTCTTCGCCGGACTGGGAATTCTGATCGCCGGAAACGGCTTCTTTAAACCCAACATTTCTACAATGGTTGGTGAATTGTACGACAATAACGATCCACGTAAAGATGGTGGCTTTACCATTTTTTATATGGGAATAAATATTGGAGCTTTCTTTTCGCCGCTGGTTGCCGGAAAACTGGGAGAACAAGTTGCATGGCAATATGGATTTTTGGCTGCCGGTATAGGAATGGTGATAGGAACAATATGGTTTCTTGCTCGCAGTCACACGCTCGGTAATATCGGGATGCCACCCAAAGTAAAAGCTGAAAGGGTACGACTGGTAATTCAGGATTGGTTTAGCATTGTTGCAATAGTCATTGGAGTTGTTGCCTTGATTTTTGGAATTATTATTGGGTGGAGTTCAATGCCATCGGCTGTAAGTAAAACAATCATTTATGTTTTAGCGATTGGCGCTACATTATACCTGGTTACAAGCATTTTTAAAGGAACAACTGGTAAAACCGAATGGTCGAGAGTTGGTGTTATTTTGGTACTCGCACTATTCAATATATTCTTTTGGAGTGGATTTGAACAGGCCGGAACAACATTTAATGTTTTTGCAAGAGATAATACCCAACGTTTAATTGGCAACTGGGAAATTCCTGCCAGTTGGTTTCAAAGTATTAATGCTTTATTCATCGTAGCATTTGCCCCTATTTTCAGTATTCTATGGGTAAAACTTGATAAAAAAGGATTAAACCCAAATACGCCTGTGAAATTTGCATGGGGAATGACATTATTGGCGCTCGGCTTTGTTATAATGGCTTTTGCATTTTCAAGATCAACTTCAGGCGAACAAATAAGGTTAGTAAGTCCGATGTGGCTGGCAATGGTTTATTTATTGCACACCTGGGGTGAACTTTGTCTTTCACCCATTGGGCTTTCAATGGTTACAAAACTATCACCGGCAAAACTGGTATCAACTATGATGGGTGTTTGGATGGGTTCTTTTGCAGCAGGTAATTTTGTTGCCTCTCAAATGAAAGCTATTTCTATCCGGTTGCAGGATGCTATGGGAATGGAAATCCAGGTTTTTTGGCTCATTGCAGTTCAGTCGGCAATTATTGCAGTTATTTTACTAATTCTATCACCTTGGTTGAAAAGAATGATGCACGGAATTAAATAAACATTATTTTTAAACTATATAAAGTGAAGCCTGGTTTTTCAAAAATGCACCAAACCCGATTGAAGCCATTCTTTACCGAATGGAACAGATGGACATGAATCAAAAAGATTTAGCAGAAATTATTGGATACAAGAGCTGAGTTTCTAAGATTTTAAACAAAAAAAGAAAATTGAATATTAACATGATTCGTAAACTACACGACAAACTTAAAATCCCTTACGAATCATTGATTGCAAACTATTAGAGCAATTTTTAATACGTTTTTTCTTTTTTAATTACATCAACTATTTTTTCACTATCGCTTTAATAGCCCCTGTTTCAGGATGAAATTGAATAGCAAAATCGTTGTATAAAAGATCTTCAGGTAACGAAGCAATTTCGCCAAACTGTGCAATTGTTGCCCTGGCTGTTGCTATTACATTTAAGTCGTTTATAATTTTAATGGTTGCCTGTCCCGGCATTCGATAATAAACGCCACTTTCACCTGCATTCGGGTTTTCTGATTTTGCTCCATCTGCATATTTCTGAACCAGGTTTTTATCGGTTTCAAATTCAATCATAACTGGTTTGCCTGAAAGATCGGTAGAAGGAACAATTCCGTTTTCATCAGAAATGCGAAATAATACCTCGGCTTTACCCGGTGTCTTTCCGGGAACATAATCAAAGCTAAAAGTTCCTTTTTGATATTCTGATTTACCAACAAATAAACTTGTATAGTCTTCTTCCATTTGTTTCAGCTCTTTCAGACTAACTTTGTATGCATCACCGTCAGGATGAAATTCATCCATCATTCCCGAGGCAATATCATACTGAAACCGGCGACTGTCTAACACTCGTTTAACAGCTTCTGCCATTTTTGTTTCAGCGCTTACCCGCATTGGCCTGAAATTATTTGTTGAATCACCAGGTGCAAAAAATGGAGTATCAGTAAAATATGAAAATTTGCTCCCCTTGTCAAACGTATTTTTTTGTCCAACATGGTTGGTTTTTATTTTTCCTGATGTTTCTTGTGTTGCATTGGTATTTATTCCAGCAATACAACCGTCCTCTGTTAAACTTATTGAAAACATAGTATCACCCATCGATTTATGAACCTGATCAGGATCAGCCTCGGCATACGTTTCAATATTAATGTCTTCAATAATCCAGTTCGTCTGAGCAGTTTTCCTGACATTTTTAATCCCCAGCATTTGTTCCGCATATTCGGCATACGGCCCCGGTGTAAATGTTTCCTTATTTGCTGAAACATTTACTCTTACCACTGTTCGTGGAAGCGTATATACAATACCTTCAACATAAGCAGGCACCATGTCCAAAGTTTCGTCGTCTTTCTTTTTTCGTTGCCCGTAAACAGGAATTACAAATATAATGGCTATAAAAATTGCTAAGTATCTCATGCTATTTATTCTTTATGTAAAGACTCAAAAGTATGAAAATTATTTTGTTGATGATGAATTAATTTTTAGAAAAGCTTGTCCTAAATATTGAATGATATCACCAGCTATCATTGCTATTTCAGAATTTTGAATGGCTGCCAAATCCCCGGCAAGTCCATGCACAAAAACGCCAAAAACAGCAGCATCATCAGGCTTCATTCCCTGCGAAAGCAATCCAAGAATAATTCCTGTTAAAACATCTCCGCTACCGGCAGTTGCCATTCCTGGATTACCCGTTGAATTAAAAAAGATCTTTCCTGAAGGCGTTGTTATGCTCGTAAATGCTCCTTTAACAATCAAAATAACTTGGTACTTTTTAGAAAACTCAATTTGTTTTTTCAATCTTATGAATGAATTTTCTGTATCACCTGTTAACCTTTTAAATTCGCCAGGGTGCGGGGTAAGAACAGTATTTTCGGGAAGTTTTTCCAGCCAGTCTTTATTTTCCGCGAGAATATTCAACCCGTCGGCATCAATAACTAACGGAACATTAATTTTATCAAGCAATTCGCAAAATGCTTTTTTTGAGTTTTGCTTTTTATCCAGTCCCGGGCCTATTCCAACAGCCGTAAATGATTGAAGATCGGGAAACTGAGTAAACATAGAATCATGTTGGTCGATACTTGCCATTGCCTCAGGAATTGCTGTTTGCAAAACAGAATATCCGAGTCGCGGAATATGTGTGGTTAATAAACCAACGCCTGAACGGAGACACGACCGGGAAGCCAAAACTGCCGCCCCAATTTTTCCGTAACTGCCGGCAATTAACAGGGCATGCCCAAAATTTCCTTTATGCGAAAATTTTGTTCGCGGAGGCATAAAATTATCAATGTCACGTTGTTCAATAAAAAGAAAATCAGATGGTGTGTTTTTTATACCTTCGGGGTGAAGTCCGATTGGCAAAACTTCCCATTTCCCAGTATAAATTTCATTTTCAACAAATAAAAAACTGATCTTGGGGAATTGAAAAGTAAGTGTATAATCAGCTTTAATAATATTGTCCGGAATATTTGATGTATTATCCTCGCCCATCAATCCTGACGGAACATCAATTGCAATAACTTGATTGTTAAGTTGATTTATTTTCCCGATAATCTTTGCTGGTAAACCTTCCAATGGACGACTCAGACCTGAACCAAATAACCCGTCAATAATAATATCGCTCATTTCAGTTTTTGGAAAATCATCTTCTTTTTTTATACGAATCAATTTTACTTTTCTCTGTTCCTCCAACCGTTTCCAGTTTTCTTGCGGCGAACCTTTAAGTTCTTTTCCTAAATCAAGCAGATAAACTTCACATTGGTAATCAAAATCAGCAAGTTGACGTGCAATTGCAAGTGCATCTCCCCCATTATTTCCGGGTCCGGCAAAAATTAGCATTTTTTGTACCGAAGAGTACCGCTTCACAATCCAATGGGTAATTTGCAATGCGGCCCGCTCCATTAAATCAATATCGGAAATTGGCTCGTTTTCTATGGTAAATTTATCTATATGGGCTATTTGCTTTGTTGTAAAAAGTTTCATTTCAGAACTGTTTCGAACAAAATTACAAAAATATTATCAGCGGTTATGATCATTTACAGATGATAAAAGATACACGTTCTTCACTTAACAAAAAATAAAACGGCCACTAAAAAAATAGTAGCCGTTCCAGACATATTTAATGTTCGTACCTATTTAAAACTCACCGAAAATTTTAAATGCAATTTGTAAAAATCCTACCAAAACAATAATTGCCAAAACCGATATGGTAATAATCATGAACATGTTGATCGTTTTGTTTCTTCTTCTTAGAAAAATCATTTTCGAAATCTTGTTTATGTTATAAACAACCTTTTTAAGCGCAATATCATTGTCTTTAACAATGTAATCAAACGCCCCGTATTTAATTGAATTTATTGCAACTTCCATGTTCTCATTGGCTGTTAGAAAAACAAATTCGGTATTTTTATTTTCTTTCTTAACTGCCTTTAAAACATCAATTCCTGTAATATCCTGCAAAGCATAATCCTGAATAATAATATCCGGTTTTTCGCCATCTTTTACAGATTTTATACAATCTTTCCCGGATTCAAATGATTTAAAATTGGAATATTTTTCGTTTTTCAAATATTCACAAACCATTCTGTTATAAATTTTATTATCCTCTACAACATAAATAAGCAATGAATTTTTTTGGTCCATTTAGATATTGATTTAAAGATTTGATTTTATAAAAGTAAAAAAAAATACAATCTGATTAATGAATGGCGGTTTTTTTAAATTTTATGAAGAAGAACTTAAACTTAACCTCTACTTTATTTTATCTTAAACATTAAGTTTGTTTTGATGAAAGCAGTTCATTTATTTGCGGAAATTTCAGAAACAACATCTTTAGTCCCTGAAAATAACTTTAGCATTATCAGGCAAAGCACGGTAAATTGATTTTGCATCCTGATCATTAAGCCACAAAAAAACAGGTATTGATTTTTTGGGGATAAAAGGGTTGCTCAAGCCTTCCTGCATTCGATAGTTTTGCAGGTTATCAGTTATTGTAATAGAAACGGAATTAGTTTCCTGCTGAACACCGCAAATTAGAACTTCTATCTCTTTATCAGTGTAAAAATGCCAAACTAACAGATTTTCTTTTGTAGAATCTGTTTTATTTTCCTTTGCATCATCTCCAACCTTTGGTGCAATAACTTTTTTTATTGGCTTTTTAGGAATATTTGCAATGCTGCTATCTATTCTCAAAGTTTCTTCAAATAACATTCGATACAGCTTTTCATCTGAATTCCTGAAATATTGTTCAGGTGAATATTTTAATAATTTAGCCTGAAACAGCACAGTTCCTTTTAACTGAACCTGAATAATGCTGTCGTATAAATTTATCCCCAAGCTAAATGAATCAGATTTCGCAACCAACAATTGCTGTTCGTACCACCATTTTTCTTTATAGAGATTACGAACCGTATCGTTTTCCCAACCTGCTAATTGAATTTCTGTTTCTGCATTTTTCGACAATTGATTTACAAACCTGTCCGCTTGTGAAATTCTACTTATTAAAACCGCTATAAATAACAATAGTAGAAAAGCCCAACTTATTATTGCGGCAATTATTAATTTCTTATTTCGATGAAAAAATTTACTCATCCGGATTTAATAAATAAAAACTTTTGATCCTAACTCCATTGTGCTATATACAACTTTGAGGTCCTCATCATTTAGTCTTACACAACCATGCGTAACCGGCATTCCCAGCAAACGCTGATAAAGCGTGCCATGAATAAGATATCCGTTACCTAAACTAAGCGCATAATCGCCTAACACATTTCGTTCATATCTTGAAGGATGATTTGGAGGAGGAACTGGCAAACCCTCTTCAATAAAGGCCCAATCAGGTTTTTTCCAAATCGGGTTTGTAATTTTCCCCTTTACAGTTAACGCTCCTTTTGGAGTTTCAAAAATGTAACTTTTGGTACTGTCAACTTCAAGTTGAATAAAACTACCTGTTGAACATTTACCCGACCGAATAACCTGGTTGCTTTTATACAACCTGAAAGTATTATCGGAAGTATTTATGATAAGGAAAGAGCTTCCGGGAGTAAAACGTTCGTTTTTCTGTTTTAACGATTCCACTTCTTTGGTCAATTTTGTTATATCGATTGAGGAAACAAGCATTGAATCACCACTCCTGATTTGATTTATTTTTGCGTAGAAATATTTCTCGCCCATTGCCGGAATCAAAAACTGATTGCCAATAGCAAACAGAACCATCCCCAAAAAAATAACAAGGATTAATAAATACCATTTAAATTTTCCCAGACTTGAATTCATTTTGCCAAATATTCCTGCAATGTTTTATCCGATCCAATAATAACTACCTCAGTTCCGTTTGAACATAAATCATACAACTGATCCATATCCTTATTTTTCAATGCAATACATCCGTCGGTCCAGTGAATTCCCTTTCCCCCGTCACCATGAATTTCAATTAAACCACCAATTTGTGCCGATTGTGGTATTGAACCGTTTCTTTTCAATTTATCAAAGCGATTTTCGTCTTCTTTATTAGGATAGTTGAGTAAAAGCGCTTTATAATATTTTGTCTTCACCCCTTTTTTTTTCTCTGTTATTTTATAAACTCCTTCAGGAGTTGACCTATCGCCTTTCATAACTTTATCGCCCATCCAGTTAGAGCCCAATTCGGCATCAAAAGCCTTTACTACTTTTCCTGATTTTAGTACCGAACATTTTGCTTTCATTTTATTTACTAAAATCACAGTCTGCCCTCTCTTTGAAAGTTGATCAGCATGTTTTGCATTTTTAATCCAATCAGGATAATCTTTATAGAATTTTTCAACTTTATTTTGTGCTGCTTTTTCTGCTTTTTTAAGTTTACTGTCAGCGCTTACTACTAATTGTGCTGCGTTTACCAGATTATTTTTTTTGAGTTCGTTTTTGGCTTCTAAATACTCCATTTTACCCTTGTTGAAAAGATCAAAAGTTTCTCTATCAAGCGGAAGACCTTTAAACAGTAACTCAAATTTTTCAATTGTTTTCTCTGCTTCTTTAAAGCCTGATTTTAATTGTTGATCTATTTTTTTCTTTTCAACTACCGATTGTTGTTTTGCATCAGAACTTATTTCCAACGACCTGGCTGCCAATTCTCTTGTTCCTGAAAAATCGCGATACCAGAAAAACCGTTCATTTTGAAGGGCCCATTCTGACATCGCTTCGTTATAGATATTTTCAGCTTCTATTAACTTTTTGTTTGCATATTTCGATGCGTCGTTATTTTTTGCCCGGGCCAGCGATTCACGTGCTTCGTTAATTTCATTAACCGGTAACTCTTCGGTGGCTATTTTATACAGCGAAAAACCTGCAGAACCAACAAAAATAGCCAGTACAACAATTAATATCCATTTAATGATTTTTTTTCTTTTCATCCCAAACAATTAAAATGCCGGAGCTTTTTAACCTTGCTCCGGCATCTTCTCACATTTGATAAACAACTTTATTTTCTACTTACTTTTTTGCGTATTTTTCCATTACCGTTTTTAGTTCGGTATTAATTTCGGTAGCCTTTAGTTTAGCAGCATTGGCTTTTGTTTGCGCTGCCATAATCTGGTCGTTTGCCATCAATGTATTAACTTCTTCAACCGAAGTGTTTATTGATGAAAGGTCACTTTTAATTGCTTCAATGGCTTCTTTGCCCTCCTTCCCTTTTGGGGCAATTTCAACCCATTGGTTGTTTTCTGTCATAAACTGTGCAATCTCTGCCTGAGCTGTAAAAACTTCATTTTTCACTTCTTCTTTTTTCACCTCAGCCTTCGATGCCAATTCGGTTGCCTGATCAGATACATTTGCCAGTTTTTCTTTTGCTTCTTTGTAATTACCAAACATTTTTGATTTTTGCTCTTCAATAACTGCATTGGCTGCATTCAGTGAGTCCTGTAATGCCAAATACTCCGGTTCAAGATAAACATCGGCTTGAGCTGCTTTTGCCTGTTCCAGCGATGCTTTTGCTGCATCAATTTCTGCCTGTGGAACTTTAGCACAACTACTTAATAACACAACGGCTGAAATAACAGCCATAAAAACAAAATGCTTTTTCATAATTTTCTAACCATTTATAATTTCAACTTTTACTTTTCGTGAATGATGCGGAATAACTCTTATTGTAAATCATTCACTTATTTTGACGGACATATTTATTGAAGTAACTAACTGCATGAAAAAAAAATGTAATTTCGACCAGAATTTAACCAAATTGTTTGTGTTTTCTTTATGAAAGGTTTCGCATTCAACAATTTAACTGACGAACAAATTATTCATGAAATTATTCATGAACATAAATCTGAACTTTTTGAGATTATCTACAATCGGTATTTTAACCGGGTAAAAGATAAATGTTACAGCTTTTTAAAAAACAGGGCGCAGGCAGAAGAATTTGCCAACGATATTTTTAGTAAAGTTTATGAGAAATTGAGTGGATTCGAGGGAAGATCGTCTTTTTCTTCGTGGCTGTATTCAATTTCTTACAACACAATTATTGATTTTCTGCGGAAGAAAAAACAACTGCATTATCCCAACTGGAACCACGAAAACGAAATTCCGGAAATTATTGATGAAACGGATGCTGACATGTCGGAAATTAATTATGAGAACCTGATGCAGATTTTCGAATTAATTCACCCTGAAGAAAAGGCAATTCTTTTAATGAAATACCATGATATGCTCTCATTGAAAGATATAGCAACAAGTTTGTCAATTAGTGAAGACGCCGTTAAAATGCGTTTGAAAAGAGCCAGGTCGAGGGTTATTTATCTTTATTTCGAAAAATTTGAAAATGGAAGATTTTAGATGTTACTTGTACCATATACCAACGTCAAAAATGCATGAAATAAAATTTATTGTAAAAAACGATATTGAACGAAAACGATGAATAACTTCTTTAAAAAAATATTTACTACCGCACCAAAAACAATTCCCGGATCGGTGATTAAAGTTTCTGAATGCTAAATTTCCGGATGCCATTAACATTGAATGGGAATATAAAGACGGTTTATTTGAAGTCGATCTTTTACTTGAACGAAATTGAACACATTGCAAAAATATCGGAAACTAAAGGTATTATAGAATATAAAATTAACCTGAACACTACCGGATTACCTGAACAAGTTTTGTCATCGGAAGATGTACACGGAGAGATAATGAATGCAATTGAAATTCACAGAGACGGCGAATTATCTTACGAAATTATTGTTCGCGACAAAAAACTTAACCGAACGCTTCTGTTCTTAAACTCAAACGGTGAGTTATTGAAATGGAAAAAAATCTGACATTCAGCACCCGGCTCATATTAAAATAAATACTTTATTTTTAGGTTACCTGCTCTTAAAAACACGTCATAATTAAAACTACAGTTTATGGCAAAAACAAAAGATCAATCCCGAAAAGGAAACGCAATTGCAATAATGATTAGCATCTTAATTCTCACGTTGCTAATCATTTACTGGATTTACAGTTAACAAAATTTCATGCATGGATTTTTTTGTTGATCTGTAATTTTCAGGAAATTTTTGAATTTATCCAGTTGAGCCCTCTGAAAAATATGCTACAAAATCACGAAGACTCACAAAACGCTGAAATTCAACCGTAAAGGATTTGGTGAAATTTTGTGCTTTTGTGTTGTAATGCCAACTGAAACTTTTCGAAGTGGGCTTTTCAGTTTGCCTTTCTACTGAATATTTGCAATCATTTCAGAATCGAGGGAAATTCTGTTCAATTCATTAAGAAGCGAATCTTTCCATGCCACATAACGCAACATGTTCTCAGGTTTAACCGGATCAGCAGGTGGCGATTTTATTTTCAACGGATCAACTGCCGTACCGTTTTTATACACCCTGAAATCGAGATGAGGGCCTGTTGCCAAACCTGTTGATCCTACATATCCAACTACCTGTCCCTGCCTTACACGAACACCGGGCGCTATTCCTTTAGGATAACCAGAAAGGTGCATGTATGTGGTTGAATAAACTGAGTTATGTTTAATTTTTACGTAATTCCCGCCTCCATTTGCCTGGTATGCTTTAGCTGTTACTATTCCGTCGCCAATGCTCATAACCGGTGTACCTTTTGGCGCAGCATAATCCACACCGTGATGCGCCCGAACAATGCGCAAAACCGGATGCATCCGGCCATTTGAAAATCGTGAACTTATACGGGAAAACTTTAACGGTGCCTTTAAAAATTGTTTTTGAAGGTTCTGTCCGTTCTCATCGTAATATCCAACAGAATCATTCTGGGCAAACCTGAAAGCATAAACAGGCTCATTATATGAATCAAATTCTGCTGCATAAATATCTCCTATTCCTACATAAGTAGAATCAACATACCTTTCATCAAAAACCACTCTGAACCGGTCACCTTTTTGAACAGCAAAGAAATCAATTGTCCATTGGTAAATATCATTCAATTCAAGCGCCAGCATTGGGTCAAGTCCATTGTCAACCATTGTGTTCCATAATGAGGACTCAATTGTTCCTTCGGCAATACGTTGCCTGGTTTCAATATCTTTTTCACCCCGGTAAACTTTTAAACTGTCAAACAATTCATAAACGAAATATTCAACCGGTGAATCTTCATAAATAAAATATTTTGGTTGTTGCATTGAATCCGGCGTCAAAAAGAAGGAATAATTCTTTCCACTTTGAATTCGGCGGACATCAAAAAGTGTTTTTGAATTTTTTGCAATCCGGTCAATGTCTCCCATACTAACACCTTTTGCATTTAATATCTGGCTGAGATATTGATTACTTTTAACTTTTCCAGTTTCAATTAAAAAAGAATCGACAGGTATTCCGTATGCAAGTGTTGGTATCGGAAGTTCTTCCTCGACTGTTTCAACTTCATCAACCTGATCTTTTGTTGATCTCACACATGCCACCATCCCAATCAGTACAAAAACAAAAATGAAAAATACCCTGCAGGTTTTAATAATTCGCTCCATCTCCTTATCCTCTGTTTCTATTTAAAAAACCTCAAAAAGTAAAAATTGTTGTTTGAATTTTCAGAAACAAAAATAATGATAGTTTGCTCCTTACAAAAATCTATTGAATAAAGTTTGGTTTATAGTTTTATTTTCTCAAATCCCTGTCCGTAAACACCCATCACACTTCCCATTGAAATAAATGCTTCAGGGTCGATTTCTTTTATTTTTCTGAAGATGGCGCTTGTCTCTTTTTTTCTAACTACTGACATAATCACCTTTGTATTTTCTTTGGTGTACCATCCGGTTCCTTCTAAAATTGTGACACCACGGGTTGCCTCAAGATTAATAAAATCAGCAATCTGTTCGTATTTTTTTGAAATTATAAACATTTGCGCTGAACGATTTGCCCCGCTTAAAAATGAGTCGAGCGAATAAGATACCACCCACATGGAAACATAACCATAAACCAGTTTTGCCGGCGATTGAAAAATGAAATACGATGAGGCAATAATTACAACGTCGCACAAAAGTATTATTCGCCCCGGACTAATATTCCGGTACTTATTAATAATCATGGCAAAAATATCGGTTCCACCGGTACTTCCACCACGCGAAAAAACGATTCCTAATCCAATTCCACCCGACATGCCCCCTAAAATGGCAGACAAAAAAGTATCGTCAACCAATGGTTTTTTTAGAATATTCTGAAAAACGGCAAAGAAAACGGTTAAAACAATAATGCTGTAAATTGTTTTAACTCCAAAACTGGCACCTAAAACTTTAATGGCAATTAAAACCAGAACTACGTTAACGGCAAGAAAAGTTACGCTGACCGGAATTTTAGTGGCAAAGTAAACCACAGCGGCAACACCACTTACCCCACCTCCCGTGATTTCGGCAGGAATAAGGAACAAAACCCAACCTGTTACAAACAAAAGCAATCCAAATGTAATGATTACATAATCATTGATTACTCTTGCAAATTTCTGTTTCATAAACCATGAAATTAAAACCATTTATGTACTCATTTTAAAAACCGGCGCAAAAGAATAAACTGTTTGTTGTATTATTTGTGAGCTATATCAGGTTTTTGTTAAATAATTAAATAAAGTTATATCCTCATCTTGCCATTGTGCAATAATATCAGTAAATTATATCTTTTATTATTTAGTTATAAATAAGATTGAAAAACAAAGTTTATTATGCTTTGTTTCTGTTATAAAATATACTGATCGGAAAAAAATGAACCGAAAACTTACAAAATTTCTAAGCATTTACTTTATAATAAATTTTACATTATTTATATCCTGTTGCATAGCACAGAAATCATATGATACATTTGGTTTGCTTCATCAAAATATTGTTGATGTTACGATTAAAGATGTTGTTTACAAACAAACTTTTCAGGAAAAAAACGGATCATTCATTGTTTCTTTTAAAATTTTAAATTCCGATAAACAGGAAGAGGAAGAGTACGAATGTAACTTGTCGGATTTGAATGAATACAAAGTAGAGTTGAATGCTTCCAGGCAAAGAACTTTTTCTGTTGATGAAAATTTTAAAGCGCTATGTAATTTTGATTTAAAAGCTCAAAACATTGAGGATGCAAGACTAATTAGTGAGGCTATTAAACACTATCGGCTTACTGTTCAGACAATTAAAATAAATCTTAACATATAATTTAAATTTAAAAATTATGAAAAACAAAATTTTTATTGCAGCATTTATTGTGTTTCTGACGTTTTCTGTGAGCAGTTACGCTCAGTACAATCCGTTTTCTGAAGATGCAAAATTAGTAACCGTTGGAGTTGGGGCTTCCGGTTGGGGTATCCCGATTTTTTTGCGTTATGAACAAGCAGTTGCCGATAATATTACCGTTGGTGGTGACTTATCGTATCAATCAAAGTCATACACCTATTGGACATATACGTATTATGGTATATCTGCCAGAGGTAGTTATCACCTCAATGAAATTTTTGATGCTCCTGATGAATGGGACTTTTACGCAGGAGTTTCAGCAGGTTTTTATTTTTTTAAAGGCTCATCAAAATCAGGTTATACATACCCCTACTCTGGATCCGGCAGACCAAATATTAGTGGCCACGCAGGTGCCAGGTATTTTATTAATGACAATCTTGCAATTAATGCTGAATTAGGTGGTGGATCAGCATTTTCTGGTGCAACAGTTGGAGTAACATTTGTTTTTTAACTATATTGTTGTTGCGAAAAAGATTCGTTTAACTACTAAAAAAAGCGGTAAAATATTCTTGAAATTTTTACCGCTTTTACGTTTCGATTCCATTAAATTCCAACGACCTCAAAAAAACAAAGCTCTTTCAATTTCCCATTATATCTTAGAAAACTATCCAACAACCACATTTATTATCTTCTTCGGAACAAAAATAAATTTCCGAACCGTTTTTCCATCCAGCCATTTTTGAGAACGCTCGTCTGCAAGTACTGCTTTTTCAGCATCAGGTTGAGCAGTATCAACCGGAAGTTCAATCAAAAACCGCATTTTGCCATTAAACGAAACCGGGTATTCAATGGAATCTTCCTGTAAAAGACTTTTGTCCACTTCCGGCCATGGTTCGTAAGCCAGCGTTTCTTTATTTCCATATAACTGCCACAATTCTTCCCCAAGGTGCGGTGCATACGGCGACAATATTTTTGCAAATATTTTAGCTGTTGCTTTTGTCACTTTTCCTTTTTTAATCGCCAGATTATTAAACACCATCAACGCTGAAATTCCTGTATTAAATTTCAGATTTTCAATATCCGATCCCACTTTCTCAATGGTTTGATGCAACAATTTTGCAACCTCTTTGTCTTCCTCCCCATCGGTAATATTATTCAAGTCAGCAAAAAATCGATGTGCTCTGTTTAAAAAATTGAATACCCCTTTAACACCGTTCTCTGCCCAAGGTTTTCGTCTCATCAAGCGGCCCCATAAACATCTCGTATAACCGAAGTGAATCGGCTCCATAATTTGAAATTACATCATCAGGGTTAATCACATTTTTCAGTGATTTCGACATTTTGGCAACAATCTGCTTTAACTCCTCCCCGGTTTCAGTATGAAAATATTTTCCATTTCTTTCTTCCACCAAATCGGACGCAACTTTAGCACCTGTTTTTGTTTCGTAAGCAAATGCCAAAATCATTCCCTGGTTAAAAAGCTTTTGAAACGGTTCATCGGTAGAAACAATGCCCAAATCAAACAATACTTTATGCCAGAAACGTGAATACAATAAATGCAAAACAGCATGTTCTGCCCCGCCAATATATAAATCAACCGGCATCCAGTATTGCTCCTTTTTTACATCGAAAATGTTTTCTTCATTATTTGGATCGATATAACGCAAATAGTACCAGCACGAACCTGCCCATTGTGGCATTGTATTGGTTTCGCGGCGGCCTTTTCTTCCGTTTTTATCGGTAACGTTTAACCAATCTGTTGCATTTGCCAAAGGAGATTCGCCTGTTTCGCTTGGTTTATATTCTTCCAATAGTGGCAATTGTAAAGGCAGATTTTCATCTTCTATCAATGTAACTTCACCATCTTCCCAGTGAATAACCGGAAATGGTTCGCCCCAATATCTCTGACGGCTGAATAACCAGTCGCGCAATTTATAATTTACAGTTGCCTTTCCAATTCCTTTTGCTTCCAACCATTCAACCGTTTTTTGAATTCCGGCCGCTTTATTCAATCCGTTAATATCAAGTCCGGTTTCTTCGCTGGCTGAATTAATGTATTTGCCATCCTCTGTCCAGCAGGCATCACCTTTTAAAACTTGATCACGATTTTCTGCCGATTCAGGATCAAGAATACAAATCACAGGAATTTCAAATGTTTTTGCGAATTCAAAGTCGCGGGTATCATGCGCCGGAACAGCCATAATCGCTCCGGTTCCGTATCCCATTAAAACATAATCGGCTACCCAAATTGGGATTGGTTGATTATTTACCGGATTGATGGCATATCGACCTGTAAAAACACCGGTTTTCACTTTTGCCAGATCAGTTCTGTCCAGATCTGATTTTAACGCTGCTGCTTTTAAATAGGCATCAACTTCAGCCTTTTTATCTAGTTGTTACAATTTCATCAACCATTGGATGCTCAGGCGCAATTACCATATAAGTTGCACCAAACAAAGTATCAGGGCGAGTGGTGTAAACCCGCAAGTTTTTCATCCAGTCCATCCACTTCAAAATCCACTTCTGCGCCAGTTGATTTTCCAATCCAGTTTCGCTGCATATCTTTTACACCTGCCGGCCAGTCAATATTTTCAAGTCCTGCTAATAACCTTTCAGCATAATGCGGAATTCGAAGCAGCCACTGTTTCAGGTTTTTTCGAATTACCTTATTTCCACATTTTTCGTGCGATCCATCCGCTAAAACCTCTTCGTTGGCACAAACCGTTTTACACGATTCACACCACCAAACCTGTGCATTATCGTAATAAGCCAATCGTTTTTTGTCAATATATTTTTTAACTGGCTTCACTCACCTTCGCTTTTAATTTCTTCAGGAATCACCAATTCAGAAATCGGCCTTCCTTTCTGCAATTCATCATCAAACCAGGTATTGTATAGCTGTTTGAAAATCCACTGAGTCCATTTAAAATATTTGGGATCTGTAGTATTTATTTCTCGTCCCAATCGTAACTTAAACCAATTGCCTTAATCTGCCGGCGGAAATTATCACAGTTTTTTTGAGTTGTAATTGCCGGATGTGTTCCGGTTTGAATGGCATACTGTTCAGCAGGCAGACCAAAAGCATCGTAACCCATTGGGTGAAGCACATTAAAACCTTTCATTCGTTTGTACCGGCTTAAAATATCAGTAGCCGTGTAACCTTCCGGGTGGCCAACATGTAAACCTGCACCCGAAGGATACGGGAACATATCGAGAATATAATATTTTGGTTTTAAGAAATCATCATTGGTTTTGAAAGTCTTTATTTTCCTCCCAGTACTTCTGCCATTTGGGCTCAATTGCTGCAAAATTGTATTCCATTTTTACCTTTTGAATGTGGTTCTGATTTTAAAGCCGCAAAGATACCAATTTTGTTTAATCAGTCATTTATTCGAATTAATCTTTGAATTTGCCCATAAAAATCTGCGCAATGAATAATAAAAAAACTTTATGGTCGTTTTTTAAAAGCAGAAGGCAGAAAATCATTTTCTTTGAATTTTAATTTATTTAATTCGGTATTGCCTTCGGAGAGGAACGTTTATGCGTTCCTCTTTTTTTTGAAAAACAAAAAATCATCGGTAGCCGGTATAGTAATTCCTTTAAAATAGCACGAAAATAAAATTCTGATTAATTTTACTTCTTAAAATCCACACTTTTGCTCATTGATAATAAAATAGAAAAAACAGTAAGCGGTCCTGCCATTCTTATCGGACTTACCAGTTTAGCAGTCGGAATAGTTTCTTTAATTGGGGCTGTCTGGATACTTGGGATATTAGGAATTACGATCGGATGTTTCCTTCTGTTAAGCTATTCCGGGATACAAATCGATACTAAAGAAAGAATAATCAGACCCTACAATTGTTGGTTTGGCATTGTCAAAACAGGAAAATGGAAAACGTTGGAAAATTATATCGGATTAACTCTTGTTCCCATGAAAAGAGTTTATACTGTTTACAGTCGTTCCAACCGAAGTATGACAAGTAAAAAGGCTGAATTTCGTGTATATCTGGTCAATCGATCGCAAAAACCTGCACTTGCAATTAAACGCTCCAACAAGCGCGAAACAGCGCAAAATAGTATGGATGAGTTCTCAATCTGGCTGCATCTGCCTGTTTATACTGTTAAACATTAAAATGGTCAGCATCACAATTATCTCATTTTGTTAATTAATCAAGCCAAATATATAGTTTTGCGATATTTTTCGTTTCTTCTATATCCATTTCACAAAACTAAATTAAATGAAAGCTATCATCAGCGTTTTGTTACTGTTCGTTTTTATCTCAACTTCCTACGGACAGGCAAAAAAAAGAGGAAAAGTTAAACGCAAATACCGTAATATTGAACAGGCAAATCAATCATTGCCTATGGTTTATTTGCGCGGTGAGATTTATAATTTCGCTGATGATCCGGTTGCAGGAGCAAGTGTTTCCATTGATGGAACAACAAAAGGTGTAAATTCAAATTCAAATGGTGAATTTTTAATAGAAAATCTTCAAACTGGTAAAGCTCGTTTGCGAATTTCTCATATTGGTTATAAAACAAAAACCATTGATTATGAACTCCGACAGGGCGAGAACTTTTTCAAAGCTACAATAGATCAGGAAAATATTCATCTTGAGCCGGTAACTGTAAATGCCCAAAAACGGGAACAGCAAATCATCGATATTCCAACAGCAATAACAGCAATAAGTGCTTCTCAAATAGAAAAGTCGAATATTACTGATTTGAGTTTGTTGAGTGAATTTGTACCCGGAATGTATATCAGAGAGCAAGGAGCCAACCGACCCAGCTTTGTAATTCGGGGACTCACCAGCGACGAAGTAAGTCCGAGTGCACAACCACGAATTTCAGTTTACTATAATAATGTTCCTATCAACCGGGCAAGCACTGCATCGGTTGAGCTTTTTGATTTGGAGCAGGTGGAAATTTTAAAAGGACCTCAAAACACTTTATTTGGAAGAGGAGCGCAGGCCGGGGCTGTACATTTTAAAAGTATAAAACCGGGAAATACATTTGACGGATATTTAAGTACCGGTGCAGGAAATTTAATGCAAAAAGAAGCCAAAGGCGCAATTAATATTCCGGTAATAAAAGACATGCTATTTATTCGGGCTGCGGGGATTTACAGCGCTCGTGACGGTTATGTAAAAAATACATTTGGAGGAACTTTAAACGGAAAAAATACGCTGGCCGGAAGATTTTCTGCTCGCTTTCTTCCTACCTGGAATCACAGATTTGATTTGGAGGTAAATTACCAGAAAGACGATACACCGGGAATTGCATTTATGAGCAAAACCTTCCCAAATACAAATGGAGAAACGGATATTTTTGGTGGCGTTGCTTCCCTTGAACAGGGCAAAAACCTGGGAACTGGAAAAGATTTTTTTGACGCTTCATTGAATTACAAATATTATGTTGATGAACACAACTATTTATCAGTGATTGGATCTTACCGAAAAAGTAATGCCTCGGCACGTTGGGATGGTGACGGGACTGCTGCCCCTGCCATTGATATGGCGGAGCATAGCAAAGCAGATCAGATTTACGGGGAGGCCAGATACAATTTCTCCAAAAACAGTCGGTTGAATGGTTCTGCCGGAGTTAGTTACTGGAGCGAAAAAGCAAATCAGACATACTGGTTTTCGCCCAATGAACAAAGCATGGTTCAACTGTTTAGCCCCGATAACAGCAATTTGGTTGATGCAAACGGGCAACCGGTTTTTGTTCCGGTAATCCCAAATTACATTCCCGAACTGGATACAACAATCTATATTTCACTACCAACTGATCATCAGGAAGAAAATTTCAGTATGGCTAATAATCAGGCAGCCGAAGCTTTTATTGACGGAACTTATCAGCTTACACATAAAATTTTCGTGTCAGCTGGTGTACGAGGGGTTTATGATATGTACACATTAAATGGAAGTGGGACATTTTCAGGAGGATCACCATCTGTTCTGGGTGGTTATACTGGTAATTCTCCAAACGTTTTTTTTAAACCGAGCGAATACGAAAAGATAAAAAAAAGTGCACTTTCATTTACAGGAAGAGCAGGTTTGGAATATCATCTAAATGACAACACTAACATTTTTGCCAATTATACAAGAGGCAGGAGGCCAAAAATCCTGCAATATACCTCAGCAGGTGAACCAGAAATATTGGATGCTGAGATACTGAATAATTATGATGCCGGATTTAAAACCGACATTTTATCAAGGATTTATCTTGATGTAGTTGGATTTTATCAGAAATACAAAAATTTCCAAAGTTATGCATGGGTAGCAAATCAGGAAACCGGAGAATTTAATTATAAAACAATAATTATTGATCGCGCTAAAGCTTATGGAATGGAAACAAGTATAAAGGCAGTTATCTTTAAACAAATCGAAATTTTTGGAAATTACGCATGGTTACACACGGAATTTGACTCGACCAATACCGATGGACTAACACCAGAATATGCCGGAAATTCATTTCGGTTATCACCCAAACACAGTTTTACGGTTGGACTTAATGCCCGCGCCAACATCACACCAAATATTATTGTTTTCGTCTCGCCTTCTTATTCGTATAAAACGCATTTCTATTTTGAAGATGCAAATACACCCGGACTGAAACAGGACGCTTATGGTTTGGTAAATATTAATGGAGGTATGGAACTCACCGAGCCAAATCTAATTCTATCGGTTTACGGAACAAATATCCTGGATGAACAATATATTACAAGTGCCGGAAACACAGGAAGTTTATTTGGTATCCCTACTTTTGTTCCTGGTTCGCCAAGAATGTACGGTGCAAAACTGACATGGAAATTTGGTGTAAGAGAAAAACCTTATTATCGGCGTGGCAGGTTAAATCGATAAGTTTTACTGCCCGATAAAACAATTTTTTAATTGCACGTAAAACAAGAGAACCATTCTATACAGAAGAACGGTTTCCTTGTCAAATTTTATCCGGTTGGGAAAGCGAGCTAACATTTTTCAAGAAGTTACCCTCAAAAAAGGTCAGCCTCTTGAAAAAGAACACAACTTTAATGCAGTAATAACTCAAATTTTCAAGTAAAATTAATAAACGGTATTGTACCAAAAGGTCAAACCCTGGCCCCTCTTTTCCGATGCAGAGCAATCGGTAAACCGGGCCACACTTCTTGTCTGCCGAAGCGAACGCGGAAGAGGATTAAAACCACATACCAGGTGATCCTATCCATGCATTCATAGTGCTGCTATAATACAGCGTAATTAAACTAACATATTCATAACCAAAAGTGTAATTGTTAGTATAATTATTAACTTTAATATAAACAATCTTACCGTTTCCATTAATATCTGAGGAAAAATTTGAGTTCACTTGTTGTACCAACGATCACTTTGCTGCCCATCAGGCTGAGTTTCCACCCAAGTAACTATTTTATTGTTGCCATTTATAAAAACAAGCTGGTTATTGATTGAGGTTAATGTGGTATTAGCACTAACGGTAGTTACATTACGTGCAACAGCTCCATTCACCCAGCTTGGGGCTCCTGAGGTACCATTTGTTTGCAATACCTGCCCTTCGATTCCTGCTTCTAAATTTATCCAGTTTGTTCCATTGTAATACATGATATCGCCTGAACCTGGAGTATAATACACTCACATCACTTAAATCTGATAGTTGAGAAGCACCTCCGGAAGGAATTGCCCAACTCACACCGCCTGAGCCGTCAGCTTTAAGTATTTTGTCGGCATCACCTGCAACCTGAGTTGGAAGTTCAATTTCATTGGTTGCACTTGTATCATGATCAACAGAAGCGAGCTGGAAACCGCTTACATCAAGAATGTCTGAACGTATTTGTGAAGCTGTATCTTTAATTGCCTGTGTATTAGCGTCGATCAGTGAACCAAGAGCTGTACTATCAGCAACCATTTTTGTTTGTATGTTACCTATCGTTGCAAGGTTTGTTGCTATACCTGTCGCGTTTGTTGCAATATTGGAAGTATTATCGTCGATTAATGCTCCGAGTGCGGTACTGTCAGAATTTTCTTTAGTTGAAAGTGCACTTATACTGTTTGAATTGCCATTGATCTGGTTTTGTAATACAGTACTGTCTGCGTACAGTTCTGCTTTGGTTGCAAAGTCGCTTACATCAGGAATGTCTGAACGTATTTGTGAAGCTGTATCTTTAATTGCCTGTGTATTAGCGTCGATCAGTGAACCAAGAGCTGTACTATCAGCAACCATTTTTGTTTGTATGTTACCTATCGTTGCAAGGTTTGTTGCTATACCTGTCGCGTTTGTTGCAATATTGGAAGTATTATCGTCGATTAATGCTCCGAGTGCGGTATTGTCAGAATTTTCTTTAGTTGAAAGTGCACTTATACTGTTTGAATTGCCATTGATCTGGTTTTGTAATACAGTACTGTCTGCGTACAGTTTTGCTTTGGTTGCAAAGTCGCTTACATCAGGAATGTCTGAACGTATTTGTGAGGCCGTATCTTTAATCGTCTGCGTGTTGACGTCGATTAGTGAACCAAGAGCTGTACTATCAACAACCATTTTTGTTTGTATGTTACCTATCGTTGCAAGGTTTGTTGCTATACCTGTCGCGTTTGTTGCAATATTGGAAGTATTATCGTCGATTAATGCTCCGAGTGCGGTACTGTCAGAATTTTCTTTAGTTGAAAGTGCACTTATACTGTTTGAATTGCCATTGATCTGGTTTTGTAATACAGTACTGTCTGCGTACAGTTCTGCTTTGGTTGCAAAGTCGCTTACATCAGGAATGTCTGAACGTATTTGTGAGGCCGTATCTTTAATCGTCTGCGTGTTGACGTCGATTAGTGAACCAAGAGCTGTACTATCAGCAACCATTTTTGTTTGTATGTTACCTATCGTTGCAAGGTTTGTTGCTATACCTGTCGCGTTTGTTGCAATATTGGAAGTATTATCGTCGATTAATGCTCCGAGCGCGGTACTGTCGGCTTTTTCTTTAAATGAAAGAGCAGTTATTTCCGCAGCAGAAACATAACCATTGTTTGCAACATAATCATCTACCTCTGCCTCACTCAATCTTGTATCAACCGTAGCTGTTTGCCAGCTAACACCCCCTGATCCATCAGCGGCAAGCACTTTGTTAGCATCACCCGCTAATTGTGCCGGTAGTTCAAGTTCGTTCGTAGGATCAGCATCTGCATCATTTATATCGTCTGGCAGTTTTACTTCATTTCCATCACTAATCGACAAGGTACGACCTGAAATACTAAGTAATTGTTTTCCAATTTCAGGAAGTATAATGGTAGATCCATTGGTAATACTTAATTCATTTCCACTAATTGATAAGTCCTGAAGTTCATTAGTAGGATCAGCATCAGCATCGCCTTCTATTGCACGCTGCGCCAACTGAGCAAATGGGACACTAAGCAACGGTGAGGCTCCAAGATATTCACCGTCTGCACTTAATGATATATAATATGGACCATTCATCCAGTTGATAGCTTTAAAACTTTCAATATCTTTTGTACCAATTTCAAGATTTACCATTCCAAAAGAATTTGTCTTTATATTCCAATTTTCAGAATAAATCACTGTACCAAACTCACTACCCTGAATAATAGAAATAGCCAAATTAACTTCAGTATTTGCTTTAATGTTTCCCGAAGCATCTCGTATTACTGCCTGATAATTAAATGTTCCTGGTGTTTGAGCGAAACTACTTAGTATAAGTAGCATTGCAATCGCTAATAAAGTAAAATTCTTCATTGATTATTTTTAATAATTTTAAATGTTTTTAATGTTTTTGTTCCCTGGTTAACTTTTAATAGGTATGTTGCCGATATCAGGCTTTGAAAAGAAATTTTTGTGATCATACCTTCCAGAATATCGTGAGATACAATTTCTCCTTTCATATTAAAAATTGAATAAGTAGCTCCAGAAGGTAATTCTTTGCCAACCTCTAATTTGATCTCATTGACTACCGGATTTGGATATGCCATAATACTTATTGGCAATCCCTTTAATTCATCAATGACAGTTACCTTTAGAGTTGATTGATGAAAACCCTGTGTAACTATAACATCCGGTTTTTCCAACGTTTTAATTATTGATTCTCCAAGTGTAAAAGAAACAGAAATATTCTGCCCTTGTACACTTCCCCCTGAAGCAGCAGTAACTGATTGTATTTGTGCATAAGAATGATTTGTAAAAAACATAAATCCCAAATAAACCAGTAAAACCAAGCCTGACAATGGTTCTCTTTTCATTTAATTAAATTTTATTAAGTAATTTGCTCTTGCGCTGACAAAGACCCTTTTGTTATATTTTAGCAAACCCCAATGCGCTGATTTTAAAATACATTAACCTTGCATTACAGCACGTAGGTTTGCTATTACAAATATAAAATCCAATCATTTCTTTTGTTAAATAAGAATTACTGAAAACAACTAACCACATTACTGATTTTACTATTCAATATTTCTGATATTACTATTAAGAAATTGATCGGTAATTTCAAGTGATTATAATAGTTAGTAAGTGGTTGAAACTTTTTTATCCATTTATCTGAGAAATGAATATAGAAAATGTCGAAAATCTTCCTCTGGATTAATTGTTTTAATACAAGCTTTTTTTTGTGAATTTATCGGCTTATTCAATTCTTTAAATGGTTTGCATTAAATCTAAACTTAATTTTTTTCAGCTTAAGAAAAATCTTATTATCTAAATTGCGGGGTAAACCGGTAAAATAAAATCTCCCTGAATCCCTTTTTCCATAAAGGTGGACAAAACAAAGAAAACGTCCTCCTTTAATCAAGGATGGTCGATCCCAATAGCTAAAGGGAGAATCTGGTGGGTTACAAAGAATTTGTATCTTTTTTCACTTAAATAATAAGTTATAATTAACCTTAGTATGTTTTATACAAAGTGTGATTAGTTTTATATTTACATCCTGTAAACTAATTTGCATCTAAACTCAACAATAAAAAAATGAGAAAAATCTTATCAACACTTATTATTTCTGGTTTCGCACTGCTTTCAGTTACGAAGGGAAATGCTCAAACCAATGCTGAAGCCAAAGCTCCAACAGGAATTGAAATCGTAAAAAAACTTGATAAACCACGGAAAGCAGACAAGTTTGATGAAAAAGATTTCGCCGGTTACGTTTTTGTTTATTTTAAAGATCAAAACCAGTGCGGTTATTTGGCGATAAGTAAAGATGGTTACACTTTTACCGACGTAAATAACGGGCAGCCGGTTTTCGATGGGACAATACTGGCAGAGCAAAAAGGTGTTCGTGACCCACATATTACCCGTGGACCAGACGGAGCTTTTTATGTTGCCATGACTGATTTGCACATTTTCGGGCAGCGTGCAGGTTACCGAGAAACACAGTGGCAGCGCCCGCAGGAAAAGTATGGTTGGGGAAATAATCGCGCATTAGTTTTAATGAAATCTTATGATCTGATTCACTGGACACACTCTGATTTTCGGGTCGATCTGGCTTTCCCTGAACTTGGAGACATTGACTGCTCTTGGGCACCGGAAACTATTTACGATCCAAAAGAAAAGAAAATGATGGTATATTTTACCATTCGGTATAACAACGCAAATGCAAATATTTATTATTCATACGCCAACGATGATTTCACGAAACTTGAAACTACTCCAAAAATGATCACGAAACTGGATGGTATTGACGGTGATATTTTTAAGTTAGGAGATACTTATCACATGCATTACGTGGCCGGTGCAAAAATTTTACATGCTGTTTCCGACAAAATAAATGGCGATTATGTTTCGGAAATCCGAAGAATTGACCCGGAAGAAGTTTCAACCGAAGCGCCCAATGTTTTCAAGCGTTTGGGAACCGATACGTATGTTTTAATGTACGATGTTTACGGCGCCCGCCCCAATAATATGGGTTTTAGCGAAACAAAGGATTTTAAAACCTACACGGATATTGGTCATTTTAATGAAGGAGTTATGAAAGGCACCAATTTTGAACGGCCAAAACACGGAGCCATAACTTACATGACTTTGGATGAACTAAAAGCTGTTGCCGAACATTGGAATGTTGATATTGATTTGGAGTAAAATAAAATAAATTAAGCCCCGACTAATAGGGGCTTAATTTATTAGCTCTTCAATATTTCTCTTTAATTCTTGCTCATCATGTCCAATCTGTGAATATACAATTTTGCCTTCTTTGTCAATAAGGTAAAATACAGGTGCTGCCTTTACCTTATAATCATCACAAATTTTTTCTCCATTCCAAATATTTTTATAATTCATCCCTTGGGTAGAGCAATATTCTTTAATTTTTTCAATATTGTTTGAAAAACAATTAACTCCAATTATCTCAAAATCTTCTTTCTCATGCTTTTTCTGAAGTTCATTTAAAATTGGTATTGATTCAACACAAGCACCACAACCAATAAACCAAAAATCTAACAAAACAAACTTCCCTTTAAATGATGATAATGAAATTACGTTACTATCCAAAAGGGGTAATTCCCAATCTGGAGCTTTTACGTTATTCGATAAAATAGTCATGTTCTTCATTAGTTTGTCCCATTGGTAGTAACTTGGTACATTCTCTATTAAGAATTTATCATTTGGATACTTCTTGTCAAGAGAATAATTTGTAAATGTTGCCTCGTTGTAATGTGATTTTGATTTCTGTGAATATTTTAATGGAAGATTATCCTTCTTTCTAACAACAAGGTTTATCCATTTCCTTCCCTTTTCCATTTTTTTATGTGTATCAATAAGAAAATTATCAGCCCAAAATGAATATGAAAAACATTCATCACTTCCTACAACTGTATTTGTTTTTATCAAGGAGTTGGTTTTCAAACTAAATAATGAATCTGTCAGAAAATTTTGAATAGCTGCGAACGATAGCTCCAGATAAGGGTAAACAGTCATGTGTCCATTATTGTAATCACATAATGGTTTTTTAATCGCTGCACTATCTATAGTCAACAATGTAATTATATAGTTTCCATTAAAGAAACTTTCCGAATTCACCGATTTATGGTAAAAATTAAATCCTATTGAAGAATCTTTGGGGTTATGTTCAAAATACATATCGCTTGTCCATAAACGTACCACTAAAATATAAAATAATATTTTATGGGAAACAGAAATGATATGAATATTATCAAATTTATCTAGTCTTTCTCAGATGAGAATAGTTGCAGAGAGCATTTTCGCCAAATCAGGGAGAAGGAAGGTATTGATCTGCAAGAAATGTGGCGGTGAGAAACATTATTGGCTCAAACCCAAATGGCCGTGGCAATGTTCTGATATGCCGTTTCAGGACAACCCTCTTCGCAGTAGGACAATGATGCAGAGCTATAAGCTTCCAATCCGGAAATGGGATTTAGCGATGGCTTTTCTTAGTTTCAGTAAAAATGGTATTTCGGCTGCCGAAATGTTAAGACAGTTAGACCATAGCCGTTACGAAACAATTTGGACTATGATGCACCGGATACGAGAAGCAATGGGCAAACGAGACAGTTTATATGAACTGACTGGAATGGTTGAATTTGACGAGGCATATTTTGAAACTGAAACCAGCGAAAAAGATAAGCAAAACCTGAAACGTGGAAAAGGAAGCCAGCGGCAACAAAATGTAGCTGTGGCGGCTGAATCCACTCCACTTGAAAACATTGAAACAGGCCAAAAAGGGAGGCACTGCCGTTACTTCAAAATGAAAGTACTGGAAGGTCAGGCGGCTAATGAAATCAATGGCTTTATCGAGCAAAATATATCAGAAGAAAGCATCGTTTTTAGCGACAAAAGCACAAGCTATTTTGATATTGCCGATTATGTTGAGGTTCATATTACTGAGAAATCCACAAAGGAATCCACCAAGACAACTTTCCCAATCGGTGCATATCGCAATCAGTAATGCAAAACGGACACTTTTAGGGATTTACCATAAAATAAAGGGTAAGTACTTGCATCTTTAGCTCAGGATCGAATTTTGTTACAAATTGAACCGAAGATACTTTGGTGACAGACTTTTCGAGAGATTAACTGTTGCTATTGCATCAAATTACTGGCATGATAACGGATAAGCGAAAAATACATCATTCCTTTGCGAACTGTTGTATCACCATTATAGCTCTGAAATGATTTAATATAATATGAATACTCAATAGGATTGATTTGTTTCATTTTGAGCCCAATCTCTTTTAATTCATCCAATGGTGTAGTATGAGTATAAGTACATCCAAAAAATATTATTACACCAAAAGCCAGATAAATAAATAATTTTCCCATTTTATGTTTCAGTTTAAGGTCTTTTAAGTCTCACGACTAGTTGATATTTACTATAATCAAGATTACATAATTCCTATGTTTGATACAGACTTAACTGTTCAATTTCAATTTCGCTGAGTATTTTATTAACTATTTCAGATTATTCTATACGGTTACTACACTTTTGGGGTTGTAGAATAGTTTACATATTGAGCCTTTGCTTTTCTCAGAGCTTCCTTTAAAGCAGAAACCTGCTGATCAGTAACTCCAACTTCAATATTCATTGAGGTAACCATTTCAGGTTCCATATTATACTTCTTATAAATTTCAGCCTGCTCTTTTTGTAATGCAACCATTTTTTGTTCCACCTCTGAAATTGAATATTCTTCATTTCCGAATAGAACTTTACCATCTTTTTTAAGCGTTAACTCAATTTTAGCCGAAGGTGGCGGAGGTTTAGAGGTGTAGTTTGAAGCAATGATGATGAATTATTACCATTACTTGCACCTTCTTCTGTTACATTAACAACCGTATTTTTATTCTCCCGAATTAAACTTATAATACTTTCAACTACTGATCTTTCAGTGCCTTTTACAAAAACAAGATTTATCAGAATTTTGTAATTTACATTATGCTTTTTTGATGCACTTTCAAAATCAGAAGATCTCTTATTTAAAAGTGAAACTAATTTTTCTTTAGACAATTTCGTTTTGTAAACTGTCAATTTCGTTACGTTGCCTGAAGTTGGATAAATATGATCTCCAATATAAATTTCACCATTTTTATCTACTTTTAAATCAATTGGTGGCGGTGGTGGCGGTGGTTTTAATTGAGTTCTTGTACTTTTAGGATTCAAGGAAAACTGAATCGGAACTAATAAATCTATTGCTTTCTGTTTATCATTATCCAATGCAAAATAACCCTCACCAAATAAGTTTTCAGCCTTCTCTTTTCTGGCTTCAAGGAAAGCTTCTCCAATATTTTTTAGGGTGAAATTTATTATCTCATCAGATGTATCCAAATCATTTAAAAGTGAAATAGCCCCATTCGAGACTTTCTTTTTGCCTAAAATTGGAATTTCTTTTTCTGCGAATTCCGGACCTTTTTTTCCATCTGGATTTGTTCCATTTAAAAAGTCCTTAACTATTTTTTTAACATCGTCTTTTGTTTTGTATTGATTTTCAATTAAAAATTCATTATGACGATTTAATAATATCACCAAAACATTATTATCCTTTCTTGGAACATCTTCATTGAAAATTTTAGGTGCAAAATTTTCATTCCCAATATTTTCAATAGTCCATTTCGCCAACCATTCTTTCGTTTTATCTACTTGTATAGCAGGAACAATTTCTTTTGCTTTTTCTACCAGTACTTCGGGTCGTGCAAATGCCTGTAACAATAGCAGTACAACAGGAGCAAAAAGTATTAGCTTCACTCCTTTCCAGTAGTTTTCTTTTTTTCTGTGCATCATTTTAATTCGTTTTAAAATTGGTTTTTGTGTAAAATGGTTTGCCATGGCGAAACGTCTTTCGCCAACAGCCTTTTCAAGAACCAACAGTTGGTATTTTTTTGCATCGATGCCTTTGTTAAGAACGGCCTGATCGGCCTGGTACTCATGTATTAATTTAAGATCGTGGCGAAGCATCCACATCAACGGATTAAACCAGTGGATCGCGGTAAAAAGTTCGCAAATCAGTAAATCAATAACATGTAAATTTTTGATGTGTGCATATTCGTGAGCAATAACAATATCTTTATTTTCAGTATAATCTTTTTTTGAAATAATAATATGTTGCAGAAATGAAAACGGCTGAATAAAATCTTTTACAATCGCCAGAATAATTTTTTGAAACGGTTGTTTTTCAGCTCGCCGGATAATTTGAAATACACGAAATATTGAAACCATTATTCGTATTGAAAGTGCGAGAATTACTAGCAGATAAAATATTAACCACGGATTTATTTGAATTAAATCAGGTTCCTGTGCCGTTGATACAACTTCGTTTAAAACAGGCGCAGTTGCAGCCACAGGTGTGGCAACAAATTCCCTGATAACATCTAATTTTGGAATGACAACTGTTTCCTGAAAAATTGGAAAATCGGTTAATGGAAGAATTACTGAAATCAAAAGAATTCCCAATAAAACGAACCGGTTAATCATAAATATTTTGTCGCGACTAACTGCCAGTTTAAATATTGAATAGAGTAGTGCAATACTAACCGATGATTTTATGAGCCAATCGAAAAACGGGTTCATTTTTATTCGTTTTTTTGGTTTTCAATTTCAGCAATCAGCTTTTTTAATTCTTCCAGTGAAAGATTATCCTCTTCCACCAAAAGTGATACAACGTTTTTATAGGAGTTGTCGAAATATTTCTTTACCACTGAGCCAAGTGTGCTTTTTCTGTAATCTTCTTTAGATACCACTGCAAAATACTGGTGAGTATTTCCAAATTGCTCATGATCGATATAACCTTTTTCTTCAATGGCACGCACAATCGTGGAAAGTGTATTGTAATGCAGGTTCTGATCGGCATAAATTTCTTTTAACTCTTTCACGAACATCGGTCCCCGCTCCCAAAATAGGTTTAATATTTCTTCTTCTTTTTGTGTTAGCTTTTTCATTTCTCAAACATTAGATTTTAGTATAGTGTAGTGAGATTTTTCAAACTACAAAACAAATATAACTATTATTTATAGTTTTGCAACTATTTATAGTAGTTTTTCTACTACAAGTAATCGTTTTTTATTTTTTTTACAAAAAAAATGCGGTTTGGAAACCGCATCACCCAAATGAAAAAACCCGGTTCTGCCGGGCTTTCTATGTCTTAAAAATTTAGTACCTCTTTTAAATTTTTATATCCTGTTTTACTGACTTTCAATTTTGTTTTATCGTGAAGAATAACGATATACGATTCTTTTTCGTATTGTTGAATTTCATTTATCTCTTCCACTTTAACAATATACGAACGGTGTATGCGAACAAAACTTTTAGGGTCAAGTCCTGCCTCAAAGTACTTCATTGTTTTTTGTTTCATGTGCCGGCTGTCGTTGGTATAAATCATTACATAATCATCCATCGATTCAATGTAACGAATTTGATCTACCGGTATGATATGAATTTTATGCCTGTCTTTTACCACCACTCTTTCAAGGTATTCTTCCTTTGGAAAATCAGAAATTTTTTCAGCAACATCGTTATCAACACCTTCGGCTTTAACACGCTCAACAACTTTTTCAACAGCCTCGTTTAACCGTTCTTTTGAATATGGTTTTAATAAATAATCGGCAGCATTAAATTCAAAAGCTTTTAAAGCGTACTGATCATAAGCCGTGGCAAAAATAATTTGTGGTTTGTGTTCCAGTAATTCAAGCATTTCGAAACCTGTAATTTTGGGCATTTGAATATCAAGAAATACAAGATCAGGCTTTAAATCGTTGATCATTTTAACTCCCTCGAAACCGTTTTCACACTCAGCAATTAATTCAATATGCTCGTTTTCCTGAAGAAAGGTTTTCATTAATTTACGGGCCAGTTCTTCGTCTTCTACAATAATGGTGCGTAATTTTTCAGACATCATAAAAGCTATTTTTGAGGAATGGTTAAAGTTACTGTAAATTCTAATTTGTTATCTTTTAGTTTTAATAAAAGTGGATTTCCGTATATAATTTCAAGCCTGTCACGAATATTTCTAAGTCCAATTCCCTCACCTTTCTTTTTAAGAACATCCGGATCGTATGTATTTTTAATCATGACTTCCAGAACATCTTCGTTACATTTACATACTGTAATAACATTCACAGGCTCGGTGGCTTCATAAACTCCATATTTAATGGCATTCTCGTAAAGCGGTTGTAAAATCATGTTTGGGATTGATGCTTTCAGGCATTTATCATCGACGTCAAAAAGTGGGTTTAATTTTCTGCCAAACCTCACTTTTTCAATATTCAGATATAACATGTTATTGCTCAGTTCCTGCTCAAGTGTCACCTTTTCATTCTGATCGTGTTTTAACGAATAACGCATTAAATTCGAAAGGTTAATTACCATTTCCTGTGCTTTTAATGGGTCAGTCATGGTAAGCGATGAAATGCTGTTCAAGCTGTTAAAAAGAAAATGTGGATTGATTTGCGATTTTAGTGCATGCAATTCTGCCTCTTTTACAAGCGCTTTTAGTTTCCCCTCATTTCTAAGTTTTTCTTTAAATCCCTGGTAATAATTAACGGCATAAAAAAATACTACATAAACAATATAAAGCATGTATCCGCTGGCAATACGAAAAACTGACCCACCCTGTAAATTTACCTCAGCATCGGGAAGAAACAATTTCATAATTACCATTCCAAAGTAAAGCCATATAAAAACGATGATTGTTGCAGCAATTGAATGGGCTGTTACTATGCGAAGTGTGCTGTTATTTTCAAGCGTGCTGTACTTTATAACATACCAAATTGCGCTACCAAATATGGCGAACGAAATAAGAAATGTAAAAACCTGTAAAACAGCAATACCAAAATCCCTGTCGTTATTATAAGTTAATATGAGAACATTAACAAAACCGGCAAATATCCAAAATGCTGCATAATAAATTGCAAGCCTTGCATTTGTTAAAAAGGGATGCCGAACGTCCATTTTAGAAATGTTTAACTTCTATTCCACCAAAAGCAGTAAAACCCTTTATGATTAATGTTTTTGATGGGTCGGGAATAATTTCATGAATTGATTTTCCTCTTTTATCAGAAAAACCACCAAACACTGCTGTAACTTCATTCTTAACTGTCCAATCGGGCGGAACTTTAAAACCACATCCGCCGAAAACGCTAACACAGTCAATTACAGCTCCGTTTACCGATAATCGCGTCTGTCTTAAATCGTATTCAGTTCCACCAAACATCGATGTATTTTTTCCACCATAAAAGTTCTGAGAATTGATAAAAACTTCCCGGCCACCAAAAATCACAAAATCATCAAAGTAATCCATCCCTCGTTTACCTGGTTCCGTTATTGGTGGTTCATTCCGCTTTTTGCTATGTGTTACAAGAAGCACAACACCAATAAAGATAATTATTAGCGGCCAACCTATTTTGCGTATTTCCCTGTGTAAATCTTCAGGAATAGTAACAATTTCAGGTACCAGGAAAAAGCCACCGATTGCAACAAGGATAGTTCCTGATGTTCTATTTCCACCGATAAGAGAAAATACTCCAATTACAATTAATAACATTTGCCACGAAATCAGAATGTCATTCCAGTAACCGGGTATCAAATTCAATCGTTCCAAAATCCAAAAACCACCAATGGCAATTAAAAACAGCCCTAAGTATATTCTTTTATTTGAAGCAGCCCTTCTTTCCATTTTATCTGAATTACAATTCATATACCATCTAAATTAAACGCGCCACCATTGCAACACCAATACCAACCAAAAACAAAGGGAATATTAGTGATGCCGTTATTCCAGGAACAAAAAACAATTTAGGGAGCAAAAAAACTGAACCTATAATCAGCAGTATAATTCCTCCTTTGCGTTTGCCAGCGAGCAAAACTATTCCAACAATTATTAAAATCATTGGCAAGGAAAAAATAATACGTATCCAATTATGGAAAAACCTGACGAATGGATTGAAAATATTATCATACATAAAAGGCTGAAGTTCAATGTAAAAACCCAGCTTTTTTAATATCCATAAAACTCCGATCAGAATAAGGACAATTGCCAGAACCAATCTTGAGTTATCCCTTTTTTGTGATGCATGTTCCATTTTTGAAAGCTTTATTGGTTTCGCAAATCAAAAGTACATAACGTTATTTTACCCTATACTTAACATTCGGTTAACAAAGGGAATGTATCGGTAAAATGTGTAATAATACTGAATTAAAAAGAATCGAGCCGGATAAGAGTCATACGGGGAGTTGATTTAATAACAAGAGAATCCGCCTGACCACCGTATTAGGGCAGGTTCCATTTGATTCCTTTGCGAATAAACGATTTTAATCAAATGAAAAGCAGGAAAAGTCCTGCTTCTATGCTTTATTTTGTTGTTTCGACCATGAGTCCCGAAGCGGAACTGTTCTGTTAAACACAGGCATATCATTAGTTGAATCCGGATCAAGATTAAAATATCCCAATCTTTCAAACTGAAAGTGATCCAGAGGACTAGCCTGTTTTACAAATGGTTCAACATAACAATTAGTTTGTATTTTAAGCGAGTCGGGATTGAGAAAGTTTTTGAAATCCACATCTTTTTGTCCATCCGGATTTTCATGATTAAATAACCGATCGTATAATCGAACTTCTGATTTTACCCCTTCAATTGCTGATACCCAGTGCAATGTAGCTTTTACCTTTCTTCCATCAGGTGAATTTCCACCTTTTGATGCAGGATCGTAGGTGCAGTGCAATTCAACCACTTCACCGTTTTCGTTTTTTATAACTTCGTTACAGGTAATAAAATATGCATAACGAAGGCGAACTTCGTTGCCTGGACTTAACCTGAAAAACTTACGTGGCGGATCTTCCATGAAATCATCATGTTCAATATAAATTTCTTTGGTAAAAGGAACTTTTCGTATGCCCATTGATTCATCTTCAGGGTTGTTAATTGCATCCAGTTCCTCAACCTGGTTTTCAGGATAATTGGTAATTATCATTTTTAACGGATTGATAACCCCCATTACTCGCTGTGCTGTTTTATTTAAATGTTCCCGTACACTGTATTCCAGCAGCGATACATCAATAACCCCATCAACTTTGGTAACACCTATTCTGTCGGAAAAACTACGAATGGATTCCGGAGTATAACCACGTCTTCTTAAACCTGAAATTGTGGGCATTCTCGGATCATCCCATCCATTAACATGTTTATCTTTTACGAGTTCGAGCAATTTACGCTTACTCATTATTGTATAAGTCAGGTTCAACCGTGCAAATTCAATTTGCCTTGGACGATAATCTGTTTCCTGCAATTGATCTATAAACCAGTTATATAATGGCCGGTGAACTTCAAATTCAAGTGTACAAACGGAATGTGTAATTCCTTCCCAAAAATCACATTGTCCGTGTGCAAAATCGTACATTGGATAAACACACCATTTATCGCCCGTACGGTGATGATGCGCTTTCATGATCCGGTAAATTATTGGGTCGCGCATTTGCATGATTGGAGATGCCATGTTGATTTTTGCCCTCACAACCTTTTCTCCTTCGTTAAATTCACCTGCGGTCATTCGCTTAAAAAAATCCAGGTTTTCTTCTACTGAACGATTCCGAAAAGGGCTTTCCAATCCTGGCTTTTGTGGCGTTCCTTTCTGACTGCTTATAGTTTCGGCATCCTGATCATCAACATAAGCTTTTCCTTCTTTTATGAGTTTAATGGCAAAATCATGCAGGTTTTGAAAAAAATCGGAAGCATAATACAAACGATTTCCCCAGTCGAAACCAAGCCAACGCACGTCTTCCATAATTGAATCTACATATTCTGTCTCCTCTTTTGATGGATTTGTATCATCAAACCGAAGATTACATTTCCCGTTATATTTTTCAGCAATACCAAAATTAAGGCATATTGATTTTGCATGGCCAATATGTAAATAGCCATTTGGTTCTGGTGGAAAACGAGTATGAACACGAGAATTGTTTTTTCCTGCTTTCAAATCTTCCTCAATCTGCAGATGAATAAAATTTGCCTTTTTAACAGGCTCATTACTATTTTCGTTGTTACTCTCAGCCATTAGATAATTCATTTACAACTGCTTTTTGGAGTTGATTAAAATCTCCTGCAATTTTTGATTTTTATTAATTGTTTCAACCAAATAAACAACAAAATTAAGAAATGATTTCTGAGATTGATTAGTACTTCAGGAATTTATCATGTTTGGAGTGTAATTGTTAATTTCGTAAAAAAATATGATGGGTAAAATAAAAGTTGAGGGGATGAAATTTTATGCCTACCACGGGCATTACAATACAGAGCAAATTGTTGGAAACCAATTTCTTGTTGATGTAAAAATTAAAGTGGATTGTAAAGAGGCTGCTGAAAAAGATCAATTGAATTTTGCTTTAAATTACCAGTCGGTCTACGAAATTACCCATAGAGAAATGGAAATAAAATCGCGTTTACTTGAGAATGTTGCCCATCGAATTTTAAATGCCCTTTATATAAACTTTCCAATCATCGAAAAAGCAAGTGTTAAAGTGTCGAAAATTAATCCTCCCATGGGTGGTGAAATTGATAATGTCAGCGTAACGCTTAAACGTTGAATTACCTTAATAAATCATTCTAAAACGTATGTTATAAAATATGTAATCGTGCCCTAAATTTTTTGATTTCGATCATATTTTCAAACTTATTATTCGTAAATTCGAAAAATTAAAAACGATTAACAATGCTTATTAATCTCAATCACCTAAATGAAGGCATTTCAGTTAAAGCTTCCGGCGATGAACAAAAGAAATCGCTAAATGAAGGAGAAAGCCCAAGAGCGGATTCTAAAAAAGAAAACGGAACAAACTGGCAGAGCGCGCGAATCCAAACCCACGTGAACCTTAACTGGGAAAAACTAAGGAGGAAATAATTTCTTTATTTGGCTGTATTGCTAAAACTGCATTTTTTTTTAGCTTTGCGTCTCGAAATCAGAAATGGTCTCTTGGCCGAGTGGCTAGGCAGCGGTCTGCAAAACCGTGTACGGCGGTTCGAATCCGCCAGAGACCTCAAATAACGCAATCCTTGTATTATTAAGTACAAGGATTTTTTGTTAATAGACTTTCAATCTATAAAAACGTACGATAATTAATGGTTATTTTTTCTTTTAAACCAAAAATATAAAGGTATTCCGATTAGGACTGTTATGATTGCTATTGATGATTCAATTGGTCTTTCCAAAAATACCAGCATTTGCATCAGAATTCCAACTGCAATAAATACAATTTGCACATAAGGATATCCCCAAAGTTTTATTTTACTTTTACCAGATTTCCTTAATTTAAAAACACCAAATACAGCTATTACCGGAAAAATTCCAAGAGAGAATCCCATATAAACAAGGATTTGTTCAAATGTTCCTGATAAAACCAAGATAATTGAAATCACGCTTTGCAAGATTATGGCGTAAACCGGCACGTGGTATTTTGGATGAACTTTTGCAATAACCGGGAAGAAATATTTCTTCTTGGCCATTGAATAATAAATGCGTGGCCCAAGAATAATAAAAGCACTTAATGAAGAGAATAAAGCAAAACCAATAAATAACGAAATTACTTTTTGAGCCGTTTCTCCCAAGGTCCTTTTTGCAGCTAAGCCAGCGATTTCGGGAACTCCCTGCATTTCATCAACAGGAATTGCAAAAATGAAAAAGATATTTAATAAGATATAAAGAACGATAACAATTCCGGTTGAAATCAATAATGACTGAGGAATATTTTTTTTAGGCGATTTTATTTCGGAACCAATATAAGTAGCGGAGCTCCAGCCACTATAAGCAAACATGATAAACATTAGTGAAAGTCCCATTGATTTCCACCCGGAAAATGAGAAATCAAATGAAACTGTATGCGACAAATTTTCGAAATTTCCTTTTCCAAAGGCGAATCCTGCAAAAACAATTGCAATGATCAGAAATACTTTTAAAACAGTTAATACATTTTGAATACGCGAACCTAAATCAAGCCCACGTGAATGAATTAGAGTGAATACAATGATAATACATATCGCAATAAACTTTTTAAACAACTCAACACCAATTCCAATGTTTGCAAGAAAATCACTGTTCAAAACCGGCCAAACCAGTGAGAAATATTCTGTGGCTCCAATTGCAGAAGCGGCAATCGGTGCTGAGAATCCAACAATAAGAGACGCCCAGCCACTTAAAAAACCTAATAATGGATGAAATTGCTTCGTAATAAAATAATACTCACCACCAGCTTTAGGATACGCTGCTCCCAGTTCACCAAAAGAGACTGCACCTATAAAGGCTATTACCCCGCCAAAAACCCATAAGACAAGCATCAACAATGGGTTTTTCAAATAACCCATTATGAAACCGGTGGTCGTAAAAATTCCTGCACCAATAATGTTAGCAACAACAATATTGGTAACAGTAAATAAACCAACCTGTCTTTTCAAATGTATTTTCGAATCACTCAAGTTTTTATTTTCTGCTTTGCGGTAAACATCCTTCAGGATAATTGATTCACTAAAACTTAAATCAAATAGTTGTTAATCTTCTTTCTTGTAGCTAATTGATATTCCTGAACGACTGGTTTTATCAAGTGTAGTGTTATAACTGTCAATGTTTTCCACATAATCAAGAAACTCGCCAATACCAGAACTTCTAACAGCCGTATTATGTGCTGTAAAACAACCTCCTGGAATTATGTGAGAATTCAGGGCCTGAAAATATTTCGTGTACCAAAACTTATCTGCATCACAAAAAACAAAATCGTATTTTCCTTCTAATGACGGCACAATTTCATGTGCGTCGCCCAATCGCATATCAATATATTTTAAAACACCTGCTTTTCTGAAATTTGCCTTTGCCTGCAAAAAACGTTTTTTATTAATTTCAATTGTAATCAACTTTCCCCCGGTTTTGCTTAATGCCCAGGCAATCCAAATGGCCGAGTGACCAGTAGAAGTTCCAATTTCAACAGCGCTCTTATAATTATTCTTTACAATAATATCGTATAAAACCTTACCATCGGAAATCGTAACGTTCATGTCTTTCCAATTATTGGCATTCTCCTCCAGAAACGATTTAATTTTTTTATCCAAATCATTTTCGACTGGCGGATATTGTGCATATACCGACGCAAACAACAATAAGCAAACAATGAAAGCCCAGAGAGTTTTAATCTTCATTTTCGATTTTTATAGGTTTAACGCTGGTTAAAATAATTATTTTAATTGAATAGATTACAAAAAACATTAAGATTTCTTTGTTCTCAGTTATTTACACAATGGCTACTTCCAGGGAAGAAATTACCACAAGAAAAAAAGAAAAAGAATGCACTTTTTATTTGTAAGTTACAAAAATTAATTACTTTTGTAGTGCATTTGGGATTCATCCCATATTGTGTGTTTGGGGGTTAACATTTAGGAAGGAGGCTGTTGAGCCTCCTTCTTTCTTTTATTTACACCCCAAATCAAATCTTAAATCTTTCGATATAAATTTCATTATTTTACATCCTGATTTAAACTTTTCGAATTAACAACAATGAAGTTGCCTGAATTTCTATAAATCTAAATAACTAATTAAGAGCCACTCATGGGACTCGAACCCACGACCTGCTCATTACGAATGAGCTGCTCTACCAACTGAGCTAAAGTGGCTTTAATTAAAAACAAATTTAGAATTTTTGAGCATTCAAAATTACCCGAATCAAATTTTTACAAATTATTTTAACGGCAATTGTTATTGCATCTAATTAAATCTTTCAAGTGAATTTTATTGAGATTGATCAATATTCGAAATTCAGTTCGGTGAAATAATCAGGAATTCCTATTTTTGTCGAAATTAAATAAAAATAACATGAAGGAAGCAGAAATTTATACTTCGAAAGGCACAATGAAGGTGAAATTTTATGAAGAAGATGCCCCCATAAATGTCGCAAATTTTGTAAAGCTGGCAGACTCGGGGTTTTATGACGGACTTACTTTCCATCGAGTAATATCTGACTTTGTTATTCAGGGTGGTTGTCCTGACGGAACCGGCGCTAGTGGCCCGGGTTATACAATAAAATGCGAATTAGATGGAAATAACCAATATCATGACCGAGGTGTTCTCTCAATGGCTCATGCAGGAAGAGATACAGGCGGATCACAATTTTTTATTTGTCATAACCGAAAAAACACTCAACATCTTGATCGCCGACACACGTGTTTCGGGAAAGTTTATGATGGATTAGATGTAATTGATAAAATAAAACCGGGAGATGTTATTGAGAAGATACTCATTAATGAAATCTAAAGTTTTTTTTGAATGAATGAAATGGGAAATGTGATGCGTTTCC
>CAWKIX010000023.1:0-122343 GCA_963849775.1 uncultured Prolixibacteraceae bacterium | reverse complement strand
CCTTTTTTTGTTTGTTTTTAGCTATATTTTGTATTAATCTTTATTTTCGGATTAGAAAAAGATGATCAAAGAATTTCAATATTCATTTCAGGATTTGGAGATTACCTTCAATGAAATTTCTGAATTATTAGGTTATGATCAGGATGAAATTCCTGATCCATTTTCTGAGATGATTGGAATGGCTTTGAATGAATCTCCTCACTTATGCCAAATTAAGGCAGCATACAAACGGGTCACAAAGATTCATTCAATTATTGAAAATCAACAAATTGTAATTGATGATCAAACAATGATGCCCGGCAAACTTGCTTTTAAACAACTTAGCAAAGCTTCATCAATTGCCATATTTCTTTGTACTGCCGGAGATGATATTTCAACCCGACCCAACGAGCTTATAAATCCGGGAGATCATATTCTAAATTACATTTTCGATATTATTGGTTCGCTGGCAGCAGAAAAGGCAAAAGAAAAATTGATTAAAGAACTTGAAACCGACATGAAACAAGAAGGATTAAATATCTCAGACGTATATTCACCCGGGCATTGCGAATGGAATATTGCAGAGCAAGAAAAACTTTTTTCCCTTCTACCCAAAAATTTTTGCGGTGTTCAACTTAGCAAATCACTTTTAATGAAACCTGTGAAATCGGTGAGTGGAATAATTGGCATTGGAAATGCATTATCTCGCAAAAGCAATCAATGCAAAACGTGCAGCGATACAGATTGTATTTATGGCCGAATAAAACAACAAAAAAAGAATTAAAAAAAATCCTGAAAAACTATTGGATAATTCAATACTAAAATCTTTATTTGTTGAAGCATTAAATGAAGAAATGGGTTGAAAGAAAAAATATATATCTCATAACTGCAATTAATTATAATTATAGAACAAAAATTTAATCTACTCAATTAATAAAAATGAACAACAGCAAAAATACCAATAAGCCTCGTATAATTAAGGATTATAACAAGCTCGACAAAGAGCTTCAGCAACAAATAAAATTAGTTTATGCTGATGGTTTCGCTGAAAATCTGATTCATTTCTTTGATAAGGATGGAATTAAAATAACTGTTCTCCCTTTCGAAACCGAAGACAGATATTATATGCTTCGGATGACCGAAAATGAAGCCGTTCAGATAGTAGATGATGATGATGATTTTGATGATGACGGGTTCCTTAAATCTGAAGTTAAACAAAATTACGAGGACAAATATGCTGAATTAGATCACATTGCCGACCAGATTACTGATGAGGAAGGTGACGACAGTTATGAAGATAGTTATGACGAACCAGGCAGTGATGATGACTCGGATGATTAATAAACTTTAAATATTAAACAGAAAAGGGTTTGTTTGCACAAACCCTTTTTCTATTTCAAATTGATTGGTTATTCAGGGAAAGCTATTGCCAAACTTTCCAAAAAGTATTATCGAAGCAAACTTTTTACAACTTCTGAAATCTCTTTACCATCAGCTTTTCCAGCTAACTTTTTTGATGCAATACCCATTACCTTCCCCATGTCTTTCATTGATGAAGCGCCCGTTTCAGCAATAATATCTTTTATTATAGCAACCAGTTTTTCACCCTCAATTTTTTCCGGGAGATAAGTTTCATACACTTTTACCTGCAACATTTCCTGTTCGTACAAATCTGTCCTTCCCTGTTGCTGATAAATTTCAGCTGAATCACTGCCTTGTTTTGCCAGTTTGGCTATAATTTTTAGACTTTCTTCATCGGTTAATTCAGTACCTGCTCCTTTTGCCGTTTTAGCCTCAAGCATCACTTTTTTGATATTTCGTAAAGCTTCCAGTTTTTCTTTTTCGCGGTTTTTCATTGCCGCTTTAATATCTTCATTTATTTGATCGAAAAGTGCCATAATGTTATTTATTTAGTCAACCTGCCCATGCAGGTATGAATTTTTATCTGAAATTTTATTTTCGCTTGTTACTGATAAATTTGAGAATTTCTTTTTTAATTGCGGATCATTCATCCTTAAATTCTTTCTTAAATATGCCGGTACATTCTCCAGATCCTCAATTTCTTCATCGCTAATTGAACCGTAATCACCTTCGAAACCATTTGATGCCTTATTATTTCTTTGACGGCTGGTTCCCGGGTAAAGCGCCTCGAAATCATCTTCCTCTTTTTTCCTTTCTTCACTAATATCAAACTCAATAAACCGCTGATTTGTTGAAGTTTCAACATTCTTCTTAGCGGCCGGCTTATTAATATGTACATTTTTACTTTCCAAACCGGTTTCATCCAAATCGTGTTTTTCTATTTTTTCAGGTTCTGCTTTTTCATGAAATCCGGGGATTGCACTATGACCAAATCCTGTTGCTACAATTGTAACAGAAAGTTCTTCTCCCAAAGCCTCATCTTTCCCATTTCCCCAAATTAAATCGGCATCGAACCCGGCACAATTTTGGACAAAATCAGTAATTTTTCCTACTTCATCCATCGTTGCTTCCAATGTTCCGGATGTAATATTTAGCAGAATATTCTTTGCGCCACGAATGTCATTATTATTTAATAACGGTGAATTTAACGCCAAATTAACGGCTTCCTCAGCCCGTTTTTCACCTTTAGCGATTCCGGTTCCCATAATAGCCAATCCACTGTTTTTCATTACTGTCTCAACATCGGCAAAATCAACGTTAATGTAACCCGGAACAGTAATAATTTCTGCGATTCCTTTTGCTGCTGTTGCCAAAATATTATCGGCTTTTGAAAATGCCTCTGAAATCCCGAAGTCACCATACATTTCGCGGATTCTTTCGTTGTTTATTATTAACAACGAATCAACATAATCTTCCATTTCTGCAATTCCTTCAGCAGCCTGTTTAATTCGCCGGCGGCCTTCGTTTCGGAAAGGAATAGTTACAATTCCAACCGTTAAATAACCGGCTTCTCTGCAGGCTTTAGCAATTACCGGCGCTCCTCCGGTTCCGGTACCACCGCCCATTCCGGCTGTAATAAATACCATTTTTGTTTTGTTAGCAAGCGCCTTTTTAACATCTTCAATATTTTCAAGCGCTGCCTCACGACCAACTTCGGGTTTGTTTCCAGCCCCACGACCTTCAGTTAATGATGCTCCCAGTTGAACACGATTTATAACCGGACTTGCATCCAATGCCTGCGCATCGGTATTGCAAATAACAAAATCGACATCGCGAATGCCCAATTTAAACATGTGATTAACAGCATTTCCTCCTCCGCCACCAACACCAATTACTTTTATTTCAGTGCCTGCTTTATTCTGAAAATCGAAGTTTACCAATTGTTCTGCCATTTTATCTTTTTTTGTTTGTTCTAAACGGGATTATTCCATTGCCTGATCATCTTCATCTTCAAACAATTTATTCAAACCAAAATTCTTAAAAAACCAGTTATCTACGTTTGATTCTGAAACCGGTTCATTCTCTTTTACTTTTCGCTTTTCAGCGCGTTTATTTCTTTTCAGAAAGCTTCTGCTTTCAGCTTTAATTTTTTCTTTAGCAACAACAGTTTTTACTTGTAATTCCTCTTCTTCATCAATCTCATATTCCGATTCAATCTCCAAATCAATTTCATTATTAAATGCCATTTCTTCTTCTTCAATTTGAGCAATTTCTTCTTCATCTTCAAAAGATTCTTCTTTCAACCCAAACCGTTCTTTTTCTTTTTTAGGCTGAAGAATTTGATTTGGATTATTATTAAATCCGGTTGCAAGTATTGTCACACTAATTCTGTCTCCGAGCGATTCATCATATCCATTCCCCCAAATAATATCTGCTTCCTGACCGGCTTTTTCCTGCAAGGTTTCAATGATTTCACCAATTTCCCCAATTGTAATTTCCGCTTTTCCTGAAATAATATTCAGAAGAATATTTGTAGTTCCGTAAATATCATTGCTATCTAAAAGTGGCGATTCCAATGCCACATTTACAGCTTCCATAGCGCGGCCTTCTCCTGTTGCATAACCAGTTCCCATGATAAAAACCTTGCTTTTTTGCATTACTGTTTTTACATCGGTATAATCGATGTTAACATTTCCATGAACGGTAATAATTTCGGCAACTCCTTTTACGGCAGTTGCAACAATATTATCGGCCATTTTAAATGCCTGGCGTGCCGGTAAATCGCCATAAATACTATGCAGGCGCTGATTACTGATTACCAACATACTATCAACATATTCACCAAGTTTTTTAATCCCTTCCATTGCCTGGCCGTAACGTTTTTTGCCTTCGGCCGGAGAGGGAACAGTAACTACAGCAATGGTTAAAATATCCAGCTCACGGGCGAGATTTGCAATTACAGGAGCTGCTCCGGTTCCGGTTCCACCACCCATTCCTGCGGTAATAAAAAGCATTTTGGTGTTATCCTGAAGCACATTTCTCAGGTCTTCGTAATTCTCGCGGGCTGCCTCTTCACCCATTTCGGGCTGGTTCCCGGCTCCGCGTCCCTCGGTTAAAGTAACTCCCAGTTGTATTTTCACAGGCACAATGCTTGATTCCAGGGCCTGTGAATCGGTATTACAAATAATGTAGTCGACCCCGGTAATTCCCTCTTCACACATGTGATTAACCGCATTGCAGCCTCCTCCACCAATACCAATCACCTTTATAATGGAAGATGATGCTTTTGGAAATTGAAAGTTTACTAATTCTTCGGTCATATTTGTTTGTTTTAGTTATTCATTGGAATGTCATCATTTTCATCATCAATATAATTCAAAACACCCTGAACTACTTTCTGAAACAATGGAGAAAAACCACCACTGCTTTCCCTTTTTTTCTTTTCTTTTTTTGGTTTTTCATGTATTACTGCATCTGTTTTCCCAACAATCATTTTTAAAAAACCCAATGCCGTATAATTATCAGGATGAATAAATTCCTTTTTCTTTTCACTTAAATGAATCACGAGATTTCCAATTCTGGCATCCATTCCAGTTCTGAATTTTACCAGCGAAATAAAATTGCCCATGTTGGATGTTCCGCCTGTTAAAACAATTCCTGCGCCTAAATGCTCCTCTATTCCGGATTTCGTAATTTGAGCATTTACACAATCCATAATTTCTTCTAACCGGGCCTGAATAATAAACGCCAGGCTTTTAAAAGAAATTTCTTTAGGTTCCCAACCATTATGCCCTGGAATAGTAACCACTTTTTGGTCATCAGCAAAATCGCCCAGCGCCTCGCCGTATTGTGTTTTTAACTGCTCTGCCCATTTTAATAAAACAGAACATCCTTCTTTTATATCACGGGTAACTACTTCTCCACCAAATGGAATTACCGCAGTGTGTATCAATTTATTTTCGTAATATGCTGCCATTTTTGTTGTGCCAGCGCCAACATCGAGTACAATAACCCCCATTTCCTTTTCATCTTCTGTAAGAACCGCCTCAGAAACTGCAAGCATTGAATGCTTAATCTCACCAAGTTCATACCCTGCTTTATCCATTACCCTTTGAAGGTTAAGAAGATATGTTTCAGGAAGAATCACAAGTTTATATTTGGCTTCAACCTTTCGGCCGGTTATTCCAACCGGATTCATTTCAACTGGTTCATTATCTATAATATAAGTATTCGGAATGACTTCAATAATTTTATAACCAGTTTCTAACTCTGCTTTCCATGCTTCATTGTATAAGTGATCGATGTCAAAACGTGAGACAATTCCTTCATCTGAAGTTAGTTTTTCAGAATGATAATCGATTGTTTTAAGGTGTTGCCCGGCTAATGCAACATTAATCTTATCAAATCTCTCTCCTGTATGTTTCTCCAGATCAGAAATAACTTTTGAAACAGCCGCAGCGGTTTCCTCAATATTAAATATAATCCCGCGTCTTAGTCCGCTCACCGGTGTTTTGGTAATACCCGCAATGACCAGTTTATTCGCATCGTTTTTAAAACCTGCTGCTGCAACAAGTTTCAGGGTACCCATATCGATAACAACCGAAAGATTATTTTTTGAAGCCATATTATTTCCTTTTAGCAATTACCTGATTATCGTATTTCACACTTATCTCTTTGTATTTGTCCCAATTATTTTTCGCCATTACCTGTTCATAAAATGCTTTTACATGGCGAAGTTTTGTTTCATAATTATCCAGTGAACCCATTTCTATAGTCTGATTGCCAATAAGCGGAATCAAATGCACGTCACCATTACGTTCAACGTTTATTTGCTCAATCTGTGCATGCCAGAAATCGTCATCTTCAACATAAAGTACAAAAGGAAGTATTTTCTCAACCGCGAATTTTTCAGAAACAGCCCCTGTTATAACCAAAACATTGGTTGTATAATTTGACGAAGCAGGAATTTTGTAACCTTCCTTGTCGAGATAATAATTATCGGATTCTGAAATAATACGCAAAACAGGTTCGCGATGTATGATTTTTACAACGAGAACACCGTTGTAAGTACCGCTGTCGTTTTTAATAATTTTATAGACCTGCGCTTTTTTAATGGCCTGATTATTTTCTACCGATTCCTCAATAAGTTCAGAGTTGATCTGGTTAAGCGATTTTTTAATAATCTTATTATCTGCAGCATTTACCAATCTAAGAACTTCCTTTTTACTCACATGAATAGGATCACTGTCATTAAAACTGACTTCAATTCCTGTACATTTTACTTCCTTCTTTTCATAGGATGTAAAAGCCAGTGATCCGATCAGAAAGACGATCAATACCAAAGCACCAAATATTTTTGCCAGTTTTTTTAACATCAATTTTTATTTTTCAATATTTCAACAATGCCAGTTGCAAGACCATCGATATCTCCTGCCCCCATTGTAATAATTACGTCTACATTCTTATCTCTCAACCGATTAAGCGCTTCGTTTTTACTTTCCAGAAATTTATTTTTGAGCTTCATCTGGTTAAAAATCATTTCTGAATTTACGTTTGGTATTGGTTCCTCACGTGCCGGATACAACGGTAGTAAAATGCACCTGTCCAATAAATCAAGGCTTGTGGCAAATTCAGCAGAAAAATCGCGGGTTCGGGAATATAAATGCGGCTGAAACAATCCGGTAATTTCACGGTTTGGATACAACGCTTTCAATGAAGTAATTACTGCCTTCAACTCTTCCGGATGATGCGCATAATCATCAATATAAATGTATTTCCCGCTTTTGAATCGCACATCAAAACGCCGTGCAACTCCCTGGTATTCTTCTAACCCTGCCTTGATTTCTTCAGGAGAAGCCCCGGAAAGATATGCCATGGAAGTTGCTGCGACAGCATTTTCAACATTTATCATTCCGGGATAACTCATTTTACATTCTGAAATTATACCTCCAGGAGTTTTAATATCGAATTCATAACATCCCTCTTCGGCATTTAACCGCAATTGCTGAGTTGTAAAATCGGTATCATCCTGTAATGAATAGGAGAAAATTTCTGCAGTGGTTTTAGAGGTGTCAAGTTTTATTCCTTTTTTAACCACCAGCTTTCCTTCCACCTTTATCTGGGAAATAAATTTTTCAAAAGATTCAACAATTTTATCACGGCTTCCGTAAATATCCAAATGATCAGCATCAATGCTTGTAATTAACGCCAGCTTTGGGTGAAGGTGTAAAAACGATCGATCAAACTCATCGGCTTCAACAACAATCCACGGGGAATTAACTTTTGGCAGGAGTAAATTGCTGTTAAAGTTTTTTGAAACACCGCCTAAAAATGCGCCACATCCATCAACTGTTTTGTTTAAGATGGTTGCCGTCATTGTACTCACCGTTGTTTTTCCGTGTGTTCCGGCAACAGCAACACCATCTTTTTCATTGCAAATCATACCCAAAACTTTTGCCCGCTTCATTAACATAATTGGCCTTTCCCTGAACCATGTAAGTTCTTTATGTTCATCTGGTAAAGCCGGGGTATAAACTGCCATTGTTGATGCAGGGTCCCAGTTGGTTGGAATGTTTCGAATATCATCTTCAAAATGAACATTGATACCTTCAGATTGCATTGCCTCTGTTAATGCAGTTGGTGTACGGTCGTACCCAGCCACATTTCTTCCTGTAAATTTAAAATACCGGGCAAGCGCACTCATCCCAATTCCTCCTATTCCAAGGAAATATACATTCTTTATATTTTGAAGATTCTTCATTTTACGACAAGTTTTTCAGCTTCGTCAACTATGGCTTTTGTTGCATGTGGCTTTGCCAGTTTCTTCATTTCTACCGACAAGTTTTTACACTGATTTTCGTTAGCTACTAACTTGCAAAGCCAACGGGAACAATTTATCATCAATCTCGTTATCGGGAACCATTAGAGCCGCTTTTTTATCAACCAGTGCCAGTGCATTTTTTGTTTGGTGATCTTCAGAAACATTAGGCGATGGAACCAAAATTGTCGGTTTCCCTACCAAACACAATTCTGAAATTGTTCCGGCACCAGCCCTTGAAATTACCAAATCGGCAGCAGCATAAGCCAAATCCATTCTCGACAAAAACTGATGAATCTGAATATTCTCAGGTTTACTTTTCTCCCATTTTTCAGTTGTGGATTTATAGTAATATGCCCCGGTTTGCCAAATCACCTGAATATCTGACTTTCCAATGAGTTCCATATTCTTATCAACTGCATTATTAATGGAGCGGGCGCCCAAACTTCCACCAACTATTAATATCACTTTTCTGCTTTCGTCCAATCCGAAAAATTTACAGGCTTCTTTTTTATTCTGAATATTTTCAACTAAATTCTCACGAACCGGATTTCCTGTAAAAATTATTTTTTCAGCCGGGAAATAACGTTGCATGTTATTCGTAAGCCACACATATTGTATTTACTTTTTTCCCTAATATTTTATTTGTAATTCCGGCATACGAATTCTGTTCCTGAATAAGCGTTGGAATATTTTTATTTGCAGCAGCTCTTAAAAGCGGTCCACTTGCATAACCACCAACACCAATGGCAATTTGCGGCTGGTTGTCATTTACAATTTTGCGCGCTAATGATGCACTTTTCCTTAGTTTAAAAAAGAAAGTAATCATTTTCAGGCTTGGTTTCCGTGGAAAACCCATTACCGGCAGACCAATAATTTCATATCCCGCAGCCGGCACCTTTTCCATTTCCATGCGGCCAAGAGCGCCAACAAACAATATCCTTGCATTCGGATTCCGCTTTCTGATCTCGTTTGCAATGGCCAACGCCGGGAAAATATGCCCGCCGGTTCCACCCCCGCTTATTATTACTTTTTCAATCTTCATTTTCCAATTTCAACATCTTCGTCAGGTGCATTTACCTGTACCGGTTGTTCTTTGACTTCCCGATCCACCTGTGTCTGATAACTCACACTTAAAATACAGCCAAATGCAATTGAAGTAAACAACAACGAAGTTCCTCCCAGACTAATCCAGGGTAACGGCTGCCCCGTAACCGGCAATACACCGCTCGAAACTCCTATATTTATCATTGCCTGAAATACCAGCATAAGCGTCAGGCCAATTACCACAAATGCCGGAAATGTTCGTGTAGCACGCCGCACAATAATAACTCCCCTGAAAAAGAAAATCAGGTAAAGAAACATCACCCCAACTCCAATTATCAATCCGTATTCTTCAACTATAATCGAGAAAATAAAATCGTTATAAGCCGCAGCCATGTAATTACTTACATCTGACTGACCAGGGCCTTTACCAAAAAAACCACCGGAATAAATCGCCAGTTTTGCATAATCAGCCTGCGTAATTCCTACTTCAGAACTTGGATCTCCATTTATAAAACGGTCGATACGGCCTTTTATGGTTTGAATTCTTGCCGGGCTATCTGGAAATTGATCTGCAACTAAATAAATTAGCAATTACTAAACCAACTCCGGCAGCCAAAACCAAAAACATATATTTTAAAGGAATTCGTCCAACAAACATCATTGTCATTATTGTTGCGAACAGCAAAGCCGATGTTGAGAAGTCGGATAAAAATATCATTCCGCAAATAATTACGGTGAATATTATAATTCTTTTAAATGCTGAAGCAAGATCCTGTTTTGTTCTTTGTTTTCTTCCCAATACTTTGGCAGAATAGAGTATCAGTGAAATTTTTGCCAAGCTCAGCAGGTTGAAATGAAATTATTCCAAGATTTAGTGTTCTTCCACTGCCTCCCAGCATTCCGGCAAATCTCATTACCACTGCAAGCGCCAGCAAACCAATACTGGCATACAACAAATAATTAGCGATGATCGAATATAATTTTACCGGAAAAACATTTACCATTAGCAATATAATTCCAAATCCCATTCCGAGGAAAAATATCTGGCGTATTAAATAATGCAGGGTATTTCCCGAGGCAACACGGTAAGCCAATGCACCTGTTGAACTGTAAACGATCAACAGTGAAAGCAACGACAGCAGCATCAGTACAATCCAAACTACGCGGTCACCTTTAAATAATTTCCCTGAAATCAAATCCATTATAAATTCCTTACTTTTTGTTTAAACTGTGTTCCCCTGTCTTCGTAATTTTCGAAAAGGTCGAAACTTGCACAAGCCGGCGAAAGAAAACTGTGTCACCATTTCGTGCCAGATAATAAGCTGCTTTAACCGCCTCCTCCATGCTACCTGCATCAACCATATTTTTCACCACTCCTTCAAAGGCATCATGCAATTTCCGATTGTCTTTTCCGAGGCAAACAATGGCTTTAACTTTTTCTTTTACCAGTTTCTTTAACATGGAATAATCATTTCCTTTATCTACTCCACCAACAATCCATACAATTGGTTTCTAGACAGCTTTCAAGCGCATACCATGTTGAATTTACATTGGTAGCTTTTGAGTCGTTTATAAACTCGATTCCATGAACTTTCAGAAATCGCTCCAACCGGTGTTCAACACCTTTGAAATCGGCCAGGCTTTCGCGCAATTGTTCGTTGCGAATCTCAAAAATCATACTTGCAATTCCTGCTGCCATCGAATTGTAAGTGTTGTGTTTCCCCTGTAATGTTAGGTCAAGAATTGACATAATAAATTGGTTTTGATTAAAATTTAATAACTATTCGATCTTCTTTCATACCTGCGCCCATTTGATGGTGGTTCTCCCAAACCAAATGGTATTTTCGCAGGCACTATTTGTTGTTTGTTTAATTCATTTTTAATTACCTCATCATCTGCACAATAGATGAAATAATCCTTTTCGGTTTGATTTTGAAGTAATCCTGAATTTCGAATCGACATACTCCTGCATATTGTAGTTGTAGCGGTCGAGATGATCGGGAGTAATGTTCATCAAAACAGAAACATCAGCCCTGAAATCATACATTCCATCGAGTTGAAAGCTGCTTAGTTCAATCACATAAACATCGAAATTCTTTTCGGCAACCTGCCGGGCAAAACTTTCACCAACATTTCCTGCCAGACCAACATTTAAGCCTGCACTTTTCAGAATATGGTACAACAAAAGTGTTGTTGTTGTTTTTCCATTGCTTCCGGTTATACAAATTGTTTTTGCTGAAGTATAACGTCCGGCAAATTCAATTTCAGAAATCACCGGAATTTTCAATGTTTTCAGCTTCTGAATTATTGGAACTTTCTCCGGTATTCCCGGACTTTTTATAACTTCGCCTGCATTCAGAATTTTCTCTTCGGAATGATTACCTTCTTCAAAATCAATATCAAAATCTGAAAGAACGCTTTTGTATTTTTCCTTTATTTTTCCCAGGTCGGATACAAAAACCGAAAAACCCTTTTTCTTTGCTAAAATGGCTGCCCCAACACCACTTTCACCGCCACCTAATATCACAATCCTTTGTTCCAATCTTACCGCATTTTTAAGGTTATAATTGTGAACACCGCCAAAATAATCCCCACAATCCAAAACCGTGTTACGATTTTAGCTTCGGGAATTCCACGTTTCTGGTAATGGTGATGAATTGGGCTCATCAGGAAGACACGTCTTCCTGCGCCATATTTTCGTTTGGTGTATTTAAACCAGAATACCTGGATTACCACCGATAAATTCTCTAAAAGAAATATTCCGCATAACAATGGAATTAATATCTCTTTACGGATAATGATTGAAAACACTGCCAGAATTCCGCCAAGAGCCAAACTACCCGTGTCGCCCATGAATACCTGCGCCGGGTAGGAATTGTACCAAAGAAACCCTACCGTTGCACCGATAAAAGCAGCGGTAAAAATGGCTAATTCACCAATATTTGGGATGTACATGATACTCAGATAATCAGCATAAATAACGTTACCACTTACATAAGCCAGCACACCTAATGTAGCGCCACTTATTGCCGAGGTACCTGTTGCAAGACCATCTAAACCATCTGTAAGGTTTGCTGCATTTGAAACTGCTGTTATTATCAGAATGATGGCAAGCGCATAAACCACCCATTTGAGCCACCACATTTTTTCTCCGGCAAACGGAACCAGCCATTTATAATTGAATTCGTTTTTCTTAACGAATGGAATGGTTGTAACTGTAGATTTTACATCCTCTGTTACAAACCGTGTTTTCAGTTCGCCTGTAACCGGATCAGTAAAAATTTCAGTCAAGTCATTTCCCTGGGCATCCCGAACATTTTGGCGAACCAAAACATCGTCATTAATAAAGAGTGTGGATACAATAATAAGTCCGAGTGTTACTTGTCCTAATATTTTAAATTTTCCGGCTAAACCCTCTTTGTTCTTCTTGAAAACTTTTATGTAGTCATCAATAAAACCAATCATTCCCAAAAAAGCAGTTGTTATAAGCATGAGGATGATATAAACGTTATCAAGCCGGGCAAAAAGTAATGTTGGAATAATGATCGCTGAAAGAATGATGATTCCTCCCATGGTTGGAGTTCCTTTTTTCTGCATCTGTCCTTCCAAGCCGAGATCACGTACTTCTTCACCGATCTGTTTACGCTGTAAAAAACGGATCATCTTTTTCCCGAAAGCTGTGGTTATAAATAATGATGTAATTATGGCAGCAGCCGAACGAAATGAGATGCCGGGGATCATGCCCAGTCCCGGAATATCGTGGTCTGCCAGTAATTCATATAACCAATACAACATGCTTTTCTTTTTTAATCGTTAATTCCAAAACATTTTTTTATCTCTTCCAAATCATCAAAATGATGTTTTACCCCATTGATCTCCTGGTAATTTTCATGTCCTTTCCCCGCAATCAGAATTATATCGCCTGGTTGAGCAAGCAAAGCCGCAGTTTTAATCGCCTCCCGACGATTCTCTATTGAAACTACTTTTTTTCGAAATTGGACTTCAACGCCCGCTTCCATATCTTTTATAATTTGTGCCGGGTTTTCCGTTCGCGGATTGTCGGAAGTAAGTATTACTTTGTCGCTGGCAGTAACTGCTTCGTTAGCCATTTCCGGGCGTTTGGTTTTGTCACGGTCGCCACCGGCACCAACCACTGTAATTACTTGTTCATTCCGGGTTCTTATTTCAGAAATTGCTGCCAAAACATTTTTCAGCGCATCAGGTGTGTGTGCATAATCTACAATTGCCAATTTTCCGTCTGTACTTCGAACGGTTTCAAATCTTCCCTGCACGGGTTCCAGATTGCTAATGATTGTTAATACCTCTTCTTTTTTCTGATTTAAGCTGATTGCCGTTGCATAAACTGCCAACAGGTTGGATGCATTGAATTTCCCTACAAAACGGGTCCAAATTTCATTATAGTCAATATTAAGCAGCATTCCATCAATATGGCTTTCAAGAACTTTGCAACGAAAATCTGCCATTGCGCGGGTAGAATAAGTTATTTTTGCTGCCGCAGTGTTCTGGAGCATAACCAAACCGTTTTTATCATCAATATTGGTTAAAGCAAATGCATTGGCCGGCAAACCATCAAAAAATGCTTTTTTGGCTTTTATATATTCAGCAAATGTTTTGTGATAATCCAAATGATCGTGGGTGATATTGGTAAAAATACCACCTGTAAATTCAATACCTGAAATGCGCTGCTGATGAATTGCATGAGAACTAACTTCCATAAAGCAGAACTCACATCCTTCGCTTACCATTTCAGCCATTGTTTGCTGAATTTTCAGTGAATCAGGAGTTGTATGCGAAGCTGTTTCAACCCTGTCATTTATTCGGTATGAAATTGTTGACAACAATCCGGTTTTATAACCCAACTGCATGAACAATTTAAAAAGAAGCGTTGCAATACTTGTTTTACCGTTTGTTCCGGTTACTCCAACTACTTTCATTTTTTTTGAAGGGGTTCCATAAAATGCTGAAGCCAGTATTCCTAAAATGTTGTTAGAATCTGCAACCTGAATGTAACTGACTTTTGGGTTCAATTCATCAGGAAGCAGTTCACAGACAATTGCCGAAGCGCCTTTATCAATAGCAGCAGAAATAAATTTATGTCCGTCAACATGAACGCCGCGTTGTGCAACAAACAACGAACCTGACCCAACTTTTCTTGAATCGAATTCAATCCCCCCGATATTTTGATCCGGAGAACCAGTAATTGACTTTACTTCGATATTTTTCAGTAGCTCGGCTAGTTTCATTTAGCTTAATGTGAGATATACAGTTTGACCTGGTTTAATTGTTGTTCCCGGCGAAAGCGACTGTTGTTTCACCTTACCGACACCTTTAATTATTACCCTTAATCCTGCATTTTCGAGCAGGTAAACAGCATTGCTTGCTCCCATTCCACAAACATCAGGAACCTTTCCTTCCTGCATTTCATCATCCTGTAATAAAATTGCGCCTTCATTCACTTCAATTTTTGCCAGTTGAGAATCAGGATGTCCTTTCACTTCTTTTATTTTAAGCGCTTTCGCCACCCTTATAATATCTTCTGAATATCCTTTTTTCACGTCAGGCAGCGATTTTATTTCTTCCATTTCTTCCTCTTTATATTCTTCAATTGGCATTTGCATTGCATACACCTTTTCAGCAATTTCTTTAAAAACCGGGCCAGCAACGGATGCACCATAATAACCACCGCGAGGATTATTGAAAGTCACTATCATCGAATATTTTGGGTTATCTGCCGGGAAATATCCTGCAAAAGAAGCCAGGTACATACCTGAGCTATAACCTGAGCTGCTTGTTGCAATTCTGGCAGTTCCTGTTTTACCGGCAACTTTAAAAAATTCACTGTTTACTGACGTTCCTGTTCCATGCTCACAAACACCTTCCAACATTTTCTTAGCTTTCCCGATTGTTTCTTTTGAGGCAATCTGTGAATTGATAACTTCTGTTTTGAATTTTTTCTCCAGTGCACCTTTGTTCCTGATTTCCTTAACGATGTATGGCTTTACCATTTTACCACTGTTGGCAATGGCATTATAAAATGTTAGAATATGCAATGGCGTCATTTTAGATTCATACCCATACGACATGCCGGCAAGGGTTGTTCCCCACCAATCAGAATCGCCCGGATATTTGAAATAGGGTTTACCTTCTCCATTTATTTCCAGGTTCAAGTGGTTTATTAATACCAAAACTATAAACCCTGTCAGTGTAAGCTTTTGGGTTATCACCATAACATTGTGTAATAATTTTAGCTACACCAACATTGGAAGATTTTTCCAGAATTTGTTTTACGGTAAGTTTGCCATAGCCGTGAGTGTCTGATATTGTTCTGCCGTTGTTATACCACGAGCCATTCCCAGTATCAAAAACATCGCTGGTGTCAACCAGTCCATCTTCCAACGCAGCCATTAACGAAACCAATTTGAATGTTGATCCCGGTTCGTAACTTCCACGAGGCCCAATGGCATAATTATCTTTTTCATAGTAGCTGCCAGAACCTTTCCCAAGGTTGGCAATAGCTTTTATCTTACCAGTTTCAACCTCCATTAAAATTGCCGTCGCCCAATCTGCGTTCGATTTAACCAGCTGATCGAACAATGCACTTTCTGCAATATCCTGCATTTTCACATTTATCGTTGTGATTACATCCATCCCGTCTTCAGGCTCAATTTCAATTCGTTCAACCCACCTTCCTGAAAGGTTCTGTTTGTAACTTACTCCATCGTGTCCTTTCAGATAATCTTCAAAAGCATTTTCAAGCCCGGTATATCCAACAGGCCCTCCGGCTCCGTCTCCGGCACCTTTATTTAAAACACCAATTGTTCGTTGAGCAAGTATGCCAAGAGGATTAACTCGTTTATTTTCCTGTTCAATGATCATACCTCCGCCAAACCTTCCGCGACGCAGAATTGGAAATTTTTTCACATGCTGCAATTCAAGGTAATCAATTTTAGTTGGAGTTAATAAATACCCACGATTTCCTTTTTGATAACCTTCATTTAGTTTTCTTAGGTATTCTGCTTTTGATGCATCGCGGAAAAAAACAGAAAGATAATAGGCCAATGAATCGCGTTCCTGGGCAAAAACCTTTCTCACTCCTTCGGCTGCAAGGTCAATACGAACATAATAGCCAGGTACTGATGTTGCCAGAACATTGCCGTCATCGGCACAAATATTTCCCCGGTCAGGCTCAACAATGATTGTGTTTTCTGTAAGGTTCTTTTCTATTTTCTCCCAACGGTCATTTTTAATTTGCTGAACAGAAATCAATTTAAAAATAACCACCATCGCAAAAAGAAACAGCAGAAAGTATACAAACGCTATTCGGGCTATTATGGCACTTCGCATTCCCACGGCAAATTCTTTTTATCTTACAATTATTTTTTTAGGTGGCTTTAACGGCTCTTTCAGTCCGATATTGGCACGCCCAACTTTTTTAGCCACTTCTGAAGGACGACTGGCATCCATTAATTTTGCTGACATTGTGATTGATTCAGATCGCAACTCATCAATAGTATCCTGCAGCACCTCAACCTGTCTGATGGTTTTTTCAGACCAGTTTCGGTTAGCAATTAGCATCATGGCCAGAAAAGCGAGATAAAGAAGAAAAGGCAACTGGCGGGTAACACGCTCATCTGTCAATATCGTTCCTCCGATGAACGATTTCATTCCCTGCTTCTTTGTATTTTTAGCTTTCTCTGCCATGCTATATTTTTTCTGCAATTCTAAGTTTTGCACTTCTTGAGCGACTATTCTGCTCTAATTCTTCAACTCCCGGCGTTATAACTTTTCGGTTAACAAGTTGAAAAGGTGATTTTAGATTGCCATAAAAATCCTTTTCAACATTCCCCTCAAAATTGCCTGTCTTCATAAAATTCTTACAAATTCTATCCTCAAGACTGTGATAAGTAATTACCACAAGACGTCCTTCCGGTTTCAGCAATTTTAATGATGCCTCCAAAAACTCTTTTAATGCTTCCATTTCGTCATTCACTACTATCCGCAAAGCTTGAAAAACCTGGGCGAGGTATTTATTTTCAATAGCCCTGGGTGCGCAACCAACGACCACATCTTTTAATTGCTCTGTTGTTTTAATTTTGGATGTTCCACGCCTTTGAACAATAACTGAAGCCAGTTTTCGGGAGTTTTTTATTTCACCGTAAAGGCGAAAGATCACCTCCAGTTGTTCTTCAGAATATTCATTGATTATTTTTTCAGCATCAATGCCTGAATTCTGGTTCATACGCATATCAAGATTTCCATCAAAACGAAATGAAAAACCGCGTTCAGGGACATCGAAATCATGTGAGGAAACGCCAAGATCAGCAAAAATGGCATCAACTTTATTTACTCCGTAATACTGAAGAAAATTTTTGATGTATCTGAAATTGTGCCGAACAAAAAACAAACGTGAGTCTTCAATAACATTGGCCGCAGCATCTTCATCCTGATCAAACGCAAACAACCGGCCATTCCCAATTTTTTCAAGAATTAGCTTTGAATGGCCCGCTCCTCCGAAGGTAGCATCTACCACATCGGCGCCAACCCTCAAATTTAATCCTTCAATACTTTCGGCCGGCAACACTGGTATGTGATAAGAAGACATCATTTCAATTCAGATTTTTTTCTTCTTTTTTCTTTCAGCTTTTCAAGGAATTCCGTTTTGTTCATCTCCGAACCTTCCGGACGAGATGCAGCAAGCAAACGAATTGACTCACCCATTCCAATAAACTCGGCGCCTTTATTCAGATTCGCATAGTTAAGATAGGATGCAGGAATATTTACTCTTCCGTTTGGAGCCATGGTGACTTTCACAAAATTCTGATAGAAAAATTGAAGCAATGCGTCATCGTCCTCATCAAAAGGGTCAAGAGCGCTTTTAAAATCATCAACTCTCTTTTTCCAATATTTCTCCGGGTGAATATCCAGGCATGGCCGATGCAGGTTTTTTTCAATCACCAATGATTCCAAAGCCAATTCCCCCATCTCCTTTTTAAACGGAGAAGGAAGAACAATGCGCCCCTTGTCATCAATAGTTGCTTTATGTGTTCCTGCGAATTCGGTCATTGTGAATTATCTCTTCAGAATTATTAGTGTAAAAATATAAAATTATTCCAAAATATGACATATCATTCCATTCTATTCCACTTCGTGCTGATTAATTACATCTACATTTTTGTTGAAAACATGTTGAAATTATGTTGAAAACTCACTTCTCCTATACATAAAATAAATTTAACCAATTGGCTTTCTGATGATTAAATTTCTTCTACATCTCAATTAACAGGCGTTAATAACTCATTTTAACTCAATGCAAATCTGCATTTCGGTGCATCAATCAAAAAAGAAACTCTACAGTAGAAAAAGGCTCCCAAGGGATTTTGAAGGTTGTTTGAAAATGATTTTTAATTTTAATTTTGAAGCCAGTTTTTTAATATTGCCGGATAAAATTTGAATTGTGGAGGATCAAAAGATAAATATGGATAAGCCAATTAACATTGAAAAGTTGTTTTTGGATAAAAATCCCCGTCTTGCGAAAATTATACCGCGTTTCGTTTATCGATTTATAAACAATATCCTTCATGTTGATTTCCTGAATGATATTTTCACCCGAAATGGCCATTTAAAAGGGATTGATTTTGTAAACATGGCAGTTAAAGATTTCAATGTCAGGGAAAAAGTTTTTGGTTTAGAAAATATTCCTGAAAATGGAAGATTTGTTTTTGCCAGCAATCATCCGCTGGGCGGCTTTGATTCTTTGCTTCTCATGAAATATGTTGATAAGAAACTGGGGAATTTAAAATTTCTCACCAACGATGTTTTAATGGCAGTTCCAAACCTAAGCTCCATGTTTATTCCAATAAACAAACATGGAGGAAACAGCAGGGAGGCTGCAAAACTTCTGAATGACACTTACAATTCTGACTATCAAATTCTTATATTTCCTTCCGGATTAGCATCCCGAAAAATAAACGGCAAAATTGTTGATCTTGAATGGAAAAAGCATTTTATATCAAAGGCAATAGAGTATAAACGAGATATAATTCCGGTTTTTATCCAGGGAAGAAACTCCAACCGATTTTACTTTATTGCTAACCTCCGCAAATTTTTTCGTATAAAATGGAACCTCGAAATGTTCCTTTTACCTGATGAGACACTCAAACAAAAAAATAAGGAAATCCCAATATATTTTGGAGAACCTATACCTTATTCTACTTTTGACAAGTCAATGACAAATGATAAATGGGCAGAATGGGTAAAAGCAAAAGTGTATGATTTACCCGTTAAATTTGACGACAAATAAAAACAAAGAAAGGAATACGTAGTTTGTAATTTTTCTAACTTTGTATTCTATTTTTCTAAAAATGAAAGATTAATGAAAGATATAGTAGCGCCACTTCCGAGAAAAGAGATTTACGCCGAGCTTACACCGGAAAAATTACTGCGTAAAACAAATAAAGGGGGAAACGAAATTTATATTGTTACTTATCATGATTCACCTGCATTAATGCACGAAATAGGTCGGTTAAGAGAAATAACTTTTCGTGAAGCAGGTGGTGGAACCGGGAAAGAGATTGATATAGATGTTTACGATCAGTCTGAGAATCCTTACAAACAATTACTCGTTTGGGACCCTGATGCCAGAGAAATACTGGGAGGTTACAGGTACATTTTATGTGGAGAAGCTCCGAGAGACGAAAATGGAGAGGTCTTGCTGGCAACTTCAAGGCTATTTGAGTTTTCACCAAAATTCATGAAGGATTACCTTCCCTATTCCCTTGAACTTGGAAGATCGTTTGTTCAGCCAGCCTATCAATCGAGTAAGGCGGGGGCAAAAGCTCTGTTTGCACTCGACAATCTTTGGGACGGGCTTGGTGCATTAACTGTTGATCATCCTGAAATAAAATACTTCTTTGGTAAAATTACCATGTATTCTCATTTCCATAACGAGGCCAGAAATCTCATTCAATATTTCTTTATGAAATATTTTCGGGACAAAGAAAATCTTGTATATCCAAAGAGCCCTGTTGATTTTGATATTGATTATGAAGCAATGGAGAAATTATTTGTAGGCGACAACTACAAGGAAGATTATAAAATACTCACCCAGAATGTGCGATTTTTTGGTGAGAATGTGCCTCCATTAATCAATGCCTATATGAATCTTTCTCCTTCAATGAAAACTTTTGGTACTGTTAATAATGAGAAATTTGGAAATGTTCTTGAGACCGGCATAATCGTTACAATAAGTGACATTTATGAAATAAAAGTCGATCGCCACATAGAAACCTACATCAGAAATAAAGAAAACGGCGAATGGCCTGATCCTGAATAAAAAGTGGTTTTTTATTCAAAATAGTCGAAAATACCGCACGCTTTAAATTCCATTATTTTCGGATTTTATGAAAATGATATCAAATTAAAAGTTCAGTTATTAAAATGAAACATTGAACCTGAAAGTTGAGTTGTTCTTTAATGTGTGGGTTTACAAGTAAGAATAAAAGAACTTGATATAGCAGCCAGGCGAATCGTTTTGCAATTAACCGGCGGAACGATGTTTACATGAAATTTCTTCAAGGGGAATTAAATTTGAAAATTAATATGCCCTCTCGTGTTTCCCTTCAATAAAATTTATATAAGAAGAATTCACTACCCTGTTTCCTCCCGGAGTTGGAAAATTCCCTGTAAAATACCAGTCACCCAAGTCATTCGGACAAGCTTTATGAAGATTCTCAATGGTTTGATACACAATATCAACTTCTGCCTTGCAACCTTCAGGCTTAAGTAATTCTGCTATTTTAGCCGAAATTTGATCGGCAGTGAACGACCGATATATTTCACGAACATAATTTACCAATTCTTCTTTAGGTAAATTTTCCTGTTCTTTACACTTTTTATAAACCTTTTGAATTATATCTTCCTGACCGGTTTCTTTAAGAAGCGAAATTGCAGCGTTAAAGGCGATAAATTTATCGAGCTGCGCCATATCAATTCCGTAACAGTCGGGGTAGCGGATTTGCGGTGCCGACGAAACAATAATAATTTTCTTTGGATGTAAACGATCTAAAATCCGCAAAATACTATTTTTCAGAGTTGTACCACGAACAATTGAATCATCAATAACGACAAGCGTATCAACAGTATTTTTGATAATTCCGTAGGTAACATCATAAACATGGCCAACAAGGTCATCACGACTGGCATCGTCGGCAATGAACGTACGCAGTTTCACGTCTTTAATCGCTATTTTTTCAACCCTGGGCTCAAAGGAAATAATACGTTTAATGTCTTCATTTGACAAATCGCCGTTTCGCTTTTTAATCTCCTCAATTTTCCAGTCAACCAAATAATTTCTGATTCCTTCAACCATGCCATAAAATGCTGTTTCGGCAGTGTTTGGAATGTATGAAAAAACTGTATTTTCAAAATCGTAATTAATGGCTTTTAATATTGTTGGGCTCAAAAGCCTCCCCAGTTGTTTTCGTTCCTGGTAAATACTTTTGTCGCTACCTCTAGAAAAATAAATCCTTTCAAATGAGCAGGATGTTCTTTTATGAGGAACCCGAATCATATCTTTGCTGATTCGTCCATCTTTTTTAACAACAAGCGTTTCTCCCGGATTTATTTCGCGAACATCATCAGCATGAACATCCATTACAGTTTGAATTACAGGACGCTCTGAGGCAATAACAACAATCTCATCATCATAATAATAGTGAGCAGGCCGAATTCCCCATGGGTCGCGTGCTACAAAAGCATCACCATGGCCAACCAAACCTACCATGGCATATCCCCCATCCCAATCTTTTGTTGCACGTTCGAGCACATTTTGCAAATCAAGATTTTCTTCAATTTTCTGGGAAATTTTATCGTTACTTAATCCTTCATTTTTATATCTTCTGAATAACAATTGGTTTTCTTCATCCAAAAAATGACCTACTTTTTCAAGTGCAGTAACTGTATCAGAATAAGCCTTTGGATGCTGTCCAAGGCCAATTAAAACTTTGAATAGTTCTTCGGTATTGGTTAAATTAAAATTGCCTGCAAGCACAAGGTTTCTCGATTTCCAATTATTTTGCCGTGTTACCGGGTGTACAAAATCGATGCTGTTTTTGCCAAAAGTTCCGTATCGCAAATGCCCAAGATATAACTCACCGGCAAATGGAAAATTCTGATAGGCCCAATTTTCATCCTCAATATCAATATTATCCCATATCGCTTTTTTGAGTGGTTTATTTATGTGATCGAAAATGTCTTTTATTGGATTTGGTTTTACCGAGCGAAACCGGCTTATATAGTCATTCCCTGGTGGAAGATTAGTTTTTACGCAAACTGCCCCGGCTCCATCTTGCCCACGATTGTGTTGTTTTTCCATTAACAGGTACAATTTGTTTAAACCGTATTTCCACGTTCCGTACTTTTCCTTGTAAAATGAAAGTGGTTTTAACAAACGTACCAAAGCAATTCCACATTCGTGCTTAATCAGTTCACTCATACTGCTCTTGTTTCAAAGATGGAAAATTTATTTTATCGGTTGCTATAAATGCCACCGGGTATTTACTTTTTATCTTTTTGTAGAGTTTTAATGCTTCATTTTTTGTTCTGAAATCACCAACTCTTACTCTAAAATTTGGTGCATCATATTTTATGTAAACTGGTACTTCCTGATGGTTGGAAAGAAATTCAAGTTTCTTCTTTTTCGCCATTTCATAAGCATCTGCAGCGGGACTAAAAAATATCTCAACACGATAACCTTCAATACCATCAACATAGGAATTCTTTTCAATATCCCATGCAAGCATCTTTTCCAATCGGGAATCCTGTATAACGGTAAGATGATCTAAAATTTCCGGGTGTTCTCTCTGAGTTGTATCTGGTTCAGGAATTATTTCCTGAGCAAAAATGACTTTACCAGCCAGTATTAATAAGAGAAACAGAAAAAAGCGCTTCATTATTTCCTTCAGATTGTGATGGCAAATATAACTGAAAAACATTTAAAATTGAATTTCATAGAATACTCAAAAATATATCAAAAATATAACCCATTATTACACTGTATATTGCATATGTATCAAATTATTTTGCATCAATTATTTATGATACCACATAAGATAAATTTAACATTATTGCAATGTTTCATTTGAAAGTTCAAATTAAAGAGCACTGTAGTTATTTACTTTTTATTTTTATTGTACCAACTGAGTTTTGATTTATTATTTAATAAATTCGGCGCTGTAAAAATTGATTAACAATTGACAGAATAATTTCAAAAATTAAATGGGAAAATTAGTAGCCGAATTTAATGCGTACAGATCGAAAATGAATGAAAAAATACTATCATCAGACAACAAAGTGATGAAACGTATTTATAGTCTCGACACGTTAACTTACCAGGAAGGAGCACTATCATCAAAAACAAAAGAGATGCTTGGATTGGCAACTTCAATGGTTTTACGATGTGATGATTGTATAAAATATCATTTGGAAAAATGCCATGATCTTGGAGCAACTACAGAAGAGATATTTGAAGTTTTTGGAGTTGCCAATGTTGTTGGCGGAACCATTGTTATTCCCCACACAAGACGTGCGGTTGAATTCTGGGAAGAACTTAACGCATAAAACATTTGCTCACTAATTTGTTATATTTGATAAAAATTCAATGATATGAACAAAATATTTGCAATAACTTCCACTGGGAAAACGGAGAAATCGACGTTAGATCTGCGATTTGGGAAATGTGAAAATGTGGTAATTTATGATTCAGGTAAAAAAAGTTACAGCATTGTTGAAAATCCATATAAAAGTACCGAAAATAGTGGCGTACAACTGGTTAAGTTTTTAAAAGATCAGGGTATTAATGCGATAATTACCGGCGAGGTTGGTCCAAAAGTAAGTTCAGCGCTTGAGAGTGAAAAATTCCAGTTGATTTTACTCGCGGAAGAAAAAATTAAGATTGAAGAGGTAATTGAGCGAATTAGAGGCTAGTTTTATTTTATTTTTTTAAACCCGTTTTAATTTGAAATTTTAAGTTATTTCAGATTTAACGAATTTACTCACCTGTTTTAGAATTCCTTTTTATGATCATCAGAAAGGCCAGGAGCAGCGATATTTATCCAATTGTTGATTTCCAGTTAAAAATGGCGCTCGAAACTGAACAGTTAGAATTAAACAAAACAACCGTTGAAAAAGGTGTTACGGCAGTAGTTTTTGATTCTGCCAAGGGTCAGTATTATGTTGCCGAAGTAAACGGTAATGTGGTTGGATCACTGCTTACTACATACGAGTGGAGCGACTGGCGAAACGCTACTATCCTGTGGATTCAGTCGGTTTATATTTTACCTGAATTCCGAAGAAAGGGAGTTTACAGAAATTTATATTCGCATTTAAAAGAAATTGTTGAGAAGGATTCGCAGTTAAATGGAATTCGACTGTATGCCGATAAGTCGAATATTGTTGCACACAAAACGTATGAAAGTCTTGGAATGAATCCTGATCATTATATTACTTTTGAGTGGATGAAATAAATTATAACCAATTCAACCATGAAACCACTTACACCGCAGGTTCGGGCACAAATTATAAAAGCACAACGTGCAGAAGTTACCGAATATCATATTTACAAACGGCTTTCACGAAAAATAAAAAAGGAATCGAATAAAAAAATTCTTGAAGATATTGCTGAAGATGAATTAAGACATTATAAAATTTGGATGCAATATAGTGGCAGAGAGGTTGAACCAAGTCGTGCCGACATTAATAAATATTACTGGATCGTGAGGATTTTTGGATTGACATTCGGGTTAAAATTAATGGAAAAGGGCGAGGAACGGGCACAAATAAATTATACAGAAATTGGAAAGGAAATTCCGGAGGCAATAAAAATAAGCGATGATGAAAACAAGCATGAAAAAGAGCTGATTGCTTTGATTGACGAAGACAGGTTAAAGTATATTGGTTCAATTGTTTTAGGATTAAATGATGCGCTGGTTGAAATTCTGGGAACATTGGCAGGGTTAACTTTTGCATTGCAAAACAATAAGCTTGTGGCACTTGCCGGAATTATAACGGGAATTGCAGGGGCATTATCAATGTCCTCGTCAGAATATCTTTCAACCAAATCGGAAGGGAAAGAAGAGGGTGCAGTAAAATCAGCCATTTTTACAGGTGTAGCCTATGTAATTGCAGTAGTATTTCTTGTTCTACCTTATTTCCTTTTTGCATCGCCTTTCATGAGTTTGGCTGTTGCCGTTCTAAATTCCATATTTATTGTATTTCTTTTTAGTTATTACATTTCGGTTGCGAATGAGCAATCATTCAAAAAACGATTTTTTGAAATGGTAATTTTAAGTACTGTGGTTGGGTTAATCTCGTTTGGGTTAGGTTATCTGGCACGTGTAATTTTTGGAATTGAAGTTTAATTTACTGGTTTTGAGCTATTATTTATACAAATTAATTGAGGAAGGCGAACATCAGCGGCAAGATTTTAAATATTGTATAAACGATTCAAAAAAAATTGCCAAATCGCTGGTTGCATTTGCTAATACCGATGGTGGAAGACTTTTAATCGGGGTAAAAGACAATGGCAAAATTGCAGGTATAAGTACCGATGAAGAGTTTTATATGGTAGAAGCTGCTGCTAAAATATACAGTGATCCACCCATTGATTTTTCAACAAAACAATGGCAGGTTGAGGGAAAAACAGTTCTTGAAATTATGATTGACCCAAGCAATAGAAAACCTCATTTTGCAAAAGACGACTCCGGGAAATGGTTGGCTTATATAAGGATTGATGATGAAAATGTTCTGGCTCACAAAATACAGCTTAACGTTTGGAAAAAGCAGAAAAGTACAAAAGGTATTCTTTTTTCGTATTCCGACGATGAAAAACATATTATTAACTTATTTCATAAAAACGATTCTTTAAGCTTTTCAAAATATATAAGAAATTCAAATATCAATAGAAACAGAGCCGAAAGAATTCTCACCGACTTTGTTCTTATGGATATTATTAGAATGCACACTTCGAAAGAAGGAACCGTGTTTGTTTTAAATACAGAATTTGATTCTGAAGAGTTGGAAAAGTTCAGATAGGTTAAATGTTTCACAGTTTTTTATTCAATTTTTAAACCGCTACTAATTAAATCTTTTTAATTTTATTTTTTATTTATTAAAACAAAATCATGTTACAAAAATTATCGGTTATTATAATAATCCTTGGCTTGGGATTAAATGGTTATTCGCAAGATGCATATTTAAATGCACAAGCTGCTGCCGACGAAAAAACCTATGTTGGCGGGAATGGTTATGAAGTAAAAACATACCCACAAAAGTTCAAATCGAAAAAACCAAAGAATGTCATCTTTCTAATTGGTGACGGGATGGGAGTTTCTCAGGTATTTTCCGGATTGACAGCAAATCACGGTCATCTGTTTCTTGAAAATTTAACCCATATCGGATTCTCCAAAACCCAGTCGTCCGACAATTTTATAACTGATTCTGCTGCCGGTGGAACTGCATTGTCAGCCGGGGTGAAAACATACAACGGGGCAATTGCTGTTGACACAAATAGAAAACCGGTGAAAACAATTCTTGAAAAAGCTGAAGAAAAAGGACTTGCAACCGGCCTGGTGTCTACATCCACTATAACACACGCAACGCCTGCTTCATTTATTGCACATCAACCCGACCGGAATATGTACGAAGCAATTGCAGCAGATTTCCTGAAAACGGATATTGATGTTTTTATTGGAGGCGGCAGAGCAAATTTTATGAAACGCCGCGACGGACGGAATTTAATTGACGAGTTGAAACAAAAAGGTTATCAGTATGCTGACAATATTGATGATATAAAAAATATTCAATCAGGTAAACTTGCAGGTCTTGTTGAAGATAGCGATGCCGGACGTATGGAACACAGAAAAGACATGCTGCCTGTTGCTGCTCAAACGGCTATTAATATTTTAAGCAAAAATAAAAAGGGGTTTTTCCTCATGGTTGAAGGGTCTCAAATTGATTGGGGTGGCCATGCAGGAAATACTATTTATATTGTTGAAGATATGCTTGATTTTGATAAGGTTGTTGGCAGGGCTTTGGATTTTGCCGCAAAAGACAGAAATACATTAATAGTTGTAACTGCAGATCATGAAACAGGAGGATTTGCCATTAGCGGAGGAAACATGAACACAGGTATGGTAAAAGGTAATTTTACAAGTGGAGACCACACCGCAGTTATGGTTCCCGTTTTTGCATACGGGCCTGGAGCAGAAGAATTTAATGGAATTATGGACAACACCGAGGTAAATAAAAGAATGGAAAAATTATTATTAGGCAAATAACAGTTTATTTACTGTTGATGAAATACCGGGATTATTAAATCCTATGATTCCTGTATTTCATTGTTTTTAAAGATAGATTTTATAATTTCACGCCTTGGAAAGAAACGGAAAACAAGACAACAAAATTTTTGAGATTTAATGTTACAGTGAGTATTATTCTAATTATTGCAGAAAAATAAATAACTGTAATTCAGAATATTAACAAAATAATATTAAAGTGAAAGAAGCTCTTGAAGTTCTTGATCATGTTCGATTGAATTTTTCCCCTTCCGGACTGCTGGCTTTAAATATTACCATTGCATTCATCATGTTTGGTGTTGCGCTGGATATTAAACTGGAGCATTTCAGGGATGTTGTAATGAAACCTAAATCGGCTATAATTGGTGTCTTGTCGCAATTTTTTGTATTGCCCCTGATAACATTTCTCTTTATTCTTTTATTAAACCCAACCCCAACAGTTGCCCTGGGAATGATTCTGATTGCTGCTTGTCCGGGCGGAAATATATCTAACTTCATGACAGCAATGGCTAAAGGAAACGTCGCGCTTTCAGTAAGCTTAACTGCCGTCGCCACTTTGGCTGCAACTTTTATGACTCCGCTTAATTTCGCCATTTGGGGAAAACTATATATGAATTATTATAATTCTGCCGGTGCCAACACTTACCTTGTTCCTATTGAAATTGATTTTTTTCAAATGGCACAAACAGTGATTATTTTACTTGGTATTCCAGTAGTTTTGGGACTTTTATTCTCTCAATATTTACCGAAAGTAACTGAAAAAATAAAAAAGCCTATCCGAAAGCTTTCTATCATTATATTTATTGCTTTTGTAATCATTCTTCTTTCAGCTAATTTTAACCATTTTATACGCTTTATCCATTTGGTATTTATTATTGTTTTAATACACAATACACTGGCGCTGACATCCGGATATTCAATGGCCACATTGTTCAAACTTCCTAATATTGACCGAAAAACATTGACAATTGAAACCGGGATCCAAAATTCAGGGTTGGCACTCGTTTTAATGTTCAATCCCAAAATATTTCCTCCCGAACTAGAATTGGGTGGAATGACAATTATTGCGGCATGGTGGGGAGTGTGGCATATTATCAGTGGATTGTTGATTTCTACTTTATGGGCAAAAAAAAGAGTTCCCCAAACTACCTAAAAACCAATTATAAAATCGATTACCTATGAAATATGAAAAATGGTCACTTGGGTACTATTTACTAAAAAGATATGTACAATTTGTTGACTGGTTTATTCATAAAAAAATAATTCTCACAGGTGAGGAAAACATTCCAAAAAATAAACCAATTGTTTTTGCACCAAACCACCAGAATGCACTTAGCGACCCAATGGCTATTTTGCTGAACACAAAATATCAACCGGTTTGGTTGGCACGAGCCGATATTTTCAAAAACAAAAAAGTAGCTGCCATTTTACGATTTTTGAAAATAATGCCGGTTTACCGCATGCGCGACGGAAAAGAAAACCTAACAAAAAACGACGATACATTTACAAATTCAATTAAAGTTCTTGAAAACAATTTTGCCCTCGGATTATTTCCTGAAGCTGCTCACACTGGTCGCCGACAAATGATTCAGCACAAAAAGGCTGTTCCCCGGATCGTTTTTATGGCTGAAGAAAACACAAATGGAAAGCTGGATATTCAAATTATTCCAACTGGAATTTATTACAGTAGTTACTGGAAATTCAACCGAAATTTGATTGTAAATTTTGGTAAACCAATTGCTGTTAATGATTTTATGGATGAATACAGGAAAAATCCTGGAACAGCAACTCTTCAGTTACGAGATAAAATCCAGGAATCAATATTACCACTTGTCCTCAATATTTCGAGTAAAAAATATTACGAAGATTTTGAAATTATCCGTGAAATTTATGGAAGGCATTATCTTCAAAGGAGAAAAGAAAAGTTCTCAATTTTAAATCTTTTCAAATCTGACCAGGTGATGATGGCTCGTTTAGACCGATTGGAAATGCAACGTCCACAGGATACTGACAACCTGGTTAATATGGTTCGTGACTATAAATCAAATCTGAAAGAAGTTAAAATAAAAAGCTGGCTGATTGATAAACATTACTACAATACGATAAAGGTATTTGTTAATATTATTCTTTTACTGGCAAGTTTTCCGTTGTTCTTGTATGGTTTCGTTTTTAATGCTATTCCGTTTTTTGCCATTGATATTATTGTTAGAAAAAAAGTAAAAGAGATTGCATTCTGGAGTACATTCTTTCAGATGCTGGGGCTTGTCGTTTTTCCAATAGTTTATATCATTGAATTAGTTGTGTTGTGGAGTTTTATCCCGGGAATATGGTTCAAGTTGGCTTTCCTTGTTTCGTTGCCTTTCATGGGAAAATTCTCATTTTACTGGCATATATTTTTGTTAAAAACAATGGGTAGAATCAGGCTTTTAATCTTGAAAATCTTTAAAAGAAAAGTTTATTACGGTCTTTTCAAACAGAAAGATTTGTTGCTTTTTAAATTGGATGAAATGATTTCAGTTTAATTTTTGATTATCGCCTTTTTGATCTTTTCTGACGACCTTTGGTTCTTTTAAACCGATCTTCAAACGAACGTTTTGAAGTACCCGCCTTTTTTTTAGTATGAAAAGCACCCTGAAAAGTTGGGTCATCAATTTTGCGTTGCCTGTCGATTTCCCGCAGCTGATCCTGATTTTCTTCAAAATCGGTTTCAATAATTGAAACCTCTTCAGGAATGGGCAAAACCGGCAACTCCATTCGTATTAGTTTCTCTATTTTTTTTAAATGCCATTCTTCCGAGGGATCAATCAAAGTTATTGCATCTCCCTTATTCCCCGCCCGCGCAGTTCTTCCAATTCGGTGCACATAATCCTCATAGTTTGTCGGCAAATCAAAATTTATTACATGGCTCACCAAACTTGCATCTAAACCGCGGGCAGAAACATCAGTAGAAATCAAGATCCGAACCTCGCCATTTTTAAAAGCCTGAATCGCGTTAATTCGGGTATTTTGTCCTTTATTTGAATGGAGAATTCTTTTCTCTCCTTCCGCTTTTCTTTTTACTACTTTGAAAACTTCTTCTGCATGTTCCTTGGTTTTTACAAATATGATTAAACGTGTAAATTTCTCTTCATCCTGCAGTAAATGCTGCACCAGTTTTAATTTAGTACGGTAATTAGGCACCATGTAAACCGATTGAGTTACTTGTTTTACTGTTGTTGCCGACCGCGCAACTTCAACTTTTTCATAATAATCAAGAAATTCACTGGCCATGGTTTCTACATTTTCAGAGAATGTTGCTGAGAAAAGGAGGTTTTGTCTTTTCGGAGGAATTATTTCAAGCAATTGCCTCAACTGCGGCATAAATCCCATGTCAAGCATTCGGTCTGCTTCATCAACCACCAGGTATTTTACCTTTTTTAATGAAAGTACCCCAGCCCTGTAAAAATCCCACATTCGACCGGGAGTAGCAATTAAGATATCTATTCCCGGAGTCAGCAACTCTGCATGTTTTGTCCAGCCAATTCCACCAAAAACCGCAGCGCAACGCAAATCAGAATAAGTAGTTAATTCCTCAACATCTTCTCCAACCTGTATTGATAATTCGCGCGTGGGAACTAAAATAACCAAACGCGGGTCTTTACCTTCTGCTTTTTTAAGCTTTGTAAATAATGGTAAAAGATAAGCTGCTGTTTTTCCTGTTCCGGTTTGAGCAACACCAACAACATTTACTCCTGAATTAATTTTTGGTATTGCCTTTTGCTGAATTGGTGTTGGCTCATGAAAACCAATTTCATCCAACGATTTTAGAATGGCTTTTGATATTTTAAGTTCCTCGAATGTTTTCTTCATGGTGCAAAAATAGCAAAATCAGCAGATTACTTTAATCGATACATTTTTCCAGGCAAAGCAGAAATTACATTTTTGAATTCAAGATTCAGCAGCATTGCCGAGACTCTGCTAACCGGCAAGGAAACTAAAGCACTTATTTGGTCGATAAATAACTCCCCCTGCTCTCTTAGCAACGAAACCACCTTTTCTTCATTATCAGTTAATTCTATAAATAATTCTGGTTGCATCACTCTATCTTTCGATTGCTTTTCCCAACCCATGAAAAATTCCAGATCGTCAATGCCATCAATAAGGTCGGCGCCATTATTCCTAATTAGCTGGTTGCACCCTTTAGACCAGGTATCTCCTGCCCTTCCCGGAAATGCAAAAACATCGCGATTGTATGATGATGCGATATCAGCAGTAATCAAAGCTCCACCCTTTTCAGCTGATTCAACAACAATTGTAGCATCGGCAAGCCCGGCAATAATTCGGTTACGACGGATGAAATTTGGAGGATCAATTTTTGTTCCGCTCGGAAAGTCAGAAACAAGTCCACCATTTTCCTGCATTTTTTTTGCTGTTTCTTTATGCAATGACGGATAAAGTTTATCTAAACCATGCCCTACAACACCGGCAGTGGCAATACCATATTTTAAAGCCGATTTGTGTGCCTGGATATCAATTCCATAAGCAAGGCCGCTAACAACAAGTATTTTATAATTTCGTTCTGAAAAATTCCGAATTAAATCGTCGCAAACCTGTTTGCCATAATCGGTAGCATTCCTTGTTCCTACAATACTAATTATCTTTGGTTCATTAAGATTCACTTTCCCCTTAACATACAAAACAACAGGTGCATCAACACATGATTTTAACCTGCGTGGAAATTCACCATCAGTATAAAATAACAGTTTAATTTCGTTCTTCTGAATAAAGTTGATTTCTTTTTCAGCCCTTTTAAAAACTTCAGAATCTTTGATCCGCTTCGCATTTACTTCACCAATTCCCGGAATTTTAGTTAATGATTTTTCCGATTCAGAGAAAACGCCTTCCACACTGCCGGCATAGGCTACCAAATTACGTGCAAGAACTCCGCCAACACCGGGAATTAAAGAAAGCGCAATTTTATAAAAGTGATCATTCATACGTATTTGCGGGCAAAAATATTATTTATGAATTATATTATATAGAGCAGTCTTCATTGCAGTTCTGTCAGTTTTAGGTATGGCGGTCAAACTCACAGATGGAAATTCAGCCGGACCACGTTTTGTTTTCACTACCAGCGTAACGTCTGTTAACTTTCCAAAAACCGAATTTTCAAATATAGCTTGCTGCAACGCATTTTGCGGAAACTCGATTGAGCTGTATTCTCCTCGTCCAAACCGTATTGTTTTATAATACCTGAGCAAAATTTTATTGTTTTCATCACTAAATTCAATGTAATTGTAATCGGCTACATGAAAATAAAGATACCAAAGAGAAAATAACCCAACACTGATAATTCCGTAAATTGTATCAATATCAATCAAAAAAAGCACAAGTGAAATTACTGCAATAAAAACACTTACGAGGAAAAACATTTTTTTTATCGCCGATGCTTTTTTCTTGTTAGTGATATTCATGTTTTAAATTGCTAAAATTAACTTTCTGCAAAAGTAAATTATATTTTGCATTTACCCGAAACCCGCATAAACTTAGGTTTTTAAAATTCCTGTTCATTATCTTTTTCACAAAAAATTATCGGGTAAAAACAAATCAAATTTCAAAAACCAATATTATTGTAACTTTACCGCAATTTAACAGCAAACTATGGGAAATTCAAACATTTATTCCGAAATCATCTTCAACAACAATTGGAAATTGGTATTACAGGAGTGGATTGAAAAATATCCTGCGGGCAAAGTATTTTTGGTTACTGAAGAAAATGTTGAAGCGCTTTGGATATCAAAATACAATTCATTTTTTGATGATAAAGGAATAAAAAAGGTTGTTATTCCAGCCGGCGAAAACAACAAGAAAATTGGTTCGGTTGAAAAAATTTGGGCATTTCTTTCTAAAAATGGCGCCGACAGAAAATCGTTACTGATAAATATTGGAGGTGGAATGTTAACCGACCTTGCCGGATTTGCTGCATCAACTTTTAAACGAGGCCTTGATTTTATAAATGTTCCAACCACATTACTTTCGCAGGTTGACGCCTCGGTTGGAGGTAAAACCGGAATTAATTTTAATGGATTGAAAAATGAAATTGGCGTTTTCCAGGAACCTGTGGCTGTTATAATTACTACAGAGTTTTTAAAAACCATTGACAAGGAAAACTTTATTTCCGGGTTTGCTGAAATGATCAAACACGGGCTTATTCACAGTACGGATCATTTAAAAGAATTAAAAGATTTTGACCCTGAAAATATTAATTACGAACTGCTGGGTGAAATTATTCGTCATTCCGTTGAAGTAAAATCGTGGTTTGTTGCAAACGATCCAACCGAAAAAAATATTCGTAAAGCATTAAATTTTGGACACACCGTTGGTCATGCTTTTGAAAGTTTAGCTATGGAACAAGGCAGGCCGGTTCTACACGGTTTTGCCGTTGCTTCGGAATGATTACTGAACTGTTTTTATCAGTGAAAAAATGCAATTTCCCAACTTCTGACTTTGAACAACTAACCGGCTGGCTGCAAACATTATATGGAAGATTTGCGATAAATGAAAAAGATTTTGACCGGCTTTTTGAATTGATGACGCATGACAAAAAAAATGAAGCCGGCCGAATAAATTTTACACTGCTTCCAGATATTGGTGCCATTGAAATCAACCAAAATTGTGAGAAAGAACTGGTTTTCGATGCACTTTACTATTTTAGCCAACTTTAATCATCAGTAATTCTGAAAAGATGAAATACCTTGTTTCATGCAATACCAATGAAATAGAAGGCTCGATTCAATTGCCTGCTTCCAAAAGCATAAGCAACCGGGTTTTAATTATCAGCGCTTTAAGTTACAATCCTTTCCCGGTTCAAAATTTATCAGACAGTGATGACACCCGGGTTTTGGAAAAGGCATTAACTTCAAACAGTAATCATTTTGATATTGGACATGCCGGCACTGCTATGCGTTTTCTTACAGCTTTCCTTTCAAAAATTGTTGGCGAATGGGAAATTACAGGTTCGGAACGAATGAAACAACGTCCGATCAAAATTCTGGTTGATGCGCTGAAACTGTTAGGCGCAAATATTGAATACCTTGAAAAAAAAGGTTGTCCACCTTTAAAAATTTTAGGTTCTCATTTAAGGGGCCAAACGCTGGAACTTGATGGAAGTGTTTCGAGCCAATACATTTCAGCACTTTTATTGATTGCACCAACCCTTGAAAACGGATTGACTTTAAAATTAAAAGGTGAAATTACATCCCGCTCTTATATCGACCTTACATTGAAGCTCATGAATCAGTTTGGCATTCAATCTCAATGGAAAGAAAATACAATTACAGTTCCTGAACAAAACTATTTTCCTCAGGATTTTACGGTTGAAGCAGATTGGTCAGGAGCATCCTATTGGTATCAAATTCTGGCGATGGCAGAAAAAGGGGAAGTCTTTCTTGAAAACCTTCGTTTGGAAAGTTTACAGGGAGATGCCGATATTTCTGCCTGGTTTGAACAATTTGGTGTTTATTCAGAACAAAAGGAATATGGGAGTTTTGCTTCAAAAGAAAAATATCGAAATTACCTTCAATATTAAAACTCGACTTTATTGAAAACCCTGATGTGGCGCAAACTATGGCTTGTTTATGTTTAGCAAAAAAAGTCCCTTTTCATTTTACAGGATTAAAAACTTTGAAAATCAAAGAAACCGACCGGATTGCAGCGCTTCAAAATGAACTAGGAAAATTGGGAGCAACAATTACAGAACCTTCTCCCGGAGAACTGGCCTGGGATGGAAAAATAAATATTACAAAGGCAGAAAAAACACCTTTTATTCACACTTATCACGACCACCGGATGGCACTTGCCTTTGCGCCATTAGCAATTGCCGGTTACAATTTAAAGATTGATGATCCTAAAGTTGTTACCAAATCGTATCCAAATTTCTGGGAATGATTTGATACAGGTAGGTTTTCAAATTAAAGAAGAATAGGACTTTTGAAAACCGGAATACCCATGTTACCTTTTCTGACGAAAGAATTCTTGAAGTAATTCTGCACATTCAGTTTCCAAAACGCCACTAATTACTTCAGTTTTGGGATGTAGAGCTTTTGCAGCAAACTTTTTAAATCCTCTTTTTTCATCTGCCGCTCCATAAACAATTTTACCCATCTGGGCCCAACCAAGTGCACCAGCACACATTACACATGGTTCTAAAGTAATATACAAGGTACAATCATTCAGATATTTACCCCCTAACAAATTTGCTGCTGCTGTAATTGCCTGCATTTCGGCATGAGCCGTTACATCATTTAATGTTTCCGTTAAATTATGTGCTCGGGCAATTATTCTTTGATTACTAACAATAACTGCACCTACCGGCACCTCTCCTTTTTCGAAAGCTATAACTGCCTCAGAAAAAGCTTTCTTCATAAAATACTCATCGCTAAAAGGTTCAATCATAAAATGATTTTAAAAGCATTGGTTGCTAACCCGCTAAAATTGCTAAAATCTTCTTATTTTCGCAACCAAATATAAAAAAGATACCATGTTCAGATCTCATACTTGCGGCGAATTGCGAATTGAAAATGTTGATCAGGAAGTTACACTCAGTGGTTGGGTACAACGTATCCGTGATCTCGGAGCAATGACTTTTGTTGATTTACGCGATCGTTACGGAATTACCCAATTAGTTGTTGATGAAAACAGCCAACAGTGAAGTTTCTGAGAAAATTGGAAAAATTAGGACGCGAATTTGTTATCCAGGCAACAGGAATTGTTCGTGAGCGTTCAAGTAAAAACAAAAATATTCCTACAGGCGAAATTGAAATTGCTTTAACAGAAATTCATGTTTTAAGTCCTTCGGCTATTCCACCATTTACTATTCAGGATGATACTGATGGCGGTGATGAATTAAGAATGAAATATCGGTATCTGGACTTACGCCGCAGTGCCGTTCGAAAAAATCTGGAATTGCGGGCAAAAATGGCTCATGCCATTCGAATGTATTTGAACTCAAAGGATTTTATTGAAACTGAAACTCCTGTTTTAATTAAATCAACACCTGAAGGCGCACGCGATTTTCTTGTTCCTTCAAGAATGAATCCTGGTGAATTTTATGCACTTCCACAATCACCACAACAACTAAAACAATTATTAATGGTAGCCGGATTTGATCGTTATTATCAGATTGTAAAATGTTTCCGAGATGAGGATCTTCGTGCTGATCGTCAACCTGAATTTACGCAAATCGACTGCGAAATGTCATTTGTTGAGGAGAAAGATGTTTTGGAAATGTTTGAAGGGCTGACAAAATACGTTTTCAAGGAAGTACTGGATGTTGAAATAAATGATTTTCCATGGATGCCGTATTCTGAAGCAATGGAAAAATATGGCAGCGATAAACCCGATATTCGCTTTGAAATGTTGCTGAATGATATTTCTGAAATAGTAAAAGGTAAAGGTTTTTCGATATTTGATTCAGCTGAATATATTGGAGCCATTTGTGCAAAAGGTTGTGCAGAATATAGCCGCAAACAACTTGATGAACTTACCAATTGGGTGAAACGCCCACAGGTTGGAGCAAAAGGGTTGGTTTATGTAAAGTATAATCAAGATGGAACTATCAAATCTTCAGTAGATAAATTTTATTCAGAAAAAGATTTAAAAGAGTGGGCTATGAAATTGGGCGCAAATCCGGGAGATCTTTTATTGGTACTTTCCGGGGATAAAAGTCAAACTCAAAATGCACTGGGGTTACTTCGCCTTGAGATGGCAGGCCAATTAAATCTGAAAAATAAAGACACATATAAACCTCTTTGGGTGGTTGACTTCCCATTACTTGAATGGGATGAGGAAGTAAATCGTTTTTTTGCAATGCATCACCCGTTTACTTCTCCAAAACCGGAAGATATTCCACTTGTTGGATACTGATCCCGGGAAAGTTAGAGCGAACGCTTATGATCTGGTAATTAACGGCGTTGAAATTGGCGGTGGTTCTGTTCGTATTTATGATTCTGATTTGCAGGCAAAAATGTTCGATAAACTTGGCTTTACAAAAGAACAGGCGCAGGCTCAATTCGGGTTTCTTATGAATGCATTTAAATATGGCGCTCCACCACATGCTGGAATTGCTTTTGGGTTCGACAGGCTCGTTTCAATGTTTGCTGGGTTGGATTCTATTCGTGATGTAATTGCATTTCCTAAAAACAACTCAGGACGAGATGTGATGATGGATTCTCCTTCTACAATTGCACAGGAACAATTAGATGAATTGAACCTGAAAATTGTAATGAAGCAAACAAAATAGTTGTTGAGTGTTTTTGAAAACGCCCTCTTGCTTATATACTTTTAATATCTCCTTTGTAATGCAATAAATGGTTAATAAAATAATTTGAATACATTTCTGAAATAAAAAGAAAGTGAACAATAATGTGTAAAAAGTCCACAAATGATGCCTGTTTAGAGACTTTCGTCCACGGAAATAACACGCAATGCAGCCGGAATAATTTTAATTTTTATTTGCTTTACGGGGTCAAAAATTTCACCATCGATTTGTAAATCCTGCGGTTTATTAAACCCGATTTCAGCTTCGGTGGCCGTTATAATTTTTACATATTGCATTTTATGCATTTTGCCAGAAAAACCAGCATACATAAAAGTAAATATAAACCACCACGGATAAGGTTTTATAACTACAATTTCGAATTTTCCATCGGCAAATTTTCCCTCAGGATTTATCCGTACTCCAGTTCCATAACTGTGGGCATTGGCAATAACAACCATTTCGGCTTTTGTATTTTTACTTATTTCCGGTGTATTTATGGTGCAATGAAATGATGTTTTCGGTGAAAGCAATTCTTTAAACAACTGTTTTCCATAGCCCCAAAATCCTTTGTTGCCTTCTTTTTCAAACCTTTTTACGATCCGCGCATTAATCCCAACATCACTAAGATGCAGGCAATAATGTGAATCGTTCACAGTGATTACATCGAAAGGCTCGAAATTCCCATGAATGTTTTCATATAAGGCATTCTCGAATTGCAAAGAAAGGCCGCGGTTAAAGGCAAGTCCGTTTGCAGAACCAGCCGGAATCATCCCCATCTTTACTTCGGAGCCAATCAATTCGGAAGCAACCAGGTTGATGGTTCCGTCGCCACCTACCGGAATAACCAGTGTAGGCTGAAATGTATGAATTTGTTCCTGAATTGATTTCCTGTCATTGTTGCCCGTCGTTTTATAAATTACGTAAGCAAATTCTTCCTCTCGTGAAACACGTGAAATAATATGTTCAAAATCATCTTTCGAGCGGGTACCCGATTTTGGATTTATAACAAATAATATTCGTGTAAGCTCTTGTTTTTCCAAATTGCTTTTTTTACTGGCTTAAAAGTTGCATCTTTTTTATGATGAATCATCAATATTAATGCAAGAATTAGCCCATCATTTGTTTATATTAAAAAAAACGGCAAAAAATGGTATAATGAAGTTTATCAGGAGTAACGGCAACTAATTCAAAGTTACCTATCTAAAAATTAGAAATTGAATAACATGAATTATATAAAACCCATTTTCAAACAAATAAGAAAACCGTTAAAACGAATTAAAATTTATCTGAAACAAAAGGCAGGTTGGCTTGGACAACCCAAAATTCTGCCTTACAAAGGATACGGAAATGCCACTGACGCCTTTATTAGCGGAATGGTTATGGAAGATAAAGGACTTGCCAAACCCAAGGACAAGCAACGATTTTGGCAAAATATTCTGGCCACAATAAAACGTTTTTCGGGCGATGAAATTGCCGGTGTAAGAGTAAGTGCAACGTTTTCAGGTGAAACCCAAATACTGGATACCGACGAGCAGGGCTTTTTTTCTTTTCACTTTGAAAACCGGGATAAAGACTGGATTACAAAAACCTGGCATACAGTTCATTTTGAATTGCTTGATAAGGTTGTAGAAAATCAAACCGATGTACATGCCACCGGCGAAATAATGATAGTACATCCGCAGCAACATCGTATAATAGTTTCCGACATTGACGATACGGTTCTTATTTCGCACTCTACCCAAACCCTGCGCAAGTTACGGCTAATGTTGCTGAAAAATGCATTGACCCGTTTGCCTTTCCCGGGAGTTGCACAATTTTACATGTTGCTGGCACAGGAAAATGAACCACATAAAAAACATCCTTTCTTTTTTGTTTCGAGCAGCGAGTGGAATTTATACGACCTGCTGGAGGATTTTTTTAGTTTCAATAAAATTCCAAAAGGTGTAATAATCTTACGAAAGCTCAATCACAGCATTTACAAATTTTGGAAATCTGGCGGTGGAAACCATGAACACAAATACAATGAAATTAAGTCGTTGCTCAAGTTTTATCTTAATCAGAAATTTATCTTAATAGGCGACAGCGGACAACAAGATCCGGCCATTTATTCGCGAATTGCCACTAGAATTCCCTGGTAGAATTGAAGCAATTTACATCCGAAAAATACGCTCCAGAAGTTTTTTGAACAGCAGTGAAGATTTTTACGAAAAACTGAAAAATGCCAAAACAACCTACCTGGAAGTTAAAGATACCGCTAAAGCTTCACGCCATGCTGTGGAACACGGTTTTATTGAAACGGATTTCACAGATGAAAATTAAACTACAAATTTTATTAAAATCACAATTGTGATAATTGACTTTCGGGGTTTATCACAATGTGAATGTGTCCCCATCAATATGAACAATTTCTAACGAACAGACAAATGAAATTGAGGGGGGGGGGTAAAAGTGAAGCAAAAAGAAGCTGTTTTGAAAATAATCGAGTAACTGGAAAATAAACAAGGCTGTCTCAAAAAGACAGCCTTGTTTTATATTAGAACTTCAGTTTTAGTAATTAACTTTTTTCCTTGATGAATAGTTAATGTGCAATGCTGCTGATTTACGCAATTCATCCTTAATCTCACCAACTATACCCATTTTAGTATTCTCATCAATTTTAAGTGAAGTAACCATTGAAGGTATTTCTTCTTCTGCACGTGCTTCTCTTTCTTTGATGATAAAGTTCTGTATATCTTCAACTGTAGCCCATTGGTCGTCAAGCTGAATTCGTGGTGCAACCCCCATTGTCGCAGCAAAAGCGGGTTTTGGTTCTCCAACGTAAATAAAACTAACCAACGACTTTTTCTCCAATTTAGTTAACTCTGTTGCCTGAGGAAGATGTTGCTGAACATTTACATTAACTTCCCTCATTGTAGTACTAACCATAAAGAAGAACAGTAGCATGAAAACGATATCAGGTAAAGATGCTGTTGATATCGGAGGTAATTCTTTCGCTCCACTATTTCTGAACTTACTCATATATATTTCCTCCTAATTTTTATCTGTTACGATCTGCTTCTGATATCCTTTGCGGATAAATATCCTTAATAGCCTCTTGCTGATCTTTATCCAGATCATCAAATGCTTTTCCAAATTGCCGTTTTGCCAATTCGTCTCTTAACTCATTAATGGCAGCAACCAACTCGTTCTGAACAGCGATGTATGTACCGTATTTAGTATCCCTATCATTAAGTAAAGAAATAACTCCCTTCGAAACTGGCACCTGGCCAAAATAAGGAATATCTTTTATTTCTTTTTCAGGCAAATTCTCATCGTCGTATGGGTTTACCATAAACTCCTTTACCTTGTCACGTAAATCTTCAATATCTAAATAATTATCTTCCACCAAAAGGTCGTTATTCCTGTTAACCAGAATAGAAAAAACATTTCTGTCTTTGATTTCCGGCTGGTCTTCAGGTTCATCTTCTGACCATTGTGGTAGTCTTCTTTCCAGACCACTGTCCACATCCATCGTGGTTGTTACCAGGAAAAAGATTAGCAGCATGAATGCAATATCTGCTAACGATGCTGATGGTATTTCAGGTATTTTCTTAGCCATAATTTCTCCTGTTTTTTAACCTCGATTTTATTTAAATATTTTTGATACTGATGAATAAACGATAGCTAAAATCGCTAATCCAAAAATAATATAAGTTGCATATAATCCGGTATCAACTAATTTTGCTACTTTCTCATTTAATTGGCCGTTAGCAATAAACTGATCTACACCAACAAACTGAGGTATTTCAGGTGAAGCCAACAAGTATGCAACTAAAGCAACGACACCCAAAAATGCAACGGATATTAACCCGCGTTTGGCTGCCCTTTTATCTGTAACCATTTGAAATAATCCTGCAAGTATAGCCACACTCGCTCCAAGAACAATAAGAATATATGTCCAAACGAGGTTTGTACTAATCCAGCTAGCCATTGTAGGATCGTTTTCATTTTCACTAATGTTAACGACCATTGAAACAATTAAAATTGCTGAAATAGCGATAAGTACCCACAGAATTATAGTTACTATTTTTCCTGTTTTATTCATGGGTAATTTTTATTTTTTCAAGTTATATTTTATAAGCATATCAATAAGAGAAATTGAGGCATCTTCCATGTCGTTGATAATACCATCAATTTTATTTACACAGTAGTTGTAAAAGAATTGAAGTATAATGGCAACAACCAAACCACCTACAGTTGTAATCAAAGCAACTTTGATACCACCTGCTACTAATGAGGGAGAGATATCACCTGCAACTTCAATTGCATCAAATGCTCCGATCATACCGATTACCGTTCCAAGGAACCCAAGCATAGGTGCCAGTGCAATAAATAATGAAATCCAGCTTAATCCTTTTTCAAGAAGTCCAGCCTGAACGCCACCATAAGAAATAACTGATTTTTCAACTACATCAATACCATGATCCATACGGTCTAACCCCTGATAAAAGATACTTGCAACCGGTCCGCGAGTTGTACGGCAAACTTCTTTTGCTGCCTCAACACCACCTGTATTTAAAGCTTCTTCTACATTAGCCAATAATTTTTTAGTATTACTGGTTGCTAAATTCAGGTAAAGAACTCTTTCTATTGCAAATGCCAAACCTAAAATTAAGGAAATCAAAACCAACGACATGAAGCCCGGATTACCTTCGATAAACTTTTGTTTTAACTGGCTGTGGAAAGATTTACCTTCTTCAGCGGCTGCTGCAGCTTCTTCTTCAGGATCAGCTGTCATGTCAACAGCCTGGTCTATCTGCTCTGTGTTGTTATCTGCCATAGTTGTATCTTCCTGAGCAACTATAGCTTTTGATGCCATAAAGAACAGCACCCCGAATACTGCTATTAACGCGAATAGTCTTTTCATAATTGATTTGAATTTTTAATTAATTTACTTTTAATCTAGTTTTTATTGATCTTTTTTAAAATAATCTCCGTTTTACTACAAAAAATGTGCCTTACCTGATAAAAAATGAACTAAATCTCTCCAATGCGGAGAGAGGGGGATTCGAACCCCCGGTACCGTTTCGCGGTACACACGCTTTCCAGGCGTGCCAGTTCAGCCACTCCTGCACCTCTCCAGTGATTATACTGGCATACGCCAAAATTGAGGGCTGCAAATTAATAAAAAATTGTGAAAAAAAAATATTGCTATTCACTAATTTCCCCTCGCAAACTCTTATTCAAATATATTTTAATTTGTTCGATATTTAACCCTTGTCCCAAAAGAAACATTAGCTTGGTAATTGCTGCTTCAGTAGTCATATCTTTGCCTGAAACAACACCTGCATTTAACAATTCAAGACTGGTTTCATATTGCCCCATGTTTACTCGTCCCCCTTCACATTGCGTAATATTAAGAATGATTATCCCTTTCTTTATCGCTTTTTTAATGCTGTTTATTAACCATCTTGATGTTGGAACATTGCCTGACCCAAAAGTTTCAAGTACAATTCCTTTTAATTCGGGTGTATTTAAAACTGAGTTAAATACTTTCTGACTTATACCTGGAAACATTTTCAGGATAACTACATTATCATCAAAATGTGTATTTACTTTTAAAATTCCTTTGTTCCCTATACGGCAAATAAACTCATCATAATAACGAATATCAACACCAGCCCTTGCCAATGGCGGATAATTAACCGAACTGAATGCACTGAACTGTTCTGAATCTCTTTTTACAGTACGGTTTCCTCTGTACAATTGAAAATCAAAATAAATACAAACTTCAGGAACTATACTTTTATCGCCATCTTTACTAGCCGCAATTTCAACTGATGTAATTAAATTTTCTTTCCCGTCGGTTCTTAATGTACCAATTGGTAATTGTGATCCGGTTAATATAATTGGCTTATCAAGATTTTCGAACATAAAACTTAATGCCGATGCTGTATATGCCATTGTATCAGTACCATGCAAAACAACAAAACCATCAAATTCATCATAATTCCGTCGAATAATATTGGCAATTTTCACCCATACTGCCGGATTCATATTTGATGAATCGAGAGCTGGATTTAAAACGGTTGTTTTTATCTTGTAATTGAATTTATTTAATTCGGGGACTTCCTCAGAAATCTGATCAAATTTTACCGGAGCCAGTGTTTTAGTTTCCGGTCGCTGCACCATTCCAATTGTTCCACCTGTGTAAATAATCAGGATTGATGCTTTGCCATTCGTTGTTTTTATTATCAAACCAGGCTACTTTTTTGCAATATATCAAATTCCATATAAATTCCGTGCATTTGTAGTTGTGATATCTGCAATTTCCTTTAGTGAAATCGAATAAATATCTGCTACTTTTTTTGCCACATAAACAAGATTTGATGCTTCATTCCTTTTTCCTCTTTTAGGTTCAGGAGTCAGATATGGAGCATCGGTTTCAAGAACCAAATGTTTAACATCTATTTGTTTAAGTGTATTTGCCAGATTACTTTTTTTGAAAGTAACTACACCACCTATTCCCAGTAAGAATCCCAAATCAATGATCTTTTGAGCCTCTTCATAATTACCAGTAAAACAATGAAATATGCCTTTTAGTCCACCATTCTGTTCTTCTTTCACAATCTTGTATACCTCGTTAAACGATTCTCTTACATGAATAATGATGGGAAGATTATATGATTTAGCCAACTTTATCTGGTAACGAAAGGCTTCTTCCTGCTCTTTCAAAAACGAAGTATCCCAATACAAATCAATTCCAATTTCACCAATGCCGTAAAACTTTTGTTTATCGAGCCAATATTCCACAGCCGATAGTTCCTCCTTATAATCTTTTGAAACCGAACCCGGATGAAGCCCCATCAAAGGATAGCAAATATGAGGATATGAATTGCTAAGATCTAACAATCTTTTTATTGTTCCGGAATCGATGTTAGGAAGAACGATTTTTTTTACATCGTTGTTGTAGGCATTTTGAAGTACCTCGTCTATATCATCGTTAAAATCTTCTGAATAAATATGAGAATGTGTATCTATCAGCATGTCAAAAAATTTCGACAAATGTATAAAACCTATTTATCCTGAATCTCAATTTAACTTTATCAAAAAATTAAATTTTCGCTTAAGCTAGGATAAATGATTTCTCATATTCAAAAATTTCAGACAATTCCCTGGGCAAGCATTGCATCGGCAACTTTAACAAAACCACCAATATTAGCGCCTTTTACGTAATCAACTTTTTCGCCATGCTTTCCATATTTAACACAAGTATCATGTATGTTTTTCATGATTCCCTTTAACCGGATATCCACCTCTTCACGGGGCCAATTTATGCGCATGCTGTTTTGCGACATTTCAAGTCCTGATACAGCAACGCCACCAGCATTAACAGCCTTTCCCGGAGCATAATCGATGTATTCTCCCAAATACTCTGCAGCCTCAGTTGTACAACCCATATTCGAAACTTCGGCAAATAACCTGCAACCGTTTTTCACCAATTGTTTAGCATCCTCAATTCCAACTTCATTTTCAGTGGCACAAGGCATTGCCACGTCAACAGGCACTTCCCATGGACGTCTTCCTGAAATAAACTTAACTCCAAATTCGGTGGCATACGGTTCAACAATATCATTATTACTTGCACGTAATTCCAGCAAATAATCCACCTTTTCTCCTGATATCCCATTTGGATCAAAAACATAACCATCGGGGCCTGAAATTGTGACTACTTTCCCTCCAAGTTCATTTATTTTTGTTATTGCGCCCCATGCCACATTACCAAAACCGGAAACAGCCACCGTCTGTCCTTGAATATCTTTTTTATGACGGTGAAGTATATGTTGTGCAAAATACACTGCACCAAACCCGGTTGCTTCGGGCCTTATTAAGCTTCCACCCCATGCAAGTCCCTTGCCGGTTAAAACACCTGTAAATTCGTTTTTTAATCTTTTGTATTGTCCGAATAAATATCCGATTTCCCGACCACCAACACCAATATCACCTGCCGGCACATCGGTATGTGCGCCAATGTGACGATATAATTCGGTCATAAAACTCTGGCAGAACCGCATTATTTCTGCATCTGTTTTTCCTTTTGGACTGAAATCAGAACCACCTTTTCCACCGCCCATTGGCAAAGTTGTCAGGCTGTTTTTAAATGTTTGCTCAAACCCCAGAAACTTTAAAATGCTTAAGGTCACACTGGCATGAAAACGTAAACCGCCTTTATACGGGCCCAATGCTGAATTAAATTCAACACGGTATCCACGATTTATTTGCACTTCTCCATTATCGTCAACCCATGGAACCCGGAACATAATAACACGTTCAGGTTCGACCATGCGTTCAAGAATTTTTGCACTTTGATATCTCGGATTTTTACTGTAAAAATCCCATACTGAATCGATTACTTCTTCAACTGCCTGATGAAATTCTTTCTCACCCGGAGTTCTTTTCTCCAAATTCGCAATAAATTCGTTTATATCTGTATTCATTCAAAAACAGTTAAAAATGATTAACAAATGTAACTATCTTAACTTCTAAAAAAGCAGATTTTTATTCAATATTGAAAAAACAATATGTTTTGAGAATCAAATAATTGTAACAAACAAAAAGATGTTAAAAAACAGTGTCTGACAATTATCAGATTTTTGGGACACAAAAAAAGCCCTTTCCCTGCTAGGAAAGAGCCTTTGAAATATATTGTTGTGGTGTATTACATCATTCCACCCATTCCACCCATTCCTGGTCCACCATGAGGCATTGCAGGAGGATTATCTTCTTTTTCTTCAACAATTACAGCTTCAGTAGTTAAGAACATACCTGCAATTGATGCGGCATTTTCAAGGGCAATGCGGGCAACTTTCGCCGGGTCGATAACACCGGTTTCATATAAATTCTCGTATTGGTCAGTGCGAGCATTATACCCAAAGTCGGCTTTACCTTCCTTGATTTTCTGAACGACAACTGCACCCTCTTTACCAGAGTTTATTACAATCTGACGAAGTGGTTCCTCTATTGCACGTTTGATAATTTCGATTCCGGTTTGCTCATCATCGTTGTCACCTTTAAGGTTTTCCAAAGCTTCAACGGCACGAATGTATGCAACGCCACCGCCTGGAACAATACCTTCTTCAACTGCAGCACGAGTTGCACTCAGTGCATCATCAACACGGTCTTTTTTCTCTTTCATTTCAACTTCTGAAGCAGCGCCAACATAAATAACTGCAACACCGCCAGCAAGTTTAGCCAAACGTTCCTGCAATTTTTCACGATCATAATCAGACGTTGTAGTTTCAATTTGTTTTTTGATCTGGCCAACACGTGCAGCTATATTTCCCTGAGCGCCTGAACCATTTACAACAGTTGTATTTTCTTTATCAACTGTAATTTTTTCAGCTTGTCCAAGATGTTCCAAAGTGGCTTGTTCCAATTTCATACCTTTTTCCTCGGTAATAACAGTACCACCTGTAAGAACAGCAATATCTTCCAGCATTTCTTTTCTACGATCGCCAAAGCCAGGAGCTTTTACTGCACAAACTTTTAATGATCCGCGCAAACGGTTAACTACCAATGTAGCTAAGGCTTCACCATCAACATCTTCACAAATAATCATTAACGGGCGACCTGTTTGAGCAGTCGCTTCAAGAACCGGAAGCATATCTTTCATGGTGCTGATTTTTTTATCGTGAATCAGAACATACGGATTTTCTAATTCAGCAGCCATTTTTTCCGCGTCAGTTACAAAGTAAGGAGAAATGTATCCGCGATCAAATTGCATACCTTCAACAACATCAACATAAGTCTCGGTACCTTTTGATTCTTCGATTGTTATTACGCCCTCTTTGTTCACTTTCTGCATGGCTTCGGCAATCAGTTTACCAATAGTATCGTCATTATTTGCCGAAATTTTGGCAACGGATTCAATTTTTGCATAATCGTCGCCAATGGTTTGTGCCTGATCAGCAATACTTTTTACAACTGCTTCAACTGCTTTGTCGATTCCACGTTTTAAATCCATTGGATTTGCACCTGCTGTAACGTTTTTCAAACCAACATTTACAATTGATTGTGCAAGTACTGTTGCAGTAGTAGTACCGTCGCCGGCATCATCGCCGGTTTTTGATGCAACTTCTTTTACCATTTGGGCGCCCACATTTTCGAACGCGTTGTCCAATTCAATTTCTTTTGCTACTGTAACACCATCTTTACTAATTTGCGGTGCACCAAATTTCTTTTCGATAACAACGTTACGGCCTTTAGGACCAATGTAACTTTTACTGCGTTCGACAGTTTATCAACACCCGCTTTTAGCAAGTCTCGAGCTTCAATGTCGAATTTAATTTCTTTTGCCATAATATTTTATTTTTTTGATTTTGATTAAGCGATGTACAATACGTCTGATTGTGACATTAATAAATAATCTTCTCCATCGATGTTCAACTCGGTACCTGAGTATTTACCGTAAAAAACAACGTCTCCAACTTTTAACTCCATAGGTTCGTCTTTTTTACCGGCACCAACAAGTACTACGGTACCCACCTGTGGTTTTTCCTTTGCTGAATCAGGAATTATAATTCCACTTACTGTTTTTTCTTCGGCTGCCTTGGGCTGAACAAGGATTTTACCAGCCAGAATTTTACCTTTCAAATCTGCCATAGTAGTTTACGTTTTTTATTATTTATATGAACTTATTTTAAAATCGACACGGTGCTTTATCATATTTTATGCCAAGTAACACTTTGCCGGTTTTTCATTAAAATTAAAGACAAAATTACACTTCGGCAATAGGAGTAAAACAAAAAAACCCGCACAAAATACTGAAACGATGAACATTAACAAAAATGACATTCGAAATGACATGCTGGCAGGAAAGAATATAAGAATTAAAAATAAGCTTGACAGTAAAAGTTTTATTGCCCCATTTTTACTGGCGCCGAAAACAAAAAAGCTACTCATTAGGTAACGAGTAGCTTTACATATTATATTTTTTAGTTCTTATTTCGTTGTATCAATTGATGTTGGGAAATTTGGCATTTGTGTAGGATCAACAACATTGTCGATTTGTTGCTGAACGCGCGACTCTTGAATTCCAGCTTCGCTGCGAGGAATAAAATAAGTTCCTGCTATTGCCAAAAATAATAATGCACCGGCTAATCCCCAGGTTGCCTTTTCAAGAAAATCGGTTGTTTTTCTAACGCCCATAACTTGACCGGCTGATTGGAAATTACTTGCCAACCCACCACCTTTTGAGTTTTGTACCAAAACAATCAAAACCAAAAGAATGCAAACAATAAATATTAAGACTGTTACAAGTGTGTACATTTTACTGCTAATTAATATTTTTTAAATCTTCAGTTTCTTTAATTCGGGTTGCAAAGTAAATACTTTTTTCCGGATATTTCAAACTTAATTTTTCAAATGCATGAATTGCTTTTTCGTAGTTCTTTTGCTGCAAATAAATATTAGCTAATGTCTCTGTTATCAGTTCATCATCTTCAGACGTAGATCGCTCTATAACATCATTATGACTTTTATTTTCCGGAGACAAATCACCCTGTGAATTTCTTCTTAGCGAACCTGATTTGGAAGATAAAAACCGATCGATTAAAGTATCAGAAACAGGTTCGGTTTTATCATCTCCACTTACACCTAAAAAAGAGTTTCCTGCTTCAAAATTCTCAGGCATAAAAGTTTCATTTGAATTCAGAAAATTGAAAAACATTTTCCTGTTGCTCACCTTGATTGTAGCTTCTTTTACTACTTTTTCGTATTCCATAGATTGTATTTGCTTTAAGTTTTTGGCATAAAGCACCCACGCCAACTGAAACCATGGGTAACTATTTGTAAGTTCCTTTAATTCGGCTGCCGTTTCGTCATTAAGCAGAGTTGGTCTGAAAAAGTATGTATTGAATTTATGCGATTTCATCTAATTAAAATTAAAATCTTTCAAAGGTATTAGATGGAACTCCATATTCCGATAATTACCGGGATTAATAATGCATGTTTGTATCAAAATTTTTTTAATGGTCGGTTTCATAAGTATTACCAACTGGCTATGGTGGCATTAAAAATATCCTCGTTTATTTTCTTTACAATTTCAAGACTCAGGTCATCCTCAACATCACTAAGTGATTGTGATGAATCAAAATCTTCGAAAGCAGTAAAAGCACGTTCAAAACTCTTTTCCGGTTCTTTGTTATTCGTGTATTTCAGATTAATTGAAATTGTTAAACGGGTAAGTGCTGCCACATCCTGTTTTTGAACTGACATGGGTTTTATATCATAACCTGTAATTTGGCCTTCAAATTCAAGATCGCCGTTTTCAGAAAGTTCATTAAGTGACGTTTGTCTTTGGAGTTTTTCACGCAGATTCTCGGTAAATACATCACTTAGTGTTGGATTTATAAGCCTTGCCCTGTTGGGAAAATAATAAACCGAATAAGTTTTTATCTCATTAGAAAGGTTTGCGCCCGTAAAAGAATAGATTTTACATGATTGAAAAATACCTGCAAATCCAAAGATCACTAAAACTATCGCTAATAATCGCTTCATTTCTTTCTATCCTTTTATATCGTATTCCTTTATTTTTCGGTAAAGCGTGCGTTCAGAAATTCCTAATTCCTGCGCTGCATATTTTCTTTTACCGTTGTGTTTTTCCAATGCCTTTTTTATCAACTCAATTTCCTTATCCTCAAGAGATAACGATTCTTCAATAAATTCTTCAGTGTCTTCAATATGTTCTTTTTCAACTGAATCAATATGTATATGTTTTGGCGCTGTATCTTTCGATATCAGGTTAACATCCTCATCGTTATAAAGATTCCTTATAATCCTGGCCTGATCACCTGAAATAGGCGCTTCCTTATTTTCCATTAAATCGAGTACCAGCTTTTTTAAATCAGTCATGTCGCGCTTCATATCAAAAAGAACTTTGTACAATATCTCTCTCTCATTCGAAAAATTATTTCCTTCTGCTTTTGCCAAAATTGCAGGAAGATTTTTCGACCACTCATTTGGGAGATAAGTTCGTAAAACATCCCCGGGAATATCGCGCTCTTTTTCAATAATTGAAATTTGTTCGGTGATATTTTTTAACTGCCTTACATTCCCCGGCCATCTGTAATTTACAAGTAACACCCTTGCCTGATCATCCAAAGAAATTGGTGGCATGCGGTATTTTTCTGCAAAATCGCGGGCAAATTTTCTGAAAAGCAAATAAACGTCGTCAGGCCTTTCGCGCAATGGAGTAACAATTATTGGCACTGTATTTAGCCTGTAATATAAATCTTCCCTAAATTTACCTTCTTCAATGGCTTCCGGTATTTTCACATTAGTAGCGGCAATCATCCTCACATTTGTTTTTAAAACTTTTGATGACCCAACTTTTATGAACTCACCGGTTTCCAGAACACGTAAAAGACGAACCTGTGTAGAAAGCGGCAATTCACCAATTTCATCAAGAAATATAGTTCCGCCATCGGCTTCCTGGAAGTAGCCTTTACGATCGGCAAGCGCCCCGGTAAAAGCTCCTTTTTCGTGTCCGAATAATTCCGAATCAATGGTACCCTCAGGAATTGCACCGCAGTTTACAGCTATGTATTTCCCATGTTTACGACTGGAGAATTGGTGAATAATCTGCGGAAAGATTTCTTTTCCTGTACCACTTTCACCTGTAATTAAAACTGACAAATCGGTTGGAGCTACCTGTACTGCTACTTCAATGGCACGGTTCAACGAAGGAGAGTTTCCTATTATTTCAAACCTTTGTTTTATTCCCTGTATATCCATCATTCATTTTAAACAAAGCGCAAATTTACATTTTTTCAATTGCAATATTTGTGTTGTTTCCAACTATTAACCTTTTTTTACAACTGCATTTCATCCCGCCTTATAACACCAACACTTTGAGAAGGTTTCAGTTTTAATGTTTCATTGGTAATATTTTAATTTATTCCGCCATTAAAACTTTTTCTAAACTATATTTGAGTTTTGAAATTAATTCTGTCTGAAAATGAGATTTATTGCAATCATTCCTGCACGATATGAATCCTCACGTTTCCCGGGAAAACCTTTGGCTTTAATTGAAAATAAACCAATGATTCAATGGGTTTATGAAAATGTTGTTAATACAGTTGACCAAGCCTGGGTGGCTACCGACGATGATCGAATTTTAGATACTGTTAATAATTTTGGTGGAAATGCAATAAAAACGCTTTCAACCCACAAGAGTGGAACTGACCGCTGTGCGGAAGCAGCCGCAAAACTTGCAGGGAAGAATCAATTTGATGTTGTTATTAATGTTCAGGGAGACGAGCCCTTCATTAAAAAAGAACAAATAGAATTGCTGAAATCATGCTTTAATGCTAAAACTGAAATTGCAACATTGGTAAAAAAAATTGATTCAACGGACGAACTCTTTAATCCGAATCGGCCCAAAGTTGTAATTGACAAAGAAATGAACGCACTTTATTTTAGCCGGTCACCTATTCCTTTTATTCGGAATGCAGAAAAAACGGACTGGTTGAACCACCATATTTTTTGGGCTCATATAGGAATGTACGCCTATACAACAGATGCTTTGAATAAAATTACAAAGCTAAAACAAAGTAAGCTTGAGCTTGCAGAATCATTGGAACAACTACGCTGGATTGAAAACGGTTTAAAAATTAAAGTAGCAGAAACAACTCATCAAAGCATCGGAATTGACACCCCGGAAGACTTAAAATTTGCCATAAGTTTCTTAAATTCAACAAGAAAGTAATCCTTATTTCTGAAAAATAATAATGTATAATTGTTGATTTTTTTATTTTTTTATTACATTTGAGCACGCTTTTTTGAAGAATAACATATTAATACAGAACAAATTTGCAACTATTCAATATTTAATTTGTCACTATTTTTATACGGGCATGTTTTTTGTTCTGTTTTAAAAAATGGTTAGTCATGAAAAAAATTATACTTGCAATAATACTAATATCATCCTGTTTTTTTGGGTTTACTCAGGAATCAGGTGAAAAGAAACCCAACGATTTCAAGCAAACTTCAAATAATTCAATTGCTGAATTGAAAGTTTACCCGAATCCCTGTAAACAGGAAAAGGTAACTATTGAAAGTAACAGTAATAATGTTTCTGATATTAGCATTACCAATATAGCAGGCAAACAGGTTTATCAGAAGGAATATATTATTCCTGAAAATAAAATCCAGGTTGAAGTTTCCGAAATGCCAAATGGTATTTATCTTGTAAAAATTAAAACCAGCGAAGGGAAACAGATCGTGAAAAAACTAATCGTTTCGAAAGGCTGAACCCAATCTTACTCAAATTAATTTCATATTATTTAACTTAACTATTTTCACCCCTATTATTTTTATTTTAGTTTCGCCAAATGCAATTTGCATATCTCTATTCGTTGTTGATTTTAATATTGTTTGTGCAGCTTTAAATAAAAAACCATGATTGTAAAAGGACCAAAACTAATCCTAAACTTATTAACGCTTTCATTATTACTGCCATTGTTTACGTATTCTCAAGGATTTCTACACAGGCAAGGAAAATACATTTTTGATGACTCAGGAAATGAAATAATACTTCGTGGCATTGGAACAGGAAACTGGATGTTGCAGGAAGGTTACATGATGCAAACTGCAGGAGTGGCAGGAACTCAGCATGAGTTCAGATCAAAATTAATAAATACAATAGGTGTTGAAAAAACAGATAGTTTTTATACAGCCTGGCTGGGGTCTCATTTTCGAAAAATTGATGTAGACTCAATGAAATCCTGGGGATTTAATAGTGTTCGTGTAGCGATGCATTACAAATGGTTTACACTTCCTATTGAAGAAGAACCTATTGAAAATGAAAATACATGGATTGATACCGGGTTTTTACTTATCGATTCGCTTCTTGAATGGTGCAGCGATAACGAAATGTATTTAATTTTAGATATGCATGGTACACCAGGCGGACAAGGTGAAAATGCCGCCATTTCTGATTACGACCCAACAAAACCTTCGCTATGGGAAAGTCAGGCAAACAAAGATAAGCTGGTTGCTTTATGGCGAAAACTTGCTGAAAGATACAGCGAGGAACCCTGGATTGGAGGTTACGACTTAATAAACGAAACCAACTGGACATTTTCTAATGGAAACACACCACTTTGGAATTTATTTAAAGACATAACCGCTGCGATTCGTGAGGTTGATACCAATCATTTAATTTTTTTGGAGGGAAATTCATTTGCAAATAATTATGACGGACTGCCATCAATTTGGGATGATAATCTGGCATTGAGTTTTCATAAATATGGTACTTATAATAACATTAGCTCCATCAATTGGATGATTAGTTTACGAAATAGCAGGAATGTTCCCATTTGGTTGGGTGAATCCGGTGAAAATTCCAATAACTGGTACACAAGTTTAGTTGATTTGGTCGAAAAAAATCATATAGGTTGGTCACTTTGGCCGGTTAAAAAACCCTCAATTAATAATGTTTTAAACGTAACGGTAAATGAAGATTACAAGCAGCTTATAAATTACTGGAGAGGAACCGAAACAAATCCGGGTGTTGAAGCTGCGTTTAATGCTGTTCTTCAATTTGCTAAAAATCACCAGCTAGAAAATTGCATTTTTCAAAAAGATGTGGTAGATGCCATATTTCGACAACCTTATACAACTGAAACAATACCATTCAAAATTCATAATACGAGAGATCCTATTTTTGCAGTTGATTATGATATGGGAAGAAATGGACATGCTTATTTTGATAATGACACCGCGAATCTTGAATATAGCATTGGTGAATATACTAATTGGAATATGGGTTGGAGTTATCGAAATGATGGAGTAGATATTGAGCAATGCAACGATAACGGCATCAATAATGGGTACAGTGTTGGCTGGATCGGAGATGGGGAATGGATGGATTACACGGTTGAAGTCGATTCAACAGCAAGCTATACGTTGGATATTCGTTCTGCTTCAGGTTCAGGTGGGTCAAAAATTCATTTTGAGGCGGATGGTAGAATAATCTCACCTGACATTAGTTTACCTTCAACATCAGGATGGTATAACTGGAGGACAACCACAAAGCGGGGAATTATACTTGAAAAGGGCACACATAAAATTCGCTTAATATTCGATCAGGGAGGATCAAATCTAAATTATTTCAAACTATATAATCCAGTTAGCGCAGAAAGTGTTTCATTTAATTATCTTTCAGCTGAGACTTCTGAAAACGGTGACAAAATATTTCTTACCCTCAACAAAAAGATTACCTCTGATATTTCAACTATTGGAACTAAAGGTTTTTCGGTTAAAATTAACAATTCTGATGTGTTAATCAGCTCCTTGGAAATAGATGAGAACGATTCGACTAAAATGGTTATAACGGTTGATGAAAAATTGTATTATGGCGGAAATATAACATTATCATATCAAGGAAATGGAATTTTAAATTCTGCTCAGGAACTGGAAAATTTCAACAATATCAGTGTCAGAAACCTTCTGCCAACGCGTTATAATATTCCATCAAGAATTCAGTCTGAAAACTTTTACTTTAACAACGGCCTGGTGCAGGAAACATGCAATGACACAGGTGGTGGATATGATATGGGATATGCGGCTCCCGGAGATTATTTGGATTACCTGGTTTATGTTCCTAAATCGGGGTTCTATTTTATTAATTTTAGAGTTGCAACAACTCATAATAATAATCAGCTAATTATTCAGTCAGGCGAAAAGGATTCATTTTTTGATATTGACACGCTGTTTTTTAATTCAACTGGTGACTGGCAGAACTGGAAAACTTTGCCGGTTAGCACCTATCTTGAAGAAGGCAGATATACACTTCGTATGTTCGTTAAATCAGGCGAGTTTAACACCAATTGGTTCGATATTAATTACGATAAGAATGTTGGAGTAGAAGATTCAAAAACCAGGCAATTAAAAATATATCCAAATCCTGCCAGTAAATACGTAAATATTCAATTTCCAGAATCAACAAATAAAAATTCTGTAATTAAAATTATTGATTCCAGCGGAAAACCAGTAAAAACAATTTCAGTTGGAAATTTAAACCAGTCACTTATCGACATTTCTGATCTGGCAAATGGTATCTACTTTGTTTGGCTCGAATTTAACGGACTGAAAAAATTCACAAACCAACTTATAATAAACTAATAACCAATTCAATAACATTAAAATTTTTGGTATTCCTTAAATTACTAACTTTACGTCAGAACTTAAAAATCATTAAACCAATCTACTATGAAACCGGCTATCTTAATTACATTATCACTTTTATTTGTTTTTCTATTTTCATGCTCTAAAGAAAAAGAAAACAATACCTCCTTAACGTTCCTTCGCACAAGTGGCCAATACCTGGTAAATGAAAATAACGATACCATTTTACTTCGTGGTGTTGGTCTCGGAAATTGGCTACTTCCTGAAGGTTATATGTGGCATTTTGGTAATAGTGGCGACCGCCCCCGCAAAATTGAAAAGATAATTAACGACCTTACTTCAAAAGAATTCAGTGAAAATTTCTGGAAGGAATTCAGGCTTAATTACATTACTGAAGCCGACATTGAAAAGGTTGCTGAACTTGGATTGAATTCGGTTCGCCCGGCTTTAAATGCACGCGTTTTTATGACTGAAGGAGACACGGCTATTTTTAATGAAGAGAATTTTATTCTGCTTGATAGTTTGATTTCATGGTGCGGAAAATACAATATTTATGTCATTCTCGACATGCATGGCGCCCCAGGTGGGCAAACCGGCCAAAATATTGACGACAGTCCGAATGATGAACCTGAGCTTTTTATGAATTCCATAAATGAAGCCCGATTGATGAGATTATGGCTGAAATTGGTTGACCGATACAAAGATAATCCCGTGGTAGCAGGTTATGATTTGCTTAATGAACCACTTCCTGAAAATACAGGCGCAGCCGAAAAGTACAAACATTTACTTGAACCCATGTACAAAAAACTTACCGCTGAAATTCGAAAGATTGATAAAAGACACATGATTATTCTGGAAGGATATAACTGGGCAAACAATTGGTCGGTATTTGGCGAACCATTTGATGACAATCTGATTTATCAGTTTCATTATTATTGCTGGGATAATCCTGATCACCTCAATGATATAAGTTATTATTTAAATGAAAGAGAAAGATTGAACGTTCCGGTTTGGGTTGGAGAAACGGGGGAAAGAAATGCAAAAATTTATTTTGCCACAACTCAGTATTTCGAAAAGAACAATATTGGATGGTCTTTCTGGCCATGGAAAAAAATTGATAATCAGCAGGTAATTTATTCGATTAAGGCCCCGGAAGGTTATGATCAGATTATTGAATTTAGCCGGGGAGGAGTAAAACCGTCAGTAGAATTTGCGCAAAAAGTACTTACTCAACTTCTCGAAAATATGAAAATTGAAAACTGTGAGTTTAAAGCATCAATAACTCAGTCGATATTACGGCAGATTCCGGGAAGAATTTACGCGGTAAATTACGGACACGATGGAGCTGGTAATTCCTTTTTCGTTAAAAATGAAGAAAGTTCAGCATATTACAGAACAAACGAACCAGTTGAAGTACTTATGGTTCCTGAAGAAAATGGAAGAAGAAGAAATTCGGAACAAGTTGTTTCATTATCGGAAGATGAATGGACCAGCTATAAATTCTTTGCAACTGAAGATTTTAACGCTCCTGTAACTATAAGAGTAAAAGCCATTCATCCAGATTCAGAAATGCAAATAAAAATCAATGGAAATACCTCTTCGTTTACAATAAAAGACACAAGCTGGACGAACTTCGTTATCGATGATCAACGGTTCAAATCAGGAGAAAATACATTGAAATCAGAAATTTTAAAAGGAGATATTTTGCTATCATATTTCGACATTCAATAAACAAAGGAACCTAATTTGAAATTCTGCTTGCGCTGGAAAAGGCATCAACTTTAATTGTTGGGTCGAATATTACTGGCAATGCATCTTCGCGCGCTGCATCACGTATTTGTTGTGGTGAAACTTTAATTTTTCCTGTCATTAGCTCCGGCCTGTTAAAATTTAAAAGATAGTGAGTATATTTTTCAGGATCTTTTTGTGGTAGTACAAATGGCTTGTGAAAGTTTCCGGCTTCATCGAAATACGAGATAAAAGTGCGGGTGTGAACACCATCAATTCGCCTGCTGCTAAAAATCAGCCATCTACTATTAGTTGACCAGGAGTGATAACTTTCCGTTTCCAGGCTATTTAATGCATCAGCAGGTTTGTATTCGCCTGTTCTTAAATCAAGCAAATACAAATCGCTTGTTTTATGATGAATAGTAAAATATCCATAATCAGTCATACAAAAGGTAATGTATTTCCCATCAGGAGAGGTTCGGGGGAAAGTAATACTTTTACCTGTTTCCTGGCTTGATATAACCGTATCAACGTTTCCCCAAATTCTTTTTTCCACATCATACGGAATTTGCAACAGACTATACTTTGTGAAAATTCTTTGGGAATCCGTTAATGCTTCTTCCGCACTTATAAAATATATTTTTTTACCATCAGCCGACCACTCAGGCAAATTCTCGCGGCTGTTGGTCTGAACTTCGGGTGAAGTAGTAAGAATATTTTCTTCAGTATCATACACCACTAAATCAGAAAATTTATCACTTACTTCAGTACCCTGATCCTTAAACACATAAAAGCTCTGATATATTTTATTTACAGAAAAGGCAATGTGTCTTCCATCAGGATTCCACGCCCCGTAAGCTGCCGATGCCTTAGTGAAATCTGTTTTTGTCTCTATTTTTTCAAACTTTCCATTATTATAAATAACGGTACCAGGAAATTTTGCCCGTATGTGAAACATAAATTTATCGGGATTATTTCTGCTAAGTGAATGACAATTTACACAAGCCCCGCCAACTGATTTACTTTCAATTATTGGACTCTCGTCAAAATTCTCGAGGTTACGTTGATAAATTCCCATTTCGAACCAAAGTACATAGGCAGAATTTATTAACCGGTATGACAAATAACTGTCAATATTCTCGTTGGCTATATTATTATTAATCGTTTTAAATTGTTGCCATTCATCATTATTTTTACAATACACTTCTATATGAAGCTCCTGTCCTTTGTTTTCTTCCAGTAATTTATGCCACTCCCGCATCCCTATTTTAATATCTGGTTGATTGCTTTTTATTTTAATGCCACTTCCATTCTTTGAGGAAATTCTAACGATAAAACTTTCACCACTTTCCAGAATTGTAAAATTCATAGGAGCAATATTTGGTGGAATTGAAACATTTTTATAGTCGGGGAAAATTTCCGGCATTTTATTAATAGCAGTTGAATTATCCGGGATCACTATTTTGTTACATGAACTTAAAAGAGTAGTGATAACTATTAAAATTAATATGCGATATCGATTTTGCATGATCATCTTATTTAATAGTTAGTTTCTGCCGGGCGGGTTTCAAGCCTGATGCTTGTAACCAGCGGACTTAAAAACAATACATAATACCAGTAAGTATCATTATATTCAATAGCTGCCTGTTTTGCTTTTTCAATATTACCTTTATTAGAGCGTGTAATAGAAGCAAACTCACGGAAACGTTCAACGGTTTCTGAGGAAATTCTAAAACTTTTCAAAAATTCATTTTCCGGACGTTGCGATGCAAATAATACTATAGCTTCTTCAATTACTCTGGGAAGTTTTGCATAATTAAAATTTGCTATATGCATTATATCTTTAGAAAAAGAGTTAAGGTCATGTTCCATAAGATCGAATGCAATTAAATATTCAAAAGCATATTTATTTGTCTTATTATGCTGAAGCAGGCTTAACATTTTATCCCGAGGTGTTAATCTCAACCCTTCAGCTTTATCAGCATAGTTTATCTTCTCAAATATTAAATCATCACGATATAAATTTTCAGGACTCTCCAATAACCCGTATTTTTTCTTTACCCAGTTTCTTTCCAAAGGATTTTCAGAAATCACATTTAAAAATGTATTCGCTGCTTCGCTTTTCCCGGTAATAATTGAATTTAGTGCCAGTCTTTCCAGTACCCTTTGACTATATGGCATCAATGTCTGAGCTTCGAAAGCCAATCTTTGAGATTCATCGATACTCCCTAAATCATAATAAAGATCGCTATTTGGCAGCGCTACTTCCGCTGTAAACGGAATATCCAGAAATAGCGCTTCAACCCCAAGTATTTGTTCATAACTGAAAAGATTATCCAGAAATTTATCTGTATGCAATAATGCCCTGTTGTATTGAAAATTGACCATACGGTCGTATTTCTTCAATTTTTTACTTAATTCGATTACTTCATCCCATTCACCCAAATAGGCTTTATAGTCAATTTCATTCCTGATTTTATCCGAAAAATTATATGACAAGAATAAAATTGCAGAAGTCATAATCGCAAAAGCAATCCACAAAAAAGCAGAATATATTTTAGAAAATCCTTTTGTCCATTTTATTTTATTCTCACTTTCATTCTTTTCTTGTTCATTTCTGCTTTTATTGATTCGGTGGGTCAATGCACTTATTAAAACACAAAATGGTATGTATCCCAGAAATACGTAAAATAAAATTGGCTTACTGTATCTTAGCATTACTGCAACTTCAGGATACGCTCTAAAATATGACATTTTCAATGATGCCAGAAAAATGAATTTGTTAGCTAAATAAGGAATTAAAATAGCAGCCATTACAATCATTACTATACGAATCGAAACCTTAACATTTAGCCGGTTTAATATTAAAATCAACGATGTTAGCATAAAAATGAGAAAGTAAATACCACCACTAATGTAATATACCAGGATACATCCCAATATTGTATAGAATGGCAGCCTTAGAGCAAATCTTTTTTCTAAATGTTCGCAAAGAAATAAAGTAAGTAATACAAATAGCAAATTTAAGGTGATAGAAAAATGATAATTGTAATCATACATTAGCGCTACAAGAACAACTGGCATTAACAAAATAAGGAAATATGAAATGGTGTAAATTTCAAATTTCCTTTTAATTATTTCACTTAAAAAAAATACAATTAAAAAAGAAGACAACGCCACAATTAAACTCCCCAACACATTATTATAAAAAAATTGAGTAATAAACAAAGCGATGTATTCAGCAGGCCCACCCGCAAATGAAAAATAGTACTTAATAAATTCTGTTGACTTTTCCCATGCAATTTGCTGATGATGGTATATCAATGTTGTATTGACAGTAAAAAAAATAAAAAAGAATGAAAGAATTGAGGCGAAAACTAAAAACCGAAATATTTTCTCTCCTTTTACCATTATTCACCATTTAAAAACTCAGAAACAATACAACATGTAAGTTTAAAATAATTATTTTCTGAATTCTTTGCTGCAAATAATCACATGGCTTAAAATTATCTCAAATGTAAAAATTATTTCAATAATCTTATATAAAAACAGAAATTGAGATTTTAATAAAAAATGTTTCATAAAATTATTTTCATAAATAAAATATATCGAACTTTACATCTGCTAGAAAATTATTTTTTACCGTCAATTAATAGCTGTATCAATCTATATTTTAGAATATTGATGTAAATCAAGTAAACATTATCACAATATTGAAAGTATATAAATAACCATTAATTAGAAGGCATGTTAAAATTTATCAAAACTGCCCTATGGTTTTTAGGAAAAAACATCTAAATTTGGCGTTTCAGAAAAAATCCTAGACTATGAAAATAAGAATTAAGTTTTTCTTGATAGCCGCATGTGCTATTGGGATATTAGAGTTAACGGGGTGTAGTCCTAACAAGAATCCATTGTTCGAAATTCCCCCTTGGCTTGGTGGTTCAAGCATTGAAACTTTAGAGGAAGCAGGAAATTATTCAACCTTCCTTGAGTTAATGGATAGTGCCGATTACAGGGTACCTATTCAAAATCAGCTTTTCACATTGTTCGTTCCTGATGATGCTGCATTTGAAGCTTATTTTAACAAAGTAGGCAAAAATTCAGTTGCTGATTTGACAAAAGATGAAGCAGTTAATTTATTTACACTTCATGTTCTTCAAAATCCAAGATCAAGATTTTTGCTCATCTACGAATATGTATATAGCGAATTCCAGGGTCCTGACCAGGGTCACAACGGTGAGTACATGTCATTATTCCATCGTAAACGTACGCCAAGCACCACAGAACCACATAGAGATTCCGTAAGGTATTTTGAAGATTACAAGGGACAAAGCGTATTGGTTGAAACCGGCAATAAGTATGTACCATTATACACTGATGAATGGTTTCATGATTATGGCAGTTTTGATGCTGAAGGAGACTATTTATTTATGTATCCTAATAGTAAATGGAGAGAAGGCTATGCTGGCATGCCAGGCACAAACTGGCATAATGCAATGGTTCTTCCACATATTAATTTAGAAGGTGAAGAAGAGTTGGAAGTTCGTACTGCCAATGGTTTTATTTATTATGTCGATCAGGTAGTAGGTCCAATGTGGAGTATTGAAGAATTTTTAAATGCCAACCAGGATAAATATGGTCTATTCTACGATTTACTTCAACGGTTTGCGCAATATGCCCCTTCTTCTGTCGACGAACAAGGAAAGTTACTTTATAGTAAAAGCTATGACCTTATTTACGATCTTGCCCAGGAAACTTCAGCCTCAAGCCCTGCAGGTTTTCCTCAAAATATGTGGACAGCATTTGTTCCAAGCGACCAGGTTCTTCAGAAGTATCTGAATGATAATATCCTAACATATTATCCCAGTATTGACAGTGTCCCAAGAGTTACCTTATATTATTTATTACAAACACAACTTTCAAGAACAGCTGTGTTAATGTCAAAAATGGACAGAGCCTATTTCAATGCTTTTGGAGACTTAACAGATATTACAAGAGATGATTTATATCCGGGAATTCCGTGTAGTAATGGTATTGTTTATGAATCGAAAAAAATTCTTGAACCAAATGTATTTACATGCGTACCCAGAATTCTTTTCTTTGACAAAAATTATTCGACTTTGCTTTTTGTATTAAGTGAAGCAGATATGTTAATTACATTGGCAAATCCGGATAAAGATGTTACTCTTTTTGCAACTACCAATGAACAACTGGAAGAATATGGTATCCGTTATGACGCAACAAGTGCAGTTGTTGAATTCAGAGGACCGATTGATGGAAAATGGAGTCCGATGAATAACCAGAACTTAATTGAATTTGCCCAAAGCCAAATAATTACGAAACCAGTTTCAGATTATAGTGGTAATGGATTTATTAAGACGTCATCAGGCACATATTTTAATTATTCTAACAATATACTTCAGGGACCTGAAAATCAAAGTTCCGGAAATTTGGCAAACTTTGTTTCTGCAGAAGAAAATGAAAGAAACGGATACGTTATTAAAGTTGATCGACCGATTGAAACAAGATACGTAGTGGGACAACTTCTTGCTGAAGACCCTGATGTATCCAAATTTGCTGATTTATTGGTTGATTTTAATATGCTAAATCTTAGGGTAAAGGATCCAATAACAAAAGAAATTATTCCTAACCTTAAATTCTATGCCGGGGCAAAGGTATGGACTGCTTTCATTCCTACGAATGATGCCATGCAAAAAGCATATGACGATGGAATACTTCCTGAAGGATCTGGCAGAAGTTGGTTTAGTGCCCTTTCTAACGGACAAAAAGATTCAATTACGAACTGGATCAATTATCATTTTATTAGAGAAAATGTTGTTTTTGATGATGGCAGTACTGGTTCCAATACGTATAGTACTAATTTTAACTACCTGTCGGAAGATAAAAAATCAACCTTATACACCAAAATTGAAATTAATAATGATCCAAATTATTTATCTATTCATGATGCTACAGGACAAGATGTAATTGTTGATCGCGCAAAAGCAAATATTCTTACTAAAAAAGGCGTGGTTCATAAATTAGATACTGTTTTAAAATATTACGAATAGATTAATTGCCTAACGATATATCAAAAAAATGAAAAAAACAATATTACTTACTGTTACACTGATATGTTTGTTGTCAGGATTCAATGTTGCTTTCGGACAATCGGCAATCATCAGAGGAACAATTACTGATTCTGAAACCGGAGAAGCTCTTATTCAGGTAAACGTTGTTGAAATGGATAAGAATGGTAGAAACGTTACAGGAACCGTTACCGACGTAAATGGTAACTATACTTTTAAGGTTACAGATGTAAATAATGACATCCAGGTTTCTTATATCGGTTATAAAAAACAAAACTTTAAAGTAAATAACCGTACCGTAATTGATATAGAACTCGATCCTGAAAGTATTGGACTGGAAGATGTTGTTGTTACCGGCCAAAAGATGGGTAACGATGGTTTCATTCCTGTCAGGGATAGGGCAACCGCAGTTACCCGTATGGAATTAAAGGGTATGGAAAGTGTGATGGGAACCACGGTTGAGGATATGTTGCAGGGACGATTGGGAAATGTTGATATCTCAACAATTTCTGGTGACCCTGGAGCAGGTTTGAACATCAGGATTCGTGGTACAGCATCATTGAATGCGAATAACCAGCCATTAATTGTTGTAAACGGTATTCCTTATAATGCGAACATAGAGCAGGGTTTTGATTTTGCAAGTGCTGACATTGAAAGATTTGGAGCTTTGATTGACGTTTCTCCGGAAGATATAGAATCAATTGAAGTATTAAAAGACGCTGCTTCAACTGCAGTTTGGGGCTCCAGGGCTTCTAATGGTGTTTTGATGATTAAAACAAAACGTGGAATAAAATCAAAACCTATTTTTGAATACACTTTCAAGTTTACAACAAATAAAGAACCTGATCCGATACCTATGCTTGACGGTCCGGGATATGCCAGGTTAATTGCAGAAGAGCATTATAATGTTACTTATAACGACTGGTTAGGAACGGCTGATGCACAGGAAATAGCTTATGATCCAACCTGGGAAGAATATAACAATTATTCACAGAATACCAACTGGGTAAAAGAAATCACCAAAATTGCAACAACGCAACAACATGACTTTTCTGTACGTGGAGGTGGTGATAAGTCAAGATATAACATGTCAATGTCATTGGTTGATGAAGGCGGTACTACCATAGGTAACCGATTGAAAAAAATGACTCTTCGTAGTTCTCTCGACTATGATCTTTCGTCAAAACTTCAGTTTAAGTCCGACATTATGTACACACGTTATAATCAAGACAACAATTATAGTGTTGGTTTCGGCAATGAGGTAAGATCCGTTGCATACAGAAAAATGCCAAACTTGTCAGTATATGATAGAGACACTAATAATGTTGTTTCAAATGAATTTTATACTCCTGCAAGTACATTACAAGGTGCCGCTTATGTGCCTTTTGGAAGTGCTTATTTTAACCCTGTGGCTTTTGCTGAACTTGCAACACGAAAAACTTTTAAGGATAATGCCCGGGCGCTATTCACTGCAAGGTGGAATATTACTCCACAAATTGTTTTCAACAGTACGGTAACACTTGATATTTTTGATCAAAAAGTAGCGTCTTATGTACCTTACAAGGCCGTTGGATATACCTATAATAGTGATATTACCAACCGATCGAAAAATGAATTTTCTAAAAAGAGTTCCATTTACACAATTAATCAAATAGTTTACCGACCTCAATTGGGTGCTGATCATGATCTTATGATCCTGGGGCAAACAGATACCGAAAGCACTACTCAAAGAGATTATTCCGTAGAAACAAGCAGATCTGCCAGCATGTTCATTGATCAACCGATAAATGACAAACATTTGAATTCATTTAACTCAGGGTTCTCAGAGTATCGCTCACTTGGTTTTTTTGCAACTGTTAATTATAAACTTAAAGATAAGTACAGTGTGATGATTGGTGCTAAATTGGAAGGCAATTCAAAATTTAGTGCAGATAGCCGTTGGGGTATATTTCCAACTATATCAACTTTCTGGAGAATTTCTTCTGAACCATTTATGTCGTGGGCTCCATGGATGGATGATGTGAAGCTTCGATTCAGCTGGGGACAAAGTGGTAATTCACCGCGCGATAATTATCTTTATTATAATACCTATTCTGCCGGGTCTCAGTATTCTTATATGGATTTACAGGGTGTTCAACCTAATGGTATTGAACTTACAAGTTTAAGATGGGAAACCATTGACCAAATTAATCCGGGATTATCATTTTTAGGGTTAAATAATAAGTTAAATATAGAAGTTGATTATTACGTAAAAAAGACACTTGATCTCTACCTTCAAAATTCTGGAATTCCATCATCAGCAGGATTTAGTTCAATAAATCGCAATGACGGGGAAATGGAAAACCGTGGTTTTGAGTTAGCAATAGATTATACGATTATTCGTGAGAAAGATTTTCAGCTCTCCGTTAATTTTAATGTATCAACTAACAGGAATAAGGTAATTAGGTTACCCGATAATTATACGCTTGAATATGGTGACATGCTGGATAATGGTCATTACAAAATTAGTGTAGTACCAGGTGAAGCATTGGGTGGATTTTTTGGATATGAATACTCAGGTGTCTATGTTTCTGATGATGACGCTATTGTAAAAGATAAAGAGGGAAATCCAGTATATGGAATTGATGATGAAAATCCCCTTTATATGATTATGGGTGGTACTTCTGGATATGTATTTGAAGGCGGTGATGCTAAATACAAAGATAAAAACTACGATGGAAAAATAGATGAACTGGATCTTGTTTATTTAGGCGACTTAAACCCAAAATTAGCGGGTGGAACAGGATTTCGCATTGGTTGGAAAGGTCTTGTACTTAATACTTTCTTTTACATGAAAGTAGGGCAGAAAATTATTAACCAAACCCGTATGGATACAGAAAAGATGTATGGACATGAAAACCAAAGTTTGGCTACCAACTGGCGTTGGAGAAGAGATGGGGATGAAACAATTGTACCAAGAGCGCTTTATAATGAAGGATATAACTGGTTAGGTTCTGACAGATTTGTAGAAGACGGATCGCATGTTCGTTTAAAAACCCTATCATTAACTTATAGTTTAAGTAAGAAAGTTTGTGACTGGCTACATGTTAAAGAAGCCAGGATTTATGGCACTGGCTATAATTTATTTACATGGACGAATTATTCAGGTCAGGACCCTGATGTTGGAGTACCATCAAGCCCCGATAGATTACCAACAGATAATAGTAGAACACCTCCTCCTAAAAAGTATATGTTTGGTTTAAATTTGACTTTCTAACATAAAACAGAAGCACCAATGAAAAAAATTAATATAAAAAACACAGTAATTTATTCAATGTTATTTGCATTGATAGCGTTGACGTCATGTAAAGATTGGTTGACTGTTGCACCTGAAGATTCATTAATTAAAGATAAATTCTGGACAAAGAAGGCTGATGTTGACGGAGCATTGGCAGCAACATATAATTCAATGCGCGATTTAAGTTTAAAAAGCTTAATTTTAGGCGAAGTGCGTGCTGATTTGGTAGATTTCACCGGTACCTCATTTTCTAATTATGCAAGAATTGGAGAAAGTGACATAACTCCAACAAACGATAATGTTGGTTGGGAGGATTATTACAAACCAATTAATCTGGCAAATACCCTTATGTACTATGATAAGCAGGTATTTGAACTTGACAAAACTTTCACAGAAAAATATAAGAACCAAGTGGATGCTGAAGCTTTGTATATCAGGTCACTTGCCTATTTTTATCTCGTAAGACTATGGAAAGATGTGCCACTGGTAACCCAGGCTTCCATTTCAGACACTTCAGATCTTTTTGTACCGAAAGAGTTCAGAAAAAAAAGTAATCAATCAAATTATAGCCGACCTTGAAAAGGCTAAAGATATGGCTTATACTACAGAATTTTTAGGTACAAATTATTTTTATGGAAGAGCAAATCGCTACTCAATTCTTGCCTTGTTGGCTGATGTTTATTTATGGGATGAACAATACCAAAAATGTATTGACGCCTGTACAGAGATAGAAAATTCAGGATTTTATGGCCTTGAACCACTTGAATCTTTCTTCAATGTTTATTATCCTGGAAATTCGAAAGTTGAAAGCATTATGGAATTCCAGTATGATGATGATTTGGAAAGTCAGGATAATCCAATTTATGGACAATTAATCCCAACATCTGGAAGCCCCGCATGTGAAATTGATGACAACAAATTGAATATGCTGATGACAAAAGAAGACCCGCGAATGTTTCAGGGTCAAGGGGCTGTCTGGAAATATGCAGGGAAAGATGCTTTGGGGTTAATACCCAGAACAGCCAACGAACGTAGCGCTAACTGGATTATATATAGGTATGCTGATGTACTTTTCATGAGAGCTGAAGCTGAAATTGAACTTAATCACTTAGGTGAAGCGAATAGTTACATTCGTGAAGTACCTGGACGTGTTGGAGCAGAATATCAGGAAGTATATATCAAAGAAGACCTGAGACAAGCTCTTCTTGATGAACGAGGTGCTGAATTCCTTCTTGAAGGAAAAAGATGGTTTGATCTTCTTCGTGCTGCTAAAAGAAATAATTTTGCTAACAAGCAGATTATTATTGAGATGATTCTTTCTGGCGCTGATGTGAAGCAACAGGCAATTTTAAAAACAAAGGTTTATGATACTTTAAGTTATTATTTACCTGTATTGCAAAGAGAACTTGACTACAACCAGAATTTGGAACAGAATCCTTATTACGATAGATAGAATTTAAAACTTGGAACAATGAAAAATAGAATACAACATATTCTGAAAACAGGCAGCAAAATGCTATTATTAGCATTGATATTATATAGCTGCAACCCAAAAGTTGTCGAATGGAAGGTAGATTCTGAAGAACAAGTGATTTCACAGTACGTTGGAGATCATGATGAATACTCAGAATTTTATGAATTGCTAAATAGTGCCAACATCAACAATAACGATAAAAGCACCAGTATCAGTAGCCTTTTGGCAGTAAGAGGGCCTTTTACCCTGTTTCTTCCGAATAATGATGCAATGAATGCTTATTATGCTGAAAAAGGGATAAGCTCTTATACTGATTTATCACCTGAAGAACAGACAGCTCTTGCAATGAACCACATTGTTGATGCGGAGATTGAATCGAATAGCATTGGATTAGGAGCGCTTCTTGAGGTAAATGGAATAGGTGACTATTTGGTCAGTGAATTTGAAGGTTCCGACATCATTATTAACAAATACAGTAAAATTATTGACCGCGATATTATCGCTGCCAATGGTGTTATTCATCAAATTAGTAAAGTATTGGATCCGGTAACAAAAAGTGTTTATGATGTTCTTGCCGAAACACCGGGATATGACATTTTTAAAGCAGGCCTTGATTTAACAGGACTCAAGGATACGTTGGATGTAATATATTTTCCTTTTGGTGATAAGCAAGCCCGTACCCGATTTACAGTTTTAGCAGTTGCTGATACCACATTTCAACGGTTTGGAATAAACTCAGTTAATGATCTGGTTGCAAAATATAATGACAATAAAGGTGACCTAACAGATAAGGGAAATGGTTTTTACAGGTATATGGAATATCATTGTCTCTCGCAAACCTATTATCTAAGTGATTTGGATTTGAATACAAAACTTTATCCTGTTTTATCATACGACAATAATGTATCGATAACAGTTGACGATGATTATAAAATCAATTTGGATAATATAACAAAACAATACACAGGTTTTATCATTGAAAATTGTAATTATCCTGGTAAAAACGGTACTTTCCATACTATTAACGGGTTGTTACCTGTTGTTCAACCCAAACCTACAACCATTATTTGGGAAACCACTGATCATTTTGACCTAAAACAAATTGATGCTTACGGTTACACTTATGATCGTTTCTTTGACGGACAAAATAGATTTGCCAATATAAAATGGGAAGGCGATTATCTGCTATACTATTTTAAAGATCACGATACAGGAGAATTAATGAACCACGATTGCCTCTCAATGAATGGTTGGTGGTGGTGTGAGGTCAAAACTCCAAAAATTATGAAAGGAAAATACAAACTCGGTTCCAATTTGTGGAGCGGCTGGATCAACTATCAGGTTTTTGTTGATGGCGTAAATACTGCTTTGATTAAATCCTCCGATCCTGCAAAATCAACAAGTTGGGGAGAATTTGATTGGACAAAAACTGAATCACATACGGTAAAAGTTGTTGCGACCAGTCCGGGAATTTTGTTCTGGGATACATTAATTTTTACACCTGTTAATTAATTAACCGCCTGTTAAATAACCTAATATAGTTTGAAATGACAAAAAAACATTTATATTCAGCCTGTTTCTCAGTAATTTTTCTGTTGTCTGTTTTGGGTTTATCTAAACCATTGGATGCTCAAACCTCAGACAAAAATGTGACAGGTGTTGTCAAAGAATCGGGCACCGGACAGCCTTTAAACCAGGTTTCTGTTTCAGCTTCCGCTTCAGGTATAACCTCACAAACTGATAAAAATGGTGCCTTTTCAATAACAGTTCCGAATCTGCAAGCCGAATTAATTTTCAACCTGCCCGGATATGTTATCCAAAGAGTTTACCTGAATGGCAGAGATCAACTTAGTATCGCTCTGGTTGCTTTAGAATACAGATCCTTAGATGATATTTATAATTCACCTAATGGCCAGTTTATTGTTAAAGATGCTGTATTTTCATTATCTACCTTAACTGCCAATGAACTTAAATATTCAAAAGTAACTTCCGCTGATCAGGCACTTCAGGGAAAAGTTGCCGGTATGAATGTTATTAAACAATCTGGTATGCCAGGTCAAAGAACCTACATGAATCTTCGTGGAGTTTCATCATTCTATGGAAATTCAGAGCCTGTGCTAATCATTGATGGAATGATACACGACTACAACTATGCAAGCCATAGTATAATTGAAGGATTTGCATTAAACCCTTTTGATGTATTGGATATTGATGATATTTCAGATATATCTATACAAAAAGATGGTTTGTCATTTTTAGGCAGCGCTGGTTCTAATGGACTTATCAATATAAATACGGAGCAAAAAGCTGAAACCAGTACCGTAATGAAATTCTCTGTTTATGGAGGTATTTCACTTACACCGAAAAATCAGGATGTTCTTGATGCCGCTGAATTTAAAAATTACTTTGGTGACATGTTGAACTCGCAAGGATATAATAATGAACAGATAAACACAATGTATCCCTGGTTAAACGGAGGGGTTGAAGCTGATAATTATTACAGGTATAATAATAATACAGATTGGCAGGAAGAAATTTACAGACCGGCTAGTTTGTCTAAATTTCATTTCTTCCTAAAAGGGGGCGATGAAATTGCAACATATAACATTTCAACCGGGTACTTGACTCAAAAGGGAATTTACGAAAACTCAAATTACTCACGTTATAATTTACGTGTGAACGGGAAAATTAACATTACAGACAAATTCTCTATTGTTCCAAACGTAAAGTTATCATTGGCTGATAGCCGTTTGGCAAATCAAGGACCAAGTGTCTGGAAAAATCCGATAACATCTGCATTACTTAAACCATCAATAATGGCACCTTACGCACATGATGAAGAAAGTGGTGCACAATTGGATTATTTGGATGATGTTGATGATATTTTTAATATAAGTAATCCAAAGACTATAGTAAGGAATGCCGCCGGAACAAACAGGAACTATCATTTCTTAAGTTCGCTAACTGCGCAATATCGAATAAACGATCATTTTGATATTTCTACTTTGGTTGGAATCAATTTTAACAATACAAGAGAAAATATTTTTCTTCCTGATATCGGTATGGTTCAGGTTGATTCGTCCTACAATAGTCCTGGCGATCTTGTTTATGAATTCCGTTCTACCCAGAACCACACTAAAATCACTTATACCAATAAAACTGCTTCAGGACATAACATTAATTTTGTAGCAGGTTATCGTTATATGGAGAATTCTTATAAATACAACCTTAGTAAGGATTTGAATACACCGTCTGACGATTTCAAAAGCTTAGGAAAAGGGTCTCAGTTTACTTATCTTCGTTCAACAACAGGTGATTATCGTGGTTTGAAATGGATCGCTTATTATGGGGTTTTTAATTATAATTTTAGAAACAAATATTACATTAATGCGAATGTTTCATACGATGGGAATTCGGCAGTAAATAAAGATCATCGTTATAATTTTTATCCATCGGTTGGAGCTGCATGGCGTGTTTCTTCCGAAGGTTTTATGAGTGGAGTAAACTGGATTAAAGATTTAAAATTAAGAGGCTCTTATTCAATTACCGGAAATATGTATAATACAATTTATGACTACTCGAAATTATATTATACTGATAGAAGGCTAAATGCATTGGGTATTCCGGTGCGGGAAATCATTCCTAATAAAGACCTTGAGCTTGAGAAAAAGAATACAATTAGCGGGGGTGTTGATATGTCTTTATTCCAAAAACAATTCAACCTTCATCTTGATGTATTTAAGGCGAATGTTGACAACATGGTTATCAAACAGGAATTACCACCAACAATGGGATTCACCAGTTATTATGACAATGGTGGTAAACTTGAATCGTCAGGAATTGAATTATCTGCTGACTTACGTTTGCAAATTGCTAAAGTTATTTGGCAACTTGGAGGATCAATTGGTAATTCTACAACAAAAGTTACTGGTCTTGAATTTATAAATCCGATCCAGAAAAATATCATTACTTCTGTTGAAGGTGCGCAATATATCACATCAGAAGGGAATGCCATTAATGCTTTTTATGGTTATAAAACCGATGGTATTCTTACTGAGGCAGAAGCAGGTGTAATAGGGCCAAACGGCGTTGCAATGCAAGCTGGTGATATTAAATACCGTGGTGGAGGTGATGGTATTATTGATGAGTCGGATAAAACAATCATTGGAGATCCAAATCCGGAATTCTTTGGTGGATTCTTCACTTCATTTACTTATAAACGATTCCAGCTTTTGGCTTCATTTAATTATTCCATTGGAAATGACATTTACAATTATGTTCGTGCAAATACAGAAGCAATGGATTCATATGCAAATCAATCGGTTAGTGTTCTTGACAGATGGACTGCCGGAAATCCAGGTTCAACAATGCCGCGAGCATCAATTGGAGACCCAACAGGTAACACTGTTTTCTCAGATCGCTGGATTGAAGACGGTAGCTATTTAAGATTAGGACAGCTTAGCTTAAGCTATGACCTTCCTCAAATCTCGGGAGTTACTAAAGGGCTTAGTATTTATTTAACAGCAACTAACCTTTTTACATTAACGAATTACTCTGGTTATGATCCTGATTTTGCATACATGAACAGTCCTTTTTATATGGGAATTGATTACGGGAAAATGCCACAAACAAAGTCGTTTGTAATGGGATTAAAAATTGACTTATAACAGGTAAAAAAGTAAAAAAATGAAAAATAAATCACGTATAATTTCATATTTCCTGGTAGTTTTAAGTGTTTCATTTATTGCCCTGACAGGTTGTAAAGATGACTTCTTCAAAACAGATGCAGGAGATCGCATTAAACCAGATCAATTTTACAATTCTTTAATTGATGTCGAACTTTCTTTCTACGGAGCAATTATTGGGTTGCAGGATGTTATGCCACAATTAATTATGCTAGATGGCTTGAGGTCTGATATGATGGATGTAACCGAAAATGCCAATTCTGTTATGGTTGACATAAACAACCAGGTATTTACTAATGTGGATGAGTTTATACAACCTGAAAACCTTTACAAAATAATAATAAACACCAATGAAGTATTAGCCAATATTGATACGGTTTCAACTCGTGACAGGGCTTTTAATGAAAATTTATTGCATCAGGTTAAAGGCGCTTTGGTCACTTTGCGTTCATGGACATATTTTACCTTAGTAAGGCTTTATGGGAAGGCTGCTTATTTTGGTGATGACAATTTAACCAAACTTCCTGCAGATATGAGCAAATACCTTAGTGGCGGTTCTAATATTAAAAGCAAACAGGAAATAATTGATATTCTTATTGAAGATCTAAAACCGTATTTGCTAAATGCAGGAACTCCTTCTGATTACTATGAAGAGAAAATCCCTTTTTACATGAATACAAAAGCTCTTCTCGGACAATTGTACTTAGAAAAAGGAAATTATTTAGAGGCGGCGAATTATTTTAAATATGCTATTGAGAGTCATGCTAATTTAAGATATAAAATTAGTGAGGCTTACAAAGAAACTGCCTGGGAAACCATTTTCTTAAATGCAGAGTCACAGAGTACTGAAAACATTTCGGTAATTCCGTTTTCACGGGCTGAAGGGCAGTTTAATCCAATTGCGAATTGGGTTGGGAGAGAATCATCATATATGGTTAAACCTTCTACGGTCTTAATAGATTCTTTCATGTCTCAGATTACATTAACAGGTGATACATCAGATATATATAGAGGATTGGGGGTTACTTTCGATATTGATTCAACAACAGGTCAATCATTTATTACAAAATATGCAATTGATCCGCTTGACCCATTTAGTTCCGATATTATAATTTCACGTGCGACTGATGTTCACTTATTGTTAGCTGAAGCATACAATCGCCTGGGCGATGAAACTTCCCAAAAATATGCTCTTATGTTACTTAATGATGGTGTAAATGCGGTTAGTCCAAAACCTGCCATTTTCAGCACCTGGACAGATAACATTGGTATCAGAGGCCGTGTTTATCTTCAATCAATTATGGTTCCTGAAAGAGATAGTATTCCTTTGGAAGAACGTATTGAAATTATTGAAGATGATATTATTGCTGAAAGATTTATGGAGTTGGCATTTGAAGGTAAAAGATGGTTTGATTTGGTACGCATTGCTGAACGCAGAAATGACCCTGCTTATTTAGCAGACAGGGTGGCTGCAAAGTTCCAGGACGATCCTGCAAAATATGCTGAAATTCATGCAAAGTTGATGAATCCTGCAAACTGGTATCTTCCTTTAGAATAAGAAAAATAAATAATTGCATAAAAAGGCTGTCTCAAAACGACAGCTTTTTTTATGTCATAATTAACCTGGAATAAATATGTCATTTAATTTCGACAACCATGTGGCACAACGATGCATTGAAATAAACTTGTGGAATTATCAAGGCAATTTAGAATTAATTATTTTTATTTATAAACAGATGTTCCCCGGCCTTCTCACTGTTGTCCGGTTAAAAGTATTTTATAGATGAAGATTCTTCTCTTCATTTCATTACGTTCAGAATGACAGTAATTTTGATTGGTACAGGCAATTGGGAGTGGTGAGCGTTGTTTTGAAATTAGTTAAAAAACATAAGCCTATTTGAAATCTCTTGTAGCTCTTAAAGATTGATATTCAGGCCTTCCATAAGGTATTTGCAGAATATATAATGGCAGAAAATGCATTCAAGATTTTAAGTTATATAACCCAATCACTAAACAGAAGTTCCATGCTTCATTTTCAATTGCTTAAATAATACCGATTAGTGTTTAATTTTAACCATCAATTTCACTTCGTTTATTTCTGATTATTAAACATCTATCGGCATTATACCATTAATTCTTGTGGGTAAATTTGCCTATAAAAAGTTATAACATCCCTGATATAGTAATTTGAAAGTTAACTGAATTTTTCGATGAGCTTTAACTTTTTTGAATGATCGAGGCTTTTTATCTATTTTATAATGCTGATTTTGTATTTGCCGCTATAATAAACACAGCCCCGCATTCGGATGTTGAGTTAATTTTTATTGAAGCAAAAATGCAGAAACTATGGATGGCATCGCTTTAAGCGATGATATCCCTCAGACCACTTGCAAATACAAGCATTTTAATGAATCCTATCAACGAAGAACATTTTAACTCCTTATTTTTGTTTGAAAAAAAAAGGCCACCTCAATGAGATGGCCTTTAAAATATTATTCCGGTGAAATCTATTTCACAAATTTCACTACTGTATTGTTTGCTTTAACAAAATACAATCCGGGAGAATAATTGCTTACGTTAAACACGTGGTGTGTTCCTTCAACCAATAATTCTTCCATTTTTACACCTACACTGTTGTAGATGGCAACATTTGTATTTCCTTTTTCAAGCGTTACATTTAACATTTCTTTTGCAGGATTTGGATAAACATCCAATTTTTCCAACTGTCTGTTTTGTGCAATGCCTTCTACATAATCCCAGTTGATAAGCGCTGAGTCAGCAGCTTCAATCAAATAAAGACTGTCCATGTAAATATCAACATCAGTTTGACCTATCTGAAATCCAAAATCATAAGTTTGTGTATCATCCAACAAGTTTGGAGTAAAACTTATCATATACCATTGTTGGTCTGGAGTCACAGTAAGATTCCAACGTGTTTGTCCTGCAATAGGTTCAGCAATTTCCGGTGTTGCCGAAGCGCTGTTGTCACCCCAATGTGCCCAACCGCTACGTTGCTCCAATACCAATTGGAAATTAGTTTCTTCAGCTGACCACATTTTCCAGGCTGCAATAAACCTGTCATCAGTCTTAGGTAAAATACGGTTTTTATCCACCTCTTGTCTGACTTTAAAATCATATGGATTGGTAAGAACTGAATCAGAATTCATGTGAAGTACGCCATCTTCTACCCAAAACGTATGGGTAGTATAACCGTCACCACTTGGCCACGCTGCATTAGGCCTTCCGTTTTCCTGAGGATTTTCGTTATAACCATCAACAATATAGCTCACTTCCTGAACGGTAGTGTTCTGTCCACTAATGTTAATCATTGTTGGTTCTCCATCATTTGATTCAACAAATTCGTCAGAAGAGGTAGCTGAAACATAAAGCACACCATCAGTAAGAGGTGTAACTACACCGTCCTGGCTAAGTTTTGCCTTTGCAGTACTTTCAGGAAGTATGGTCCATTTTAATGTTTTATCTGTTGTTTCAGCAGGAATAATTTCAATACCAATCTGGAATGTTTCATTATCCTGAGTAATGTCACCACCTGTAAGGATAAGTTCTTCCATGTAAATTACAGTTGCACCTTCAAGATAGATTAATCCGGCTTGATCCATGTTGTTCCATGATTCATTCATACCAAAAGCGGTTCCGTCATTCGCCCATACAGCACGCTGACGGTCTGTGTCACCACCAGGTCTGTCACCATCAATAACAGTTACATCGAAACCTATGTCGGCGCCTATATCAACCTGTTGGCCATCCTGATCTTTTAGCCAGGAAAAAGGAACATAAACTTCTTCAAACCAATTTGGTGCATCGCTGGCATTGTATGCATACTTAATCCCAGGCGTTCCATCGCGGAAATTAGTTTGCAATGTTCCGTCATCTTCTCCTTTTGGCACAGTAGCTGCAATCTGATAATGTCCGGTCAAACCCTCCGGACGGCCACCAACACCATCTTCTTTTACATAATTACAATCAAAATACAACTCTACCTGGTCATACATATGTCCTACTGTAGCTCCAGCTTCATCTTGTGCTGCATAATAAGGATAATAATCATTATCAGTAACATTTACTAAAATGTAAATTCCCTGATCCGGAACCCACAAACCTTTCCACCAGGTGTCGCCATCGCTGCCTAATGTTGGTGTTTCAGTTTGAAAAGGTAATAAGATGGCATTTTCATCAGCCATATCCCAAACCTCATCAATATCGCCTCCAATCTCAGGTGCAACCTCCGCTTTAGGAAGTGTTGCCTCCGGCTTTTGTGCTGAAAGTGTTGAAACAAACAACACACTTAAAAGAAAAGTAAAGATTTTTCTCATAGTCTTAGTTTTTAATAGTTAATAAATTTATTTAATGTATCTCAATTTAGTATTAATAATTTATCTCCCTGGTAACACGGTCATATATTTTATTTCACTTCTGAAATCAATATATTATCCGAGTTCCTGAAGTAAAAATCATTACCCATTTAAAAGACGAATTTAGTTAATAATAACGTTAAAAAAAAATTAATTTTGAATTTCACAACAATACTTTTTAATTCTCCTCCGCCCCCCGTCAAATATACTTTTTTTATGGATATTTTCCATTTCTCAGCCTAATTGCTTCTGCACAAATAACTACTTGATTTTTTTTTTGATTACCAGATATTTTCAATATCGGAAGCCGTATAATTTTTATAACGCTTTACCCAATTCGAATCTAATTTCTTCTTTATCTTTAGTTTATCTTTCCCTGAAATTTTATAAATAAATGCCACAGGTACCAAAACAATAAAATATACAATTCCAAGAACAACTTTGGAAACAATAAAGTTTAGCACATCGGCCAATTTAAACCATGCAATTGCAATATAATGTGCAAGGAATGGAATGAAAATCCCAATAATTCCAAAAGCAAGTGCGAGAATCAGAAAAACCGGCTTTTTGAAAACAACATATAAAACAACAAATCCGGTTGTTAAAACCAAACTTGTTTCAAGTATTTTGTCTTTATCCATAATAAATAATAGTAAAAATATATTGCAGCATTCGTCACCCCTAAACCCTCTGCAGGGGGCAATTGCAATCTGTTATGTAAGTTAGTAAAATGTAACAAACAGTGCTTTTAATGTACAGGTTCAGCAGAACGGAAAATAACATAAGTATGACATTATTTTAATTTTTTATACTTACGTTTAAAACAAGGTATAAATAAATGGCGCTATTGCACTTCCGCTACTAATTACAATTAAAACCCCAAATAACAGTAAAATTATTATCACAGGTAAAAGCCACCATTTCTTTCGAACTTTCAAATATTCCCATAAATCTTTTAAAAATTCCATGTTGTATTAGTTTAATAGATGCAAGATACTATTTTGATTTTTACAATGCTCTTTTTGCTTAGTTGTTGCAATTATATTTCGAATCATATTTTAATCCAAAATCAAATCAGCTTTCCACTCATCATCATTTTCCCATTCGGGCTGTTCCAGTTTATTAAACATATAATTCCCGATTACAAGATAATCCATTTCAGTGCGCATAAAACATTTATAGGCATCTTCGGGCGTGCATACAATTGGTTCACCCCGTACATTAAAACTGGTATTCACAATAACCCCGCACCCGGTTAGCTGCTTAAATTTACTGATCAGGCCCCAATATCGTGCATTCGTTTCCTTATGAACCGTTTGAACCCTGGCAGAAAAATCGATATGTGTTACCGCCGGAATATCTGAACGTTGCACGTATAATCGTTCTTTTATCGGCAACTGATAATAATTTGCAGGAAGATTAATGATACGCCTTTTATTGATTTGAGCAACCAAAAGCATATAAGGTGACGGTTTTTCCAACTCAAAATATGCTTTACTATCTTCAAATAATACTGAAGGAGCAAATGGGCGAAAACTTTCCCTGTATTTAATTTTCAGGTTTAACTTAAGCTGCATTTCCTTATTTCTTGCGTCGCCCAGTATACTTCTGTTTCCGAGTGCCCGAGGACCAAATTCCATTCGTCCCTGGAACCATCCAATTACATTACCTTTGGCAATTAATTCAGCAGTTTTTGCAAGTAATTCATCTTCATTTTCAATCAGGGAATAAACTGCTTTCATTCTTTTTGCAGTGTGTCCGATCTCGTTATCTGTGTATTCGGGACCAAGAAAAGCGCCGCTCATCCCGTCAATTTCATCAATCTCCCTGTTATTTTGAAAGAACAGGTAATATGCCGCCAATGCAGCACCAACTGCTCCACCGGCATCGCCGGCTGCTGGCTGGATATAAATATCATTTATTAAGCCCGATTCAATCAGTTTTCCGTTACCCACACAATTAAGGGCAACACCTCCTGCCAGACAAATATTTTTCGTTCCTGTAACTTTTATGGCTTCCTTAGCCATTTTCAGAATAATTTCCTCTGTAACGATTTGAATAGCCAATGCAAGATTAGAATGTTCCTGGTTGATCTCACTTTCTGGTTTTCGCCTTATAAAGCCAAAGAGTCTTTCCCATTTTTGTTCGTTTACCATTCGCAGCCCGGTAGCGTAACCAAAATATTTTTGATTCAGCCAAATTGAACCATCCTCATTAATATCAACCAACTTTTCCTTTATAATCTGAATGTATTTCTGCACCTCTTTGCTGTCAGGAATACCATAAGGCGCCAGTCCCATTAATTTATATTCTCCTGAATTTACCCTGAAACCCAGAAAATATGTAAATGCTGAATAGAGTAAACCAACCGAATGAGGAAAATGCAATTCCTGAATGTTTGTAATATTATTGCCCTTCCCGTGGCTAATGGAGGCAGTTGCCCATTCCCCTACTCCATCAATAGTTAAAATAGCTGCCTCTCGAAATGGTGATGGATAAAAAGCACTGGCAGCATGGGAAAGGTGATGTTCCGGGAAAAGGAGTTTTACTTTTTTCTTATCGTAACCATCCAGTTTTTTTAACTCATCATGAATGATTTTTTTAATGAATAGTTTCTCTTTAACCCAAACGGGCATTGACGTTACAAAAGATCTGACGCCCTTCGGAGCGAATCCATAATAGGTCTCGAGTAACCTTTCAAATTTTAAAAACGGCTTGTCATAAAAAACAATGGCATCAAGTTCTGATACATCAATTGCTTCAAAATGCAGGCAATATTTTACTGCATTCAAAGGAAACGAAGCATCATGCTTAATGCGCGTGAAACGCTCTTCCTGCGCTGCCGCCACAATTTTTCCATTCACCAGCAATGCGGCTGCTGAATCGTGATAAAAAGCTGATATACCGAGAATTTTCAAGTTGATAAAATTAATTTGTTTTTGAAAGAATTCTACTTAGTTGTTCCAAATACCTGTAATTGGGCTCAATTTTTATAATCTCCTGTAAACACCTGTTTGCATTTTCATCGTCGTTTATTGAGTGGTAAGCCAATGTAAGATTATATAAAAAGTTGGGGTCGAAACGAAACTGATCATAAACCTTTTCAAGATAAAACAGCGCCATTTTAATATCCTGTTTTTTTAAATAAATTTCTCCAATTAAACGGTTTGCCACATTAGAATCATATATGTTTAGTGATGACTCCAAAATTTGCAAAGCTTCCTCATTTTTATTTTCACTGCTTAACCTTCTGCCTTGTTCTACTTCTTCTCTTGTTTGATAAGGTATAAATTGATCATAAACATATTCTTTTGCCGGTATGGTCAGGTAATTATCAGCTTTTAAACGTTTCAATTCATTTGCAACTTCTTGCGCTTTGGCTGTTTTGTTGCTATAAACAAAAGCTGCGTAGGTTTCTGCCAATACCAGTATTTTTCTATCGTCAGGAATTAACGGAAATGATTTTTGAAAATAGGCTACTGCGCTATTGTAATCTCCCATATAAAAATAGATTTCACCAATTTTGAAATATGCAAAACCTGATTCTTCATACTCAAGCGACTTTTTAAAATATTTCAAAGCCTGTTGCAAATCCGACAGATTTACAAGTGCGGCAGCAGCATCCCGGTAAACCCTCCCGATATATGGATCGGTTCTTAAAACAGCATCATATTCTTTAAAAGCTTCGAAATACATTTCATTTTTCTCGTATTGCTGAGCAAGTTGATAACGCACCGTCCCCAACGATGAATTTTCATCCAGCAAAACAGAAAAAGCTAATGAATCCAAATAAGACTTTGGTTTATAATCCTTCATGTAATCTGTTTCTTTCTCTCCAATTTTAACAAAAGGCCAGTTTCCTTTTAACATATTTACATGATGATTTGCCAGTAAACTGTCCAAGACAGTGTATCCATAATTTTTTTGCAAATATTCACGGGTAATTCTTTGACTTAATTCCGGCGAACCCATAATTCCCGATTCCAGTATTTTATCAAAAAAAGCTTCCGCCATCAAAAAATAGCCATCAATATTCGGATGCAGGTGCTCTGTTATTAAGTTATTTCCTATCAATTTGTTAGGTGAATGATCCTGAAACCAGGATAACATCGGGACAAGAATTGCATCATTTTTTTCCGCCAGTTCATCAATTACTATATTAATGTCTTCGCTTGCCCGAAAACGAACGGCATCCAAATCTTTTGCCCTGTAATACAATTCTTTTGCCTTTTCATAATCCTGCTCTTCCTCTGCTTTTTGTGCTTTTTGGTAAACATCAATTGCCGGTTCAAGCATACCATCAGTTGCAGAACTAAATGGCTCTATATCTTTAACATTACAAACGGTTTCACTAAAAAATACAGGCACATTTTCATCGCTGAATTTTTTTAGAATGGCATCCATATTTTGCCTGTATCTTTCAATTCCAATAGTATAAATGTCGCTATTGTATGAAATATCATTACTGGCAACAATACGTTTCATCAATGTTCCTTCGCTACCTTCATTTTTACCCGTAGCAAGTTTCTGACTTATTCCTGAAATTATATTTCTTATTAACTGGTAAGTTTTAAAATCCATTAAAGCAATGTGTAATTGGGTTAAAATTCGATTCCTGCTCATGGTCTCATTTGAACCGATTCCAAAAGCGCCGTAAAATTCGTTATGACCCGCATAAATCAGAATTGCATCTGGTTCATATTTTAAAATCTGTTTTGTGTAATCACGAAGTGTAAAACTATTTATCGCAGTGATTGCTGTATTTATTACTTCAATTCGTTTGTCAGGGAAAGCTTCATCAAGTTGTTTGTTTAAAATCCTTGAAAACATTAAATTTTGTTCATAAGGAAAACCAACAACGGTTGAACTTCCCATAACAAAGATCCGAAATGTATTCTCCGGTTTTTCCCTCAAAAAGATATCATTCCCCGGTTTGGTATATTCAAGTTTTTGAAAGTACTTTTTCCCAACATCAGGATTAAGTTTCATGTATTCTTCGTATCCTTTTTCCTGATTTTGTATAAACAATGAAAAGTCGTCGCCATAACCTGAAAGACGCAATATTCCCTCAAAACCAAACAGAATAATAAATGGAATAAGAATTGTAATTAGCCTGAAGGTGAGCTTAGTATTTTTTGTTTTTTTTGAATCTTGCATTTACCCACAAAATTAAGGATCGAAATCTAAGAATTCTATATTGAATAACAAAAATTAAAATTAAAACATTGCAGCATCACTGATTTGATAATTCGCAATTGGTTCAGCAATTTGAAACTTCGATTGTTGTTTATTGATTCTATTATCTTCTGCAATAACCTGGTTAATATCAGCACTGACTATTGAAATTACAACGGTGCGATATATTATGAATTTGGAATTAAAACGGACAATTCATTTAATCCACCATAATCAGGAGCAATTTCTTTTAATTCCTGCATGTACTTCTTTGCATGAACAAAATCATTCTTCTTTGAATAAATCAGTGCCAAACGATAAAGAAAGACAGGGTCGAACTCAAATTCACCTGCTACCTTTTCAAAATAATTTAATGCATTATCAAAATCATTTTGCTCAAAATAAAGCTCACCGAGAAATCTGATTGCTATATGTGAATTGTAAATTTGCAATGATCTCTTGAGCAATTCAATAGCCTCATCGAATTGTTTTTCGTTCGCCATTTCTTTTGCTCTAACTACCTGGCTCTTGGTTTGAAACGGAATGTATTGGCTGTATGTATAACTTTTGGGCTTAATATTTAATAACGATTCGGCGTTCACCCTTCTTAATTCATCTGCAACAGCTTTTGCCTCATCATTTTTATTAGAGTAAACATACGCAATATACATTCTGCCTAATGCATTAACTTTATTTTCATTTGATGCGATGTCGAAAGCTTGTCTGAAATACCGAATGGCATTTTCAAAATCACTTTTAGCAAGATAAATCTCCCCAATTCGATAATAAGCCAGGAACGATGTTTCATATTCAAGCGATTTTTTAAAGTATTCAAGCGCTAATGGCAAATCACCAAGTAAAATAAGGCAATTTGCTGCATCGGTATAATTTATGGCCACATACGGATTGGTTCTTAATAACGCTTCATATTCTTTATACGCCAATTCCATTTTCCCCTGTTTTTTATAGCTTTGGGCCAGATCAAGCCTGGCCAAACCCAAAATTTGATTTGGATTTTTCAATACCGATATTACAATTGAATCAAGTTGATTTTTTGGTTGATAGGTTTGCAAATAATTCATTTCTTTCCCTGCATCTTTAACGAAAGGCCAAAATCCTTTCAGATTATTAACCCTGTGAACAGCAATAAGCGAATCAAGAATTGTATATCCCCAGTTTCTTTTGTAATATTCCAAACTATAACTCTCCGATTCGTTTGATTGACCGATAATACCTGAATCAACAATTTTATCTAAAAAAGCCTGCGACATTAAAAAAGCACCGTCGATATTTGGATGTAAATGTTCTGTCATAAAATTATAGCCAATTAAACCATTTTCTGAGTTTTCCTTAAATTGCTTTAAAATCGGAACTTTAATAACATTGTCACGCTCAGCCAGTTCATCAATAATTTCATTAACTTCTTCACTTGCTCTAAAACGAATACAATCCAAATCTTTAGCATAATAATACAATTGGCCGGCTTTTTCGAAATCCTGTTCCGATTCCGCCTTTTCGGCATCTTTATAAATATCAATAGCTAATGGTAATGAATCTCCTTCAACAGAATTGAATGGTTCAATATCTTTCACATTGCTAACCAAATCGCTCAAAAAAACGGGTATTCCCTTTTGTTCAAATTTTGTTAGGATTTTATCCATATTTTGGCGATAGCATTTCATAGCCAGTTGATAGTCATCACTTTTATATAAAATATCAGCATTAGCAACCATTCGTTTCATTAATGTACCATGAACTTCATTTCCTCCTTTTGCAAACACACCGTCAACCGACGAAATTGTATTTCTCAGCAATTGGTATAATTTGTATTTCATAAGCGAAATATGAAGCATAGTTAAACCTCTGTTTCTGCTCAATGTTTCGTTTGACCCTACACCAAATGCGCCATAAAACTCGTTATGTCCGGCATATATAAGGATTGCATCAGGCTCATATTTCAATATTTCATCGGTATAATCAAGCAATGTAAAACTATTGATTGCAGTAATTGAAGTATTTACAACCTCAATTTTTTTATCCGGGTATTTATCTTCAAGCTGTTTATTTAATATCCGTGAAAACATGAGGTTACGGTCGTAAGGAAAGCCATAAACGGTTGAACTACCCATAACAAAAATGCGAAATGTGTTGGCAGGTTTTTCTGCATAAAATATGTCGTTTGCCGGAGATGTATACTCAAATTTCTGAAAGTATTTTTTACCAATTACTGGATTTACCAACATAAAATTCTCATAACCCGGCTCATTGTTTTTTACGAATAAATCTAAGTTATCACCATAATCAGCTAATCTCAATATTCCTTCAAAAGCTGCAAGAATTATGAAAGGAATTAAGATTATTATCAGCTTAAAAATAAGTGGTTGTTTGGCTGTAGATTTGTTTTTGGTCTTTTTTTTCTGATTCATTTCCAACTCAATATTTTTGGTTCGAAATCTAAGCATTCTATGTTGAATAGCAAAATGTGGAATCAATTTAATAGCCGGTATTATCCATAAATCCCAAATACTTTTTTAACAAATAAACGATTTTTATAACACGTTTTTCGGGGGGCCAATTATTTTTATTATAGGGAAAATATGGCTATTATTGTTGGCACTATTCACCATTTTTAAACCAGTTATGAAACCAAAAATATCCTGGAATAAATTTATATCTTCCAAAATTTTATATTTGGTTAATTGGTTTAGTCGGCAACATTGTGGTTTCTAATCCGCGTAATACCGAAACCAAGCAGGGCTTATTATCCATGCATGAAAGCAGCAACCCCGTTGATGTCGTCTTTTATAATTTATCTTTTGGGTTTATTTGTTACCGCTTTTTCTTTTAGAAAATTCAAGCAATTTATGCTGGCTTCGCGTTACCGTCCTGGTATTGCATTTCTTTTGCTGTCAATTGTTTCATTTGCTGTAATTTTTTCTATTGATAACAAAAAAGCAATTGCAGACATGCTGCACACAACGAATACTACTTCCACTTTTGATGCAAATTTCTATGTTGGAACTGCCAAAGGACTTTTCCCGGGAAGAGTTGTTTGGGTTCATGACAATGATGCAACAAATGAAAATTATATTCCCACTTACAACAGCAGGGATTACTGGTATTCTAATAATAATGTTAATTCAGCAGTTGTGTCAAAAATGTTGGAAACATCATTAATAAAATATGCAGATACAGATAATATTTCTGATGCCTGGGATGCCATTTTCAAATCTTATAACAAGTCACACGGTCGTGGAGATGTCGGTTATCAGGCCGGTGAGAAAATTGCTTTTAAAATAAACCTCACCAATGAGAATTGCAGCGATGCAGAAAGACCAATGAGAATGGATGCCACACCTCAACTTTTAAATGCTATACTTTTTGAATTAGTTAATGTGGTTGGTGTTTCCCAGTCTGATATTACAATGGGTGACCCTTATAGGGAATTCCGAAATGAATATCGGGCATTGGTAAAGAATAAATTCCCGAATGTATATTATGTTGACGGAAAAGGAGAAAATGGTATTCACCAAACAGTGCCTTCGGCTGGAGAAGTATTGGTTTTCAGCGATAAAAATTTAACTTCTACGTTGCCTCAACATTACCTTTCCGCAAATTACCTTATTAATATTGCCTGTTTAAAAAGTCACAATGAAGGAGGAATTACGTTGATTGCAAAAAATCATCAGGGATCATTTCTTCCACAGGGGGTTGATCCATCCTCACAATCTGCAATGGCGATGCATTACAGCTTGCCAGCCAACAGCTGGGGATCTGGAAAATACCGGCACACTGTTGATTATATGGGGCATAGACAAACAGGGGGCAAAGGGCTGATTTATATTGTTGATGGAATTTGGGGAGGTGAAAACTGGACTGGTTTGATTAAAAAATTTAAGTCCGACCCATTTAATGGCGATTACCCTAATTCATTATTTGTCAGCCAGGATCCCGTGGCATTAGAATCAGTTTGTTTTGATGTACTTTTTGAAGAATGTTGGGAAGATGATTCCAAAGAGGATTATCCGGTAACATATAGTGTTGAAATTGAAGATTATTTATCTCAATGCGCCAGTAGTGATTACTGGCCGGAGGGAATTATTTATGATCCTGAAGGTGATGGTACACCCATTGAAAGCCTGGGTGTTTTCGAACACTGGAACAATCCTGTTGACAGGCAATATTCAAGAAATCTTGGGCAAGGCGACGGAATTGAATTAATCTATTCAAATGCAAGTACTACAGGAAATCCTATCCTATCAAATGGAAAAAATCAATATTGCATCACCTAATCCATTTTCAAATTATACAAAATTTACAAAACCAGACAAACTGCCAAAAAACGCTATCCTTAAAATATATAACACTAATGGTCAATTAATTACTATTCTTAATTTCGACAACAAAGACGAAATTATCTGGAATGGCTCGGATTCACAAAACCGGTCAATTCCAAATGGTTTATATTTTTACAATATTTATGATGAAGACAACTTTAAAGGTTATAGTGGAAAAATACTTTACCATAATTAAATAAACATATATTGCTTTTCTTATACATAAAAAAAATTGCATAAAATAAAACATGAAAAAACCATTAATAAAATACCTTACACTTCTTTCATTTTTGTTATTAAGTACAAGTGCCTTTTCACAAGCTTTAATTGAACTTAAGAGCCAATGGAATTATTTCAAAGGCACGTCAGATCCTTCAGACCCCTATGATGAATGGAAAAACTCAGATTTTAGTATTTCAGGCTGGAGCTCTGGTAATGCTCCTTTCGGTTACGGATATAATGGTGTTGAAACTCAACTTACCGATATGAACGGTAATTATTCCACCTTCTATTTACGAAAAGAAATTGAAATAGCTGATTTGAGTGAAATTGACGACGTTACAATTTCAGTTGCTTTTGATGATGGATTTATTCTTTGGATTAACGGGATAGAAATTGTCAGAAACAGTGCCCCTGGATATCCGATTTACAAAAGGCTGGCAACAAATCCACACAGCGCCGATGAATTGGAAAAATATTCCTTTTCAATTTCAGAACTTCCGCTAAATCAAGGGAACAATACTGTTGCTGTTCAGGGATTTAATGTTTCACTGACAAGTACCGACTTTTATCTTGATGTAAGTATTGAAGGAAGCAAAAGATTGGAAAAAGCCGATCCTGTTATTTGCGAAACGCCAAGCGGTTTTTTTACAAATCCGTTTACAGTGCAACTTACTACAGAACAACCGGGAGAAATCATTAAATATACACTTGATGGAAGTGATCCGGGATATTCTGAAACAGCCATTGAAGTTACCTCACCTGCAAATATAAATGTCGATCCAAACAGTACAGAAGCTAACCGCGGTAAAACCGGCGGGTTTGTTATCAGAGCTTCGCATATAAAAGAGGGATTTTCGTCCAGCACTCCTGTAACCAGAAATTACATCTTTGTAAAAAGTGTTAAAAATCAACAATATCCTGGTGGCAACTGGCCAACTTTCAACATTAATGGTCAAATTATAGATCTCGCAATGGATCCGAATATTACCAATGACGATCGATACAGAAATCAGATGGAAAGCTCATTACTTGATATTCCGACAATTACAATAGCAACAGATCTGGATAATTTATTTGACTCTCAGAAAGGCATATATGTAAATGCACAGTATCATGGTTATGAATGGGAACGACCTGCCAATATTGAATTGATTAATCCTGATGGAAGCGCAGGTTTTAATATTGATGCAGGGTTACGAATTCGCGGTGGATACAGTCGGCATGACAATTATCCGAAACATGCTTTTCGTTTATTTTTTCGTTCGGAATATGGGGAAGGAAAACTCGAATTCCCTTTATTTGAAGACGAGGGAGTTGATGAATTCGATAAAATTGATTTAAGAACCAGTCAGAATTATTCATGGGCAAATGGTGGAGGCCAATCACGATACAATACAATGAACAGGGATGTTTTTTCACGGGAAAGCCAGCGGGATATGGGCCAACCATATACGCGAAGCCGCTATTATCATTTGTATCTTAATGGCCTTTATTGGGGCGTTTTTCAAACCCAGGAACGTGCTGATGCTAATTTTGCAGAATCGTATCTTGGAGGAAAAGATGATGATTATGACGTAGTTAAGGTCGATATTGGTGAAAACTGGAACTTATATGATGTTGAAGCAACCGATGGAAATCTGGATGCATGGGAAGAAGTTTGGGATTTAACCCAACAAGGATTTAGTTCAAATTTCAACTACTTTAATCTAATTGGACAAACACCTGAAGGAATAGAAGATACTTCTTTAACTGAATACGTTGATATTGACAATTTGATTGATTACATGCTTACTATTTTTTATGCAGGAAACTTTGATGCCCCGGTTTCAAAGTTTTTTGGCAACCGAAGTCCTAACAACTTTTTCGCGATTAACGATAGAACTGATAAAAGAAAAGGATTTACGTTTTTAATCCATGATGCTGAACACACTTTACTGGCTGATCCTGTTAGCCCCGGTGTTGGGTTAATTGAAAACAGAGTTAATATTGGAACTATATCGTCAAATAGAATGGAAGTTACATCCTTTAATAAATTCCATCCTCAATGGCTGCATTTTAAACTTTCTGAAAATGAAGAATACCGCATGAAATTCGCCGATCATGTTTACAAGCATTTCTTTAACGGCGGGGCACTTACCTCTCCCCAAAATATTGCCCGGTTTAAAAGCACCGCAGATAAACTTGATTTGGCTATTATTGCAGAATCAGCCCGTTGGGGAGACCGGGGAAGTTTTCCTGCCCGAAATAAAGATGATGACTGGCTTCCCGCAGTTAACCAGGTAATTAACGACTATATGCCTTATAGAACTGATATTGTTTTGAATCAATTAATTGAAGAAAATTTATATCCTGAAATTGATCCACCCTTTTTTGTAAAAGACAGACAAGATATTTGGGATGAAAAAATTACCCTTTCGGACAATTATACATTTACCATTGAAAACCGAAATTCAACAGGATCAATTATTTATACTACAACCGGTGAAGACCCAAGAAAAACAGGTGGTTCAATTCTTGAAACAGCTATTGTTGCAAACAGCACAAAAAACATTTCAGCACAGCCCGGAACTCATATTATGGCCAGAGTAAAAAGCGGGGAAACGTGGAGTGCACTTCATGAACTTGTTTTTGAAAATTCCAATTTGTTTAACAATCTGAAAGTTACAGAATTGAACTATCATCCTGCAGATGAAGGATTGTATGATGGAAAAGACCTTGAATTTATTGAATTAAAAAATATTGGAAGTACAGCACTTGATTTATCAGGACTTGAATTTTCTGAAGGCATATTCTTCACATTTCCCGAGGGAACTACAATCGCACCAAATTCGTTTATCGTACTTGCTTCAAATGTGGATACTTTCAATCTGTCTTATGGATTCAATGCCGATTTTGAATTCTCGGGTAACCTTTCAAACAGTGGAGAAAAAATTGTACTACAAACTGCAAGCGGCCTATCGGTTATATCGTTTACATTCTCTGATGATGCACCCTGGCCTGAAGGGGCTGATGGCAATGGTTATTCGCTTGTTTCGGTTAAAATAAATCCAACCGGAGATCCCGGATCATATGAATATTGGACCACATCAAAAGAATTTTACGGATCTCCATTTTATGATGATGCAAAATCTATAACTCGCGTACCTGGTATTGTTTTTGAAACTGAGGCAGATTTCTCGGTTTATCCAAATCCTTCCAAAGAAATAGTTAATCTGGATTTCTTCCTCAATACTGAAGAACATATTGATATAAGCTTATACGATTTAAATGGAAGGCTCATATACGCACTAGCTCCTGAAAATTTGTCATCAGGATATCATACCCGACGGATACAATTATCAACATTAAATATAAAATCCGGAATTTATTTAGTAAAGTTCAGAACATCAACGAATTCAATAACTAAAAAATTAATTTATCAGCAATAAAAAATAGATTGCGTAACGTTTAAATCAATGTTTTAATCGAGTTTTAAAACCGCAAGAAATGCTTTTTGGGGAACTTCAACATTTCCTACCTGTTTCATTCTTTTCTTCCCTTTTTTCTGTTTCTCAAGAAGTTTCCTTTTCCTTGATATATCACCGCCATAACATTTGGCAGTAACATCCTTTCTTACTGCTTTAATGGTTTCCCTTGCAATGATTTTTGCTCCGACAGCTGCCTGAATTGCAATATCGAATTGTTGACGTGGAATAAGTTCTTTTAACTTTTCACACATTTTCCTTCCGAACAAATATGCATTATCAAAATGAATTAAAGTTGAAAGTGCATCTACCATTTCACCATTTAATAGAATATCCAGACGCACCAGTTTAGCTGGCTTATAACCACTTACATGATAATCAAATGAAGCATACCCTTTTGATATACTTTTTAGTTTATCGTAAAAATCAAAAACAATTTCTCCAAGAGGTAATTCAAAAATCAATTCAGCACGGTCGGTTGTTAAATAACTTTGATTGATTAAAGTTCCACGTTTGTCAAGGCAAAGGTTCATTACCGGACCAATAAAATCAGAAGCAGTTATTATATTGGCTTTAATATATGGTTCGTCAATTTCGTCAATTGTTGTTGAAACAGGCATTCCTGAAGGATTGTAAACCCGTTGAGTTGTTCCATCAGTTAAATGAACCATGTATGAAACGTTGGGAACCGTTGTAATCACATTCATATCAAATTCGCGTTCCAAACGTTCCTGGATAATTTCCATGTGTAAAAGTCCAAGGAATCCACATCGAAATCCGAATCCAAGAGCAGCCGAGGATTCAGGTTCAAAAGTCAATGAAGCATCATTGAGTTGTAGTTTATCCATTGCCCCTCTTAAATCTTCATAATCATCAGCATCTATCGGGTAAACACCGGCAAAAACCATTGGTTTTACTTCTTCAAACCCGGCAATAGCTTTTCCACATTGACGCTTAACATGTGTAATTGTGTCCCCAACTTTTACCTCTTTTGCGGTTTTTATCCCCGAAATTATATAACCAACGTCCCCCGCCCTTAATTCATTTCGTGGAGACAAACCCAGTTTTAGTACTCCTATTTCATCAGCATTGTACTGTTTTTCTGTGGCAACAAATTTTACCAGATCCCTTGTTTTTATTGTGCCATTTACAATTTTAAAATAGGCAATAATTCCTCTGAAAGAGTTAAATACAGAATCAAAAATTAATGCTTGCAGTGGCGCTTCCGGATCTCCTTTGGGTGGCGGAATACGTTCAATGATGCGTTCCAGAATAGTTTCAATGCCCATTCCGGTTTTTCCACTCGCATGTATAATATCATTATGATCGCAACCTATCAAATCAATAATTTGATCTTCCACCGCTTCTGGCATCGCATTATCAAGGTCCATCTTATTAAGCACCGGAATAATTTCAAGATCGTGTTCCAATGCCAAATAAAGGTTTGATATGGTTTGCGCCTGAATTCCCTGGGTTGCATCAATAATCAACAATGCCCCTTCGCACGCAGCTATAGATCGTGAAACTTCGTAGGAAAAGTCGACGTGTCCGGGAGTATCAATCAGGTTTAGCTTGTATTCTGTTCCATTATGCAGATGGTCCATTTGAATGGCTTTACTTTTAATTGTAATGCCCCGCTCCTGTTCCAATTCCATACTATCAAGTACCTGATCGTGCATGTCACGCTCTCCTACTGTTTTTGTAAATTCGAGCAGCCTGTCAGCAATTGTACTTTTCCCGTGATCAATATGAGCTATTATGCAAAAATTGCGAATGTTTTCCATCTAAAATCCCTACTAACTTTTCAAGGTTTTTAATACCAATTATCAAAATTCCCGCAAAGATATCTAATTTTTGATATTTCCTTATGGCCTTATTATCCTGCGTTGATTTAACATCTTTTAAAGGAACCCTGCATGACATATTTTGTTTATGGCACAGAGTTTGTAAAATTTTAAGAAGAAAGATATACAAATTAAGATACTTCACAGCAACATGCTGTTTTTTTCATAAGTTTGGTTTAGTTAGGTTAAGTTTTGATCCCGGGGTATTGACCCCGGGATTTTCTTTTTATATTCATCTACGCAAAAAAAATCCCATATCAAATGGGATTGAAGGGTATGGTAATAATAATAAACAGGCTTTATCTTTACCTTAAACAATTAGTTTATATCCTTTTCCATGCACATTTATAATTTCAACTGATGGCTCTTCACTTAAATGTTTTCTTAATTTAGTGATGTAAACATCCATACTACGGGCATTGAAATAGTTGTCATCAATCCAAATAGATTTTAGCGCATAATTGCGTTCAAGCACTTTATTGGCATTTTGACAGAGTAACTTTAGCAAATCGGATTCTTTTGTTGTCAATTTTACCGATTTATCACCATCAACAAGCAGTTGTTTGCGCGTGTCAAATTTAAACTTACCGAGATTAAAAACAGCCTGCGAATTTGCCTGGCTTTCCTGTGATGTACGCCGTAATATTGCTTCAATTCGCATAATCAGTTCCTCCATACTGAACGGCTTGGTAATGTAATCATCAGCTCCTAATTTAAAACCTTCAAGAACATCGTCTTTCATATTCTTGGCAGTTAAAAAAATAATTGGAATATCAGCATTCACAATTCGTACATCTTTTGCCAGCGTAAAACCATCTTTCTTTGGCATCATAATATCCAATACACAGATATCATAGTGTTCTCGCATAAAACCTTTGTAGGCTGCTTCGCCATCAGGATATAAATCGGCATCATATCCTTTGGCAACTAAATATTCTTTTAAGAGTAATCCTAAATTCTCGTCGTCTTCGGCTAGTAATAATTTTGTTTTTTGTTCCATGGTTAATTATTTATTTGTGGAAATAAAATACTAAACTTTGTTCCTTTATTCACAAAACTTTCGACTTTAATTTTAGCATTATGTAAATCTACAATTTTCTTCACATAACTCAATCCAAGTCCGAAACCTTTTACATTGTGGACATTACCTGTAGGGACACGATAAAACCGGTCGAAAATTTGTGCATGATGTTCTTTTGATATTCCAATTCCTTTATCCTCAACCGAAACAACCAATTCTCCTTTCTTGTTTTCCGTGGAAACCATTATTTCTGGTATTTCTTTACTATACTTAACTGCATTGTCCAACAAATTAAAAAGAACATTGGTAATATGCACCTCATCGCCTTTTATCATTCCATTTTCTGCATTCAGTTTTATTTCGAGAGTATCCACTTTTATTTTTAACCCTTAACTCAAAATTATTGACCACATTTTCAATCATTTTATTCACATCGAACTCCTTAAACTTAAGTTTCAATCGCCCTTCATTAAAAACAGCCATTTGCAAAACTTTTTCCACCTGAAAACTCAATCGTTTGCTTTCCTGGTTAATTACGCCTGAAATATGATGGATTGTTTGTGGCGTATTTGAAATTGTTCCATCCTGAAGCATTTGGCTAGCCAACGAAATGGTAGAAATGGGTGTTTTAAGTTCATGGGTCATATTATTGATAAAGTCGTTTTTAATATTTGACAATTTTTTCTGCCTTAATATGATCAGAATTGTATAAACAAAAATTCCTATAAGAAATGCCGTTAAAATAATTGTGGGAATAATTGTAGTCCCGGTTTCACGAAGTAAATATCCTGAACGTTTCGGAAAATAAACATACAAATAATTAGGTTTTGAGTTCCGATCGTTAGTGAAAAGAGGTTGAGAATGCTCATCTTTTCTTCCCGGATTATAATCGAAGCTTCCAATAACTACTTTATCTTTACCCAAATTCGCATTTTTTATGGCATATTTATAATCTAAATTAATTCCTACATCGGCAATCGCAGCTTTTAAAATGGTTTGTAAATAATTGGAATCAATACGTTCTTCTATTGGTCTGTCTGCAAGAAATCTTTTGTAATTAACCCAGCTCATGTCTTTTTTTTGCTGCTCTATTAATGCACTCTGCTGCCTTTTCATTTCAAGCAGCATATTTTCAAAGCTAAAGATTTTACTTGAAAGAGTATCACCCAGGCTTAAATCAAAACTATCCGTGTTGCTAATACTATATTGTAATTGCTGGTTGATGGAACCAAAAACTCCATTATTGAAATAGTCCAGGTTAAATTCCACCGATCCTCTTTTCCTGTTTCCTCTCGGAAAAATATCATTTAATGAGGAACCTGAATCCGGAAACCTATCTTGCTCTGCCCTTATTTCTGCCTGCTCTATTTCTTTCTGATCAAGTTGGTTTGAGACCCTGATCAACGCAGTTTTTACTAAAGAATTGAATTGCTCCTCCCGAATATCAGAAGCCGTTTTGATCATTTTGGTTTGTACCAATATCAATCCCGAAAGGACCAAAGTCATTAAAACTATTAGAGTAATTAGCATTTTCCGACTCATGCAGCAAAGATAATTTTTAAGAAATGCCTTGAATTAGGTGCTTAACATTATTTAACACCAAGTGTTAATTTGTAATCTTTATTAACCTGCAATATGTTTTTTAGGTAATAATTACGAGACTGTTTTGATTTTTCTTCTTATAAATATTATGATGTATTTTTTAATTGGTCAAGGCACATTTGATGCGAATAACACCAGCTATTTAAGGAAAATTTCAACGCAGAATAAGCATAAACTACGCGTAAAAGAATAAATGCCTGCCCGGCAGTGCGGTCAGACGGGGATAAATTCAAAGTAGCCTCTTAAGTTTAACCGATCGGTTTAGATTCTAAAATAACATCTTCAATTACTTTTGGAAAATACTCATATTCAAGTTGATGCACTTTTTGAGCCACCTCTTCGGGTGTATCTGTTGAAAGAACTTCACACCTGGCCTGAAATATAGGTTTTCCATCATCATATTTTTCATTTACAAAATGAATGGTAATACCTGTTTCCTGATCTTTATTGTTTACCACTGCATCATGCACACGCATACCATACATACCTTTACCTCCATATTTTGGTAAAAGTGCCGGATGTATATTTATAATGTTGAAATTCTGGATTAGTTTTGTTGGAATCAACCATAAAAAACCTGCAAGTACAATAAACTCAACACCTCTTTCTTTAAGTTTTGCAATAACAAAATCGCTATTATTTAGTTCGTCCCTGGTAAAAACAAATGTTTCTACTGCCAAAATTTGATGCCCGTTCCAAAGCAAAAGCTTTCGGATTATTTGACCATAATGAATCTACAATAATTTGCTCATTGTCAGAAAAATATTCCATTATGTTTTGTGCATTGGTTCCCGATCCTGAAGCAAATAAGGCAAGTTTTTTCTGTTTCATTTTTTATCGTTCAATATTCGTTGAAAATTTGAATAAAAAGTTCAAATTTAGCACATTCAATATCAATGGTCGTTAAGCGTTAATATCTTTTTTAATTTTTTTCTTTGAGATATACATGGTAAATGTATTACTTTGCAGCGAATTATTTTAAAACAAAATTAGTATTAATTAAAACTTAGAATTATGTCTGACGTTGCAGCAAAAGTAAAAGCTATTATCGTTGATAAATTAGGTGTTGATGAAAGTGAAGTAGTTAATGAAGCATCTTTCACAAACGATCTAGGAGCAGACTCACTGGATACAGTTGAACTCATCATGGAATTCGAAAAAGAATTTGACCTTGCTATTCCTGATGATGAAGCTGAAAAAATTTCTACAGTAGGTGAAGCAATTGCCCATATCGAGGCAGCACTTAAGTAATTTAAAATCATAAAATTTATTTATGGAATTTAGGCGGGTAGTTATAACCGGAGTTGGTACTGTGAATCCGTTGGGGAACTCAACAGAAGAGTTTTGGACGAATCTGAAAAACGGAATGAGTGGTGCCGGACCAATAACCAGATTTGATGCTTCGTATCATAAGACTACATTTGCCTGCGAAGTAAAGAATTTTGACCCTACCCTGTACATGGATAGAAAGGATGTTCGTAAATACGATTTGTATACTCAATTTGCATTTGCCAGCACCGATCAGGCATTTAAAGATTCAGGACTCGATCTTGACACATTAGACCATGACAGAGCAGGTGTTATTTGGGGGGCAGGAATAGGCGGGCTTCAAACTTTTTTTGAAGAAGTCAGAAGTTTCCAACCGGAAAATCCCCGCTTCTCTCCTTTTTTCATCCCAAAAATGATTGCCAATATCGCAGGGGGCATGGTTTCCATTAAATACAATTTCAGGGGTCCAAACTTTACTACGGTTACTGCCTGCGCTTCTGCGTCTCACGCTATGATTGAAGCTTTCAATATGATTCGAATGGGGAAAGCTGATATTATGATTACCGGAGGTTCAGAGGCAGGTGTGAACGAAGCCGGTATGGCCGGGTTCAATTCCATGAGGGCTGTTTCAACACGAAATGACGATCCAAAAACCGCATCTCGACCGTTCGATCTTGATCGTGATGGTTTCGTAATGGGAGAAGGATCTGCTGCTTTCATTTTCGAAGATTATGAACATGCCATAAAAAGAGGCGCTCATATTTATGCTGAGATGGGTGGAGGCGGCATGTCGGCTGATGCTTACCACATGACAGCGCCCGACCCTGAAGGACGGGGAGCCAACCTTGTAATGAAATGGGCACTGGAAGATGCAGGTATAAAACCTGAAGATGTTGATTATATTAATGTTCACGGTACATCTACTCCATTGGGAGATATTGCCGAGCCAAAAGCAATTATTAAAACCTTTGGCGAGCATTCTTATAAATTAAGTATAAGTGCAACAAAATCAATGACGGGCCATTTATTAGGTGCAGCTGGTGCGGTAGAAGGATTGGCTAGTATATTAGCCATTCGTAATAATACAATTCCACCTACCATTAACCATTTTACCTACGATCCGGAAATAGACCGGAATTTGGATTTCACGTTTAATGTTGCCAAAGAGAGAGAAGTTAATATTGCCATCAGCAATACTTTTGGTTTTGGTGGTCATAATGCAACACTGGTATTTAAAAAATATTAGTATACTGTGGTTAGAAGAATAGTACAACGAATAAAACTCTTTTCATCCTCACGAAAAGAGTTTTATTTGTTTTTAAAAGACCTACTAGGATTCTATCCCCAAAACTTAAAACTATACGACCTGGCATTTATTCATAAATCGGCATCAACAATTGATTTTCAGGGAAGACTTGTGAATAATGAAAGACTGGAATATCTGGGAGATGCGATTTTAGGTGCAATAATTGCCGATTTCCTATACAATCGGTTTCCGCAGGAAGACGAAGGTTTTCTTACAAAAACCAGATCAAAATTGGTTAACCGGTCGTTTCTTACCAAACTCACCATATGATATGGGATTGAATATTTTTATTGATGCAAACACAACCAAAAACATTGATAAAAGCCATATTTACGGCGATGCTTTGGAAGCATTGATTGGTGCAATTTATCTTGACCAGGATTATCACAACGGTTAAATATTTCGTAACAAAAAGGATCCTTTCTCAATTTGTAGATTTAAATGAAATTGAACAAAAAGACCTTAATTTTAAAAGCCAGTTAATTGAGTGGAGCCAAAAGAATAAAAAGAGAACTGGAATTTGAAACTAACGAAGAAATTAGTGAAAAAACCAAGCAACCAAAATTTACCGCGATTGTAATTATCGATAATCAACGTGTTGGACAAGGTACAGGAACCTCGAAAAAAGAAGCGCAGCAAAATGCAGCCGAAGAAGCCCTGGAGAAAATCGATGACCTCGATTTTCAGGAGCTCCAAAACAACTGAAATCAAAAGGATTATTATACTTTGCGCCCGATCAAAATTTTCTGAATGAATAATTACCTCATATTTGGGTTAGGATTTTTTGCACAAATACTTTTCTTTACCCGCACTATTGCTCAATGGTTTAAATCGGAAAAAGAAGGTGAAGTAATCTCGCCGGTAATTTACTGGCAAATAAGTTTGCTGGGCTCTTTTATGATGGTAGTTTACGGTATTTTCAGAAACGACTTTGCCATTATTCTGGGTCAGTTTATTGTTTATTTTATTTATATCAGAAACCTGCAACTTAAAAAAGCATGGAAAACAATGCCCCTACTTGCACGAGGGATTGCGATATTGCTGCCTTTCGTTATTGTTGGCTGGTTAATTTTTGGCGAGTCACATAATTTTCAGTCGATCCTAAAAAACGAAGATGTTTCAACGCTGCTTTTAGTTTGGGGTTCTGCCGGGCAAATCATTTTTACTTTTCGGTTTATCTATCAATGGATTTATTCTGAAAACAGAAAAGATTCTGTTCTTCCATTAGGATTTTGGATTATAAGCACAATTGGTTCGTTAATGATTTTTGCCTATTCCATTTACCGAATCGATCCGGTATTGTTTGTGTCACATAGTTTAGGGTTATTTATTTATGTTCGGAATATTTCTTTACATTACGGAAGAAGCAGCTTGTTTACAAATTTTAGCAAAATCCCTTTCATTGAAAAAGTTATTCATAAAGTTTCAGATAAAATAAAATAGGCCGGCATCAACTGCCAGCCATATTAATAATAACTGAATTTTTCTTATTCGGCCATCCTGGTTTTAATTACTTCCTTCAAAATATAATAAAACAGCATTGAAAAAATAAATACGATAAATCCACAGATTGGAGGATAAAAACTAATCATAGCACCTGCCATAAGTAACGATGGAGATATATCTCCTGCAAGGCGAATTGCTTCAAGTGCATTAACTATTCCTAAAATTTGCGACAAAAAACCTATAGCAAGCGCCAATGACCCCGACATTCTGATTAAATCAAGCCATTTCAAATCAACTAGTTTCTTTTTGATTAAGGTTCATGTAATCTTCCAAATTGCAATCACTAATAATACAATATCCTAAAATAGTAATTACATACATTATAGGCCCCAACCTATAGGCTTCTGTAACATATATCTAATTCCGGTATCTGCGTTGTTTAAATCCATGATTATTTGATTTTAAAATTACTGAATCAAACTTAATGATGCCTGAATTATTTAACGTAATTTTATCGTTGAACAACTTAAAATAATACCTCAACTGCAATTTGAGCAAAAGAATTCATATTTGTTAATCCTGGTGTTATCCAACTTTGAAAAAGTGCTTTTAGTCGATAAAGTTGAAAAAAAAATTACCAGTTTTTTAATTTGCCTGTTTAACCAACATGACGGATAAACTTCAATATATTATTCAAAAAACTCAATATTCGAAATTAATGAGAATTCTTATCCACGCTATTTTCTGGATAATCGTTGGATCTTTTTACCTGATTACTTTTAATAACAACAGCGAATTCAGGTCGGTTTCCTATATTCTTTCAATTGGTTTATTGCCGGTTGCATTTTTTGAAGCTTACTTTTTTAATTACACGCTAATACCCAAATATCTTGGCCATAAACATTATCTGAGATTTTTTCTTTTCAGCTTTTATACCATATTAACTTCAACATGGCTATCATTTTTAATTGTAATGTTTGCGTTGATTTTTATTACAAGAAAAGAAGCTTCTATTGACCCGGCCGTTTTGCACCCGGAATTACAAGTAATTTCACTGAATTTTATTGTTTTTTTGGCAATCTCAATAAAACAGGTAAAACGAATGTTTTACTTGCAACAGGAAAGAAATGAATTAGAAAAAAATACGTTGACCACCGAACTCAAATTAAAAGAAGCCGAACTGAAATTATTAAAAGCACAAATACATCCCCACTTTTTATTCAACACACTCAATAATCTTTACGGATTAACGCTTGAAAAATCAGATGATGCACCCGACCTGGTTCTGCGACTTTCTGAAATTCTGGATTACATTTTATATCGCTGTGATGAAAAGTATGTGCCTCTTACAGAAGAGATAAGCATGATTAAGAATTACCTTGCAAATTGAAAAAATCAGGTATTCCGATAAATTATCAATTGAAGCTAACTTCCCTGATAATACGGGTACATTCAAAATTGCTCCGTTGATTCTTTTACCTTTTATTGAAAATGCATTTAAACATGGGGTAAGTAAATTTCCAGGAGACGCTTATGTGAAAATCGATATTTCCCTGATCAATAAAAATCTGTTTTTCAATATCGAAAATACAAGAAATATGCTGGAGAAAAAGGTAGAAAATTACACACATGGAATCGGGTTAATCAACGTAAAAAAACGGATTGAATTGGTTTATCCGGAAAAATATATTCTAAATATTGATCAGCCAGACAAAAAGTTTTCGGTAAATTTAACCATTGAACTGGAGGAATAACCATGTACAACTGCCTGATTATTGATGATGAACCCATTGCAATTCGGGTTATAAAGAAACATTTACAGGCATTTCCCGATTTCCATGTTGTTGCTGAATGTCATAATGCACCTGAAGCAATACCGATTGTTTCACAGGAAAAAATCGACCTGATATTTTGTGATATTCAGATGCCCCAAATCACAGGTATTGAGTTTGTTCGCTCGCTACGACAATCTCCGAAGGTTATTTTCACAACTGCTTATCGTGAATATGCCGTTGATGCTTTTGACCTTCATGTTATTGATTATTTACTAAAACCCATTTCCTTTGAACGTTTCGCCCGTGCAATCCACAACTTTCTTGAAACAGAATCGATGCGTCAAAACTTAAAATCTTCCGGTGATCAGGCAGGAACAAAAACATCGCGGATTTCATCTTTGTGAAAGCGAATAAAAAACATATCAAAATAAACCTGGAAGACATTCTTTATTTTGAAAGTTTAGGCGATTATGTAATTGTTTATACTGAAAATAAAAAAGTAGTTACAAAAAACCGTATTAGTAATCTTCCTGAAAATCTTCCTCATCAGATCAGTTTATTCAAATCCACCGGCAGTATATTGTATCAATATCAAAAATAGAGTCAGTTGGGCCTGGATTTGTAGAAATCAACAAAAAGAAAATTCCTGTTGGCCGAAGTTTTAAAGAAAAACTGAACAGAACTACTCCAAAACAATTAAATGCCAAAATCAATTTTATAAATTTGCCTCGTGACTGATAAAAAAAAATACATTAACCGCGAAGGCTGGATGTCGATTATCGGCAACATTCTTTTATTTGGCTTGAAATACTGGGCAGGAATTGTAACAGGCTCGCTGGCGCTTATTGCTGATGCCTGGCATACGCTTTCCGACTCAATATCATCTGTAATTGTATTAATAGGTGGGCGTATTTCCAGAAAACCGGCAGATGATGACCACCCATTTGGGCATGGGCGCGCAGAACATATTTCAGCAATAATTATTGGCGTTATACTGGCCGTTATTGCATTCGAATTTGTGGTAAGTGCTGTTGGTAAATTCGGTAAACATGAAAAAACTGTATTCGGAACATTTGCCTGGGTGGCTACAATTATCTCAATTGTTGTAAAGGAAGCAATGGCGCAATATGCTTTTTGGGCGGCAAAAAAAACCAATTCCACCATTTTAAAAGCCGATGGATGGCATCACCGTACTGATGCACTTTCTTCCGTTATTATCCTTATCGGGATTGCTGTTGGAAGTTATTTCTGGTGGACAGACGCGGTTTTAAGTTTTCTGGTTGCCTTATGATTGGATATGCCAGCTATGAAATTCTTTCAAAAGATATTACCTCACTTTTGGGTGAAAGTCCTTCAGAAGAATTATTGCTTTCCATACGGAACACAGCACAAACAGCGTGCAGTCAGCCAATTTACCTGCATCATATTCATCTTCACGATTACGGAAATCATACTGAGTTGAGTTGCCATATAAAACTTCCTCCGGAAATGCCTCTATACGACGCCCATGATATTTGCACCAAAGTTGAAGAAGCAATTCTAAAAAAATTTGGTTATAAATCAACGATACATCCTGAACCGATTACATGGAAAAACCGCTGATAGGATAAAAAATTATTATCTTCGAAATCAATTCCTGTTAACATTTAAAAAAGCCGTAAAAACATTGCAGGAATTTTTGTTTCAAAATTCAGTATTTCGCCTGATACCGGGTGATTAAACACCAATTTTTGTGCATGAAGACCCATCCGCCGAATAGGGTTTGAAGTTGCTCCATATTTTTTATCGCCAACAATACAATGCCCCATTTTTTGCATGTGTACACGGATTTGGTTTTTGCGTCCGGTTTCAATATTAATCTTTAATAACGAGTAATTTTTATTTGCTTTCACCAGTGAAAAATGAGTAATTGCCTTTAACCCTTTTTTAGGATTATCTGATGAATGCATCCTGAAAACTTTATCTTCAAATAAATACGAAACAATAGTTCCCTCGCGTTTATTAACGGCACCTTCAACAACTGCCACATACGTTTTTTCAATAACACTTTCATCCCAGTTTTCCTGCAATATTTTTTTTACCTCTTCATTTTTTGAAAAAACCATTAATCCCGATGTTTCACGATCTAAACGATGGACAATAAAAATCTTATTGTCAAAATTGTCCTTTTTCACATAATCGCTTAACAAACTATAAGCCGTATTCCGTTTTTCATTTTTTGTTGCGATAGAAAGCAAACCGGCAGATTTATCAATTACAATCAGGTTCTCATCCTCAAAAACAATGGTAAATTCACGAAATTTCTGTTCCATCCGGTTTCGGTTACCTGAGATTTTTACTCTTTGACCTGAAACCAGCAAATGATTAAATTGTGAAACCAGATGATCGTCAACCGAAACCTGTTTATTGCGAAGCAGCGATTTGATGTTATTACGGTTTTTATGTGGCAGATTTACAATTAAAAAATCCATTAACGGAGCATCTTCAAACACATTAAAAAATACTTCATTTTTGTTTTCCAGTTTCTTTTTTTTCTGCATTTCCATCTGTTATAAACCGATAACAAATGTAAAGGATTTATTAAAACAAAATATATATATTTCCACTACCTGCTTTTGTGCAAATACCACACGAAACCAACAATCATGAACATAGGTTAAAAAAGTGATCGAGTTTGTTAGTGCTAACTAGGTTTAGTTAATTTATTTTCAACATATTTTTCAATTGTATGAAATTATTAACCTATCTATTTTTTTATTTCAATAAACAATAATATCTGTTAACCTACTGATATACTGAATTTAAAAGCACTGAATATTTTTTTGTTAATGAAAAGTAAATCTGTTTTTAGGTATTTACTTTTTACTACTTTCGCTTACTTTTTTACGTTGAAAATTATGAAGAAATATTTGTTATATCTTTTGATGTTGGGATTTTACAGTTGTGAAAGCGAAGGACAAAAGCTGGTAACAAATCTGGATGATAATTCAGAAATATCAATTCCATTTAAAGTTGCAAAGAGTAATGTTAAGCCATTATATATTTGTCAAAATAATGAACTCCAGAATAGCTTGCAACAATTAATAAATTCGCAGCCAAAATGGAAAAGGCTTGTCGACCAGAAAAAAATGGCTGTGGGACTGGTTTTGCTCAACGATACAAGCAATATTAAGTTTGCCAGAATTAATGGTAACGACATTATGTATGCAGCCAGCCTACCAAAAATTGCTATTCTGCTTGCCGCGATGGATGCTATTGAAAAAGGTGAAATTAATGAAACAGCAGAATTAGATAATGACATGAAACGAATGATAGCCCGTTCGGATAATGAAGCGGCAACGAGAACCATGGATTTATTAGGATTTGAAAAGATTGAGAAGGTGCTCACTGATCCGAAATATTTATTGTACGACGAAGAAAACGGTGGCGGATTATGGGTAGGTAAACGTTATGCAAAAACCGGAAGACGCTATCCTGAACCAATTAAAGGAATTAGTCATGCTGCCACAGTAAATCAGGTTTGCAGGTTTTACTATTTACTGGTTAACGGACAACTGGTAAATTTTGATCGTTCTGCTCAGATGTTATCTATTATGGAAGATCCGGAATTACATCATAAATTTGTAAATGCAATTGAAAAAGCTGAACCAGATGCAAAACTCTTCCGTAAATCAGGAACATGGCAGGATTTTCATGCCGACTCCATTTTGGTTTGGGGACCCGAAAATAAGTATATTTTAGTTGCGCTTACCGAAGACCCGGATGGGGAAACAATCTTAAGAAATCTGGCATTAAAAGTCGAAAATTATTTAAAATCGTTGAATAATTCCTAAATTTCCATCCACACATGTAATTAAACATGGAAAACAATCCGTTGGCATGGAATAATGAAACGTTAAGCAAAACAATAAAGTTTTTACTGTCACGGTTTTTCGATCTGCGGGAAGGTGAATACAAAAGGGCTTTCCTGATGCAGTTGAATATATTCCTGATTATTTCAACTTTGCTCATTGTTAAACCCTCGGTGAACGGTTTATTTATTTCGCATTTTGGCGTTGAAAGTTTGCCGTTAGCTTTTGTTCTTGTTGCTGTGGCTGCCATGGCATTGTCATATTATTACTCCCGAAAACTTGTTAAGATTTCCTTTTACCTGCTCATGCGAAGAACGATTGTAATTTCGGTAATTGTACTTATCATATTCGGAATATTGCTGGTATTTCATGTTTTGGAAAGCTGGGTAATTTACCTGTTTTACATTTGGGTTGCATTGTTTGCCGTTCTTTCTGCATCACAGTTCTGGATACTTGCCAACCTTGTTTTTAACCTTCGGGAAGCTAAACGACTATTTGGGTTTATTGGTGCCGGTGCAATTGCAGGGGGTATTTTTGGAGGTTATCTCACTTCATTACTTGCTCCGGCAATTGGAAGTGAAAATTTATTGTTTGTAAGCGCTTTTTTACTCTGGTTATGCATACCAATTACACGCGTAATTTGGCGGGAAAATCTAAGTGGAAAGAAAGACCCGTTTCGAAAGAAAAATAAATTAAAGGAGATCGTTGAGAGTCCTTTTCAACTGATACGAAAATCAAAACATCTCTCCTACCTTGCCGGAATTATTGGAGTGAGTGTTATTATTGCCAAACTGGTAGATTACCAATTTAATGCAATTGCATCTTTTAAAATTTCTGATCCGGATGAACTGACCGCTTTTTTCGGATTCTGGTTCTCTAACTTCAACCTTATTTCTTTACTTATTCAGCTATTTCTTACAAGAAGAGTAGTCGGCGTTTTCGGCGTTGGAATGTCATTGTTTTTTCTTCCTGCAGGAATATTTGTCGGAGCTGTTTTGGTAATTTTTGCTCCTTCACTTTTTGCAGCCATTATCATAAAGATGGCCGACGGAAGTTTGAAACAATCAATTAATAAATCAGCAGTTGAATTGCTGGCACTTCCTATTCCACTATCAATAAAAAACAAAACAAAAACGTTTATCGATGTTTTTGTTGACAGTGTTGCTACCGGAATCGGAGGGATTATTTTAATTCTCATTGTAAATGCATTTCAGCTTTCAACACCGTTTATCAGCCTAATGATAATTCTTATTGTTTTTGTTTGGTTTTACTTTGCCTATAAAATCAGGCGGGAATACATCAACTCATTTCAGCAGAAGTTAAAACAATCCGGACAGGAGAAAGAGATTCAGGAAATAAATATTGCCAACGAGTCGGTTTTAAACGGATTAATAAATGTGCTTGAAAAAGGGAATGAAACCCAGATTATTTGGGTTCTGCAAAAAACAAAGGAAAAACCCAACGAAAAAATTTTCTTTGCAATTTTAAATTTGTTGAATCATACCAACGCTCAAATTCGTGAAGAAACAATTAGAAACCTGCATTTGTACAGGCATAAACAAATTTCAGACACAGTTTATCAAATGATATCTGACCCAGTGCAGGAAGTAAAAATTGCAGCTTTCGAATACCTGATGCATCACCATTATGAGAATAGGGTTGAACTGATGCAGCAGTTCCTTTCTGACAAAGATTATAAAGTAAGCGGGGCTGCGTTATTAAGTTTGGCAGGAGAATTAAGAGACAATCCTGAATTAAAAAAGCAATATGAACTGAGGCAAATTGTTGCTGAAAAAATTGAGGCTTTGAAAATTGAAAACAATGCAGAAATCAGGGATTTTAACACAAAAAATATTCTTGAAACTATTGGCAGAGGAAATATGCCGGGATTCTTTGTTTTTATCGAGAATAGCTTAAACGATGAAAACGACACGATTAAAATCCAGGCAATTAAAGCTGCCGGATTGACAATGTCGCCTGAATTCATTGATAAACTGTTGTTGTATGTTGCTGAACCTGTTTTTACGGGATACGCTGAACTGGCGCTTGCACAATACGGAGTTGAAATTATCCCTTTCCTGGAATCAATTTTTGAAGACAATTCAAAAGCAGATATTCAGCGAAAAATACCGGAAATTATTGAAAACATTGAATCGCAGCGCTCAGTGAACTTCCTGTTTGAACTTTTGGAATCAGAAGATTCAATACTGAGAAACAAAGCGCTTATCTCTCTTACAAGGTTAAAAATGAAATTTCCCTTTCTGCATTTCGATAAAAAACTGGTCATCCGTCGTATTTTGGAAGAAGCCCGTTTGATCCAGGATACGCTTTCCGTTTTATACCTGCAAATCAAACTCGATATGGAATCTAAAACTAACATTCCTGAATTAATTGAAGCCAGAAAAAGTTTGATCGATTTATTGGAAAGAAGACTGGATGGCGGCCTTGAGCGAATTTTTCATTTGCTTGGATTAAGGTTTCCACCCGATGAGATCAATTCAGCTTTTAAAAGCTACCAAAGCAGCAAAACAGAAGTCAGGATAAGCAGTATCGAATTTCTGGACAATCTTTTAGACACCCGGTTAAAACGAGTTATAATACCACTTCTTGAAACAACCATTCTTGATACACATTCTGAAGAAACGCTAAAAAACCTCAACATTCACATTCCGAATGAAAAAGAGTGCTATTCGATGTTATTACAAGGAAATGACATTAAAATAAAATTAGCGGTACTATACCTTTTTACTCAGTTAAAGGATCCAAAACATCTTGAATTAATTGAAAAGTACCGTCAAAATCACAATCCAAAAGTGAGGGATTTTGCCGAAAAGGCGTTTTTAGCGCTTCAGTAAAATTGACTTGAAAATCAAATTACAATTTTCTATTATTTGTCAGAAATGACAGCATTAAAATGTTATTTTCGGATGATATCATCAATGCGGGTTGCCAATGTTTGATGATCGATATTTGAATTTTTTCGAAGCACATTCGACATCAGCGCCACCATATATACTGTTCCATCCGGATGTTCTATGATTGCTACCGAATTCATGTAATTATCCACATTACCCATATATTTCTGGCATTCAAAACCCTCTTCGGGCTTGCATTTATACAAACTCCCCGATTTAAAATAAACAGCAGCATTTGTTAATCTTGGTGAAGTTGCATACCGAATTCTTCGGTCGGTCATATACAACAACCGTTTAATTTCAAGACTTGATTTTTCATCCACAATTTTACCGCGTTCCAGTGCAATCAGGTATTTCATTAATCCCTGCGGACAACCGATGCTTCCACCTTCACCAGGAATAAATGATTTGGCCCCTTGTGTAAACATGCTTCCAAGCCGCCACTCTTCTTTTGTAATTCCCAGCCCCAAAAGTGGTTCATTAACAACTGCAACAGCCAGTTTTTGTAAGGTTGCTTTTGGTGTGTTTTTAAAAAATTCAGTTGCCTGCTCTTCAGTCAAATTTGGATAATCCTTCCCAAACTGGCGCATCAAAATTACTTCGCGCCAAACAACGCTTGCTGCACCGTTATTACTAACAGATAACATGTGGTCGGCCCACTCATAAAGCGTAAAAACATCAGCTTCTTTCACCGTTCTTTTAATCAGCACCTTCGTCTCCGGATCGAAAAATGGAACTGTATGTTCATCAGTCATTGCCCAACGCCCGGCACGCACCGATTTATTTTTTAGTAACCGCTGACGCTTTTCAAACGAATCAGGATAAATATGCTGCAGTTCATTAAAAAGTCCGGCAACCACTGCCAACTTTCCAACACTTCCGGGTTGAAAACCACGTGTTTCTTGCCGAGCAGCATATTTTAGTGGTTTTCCCGGAGAAATATCCAGAAGTGTCACCGAATAGCTTTCATCCAGATTTGGGAATAATGCATTCAGTTTTTTTTGCAGGGCAGCGTCAGTTTTTGGCAAATCTGTTAAGCTGTCGCCTTTGGTATTCATTAATTGTAAATGAATTTCATCCAACGTTTTTCTGGCGCCTTCCACAGGTTTTGTATCTTTAATTTCTCCGTCTAAAACCATTTGAAGTCTCACCAATCGCCTGATTCCCGTCAACCAAAAACCATCAATTGGATAGGCACCTGCAACTTCTGAAAAAAACAGGACGGCTAATAAAAATAAGGTTTTTAACCGAAATTGTTTTATTTGATGATCTCTTTTCATAATTACAATTTTTCCGAAAGTGAAATAACTTTTGTTTCATCCGGTTTTGGAGAAATCGACTCTAAATAAGCTGCCCCTGCAGCATTTCTGTTTTCCACAAATGGGCGGACCTGGAAAAGCCAAAGTTTGTTATCCAGAAATCCGAGTTCAACATCATACGGTCCCTGCATACTTCCTGTTGATTCCATTTTCTGCTTGAGTAGTTTACTGAATTCACGGACTTTTGCCAGGTTTTGATCATTTAAAATTGGGCTCTCAAAAGTAGCAGATGCCTTTCCGGTTCCTCCGTTCAAAGGAAGTGTGTTGTAATAAGGTTCGCGAGCTGGCGAGATCAACCGGTTTGTTCCATCACTTTTTAAAAGATACGATTCGGCAGCCTGCCCGTCGACAGCACCACCTGCACCGCGACTAAAAGCAATTGTCAAATCTTTTGTGTTGCCTGAACTAACTCCTTTGGTAATTAAAACCCCTGAATAATCAACATTCACGCTCGGAATCACCAAAATAGAAGGATACACATTTTCAGGATTAAGCAGGAAACTTTGCCGCCAGCGGAAACTGCGCTCCGAATATGGCGATGCCCAAACCTGTTTTATTCCCATAATTATGTTAGCCTCATCAACTACATTAAACAACGTAAGATTTAACCCGGCACCAGTAAAATCTTTTAAATCTTCCATATTAGTATCGCTTCGTAAAAATACCGGAATACTTCCCATTTCTTTTCCGAATACCTTTCCAAACTGAGTTTTCAAATCGGCTTCAAAATCAGGAAGAAAAGGCATTTTAAGAATAGCGTTTCGCAAAGTTTCCAGCTTCTTTAAAATAAAAACATCAATTTCATCTTTGCTTTTTCCCTCTCTTTCCATCGTTGACGATTCTTCAAAGGAAGCATTTAAGAAATCCCAGTACGAACCATTCGTTCCCGGCATTTTTTGTTCCATGTGTTGTTTAAAAATACCAAACGGAATAACCAGCCCTTCAACAACGTTTTCAGGAAACATTAATTTTAATTGCCCGAGATTTGCAGCTTTCGGACCACAAAGTTTTCCTGAACTTGTTGCATTTACCGACCTTAAATTGAGCACCTTTTTCTGGTTCAGGTCAAGTTTTTCAATTCCAACCCGTATTTTTGTTTCTTCCCTTTTCCTGACATCAAAAAGCGCCTTTTCTACCGAATCCATGTTCTCTGCCAATTTCATAATTACAGTTCCATTATTCGACACCGCATAAAAAATCTGCTTTCCATTATATTTTTTTAGCTCATCCATATTTTGGGATGAAAGGACAGCATTTGGAATTCCCAGGTTTCGTGCCAGTAACTGCACATGCGAAACAAGATTTCCTTCTGAAACAGTGGCAATTCCGGCTACTGGTTTCAAATCGGAAGGCGGATGATTGAAAACGTAAATTTTATCTGAGGAAACCTCGATGCCTTCCGGTGATTCGGCAACAACCAGTTCTCCCTTTGTAAATCCCGGATTTAATCCGCGAAAATGACTTTGATTTTGAATGTCAAAAACTTTATTCGACTGGTTTGAATTTTTTGAGATAAAATTTCCAAGTTCACCTACACTTTGTCCCAACTGCAGCAAGATGGAAGACCGAATCAAATCATCGGTAAAACCCTTTGCCAACGGTTCAAAACCTTCAAACAACACTACATCGTTTTCGTAATTTGCCCTTATCATTCCGGCACTCCACTCTACCAAACCTCTCGCAACATTCAACTTTTCATTCAGTTTGGAAACCGACATCGAGTTCATGTTTTGTATGTTCAGCAGTGGTTCTGTTTTTTCCCATTCGCACAATTCAATGTAACCGGCTCCGGTGGCTGCCATTGAAAGTACATAATTCTTTCTCAGCACTTCTTCCAGGATTACTGATTTCCAGTTGGGTAGTTCCTTAAAAGTTAACTCCTCCAGCTTATTCGAAAGATCAAACAAAATCATTTGAGTTTTTACCGGCGAGGTTAAAATTGCCTTTCTTAATTCAAGCATAAAATCAGCTGCATGTTCAATTTTTTTATCGGCGGTGTTGGCAGCCACAATTTGCTTCAACTTTAATCTGAATTAAATTGGCTGCTTCCGGAGAAATTCCTTTTGATTTATTAAATGTATTTAACGATTCCCAATCTACCGGACGAAACATGATTTCCATTTCAGAAACCAATTCATCGATTTTTGCTTTTACCGCCGCAGATAACTTTGAATCATTTTTCTGTTTGAAATCTTTCACCGAAACAATATCCGAAACCTCTGGCTGTCCGTGAATTTTTATCCGGATATTCATAAAAGCAGGAATACTGTCTGCAATTTCCATGGAAAGGGCTCTTACTTTACGGATATTAGGAGTTTCGTTTTGTGTGGAATTGATTTAAAAAACTGCCGGAGCAAAAAGAAATTATTTTGCTTCCATTTTTTCGTTCGTCAACGTCCATTCAAGAAATTTTTCACCCCAACTGTTTTCATCTTCATCCTGAAAAGCGCCGCGGTAAAATTTTGCTTTCTCCAAAATCCAGTCATTATCAATTCCTTCCAGATATTTTTCAACCTGGTATTGTTTTGCCCGTGAGTGTCGGTTTTCTTTGTCCAGAAATTCCGAAAAATCAGTTGCCGCAAGAATTTGTCCCAGAAAAATATGGTTGCTTTTTGCCAACTGCTCTACCCAGGGTTTGTATGTAGCTCGCTGCACACCGCCTTTTTCAGGACATCGCTGACTTGGAATAACACGTGAACCATCGGGGCAAAACCACATTATTTGCTGGTATGGTCCTTTAATGTCTTTTTTAAAAGCGTCAACTTTATTTTTTATTTCCAAATTATCAATTGGTTGTGATTGAATAACCTGAACCGTAAAAAACAAAACAAGTACAAAAGAAAATACTTTCATTTTTTGAATAATTTCATCTGTTTGAAATATACAACAAATATGATTGCTTTATGTCAAGTTATAAAGTCTTGTATTTTAAAATATGTGTATATGAAAAAATGTCTACTTTTAACTTTTTATATCTTGAAACTTAACCATAAATTTCGATGGAAACCTTTAACAATTCTGTAATTCTACCCGAAAATCTACCTGCGATTGACGCTAAAGATTTTACCGGGCTCGACAGAAAATACCTGAAAATAATTATAATTCGCATTGTTTTTTTCTTTCTTTTAATGAGTGGAGGATTAACAGCCTTTGTAATGCTTTCCGAAGGTATTCCTTTTAGGATTGTCAGTATAACCGGAGGATCAGTGATAGCTTTCGTAACAATTTTATCTTTTATTATTGCAATACTTGGATTTTCCCGTAAAGGTTATTTGGTTCGCGAACAGGATATTTCGTTTAAGAAAGGGTTAATTACTTATAAACTTACAACGGTAACTTTTAATCGCATCCAACATGTTGAAGTAAATCAAGGTGTCATCTCAAAAATGTTAGGTCTTTCATCAGTGAAAATCTATACGGCAGGAGGAAGTTACAGTGATCTTTCAATTCCTGGATTACCAGCCCCCGATGCTCAAAGATTAAAGTCATATTTATCAGATCAAATCAGCCGTCATGAATAAACCCGATCTTTCTATTCCTACCCGGCAATCGGTTCGCGGAATTGTTTTGATTTTTTTATTTAGTTTACGACAGGCAATCCGCATGTTTTGGGCTCTAATACTGGTTTATGTTGTCAATAATAATTTTTTCAATAATAAAGCAACATTAATTGTAAGCGTTATAGCTATTTTCTTTTTGCTGGCGATTCATACGGTGCTGTATTACCTCAATTTCTATTTTTATGTTGAAAAGGATGAATTCATTCTTAAAAAAGGGTATTTGCGTAAAAAAGTTTTATCGATTCCACTTGCAAGAATTCAAAGTGTAAACACAAAACAAAATCTTCTTCAGCAGCTACTAAATGTGGTTTCACTTGAAATTGATACAGCAGGAACTGTTGGCAAGGAACTTAAGATACATGCTCTTGAACTATCTTTTGCAAAAGAGCTTCAAAATCATCTTCGCACAGGGAAAAATAAATCGGTTGAATCTGAAGATCAGGAAGAGATTGCTGCTGAAGAAGTGCCAGAGGAACTTGTTTTGAAATTATCACCAACTGATTTGCTAAAAATTGGGATCAGCCAGAACCATTTGCGGGCTGCAATTGTAATACTTGCTTTTGGCGGCCAGATTTTCCAGCAGTTGCAAGATTTATTTAAAGACAAGGCAAATGCATACTCGAATGAATTCTTTGATTTTATGTCGCGCTCAGGCTGGGCATTAGTAACATTTCTTGTAATTTTCTTTTTGCTGGTTTCAATTGCATTCTCACTTTTCAGAACATTGCTGAAGTACTTCGATTTTAAACTCCTGAAAAAAGAAGGTAATTATCGAATTGAATCGGGATTGATAAACAAAAGAAATGTAATTGTACCTTACAATAAGGTGCAGGAACTAAACTGGGAAACCGGGCCGCTTAAACAGCTTTTTGGGATTTTTCATCTTACTTTTAAACAAGCTGTTAGCGGACAACAAAATCGAAAGAACCAGCAGTTAGTGGACGCACCCGGATGTTTAACATCTCATATTGAACTTCTAAAATCCGATTTGTTTGGAAAAGACGAATTGACCGAAGTTTCCAAAACATTTTCCGATCCCTATTATTTCAGACGCTTATGGATTATTTATGGTTGGGTACCTGTTTTGGTTGCCACTCCGTTTTTATATGTCGAACTGCTTTTCTGGATTGGCTGCATAATTTGGCTTTTGCTTGCTGCCGGATATTGTTCATTAATCCTTAAAAAGAGATATTTCAGAATGAACGAAGACCAGATCAGAATTTCAAAAGGAGCCATTTCTCATCAGTGGAAACAGATGGAACTGTTCAAAATTCAGTCGGTAAAATTTCAACAGACGTTTTTTCAAAAACGTCGCTCACTTGCTAGCCTTCATTTAATGAATGCTGCCGGAACAATTACCATTCCTTACATTGATGAAAAAATGGCCATACAGATTTATAATTACCTGTTGTATCATACTGAGATCTCGGAAAGAAAGTGGATGTAGTTGTCTAATTATTTATACTTTTAAATACAATATCAAGCTAAACCAAAAATGAAAAAATCAACGTTGATCTTATTAGCATTTCTTGCCTGTTCATTATCATTTGCCCAAAAATACGAAGCCAACTGGCAATCAATTGATAGCCGACCGGTACCACAATGGTTTGAAAATGTAAAATTCGGGATTTTCATTCACTGGGGAATATATTCAGTTCCGGCCTGGGCTCCTGCCAATGCTGACATTGATATTTATGCAAAATATGCAGAATGGTACTGGTACCGGATTAACGACAATAGTGAAGCGGGTAAATTGTTTCGGGCCTATCATAACAAAACGTATGGTGAAGATTTTATGTACCAGGACTTCGCCGGGGATTTTAAAGCAGAACATTTCGATCCGGCACAATGGGCTGATCTCTTTAAAAGAGCTGGGGCAAAATACGTGGTTCTAACATCAAAACATCATGAAGGATTTACGCTTTGGCCAAGCGAACAGAGCTGGAACTGGAACAGCATTGATGTTGGGCCTCATCGCGATTTATGCGGCGATTTGAGTCGGGCAGTTAAAGACGCAGGTTTGCACATGGGTTTTTATTATTCTTTATATGAATGGTTTAATCCGCAATATCACAACGATATTGACAAATACGTTGATGAACACATGCTGCCGCAAATGAAGGATTTGGTTACCCGATATGAACCCGATATTTTATGGACTGATGGTGAGTGGGATCACCCAAGTGAGAAATGGAAAAGCACCGAATTCTTATCCTGGCTTTTTAACGAATCGGCAGTAAAAGACCGGATTTGCATAAACGACCGCTGGGGAGAAGAAACCCGTGGTGTGCACGGTGGCTATTTCACCACAGAATACGATCTCGTTCACGATAAAGAAGGCGTTGGAGAAACGACTCGTCCCTGGGAAGAATGTCGCGGAATTGGAACTTCTTTTGGATACAACCAGAATGGAAACGCTGGATAATTATATGACTTCAGATGCGCTGATCGACTTGCTGATTGAGAAAGTTGCCGGCGGAGGAAACCTGTTACTGGATATCGGGCCAACTGCCGATGGTAGAATTCCGGTGATCATGCAACAACGTTTGCTTGACATGGGCGCATGGCTTGAAATTAACGGAGATGCCATTTATGGCTCACGAAAATGGGAAGGTGCCAGGGATAATCAATCTGAAGGAGTTTATTTCACTCAAAACGGTTCCGATTTATTTGTTCTTTGTACTCAACTTCCTGAAAAAGCAATAACGGTAAGTGGAATCAAAAAATCAGGAAATGTAACCTTGCTGGGATCTGATATTAAAATTTCTGCTAAAAAATCGGGGAATGGGATGACCATCGCAATACCAAAAGTTTCCCTTTCAGAAAATCAGGGTAAATACGCCTGGGTGTTTAAAATTGAAAATGTTTTATAATTTTATCGACTATTTACTGATTTCCAATTCATTTAAACCACCCTTTAAATTATAGCTTTTCCCGTTCCATAAAAAAGTGCCGCTAATATTTTCTGGCAAATTGATTTCAGTTTTTAATCCATTTTCCGAATTGTTATATGCAACAGCAATTTTGCCATTCGGATGTGGGATTTCTCCGCTGATCTTTTCGATGTTCCCAGATGTGGTTCAATTTTAACTTTTTCGAAATAAGGTGCATCACTTTCAATTCCAAGTACGATTCTGAAAAACTCAATATTTGGGCTGGAACCCCAGGCATGGCAATCAGATCGGGTTGTTTCAACTTCAGATTTTTCTCCCCATGTAGTTAGACCAAGGTTAATATTTTTTCGCCAAATATCCAGCCAGTCAAGATAATCATCTCCTAATCCTGCTTTTGTTAAAGCCAAATGCAAATAATACTTAAAATAGATGGTGGCTTGTGTAATTGATTTATCAGAAAGCATTAATTCTCCAATTTCTGCAGCTTTCTTAGCATCAACTAAACCGGCCAGAATTGCCAATGAATTAGTATGTTGAGAAAATACGTTTTTTTGAGGTGTATCTGCAAAAAGATTTCTTGATTCATCCCAGTATTTTTCCTGAATGGTGTTTGCCAGTTGCTTTGCCAGTTTATCGTAAAACATTGCATATTCCTGCATTCCTTCATTCTCCTCCAACATTTTCCCCGATTGAAGTGCCAGTAACAATTGCAAATCCATAAGGGCAGAACTACCATCTGCCCCAATTGGACCAACACCTCGTGGCCACTCCGGAACCCAGTCGGTAAAATTCCAGTTGGGTACATTTTTTAATGATCCGTCATCAGCAATAAAACTGATAAAGTAATTCAGTATTTGGCGAGAGCCCAGAAGTTTTGCTTTTAGAAAATTTTTGTCCCTTCCATGCATCAGGTAATCATACAATGCACTTATATGCCACAGCGAATAAGTTGGAATGACCTGATTTTGGGTATCAGGATACCTGCTTAAGGTAAAACCATCTGTCTGCCTTGAATTATCCCAAAGATTAAGTGCATTTTTCGCCAGTCGATCATCACCACTGTTGTAATACGATATCATTAGCTGTATTCTTGCATCGCCAATGTATTGCAATTGTTCGTAATACGGGCAATCCATATACGTCTCAACAGCACATAAACGGGCAGTTCGCCAACCTATTTCCATCATCTTACCCAATTCATCATTATCCGAAACCAGTTTTGCATTCATCTCAAACGGATAGCCCGTAAAAGTTCCGTAAAAATCTTCTAACGTTAACGGGGAATCATTCGTCTCAATTTTCAATTCAACATATCGGTAAGTTCTCCAGTTTAGTGTCGTAAAATTCTGATTTTGCAATCCATTTGATATAATGATGTCTTGTCGTCCGGAAATCGATTTGCCTTCGATTTCGTTTCGGTTATTTTTAGCTCCATTTTCATCATACAATCCTTCAGCATAAGTAATTGTAATTGTACTGTTTTTCCCTCCGCTAAAAATTAAGGTTGGATAAGCATTCGTGAGGAAGGTCTGATCGAGGAGAATTTTAGCTGTAGTATTTGCAAGTATTTTTACGGGAATTTTTTCCCGGGGGAAAGATGAAGGAACTGAAACACCCTCCGTTTTTCTGGTTGAGACAAGCCGCTTTAATGTCATCTCCCTTTGTGGAATCATCGAAGGTATTAAATGCCAGCCATCAACATTATCATATCCATATCCAATATCCGACCGCAAATTAACCGTTTTCGCCTGTTCCCAGTTGCTGTCATCATAGTCAGCATTTTGCCATCCGTAAACCGCCAAATTCATGTCAATGTGTTCACCTGCTCCGGCCGCATAATATCCCTGCACACTTTGTTGTATCGGCGAATAACTTTTGTCTTCAATACATTTCCACGATTGGTTGGTGTTTAATTCTTTTGATGCTGTATTTGTGCCCTGTAAAATGAATCCTGTTTTGTAGGTAAACTGTGAAATTGACTTCAAAATCCCTTCGTTCCAAACTTTTGCACAAATAATGTTTTCCCCTCGTTTAAGGAATGGCGCAAGATCAACTGTTTCATAAGTTCCAATGGTTAATATCACCTAGTGCAGGTCCGAGTGACACCAATTTTTCGTTTACAAAAAGTTTATACCGATTATCTGCCGAAACGTAAATTTCAAATTTCTGAGGCAGCTGCTCCAAATTCAATGTTTTTCTGAAAATATATAATCCGGCACTATGTTCACCTGCATCAGGGACACATATCCATTTTGCATCCCATCTTAAATTTTGATTATTATTTTCTGTCTGTGCCTTAACTATAAATGATACAAGAATTAAAAAAGCTATCAGCAGGTTTTTCATTTGGCTTAGTTTTAGTTTGAAAGGATAAATTTAACTAAAAAGGATAAGCAATAATAAACGTGTCTGAATTTCAGGTGTTGGTTTGTTGATTTATCTAAAATTGATTACTCAGTTATTTATGCGGAAGAATGTGGAATGAGAAAATTATTCATGAATTGCACCCGATTTTTCACTCAGTGAAATTGGTGCTTTTTCCCGAATTACACTCAGAATTTCAGCAAGAACCGAAACAGCAATTTCGGAAGCCGTTTCAGCGCCAATATTTATTCCTGCCGGACCATGAATCTGTTCCAGAAATTCAGGTGAAATATCAGGGAAATAATCTAACATGGTTGATAAAATTCGTTCCCTCCGGTTCACAGAACCGATAATTCCCAAATAGGCTGGTTTGGCTTCTTTAAGTGCCATAAGGTATTGTACATCTTTACTAAAACTGTGTGTCATTAATACCACCGCCGTTTGTTCATCAATTACTGAAGTATCAACCTCATCAAATGCCGGTGTTAACAAAGCAGATGCACCCGGAAAATAATCACATGATTTTGACTCATCAGCCGAAGCAAAAATTGTTACCTCCCACCCCAGCATTTTAGCTGACTGGCACAATTGAACAGCATCGTGTTCAGCACCAAAAATAAAAAGTTGGAAAAGCGGATCAAATTTTTGTGTAAAACAATCCTGATCATCAATTTCCTTTGGATTGAATACCGGATTAATCGAGTACGTTTTACCGTTTAAAGTTAGACAGTGACCCGCTGTTTTTATATTCTCCTACCGAATGATAAAACCAGGAATCCATTCGAAAACGCTGTCTTGATTTTAAGACCGAATCAAAATTATTCATCAGTTCATCCGACAGTAAAACCGGTTCAATTAAAATATGAATGATCCCTTCACAACCAATTCGCAGCCGGCCATCATAAGTCATTACCTTGGCCTTGCCACTTTTAAAAACGCTTTGTGCCTGCCGTTCAATTTCTTTTTCTACACAGCCACCACTAACCGCACCAACCGATTCGCCTTCTTCACTAATGATCATTCGAACACCCGGTTTACGGTAAGATGAACCATCGAGGGCAACCACAGAAACAAATACGGCTTTTTTGCCCAGCTTTTGCCAGGTATAAAGGGTTTGGAATAACTGTTTTATTTCGTGAGTCATTATATTAAATTCGAATAATAATTCTAAATTTAAACTTCGAATGTATTTTCAATAAATGGTTGATGATAATAACGTTTCCCGGTTGCCTTATACAAGGCAGCAGCAAGTGCTCCCATTACCGGAGGAAATGGCGGTTCTCCCATCCCTGTGGGATCAATTTCATTTTTCACAAAATGTACTTCAATTGATTTAGGCGCTTCTGCCTGACGAATCAACCGATACGAATCAAAATTTTCCTGCTCAGGCTGTCCTTCGTAGAATGTCAATCTGCCATACATTGCATGACCAATTCCATCAATAATTGCTCCTTCCGACATATTAATGGCAGCATCCGGATTCACAACAATCCCGCAATCAACGGCAGCATAAACTTTCTCAATCACTGGTGTATCGTTTTCCAGTTTTATATCAATTACATTGGCCACATACGAATTATGACAGAAATATGCGGCAACTCCACGGCTCATTCCATTTGATCCGTTGTTCCATCCTGATTTTTCGCGCACCAGTTCAAGTACACCGGCATAACGGGCTGCATCGTAATCATTTCGGTTTCCAACAGGATTTTCCTGTGCTCTTTTCAACAAATCAAGACGAAATTGTATTGGATCTTTACCCATTTCTTCTGCTAATTCATCAAGAAATGATTGTTCGGCAACTGCATTGAAATTGGATCCTGGAGCCCTGAAATGCCCCTACTGTAATTGCTGAATTTAATGACCATGTTTCGGCCAGGTAATTATCAACTGCACCGGCCGGAAAACGATTTGCATGTAAGGGACTTTGTGGAATGCCACCCATGCGAACATGAAATCCTATTAAGTTATTATTAGCGTCGAGCGCCGCACGGTACAAAGCATGGTACGCCGGGCGATAAATTCCAAAAGTCATGTCATCTTCACGAGAGTAAATCAATTTAACCGGCGCTTTCATTTTTTGCGAAATCACGGCAACCTCAACAGCGTAATGATTATTAAGCCGTCGTCCAAAACCTCCCCCAATCCGGGTTAACTTCAGAGTTACATTTTCAACAGGAATTCCCAATCGTTGTGAAACGCCTCTTTGCGCTGATTCAGGAGTTTGTATTGGTCCTGCCAGTTCAACTTTGTTATCAGTTACATTGGCAAAAAAGTTCATTGGCTCCATTGTATTATGTGCCAGAAATGGAGCGGTATAAGTTCTTTCAATTACTTTTGCAGCATTTTTAAATGCCTTCTCCGGATCGCCATCTTTTCTTGCACTCCCGTTGCTTTTCCGCTCCTTCATCAGCCATTTTTGCATTATGACCGGCAGTACTTTCCAGGTTAGCTGAAACGGGCTCCCACTCTACATTTAACATTATTTTTGCATTCATTACCTCCCAGGTTGAATTTCCAACCATAACAACCAAATCATCGCCATCAGAATCGAGCCTCTGCCATCATCTCCTTTAATGCTAAAAAAACATCTTTAATTCCGGGCATTGATTTTGCATCTGTTGCATCAAACGATTTCAGTTTCATTCCAAATGCCGGTGCATGAACAATCATTGCAATCAGCATTCCTTCTCTTTATAATCCATGCCAAATAATGGCTTCCCGGTTACTATTTTTTTTCCATCAACATTTTTTCTTGATGTCCCAACGATTTTAAAATCTTTTAGCTCTTTTATTTTAACCTTTTCGGGCACTGGAATTTATGCTGCCGCGGAGGCCATTTCGCCATAACCAGCTTTTTTACCACTATTTTCATGATATAATATTCCTGTTGCTGTGGTTATTTCTTCAACCGGCACTCCCCATTTTTGGGCTGCTCTTCCTGTAGCATTTTTCGTGCTGTTGCACCTACAGTTCGAAGTCCTCTCCAATTCGCCCGGATGGAATTACTTCCTCCTGCCAACTGACGTTGAAAACAATTCCGCATTAAATGGTGCCTGCTCAACAATTACATTTTTCCAGTCAATATCAAGCTCTTCGGCAATTATCATTGGCAACGATGTTTTTACCCCCTGACCAATTTCAGGATTTGGTGCCATAATTGTAACAACACCATTTTCTCCGATTTTGAGGTACGCATTAATTTCGAACCACTCATCCGGCATTTCCAAAACCTGACTTCCTTTTGCTTCACGAGCCGCCAACCAGTTAAAACCAAGCATTATTCCTCCACCCGCCAATTACGAACTTTTAATAAAAGAACGTCTTCCAAATTTTATTTTCTCAGTTGCCATTTTTAATCATTTTAGGTTTTGACTTTAACAAAGAAATATCCTGATAAACAGGAATTACTAGTTGCAGCTGCAGCTGTTTTTATTGCCTTTTTAATCCTAGTGTAAGTACCACAACGGCACAAATTTCCACTCATTGCCAATTCAATATCTTCATCCGTAGGGTTGGGATTATTTTTTAATAACGCTACGGCTGTCATTATTTGGCCGGGCTGGCAATATCCACATTGCGCAACATCATGTTCTAACCATGCTTTTTGTATCGGATGATCTCCATCGTCAGAGATTCCTTCAATTGTTGTTATTTCCTGATCGCCTACTGAATCTACAAATGTTATACAGGAACGTACCGGGTCACCATTAAGATTAATTGTACATGCACCGCATTGTGCTACTCCACATCCAAACTTGGTACCAACAATTTTAAATGATCCCGAAGAACCCAGAGAATCGGAGTGGAAGGATCAACATCAACCTGATGATCTTTCCCATTAATCTTTAGATTGAAAACTGTCATTGTATATAAGTTATAATTATTTAGTTCGATAAAGTGAAACAAGTAGTACCTGCAATAACGTAACCATCAAATAGACAATCTTATGAAATAAGACAAAACTGTCTGAATCATTAAAATAACAGTAAACAATTCATGAAAGTTCATTCGATGGATTTATTAGAAATTCGAATCAACCAAAAACATTAATTAAACGCACAATCATGGTTTAATAATGCTGAACAAATCATACTGTAAATGGTTAATTAAGCATGATTAAGGTTGAAGATAAATTAGGAGAAGATTCGAAAAACTGAGGATAAGCTTAGTAAATACCTGCAATTTTTCGTGTGTATATTGCGTCAGCGAAGATTTTGTTAAAACATCCAATAAATTCACCAGTGACGAATCACTTAACCTTGATGACTTTATCCAGGTAATAGAAGCCGTACATCATTTAACACCA
>CAWKIX010000022.1:0-191025 GCA_963849775.1 uncultured Prolixibacteraceae bacterium | reverse complement strand
ATGATCGGTGGCAGGGCAAAACCTCCGAAAGCGCCTAATCCGCCAACCCAACCGGCTGCTCCGCCAACAGATTTCGGAACATAAACGGGCACCAGTTTAAATACGGCTGCATTCGCAATCCCCATTCCAGCTGCAAGCAAAATAACAGCGGCCATACTAATTGAAATGGTACTGGCAAAAGACAGAACCACAGCCGAAATTAAAATGGCAGCCATAGAAATCAAGGCAATCTTTTCACCACCAAATTTATCGGCAATGGAGCCACCGGGAACACGAACTGCCGAAGCAAGAATAGAAAAGATGGCTGTAAACAAACCGGCTTTTACCGGGGAAAAAGTTTGATACTCGGCCCAATATGTCGGAAACCATGCCGTAAGTGCAATAAAGCCGCCGAATGTGGTAAAATAAAGTACCACGAGCGCCCATGTATTTTTTATTTTTGCTGAATTAATCAGACTGTCTTTAACGCTGCCTGTTGGAAAGATTTCCTGTCCTTTTTCACGGGCTTTTTCATTAGCTTCAGATTCAGACAATCCTGTTTTTCGGTATTGAAAGGAGTATGCATTTACACCGATAATACCATAAAGGATTGTACCTAACAACAAAAACAGGAACCATGCAAAGTAGGCTGAAATAAATCCATAAGCTGATAAGAACAAGGGTAGAACTAATGAAAAGATACCAGGTGCCAGGTTACCAATTCCTGCGAAGGTGCCAAGTGCCATACCTTGTTTGTTTTGCGGGTACCAGTACGAAGTTTGCCCGATTCCAACTGAAAATGTGGCAATTCCGCAACCGCTCAAAAAACCAAAAAGCAGCACCAACCCATACATTCCGCTCATACCATCCGGATATGATGTGTAAAGTAGTAAAGTAACACCGCCCAATCCAATAACACTTAACAACATAAGAATGAAAAAAGGTTTTTTGCCGCCGGTTGTATCCACCCACGAACCGAATGGTATACGCAGCAATGAGCCAGAAAGCGAAGGTATCGCAATGAGTAATCCGAGCAAAATTGGTGAAAGATCCATCGCTTCTTTAAATTTGATTGCAGTGGGGCCGTATAATGCAACGGCAGCAAAACCGAAAAAGAAACCAAGTGTGGTTCCGGTTAGACCTCTTTTTGAATTTCCTTTGATATTCATGAAGTTAATTTTGATTTTTACTCAAAATTAAGGATAAAAAGATAATATCGTGTAACAGTTGTTACACTTTCAGTATTTCTCTAATTAAATTAGCGAGGGAATTTGCAGCCTTTTTTACCAATGATAATTACCCGGACATCCAGCGCCGCAATGCATTTTATAAAGAGACCACTTTAAAAAGTTTGGAAAAGACTTCTTTTAAAGCCACATCAGACGTACTAAATAAACATCAATACCGTAAGGCTGTACTACCGATTAAGAAATTCCTCATCGTCTTCAATCTCAGAAAGCAAACATGGCGAAGAAAAATATGACCGCGTAGATTCCTGAAATGTATTAAAAAGTATTGTCTTTTTTTCTTTCGTCTTAACGGGTGATTCGGATTTTTTAGACTCAGTATCTGATTGGCTGAGTCCTTTATCATTTTTCTGATTATTTTTCATATTCTTTCTCATGATATAATTACATTTGAGTTTTTCGCTTCAGTTAAATCTTGCACTAATGCTGTTCGATGTTTTTCCTCTCATTATCTCCGAATTTAAACACCTTAAACAGATACGCAAACGCGGGAAATATGAGTAAAATGCCTGCAACTAAGGCATACACCAGCAAAGACATGGTTCTTTCGGGAGCCTGGCTATTCTGTATCGTCAGCGCTGATCCATCAGCCAGGTAAATCATTATCGGAAATTGAATTGCAAACCATCCGGTTAAGATGCAAGCCGTTTGCACGCCGGCCAGAAATCTTGTCCGCAAATTATTCCGGTGTCTTATTCCGACCCATAAAAGGGGGATTATTGCGGTGGCCACGAGTACACATCCGATGGCTACCAGGGAGTGAAGAAATCTGCTGACGAAATTCAATTCGTACATTTCCGACGTCAGAAAAACGCTCAATCCGGAAACTACCAACAGAACAAAAAAGGTACGTGATGTTTTGGCAAATGTCTGAAACGATTCGTCATCCCGGGCTTCGCCCAGCAGATAAACAGCGGCCAGCCAGCCAAACAAAAGGGTCAGAAAAATACCGGTTGTAAATGAAAACAGATTTAACCAGGGTGCGATAAAAATTTCATAAAAAGTTCCGTCAATCTGGGCTGGAATTTTTCCCAACATAATAGCTCCCAGCGTTACGCCCAGAAAGAAAGGAGTCAACAAACTCGATATTCTGAATAATTGCGTGTAATATTTGTGTGTTTTATCCTTCACGGTGTCGTAATATCGAAAAGTAAAAGCCATTCCCCTGAAGATAATTCCAAGCAGAATTATAAACAGAGGTATATGTAAATAAGTCGTAAGGGTAGTATATACAAGCGGAAATCCATTAAACAAAATTACAACCGCCAAAATGAGCCAGATGTGATTTGCTTCCCAAACCGGAGCAATCGCTTTCGAAATTGTATAAATGCCTCTCTTCCCGGTAACCAATTCTACAATTCCGGCACCAAAATCGGCCCCGCCAAGCAGCACGTAAAACAAAACGGCCACACCTAAAACAACGATAATAATTTCAGTCATGAGCATTTGTATTTTGAGAATTCGTATGAACGGCCAGAATTTGTCGGCGCATTAGCAAAATAACAAGGAAAGTCAGCGCCAGATAAATCAGTGTGATCATATAAAAAGGATATTGCACTCCCGGCATAGGTGTCACAGCGTCTTTGGTTTTCATGATTCCATAAATAATCCAGGGTTGGCGCCCGACTTCCGTTACTATCCAACCTGCTTCCACTGCAATAAATCCAACCGGAGTCAGCCAAACCAACAATTTAAGCCACCACCGTTTATTCAGATTATCCTTCCATTTGAATTTGAAAATCAGGAACAGAATACCCGCACCCATCATTAACATGCCCATAAGCACCATGGTTTGAAAAGCAAAATGCACAATGGCAACCGGAGGCCAGTTTTTTTTGTCGGTTTTATCCAGTCCTTCCACTTCCGCGTTTGGATCTCCGTGAGCCAGAAAGCTCAACAAGTGCGGAATGTGAATGCCGTATTTAACTTCCTCATTTTCTTCATTAGGAATACCGCCAATGACCAGAGCTGCAGGTTTCGAGGTCTTGAACAAGGATTCCATGGCAGCTAATTTAGCCGGCTGAAGTTTCGCTACATTTTTGGCTGAAATATCGCCGCTCAGGGGCTGCAAAATGGCAGCAACCGCTCCAAATGTCAGAGCAATCCGGATTGCACCCCGATGAAACTTATTCCCTTTGTGACGAAGCAGCATATAAGCATGCACACCGGCCACGGCAAAGCTAGTGGATGCAAAGGCGGCAATGGTCATGTGCAGCGCCTGCTGAAACCAGGCCTTGTTAAACATGGCTTTTACCGGATCAATATTGATTGCCTGACCATTCACCCAATCAAAGCCTGAAGGACTATTCATCCAGGCATTAGCCGCTATCACAAAAATACCCGACACAACACCTGCAATTCCAACAACCAATCCTGAAATCAAGTGAATCCTTTTGCCCACACGGTTCCTGCCGTACAGGAAAATGCCTAAAGCAATTGCTTCGAGAAAGAAAGCTGTGCCTTCCCAGGAAAATGGCATCCCAATAATAGCTCCTGCATGCTCCATGAATTTTGGCCACAGCAGTCCAAGCTCGAACGACAGAACCGTTCCTGAAACTGCGCCAACCGCAAAGAAAATGGCGACTCCTCTGGCCCATGCTTTCGACAAGTCCAGATATACTTTACGTCCTGTTTTTATCCATTTCAGCTCGGCTACAAACATTAGCCAGGGCATCGTCATTCCAATACAGGCAAATACAATGTGAAACACAAAAGAAACAGTCATCTGTAGTCTTGCGGCAAGAAAATCATCCATTACTAATCATTTTTTATCTGTTCTTTACTCCACCCTATCGTGGCACTCAGCATTTATTCAGAAGTCTTTCTACCAAATAACCCGGAAACAAAAATTGTTATCCGGGGTTCACCGGAGAATAACTCAAAGAGCCTTTATACATGTACACTCTCCCGAATATTTTTGGCAGCCGCAACCATTTTAATCAGTGCTTCTTTCGTTTCTTCCCATTTTCGTGTCTTCAGTCCGCAATCCGGATTAACCCAAATGTTTTCCTTTGGAATAACGGCAGCTGCCTTTTTCAGCAAATCAACCATTTCTGTATCGGTAGGAACACGCGGAGAATGAATATCATACACGCCCGAACCAATGTCGTTTGGGTATTTATATTCCCCAAATACATCCAGCAGTTCCATTTGTGACCTTGAGCATTCAATGGTAATCACATCGGCATCCAGGGCTGTAATACTGTCAATAATGTCATTAAACTCCGAATAACACATGTGCGTATGTATTTGGGTCTCGTCTTTTACCCCTGCGTAAGAAAGCCGAAAGGCATTTACTGCCCAATCGAGATACGTTTTCCAATCGCTTTTTCGAAGCGGCAATCCTTCCCTGAGGGCGGGTTCGTCAATCTGAATGATATGAATATGAGCATTTTCCAAGTCAAGAACTTCGTCTCTGATTGCCAATGCTATTTGGTTGCATGTAACAGAAAGAGGCTGATCATCCCTAACAAACGACCATTTCAAAATTGTAACCGGTCCGGTCAACATTCCTTTAACAGGCTTCGAAGTGAGCGATTGTGCGTAAGTAATCCAGTCAATAGTCATTGGATTTGTTCGCTGAACATCGCCAAAAATAATGGGAGGTTTTACGCAACGCGAACCATAACTCTGAACCCAGCCATTTTTGCTGAATACAAAACCATCGAGCATCTCTCCAAAATATTCAACCATATCGTTTCGCTCGAATTCACCGTGCACCAATACATCAAGACCAATTTCTTCCTGCCAGCGAACCGCTTTTTCAATTTCACCCTGAATAAGCCGATTATATTCATCGCTTGAAAGTTCCTTCTTTTTCAATTTTGCCCTCCAACTTCTAACATCCGCAGTCTGTGGAAATGAACCAATTGTTGTGGTTGGAAAGGGCGGCAGTTCGAAACACTTTTCCTGTGCTTTTTTCCGAAGAGGAAAGGGCGGCCTTTTCATTTCTTCAAATTGTTCGATGAAGTCAATACGCTCTTTTACCAGGTCATTATGTATCAAACCGGATGTTCTTCTGCTTTGAATGGCTTCCCGGTTCTCTTTAAAAAGTTGTATTGTTGTACTGTTTTCTTTATGTTTCGACAATTGGTATAAAACAGCGACCTCTTCAAGTTTTTGCTTCGCAAAAGCAAGCCATTGTTTAATTTCAGCAGACAAAACTTCTAGGTTAGTCTCCAATTCCAGATCGCAGGGAACGTGTAGTAAAGAACAGGATGGCGCTATCATCACCCGCTCTTCTCCAATTTTCTCAACGGCTTTAGTGATAAGCTTTAAAGAATTTGTTAAATCATTTTTCCAGATGTTTCGTCCATCCACGAGCCCAAGTGATAATTTCTTTTCGCCGGGAAGCAGTTTCATCATGATCTCCAATTGTTCAGGATCTCTCACCAGATCAAGATGAATGGCATCTACTGGCAAGTCGGCAACCAACTCCACATTATCAGACAATCCTCCAAAATAAGTTGACAATAAAAATTTAACGGAAGGGAAATTTTTCCGGATTCGTGAATACGCAATTTTGAAAGCTCCCTTTTGTTCCGGCGTCAAATCCAGCGCTAAAAAAGGTTCATCAAATTGAATCCATTCCACACCATTATCCACGAGCAAAGAAATCATTTCGAAATAAGCCTCAAGTAGGTTCCCCAATAAATCAATCCGGTCGAAACCTTCCTCCTTTTCTTTGCCAAGCAATAAAAAGGAAACAGGCCCCGGGATAACAGGTTTTGTATTTATACCCAATTTCTTTGCTTCCTGATATTCATCAATTAATTTGAAATTCGACAAGCGGAACTTTTGATTTTTGTAAAATTCGGGCACGATATAATGGTAGTTTGTGTCAAACCATTTGGTCATTTCCATGGCTGTAATATCAGTTACTCCATCCTGGTACCCTCTGGCCATTGCAAAGTAAAGATCCAGTTTTGATTGATCTGAATTATGGGGCAGTTGTGCATAACGATCAGGAATTGCGCTAATCGCAAATGCTAAATCCAAAACATGGTCATAAAGCGAGAAATCGTTGGACGGAATCAAATCAATGCCCGATTCCTTTTGTGTCAACCAGTTTTTCTGCTTAATTGTCGAACTAATCTGCGTGAGCTGTTCATAACTGATCCTCCCGGCCCAATATCCCTCGACTGCTTTTTTTAGTTCCCGGTTATTCCCAATCCGGGGATACCCCAAATTATGTGTTATCATTTTTAATATACTTTTTTATTGTTTGACTTTGTAAAAGTAATAAAATAAAACCATAAAAAGACATCCACGTCTTTATATAGAAAACATTTTATACCTTTGCTAATGTAAACTTTATAATTATTGCTATGAATATTACAACAAATACAATGGTAAAAGAGGTAGTAAGATTAAATTTTAAGACTGCTACAATCTTTCAGGCAAATAATATCGATTATTGTTGCGGAGGGGATAAACCTATTTCTGATGCCTGTAAAGAAGCAGAAGTTGATGCGGATCAACTCATCAAACAGTTGGAAACTGTGGTCGCACAAAAAGATCCGGATTCTGAATACATCAATACTCTTTCGTTAAAAGAACTAATTGACTATATTGTCAAAAGACATCATGCGTATGTGCATGAGAGTATTCCAATCCTAAAAAGGAATCTTGAAAAAATCTGTGAGGTACATGGAGAACACCATCCCGAACTTTTTGATATTAAAGATCTGTTTACTGATTCTGCGGGAGCCTTAATCATGCACATGCAAAAAGAGGAACTCATGCTATTCCCATATATACAACGGTTGGAATCTGTAAAAGGGCAAAATTCTCCACTACCAAATTCACCGTTTGGTTCGGTATCAAATCCAATTGAAATGATGATGAATGAGCATCAGGTTGAAGGCGAACGTTTTGACCAGATATCAGGACTTACAGAAAATTATCAGCCTCCAGAAGATGCATGTACTACTTATGAGGTAACTCTTAAACAACTCAGGGATTTTGAGAATGATCTGCACAGGCATATCCATTTGGAGAATAACATTTTGTTCCCCAAAGCAATTGAACTCGAAAAACAAATTTCAAAATGAATACACAAAATATACCCAAATTAGTTACGCTTAAATCCGGAGAATCATTGAAGGTTTATCAGGTAACCGGCCATGCGGGCATGAAAATGCCATTACATTACAGCACTAAAGAAGCGGTGATAATCGTTCAGGAAGGCTCTGCACAACTCAAAATCGACGAAATAAAACATCTGCTTCAGGAAGGAAGTACATTTATCATTTCAGCTCACCAAAACCATACTCTTTCCGTAAAGGCAAAATTTAAAGCGTTGGTAATAATGTCACAGGATTCAGATATTGAATTTGTACAATAAACTTCGGTTAAAAATCTAAAATGTACCTGCTATGCTTGGAAAAACTACTGAATATGCCATCAGGGCTTTGGTTTATGTCTATATGCAAAATATTAAAGGCAAAAGGCCTGGCTATAAGGAAATTGCGGAAGAGATTGATTCTCCTGAACAATTTACGGCTAAAGTTCTACAGAACTTAACTCGCTCTAAATTATTGTCTTCGATGAAAGGCAGAGGCGGAGGCTTTTTCTTTGGTGAACCAACAAACCCGATAACTTTATTTAAAGTAATAGAGGCTCTGGAAGGCAAAGAGTACTTTTCAAAATGCGGGTTCGGGTTGAAACAATGTGATGTAGATAATCCGTGCCCTATGCACGACGATTATTCACAGGTGAGAGAAACCTTTTTTAAAATTGTTAATGAAAAGACAATACAGTCGCTTGCCAATAAAATAAACGAACATAAAGCAGTTTTAAACAGAAAATAAATGCACATCAGACATGAAAAAAATCGGAATTATTGGAGGATTAGGACCCGAGGCAACAGTTGATTATTACCAAAAAATAATCGATGCGTTTAAAAATAAAAGTGGTGATTTAAATTATCCTGAAATTATTGTTTACAGCGTGAACATGTCAGAATTTATTGGATTAATAAGAGCGGAAAAATATGAACAGGCTACAGCTTATCTGACCGAGAGAATAGAGCGTTTAAAACAGGCAGGTGCCGATTTTGCCGTACTTAGTGCAAATACCCCGCATCAATTGTTCGATCAGTTAAGAGAAAAATCAACCATCCCACTGATTAGTATTGTTGAAGCTACATGCGAAGAAGCAAAAAAAAGGGGGCTAAAGCGTGCCGGATTGATTGGGACAGAATTTACCATGGAAGCATCATTCTTCCCCGACGTATTTAAAAGACAGGGGATGGAAGTAATTATGCCTGACCTTAAAGATCAGCAGTTGATTAATGATAAATTGTTCAGCGAAATTGAATTAGGTATTTTTAGAGATGAAACACGCGAAATCTTGATTGGAATTATAGAAAAGATGGTAAGGGAACAGCACATCGACTGCCTCATCTTAGGGTGTACTGAGTTTCCATTAATTCTTACCGGAGAGACTTATGCAGGTATTCCAATGCTAAATACCACCAGAATACATGTAAATGAAATAATTAAATTTTGTTTAAATAATATCTAAAATTATGGCAATCAATAAAGTATGGATAGAAGAAGGATGTACAGCCTGTGGGCTATGCGAAGAAATTTGCCCCGAAGTGTATAAAGTGGAAGACGAAGCTACTGTAATTGAAGGAGTAAACTATAACGATTTTGAGGAACAAATTATAGAGGCCGCAGAGAGTTGTCCTGCTGAAGTTATTAAGTATGAATGATAAATACAGAAATTATGGAAACAGAATTTAGTCCAGTACATCCTGATTATTACGATCTATTTTCAGATGAACAGGAAAAAGAACTCAGCAGAGTATTCTATTTCGGCAATGGAAGCGACGTAGAGGAAGTAAAGGGTAAAATTATAAATTTGATAAATAAGAACGATTTTGAAGAGTATTTACATTTTGATTCAGGCGACGAAGTCCGCATTGACCGTATCATCACTGTAAACGGGAAACCGGGACCTGCATATGATGAATATGATGCATATGCCCTGGCTTGTCTGAATTGCAATGTACAAGTTGATTAATAACTGATTCATTTTAACAATTAAAATTAAAGCAAGATGAAAACATTAAATTTTATAACGCTATGTTTGGTCATGATCTTTGTAATTAATGCATCATACAGTTCCGCAAAAAACGATAGTCAAAAAACTACTGAAACAGTTCAAGCTGATAGCCCGAAACCGAAAATGTTAGCTGAATCAAGCACGTCAGCCCTAGAAGCAAGTACTCCAGTTGCATCGGAGGATGTGAGTAAAGGAGAAAAATTATTTAAAGAAAAAAACTGTGCTGTTTGTCATCAATTGGACACAAAATTGGTCGGTCCGGCACTGAAAGTCATTTCAAAAACTTATGCTGGCAAGAAAGAAAAATTAAACAGTTTTTTGAAAGGCAATTCCAAATCGATCATCGATCCGGCACAGCATGCAATTATGGAACCGCAAATAGCAATAACAAAAGCAATGTCTGAAGAAGACAGGATGGCTATTGTTGAATATTTGCTTTCGATCGGCCAATAAATTAAGGGTAAATAAACAAAAAATCCCAGGCATTGGTTTTTGTAATAATTATTTTCTACGCATAACGCAATTTTGTTGCGTGGAAAGCGGCTCAAATGGTTATACAACCTTCGGAGGCAGAGGAGACGGTGTTTCTGTATTTTTTCAAAATACCGGAACGTAGCTCATTTTTAGGTCGTTTCCATGTCTTTTGTCGATTTTCGATTTCTTGTTCAGACAGATCCACATCAATCCGGTTCTTGTTGATATCAATCGTAATTATGTCGCCATCATTTAGCATTCCAATTAAACCACCCTCGTAGGCTTCCGGCGTAATATGCCCCACAACAAAACCATGAGATCCCCCAGAAAAACGTCCATCGGTAATTAATGCGACTTTTTTTCCCAATCCTGCTCCCATCACTGCCGCGGTAGGTTTCAACATTTCGGGCATGCCTGGCGCTCCCTTCGGGCCACTGTTACGTATAACAATCACCTCGCCCGGTTGAACCACATTGTTGTGAATTCCTTCGTTGGCAGCATATTCGTTATCAAAAACACGGGCAGGGCCCCTAAATAATTCACCTTCTTTGCCGGTAATTTTTGCCACTGCGCCTTGTTTGGCCAAGTTGCCGTAGAGGATTTGTATATGCCCGCTTTTCCGAATGGGCTGTCCTTTATCGTGAATTATCGATTGTCCCTTGGTCAAATCCTTTACTTCTTTCAGGTTTTCCCCAATCGTTTTACCCGTTACAGTCAAACAATTCCCATTCAGAAACCCATCTCTTAACAATAGCTTCATTACTGCAGGTATGCCACCAACATGGTGCAAGTCTTCCATCAGATATTTACCGCTTGGCTTAAGATCGGCTAATAATGGTGTATGGTTGCTGATCTCCTGAAAATCATCTATTGTAAGTGGAACGTCCACAGCTTTAGCCATGGCAATAAGATGAATTACTGAGTTGGTTGATCCACCAAGTGCCATAATCAAGGTAATGGCATTTTCAAAAGCTTCCCTCGTCATTATATCACGCGGTTTGATATCCCGTTCGAGTACCGTTCTGATGGCCTGAGCTAATAATTGTGGCTCTTGCTGTTTTTGCCGGCTAATTGCCGGATTCGATGATGAATAGGGCAAACTCATTCCAAGGCATTCAATAGCTGCAGCCATTGTATTGGCCGTGTACATTCCTCCACATGCTCCAGCACCGGGGATACAATTTCTAATAATTCCATTGTAGTCTTCATCAGAGATGTTTCCCACCATTCGTTCTCCATAAGCTTCAAAAGCCGAGACAATATTCAAGTTCTGATTTTTCCATTGACCTTTTTTTACTGTTCCTCCATACATCAGTATGGCAGGACGGTTTAACCGGGCTAACGCGATCATGGCACCGGGCATGTTTTTGTCGCATCCAACAATTGGGATTACTGCATCATAAAATTGGGCGCCGACCACCGTTTCTATAGAATCGGCGATGATTTCGCGTGAAGGCAAAGAATATTTCATTCCTTCGGTACCATTGGTAATTCCATCGCTCACACCAATCGTATGAAAAATTAACCCATAGAGTTCCTTCTGCAGATCAATTTCCTTTTTTAGAATTGATGCCAGATCGTTCAAATGCATATTGCATGGATTACCTTGAAAGCCAGTGCTAACAATGCCAACTTGCGCTTTCGTCTGATCGCTTTTACTCATTCCTATAGCATAGAGCATAGCCTGTGCGGCTGGCAAACTTTCATCTTGTGTGATGGTCTTACTATGTTTATTTAAATGTTTTTCCATTTTAATGTTGATCTTGATTAATATTAAATTTTATTGATGATAAGATATTTCTGTTTAATAAATTATACTCCTAACTTACAATTATAATAGAATTGAACGAATGAGAATTTACCCGGTAATTATCACTTTTAAGAATATCCCAATTGGGCTTTTCCTATCTCGGTAAGCTTGTCTACTGACCAGGCAGGTTCCCATACAAGATTAATATTAACTTCGAAATCAGGATAATTGCCTTCAAGTGTTTGCTGGGCATCTTCAATAATAATTCCGCCCATCGGGCATCCCGGAGAGGTGAGCGTTAAAGCGACATCAATCTGTTTGCCTGGCTCATCGTAAGTTACGCCATAAACCAGTCCTAAATCAATAATGTTGACCATTAATTCAGGATCAATCACATTCCTGAGTATTTCTATTATTTTGTTTTCGTGTGAGTCCATAGTACAATTATTTAATTCTTGCTTTGTGAAAAACGATTTTCAGAATATTAAAGTTATAAAGTGTTACCGACAAAAGCAGGATGATTCCGCCAAGCATCACTAAATTCTTACTTGAAGAGGAAATTCCAATCAGTAAAAAAACAAAACCTGCGGCAAAAAGCCATACCTGTGCATTGGCCACTTTTTCAGAATAAAGGTCCTTCGGTAAAGGCAGTACTACTTTTCCAACCCGGCCTTTATATACCTTCAACCAAACAATAAATGGCAATGTTTTATAGGTTTGCCCCATTACAAGCGAAGTAATAAAACCGATGACAATTGCGCTGCCATAAGCTACGGAAAGCGGCAAAGTGAGGTTATCCAGAAATTCGAAATTAAAAAGGAGCGTAAAAACAAGGAACAACGGGATGACAAGTATCGCGTAGGAAAGTGCCGATTGTTTCATGCCAATGTCCAATTGCTTTTTTATCCTTTTCTTATAAGATTCAATAAGAAATGACAGGTAACTAATAATTCCGGCAACAATAAGCACTGCACTTATTACTATCCCAATTTTAATTTGTAGATAGAGTGAAACGATTCCGACAAGTAATCCGATATTTATAGCGTAAAAAGCAAAATTCAATCTTTTTGTTCCGACGCCATGCGCTACCATGAACATTGGCAATAATTTGCTGCTGACACCTATAATCAATTGAATAAACCAACCGACAAGTCCAGCGTGTGCATGTAATTTGAGCAGTTCGATATGTGAAACTTTCAAAAAAGGATGGGATAGATTAATTGCCAAAGTCAATCCAGCCAGAACTGTAAAAAGTAACCAAATTACCGAGCTGATGATAAAAGTGCGTTCAATCACCTTTTTATTCGAAGATTGTGCTGTGAGCAGAACATTTGCCACAAACAAACCGACGGAAATTACAATAGAAGAACCTGCAACATACATAATGGAGTCAAAGGAAAAGTGCCAAAATGCAAAAGCCAGCATAATAGTCCCGATGCCCAGCAATCCAAATGAAAACTTTGCTAATTGTTCGCTATACAGTTTCACTTCCATAATTACCGGAAGCAGTTGGTAGAGTGCACCGAAAATTATCATAGTAATCCAGCCTAACACCAGTAAGTGCGTAATGGCAAGCAATTGAGCGCTGAAAAAATGTTGCGTGAAAGATTTAGGATAAAAAACGATAAGCAGGGAAGTCAGGAGCAAGGTCAGTCCCCCGAAAACATAATGCGGTACAACAACCTTTGGCGATGGTGCATTTTGGCTCGCAATCTGCATTTATTTATGAATTAAAAGTTTGACATTGTGTTCGTCCACTTCGGCAACCCAGGTCTTGAAATTTCGTTCTGCCAATTCAGGTAACAAATACTGGGGCACTTTTTTGTGATGGACATAAAGCGCTTCGTTTTCATTCATCTCTTCCAATTCTTTTAAAATGGTGACCATGGGCAGCGGCATTTCCAAATCCCGAACGTCTATTTCGCGAATCTTTTTGTTGCAATTGTCCTTTCGTTTTTCATGCTCGTCAATCGAAATTTTAAATACAAAATCATCTGATGAGGTTTCTTTTTTGGCTTCTCCCGATCTTATAAAATAAGTGTAAACAACATCTTCCTTTGTTTCCACAAGGCTGCTAAAACCCTTGCTTTGTGCTATTTTTATTAACGGTGTGGGCTCGAAAGAATTAATTACTTCCAATGTATAACCTTCACGAAGCAGCATTAATTCACGCATAATCTCGTTAAACGGATCACCACCGCGGTCCAAAGTTGGCCTCACATCCAATGGGGTTACTCTCGATAATTTAATGGCGTTCAAAATTTCGGGATTTCCAGCGTCGGTAATATTCTCATCTTTTATGGTTGACTCATTTTCGATCTCGAAACCAATTCCAGCAAGAGATTGAAACAGGGTTTGAATGTCGCATTTCCCGATTCGGGCGGCATCGCCAATACTGGTTCTCGATGCCAATATTCCACGCAGCAATGGATTTTTTAACTTGCTAAAACGTGGACTGACCGACACAATCGAATCAATAGATTTTGGGTTTTCTTTGATAAGTATCGATATTTTTGTATCGCTGTTGATTTTCATACTTCAATGAATTTTGTTTTTAATTTTTTAGAACCCTCCCCTTGATATGGCAACGCCCAAAAAAGCAATAATTAGTGCTAGTAGCAGGTTCAACATGCCCGTCCACCGTGCCAGCAATTTGAATTTTGTACCCGCTGATTCTTGCATTTCGTCGATCGATTTCATACCAATGTAAAAATCATGGATTCCGCCTACCAGCAGCATCAGCACAAAAAGGAACAATTTAATCACTAGCAATTTTCCATAGCTGCTGCTGGTAAAAAATTCTACGGTAAATGGCAGTCCACGGAAATGCATATTCAATAATCCTGTTATAAACAGCACAACAACGGCCAACCAGCCATAAAACCGGAATTTGATCCCGGTTTTATGAAGCAACAACACCCGGTTGGGTTGCTGTTTAATACCCGGCACCAAAACAAGTGGGATGAAGAGCATCCCTCCAATCCAAAATGCAGCACATACAACATGAACAAAAATCGATATTAAATAACCTGTTCCCATAGAATGCTATTTTGCTTTCTGATTTTTGTAATAAATTTAATGTTTGAAAAGTAAAGCTGCCCCTTCATCCCATTGCTCCCCCGTCGTTTTTTTAACTCATTTTCAGTTTACTGATTTTTACTTCCCAAACATCTGGACCTTCCTGAAGATACTCCCAGCCAAACTCTCCGCTTTTTTCAGCGGCAAACTGATAATACAGCGGTTTTGGATCGTGGTCGTTATGAAGGATAAAAGATTCTCCTGCAGCCAAATCCTCGTAAGTTTGAAAGATTGTCGGGTGTTTGTACCTCGGTTCAATTTTCGTTGCATCTAACGTTTTCATAATTGAATATTTAAAGTTTCTAAAATTTTAAGATGTAGCAAATATATAAAATAAATTTATAAAAAGATGTTAATGTCTTTTTATAGATTACGATCTACTTATATACATTAAGCATTATTCAACAACAGTTATTTTTTGAATTTACAGGAATTCTATTGCCTGTCAGAAGAACAATTTTCGTTTGGCTGGGTGAGAATTAAACGGAGCGAGGAGTCTTTGGTGACATAAACCCAGGCCCAGTTAATAAAGATAATTAGTTTATTGCGGACACTTAAAATGAGCATCAGGTGCAGGAACATCCATATGAACCATGCAAAATATCCTTTGAACTTCATAAATGGAAAATCTACTGCCGCCTTGTTTCGGCCAACAGTAGCCATTGAACCAAGATCTTTATATTCATAACCTATTGGCTCTTTCCCATGAAATATCCTTTTAAGGTTCTTTGCCAGATTTTTACCCTGGTTGATTGCCACATTGGCGACCTGCGGATGGCCCCTGGGGTATTTGAGCGTTTCCATATAAGCAACATCACCAATAGCAAAAATATTTTCGCTTCCTGCTACTTTATTTATCCTATTTACAACAATCCGCTTCCCATGAGTCAGACTATTGGCTGGTAACCCATCTATATGGTTTGCGGTTACACCGGCAGCCCAAATAACCGTTTTTGTATTTATTTTTTTCCCATTATTTAAGATTAGGGTTTTCCCATCATAATCGGTAACAAATGTTTCGGTAAGCAATTGAACACCCATATCCAGCAGATATTTCCGCGAGGCTTGTCTGGCATTTTCACTCATATTGTTCAATGTATACTTTGTCCCTTCTATTAAAGTTATGTTGAATTTCGTAAAATCAATCCGGGGATAATCTTTAGGTAGAATGTTCTTTTTTATTTCAGCAAAAGCACCGGCCAGTTCCACCCCGGTTGGCCCGGCACCAACAATAACAAGGTTCCGTAAAGCCTCTTTTTCAGTTTCTTTTGCTGAAATAATATTTTCAAACGTTTGTAAAATGTGGTTTCGGATTTTTATAGCATCGTAGGTAGTTTTTAAAGTAAATGAATAGCGACAAATTTCATTATTGTTAAAGAAATTAGTTTTACATCCGATTGCAATCACCAGGTAATCGTAATCAAAATCGCCAATGGTTGTGCTTATTTTGTTTAGTTTAGTGTGAATCCGGATCACCTTTGCCAGCCTAATGAGTACATTGCTTCTGTTTTTAAAAATATGGCGGAAAGGAAAGGAAATATTCGCAGGCTCAATTTGAGAAGTAGCTACCTGATAAAATAAAGGTTGAAACTGGTGATGGTTAATTTTATCGATCAATAGTACATCAAATAGTTTCTTATCTAATTTCCGGATAAGCTGGATCCCGGCAAAACCGCCACCAACTATTATTATTTTTTGTTTTGTAATCATCTTTACTTTTTATTTCAGTCATTTCGAAAAATGACTTTTTTAGTCAATATTTAACAAAACATCCCTTAACACGATGGCATGATTTATTTTGGGACTTTTTGCAGCATATAATAAACTGACAGATTCGTATTTTGCTCTTTGCCTTATTTCATTTAATTGGTCTTGTTTCTCTTTTAATTCTAAACGATATCTCCAGACGAATTCCTCAAAACGCTCCTCTTTGTGGTCGAACCATTTTCTTAATTCGGCCGAAGGGGCGATTTCTTTGTTCCACTCATCCAGCTTTGCATCTTCTTTTGAAACTCCGCGTGGCCAAAGCCTGTCTACCAGGACCCGATAACCATCACTATCCGTAGGTTCATCGTAAATTCGTTTAATTTTAATTTTTACAGACATCACAACTTTATTATCATTTAAAAGTTTTTTTTCTTTCAAAATTTCAAAAATTATATATTCCCTAAAATTGATAGAGAGATTATAATTATGTATTAGCTATTAAATCGAAGTACTCATCATCTTCATTTTTACCTCCGTAGCCCTTGCCAACTGTTTCATGTGTTTCCACAAATTCAATACGCTCAATCCATTTTACCATTTTATAACCCAACTGATTTTCTACACGCAGTCTTAAAGGGGCGCCATATACTTCAGAAAGCGGCTCATAATTCATTTCCCACGCAAGTATCGATCCTGGTTTTAGGCAATTGTCCAGCGTATGCGTATCATAATAAACACCACCATACAATCCATCTCCAAAAGAGTAAAACACAACAGTAGTTACAGAGGGATGTGGTTTGACCAAATCCACTATCGCATTTATGGGCAAGCCTCCCCATTCTGCTACGCCTGACCATCCTTGTATGCAGTGATGCATGGTGATGTTCTGTTCTTTGCCAAGATTCATTAGCTCATCAAGCGATAATTCAACAGGGTTTTCTACTAATCCAACTACTTTGAGTTTGTAATCCCTGAATTTATTCGTTGCTAAATTCTTCCACTCGTCAGAAGTTGGAAGTTTACCATTGGGCCAAAAAAATGGGGAAATGTCTTCCTTTTTAAAATAAGGTGCAGGTTTCAGTTTGTTAATTGTGGATTCCCATAAATACTCATTGATGGCAGCACTTACTTTTTGCACCCAGCGCGGTCTTTTCCACGAAACCCAATGAGCATGCACAAAAAATACAATAGTAAGCAGAATGATGCCAATCCCTATAAAAAGCCCTGTTGTGTTTGTTGGATCATCGGTTCCGAGTGTAATATGATTCATATTCCTGACCAAACCGGTGATTGCCACCATACTAACATGTATGATAATAAACACTACATACGACAACATCACTATAAAATGTACAGACCTTGCGCCTTGCCTGTTGCCAAATAATTTGGGCAGCCAATGAAACCTGTTTTCAATGGCTGGCGACATGCACATACCGGTAATCATTGCCAAAGGCGCCAAAATAAATATTGCACCAAAATAAGTAAGCTGCTGCAAAGCATTGTAATGGTAAAATCCGTTGGGTTCAATCGGTAGGTTGAAAGTGGCGTAATGTACAAACACATTCCATGCATCGGGAATAATTTGCCATGTGGTAGGTACAATCCTTAACCATTGGTCGGTGGCGAATAATAGCACAACGAATATCACTCCGTTCAACACAAAAAACGGCACATGAATAAAATGCCAGCCACGTGCAATACCCACAGTGTGCCGATATCCTGGTAAACTGATAAGCGGGCTGATATATCGGGCATCATCCTTTGCTGTCCACAATTTGTCTTTTGGAACTTCAATAGGTGTAAATTTCACCCATTCGGAACCCGGTTTGCATCCTTCGTTAAAATACAGCCTAGGATGGTCAAATAATATGGAAAGCCCGCTTCTTATCAGTATTACTAAAAAGAAAAAGTTTATCCAATGACAAAGAATCAGCCATGCAGGAAATCCTTTGACACTAACTTTGGCAGTAGAAATAAATGCATCTGACGGGTCTCTGGGCAACCCAAATATTAAAAACTGCAACCATGCAACGCCAACTGTCGCCAACAAAGCAATTCCAATAAACACAAAAACATAAGGTTTCAGTCCAATAAATAATTTTCTGTCTTCGGGGTAATGAACTGCCTTTTCTGCTTGATTAAAATGTGTGAACATAATATTTGCAGTTTTGAATTTTCAGATTTATTTAAGACTGATAACTTCCGGGAACGGTGCGAAAACTAATGGCAAGTCTGTTCCATCCGTTGATGGCGATAATGGCCATGGTTAACGCAACCCTTTCTACTTCGCTAAAATATTTGCTCAGTTTTTCATATAATTCATCGGGCACCTCGTTTCCAGAAATCAATGTTAATGCTTCTGTCCACTCCAAAGCGGCGCGTTCCCTTTCAGTATAAAAAGGTGTCTCGCGCCAGGCGTTCAATGCATACAATCGCTGTTCGGTTTCTCCTGCTTTTCGGGCATCTTTGGTGTGCATGTCAATACAGTAGGCGCACCCGTTTATTTGTGATGCCCTGGTTTTTACAAGTTCGTAAAGTGGGCGTTCCAGCCCCGAGCTATGGACATATTTTTCGAGTTCGAGCATGCCTTTCAATGCGTTGGGGGCTACTTTTGAATAATTCAATCGTGCTTTCATCGATAATGTTTTGTTATTTCGTTATATAAGTCAATGTGCCATCCACAATTTTCGCAGGTTGTGTGTATGGGTGCTCTTCAGCCTTATTGATGCCCATAATGTGCATCACTTTCCAGCTTTTCGCCTTTAAAAAATCAGAAACTAAGGAACGGTGACAGCTCCACCAAACCGCTTCTGAACACATATAAGCTGTGTTTTGCGTACTGGCAATTTCTTCTAATTTTTTTATTCCATCGTTGAAGGTTTCAGTTTCCATGTAATCGGCATAACCTCGAAATGCCGGATGCCGCCAAGCTGTGTTTTCTGAATTTGCGTTTGATTTTCTTCTGCCTCCGAGATTTTTTAAATGAATGTAATTGAGATTGTATTTTAGCAAACTATCCTCCAATTCGTTCTTATTGAATTGAGGATACTTCTTTGAACCCGGAAAATTTCTGATATCAACAATCACTTCAATTTGAAACGAATTTAGCATAGCAACAAATTCATCCAAACTGCAGGTTGAATGGCCAATCGTCCAAACCTCTTTATTTTGTTGATTCGCGTTCATTTGAAAAATTAACTAATCTATTCAATTTCGGCGTAAACTCCCCGTCATGTCTCTTCTTTATCCCCCTCCTCGGAAGGGTTAGGGGAGGCTGTCCATTTCATCCAGCGCAATTGCTGAATGAGCAGTAGCAGCACCCGAACGCATTTCGGCAGCAACCCATATCGCTTCCATAATTTCTTCCTTGCTGGCACCTTTTCTCAGCGCTTGCTTAGTATGCGACCGGATACAATAGGGGCATTGCGTAACATGTGCCACGGCAACGGCTATTAGTTGTTTTATTTTTTCAGGGAGCGCCCCTTCTTTAAAAACTGTTTTGCTGAAATTGCTCCAAGCCTCCATTGTTTCAGGAGCCAAAGCCTTTCGTTTATCAACAATTTCCTTCGTTGCTTTTGGGTATAAATTTTCGTTTGCCATGATATCTAGTTTTAATTGTGGGTTTTCTCATTATCTTTTTTCAGAAATTGCCGCAACACGTATTGTAAAATCCCGCCGTTGCGATAGTATTCAATTTCAATCTTCGAATCTAAGCGGGCAATTGCCATAAATTTAACTTCCACGCCCTTTTCGTTTAAGGCAGTAACCTGAACTTCTTTAAGCGGTTTAACGTTGTTTGCAATTCCGGTTATGGTAAATATTTCACTGCCTGTGATACCTATACTTTCAGCAGTTTCTCCATTTTTATATTGTAGCGGCAACACGCCCATTCCAACCAGGTTGCTCCTGTGAATACGTTCGTAACTTTCGGCCAACACGGCTTTTATACCTAACAGGAAAGTTCCTTTAGCAGCCCAGTCTCTGGAAGAACCACTGCCGTATTCTTTTCCGGCTAAAACCAACAATGGAGTTTGCGTTTCCTTGTATTTTACCGAAGCATCATAAACAGATAATTCCTCTCCGGAAGGCAAATAAAAAGTATAGCCACCTTCTTTCGTGGCCAATTTATTTTTAATGCGCACATTGGCAAAGGTGCCGCGCACCATTACTTCATCATTTCCCCTGCGCGACCCATAGGAGTTGAAATTTTCTTTTTCAACTCCCTGCTCCATTAAATATTTCCCGGAAGCGGAATTTTCGTCGAATGCGCCTGCAGGTGAAATATGGTCGGTGGTAACACTATCGCCCAAAACCAATAAAGCCCGTGCATTTAGAATATCGTGCAGAGGGTCAGGGTATTCCGAAATATTTTTAAAGAATGGAATCTCTTTGATGTAGGTCGAACTCTTGTCCCAGTCGTACAACTTGCCTCCGGGAACTTCCAGATTTCTCCAAGTCTCGTTGCCTTCAAAAATCTCCCCGTAATTCTTTGCGAAATCACCGGGCGACAAAACCTGGCTTAATATTTCATTGATTTCATCGTCGGCAGGCCAAATATCTTTCAGGAAAACCGGTTCCTGGTTGGAATCGAAACTTATCGGCTCGCTTATCAAATCAATATCGACACGGCCGGCAATGGCATATGCGACCACAAGCATGGGCGACATCAGGAAATTCATTTTTACCTGAGGATGAATTCTTGCCTCAAAATTTCGATTGCCGGAAAGCACAGAAGCCACCACCAAATTGTGTTCCTCAACAGCTTTGGAAATTTGCACAGGTAAGGGTCCGGAATTTCCGATACAGGAAGTACAGCCATAGCCCACCAGATGAAATTGAAGGGCTTCCAAATCTTTCATTAAATCCGCCTTCTCCAGATAATCGGTCACTACCTTGGACCCGGGCGCGAGTGAAGTTTTCACCCACGGCTTTATGCCAATCCCATGTTCCCTTGCTTTTCGGGCTACCAATCCGGCGCCTATCATTACATATGGATTTGAAGTATTGGTACAGGAAGTGATGGCTGCAATGGCAACGGCTCCATCAGAAAGCATAAATTTTTCCTGCCCCCGGGTAATCCATACTGTTTTCAAACCGTCTTTTTCCTGAACTTCCATTTCTGTTGTTAAAGGTTTCGCATCGGGTTTAGGCAAAGGCTGGTCACCTCCTTCGTCTTTCCATCGGACAATGGATTTTTCGGTTTCACGGTCTTTCTGAGCTATGTATTTTCGGTCGAACGATTTATCGAGTAAATCGATGAACTTATATTTAAAGTCTTTTAAAAGAATTTTATCCTGCGGTCGTTTAGGTCCGGCAACTGTAGGCTCAATAGTTGCCAGGTCCAATTCCAAAACATCGGTATAGGTGATTTTATCTTCATTTTCCCGCCACAGCATATTCGTTTTGCAATACGTTTCCACCAATTGAATGTGAGCTTCAGAGCGGTTACTTTTTCGCATATACTCCAGCGTTTTATCATCGATAGGGAAATAGGTGACAGTACACCCAAATTCGGGCGACATATTGCCTATGGTTGCCCGGTCAGGGACAGAAAGATTATTTAAACCGGAACCAAACACTTCAACAAATTTTCCTACTACGCCAAATTTCCGGAGCAAATTGGCAATCGTTAACACAAGGTCTGTCGCCGTTGATCCCAATGGAAGCTTTCCGGTAAGTTTTAATCCAATCACTTCGGGCATAATAAAATAAATCGGCTGTCCAAGAATAGCCGCTTCGGCTTCGATGCCTCCAACACCCCAGGCCAGAACCCCAATGCCGTTGACCATTGGGGTATGACTGTCAGTTCCCACCAAAGTATCAGGAAAAACTTCTCCGTTTCGTTCAACAACCCCTTTAGAAAGGTATTCCAGATTTACCTGATGGCAAATGCCCATTCCGGGAGGAACGACACTGAAATTATCAAAGGATTTTTGCGCCCATTTCAAAAATTGATAGCGCTCGGCGTTGCGTTTATATTCCTCGTCCATATTGCGTTTGTAGGAATATTCCGTTCCGAAATAATCTACCTGAACCGAGTGATCAATGACCAAATCCACAGGGATTAGCGGGTTAATGGCCGCAGGATTTTTCCCTTTTCGAGCCACTTCCGCCCGCAAAGCGGCAATATCAACCACCGCCGGAACTCCGGTGAAATCCTGCATTAAAACCCGGGCAGGCTTAAACGGAATATCTTGATCGGAGCCTTTTGGCGTCCAATGCAATAGCGTTTCAATAGCTTCTTTAGTTACCGAAAAATCGTCAAAATTACGCAAAGCGTTCTCCAATAATATCCGAATTGAAAAAGGAAGCTTTTCTATTGCGAATCCTTGCTTTTGTAATTCAGGAAGACAGCAATAGGAATAGTCTTTCCCCTCGATTTCTAGTGTTTTTCTGATTTGAAAGATGTCGTTTTTCATGAGATCATTATTCTATTTATTAAGCTAATCAGTATTATCTGCAATTCCGCTTGGATTTCGAGCGTTGAAGTAAGTAAGAACTACAGCAACCCAAATCGGTAGTACTCAGCAACAATAAATATTTTGTAGGTGGGTAATCGCAGCCAAGCAAAATTCACAATATATTGTTGTCCCTAAAGCTCATGATGCACGTATTTCAATAATCATCGTGGATTATATTCATTAGTTGCAAGACTTCTATTTGGGCTGTTCTAATATAACCGTTCCCGCAAGATCAATGTTCAACTTCTCAGAACGATATTTTTACAAATTTCTCGATTCGTTTCCAATATTCAGGAAAAGGAAACTGTTGAATGCAAATATCCGAAAACCCGAACCATCCGTTTCTCATATTCCAATAAATACAGCCCCTCTATGTTTCAGGTCACGGATTGTGTCTGTTTTATAATCATGTTAGAATCCCTGTCTGAAGAATATTGACTTCGCAATATGCCTGAATTGGAAAAATAGAAACGGTCATACTTAATATTTACTGTGCTGTATTCTTTTCTTTCAACTATTTTTCTTTCTATTGTTATTCTTATTCGAATAACTAATATTTTAATCGAATGCAGAATTGAGTTTTAATTTCCATCGGATAAAATTACCTATTTTTCTTTTTATTTATACATTCTGTCATCAACCAACAAAAGCTTGCATCTGATTTTTATGACCATTATAGACTACGCCATTTTAAATAAACTAAGACTCCTTCAACATGAGAAGGCAGATCTTTTTAGGAACCGGAACAGAAAAAGTAACAAACGCACTATATAATTATTATCTGGTTCAATTGAGCCGACAGTTAAGCCTTTTGGGAAGACGAGATGTTCACAACGGAAGGGCACATTTCGGAATTTTTGGAGATAAAAAAGAGCTATAACAACATATATGTCAAAGGATTCAAGAGGTAGAAGTAAAAAAATACCCAGCTCTATAAGAAGCTTAATTACTTCAAACAATGAACTACATGAGTACTATTTAGTATAAGAAAAGTTAATCAGAAAGTGTCTCCTTATTCAATAAAGTCACAAATTGCCGTCCGTAGTCGATACTCCTCTTTAATGCTTCATCGTCAGGTGACCAGATAAACCGGAGAGGATCGAGTAAAATTTCAAAGCCGGATTCTTTCAATGTGCCCTCTATTACTTTTGTTGATACATCGTGCCAACCATAACAACCAAAAGCAGCAGCCTTCTTATTCTTAAATTTCAACCCTTTTACCATTTCAAGTAAACCAGCAATTGAAGATAATATACCATTATTTACGGTTGGTGATCCAAACAGTACTGCTCTTGAACGAAAAATATCCGTGATCATATCATTATTATCATTTTTTGCTGAATTGTATAATTTTATAGCCATATGCTTGTCTGCAGCATTTATTCCTTTCACGATATTCTCGGCAATTGCACGGGTTCCGTTATACATGGTATCGTATATTACGGTTATCTGATTCTCATTGTAACTATTGGCCCATTCTGAATATTTTGTAACTATCTGTAAAGGATTATCCCGCCATACAATTCCATGACTTGGACAGATCAGGTCTATTGGAAGATTTAACTTTACAATTTCGTCAATTTTTTTTGTGACCAGTTTACTAAATGGGTTAAGAATGTTGGCATAGTATTTTATGGCCTCAGCGTATAGTTCATACTGATCAACCAAGTCGTTAAACAACATTTCGGAGCAAAAGTGTTGACCAAATGCATCATTGCTAAACAGAATATTATCCCCGGTCAGATAACAGAACATTGTGTCAGGCCAGTGAAGCATTGGCGCCTGGATAAAGATCAATTCCTTTCCGTTCCCCACAGGAAGCTTATCTCCGGTCTTCACAGTTTTAAAATTCAATTCCTTATGATAATGACCCTTGATTGATTTTACTCCGTTTTCAGTACAGAAAACCGGAGTCTCGGGTATAATTTTCAATAATTCAATCAATGCACCGCTGTGATCGGGTTCTGCATGGTTGGAAACTATATAATCAATGGATGATAACTCGACTTCATTTGCAAGGTTCTCAACAAATTCATTTGAGAAGGGCTGGTAAACAGTATCTATCAATACAATCTTTTCTTCTTTTATCAGATATGAATTATAACTTGAGCCCCGATGTGTAGAATATTCGTAGCCGTGAAAGCCTCGCAATTCCCAATCGTTTTTGCCCACCCAATAAACATTATTCTTGACAAGTTTTTTCATTTCCTTCACAATTAAAATAATGCTACTCGGAATATTTGATAACCTCCACCGGGCAGCTATCAGCCGCTTCTTTTATATTTTCCTCAAAATCAGCGAAGTTAACGCCTTCAATTACAGTTGCTATGTCTTCTACTTTAAAAACTTCAGGACATATATCTTCGCACAAACCACATGCTGTACATCCTTCTTCTATCCAAACTTTTTTTATAGCCATGATTTTTATTTTTTACAATCGTTTAAAATTACATATACTTTAAAAAAATTCAACTTTTTGGTGAGATAAAATTCACTTTTCATATTGTTGGAAATACTTCTATTTATAAAACCATCGACAAATCCATTGGACCCCACGCGGGATAAAAGCCTGTTATTCTTATAACAATCTGTTCCGCTCGTACTTGTTAATTGTTCTTTGTGGTGACTAATGTGCCGAAAACAAATGATTACCACTGGAGCCATCAACAACTCGTTTGGTATCTAACGCATCTGAAGGTCGCATTAACGATTAAGGACGTCTTCATCATCTTCGATCTCGGAAAGAAGGCAGGGTGAAGAAAAGTATAAACGGGTTGGCTCCTGAAATGGGTTAACAACTATTTTCTTAATCTCTTCCTTCTCTTTTGGCGATTCAGCCGTTTTGGATGGGTTAATTTCATTATCATTTACCGGATTGTCTTTCGTAATCTTTTTCATACTATTATTTTAATATATTGTTCGTTTTCTTTATGAGAATACTGCTTCGCGCTAACTATTTTATTCTTTTCTTCCATTTCGTTTTTGCGGTGGCACAATCCTTATTGTTTCTTTGTGTTTTTATGGTATGAGAAAAAGAATGGCCATTAACATCAATCTCTGAATAAGACAAAATTGTGTCACCATAAGTAGCTTCTGCAATAAAGTGCCCATCTATAAAACTTAAAACATAAATGTCTGTGATATCTTTTGGGATAGGCATTAATAATCAATCTTTTTAGTTCGATTAAGTACATGACTTAACCATATACCATACTATTATAACAGATAACTCTCCCTGACGGTTTTGGCAGCTGCGACCATTTTAATCAATGCTTCTTTCGTTTCCTCCCATCATCTGGTTTTAGATCCAGCAATTCGTTTGTTACACCTTTGTGTGAAGGATATGTCTTAATGGTAAATTCCAGATAATCATCTCCGGGAAGACAAGTAAAAGTAAACGGTCTTTTTTCTTCCATCCATCTGGTTTTATTTATGGCAACATCGGTTGCCTGTCCCGGCTCGAAAGTATAATATTGTGGCTTATCAATTATAATCCTTAATACATCGTGCGTGGCTTTTTCCACTGATTTTACTTTCATTAAATGTTGTGCCATGTTATTTAGTTTCTATTGTCAATCTCATCAATTATCATTAGAATTAGATTATCCACTTCCATTCCTCCCACCTGACTTATCATGCTCATGCTTGCAACATCTTTCATGGTATTGAAAATCTCCGGTTTGTTGAGTTTGCCAAAGTCGGGCGAAAGTGAAATGAGAAAATCTTTAATGAATGGATATTGTTCAAGCAATGGGCCTATTGTCGTTTCAGGAGTAATTTCATACCGGTTGTTTACCTTTATTATCGGAGTTTCTTTTGCTTCTTTGACTAAATCTTTGTTATCCCAGGAAAGTAGTTTCTGACTTCCTGTTAAACTACGGATATGGGTAACATCCTGCATCATTTCCAAAACTCCTTTAAAGTTGCCTTGTTCGTCCCGAACAGCGTTGTAAATGATGTAAATAAATTTATTACCCTTATCGAGCCAGAATTCGGCAAAGTCCTGTTCGCCGCATCTAAAAGCTTTTATAATCGCTTCAACCGTAGCTACACTTTCTCTAGGGTGGCAGTTTTGAACCATTCGTCCAATCACTCCCGCACTTCGAGGGAAAACCCGATGTTTTGTATCAGTATAAAATTTAACAATATCGTTTTCATCCACATAAGAAAGGTCTACTTGCATGTGTTTAAATATTAGATTAATCTGATCTAATGTTAATCGCCCAGTACTCACATCGAGCTCCTCGCTGTCCACGGTTGAATTTTTCAATCCGTGTTTTTCGAGTACTTCTCTTAAGTCGTTGAGTAGATCGCTCGAACCGTCATTTGAATTCTTGTCTGATTTGTGGTCGGTTAATAGGTCGGTACCCCTAAATAAGGGTGGGTTGTCAATCAGGCAATATCCAATTTCATCATCACTTTTGCGCATCTCAATAAATTCTTCATCAGTTAAAAGTTTTAACGATGTAGGATAAAGTATGTCACTCTCTTTTTGTAGAATGTCACGTACCAAATGAATAACATTCGGCTGTGCTTTGATAAATAATTCATCTTTGTCAGCCTCTAGTAGCTCATAGGTATCTTTAATTGCATCACGCACTCTGTCGTCAAAGGTCCACATAATTTTTGAAGGTCTGTCAAAGCCTTTACGCTCCAGTGCGGAAAACAGCTGATGCTGCTTACGACTAAAATGTATGTTAATCTGATTAAGCCTGGAGTAAAGTTCCAGCCATTCATTTTTTATGAATTTCCCTTTTAGCTTTTGTTCCATTAAAAGCAGCAACCTTTCAATAGCAGCGGCCTCATCAGCATAGGTTTGAATAGGGTGTCCTTTTGGTAAATTAAGTTGATTAATTACTAAAACATCCCTAAAAACATCAAGAATATCATCCATCCCTTCTGCCATAAGTTCGTCGGTTATTCCGGCTTCGTACAAATGCTGTTCACCATAGGCAAATTCTTCAGCAGAAATACATTCAAAAGTATTGTTAACTAGAACCCTGGCCTCCTCAGGAGTAAGTTCTTTGTTAAATACTTTCAATTTAATTTCCAGCATCTTATCGATTTGTTCCTGATTGAGAACCAGATGTTGTCTCATTTCATTTGCTTTGCCTTTGGAAGGTGTATTTTTTATTTTCATTCATACCGTTATCTATATTGTCAGTTTTTAAAGAAAATACGATTCATTCAAAAACGAAAAGATGTTCCAGTTTTCTATATTAGTCCGGTTGCATAGCCAATGATGCGATCCAAGGCATAACTGTCATTTCCATATAATATTCGTTATAGGCAGGACCTGGTTTCCCATTTATTGTTATTACCCGGCCAACCGCAACTTTTTTTCCAGAGTCGAAAATCAAAAATTCTTCGTAAGTATCTTTTATTGTTATATCAGTAATTTTGCCACGTGCTTCTTTCATCACGCAACCGTCACTGAAATATGTTACCTTGTTAAATTTATTTTCTTGTTCTTTAGAAAATATTGTATAATGGTCGGGATTCGCCGATCTAAGAATTGTTCTCATAATGTTATTTTTTATTCCTTTATTATAAATACACTCTAAACTTCTCGGACAACAAATTTAGATAATCTTCATAAAAAGACAACAATGTCTTTTTATGAAAGTTTTGCATTCATATAAAATAATTTGATTTTTAAATCTATTCTAACTTCTCTATTTCTATAAAATAATTATACTAGTACAGGCATGGAGTGTAACATTTTAGGCAAAACTTAATTGCTTCTATAATTTTCTGCCTGTCTGCTCATTTGTATGGAGCTCCTTTTGAGCGCGGTCCCGAATTTCAATATAGTATAGCTATACTCTAAGAGGTTAATTTAAAGATGTTCAGATCTTTTAGCAGATCAGCTTTCTCAGGAAATAAGTTATTATTTTAGAGCCCGGTACCAAGAAATGTTTTAATCCATGGGTTCACAAATAATACTTGCTTAAATGCTTTGTGAGCTACCAATTCAGTACCAAACATCACAGATGGATTGGATCTGTTTGTAAAGGATGCTATTGCAGCAATGACAACCGCAACATCATAAAGTATAAATTTTTCATTATCAAGGTGAATCCAAACTGTTTTTCTATTACCTCCTCTTTGAGAATCTATTTTTGCATTGCTGCTTTTATCTACCGGTTTTGCAAATAGTGGGTTGTCCAAGAATCGCTGCTTCGGCTTCAATACCTTCCTCGCCCTTGCTAACTTCGCTAATTCTGTTGACCATGGACTTATAACAATCGGTTCCCACCAAGATATCAGGAAATAATTCCTGGTTTCAGACTATCATCACATTTGAAAGATATTCCAAAATTATGGTGGCAAATGCTCGCTCCGAGAGATACCTTACTAAAATCATCGAAGGTATTTTGCACCCATTTTAAAAATTGATACCGTTCAGTATTGCTATTATAGGCACAGTTAGCTCTAAAGTAATCCATCTGTATCGAGCGTGCAAATGCATTTCATTTCTCTCAACTTAATTTAAGTTTCAGAAATTCACCAATTAAAATAGCCGTGGGATACGAAACTTCTTCTTCGGTTTGTGCATGAAGTATCAATTTCTCTGCAAATTCTGCAACTTCAGGATGATGTTCCGCAGTTGCATGTTGCACTAAAATCTCTAAAGCCGCAACTATTTGTTGATGTTCTGCCAGCATTTCGGGCAGTTCTTTCTTCAGCTTGTCCGTCATCGCCAATACCTGTTTCATTTCTTCAGAAATTTTGCCGGAAGAGAGTTGTGTTAACAACCCCAAAGGAGGAAGTGCGTATTCCTCCTCTTTTACAAAATGCGGGTGCAACAATTCAGCGACTGTTTTTGCAGCTTTGCCTGTTCCTGCTGAAAGCTGTGTGGCCTGTTTAAGCATGTTGTGTAACTCTTCATGCTCTGCCTTTAACGGTTGTGGAATTTTAAATTTCATAATACTTATATTTTAAAGGTTTATCAATTATTCTATATGACTTGCTTGTCCGCCAACATGTTCAATAATATCATGCATGGCTTCAACGGTGTGCGTGTAATCAACATAAGCTTCCACAAATTCCCGACCTTGCTCAGTTGAACTGTCCTTTACTTTGTTAAGTAATGCTACTTTCTGATATTTTTCGCGAACTACATTATCAATATGGCTGTTCAATTTTGCCAAAAAATCATCCACATTTCCTTCATAAAGGGCTTTATCGGTCATTTGAATAATTTGTTTGGTAGTTCCGGCCGGTTTTAATCCGGTGTAAGGAGCTCCTTCAGTTTCGCGGTGCAAACGGACCAACGTTTCGAAGAAATGTTTTTCTACAATGGCATAAATTTCTTTGTCGCCAGTTTTTAAAGCATAGGTTTTGTTGAATAATGGAATAATTTCCTTTTCCTGTTCTGTGATAACCCATTTCAGGACTAAATTGACATTGTTAGTTTCAAGTGCCTTGACAGCATCCTTAATAACAGGGCCATCGTAGGAATCGCAATGGGCCGATGCAGGAATGCCGGCCAATACTGTTAACATTAATAAAAGGAAAAAAGCAGCCGTTACTCTGATGGAATTTATTATTCCGCCGTTTTTCTGTTCCGATTTTTTTTCTGTGCTTTTCATTTTTGTGATTTTTAAATGATTAATAAAATTAATTTCTTAAGCAAAAATACGGGCAGCAAACCACCCGTGCGACCTACTTTCTAAAGTGGTACTCATTTTATTGCATCGGGAGGTACTATCTTATAAAACGACAAGTAAATAGGGAAAGGAATTACTGAAATTTATACCGAACGGAACTTCTTATATTCGCTGGGCGTTAACCCGGTACTATTTTTAAAGACCCGGTTAAAGGCCGATTTGGAATTAAACCCCGATTCAAAGGCAATCCCTAAAATGGAGTAGTTGTTGAATTTTGGATCGGTTATTTTGGATTTCACATCTTCCACCCGTTGCCGGTTAATAAAATCGAAGAAGTTGAGTCCCATGCCCTCATTGATTACCTGTGATAAATAATGTGCTGGAATATCCACTTCTTTCGCTAATTGTGGTAGGTTCAAGTCTGGGTTCAGGTAGGGCTTTTCCGTTGCCATGTAGTTTTTTAGTTTCTCAAGGTACAATCTGGCGTCCGGCTCTTTCAAGCCTGAACCTGCGTATTTTCCCGGTTTCTGTTCCAAAACAAATGATTCCTTTTCCGGATTTGAAAATAGCTCTTTCTGTTTTAACCCGTAATAACCGATTAGGATGATAAAAATTGACAAGGAAAGTGAGATCCCATCGGTGCAAAAAATCCATGAGAACAGATGGAACACATGATGGATGGTAGCAACAACCATCAATAACGTCCATACTGAGCCAAAAATGTACACCAACTTTCGCAGCCAGTCGAGATTCAGATTTTCGGCACTGGAGAAATTATTGAAGATTTGAATATCTAGTTTCTTAAATAGCCGGGTGGAAAGCACAAAATATACGGGACCAGATAATACAGTTAATATTAAAAATAACCGGAACAATAAGGGAGATTCATAGTCGCTTACAACATGGCTCAAACTAATCCGCTCAGATGCCATTGGGAAAAAGGAGACAACGAACAGATAAAAGTTAAACACGAGAAAAGGCGTAAAATGGAGTAGGTTTTTACTTGAGAATCTATCTGTGTTTATTACCAGGGAAGAAATATAAAAATACAGAAAGGGGCCGTGCAACATGAGAAGAGAAATAAAACTGGCTGACAAGATGGGAAAATTTGTAAACAATTCACTTGAAAACAAACCATAAAAACCCGTGTAAATGCCCAGATATACCAACCACCAGATCAGTATTTTATCGTGCAATGCTTTTGGTTTCTTTTGCAAAAGCAATATCAAGAAGAAGAAAGCATTAAATGCTGCTATTAAGAATACATATTTCATTTGCCTGAATCCTAAAACATTGGTTAGCCCAAAAATAAATAATTTAGGTAAGGAAACCACATGATATAGATTGTTTAAAAGTGATGGACACTCCTATCGGCAACGAATCTTGACTTTGCGGATGAATAATCAATCAACTCTAATCCTGTGTTTATTATTAGAAATAGTATTGTTCTATTTAACAATATCAATAAGCAATGTTTTTAATTTTTTTCTGGAAAAGAAAATCCTGCATTTGACCGTTCCGAGAGGTAGTTCAAGTATATTTGCTATTTCCTTGTATTCTTGAAAGAAAAAACCTCCTCCTTTCCCCTTGATTGAATTGACAAGATTATGTCTTGTGAGAATCTGAAGGATCTTAGCCGTGAAAGCTTTGGGTGCCTCAGTTTTTTTGAGATTTCAATGGCTCCCGGACGGTTTTTATTCCACTTTGCCACCTGAATAATTAAATAGGCTAAAAGTTAGAATACTTTTTTTTATTAAATATTTGGAAAATTTCAATTCAGAAATTTTATCGCTCCAAGCTTAAACTGTTTTTTTATATGGTTCTTATAATATTTTAGGAATTTTTTATATTATTTTGTTTCTATAAACATTAGGGAAGCTTTCATACTTACCTTTCTCTTCTTGCTTATCCATATTTAACTCATTATTCGTATTTATCAGTCAAAAACCGTGCATCCCTCGGCAAACGAATCCCTTTCATTACCGGGATACATTTGCCCTTTGCCAGCGCCCAATAAAATTCCGATTAATGCTCCCATACCTCCGGCCACTTCACTCAGGTCATTCGTTCCTCTCTTTTTGCATTTAGGAGCTTCCGATACCCCTCACAAGAGTAACTCCTTCATTTCGCTAAATCACCCTAAACCGGATTGACCCGCTTATTCTGTAGTTACACTTGCTTTTGCCGACACAATAAATTATTGTAAATTTTTAAAGCTTTTGGAATAGATTGAGCGAAATCCAATCGGTTATTGGACGAGGGACAAAAAATAATATTGAAAATTGCCAATATCTAAACGCTTGATTTGTAAAAACAATGAAAATTACTAATCAATAACTGTTGCCATTTCTCGATACAGACACAAACCATTTGCCCATCTCATTTGCTCAATTGTATTACATTCTGCCTCAAATAAACTCAGGGATGCAACGAGAATGCTAATACATTTGGCTCGACTTGTTGCCACATTCAATCGGTTTGGACTATACAGAAAACTCATTCCTCTTGGGGCGTCCTGTGGTGATGAACTTGTCATCGAGTAAATAACGACCGGGGCTTCTTGCCCTTGAAATTTATCAACTGTTCCTACAGATATCTGCGGCAGTGCTTCTTTTAGAACACTGACTTGAGCGTTATATGGAGCAATTACGAGTATGTCTTTTTCTTCTAAAGGAGATGTCTTTCCCTCTCGGTCAGTCCAAGTTAAACCGGCACTTAGAAGATGACCGATAATATCCCTTATTTTTCCGACTTCCTCTAAAGATTGGCTTTGGTTGCCCTCGTGATTAACCGGAACAAGAAATAAACCACCACCACTAAAAGGTGTATCACCTTCAATAATTTGGTTTTCCAGTCCTTCTTTAGCCTTTAATCGACCTTCATAGTAAAGTATTGAAGTAAATTCGGAAATCTTAGGATTTAATCGCCATGTTGTATCCAGGAAAACCCCCTTATCCGTTGGCATCGTTTTATGACCATCAAGAATATGTTCGAGAGCGGAAATATCTGCATTTTCAGGATGTGCCCCTTTTGTTGGTTGTTCCAACTGTTGCGGGTCGCCCAACAAAACGATATTCTTTGCCGCACGGGATATCGTCAGTACATTGGTAAGAGACATTTGTCCGGCTTCATCCACAAAAAGATAATCCAATTCATCTTCAAAATCATCTTTTGCCCAAAGCCACGCGGTACCTCCAACAACTGCTCCCTGCTGAAGAAATGGTAAAGCATCCTCATTTTTTGTAAAAGTCACTTCGTCTGCCAAATTACCTTTGTGTCTGATAACGATAGGAGTACCGTTTTCCCTTGAACGTTCCAAGGCCATATCTAAAAGATTGCGGATTACCTTATGGCTCACTGCCGTAACACCAACTTTTTTCCCCTGTCTCGCAAGTTCTGCGATTAACCCACCTCCTAAATATGTTTTTCCTGTTCCGGGTGGACCTTGAACCGGTAAAACACCGTTATTGAGATTTTCAACCAATCGCAATGAATATTCCCCAAGACTTTCTGTTTCTTTTTGCTCAACGTTAGCTGCATCAATACCTCTTAACGTTCTTTTCAGTAAAAGGTCGCGCCCTGCCCGATAAGCTCCCTCCCCGTCAATACCGCTTTCAATCACTTCTCGGGCGAAACGGAATAATGATGGAATTAAAACTCCAGGACTAACTACATCCTTGATAAAAAGTGAATTGGCATGAATGTCAGCTGTAGCTCCGGTTTTCTTAATGTGGACAATTCTTTCTTCAAGTGAAAAATCATAAATTGAGCCTACTTTACCGCCTTTAGGTTCAAACAAATCTTTGCCGGTATCCAAAGAAATTTCCTGTAGCGGATACCGATAAGAGTGAATGGGTACTCTCTTTGTATCGGCGTGTTCTCCAATTAATTGAAGGCCTGATATACCTTTACGTTCATTTAAAAGGTCATTGTCATCTAAATCGTTTAACCTGAAAAATTCCCACCAGGCACTTTTCATTTCACGTCTGTAAAACTCAATCTGGTGTGCCAGAAGCCATTTAGCCTTATCTTCATTTTCCCAATCTTCAGGGTCAGCCGGTAAAGTACTTACAAGCCCTTCATAAAGTGCTCTTGCCTCAGCATCCCTTTCTTCAACTGCTTCGCTTGCTTCTCCTGTTGCAATTTGTGGCCTCGCTAATGGAACGCCATTATTTAACTGCTCCTGATAAATGATTTTCGAGCCAGTGATGAAGTTTTTGAGTAGCGACACAATCATCCATATTGTAATCTTGTATCAACTCGAAATCCTCTGGTCTCATGGATGAAAAATCATTAAAGTCCAATGCAACGGACATCCTTCGGCGTGCATCACTTGCCAGGCGTAAATCAGCTTTTCTTACGAAATCAGTAAATTGCTCCAATTCTTTTAAAGAATAACTTTCAACGCTCGCAATAAGGCTTTCCCGAATAACTGAAAACAAATCAATAAATATCTCAGCCCTAAGCAATCTATCAACCTCTGCTTCAAAAACCGCACATTTCGTTGAAAGTCTTTTAACCGCTGTAGGCTCATAGGGCGCATAATGATAGATATGCATTTCAGGGAATTTTTCCCATCGAGCCATTACAAAACCCATAAATTTAGAAAAGGCTTCTTTTTCTTCCTTTCTGTTTTGTGCCCAGAATCCTTTATATTTTAGTTCATCTTCTTCGTTGTAATAGATTCCGAAAAGATATTCTAAGCCACCATCTTCATAAAAATGGTCACCTTCAATATCAAAATAAATGTCACCTAATGACGGTTCAGGTAATCTATTCAAACCTCGCAATGGTTCAACCGGAATTAGCTCATATAAGAGTGTATTCTCATTCCTGACCTTTCAACTGAACACGAGCTTGATTATGAATTTTCTGGTATGTGGCAAGACTGCCCTGTTTTGGTTCCCCCCTGAACGGATTTTCTTCTTTTGCATATTTTTCAAGAGTTATTATCCCATTTTCGGTAAGTTCCATTGTTTGATTTGTACGAATTCCGGCAATTAAAGACAGGTGGTCGTCTTTATGCCATTTAATAGTACACTCCTTCCACCATCGACACGTATCGCACTTTGCAACCGGCAAGGGATAAGTTTCTACCAGTTCATTGTTCATTACATTTTGAAAACGCCCTTTTACAAAATGGTAGTAAGCTTCAAACTCTGCAAACCGATATATGTCTGTCGGGAATTCTTCACCCGGCTTTACAACATACATATTTTCAGGGTTTCTTCCCTGTAATTTGCCTAATAACTCAGAGTACAAACACAGTTGCAATACCGTCCCCGCTTTTGTTTCATGAGCCAGTTTTGTGTCTTCAACTTCATAATGATAATCCCCCAAATTACTTTCACCGGGAACTTTTCTTAAAATATCGGCAATACCAACATATCCATCTTTGAAGAAACGAGCCTGTGTTATGATATCAAAACCCTTTCCAATGGCTTCAATTGTCGATTCAACTGAATTACCATCCAATTCACAAACATTCAGCCCTTGGGATTTAAGGTATGCAACATAAGCATTTTCATGCTCTTTCCCCTTTTCTTGTAAAAATGCCAAGGCGGGATTTTGCCAATCAGGTGGGTCAATCAGACCTAAAGCATTCTTCCGATCTAATTCTGTAAGATGTTTACAACCAAGATAATTAACCAAATCTGAAGCGGAAAATTGAATTGAGGTGTTGTTTTTTTTCATGTTAAAAGGCCAATTAGTTGAATGGCTAATTTAACAACAATTATAAATGCATCCAAAAACAAAACAATCATAATTGAACAAAAGCTTTGTGCGGTGTGAACTCAGTAAAAACATGATCCACTCCCTAAAATAAAAAAGGAGTATTTCAATGATTAACATTGTAAATAAAAAGGAACCAGAGAAACGACCATAGCTTTGTGCTCGAATTTATTTGGAAACCCGGAGGGCTTGTCTTCTGAAAATGATGTACCTTTGGGCGGGTTTGATTCTTAATCAGTATCTAAAAAAGTACTATCTTCGAAAACAATGGCAACACTGTTTCTTGCCCTGGTTATTCCAACATAAAACTTTGCTTTTGTGGTTGGCGCAAGTTGTTCCTGAATCCCATCCTTTAAATCTTCCTTATCGGACCATTTGGAAAAATTAAAACTCTATTGAAAGTCAAACCTTTAACTGCTCCAAAATTATTCGCCGCAAGCCCCAAAGTGTCCGTTCTCACGCTATCTCTTAGAATCTTTGGTTCTAAGTCATTAATATAATTTTTCACTTGTGCTTCAGTGCTAAAAAAGATCCCATCGTGCACTGTAGTTTCTACCCCAACAGATTTCGTTGAACTCAATTCAGGATATAATCTGTCTCCAAAATCACAGATATATTGATTCGACCTGTAACATTCGTTTTTCTCAATTAATTCACAAAGTCCTTCGTTTTCCCATTTTTTAAATAATTCAATGATATTGCTTCCTTTGTATTTTCTGTATTTTGATGAATTGTTTGTAAAGTATGTTGCTTGACGGCAGTCCCCAACCAAAACAGTATTAATTGTTGATTTTAAAAATACTTCTACAATCTCATAATCATAACCAGCAAGATCCTGTGATTCGTCTATAAAAATAACATCATAGATACTCTCTAATCTTCTAAAAACCAAACCTTCTGATTTTGATTCACATAACATAATAAATTCGGATAGCCTTTCAGAAATGATTAATTTGGAGTCAAATAAGAAATATTTATTTATGTTGGTTTTGGATGATATACTGAAGGCTTTGCATAAATTTGCCAGTATCTTTTGGATAAAAAATTTGTTCTATCCTTTTTTCAGAATAAACAGATTTTCGGTTGTGTCCCAGTTTATACTTTCTTCGCGGCAGGGTTTCAGCGTGCCAACGCTTGGTTCCTGTATCACCTTAAAACAATCGGCTTTCCCTGCCCAGGTCAATCCAAACCGTTCTTCCGAAGAATCAATCTCTTCGCCCAGGGTGAGTTTCAGCTTTTCAAAATCAATTTTGCCTTCGGTAAACACTTCCGGGAAAAGCTCTTTTAACTTTTCCTTCTGGATTTCGGTAATATTCAATGTTTTCAGGTCGAGTTTATCGGGTACTGTCATGGTATCTATTGTAGTTATTATTTATGCTTTTAGTAGTTAAGTTTTCATTTTGCTATAAAGAAGCTTTAAAGCGTTTGCAGAAGTTTGTTGTTTTGCAAGCAAAAATAGTCATACAATCCTCATACAATCCTCATAAGATATTATTAATCAGCGTTTGCATGTATCTGGAAGTTTGCATTTTTGCAAACGGTACCGCAAACGGTCTTTTAGTTATACAACTAATTCTTTTCATTGTCAGCGCCTTTTGGTTTTCCATAAAATGTTATCCCTTTTTCATTTCTTATTTTTACAATTTTATTTTCATCCCGCAATTCTCTCAATAACCGCGACATGTAATAAATATCATCGTCCGGAAGGTTCAGAATATTGCGGGCAGTTTTATTGTCAATTTCATCAAATTCATCCAAATATTGCAGAATAAACTGCTTTTGTTTGAATGCGCTCTGCCTTTTTTGTTTCAGATAGTTTTTTTCATCGCTTGCATCTTTCAGCTTACTTTTATGAATAAGATATTTTAGTCCCGAAGTGCGCCCGGTAGTTTCAATAAACTCCAAGTCTTCCAATTCTTTCAAAATTTTCCGGAGTTGATAAGCATTTACAAATGGCTGATTTTCCAGTTGCGGGAAAGTGAGTTTTTGCCCGGTATAAATACTGTTGAGTACCAGCAATTTTTCCAAATCTATATCGGTTTTATTAATTTGTTTGTAGAGCAACGACAGCTCCGCCAGTTTCTCTGCATATACTTCAGCTTCAATCCTGAAAAGCAGGGAATGTTCGGTCTGAGCGGGTACGGGGAGCGATTTCCCTTTCGACAACAAGGCGGTAAAAATTTTATCGAACCCGCTTCCTGCTTTTTCGGCATAATTCACTTCCCGAAATACATCCATAATATTGGGATTGCGCGGATTGGTTTTTTTCAGGTAGTTCTGTTCGTTCACCCCGGCAGGAAAACCGCCCGGACTTTCAATTTCGAGATAAGTCGGATATTTCCTGATTTCAATAATTTGCTGCCTGCTGTAATCACGATGGGCAATGGCATTAATCAAAAGCTCGCGGAGTACTACTTCCGGGTAGTCCTCGATGTACTCGCGAAACAACCCAAAATGAAATTCCTTGACTTTGATTTCGGATTTAAGCTGGGCAAAACAGGCATCAGCCATATCGATAATATTCCCCGAATACTCAAATGGAGTATAAGTGCCATCTTCGTAATACCGGATATATTTAATTTGGTTGTAAGGAATTTCTTTTAAGGCTTTCTGGTTCCCGATAAATAAAATTCCGGTGGTTGTGGGGTAGTACTTTTCATCCTCTTCTTTAATTAATCCCAGCGTTTCGGTGAACTCTGCCGAAGAACTTTTCAAATATGGACTTTGGGGTTTTTCCTTCTGAATCCGGTTAAATAAATTTCTGGTTTTTTCAATATCCTGCCATCCGGGAATTGGAAAACCTTGCTTGTCGTTTTGAGTTGATGACAGGTTCAGTTTCCAGATTTTCTGGTCATAAACGATTAAATCTTTTTCAGACTGGATAGTTGCCAGCTCATACGGTTCAATTGCCCGGTTACCGTCGTTACTCCGAATAAGGTATTCTCCTTTTCCGGTTCTGTGCATTTGTTTGGTAAACGGAATTTCCAGTACCAACAAGTCCTGCTCATTAACATTTAACTTGTGAGCCTGTAAAGTAATTGACGGATTAGTCCTGTCCTGAATTTGCCGTATCAGGTCAAATGTTTTTTTATCATCCCACGAAAACTCAGGATTTATTTCTTTGGTTTTGTCCTCAATACCAAGAAATATAAATCCACCCTTTAAATTGGCAAAAGCAACCACATCACGGGCTAATTCCTCATATTTGGGCGCAAAGTTTTTCACCGGCTTCCCAAACAATAAACGGTCGTCCAAGTGTTCTTTAAAATCAAGATACTGACATTCCCCTTTTTCAAGAAGATTGTAAAACCATTGAATGCTATGTTTTGTCAGTTTGTGCATATCTGCTTCAAATTATCCTCCATTGCAGTTGAAACAAAGTTATTATTTCTGTTTTCTGCTCCAAATTTCGCTCAATTTTATCAATTAATTCGTCTTTTTGTTTTTCAATCTCACGTCCGGCGATATCGTATTCGCGCCAGGCTTCATCCCGTTTTGCCTCTTTTGTTTTTATTGTTTTTTGAATGGAAATTTTTTCAGGCAAATTCCGGGCTGCCCTGTAATTTCTTTTTAGTTCTTTAATTTCCTCGTCCAGTTCCTTTAAGGTCAGCTTTAATGAATTGCGTTTGTCTTCTGCCCATTTATCCAGCTTATCCAATTCTTCGGTGAAGAAATGTTCATTTCGTTGGCTGGCAGTTTCAATATGGTCGCTAATCTGAAGTTTATCCAATCTTTCTAATTTTTGTTCTATCTGTTTAGGAACGGATACTGTTTTTCCCTCCAACGCCAGAATTGAAAAAAACTTTTGGCAGATTTCTGCGTCTAATTCTTTTCCATCGTCTGTAAACCCGGAAAGAAGGATGTGTTCTTCTGATTCAAAAGAAGTGATGCTAAATAAACTGGCTTGTAACCATCCGGATTTTCCTTTCAGTTCATCCAAAAGAGTGATTATTTTGTGAGTATGTGTATAATCAAACGTTATTTCCCGTGCCGAAAGATTCTTATTCTTACAAGCTTCAACAATCCGCTGTGCTAAAGGATGACCAATACGGTAAACGTTTGTATTCGCGGCAATCTCAATTTCAGTTTTCCGTTTATCGTCTTTGGTTCGGAGAATCAAATATGGTCCCGGATGAATGTTCTCACCGGGGAATGGATTTTTCCGTAAGCGAAAAGAATCTTCAGTGTGGTTAAATTCGGCATAATCCTGCAAATAAAACCGGGTAATGCTCCAAAGCCACTGTTCATACTGGTTCAGGTACTCTTTTCCCTTCTCCATGTTGAATTTTAGCTTTTGGTGAACTTCTTCATCAAAGTTTTCCAGCAATTGCTTTTTGGTAACATCCATCTTTAGTTCGATGTCCGGTTCCAGTTCCTTTTGTAGCAGGTCGAACGCCTCCTTAATCTCTTCGGGTCGGCGGCACACCTGATAAATCCGGGCAATCCTTTTTTCAAAATCAACACCACTTTCAATGCTTCCCAAAATATCATCACTGGCTCCAAACACACCGTTGAACAGTTGAAATTTCTGGTCGAGCAACTGGTACACTCGCTGGTCGGCAGCGTTTGCCTTGTTCAGGAAGTTGATAACTACCACGTCGAATTTCTGCCCGTACCGGTGGCAACGACCAATCCGCTGTTCAATCCGTTGCGGATTCCATGGCAGATCGTAATTGACTACCAGGGAACAGAATTGGAGGTTAATTCCCTCGGCTGCGGCTTCGGTCGCAATCATGATGGTGGCTTCGTTGCGAAAATAGTCCACCAGTGCCTGCCGCATGTCAGCGGAACGGGAGCCGGTAATCCGGTCTGTATCTTTGTGTTTTTCGATCCATTCCTGATAAATATGTTTGGATTTGGGATCGTTGTTTGAACCATTGAAAAGAACGACCTCGCCGTTGTAGCCGTTCCCTTCCAGAATATTTCTCAGGTATTCCTGTGTCCGGGTCGATTCAGTAAAAATAATGGCTTTCCGGGCTGCCCCCAGTTCTTCCAGTTTTTCAAATCCTTTCTCCAGGGCTTTTTGAAGTTTGTCTCCTTTCGAGTTTGCCTTGATGGTTTTTGCCAGTGCTGCAAACCGTTTCAGTTCCTCTTTTTCTTCCTGAATGGATTCGATTTCTGCATCCGACAAAAGCTCTATGTCCTCAGGCAAATCGGTTTCTTCTTCCCATTCGTCCTGCACCTCGTCAAACAATTCATAATTGTCTGAAATTTCTTGTTCAAGAGCTTCTTCCTGTTTGCTGAGAATGGCTTCCAGCCGGTTTGCCAATCCTTCCAGTGTTCCCTGAATAGCGAAGGTTGAAGATGCCAGAAGTTTCCGCAGGATCAAGGTCATCAACTGCCGTTGGCTGTTTGGCAAGGCATACAAATTATCCCTTTGCAAATAATCTGAAACCAGGTCGTATAGTTCGGTTTCTTCTGTGTAAGGGTAAAATTCTTCCACTAGCGCAATCCGGTTGGTGTAGTTGATATATTCCAAAACCTGCTTTCGCAAAGTGCGTTGACAAAGTGGCTTCAACCGGGCTTTTAGATCATCAAAGCTGTCAATTTCTGTCAGTCTCGAATACTGGCTTTTATAGCTTTTTAAATCGCCAAAAGCGTAATCGTCAATAATACTCACCAGTCCGTACAATTCGAGCAATGAATTTTGAAGCGGGGTTGCCGTTAGCAAAACTTTCTTGCTGTTGCTGAGGGATTCTTTTATTGAGTTCCCGATTTTATTGGTAGGCTTGTACACATTTCTCAGCCGATGTGCTTCATCAATGATTACCAGATCCCAAAGAACATTTCTAACCTCTAATTCTTTTGACCGGGCAAATTGGTAAGAACATATAACAATCTCATTTTGCTCAAAGGGATTCCGTTTTCCGTCCTTAATTTCTTTATTGAACGATTTTGCCTCAAGAATCACCGATGGGAGATAAAACTTGTCAATCAATTCCTGATTCCACTGTTTCCGAAGGTTTGCCGGAGCAATAATCAGCAACTTCCGTTTTCGTTCTGCCCACTTTTGGGAAAGGATGATCCCGGCTTCAATGGTTTTTCCCAATCCAACTTCATCTGCCAGTAATGCCCCTTTCGATAGTGGAGATTTAAATGCAAAAAGAGCTGCCTCCACCTGGTGGGGATTGAGATCAACTTTCGCATCCTGTAGTGAGGCAGTGAGTTTTCCCAGATCGTCGGCTGATATTTTTCGGGTCAACTCATGAGCAAAGTATTTGGCGTGGTAAGAAGTTAAATTCATTAGAAATAAGACTTTCAATTTTTAAAAGCTAAATTTAACAATAAAGCCCTGATATACTACCCCCATTCGAATGATTGTATAAAAATTGTTAAACATTCGTAAGCACTTCTGATAATTAAGATTAGCTAAAAGAAAGAAGCTTATAATATAAAAAATTAGAAAGCTTGTCCAAATGCCCCGGCATTTCTCCTATCACAGCTTCATCGGCACCGCTGCTCATGATTCGCAGTTTTCCGGTACAGATTCCGCTGTTCAATCGAAAAGCCTTGTGCACCGCACGGCAAAAGAATCCCCTTCATTGCATTGTAGGGATACATTTGCCTTTTGCCTTCGCTCAAAAAAATACCTCCATTAAAGTTCCTGTACTTCCAGCCCCTTCATTTCATTCGTTCGTGCCTCACTCCTTGCATTCAGCAGCTTTCAGTACCCCACGCAAGAGTAACTCATTTTCTACACTAAACTCGCCCTGCTTTGCAAGCAGACCTCGACCGTTTCGTTCAGTCGTCACACTTGCTTTTACCTATGCTTGAAAATATTTTTGATTTAATGTGCCAAGTGCCTCCGGTAACTTCATTTTAGTCATTTCTCCGACCACATTCGGATCATTCCTTCCATTCAGTAACCTCCGGCACCGCGCACAAGAGTAACAGCTTCACTCCACTTCGCTCGCCCGGCCTTCGGACAGACCTCATTCTGTTGCGCTCAGTCGTTACACTTGTTTTTGCCTGCCCTGTTAAATGATTTTGATAATGTATAATGGCTTTTTTTTGTAAAGACAATTTAATTGCTTTCCGTTATCGCATTTTAAAGTATCCTTCTTTTTCCAATAGTAGAATTTAAGAATTAGACTTCCCGGTCGGCTGTAGTTATTCCGGCGTCAAAGGTAATTCCGTGTTTTTGAAGTCTGCAAGTTAGAGCCTCCGGTTTTGTGAAAAATCTCCACCCTCCATCCATCGGGTAGTATTTCTCACAAAAAACTTGCAAACCACAAACCCGACCTTTTAACGCCACCAAAACAACAACGACCGACCCGATGGAAAGACGCATAATCTTAAAAATTATTGATATGAAACGAGCATCAGAAAAACTTGAATTGAAAATGAAATACAACAAGCGAGTTACACCGAATTCCGCTAAAATCATTAATAACAATGAGGTGAAAAAGAATTCTGTAAATAATGATTTTAAAAACATGAGTAACGAAAAACAAAACTCACTCGCCTCCGGAATCCGCATAGGTTTGAAGGGGAATTTCCCGATTTTGAAACAAAGGTTTGTAAAAATTAAAGAGGCTGAATACTCAACTGATTTTGAGTTTTTTCTTCAAAATCAGGTGCATGTGGTGGTGCACAAAGATAAAAGTTGTTCGATTTATAGCTCGATTGAAAAAAGGGCGTTTCAGAAAGGTGTGGATATTGCCGATGATGCTTCGATTCATCACCTGATTGAAAGCATCCATAGGGATATTATCACTTTCAAATTTGGTGGAGATTTGGTTTACTAATCAACTTTTTTATCAAATGCTATGAAAAATTTATTGCACAAATTACCGGTTAGATGGATATTCAGACTTGCCGTTGCAGCCGTTGCTTCTTATGTAACAGGATTGAGTTTAGGATGGTGTATTTTAGCTTATATCGGTGTAATGTTTCTGATTTGTTTATCACTGAATATGCTTTTAGTAATTATTGGATTTACTCTGATGGTTTGTGTCATTATTGCTTTGTATTTAGGCTTGTTAAGCATTTGAAAATGTAATAAATATTCCAATTTTTTGATTGCAGGGCGATTTTCGCCCCGCTTCTTTTTCCATGAGCCTAAGCGGTGAAAAAGAAGCAAAAAGCCTGGATTAAGATTTCTGATTAATAATGGCTTCTGAAAAAGAAACGATTACTATTTCAAGGTCTGTTCTGACATATTTTCGATAGTTGATTATTAAAAGCCCTATTGTGTTTCCCCATCTAATTTTATCAGCAAAAATACAGGAAATCCATGGACAATAAACAAGGTCAGGTCTTTCAGATTTGGCAAACAATCTTCCTTTTTTATCACGTAAAGTCCAATCCACTCGCCCTTAATTGTTCAAGCAAGTGCAGGGCATAAATCATTTTTTCGAGAATGATTTTATCTATTCGTTTATGGGTGGCTTGTTTTTTGAATGTATCGAGCCATTCTTCTGTAAAACAGTTTTCTTTAATCATGAATTATATCTTTTACGAGGTGGGGAATGTTATTGGTTAAAATCATTTTTATTCCCTCTTCTTTTTCCCTTCTTCTTGCATAACTGAGTAGTTTTGTGAAGTTTACAGTATAGGATTTTATCGCATTTTCAAAGATGTGGACCAATTCATTGCCCTGGTATAAATAAAAAAGTTTTTCTTCGGCAAAGAGGTCAACCAATATTTTTTCAAGCAAAGGTGTGTAAACTTCTATTTTCCTTTCAGTCCGTTTGTCGATTGGAGACCGGGTTATTAAATTTTTGATTATCAAAGGCTGGTTACTTTCCGAGATGTAAAAGTTAATTGCTTTTTCGTCAGGATTCAGATAAATGGCGTTTTTGCAATTATCTTTCAGGTCGTAGTAAAACGATTCGACAAATTCTTTCTCCACTTCAACCAAAATTATCTTTTTGCCCGATTGATGCTGGGAGAATTCGTTTAACCATTCTGTTTCCCATATACAATACTTAATATCCGCAAACTGGGAACTTATCTTACCTGCAATTTTATAAAGCTCCTGTGATATTTCGGGATTGTACTTAGGTTTAAATGAAATGGAATAAAGTCCACGCATAAGCGGTTTTATGATATTCCTGTTTTTTAAGTCATAGATTCTCCATGCCAATGTGCCTTCTTTTAGGTCCGGCTCAAACTCTCTGAAGAAATCGGAAAGCTCTTTTCTTGTAAACGAGCCTTTATCCTTGAATTCTTTTATCAACCTATTTTCAATAATTTTTGGCATTTCAATTTAACAAACTCAATTTCATCTCACATACTCCCCAATATCAAACCTCCTCAATTCATCGTTTTTGGGTTGGATTAGTTTTTCAGGTTGTGCCAGCCTCCCCAAATGCAAATCAATCAAAGAAGCAATTCGCTTTCCACTGGTTTCGTTAGAAGATGCCAGTTGTTTCACCCAATCAGTATTTTCATTTTCGTAAAACAATTTTCCAGTTTCGGGGTAGGATATAGTTTGTTCGTTACCAACTTCATTTACCACTGCCATCATTTCATCGAACGTTATGTTTGAGGAATAGCCGGTTTGCAAACCAAGCCTTTCCAGTTCTTTCTGCTCTTCTAATAAATCAATGTTATTTGGTTCATAGTCCAGCGGGATTTCAATATCCAGTTTTTCAGCTAAGTCAGGAAGCGAATCCTTAATCTCTGTAGGTTTTCGTTGTGCAGAATCCATAACAAACCGGCTCGCCCCAATAATGCTTGTATAGTGTTGCTTCCTTGAAACATTTTCTTTTTCATCAGCAACAAAACCTTTCTTTTTATTCTTTGGCCTGGTTAAAAGCCGGAATAATAAAAGTAAAGCTGCAAAGGCTAATATCTCAAACATGGCAATATGTTTTCATTAAAAAATATCCTTGTTTTTCTCCTCATAGTTTTTGATAATCTCCTCCTGGAATTCCTCAAAATGATGGGTCAGTATATTGTCGATATAGTTGAAAATTGAGATTTCATCCCCGGCAATTATTCGGACTATTTTTAGGATCCTTTCGTGGTATTCCGGACGGACAGGCACCAGTTTTCCCGACCTTGCTTTACTTTCGGATTGATGGATAAACAAAGACAGATACTCTTTTTGCAGCAGATTCTTTTTTACCGGTTGCTTTGGTTTTCCTGTTTCCTTGGTATGTTCAGATACCTGTTTGTCGTTGTTAATTGTGGAAATCAGGAATTCTTCATCAATATCATCCGCATTAACTTTTTTTCGTACCATGGTATTTATTGTTTTATTGTTTTATTGTTTGCAGGATTTCTTTTGCCAGAACGTCAAGGTTGCTGCCTTTTAATACGCTTTTGTGTGCAGGGAACAAGGTGGAACGGAACACCGGTTTGTGCCTCACGGAAAGTTCATGGCGGAACCGTTTTGAATCGGGGATAAAAGTTTTGAGAATACTTAAACCCAATTCGCCAATCACATTTTCGTAAACCTCATAAAGTTCGTTTTTTTCACGGCCATCCACCATGTTCCAAATCAGGTGCAAGCCCTTAATGTTGCCCTTGCCTACGCTTATCAGGTTTTCGTTGAGCATGGTGGCGAATTTTAGGGTGCTTTCCAAAACCACACGGGCGGCACTTACGGGAGAAAAAATATAATCCATTGAAGCCAGGGTTTTTACAACCCCTTTGCTGTTGAGTGTGCCGGGCAGGTCGAAAAAGATAATATCCGGTTTTTTATCGGCTTGCCCGATTATTCTTTCTGCTGTTGAAATGGCCTCTTCCGGTTGGCTCTTTTCAACCCGGTACGCTTTCAGGTTAAGCGAATTAAATTGCTCGTAAGCCATCTGTTTGTAAAAGTCATCTTTCATCACTAATTCCATATCGCGTTGCCGCATTTCAACAATGCTGTGCTGCGGGTAGTCGCAATCGATAACGGCAATTTCCAAACCTTTAACGTAGTGCAAATAACTCGACATTAATACGGTAAATGCTGTTTTGCCCACACCTCCTTTTTGGGTGCTGAAAGCAATAAATAAAGTCTCTTTTTTCATCTCCTATTATTTTATGGTTGTACAATTTTTTTTTGCTTGTTTGCCTTAACGCCCAATTAATTGTTCGCCCAAGGACTTGCACGTTTACATGATTAACTGCCTGGATAATTGTTTAAGCGTTTTAACGTTTAAGCATGTTATTGTTTGATTGCTCAAGCGCTATATTGTTTTATCGTTCAACCAATTGAGCTTTTGAGCTATTAAATGCCTATTCATTTGTTTGCTCGTTCATTCCATTAATTGGATACCTATTTATTCATTCACTCAAATAATCAAGCAATATGTTATGCAAATGAACGGAGAAAAACCATGTTCAAACCTATTTTTCAACTACCTGGAATTACTTGACTTCAACTGTCTTCTTTTGGCTGATTTCAGCATAATTACTATTCAGAATGCCCCTGTAACTTTGCCCCATGAAGAATTTTAAGAAGAAATATGAGCTCTCGAAAATGTTAAGGCAAGCATTAGAAATAATCAACGCTAACAACGGTGTGCATTGGCACACGGCAAGTTGTGTTTTGAGTAACTCAAAACGTTCCGAGATACTCGGAACCACTTGCCCCGTTGGGGAAAATCACCCTCCGAAGTCGGGGATTTTTGATTAAGAATTCGGATAAAGTTTAATGCGATTAAGAATGAAGGAAATGGCAACAGAAGAAGAAAAAAATACACAAAGGAGGGCGGAAGCCCAAGAAAGACCCATGCAAACACCGGTATGCAATTAGTTTAAATGATGTTGATAATGCCCGTTTTTTATCCCTTTATGAAGCATCGGGAATGGATGTAAAAGCACATTTTATTACGGCAACTCTATTTGAAAAGCCGGTTAAAGTTGTAAAAATTGATAAAGGAACAATGGACTATTACATGCGCCTTACCTCTTTTTACTCTCAATTCCGGGCAATTGGGGTGAATTATAACCAGGTTACAAAAGCCATAAAGAACACTTTTACCGAAAAAAAGGCATTGGCATTCCTATATCAACTCGAAAAAGCAACCTTCGAATTGGTTGCAATCAATAAACAAATCATGGATTTGACCACAGAATTTGAGAAACGATGGTTGCAAAAATAGGTTCTGGAAGCTCGCTCTATGGCGCGTTGGCAATTTGTCGATGTACAGCATGATGTTGAATTTTAAAATAGTTTGTTGCTTTAGAGCATATATTTTTTACGAAAGTCTTCCAGTGTTTTTGGGTTGCTTGGGATTAACCTTTCCCGCAGTGATTCTTCTATATCAGACAATCAGTAAAGACATTTTCCCAGCAGGATGGAATAACCAATCAGGTTATCTTTTCGGAGACGTTGAAGAGTTTTTGTACTTATTTTAAGCAATTCAGCTAACTCATTACTATCCTGCCAAATTTCCTTATCTTCAATTGAAGCAGAAGTTTCACATATCCTGCTATTTACTTCTTATTATTTTTCCCGGTTTATTTGGACATGTAAAAAATCGGTTTCTTTTGATTTCATTTGGCAAATGATTTCGAAAAGAGACCTTATAAAACAATCATAGATTTTCGGATTAAATAAAATAAATTATAAAATGTAATGTTTATGCTTTTATTTCTTTTTCATATTATAGTTCAAGGCTTCTTCTTCAATTTCATCTAGCGATTTGCGAGCATTTTTGAGCAACCATTTATTTAACTTTTCCTTATCAAAAAAGATAACCTTTCCATTGGGTTTTGAAAATGGAATTACACCCGACGAAGTTAGTTTGTATAAATAACTTCGGGAAATACCTGTATACTCACAAGCCTCGTCAAAGGTTAATACCCTTTTATTTGAAATTATTAGTCGCTCTATTCTGTCGAGCCGTTCTTCAATTTTTAATTCGTTCATTTTTTCTATTTTAAAATTAGATAATGAACGAAAGCCGCTTTCGTTTTCTTTTTATAACTCTTTTTAGTTATCTGAAAGCAAACTTAACTAATAAGAAAATGAAATTATATGGATGGTTGTGTATGGCTATGCTTGGGTAATGTATGACTTAAGTATGTGCTTCTCTTTGTAAGTTTATGTGCTGTTGTGTTGTGAATCTGATCTTGAAGGGTATTGAAATAGAAGCATTTGAGAGAAGGATTTTTCCTTACTTGTTTTCTGTATTGGAAAGAAATGGAGTGAACACCAGCAGATATACATTAATCCTCCAAAACCTTATGAATAATAGAGTCTTATTTTTTCTTCTGCTTTACTCAGTTTTGTGAAAACCTGTAATGTATTTTTTTTACAAACTGCTATTTGGTAGCAGTATAAGTCAACGTTACAAGTTCATATTTGTTTTATTAATGGAATGATATTGGCAGCTATTTTTTGTTTTATACTAACAATTTTTGAAAAAAATCTCTGTGGTTTTACAATTCCTATGTTTGACTTTTATATTCTTTTAAGGTCGACAGTGTATGTATCTGGTATGTATCAAAACAAAAAGAGCTGCAACACGTATTGCAACTCTCTCATTTTCAGTGGAGAATATCGGAATCGAACCGATGACCTTTTGACTGCCAGTCAAACGCTCTAGCCAACTGAGCTAATCCCCCAAAATTTATATAACTTCAACAATCTTTATGGATTAGCGAAGTTGCCTGTCCCGATTTATCGGGAAGCTAATCCCCCTTTTTGCGTTGCAAATATAAAAATATTTTTTCTCGTGCTTTAGTTTAACGCTTTTCTGGTAAAGTTTTTGTGGCTAATTTTTTAAAGAAAGGTACTTAAATAATTCGTTCTTTATTTTTTTCAGGTGTTTTAAAAGATATACTGATCGTTTTAAAGATCAAAGAACAATGAAATATAATGTACTATTGATATTGGAGTGTTGAACTACATTGAAAATTGCAAATCAGAAAAATTTTAATTTGCAATTGACAATTATTTTTTATCTTTAAGCCCCGTTTTTAGGGTATAAAGATTGTTAAAAAAATGTAAAACAGATATTTATTATGGAATTGAAAAAATCAAACAAAGCAGATCTGGAAAGTAAAAAGAATTTTTTCTTTTTGCTTGGTTTGGTATTTGCTTTAGGGATAACACTTTTGGCTTTTGAGTGGACATCAAAGCCGAAGAAGGCAGAAGATTTGGGAGCTATTCAGGCGCAGGCTGTTGAGGAAGAAATGATTCCAATTACCCGTGAACCGGAAGTTAAACCACCGCCACCACCGCCACCTGCAACAGTTGAGGTTTTAAACATTGTTGATAATGATGTTGAAATTGAAGATGAGCTTGAAATTGAAGATACCGAGGCTGACGATAATACAATAGTTGTGGCTCCTGTAGTTGTTGCAAAACAGGAAGAAGAAGAAGATGAGGCAGAGGTATTCTTTATTGTTGAGGATATGCCTGAATTTCCTGGTGGTGAAGCAGCGCTAAGAACATGGTTGGGGAAAAACGTAAATTATCCTACAATTGCCCAGGAAAATGGTATTCAGGGTAAAGTATATGTTTCATTTGTGGTTGGAAAAGACGGATCAGTTTCAAATGCGGCAGTAGCAAGGGGCGTTGACCCATCACTGGATAAGGAAGCACTTCGTGTTGTAAACAGTATGCCTAAATGGAAAGCTGGAATGCAACGTGGGAAACCGGTAAATGTTTCTTATACCGTTCCTATAAATTTCGTACTACAGTAAGAGATTTCAGAAAATATTTAAGCTCCTGATTCAGTTTCTGGATCAGGAGTTTTTTATGCTATAAACAGGAAAATATGATAGAAACAGCTCCGGTTACAGAAAAAGCCGTGTTGGTTGGGTTAATTAACGGTGGTCAGGACGAGAAACAGGCAATGGAATATTTGGATGAACTGGAATTTCTTACAGATACTGCAGGCGCCGTTGTTTTAAAAAAATTCACTCAAAAATTAGATATCCCGAATACAGCTACATTTGTTGGAAGTGGCAAATTGGAAGAAATTGCTTCATATATAAAAATGGTGGAAGCCGATACCGTTATTTTTGACGATGAGTTGACACCAACTCAACTTCGGAATTTAGAGCGCTCACTTGATTGTAAAATTCTTGACCGCACCAATTTAATCCTTGATATTTTTGCGAAAAGGGCGCAGACTGCCCATGCCAAAACACAGGTAGAACTGGCGCAGTATCAATATCTGCTTCCACGGTTAACACGAATGTGGACTCACCTTGAACGTCAGCGAGGTGGTATTGGAATGCGTGGCCCGGGTGAAACACAAATTGAAACCGACCGCCGGATTATTCTGGATAAAATTGCCCGTTTAAAAGAACAACTTAAAAAAATTGACAAGCAAAAGGCGACCCAAAGAAAAAACAGGGGTAAACTTGTGCGCGTAGCACTGGTTGGCTATACCAATGTGGGGAAATCTACCATTATGAATATGATGGCAAAATCAGAGGTTTTTGCTGAAAATAAACTATTTGCAACACTGGATACTACCGTTCGAAAAGTTGTAATTGTAAATCTTCCTTTTTTGTTGGCCGATACCGTTGGGTTTATTCGGAAGCTGCCTCATGGTCTTGTGGAATCATTTAAATCAACACTTGATGAGGTTCGGGAAGCAGATGTATTATTACACATTGTTGATATTTCTCACCAGGGATTTGAAGAACAAATTGAAACTGTGAATAATACCCTCAAAGAAATTGATGCGGGAGATAAACCAACCATTTATGTTTTCAACAAAATTGATGCTTTTAGCTATGTTGAAAAGGATGAGGATGATTTAAGTCCGCGAACAAAGGAGAATATAACATTGGAGGAGTGGGAAAAATCGTGGATGGCTAAAAATAATATACCTTCTTTGTTTATTTCAGCAAAGGAAAAAAAGAACATTGAGGAGTTTAAGGAGTTACTATACAACGAAGTGAAAAAAATTCATTCGCAACGTTTTCCTTTTAATGATTATCTGTTCGACCTTAACCAGGAAGAGGAATGAAAACCCATAATATTTAACTCAGGATTTTTTCGATGGTTTTAATTTAAGCGAATATAAATCTGTCCTTCTGTCTTTAAGGTTGCGAACCGATCCGAAAGTATGCAACTCTTTCAAAAGGTCAAGATCTACATCGGCAACCAATATCATTTCAGTATTTGCCGTGGCTTCGGCTTTTATTCCGTTTGCAGGGAAAGAAAAATCACTTGGAGTAAATACTACTGACTGGGCAAACTGAATATCCATATTTTCAACTTTGGGTAAATTTCCTACTGATCCGGCAATTACAACGTAACACTCGTTTTCAATTGCTCTTGCCCTGGCGCAATACCGCACGCGTGAATAACCGTTTTGAGTATCTGTTAAAAAAGGAACAAACAAAATATTCATTCCTTGTAATGCCAGTAATCTTGATAGTTCAGGAAATTCAACATCGTAACAAATAAGAACGCCAATCGGTCCGCAATCCGTTTCAAATACTTCAATAACATCGCCACCCGAAAGACCCCATGTTTTTATTTCATCAGGCGTAATATGAATTTTCACATAGGATTCGTATGTTCCGTTTCTTCGACATAAAAAACCGGTATTATACAATTTATCATCTTTAATCAAAGGGAAACTTCCGGTTACAATATTAATGTTATATGATATGGCCAGCTGAATAAAACGTTCCCTTATTTCTTCCGTATAGGCTGCAAGTTTTCGAATTGCCTCTGCATAACCCAAATGATTATAATCGGCCATTAGCGGTGCATTAAAATATTCAGGGAAAAGCACAAAATCGCCATTGTAACTGGCAACTGCATCAACAAAATATTCAACCTGTGTAAACAGCTCATCAATATTTTTGTACAAACGCATTTGCCATTGTATTAATCCAAGCCGCACTACCGATTTGTAACCACTTGCCTTATCAGATTGTTTTTGGTAATAAATATTATCCCATTGCAAAAGCACTGCATATTCCTCCGATTCCTTGTCGCCTGGCATGTAGCCTTTTAAAACCTTCTTTACATGGAAATCATTTGATAACTGAAAATTCAGAACCGGATCATCAATCTCCTTGTATTTCACTTTCTGAATGTATTCTTTTGGCGAAAATTCATTAGCATATTTATAATAATTTGGAATTCGGCCACCAAACACAATTGCTTTTAAATTAAGTCTCTCGCACAATTCCTTACGCGCATCATAAAGGCGTCTACCCAGTCGCATACCTCGTAAATCAGGCCGGATGAAAACGTCAATTCCATACAATGTGTTTCCTTTCGGATTGTGTGTGTTAAAACTGTACCGGCCAATAATTTCTTCGTATGTGTGATCGTCGCCAAACAATTCATATTTCACAATAATGGATAGTGCGCATCCAACCACCACATCGTCAACTACTATTGCAAACTGTCCATCAGGAAAAATTCGTACCAGTTTTTTAATATCTTTTTTTTCCCAGTAATCTTCCTTCCAGTTTGGATAGGCTTCCTGCGACGATTTATACAACTCTTCGTAATCATCAATATTTAATTGCCGTAATTCAACTTTTTCTATATTTTCCATCATCTTCTTCTAAATCTGAATTTTGATACACTTAAGATATAAAAAAAGCCCGTGTTTTGCGGGCTTCCTATAAATTAAAGTGAATTAAGTTTCTGATTATTTTACATCGCCGTTTGCGATCAGCCATTCTGCAATCTGAACGGCGTTCAATGCAGCTCCTTTTTTAATCTGGTCGCCAACACACCAAAATATAATGCCGTTCGGGTTTGCAATGTCTTTTCTGATTCTTCCCACATAAACATCATCCTTGCCGGAAACAAACAGTGGCATTGGATATTCTTTTTCTGCCGGATTATCAACAACTGTTATTCCTTTGAAATTATTGAATGCGGTTTTTACTTCTTCAACCGAAAGCGCCCTTTCTGTTTCAACCCAAATGGCTTCAGAATGTGCCCGGGCAACCGGAATTCGCACACAGGTGGCACTTACTTCAGCGTCGGTGTGCATAATTTTTTTTGTTTCCCAGTTCATTTTCATCTCTTCCTTGGTATAATCATTTTCAAGGAAAACATCGATTTGCGGAATTATATTCATTGCCAATTGGTACTGAAATTTATTTACTGTTACCTCTTTCCCATTTGCCACTTCCTGTACCTGCTGTTCCAGTTCTGCAATTCCCTGGGCACCTGCGCCGCTGGCTGCCTGGTATGTAGCAACATGAACTCTTTTTATGTGCGACAATGTTTCAATTGCTTTTAGTGCAACCACCATTTGTATGGTTGAACAGTTAGGATTCGCAATAATATTTCGGGGGCGATTTGTCGAATCTTCCGGGTTCACTTCGGGAACTACCAGTGGAACATCATCGTCGTAACGAAATGCGCTTGAATTATCGATCATAATTGCCCCGTATTTGGTAATGGTTGTTGCAAATTCCTTTGAAATAGAAGCTCCTGCAGATGTTAATGCAATATCGATATCCTTAAAATCGTCGCCATGTTTTAATTCCTTAACTGTTAGTTTTTTACCTCTGAATTCATACACGTTACCGGCGCTTCTCGCCGACCCAAATAAAACTAACTCATCATGCGGAAAATTCCGCTCATCCAGCACGCGGAGGAATTCCTGTCCTACTGCTCCGCTTGCACCAACAATTGCAACTTTCATACCTTAAAAATTTTTATTAAATTGAAACTCTTTTTGTTAAAATTTCGCCAAAGTTAATATTTTGGTTTTAATGATAATATTATGACCCACAATATTCCCAAATTATTAACATTCATGCTGTTACTGTTGTTCAATTCCATTTCGGCACAAGAAATCTGGTCGGAACATTTTCTTATTCCTGATAAAGGAGTTTGGGGAAGTCCTGATGCGGATTATATCAAAACCGATTTTGAAGGGATTTCATCATGGACACTTGATTATGCTAATATGTTCCCGGTGGATCCAGATGATTATGCAAAAACGGTTTCCACTTCGGGAGGAAGATTTGAATGCCGAGATATAAATGGAGAAGTGGTTTGGAAAAGTGAATGGATTGATATTTCATCTTTTGAAAAAGTGAATATTCAATTGGAAGCAAATGAAACAGGAAGCGGTGCGAATGAAGAAACCAAATATTTAAAAGCATTTTACAAAGTTGATAACGGTGCAGAAATGTCCATTTGAAACAAATGCAGAAAACTTCGGAAACTGGGGTTCTGTAATTGCAGAGCAAAAAGGAATTACAGGAAGCACCTTACAAATTATTATTCACATTGTAAATTTTTATTCTGCTGATAAAGTTATACTTGACGAAATTTTGGTTTCGGCTGAAGAAAAAGAATACCCACCGGCGCTCCCGGGTGATTTGGTTATCAATGAGGTTCTGTTTAATCCTTTTCCTGATGCCAGTGATTTTGTCGAAATCTATAATAAATCAGATAATGAATTTCCATTAAATAAACTATTTCTTGCCTCGCGTGATAACGATTTGGAATTAACACAAATTTATTCGCTGGGAGGAGATAAATATTTGATTCAGCCAAAAAGTTATATAGCGTTAACTGTTGATACAAACGGTGTTTTTCCTTATTACTCAATTAAATGCAATGATTGTTTTCAGCAGGTGGCAAAAATGCCATCGTATAATAATGGCGACGATTATGTGGTTTTGCTGAACGAAAATCTGCAAATTATTGATGATTTGTATTACTCTGAAGCTTTGCATCATCCGTTGTTAAAAGATGTGGAAGGAATTTCATTGGAAAGAACTGAAATAAATGGTTTGACCAACGATCCAAATAACTGGCATTCCGCATCTACCGAATCGGGTTATGCTACGCCGGGATATGAAAATTCGCAGGTACTTCATGAAAACATTCAAAAACCCAAAGTGAAGTTTAGTTCCGAATCATTCTCACCAAACAACGATGGTTATCATGATGATTACCGAATTAAAATCCAAACTGAAAAACCAGGTTATGTGATAAATAGCTGGATTTTTGATGCATTAGGAAGACAGATAATTCAACTGGCACAAAATGAAATCCTGGGAACTTCTGATGAATTTATTTGGAACGGAACCGATGAAACCGGACAAAGACAACCACTTGGCGTTTATGTTGCTTTGGTTGAAATGTTCGATTTGGATGGACATGTTTACCGTTTTAAAGATGGGGTGGTGCTGACAGATGTTCTGGAATAGATTTATTGAATTGGGCAATTAGATAATAAGCTTTTTATCTATAATGATGTGGGTTAAACCCATTTCTTACACCATACAGTATCCGTTCACTAAAGTGAACGGCAAAAATGTAAAATAAAACGATTTGTTTGGTTTGTATTGCCTTCAGCTTTAGCTGACGGATAATTAAGTAGTTGTTTAATAAGGCTTTAGCCACATCTTATTTTGTGTTTATTAACTATCAGGTTCAGTAAATTTATTTAGGTAGATAATTGGAAATGATTTAAAAACATACACATAAGATACTTAGGTATGCATATTTTTTCTACTTTTGATTATGCAGAAAAATCAATTGTATAAAGGAAGTCTTTCGACAATAGTACTTAAACTTTTGCACGACAAAGGGAAAATGTATGGTTACCAGATTACCCGCGAGGTTGAAAAAATTACAACAGGCGACCTGGTAATTACAGAAGGTGCACTTTACCCAACATTGCATAAACTGGAAGCAAAAGGTTTGTTGAGTGTAGAAATAAAAAAGGTAAATAACCGCCCAAGAAAATATTATTTTCTAACAGAAAACGGGAAAAAAGAGACAGTGAATTTGTTGAAGGAAATGAAATCATTTATCCAGAACATGGATGTCTTGTTAAACCCAAAACTTGCATAAATGAACCGAACAATCAACCAAAAAGAAACCGAAAAATTATTTGAAGTCTGTAAGAATTATGGCGTTATTTTTTACGATGTTCAAATTGAGATCGTCGACCACCTGGCTTCACTAATAGAGGAGAAGTGGGAAGAAACTCCTGAACTTGAATTTAAGCAGGCATTGAAAAATGCAGTATTACAATTTGGGAAAAGTAACTTCACAAAAATGGCTCGCGAAAAAGAAAAGGAAGTTGGTCGCAAGTATAATATTCTGCTTTGGAAATATTTTGTCGAATTTTACAAATGGCCCAAATTACTTATAACAATTACGTTTACGCTGGGATTGTTTATTCTTTTTCAACTTGGGAACGAAGTGAAATCACTAATCGTATTTTATTTTGGTTTCGTTTTAGTTGCTTTCCTTTTATATCTCATCTTTTTTTACCCAAAATACAAGATTAAGAATCCATCGGGAAAATTGTTACTATTGGTTTCCATACAAAATCAGGTAATATATTATGTCATTATATTAGTGCAACTACCAAATCTCTTGCGAATCTTTTTTAATTCAATAAATGACAAGGTTTTTGAAAGCGAGATTTCATTAGCTATTCTATCTTTCTTCATTGTGTTTTCGAGTGTATTACTTTACGCTAATATGTTTTATCTCCCCAAAAAAATAAAAGAACATTTTATCGAAGAATTCCCTAAGTTTGTAAAATAATCAGCCAATGAATCGAACGATAACAACTGAAGAAACCAAAAAGCTATTTAAATTTTGTCGTGATCACTATGTATTTCATTATGATTTGCAGGTCGAATTGGTCGATCATTTGGCTTCTTCAATTGAAGAAAAATGGGAGATTAAACCTGAACTTTCATTCGAAGAGGCATTGCACAACACTTTCAGAAAATTTGGAGTTACCGGTTTTAGCAAAATAAAGGAGCAAAAACAAAAAGAACTGGCACGAAGATACAATCGGTTAATTTGGAAATACTTACTGGAATTTTTTAGCTGGCCTAAAATTGTGATGACATTTGCATACACTTTTGTTATGGCAACGGCACTTTAAAGTCGTAGAAAATAATCTTTGGATTATCGTGACCATATTTTGGATTATTGACATTGTTTGTTTTCTATTATTATTTCAGGATTTTTCCTAAAAAATACAATAACCCGAAAACTAACGGAAAGAAATTTATGCTGTTGGAGCAGTTAAAAAAAGAGTTCAGTACACATCAGTTATTTTTGTCTCAGGTTCCGTTACAATTAATAAATATCCGAAATATTTTAAATGCACCATTTTTACAAAACAGTATTGGAATTGTTTTTATTTCTTTAATTATTGTTGCACTTACCATTGCAACATTTGGTGAATTGTTTTATGTCCCAGAAAAAATAAAAGAACATTTTAAAGAACAATTTCCTGAATTTGCTTTGTAACTTTTCGAACATTTGAGCTTACAAACTATAAAGAATTTCTACTTAAAATGTGAAACGATCAAGATTAAAAATTTTAAACACTATTCTGTCTACTGCAGACAGACAAGAATGATTAATATTCTTTGTCTTGTGTCTTGATTCTTGTGTCCTGTTCTAATTCTAAAATATGAAACGAACATGAATTTTCATTCTTTAAATTCACAAATAAAAGAATTGAAATTCATCGAGAGTTACATCGAATACAAATGAAATAAACAATTTAATGAGATGAAACGAAACTTAATCTATTTTGCCTGGCGCGAATTCGTGCGATCTGCAACCTTAAATAAGAGCATGGCTACAAAAGGCATTCTTATTTTTCTTGCCATTTATTTTTCGTTGGTTGGAACGTTCTTCGGATTTCAGATTGCAGAGCAACTTTCGGGAGAACCAAATAGAATGGAAGTCTTTTAACAGGTTGATATTTAATTATGTTGGTTTTGACCTAATTATTCGTGTAATGATGCAGGGACTTCCAACTTTTGGGTTTCAGCCATTCCTCGTCCTTCCGATTAAACGGAAACGTATTGCGCGATACATGCTGAATAAATCAGTGTTAACCTTTTTCAATGTACTTCCACTGTTCTTATTGCTACCTTTTGTATTTAAAATTGCTGTTAACGAATTAGCAGGTGCAACACTGGCAGCCTGGCTTGTTTCGCTATTATTAATGATTTTTGTCGATCATTTTCTTGCTATTTATATCAAATGGCGAACCAACGAATCGAATGTTATTTTCTATGGATTTATTGGAATGGCTGCAGGTATTATTGCCATTAACTATTTTGGTATTTTTGATATAAATGCTGCTTTTGGAAAAATATTCGATGGTGTAATTACACAACCTGCACTGGTTTTATTATTTCCATTGCTTATTGTCTTGCTCTACCTGTTTAATCAACAATATTTATGGAGCAGGTTTTATACCGATGAATTGTCGCAGAAAAAGAAAGAAGGTAAAGCTTACGATTTTACATGGTTGACCCAGGTAGGTGAATATGGTAAAATGCTGTCGCTTGAATTGAAAATGATAACCCGGAATAAACGCCCCCGACAGACTGCTTTTATGTCTGTGATTTTTATTTTTTATGGATTGCTACTTTATCAGGATGCCGATGTGAAAGATATTCCTGAGGCGCTTTATGTTCTTGGTGGAATGTTTATGACCGGTGTTTTTGGAATGATGTACGGACAGTTTTTCCCGGCTTGGCATAGTCGCTACTATCCGTTATTGATGGCACAAAACGTTAAAATGAAACAGGTGTTGCAGTCTGCATTTTTCTTAATGGCAACAACCAATATTATTTTTTATTTGCTCTCATTGGGATACATGTTTGTATCTCCGAAAGTCTGGTACATTCATTTGGCGGTTATGCTTTATAATATAGGTGTTAATTCCTGGGTTATATTTGGCCTTGGATTGAATAGTAAAAAATCAATTGATCTCGATCAGCGGGCAAGTTTTAATTACCAGGGAATGAGCGCAACACACTTTCTTATCTCATTTCCAATTTTGTTAGGTCCGTTAGCCGTTTATGGCCTCCTGGTTTTTGCTTTTGGAAACATTGCTGCCTATGTCGTTCTTGGTTCACTTGGATTAATCGGTATTATTCTGCATCCAAAATTGATCGACTATTTTACCGGGCAATATTTGAAAAGGAAACATAAAATGATAGCGGGGTATAAAGCTTCCTGAGCAATTAAATTCAAAATGAAAAATTAAAAAAGCAAACAAATCATGATAAAAGCAATCAACTTACAAAAAGAATATAGCGGAACAACCGTTTTGAATATTTCAGAATTAACCATTGAAAAAGGTGAAGTTTTTGGTTTGGTTGGAAATAATGGTGCAGGGAAAACTACTTTATTTTCGTTGTTGCTCGATTTGATCAGGGCAACCCGCGGGAAAGTAATTATAAACGAAATTCCTGTGGCAAAATCCGAAGAGTGGAAAGAAATGGTTTCAGCCTACATCGACGAAAGCTTTACCATCGGATACCTCACACCAGATGAATACTTTAATTTTATTGGTGAGTTGCGAAATATGAATAGTACCGATGTAAAAGTTTTTCTTGAAAAATTCACTGATTTCTTTAAAGACGAAATTGTAGGTAAGAAAAAATACATTCGCGACCTCTCTAAGGGAAATCAAAAAAAGGTGGGTGTTGTTGGGGCCTTAATGGGAAATACAGAGGTAATTATTTTAGACGAACCATTTGCCAATCTCGATCCTTCTTCGCAATACCAGTTGAGAAATATTATTAAAGAATACGCCAAACAAAAAAATAAAACGATCTTGATCTCCAGTCACGATCTCGACCATGTTACTGATGTTTGCTCCCGAATCGTCATTCTCGAAAAGGGTGAAATCGTTCGTGATGTGCAAAAAACCGAATCAACATTGGCTGAATTGGAAGAATTCTTTACAGGTGTAAAAGTTGAGAAATCGTATTTTGACGAATAAAATTCCTTTTTATCGAATTATAGGAAAGCCATGGAATTTTCCTTAATTTTATGAATTCAGATTATTATCAATTCGTTACCATGGAAAATCGTGAATTAATTGTTAAGGAAGCCTATTCAAAAATGGCACAGCTATGCAGTCGTTCAGAACAGTGTACAACAGACATCAGACGGAAAATGGTGGTGTACGAATTAGTTGATGAAATTGTTGAAGAGATTATTTCCAAACTACAAAAAGATAAGTTTCTTGATGATGAGCGGTTTGTAAAAGCGTATGTTTCAGATAAATTCAGGCTAAACAAATGGGGAAAAATAAAAATGAAGCATTACCTCAAAATGAAAGGATTGCCGGATAGTTTGATCAGAGAAGGATTGGATTCAATTGATGATGAAAAATACATTTCGGTGCTGATAAAAACCATGAAAGACAAAGCCAAAACCATCAAAAAGAAAGAGAAATTCGAAAAAATGGGACAAATAATCCGTTTTACTCAGAACCGTGGCTTTGAACCCGAACTGATTCACCGGCATTTGAATGAGGTGGTGAAATAGCCTGAGATTTTTTTATTTTATAATTAAACGTGCTGAATAAACATTGTTTTCTGTATTGACTTGAATCAAATATATCCCTTTTTTATATCCAGTTAGATTTAGTTTGTTGATTCCAAAACCAGTGGTTTCCCACATTTTTTTCCCTTCAATATTATAAACCAAAACGGAAACCCAAATATTCTCAAATCCATTAAAATATATCATCCCATTGCTAGGATTAGGATATATATTGAAATCTAATCCCGGATTATGATTCTTGTTCGATGATGAAATGGTCTGCTTCTCTGAATAGAAATAATAGGTACCGTTTCCAGAGCCAATATCTTGATCGTTATTGATTGATTTAGAAATTAACAGATTTCCTTGATTGTCATATTTTTTGAATGATGTCCAGCTTAATTCCCATATAGTTTTGTCTTTATCTCTATAGTTTTGCGTTGTTGTAGTGTTGTTAAAATCGTCAAATGTAGTTATGTGCTTTCTTCCATATTCCCATATATTTTCGACATTGTTCCATTTGTAATTTTCAAGAGCTGTTTCACGACCTTCGGAGTCAAATCTTCTATAGTCACGGAAATGGGGAATAAAATCAGAATCAGAATTATGTTTATAATAAGATGTTTCCATAAAATCAAAGTCTAAAAAATCAGCTTTCTTTTCTTCAATTTTATAGGCTTCAATTAAATACCACTCCTCGCTAACACTCTGCCAAAAATATTCGTTGGTTAATATTTTTTCCCCTAGTTGGTTATATTCAAATTCTTTCTTCTGATCATTAATCCATTTGTTTTTTAATGGATCCCATTCTTTGTCAAGTACTTCAATGGCCTTGTTCTCAGAGTTGTACTGTTTTGTGGTTTTTGATTTCTCAATCCAATCATCTTTGTGGCTGTCCCAAACATAATATTCAAATTCTACCTCATTCCCAAATGAATCTAGTATTGTAATGTTTTTTGTAGAGTTTACGATTGCGTGAAGTTCATAATCCCAATTTTTGTACATAATAACCTTTTTCATCCCATTATCTTCGTATAAGGTACTTTTCTCAGTCGATAATTTTAATATTGAATCGTTATTCGTTATCGAATAATTCAAGTATAAAATTTCTCTGTTGTTGTCGTCATAGCTCCAGGTAGTTTTATTAAATATTGAACCTTCTATATCTTTATCGTTAAAATATTCAATTGATTCTACCAACTGGCTATTTTGATTGTATTTATTTCTTGTATGGCCACTCCAATACCAAAGCCCGCTTTTCCATTTTTGTTCTATAGTATCCCAAAGAAAGCGTTCTGAAGATAAAATATTACCATCATCGTTTAGCGTTTCAACAATTTTACCCTCCTTCAACCATTCCATTTTACCCTTATCCCATCTTAAATTCAGTGTAGTAGTCTTTTTTTCAGGGATATCATATTCAATAATTGTTTTTTGTTTTTTTACCGAATCATTAACATTTATATATTCATAATTAATTATTGAATCAAGTAAATGTATTCCGGATTCTAATTTTTGTTTTTCGTTTTGGGTTATGAAATTTATCCAAGCCGTATTAGATGGTTTACTTTTTTCAATTAATCTGAAATTATCATTAGCAGAACTAAAATTGGTACTCTTACTTGTTATGGTTTGTTTTGCCATTAAGGATTGTATAAAAATAGTGCTAATAAACAGGCAGGTTAAAATGTTTGGTATAATTTTCATTTATATAGTATTTTCTACTAAAACATTAAAAAAGCGATAAAGTTTTTATAAGGGGGAGTTCAGAATCAAATGGTTATGAATTGTACAAAAGAATAACCAGATTTATACGACAACTTCTGAAGTATCTAAAATATAATTCCCCTGAATTCTTCCTATCTTTGCATTCCATTATTAAAGTGAATAGGTAATGATTTTTAAAGACCAGTTGGATGATTTGCTGGAGCGCCGGGATGCGCTAAGGAGGCATCTTTGACTACGATGCAAAACTAATTCAATTACAGGAAGAGGAACTTAAAACACAGGACCCCGATTTCTGGAATAATCCAAAAGAAGCCGAAGCCCAAATGAAAAATATCCGTGCCATAAAAGTATGGACAGATGGATTTAATGATAGTGAATCAACATATTGAGGATTTTCTGGTGTTATATGAATTTTTTGAAGCAGATGAAGCCACTGAAGAAGAAGTGGATAAAAGTTTTGCCGAAACCATTGAAAAGGTTGAAGCACTGGAAACAAAAAACATGCTTCGCAATGAAGAAGACAAACTGGGGGCAGTATTAAAAATAAATGCCGGTGCAGGTGGAACAGAAAGTAACGACTGGGCGGAAATGCTTTTCAGAATGTACACCCGCTATGCGGAAAAACAAGGTTATAAAATAAAGATTGCTGATATGCAGGCGGGTGATGAAGCCGGCATTAAAAGTTGCATCCTCGAAATTGAGGGCGAATTTGCCTATGGATATCTGAAAAGCGAAAATGGTGTTCACCGGTTGGTGAGACTGTCGCCGTTTAATGCACAAAATAAGCGAATGACTTCTTTTACTTCGGTGTATGTGGCGCCATTGGTTGACGATACTATTGAAATTGAAATTAATCCTGCCGATATTACCTGGGACACCTTCAGAAGCGGCGGCGCTGGCGGCCAGAATGTAAACAAAGTGGAAACAGGTGTACGTTTGCGACATGCGCCATCGGGAATTATCATTGAAAATACAGAAAGCCGTTCTCAACTGGGAAACAAAGAAAATGCCTTCGGTTGCTAAAATCGCAGTTGTACGAAATGGAACTCCGAAAACGCCGCGAAAAGACAATGGAAATCGAATCGCAGAAAAAGAAAATTGAGTGGGGGTCTCAAATTCGTTCCTATGTGTTGCAGCCTTATAAAATGGTGAAAGATGTTCGGACCGGTTATGAAACCGGCAATGTAAATGCAGTTCTCGATGGCGAAATCGATGGGTTTATAAAAGCTTATCTGATGCAGTTTGGTGGGCAATAAATTTTTAAACATCGCTGTTTTATTTGAAAAATTTAAAGGCTTTTCTGATATTGCAAAATTCATAATTTAGAAAATGTATCTATGTATTCTAGATCTGAATTTATCAATCGTGAAATTAGCTGGCTTTCGTTTAACGAACGCGTTTTACAGGAAGCAGAAGATCCGAATACACCACTGTTTGAGCGTATTCGCTTTATTGGGATTTTCTCAAATAACCTCGATGAATTTTTTCAGGGTCAGGGTGGCTAACTGTGCGCCGAATGGTTGATTTTGGGAAAGATGAAGAAAATCTGTTAGGGAATTATACGCCGCGGGAATTGCACGATAAAATTCAGGAAATTGTTATTAAACAACAAAATAAGGTTCAGGAGATTTTTAAGAATATACTCGACGAACTAAAGGAGAATAATATATTTCTTATTAATGAAAAAGAATTGAACCATGCACAGGGAGTTTTTGTGAAAAAATATTTTTACGACAATGTATTGCCTAACCTTATTCCGATAATGTTAAGCAAGAAAAATAAATTCCCTTATTTGCGCGATCGCTCTGCTTATCTGGCAGTAAAACTTACAAAAAAATCAGATCCCACCGATGTTGCGTATTCATTGATTCGTATTCCCGGGCGTTCAGTTCCGCGTTTTTTGGTGTTGCCCAAATATGGGAAGAAAGAAATTTGTGATCATGATTGATGATGTTATCCGGTTTTGTTTAAACGACCTGTTTTTCTACTTCGATTTTGATGTATATCAAGCTTATACAATAAAAGTAACCCGCGATGCTGAACTGGATATCGATGATGATATTTCGAAAAGTTTCATGGAGAAAATGAGCAGCAGCCTGAAAAAAAGAAAAATTGGTAAACCGGTTCGATCTACTTTACGACAGAGAAATGCCTGAAGATTTAAGAGGATTTTATTTTCAAAAAAATGAAAATTGATGCTGAAGAAAATGCCATTCCCGGTGGCGAAATATCACAATCATAAAGATTTTATGAACTTTCCTGAAATTGGAAAGAAAAAACATTATTATCCAAAACTTCCCCCATTTCGTCATAAAGATTTACGGCCAAGTACAAGCGTTTTACGCGTACTTCGCCGCAAAGACATTATGTTGCATTTTCCGTATCAAACGTTTAATCATTTTATCGATTTTCTTCGCGAAGCGGCCATTGATCCCCAGGTAAAAGAAATTGGAATTACTATTTACCGTGTGGCCAGTGAATCGAAAGTGGTAAATGCACTTTTAAATGCTATTCGCAATGGGAAAATTGTTACCGTAGTTATTGAATTTCAGGCACGTTTTGATGAGGAAGCCAATATTTACTGGTCGAATAAATTGCAGGAAGAAGGTGCTAATGTTATTAATGGCGTGCCGGGTATGAAAGTGCATTGTAAATTGGCCTGGGTAAAACGAAAAGAAAACGGATCGTTTAAAAATTATGCCTATATCGGAACCGGCAATTTTCATGAAGGAACGGCTCAGATTTATGCCGATAACGGATTATTGACCTCTGACCCGCGTTTGGCCGATGAAGTAGAAAATATGTTTGATTTTTTTAAACATAACTACAAGCATTTCAATTACAAGCATTTGGTTGTTAGTCCGTTTAATATGCGCGATTTCTTTTACGAATGCATTGATAATGAAATCAGAACTGGCAAAAAAAGGCAAGGAAGCACGAATGATTGCGAAAATGAATAGTCTGATTGATCCTGAAATGATGAAAAAATTGTTGAGGCCGGAGAAGCATGGCGTTAAAATTCAGTTGATTATTCGTGGAATATTTGGGTTAAGCATAACCAGGGAACTTTCAGAAAATATTACCGCAATCAGTATTGTGGATAAGTACCTCGAACATTCAAGGATTTTTCTTTTTGGTAACGATGGCGATGAAAAAATATTTATCTCATCAGCCGACTGGATGCCACGAAACCTGAATCGAAGGATTGAAGTTGCATGTCCGATTTATGATCCACAAATAAAAAATGTTTTAAAGGAAATGTTGCACATCCAGTTGATGGATAATACTAAAGCACGTATTTTAGATCCAGAGTTACTGAATAAATACAACAAGGGAAATTCGGAAAAAAAATACAGGGCTCAGGAAGATTATTATAATTTTATTCGAAATAAACATCATATTATTATGAAGATTTATCACAATCCGCGATGTGCAAAAAGCAGGGCTGGTTTGAAATACCTTGAAGAACAAGGGTATGATATTGAAATCAAAAAATATCTTGTTGACGGAATCACAGAATCGGAACTGGAAGAAATTGTTGCAAAAACCGGCAAAAACCCGTTCTATTTTGTGCGCACACAGGAAAAGGAATTCATAAATAATTACCGGGGGAAAACACTTACCGATGAAGAGTGGATCAAAATTCTGGTTGAAAATCCAAGATTACTGCAACGCCCGATTGTGGTAAATGGTGACAAAGCCGTACTTGCCAATCCTCCTGAAAATGTGGAAGAAATAATTTAAGAATTTTATTGATTATTGAATATTTAATCTTTTTTCTAAAGCGCATCAATTTTGTTTTTAATCTAGGTGCGCTTTTTTAACGCTTTCGAAAGTGCAAGGGCATCTTTAACTGCAATCTTGTCATAATCTTCAAGAATGATATAATAATATTCTTTTCCAAGAAATACGGCTTTTAATCGTCGGTCTGTATTATTGGCAATAAAATCAATAACGCCGTTATCCTTGCCATCGCGGTAAGTAACTTTTTCCCATTTTAAATCCCTGAAAATCGCTGTGGTGATTGTAAACGCTGCCCAGAGGAATTGTATCGGTTTTTGCATCATCATCTCCGTCGTAAACTCGTAATGCCACATGATTCAACCAGTTTTTACCGTAATAATTACTGCTGATGTACAATTCCCAGTTTCATCTAAATGAACCTGAATATATGATCGGTCCCATGCACGATCAAAAGTTTGTCGTTTATGAATATAACGGGTGTAACGGTCAATATCAGTTTTTTCTTTCACAAAGATTCTTTTCCAGTTCACTAACTCTGTATTTCTAATGAATCCAGTTCAGCTTCATATTTTTGAAGAAGATCGAAATTAATTTCATTAGCCATGTTTTTTGCAGCATTAGTTGCATAAACCGATTTTGGATATAATATAGGAATGCTATCGAGTTGAATTAATGCCTTTGCAGTGTCACCATTTTCTACCAATGTTTTTGCATAATTCAATTTTACACGAGCCTTGTCCTCATCAGATGGGCCACAGGAAATAAGGAAGATTAAAGAGAGTGACTATTATAGTTGCCGATAAAAACTTCATATTTTTTAATGTTTAATGCAAAATTACTATTTTATCCGTGAAATGATATATGGCTTTTATGAATACTAATTCTGTAGATTTCTTTCGTGAAAATGAAACTTTTAATTCATTTGACACTCAATTAATACTGGCAGGTTGGGAAATTACAAATCCCGGAAACATTGGTAATATAATACGTTTGGCACATAATATTGGCGCTGAAAAAGTAATGTTTGTGAATGATAAACCGGAGTTTAGCAGGTTAAAATTGAAGAAAACATCCGGATTCTCTTTTGAACAAATGACATGGGAATTTATTTCACATCACAACTTTTTTGCCGTGTTGGAAAAAGAATTTAGCCTTGTAATTTTGGAAACTTGCAACGGAGCTAAAAATATATTTAATGTTGACCTTCCCAGAAAGGCTATAATTCTTGCTGGAAATGAATCATATGGATTACCAGATGCAATTATTGAAAAGGCCGGTTACAAAGTGTTTATCCCAATGCCTGGTGGTTGTAAATCGATGAATGTTTCACACGCACTTGCTGTTGGCGGTTTTGAATGGTATCGGCAAATGTTGTAACAATCTGGTAATACAACTCAATGTTTGTTAACAAAACTCAAAAAAGAGTAAAGGTCAGAGAAATCAGATAGATTTTTTCTATATTTATGCTTTTAAAATCAACAACCGAAATGATAACTTTAACTCAATTAGAATATATTGTTGCAGTAGATACTTATCGTCACTTTGGTCGTGCTGCAGAAAATTGTTTTATCACACAGCCAACGCTTTCAATGCAAATAAAAAAGCTGGAAGAAGACCTTGAAATCATTATTTTCGACCGTAGCAAACATCCGCTAATACCAACCGATGTAGGGCAACTTATTATTGAACAGGCAAGATTAACATTAAAGCAATCTGAAGAAATCAATAACATCGTTAAAGATCATAAAAACCAGGTTTCGGGAATGTTACGTATCGGAATTATTCCTACAATGGCACCATATCTTTTACCCATGTTTATTGGCAGGTATAAAAGGAAATACCCAAATATTTTTATTAAAGTGATTGAACAAACCACCGAGAATATTGTAAAGTTGCTACATAAAGATCTTATAGATGTGGGAATTTTAGCAACGCCACTTAAAGAAGAAAAAATAAATGAAAAACCCATTTTTTATGAGGAGATGCTGATTTACGCTAATCCATCTCATAAACTTCATAAACAAAAAGAAATTACTGTAAAAGATATTGCTACGCCCGAAATATGGCTTTTAAGTGATGGACATTGTTTTCGTGATCAGGTAATAAATCTTTGTAGCTATCTTGGGACAATAGATAGCGGGTTGCCTTTTCATTTTGAAGCCGGGTCACTTGAAACATTGATGAATATTGTTGATCGGGAAGGCGGCCTCACACTAATTCCTGAATTGGCGAAGGAAGCAATGTCGGAAAAAAGATTGAGTAACGTACTTTCATTTTCTAATATTAAACCACTTCGCGAAGTAAGTCTTGTGTATTCCAGGCATTTTGCCAAGCATAAACTCATTAACCTTTTATGGCGCGAGATCAAGGATTCGATACCGGAAGCGATGCAACATAAAGAGCGCGGAATGGTAGTGGAATGGAAATAAAATTGCAACATTAAACCATTCTAAATCTTTTTATTTCCGATTTTAATAATTAAAAAAATTATTTACCTTTGCGCCGCTATTTGCGGACGTGGCGGAATTGGTAGACGCGCTAGACTTAGGATCTAGTGCCACACGGCGTGGGGGTTCGAGTCCCTTCGTCCGCACAAAAAATACCGCCGACCTTCTTTAGTGAAGTGTTGGCGGTTGTTTTTACAAAACATTCTTGTATTAAATTGATAAATCATGAATATTACCAGGGAAAATATCGACAATGTAAATGCACATTTAAAAGTTAGCATCGAAAAAGCCGATTATGAAAAAACTGTTGCCGACCAATTAAAAGAATACCGTCAGAAAGCTTCGGTTCCCGGATTCAGACCGGGCAAAGTTCCTGCCGGATTAATAAAACGTAAATTCGGAACAGCGATTTTAGTTGACGAGGTAAATAAGTTACTTTCTCAAAAACTTTCGGCATACCTGGTAGAAGAAAAGCTCAATATTTTGGGCGAACCGCTTCCGAATGAAGAGCAACAAAAAAGCATCAATTGGGAAACAGATGAGAATTTTGAATTTGTATTTGATATTGCATTGGCTCCTGAAATTAATGTAACTCTTGATAAAAGAAGTAAATACAAATATTACACTATTGAAGTTGCTGATAAAATGATTGATGAGCAGGTGGAAATGGCAGCCTCTCAATTGGGGCAAAATATTCCATCAGAGGTTATTGAGGAGAACAGCTCGGTACGTGGCGACTTTGTTCAATTAAACGAAAACGGAGAAGTTATTGAAGGTGGCATTCAACCCAAAGGTGTTCTCATTGCTGTAGACATGATTAAGGATGAAAATACAAAAAAGGAAATTGTAGGTAAAAAGAAAGATGATTCGATTGTTTTTGATCCGGTAAAGGCTTTTGGCGATCGTCATGAAGTTGGCCACATGTTAAACATTAAACATGAAGAGGCTGATGAACTTAACAGCGAATTCAGGTTTACAATTAGTGAAGTGCTAAAATTTGAAAAGGCAGAGATAAATGAAGATCTTTTCAAAAAACTTTACGGAGAGGAAACCGAAGTTAAAACATTGGAAGATTTCAGGGCAAGAATAAAAGAGGAAATTGCCGCAAATTTAAAATATTCATCAGAGCATAAATTTGGCATTGATACAAGGGATAATTTACTCGAAAAGACAAATCCGGAAATGCCTGAAGCATTTCTGAAAAGATGGTTGCTGGCTGTAAATAAAGATTTAACCCAGGAGCAAATTGATAATGAATTTGACTATTTCGTTCAGGATTTAAAATGGCAGTTGATTAAAGATGCAATTATAAAAGAAAACGAATTAAAAGTCACTCCGGAGGAAGTTCAGGAATTTGCTGTTCAAATGGCACGCGCACAGTTCAGTCAATACGGTATGTATAATGCACCTTTGGAGCAGTTGGAGTCTTTTGCAAAAATGATTCTTGAAAAACCGGAAGAAAATGAACGCATTTATAAAAAACTTTACGAAGACAAAGTTATTGAAGTTGTGAAAGAAAAAGTAAGCATTGAAGAGAAGGAAATCAGCCAGGAAGAATTCAATGAAATGGTAAAATAATCCGGCTTTTTTTCGGCAAAAGTGAAAATACATTGCTTAAAGTTACATAAAGCAACTTTTTTATAACTTTGTAATTTGTTTGAGATAGACAATAATTACAAAGTTATTTTTTTAAGAAAGTAGAATAATGGAAAATAAAAACGAATTCAGAAAATATGCGGTAAAGCATGCAGGTATAAGCAGTATGACTTTTGACCGTTTTTCTTCATCATATAGTAATTACATATCGCCAACCATTATCGAAGAACGTCAGTTGAATATTGCGTCAATGGATGTATTTTCAAGATTAATGATGGACAGGATAATTTTCCTTGGAGTGCCAATTGATGACACAGTAGCTAATATTATTCAGGCACAGTTACTCTTTTTGGAGTCAACTGATCCGACAAAAGATATTCAAATCTATTTTAATTCACCGGGAGGTGCCGTTCATGCTGGCATGGGCATTTATGATACAATGCAGTATATTACAGCCGATGTTGCAACAATTTGTACTGGTATGGCAGCATCGATGGCAGCAGTGTTTTAACTGCCGGAACAACAGGGAAGCGTTCGGCGCTGAAGCATTCGCGCGTTATGATTCATCAACCAATGGGAGGAGCTTCAGGACAAGCTTCCGACATTGAAATTACAGCACGTGAAATTACTGAAAATTAAAAAAGAACTCTATACAATTATCTCAGATCATTCAGGAAAACCGGTTGAACAAGTTGAAAAAGATGCTGACCGTGATTACTGGATGACAGCGGAAGAAGCTGTAAGTTATGGAATGATTGACGAAATTTTGGTTCGAAATAAAAAATAATGGCAAAAAAGCTTGAAATGGATAAGTGTTCCTTTTGTGGACGTGAAAAGAAGGAGGTTAGTTTACTAATCGCCGGAATTGACGGACATATTTGCGACAGATGTGCCGAACAGGCTCATTCAATTATCCTTGAAGAAATAAAAAAAGACAATACTTTTGATCTTGACGGGATCAAGCTATTAAAACCAAAGGAAATTAAAGAATTTCTTGATCAGTATGTTATTGGTCAGGATCAGGCAAAAAGAGTTCTTTCAGTTTCGGTTTATAACCATTACAAAAGGTTAACTCAACACATGGATGATGATGAGACCGAAATTGAAAAATCGAATATTATTTTAGTTGGCGAAACTGGCACAGGAAAAACATTGCTTGCCCGTACAATTGCAAAAATGTTGCATGTACCATTTACTATTGTCGATGCAACTGTTCTTACCGAAGCCGGTTATGTTGGTGAAGATATTGAAAGTTTGTTAACGCGGCTTTTGCAGGTTGCTGATTATAATGTTGAAGCGGCTGAGCGTGGGATTGTTTTTGTGGATGAAATTGATAAAATTGCCCGGAAAGGAGATAATCCATCCATTACAAGAGATGTTTCAGGAGAAGGTGTTCAGCAGGGTTTGCTGAAATTGCTGGAAGGTTCGATTGTAAATGTTCCGCCACAGGGAGGTAGAAAACACCCGGAACAAAAACTGATTCCGGTGGATACAAAAAACATTCTTTTTATTTGTGGGGGAGCGTTTGATGGCATTGAAAGAAAGATAGCAACAAGACTGAACACAAAAGTTATTGGGTACAGCGCTGCAAAAGATGTTGATCGTATTGAACGCGAAAACCTTTTGCAATATGTTGCACCACAAGATTTAAAATCGTTTGGACTAATACCTGAAATTATCGGACGTTTGCCGGTTCTGGCATATCTTAATCCGTTAGATAAAGATACTTTACGCCAAATCTTAACTGATCCTAAAAACTCGGTAATCAAACAATACATCAAACTATTTAAAATTGATGGAATTGAACTGAGCTTTGATGAAGATGCGCTTCAATATATTGTTGACAAGGCAATTGAATTTAAACTGGGCGCCCGGGGATTACGTTCGATTTGTGAAAGCATTATGATTGATGCCATGTTTGATACTCCTTCAGAAACAATTGAAAAATTGAAAATAACCAAAGATTATGCTGAGGGGAAAATCAATCGTTCAGGAATTCAACGATTAAAAGCCAGCTAATTTTTCGTAATTTTTAAGGTTGATAACCTTTGTCTTCCATTAAATTTGGTTGCATTGAAGCTGTTACTGCCAGTTCATCGCAGCGTTCGTTTAACGGGTTATCTGCATGGCCTTTTACCCACACAAATTTTACCTTGTGTTTTTTATAAATTTCAAGAAACCGAAGCCAGAGATCGGGGTTTTTTTTCCCTTTAAAACGTTTTGTTACCCACTGAAAAACCCAGCCTTTCGTTACCGCATCGGCCACATATTTTGAATCGGTGTAAATGGTTACGTCACTTCCGGGAATTTTTAAAGCTTCCAAAGCTACAATCACCGCCAATAATTCCATTCTGTTGTTTGTAGTGTGTTTGTAGCCGGCAGAAAGTTCTTTGCGTAAGTTGCCTGACATAAGAACAATTCCGTAACCGCCGGGCCCGGGATTTCCGCGGGCTGCGCCATCAGTATAAATGGTAATTTTGGGTTGAGCCATTTTAGTTGCTTTAATTCAATTACAAAATAGGAGGTTAAATTTGGCAATAACAAACATTAAGAATAGTAATGCAGCAATAAATTTCTAGAGTATAAAAAATGTATCCCGTAAGAATTCAGTATTATGGCTTAAGAATTTAACTGAGGGCACAGAAGAACGAATATTTACCTGGGAAAATGGAAACCAAGTTTGGTGGTAAAAAGAGATATTCAATGAGATATTTAATTTCTATTTGTCTTCATCTTCAACTGGAGCAAATGTTATAGTGTCCCAGAATAAAATATCTCCGGACCTCTTAACAATTCTTACGGTGTGGGATTCTGTTTTATCCCAGTCAAATTTTCCCCAACTGATATTTTCCAGTGCCTCCTTTTTTCCTACGTAAGTAATATATACATCGTCAACATACACATCATAACTAACCCACCCAGAAACTATATAGGAAGTAAGCTTGTATTTGCCCTTCAGTATTTTTGGTGTAGTAACCTGGCACCACAACCAATTATTCATCATCTGTAGGCAATCTCCGTTAGTAAGCCAGGAGGCATCGCGAACTGAATAATGGTACATTAAAGCTCCACCTTCCCATTTAATATTTTTAAATGTGTCCTGACCATTAACAAACCATCCATAATCTCTACCATAATAGTTTCCTAATTTCATATCAATATGATCGGTAGTTTCCCAAACTATTGCGTTGGCTTTTGCTGAACAACTGGCAATAAACCATTTATGGTGTGGATTGTGCCATTTTTCCCCGGCATATTGCATAGGTCGATAATAAATGCGGTGTATTCTTTTGTCGTTCTATCCTGGTTAATTTTATAATCATCGTTTACCGTAACAGAAATGTAATTATCATAAGACAGTACCGGATATATTTTTTCACCAAGCTCCAAATCACTTAAATAGTATGTTTCTGCCATGCAGTGATATTCCATATATCGGTAAAAGCCATTATTTATGTCACCTAAATTGTCAGGGTCATCGGTGTATCTGGCTACCAGTTCATCAATTGAATGTATTCCAAATTGGTTAAATGTACTATCTGTAATTGCCAGAATTGTAAAACGTGTTCGAGCAGTATATCTTCCATAAGGAAATGTAATAACATCGAGTGTATCTTTTAATCCTGTAAAGTCAATTCCCTGTTTGAAAATGGAGTATGAAGGATCTTCAGCAAGTACATCATACACACTTTTTGTAACCGGTTCCAAAACCTTATCGATTACATGGATTATACCATTGTGGGCAGCAACATCCCTGTCAATAATTCTGCTGTATTTATTTAAAATAATATCCGTAAAATCAAATTCAGTTACAATGTAATCGCCAATGGCATTAACCTCCTTAATTGCTCCGAGTCCAATATTATCCGTGTTAACCTCAGCGTTAATAATATGGTTCATGGCAAGTTTTGTCTGTTCTTCTGCAGACAGGTCGGTGTATGAAGTTATCCCTTTTTCAGCATAATATGTGTTCATTGCATCGTTATTTGGAAGGAACAAGGTAAACGGCCCCCTAACAGACAGAAGGCTGGAGATAGGGGAATTTTGGTGAATATTGTTTGTATTGGCATTAGTGATTAATCCGTAGAACTCCGAAAACTGATCGTGGGTTTCAATGTATTCTGAGATTACCTGATCTTCAGATTTTACTTGCCAGTAAATGGGTTCGTTTTTGCAACCAGTTAAAAATAATACTGCCAGTAACAGGATGATTTTTGACTTCAGGAAATGTCGTGTTTTCGCTTTCATTTTAGTATGGTTCTATTAACATAATACGGATGCTATTCCATTTATAGGCACATTTTTACTTTCTATTACTACCTGCACATACCATTACATGCATATAAATATAAGAATCCACACCCGGACAATGATTTAGCACATGCAGAACTTTGACACGAAGTTCCTGGCTCAATTTGATTACAATCATTAATACCAGTATTGCATATACAATTACTCCCTGAAAGAGAAATCATAAAATTTCTATACTCATCAATAGCACTAATGTACTGATCTTCATTGAAAAAATACGCAATAAAGTGAATTCTATCATCAGTCCAGTTAAGTCCATTTTTTGCGAGTTTTGTCCAGCTTTCAATAAATTCAGTTAGTTCACTATTTTCAGAATCATGAATATTATTTTCGATAAATAAACCCCAATTGATTATTTGTTTTAATTTATTGATATGATTCACATCTTCTACAGTAGTTTCAGCATCGTGTATAACTGAATCCAGTTTTTCTGTCCAAAAACCAATCTTTTTTGCATTTGAGAAACTCCGGTATATAGCTTTTTGCAATTCGATATCGTATTCTAAGAATTCATTTAATCCAATTTCAGAAAATTCTTTGACACCTGATTTAACAATCATATCCATCTGAGGGATCACATGAATATCTAATATCTTCCTTGTTGGATGAAATTACTATTAAGAATAGAGCCAAAATTAAGAATACATTTCTTTTCATAATAATTAGTGTTTTTAGTTCTTATTTAGAACAACTAATTAATATAAAATAATCAGTATTTCAAAATCAGTTATTAAATTTTCTGTAATACCTTAAAAAAAGTACCACATAGCCTATTCCCCAAATTAACAGGTAATAATATTTAAAATCTCTTTCGATGAAAAATAAGGTTGTTCTTAATCCTGTGTCTTTAATCGAACCGGAAACTTTTGTAACCAGAAACCACTCTAAAATTACAACAACAAATGTGACCAGGATAAATAGAACGACAGATGATGAACGAAATTCGAATTTATTTAGAAGTAATGTTATAGGCTTATGCATGAAAAATGCAGCAACGAGGAAAAATATCAGCAACAAATAAAACATATTAATAAATGTTTTTACTACTTCTATATTCGCCTCAATATTTCCATTAAAATAATTCAGGGTGAGAAATATTATCTTATCCAAACAAAGAATAAAATAATATGTGAAGATAAATGCAAATACACCGGTGAACAGAATTATGAGTTTTTTTAACTGAAAATTTTTTTCATTAACAGTTTGCATTTCTTCAGCCCAATCTTCTTTTCCCCCAAACCTGATTTTTGCTACAGCAAATGCTTCTTCTTCCGTTAATTCTTTTTCGCTAATTAATTCCTGAACAGTAAACAACATGTGCTCCCTTATGTCTCTGGTATCGGCGGGTGTCATGTCCTCTGCCGAACAATTGAGTTTTACCCAATCACTGAGTGCAGATTCTATGTTGAAGCTGTCTGAAGCGCCCATAATTTATCAAAAATAGTTTGCATTAAATCCCAGTCTTCTCTTGTCTCTTTCAGTGCTTTCTCTCCTTGCGCCAAAATTTTAAAATACTTTCTTGGCCGACCGAAATCTTTGACATTCCAATAAGATTTAATGTATTTTAGTTCTTCCATTTTTTTTAAAACCGGGTACAGGCTGCCCTCTTTCCAAATTAATCTTCCATTGGAGAGTTCCTTAAGTTGTTTCATAATTTCATAACCATAGGTGTCCTGTGTTTTAAGAATCGATAATATGAGAGGAATTGAGGACGCACCCATTAATTCTTTTGGTATTTTTCTCATCGTAACTAAAATTTTTTGTTTAAAATAAATATTATTTTCAATACATCACAATCCCAATATAAATATATTAACTAAGCGTTTCGAACATTTTATTATTTGGCTGGTATGATCATTTCCATGAATGCAATAATTGCCCAATCAGACTATTTTAAATCTCACATGTATGGTATTGTTTTAATACATATTAGAAAATATTTGTTCTCTTTATTATTAAAAAAATTGCATTAATTATATGTTCTATGTATGTTTGTGTCCTTATTAATATAATCTATTTAAAATGATATCAATATAAAAATACTTCTGATTAACCTGTTGGCGGAATTATTTTATAAATGATTAATATCAGACTTCGACTTCGCTCAGTCTGACTGTCACAATGAGCGTCCCGAAGCTTAGGGAGAACTGAGAAACAACAAGTTATGAATTAATTCCGTCAACGCGTGTCTGATTAATAAAAAACATAATTGAGAATGAATAAAACTTATTCCTCAGTACATACCAGATTAGTTTAAAAATCCTCCCCGGTGGCTCACACCCGGGGAGGTAAATGGTTTTCGGTGCCGGGTATACAAAAAATACTCAAGGATTAAGATATTTGATATTGTTCAATTCTCAGGTTTTCTTTTCGAACAAAAAGAATATTATTGTACAATTTTCATTTCCTGAATCAGGTTTTCAGCGCCGGCATACACATCAATCATCCATAAAACAAAACGGATATCAACATTAATACAACGTTGCAATTCCGGTTCAAATGCAATGTCTCCGCTCATTGCTTCCCAGTTTCCGTCGAAAGCAATTCCTATGAGTTCGCCATTGGCATTCATAACCGGGCTGCCTGAGTTTCCTCCCGTGATATCGTTGTTGGTTATAAAACATGCATGCAATGAACCATCTTCGTCAGCATATCTTCCGTAATTTTCTGCAAGAAGTAATTCTTTCATTCTTGCCGGAACATCAAATTCTATGTCTCCCGGGATCTCTTTTTCCAAGATAACCATCAGTTGTAGTAAAATAATTGTATGTAACCCCGTCACGCGGGCTGTAATCTTTTACCTGGCCATAAGTTAAACGCATTGTTGAGTTGGCATCCGGATAAAAAGTTTTATCACTTTCCATTTCCATTAATCCTGCAACAAACAATCTTTCACCTTCAGCGCGTTTCGCAGCATTTTGTCCGGCCAGTATTTCCAATTTCAGTATACTTCTCATAAATATCAGTTCCGGCAATATATGCCATGTCTTTTTTAAGCGTTTTTACTGAAGGATTATTTAAAAATGCAATCAACTTTTCCTTATCGGCAAAAACAGTATTCTTGAATAACTTCTCAGCATATTTATTATAATTGCCTTTGTATTTTTTCTGAATTTCTGAAATGATTTCAGGATGAAACTTTTCTGCAGTTTTATCAGCATAAAGTTTTAATAATTCTGCAACAACTTTCTGGTCGGTAGCTGCATCATAATCTTTGAAATAATCATCTAAAGAGGCTTTAATACGCTCGATAGCCATATTAATTCGTTCCGTATTATCTTCCGAACGTTCAAGTAAAGTAACCAACGAACTTGTACGATACGCAAAAAGGAAAATCTCCGGGCCACGCAATAATGCTTCAGAAGCATAACTTCTTGCTTTATCAGCTTCAATGTTATCGTATGATTCCTCAATATATGTAAGCGCGTTTCCGTATTTTTCTTTTCGGGCATTGTCGGCATTCACCCAGTCGGTAAATCTTTTTTCTATAGCCTGTTTCTTTTCAACTACTTTTAAATTTTCAAGTCCTTTGTTTTGCCCAATGCTGTATTTATAATAATTGCTGCTTCGGGCATATTTTGTAGCATACTGAATTCGGGCTTTCTGGCTGGTGCTCATATACTGTCCCCAAATTTCCAGTAACTTTTCACGAACATCAATACGTACTGTGTTAGTTACCTTCATTGTATATTCAACACCAAAAGATGTTTCGTAGCGGTTGGTTGTTCCGGGAAAACCCATAACCATTGCAAAATCATTTTCCTTAACTCCTTTTATTGAAATTGGCAGGAAATGTTTTGGGTGATAAGGTACGTTATCTTCAGAATAATCTGCGGGGTTACCATCGGGGCCGCAATAAACGCGAAACATGCTAAAATCGTTTGTATGGCGGGGCCACATCCAGTTATCGGTATCGCCGCCAAATTTGCCAAGCGCCTGAGGTGGTGCGCCAACTAAACGTACATCCCTGAATGTTTCCATAACAAAAAGATAAAACTGGTTGGAATTAAAGAAACTTCGAACCATAGTTTCGTAGTGGGTATCTCCTCTTGCTTCTCTTTCTATTTCAGCGCTTTTTTGTCTTATAATCCTGTTTCGTTCATTTTCGCTCATTTCATCAGTAACATCTGCAAGTACTTTATTTGTAACATCTTCCATTCGAATTAGAAATGAAACAGTTTTCCCGGGATTGGGAAGTTCCTCATCACGCAATTTAGCCCAGAAACCATCACGCAAATAGTCGTGTTCGACACTTGAATGACTTTGAATTTCTCCAAATCCACAATGATGATTGGTGAGTAATAATCCATCATTTGATATTAATTCCGCTGTGCATGAACCATGGTCAAGCGCTACAACGGCATCTTTTATGCTTGAATGATTGACGCTGTATATATCTTCGGCACTTAACTCAAAGCCCTCCTTTTGCATGTCAGATATATTCAGCTTGTAAATAAGTGAAGGTAGCCACATCCCTTCATCAGCTAAAACTGATCCGTAAATAAATACGGTTAACAGCAGCATTAAATTTATCTTTCTCATGTTTGCTGTATTTCATTTAGAATTTGCAAATATAAAATATCAACAGGCACATCAATGTGATATTTGTTTGTTTTTACAGGATTTTACTGAATCAGAGTGTTGGAATGTCGACTATTTATTTGCAATACAAACAATTATTGTAAAGTTGAATTCAATACTACTTTTTATTTTTCAATTCTTGGAAATGTCGTGGTTAAAAAATTGTAAACTACAGTATTGTTAGTCAATTCTTTCTAAATTTGTACTCCTTAAAAATAAAATCTGGGTGGAAGAAAAAAAGAAAAAGAGTTTTTTTGAAAAACTAAAATACCAGTACCGTTTGATTATTTATAACGATTCCACATTTCAGTCGGTATGGAACATGAAACTTTCAAGATTGAAAGTGTTTACTGTCACCAGTTTAACATCGGCAATTTTGGTGATTCTTGTGATTTTACTTATTGCTACCACTGGTTTGCGTGAATATATTCCTGGCTACCCAAAAGCAGAATACAGGCAAATGCTTGTGGAAAACGCACTTAAGGTAGATTCACTTGAATTGGAATTAAAAAAACGTGATGATTTTTTTAAAGGAATTCAGGCAATAATTTCGGGTGAAGTACCGGAGGATAACCTGGTAATTGACAGCTCAATAGGTGTTAGTGAAATTAATTTTAATGATTACAACCATGATTCTGTTTTTCAGGATAAACTGCTTGCAGAACAGTTGAGTCTCTCGATGGAGGATAACGAGACTCAAAAAACAAGTATGAGCCAGATGCATTTTTTTGTACCTGTAAAAGGAATTGTTACAGATCACTTCAACACGACATCAGAACATTTTGGTGTTGATCTTGTAAGCGATCCAAATGCCCGTATCTCATCGGTGCTTGATGGTACTGTTATATTTTCCGGATGGACGCTCGAAACCGGTTATACCATTTATATTCAGCATGAATCTGATATAATTTCAGTTTATAAACACAATACCGAAATTCTAAAAAATGAGGGTGACAAGGTAAAAGCCGGCGAGGCAATTGCCATTATCGGGAATTCAGGCGAACTATCAACCGGGCCTCACCTGCATTTCGAACTTTGGTACAACGGTAACCCAATTAACCCTGAACAATACATCGATTTTTAACTTATGAAAAAACGTATTGCCATTTTAGGTTCAACAGGATCAATTGGAACTCAATCGCTTGAAGTAATAAGCAGAATCCTGATCATTTTGAAGTTGAAGTTCTTACAGCTAATAACAATGTTGAATTATTGATTGATCAGGCAAAAAAATTCCAGCCAAATGTAGTCGTAATTGCAAATAAAAACAAGTACCAATATGTTTCTGATGCCCTGAAAAATGAGCCTGTAAAAATTTATGCCGGTAGCGAGGCTTTAAATCAGGTGGTGCAAATGGATACTGTAGATCAGGTTATAACTGCCATGGTTGGTTATTCCGGGCTGATACCTACTTATCATGCAGTTAAAGCAGGAAAGAATATTGCTTTGGCAAATAAAGAAACTATGGTTGTAGCCGGCGAAATTATTACCAAACTGGCACATGAAAACAAGGTTGAAATAATTCCTGTGGATTCAGAACATTCTGCCATCTTTCAATGTTTAGTGGGTGAATTTATGAATCCGGTGGAAAAAATATACCTCACTTGTTCCGGTGGCCCATTTCGTGGAAAAACAGAAAGATGAATTGCAGGAAGTAACTGTTGAAGATGCATTGGCGCATCCTAATTGGGATATGGGAGCTAAAATTACCATCGACTCGGCAACGCTGATGAATAAAGGATTTGAAATGATTGAGGCACACTGGCTTTTTGGGTTGCCAGCTTCAAAAATTGAGGTGATCGTTCATCCGCAATCCATTATTCATTCGTTGGTTCAGTTTGAAGATGGCTCAATAAAAGCTCAATTTGGATTGCCCGATATGAAACTTCCTATTCAATATGCCATTGGCTTTCCGGAAAGAATAAAAAACGATTTTAAGAGGTTCAATTTTCTTGATTATCCCACGCTCGACTTTGAACCGCCAAATACAAAAATTTTTCGTAACCTTGCACTCTCTTTTAAAGCGCTTGAAATGGGAGGTAATATGCCATGCATTTTAAATGCTGCAAATGAGATAGTTGTTGAGGCTTTTTTAAAGAAGAAGTTAAAATTTCTTCAAATGCCAGAAATTATTGAAGAGGCAATGAATAAAGTGTCTTTTATAAAAGATCCCGGATTAGATGATTTAATAGAAACCAATGCCGAAGCCAGAAGGTTGACTGGCTTGTTAACAGAAAACTTATTGTTGAAGAAATAAACAAGAATGGAATCAATATTAATTAAGACAGCACAATTACTTTTAAGTTTATCCATACTCGTAGTATTACACGAATTTGGACATTTTATGTTTGCCCGTATTTTTAAAACCCGGGTAGAAAAGTTTTACCTGTTTTTTAATCCATGGTTCTCGCTTTTTAAAATTAAAAAAGGGGAAACTGAATACGGAATTGGCTGGGTGCCGCTGGGAGGATATGTGAAAATTTCAGGGATGATTGATGAATCGATGGATAAGGAAGCCATGAAATTACCACCACAACCATGGGAATTTCGTTCAAAACCGGCATGGCAAAGGTTGTTGATTATGCTTGGCGGAGTGCTAATGAATTTCTTTTTTGCATTACTTATTTATATTGCCGTTTTGTATGCCTGGGGAGACACTTATCTACCAACCAAAAATTTAGTTTATGGCATTGAGGTAAATGAAGCAGGGGAGAAAATAGGTTTCAAAAACGGAGATAAAATTCTTTCGGTTGATCATCAGTACATTGAAGACTTTGGAAAAGTAATGCCAACAATAATTCTTGACAATGCTAAAACTGTTCAGGTTGAAAGAGATGGAAAAGAAGTAGATGTTGATATAACCGATGCTGATTTGGCCCTTATTTTAAAAAGCAAAGACTTAATGTCTTTTAGAAGGCCTTTCAAAATTAAAGTAGGTGGTGTAGTAAAAGGATATCCTGCAGAAGAAGCCGGCCTTCAAAAAGAGGATGAATTTATTGCAGTTGACGGGCAACATTTTGATTATTACGATCAATTTTCCAATTACCTGCAGAGCAGGAAAAATGAAAAGGTACAGCTTGAATTAAAACGAAATGGAAATACAATTACAAAAGATATTGTTGTAAATGAGGATGGTAAACTTGGATTTAGCGCCATTTTTACCTATTCAGATGTGTTTAAATTAAAAACCCTCAGGTATTCATTTCTGGAATCAATTCCGGTTGGAATAAAGAAAGGGATTCAAACAGCAGGTGATTACCTGAAGCAATTCAAACTTTTTTTCAGGAAAGATACAAAGGCTTATGAATCACTTGGAGGGTTTGCAACCATTGGAAGTATTTTTCAGCCTAAATGGGATTGGGCAAGCTTTTGGGAGTTAACTGCTTTGATCTCCATTATCCTTGCAATTATGAACCTGTTGCCCATTCCGGCACTCGATGGCGGACATGTTATGTTCCTAATTGGTGAGATGATTACTGGTAGAAAACCCAGTGAAAAATTTCTTGAATACGCACAAATTGTTGGGATGGTTATTCTTTTAGCGCTGGTATTATATGCAAATGCCAATGATATAATTAAAATGATTAACGGTACATTCTAACAAAAAAATTATATTTTTGCATAAATCATTATTAACATTAATGTTATGAATTTATTTGTTTTAGCAGGATTTATAGGACCACAGGAGATAATTATTATATTAATTATTGTTCTGTTATTGTTTGGGGGTCGTAAGATTCCTGAACTGATGAAGGGATTGGGAAAAGGGATGAAAGAGTTTAAAAATGCTACCAAAGAAGATGACGATGTAAAAGGAAAGTCGGATCCGGAAAAAATTGAGAATTAGTTATATTCGAATGCATTAAAAATCCCGTAACTGAAATTTTTCAGCTACGGGATTTTTATTTTATTCTGGTAAGGTTTTTGTAGTATGGGTGAACGAAAAAATTCTAATAAATTAGCCAATATGAAAAGCAAGATTAGTATCGTTATCATTTTGATCATTAGTGGTTTGCATTTTCAATCGTGTAAAAACGATGGTGAAGTATTACACAAAAATATTACCGGTTCGGCTTATGAACTCGTAGTGGTTATTTCTGATGATTCATGGAAGGGCGCTCCGGGGAATGTTATAAAGGAATCGTTGGGCCAGTTTCAGGCCGGATTACCACAGGATGAACCAATGTTTACGCTTGTAAATGTTCCGCAAAATGGCTTTAAGAGCATTTTTAAAAGCACCCGGAATATTTTGATAACGACTATATCTTCAACGGTCTCAAAACCACAGGTAATATTTAAAGACGATATTTGGGCATATCCGCAGGCAACTGTTGAAATTAAAGCGAAAAATGCAGAAGAATGGTCAAAACTGTACAAAGCAAATGAAAGCAAAATCATGTCATATTTTCGTTCTGCTGAAAAAGAACGCATGACAATGAATTACAGTAAATATTATGAAAAGGCTGTTTATAATGTTCTCGATAAGGATTTTGGAGTAACAATGAAAGTTCCTCCTGGCTTTGTAATTGCCTCTCAGAAAAAAGACTTTGTATGGTATCGGTATGATACACCCGAGATTGAACAGGGGATAATCGTATATACAATTCCGTATGTTTCTGATACAACTTTTACAGTAAATTATCTTGTTAATCTTAATGATAGTATTCTAAAGGAAAATGTTCCGGGACCCACAAATGGCAGCTATCCTACCATTGAGAAACGAATTGATCAGGTTTTTAATGTTTTTAAACACAATGGAAATTATGCTGCAGAAATGCGGGGTTTATGGAGTACAGTGAATGATTTTATGGGGGGAGCGTATGTTTCGCTGGCTGAGTTGGATTTAGTAAAACAACGTGTTATTGTTGTATACGGATATGTTTATGCACCAAGCAAAGACAAGCGGAATTTAATTAATCAGGTTGAAGCGATGATCTATTCCTTAAAATTGAATACGCAACCAGAGAATGATAAATTGAACAACCAAATGGATGTGCAACTTGATGTTGAAGGATAATTATATATTACCTCAAGAAAATGTCATTCTTAATAAAATAAGGATGACATTTTTTTTTGCTAAAACACAGCCTTTACAATCTCTTTCACATTATCTGAAACTCCGTAAGTGTAAATGTGTAAAGATGGAGCGTTATTAGCTACCAAATCTTTAGATTGATAAATTGCCCACTCCGTTCCTATTTGTCGGGCATCATCATTATTTTTGCATTTAGCAAGTTCCAGCGCAAGTTCTTTTGGTAAATCGATACTGAAAATTTTCGGCAAAACAGTAAGTTGGTTTTTAAGGTTTATTGGTTTAATTCCCGGAATAATTGGAATTGTAATTCCATTTTCGCGGCATTTTTTTACAAAGTTGTAATACACCTGATTATCAAAAAACATTTGAGTTACAATATAGTCAGCGCCGGCATCTACTTTCTGTTTCAGAAAGAACATGTCCTGATCCATGTTCGGCGCCTCAAAATGCTTTTCAGGATAACCGGCAACTCCAATGCAAAAATCAAGCGGTGTATTATTTCTTAAATCATCTTCAAAGTATTTTCCTTCGCCAAACTCTTTTATTTGTTTTACCAGTTCGCTGGCATTTCCATGCCCGTTTGTAGTTGGCCTGAAAACGTGTTGATTTTTCTCTCCGTCGCCACGCAGCGCCAGAACATTTTTAATACCCAGAAAATTCAGGTCGATTAGTACATATTCAGTTTCACTTTTTGTAAAACCACCGCACAATATATGCGGAACAACCGGAATTCCGTATTTGTACTGAATTGAAGCGGCAATTGCGACAGTTCCCGGTCGCTTACGGGCTATGCGTTTAACAATTGAACCATCAGGCATTTCCTTAAATTCCAATTCGTCGCGGTGTGTTGTAAGGTTAATGTATTTTGGGTCAAATTCAATCAGACTTTCAATAGTTTGATAAATTTTTCCTGCATCGTTACCTTTTAACGGCGGCAAAAGTTCAAAAGAAAAAACTGTTTTATTCGAATTATTTATGATATCTATTACCTTCATTTCTGCTATTTGAATGTGTTTTCCAGTTTTCGTTCGAATTTATTTAATTCCTTGTCAAGCTTTGTTTCTATCGAATTATTAAAATGGAACATCATATCGAGTAAAAACATTGCTGACATACCGAGGATGAAGAAAAATATTTTGCTACCCCAACTTTTAGTTTTTTTAGCCATTTTTTCTGAGAATTTATTGTTTGCAAAAGTAATAAAAGATACCTGTTGATCTGAAATTGAAAAAACAGTTTGTCTTTGATTAATAAACTTATTACAATTTACCCCGAAATTCTAAAGTTGTATATTAGAATTTCAGGTTATACCTAATAAAATTACCATGAAATTCTAAAGTTGCGTATTAGAATATCATGGTAATTAATAAATTCTTGGATTCTTCCTGTTTCCGGTTCCTATTTATAATTCAGATTGGTTGGCAGAAACTTCTCTATAAAGTCAGTTCCAACATTCTTCCTGCGGGAATAATCTTCCACCTGGTCTTTTCCAACTTTTTCAAGGCTAAAATAGCGCGAATCGGGATGCACAAAAAATTGCCCCGAAACCGAAGCGTTTGGATACATGGCGAAATGTTCAGTTAATGTAATTCCTGCTTCTTCTGCTTTTAAAAGGTTAAAAAGGTTCTCTTTTTCAGAATGTTCGGGGCAGGCCGGATAACCAATTGCCGGGCGTATTCCCTGGTAGTTTATTTTTAAAAGGTCTTCCTGTGAGAGGTTTTCATCAGGAACATAACCCCAATATTCTTTTCTTACCGCTTCGTGCAACCACTCGGCAAATGCTTCGCTTAACCGGTCGGCAAGTGCTTCCAGCATAATGGCTTTATAATCATTATTGTCTTTTCTGAATTCATCCTTCCATTTTTCAATGCCAATTCCGGCAGTTGTTGCAAATCCTCCGCAATAGTCAATTTTACCTGAATCAACAGGTGCCACAAAATCGGAAAGACAAAAATTAGCCGATCCTTGTTTTTTCTTCTCCTGTTGACGCAAATGATAAAACCGGCCGATTTCATTTTTTTTGGATTCGTCTTCATAAAGAATTACGTCATCACCATCCGCATTTGCCGGCCATATTCCAAATACTGCATTTGCCTTTAACATTTTCTTTTCGATAATTTCATCCAGAAATTCGTTGGCTTCGTTATACAACTTTTTTGCAGCTACGCCTTGTTCTCCATCAGCAAAAATTTGCGGATAGTGTCCTTTCAATCCCCAGGTAATAAAGAAGAATGTCCAGTCGATATATTTCCGAAGTTCAGTTAAAGGAAAATCAATGATCTGTTTTACACCTGTGAAATTTGGTTTATATATTGGTGTATTGTTCCAATCAATCTGGAATTTATTCGCACGTGCTTTTTCTAAAGTAAGGTATTCTTTAGGTTTACGTTGCCCTTGAAATTGGCGAATTTCTTCGTAATCTTTTTTTACTGTATCAATATATTTCTGATTTTTTGCTACCAGATTTGAAACCACATTAACAGCCAGTGAAGCATCTTTTACGTGAATTACAGGATGTGAATATCCAGGTTCAATTTTCACTGCTGTATGAATTTTTGAGGTTGTTGCTCCGCCAATCAAAAGCGGAATGTCCATTTTCCTGCGCTCCATTTCTTTGGCAATGTCGGCCATCATTTCCAGTGAAGGCGTAATTAAACCACTCAACCCGATTACATCAACTCTTTCTTTAATCGCGGTATCTAAAATCTTTTCTGTTGGAACCATAACTCCCAAATCAATAATATCGTAGTTATTACATCCCAAAACAACACCCACAATATTTTTCCCAATATCATGAACATCACCTTTTACAGTGGCCATTAATACTTTTTTCCGGTTATCAACTGTATTGTTTTTGAGTTTATCGGCTTCAATGTATGGTAGTAAAAAAGCCACTGCCTTTTTCATTACACGTGCCGATTTTATTACCTGTGGCAAAAACATTTTTCCGGCGCCAAACAATTCTCCTACAATGTTCATCCCATCCATTAGCGGACCTTCGATAACATTAAGAGCCGGCGAATATATTTTTACTGCCTCTGCCATATCTTCATCAACAAATTCAGGAAATCCTTTAACCAGAGAATGCTCAATTCGTTTCTCCAGTGGCAGGTTTCTCCATTCGTCTTTTTTCTCTTCCTTTTTTCCGCTTGATTCCAGGTTTTGCGCAAAATCCAGCAATCGTTCTGTTGCATCCGATCGACGGTTTAAAACCAGATCCTCGATTTTCTCAAGTAGGTCTTTGGGAATCTCATCGTAAATTTGCAACATCCCCGGATTTACAATTCCCATATCCAACCCGGCTTTAATGGCGTGAAAAAGAAAAACAGAATGCATTGCCTCTCGTACTACATTATTTCCCCGAAATGAAAAGGAGACATTACTGATACCACCACTTGTTTTTGCGTGTGGCAGGTTTTCTTTGATCCATTTAACCGAATTAATAAAATCAACAGCGTAATTATTATGCTCTTCAATTCCTGTTCCGATGGTTAATACATTCGAATCGAATATGATGTCCTGTGGCAGGAATCCGACTTTTTCAGTTAGTATTTTATAGGCACGGCTGCAAATTTCTTTTCTCCGATCCAAAGTATCAGCTTGTCCTTTTTCATCAAAAGCCATAACGATAACGGCGGCCCCAAACCGTTGAATTGTTTTTGCCTGCTGAATAAAAGCTTCTTCACCCTCTTTCATGCTGATAGAATTAACAATTGCTTTTCCCTGCAAACATTTTAACCCGGATTCAATAACTTTCCATTTCGATGAGTCAATCATTACCGGTAGCTTGGCAATATCGGGTTCTGCCATCATCAGGTTCAGGAATGTTACCATCTCTTTTTCCGCATCAAGCATTGCATCGTCGAAGTTTACATCAATAATTTGTGCTCCATCTTCAACCTGAGCCCGAGCGATTGAAAGTGCTTCTTCGTATTTCTTTTCACTAATCAGTCGGGCAAATTTTCGTGAACCTGCAACATTGCAACGTTCGCCAATATTTACAAAGTTGGTATCTTTAGTTAACGTCACCGGTTCAAGTCCGCTAATACGTGTATTTGAATCCAATTTGTTTATTGAATGAGGTTTGGCAGTAGCTGCAATTTTTGCAAACTCGCGAATGTGATCAGGAGTTGTTCCGCAGCATCCGCCAATTATATTCACAAAATTATTGTCGAGATAATCTTTTAAGTATCCCGCCATAATTTCCGGTGTTTCGTCATACGTTCCAAACTGGTTTGGAAGTCCGGCGTTTGGGTGGGCACTAACATGAAACGGCGCTTTTTTAGAAAGCTCTTTTACATATGGTCTTAAATCAGTGGCACCTAATGAACAGTTTAATCCGATGCTTAATAAATCAACATGTGAAACTGAGTTTAGAAAAGCTTCAAGTGTTTGTCCGGATAATGTTCGGCCGCTGGCATCAGTAATTGTTCCTGAAACCATTAGCGGAAGTTTTATGTTTCGTTCTTCAAGCGTTTCTTCAACAGCAAAAATGGCCGCTTTAGCATTTAGTGTGTCAAAAATAGTTTCAATCAGCAACAGATCAACTCCGCCATCAAGCAAACCTTCAATTTGCTCACGATATGCCTCTTTAACATCATCGAAAGTTACGGCACGATAGCCCGGATCATTTACATCAGGCGAAAGCGAAAGCGTTTTATTGGTTGGTCCCAACGAACCTGCAACATATCTGGGTGTATCCGGATTTTGAGTGGTGAACCTGTCTGCAGCTTCTTTTGCCAATTCTGCCGAAGCTTTATTCATTTCGTAAACGAATTCCTGAGCGCTATAATCAGCTTGCGAAATCCGGTTGGCATTAAATGTATTGGTAAGTAGAATATCTGCACCGGCCTCAAGATATTTGGTATGAATTTCCTTAATAATCTCAGGATTGGTAATCGATAAAATATCATTATTACCTTTCTGATCGTGAGGAAAATCCTTTAATCGTTCACCATGATAATCTGTCTCTGTAAGCCCATATTCCTGAATTAACGAACCCATTGCCCCGTCCATTACCAGAACCCTGGTTTTGAGTTCATCGCGTATATCTTTTTTAATCATAATCTATTTGTCTTATCTGCTTGTTTCTCTGTAATTTATTCCAAATTATTTTCCCCTTGAGGGGATAAAGGGGTGACATTTCTTTCAAATTTATCTACAAACGCTTCGAGTGTCCGAATAACATTAATGAATTCATTCAGTATTTGTTCATTTTTAAATCGAATTATTGTATATCCCAGTTTTTTTAATGCAATTTCCCTGTTTTTATCTTTTGTTTTCTGAAACTTATGAATTTCTCCATCAATTTCAATTATTAATTTTAAGTCTTTACTAAAGAAATCAACGATGTAATTTTCAATTGGTCTTTGACGTAAAAATGAGTAACCCCTTAATTGTTTTTTCTTCAGAAGTTTATTCCAAATAACTATTTCAGGCAAGGTAGAATTGTTTCTTAATTGTCGGGCATATTCCTTTAAATCTTTGTTGTAGTTGTTATTTGAATGTTTGCTTGTCATTTAATTCATCCCCCTAACCCCCTTTTGAAGGGGGAATTAGAATTCTTATTTTTTATTACTCTGAGAATATAACCAATTATTTGCGTCTGTAAAACTACCTTAAAATCCTTATTTCATTTTCTCCCTTAATTCCAATCTTATCCTCGCAAATTATCAGCAAAGAAAGGATTTCAGCATATTTCTCCGACTGGTTAATTACCTTTTCAATGTCGGCAGGAGATTTTACCTTGTTCCCAAATGCTGTTGCAAAAGCATCGGCTAACAACACATCTTCACAAATTACAACCACCGCATCAGCTTTTCCATAACTTAACGACGGGCCAACAGTTCCGGCAGACGTGCAAATTCCCAGTTTTTCATGATCGGCAGGAATAACCAGTCCAATTCTTTCTGAAAGAGGAGATTCGCCTGCAAAAACGGAAAGAACAAGTTCGCTTTTCAACTGTGCATAAATATCACCGCCATTTTCAATTAGCAACTCATTAATAGAGAAATTTTGCATAAGTTCTTCTCCAACTTCTCGTGCAAATAATCCGGCAACTGCCGACATCGGCCCAATTCCAGCCTTTTCGGCAGCCAGCGCCATTTCAATGGCTTCTTTTGGTGCATTTTCTGAAGGCTGGAATGGTTTCAGGCTCTTTTTAAAAAATGGCTCTTGTTTAATGTATTCATCCAATTCTTTACGAAGCGTCTTGATTTTATTTAACGCCAATTCCAGCATTTCAGGTCGAAAAGAAGAAGGATCAACGCCAATCCACAAATCGGATTCAAGATGTTGTACTGCAAACCCTGAGAAACGTTCTGAGTTAAACTGCGATCGATATGTTCGTGGCTGGAATAGATTCATATATTTAATTTTTTTCGTCATGCTGAACTAGTTTCAGCATCTAATAAGATTCCGAAACCCCGCCTGACCTGTCGGGCAGGAAGTTCGGAATGACGTAACTTATCTAAAATCAATTTCAAACAGTTTTAAAGGGCAAGCCGGAATACACAATTCGCAAACCACACATTTACCTTTGTCGAATTCCAGCTTCCATGTTGTTTTATTCATCACCAAAGCGCCGGCAAAACAAACGGCGGTGCAATTTCCACAATCAATACATTTATCTTCATGAAAACGAATGCGTTTATCCAGCGATTCACAAATTATTTTATGGCTTTTAATATATTCAACTCCTTTCTCAATATTTTCCTTTTTCCCCTGAAGTTCAAGTAAAAGACTTCCACGTTTCCCAGGGAAAACTTCAGCTTTCAGAATGTTGATCCGAATGTCATAATTCTTAACCAAATGATAGGTAAATGCTTTATCACCACTATCCGGTGGAAAGTTCAGTATAAATCTCTTTTTAATCATTACCGGCCTCCGTTTCTTTTAAACTGTTCAGCGATGTATTTTGGGGAAATAATTGAACAGGTTTAGTAACCTCAAATTCACCTTTTTGTAACCATTGTTTTAATTCATCGGCAATTTTTCGTGCTTTTGCCAAACTTGAAACAGGCGCAGTCCGAATCTTTTTTCCTTTCACTTTAATATTGCCCGATCTTAATTCTTCATAATTTACCTGACCCAATTTTGGAGTGCCAACCGTTCCATAGTCAAGCACCGAAGTTTCTATCTGGCTATTATTCACCGATACTCTTTTTACCATTTCAACATCCAGAATTGGAATTGGAATTCCAATACCCACAAACATACTTACCCCATATTTTTCAAAATATGCAGCCTGAATATATTCTGATGACATCTCTTTTAAATTGCCCATAACCGAAATTGTGGCAGCATTGGAAACCGGAATTCCCAATTCATTTTTGGGTTTCGATGTATTAAACTGCGTTCCCGGCCAAACTACAAAACCTTGCGTCCACCAAGAAAAATCCGTGTTCCGATTCCAATTGTTCTAAATTCAGGATCATTCAGTAACGGACTTAATTCACCCGAAGTGGAGTAGGTTGCATTTCGCAAATTCGGGCAGTAAAGTTCCCATGTAAGTATGAATCATCTTTTTTGTAGTGTTTACTGCCACATTGTAATTTTGGTAAGCATTTCGCGGATTAAACAGAATAAATTCATTAACCGTATTGATGTTTATTTTTGTTTTGATGTATTTTCGTGGATAACAGTCGGTGCCTTTTCCCCAGGCTTCCAATTCCACATCTTTCCCTTCCAGTAAATCCTGAATTACATGTGCCCCTCCATAAGTTGGATTTTCAGGATCGCAGGCTGTTGCTCCGATATATGAATCAACGGCAGCAAGACCTTCATAGCAAGGAACACCATTCAACCGAATCTTTTCCATTCGGATTGGCGGACTGGCATGACCAAAATTAATGATTGCTCCAGATGAACACATGGCGCCAAAAGTAGCGGTAGTAACTACATCAACTTTCTCGAATATCTCTTCTGGTGAGGCTTCTTTTGCCATTTTCGAAACTTCTTCGGCAGTTAAAATTACAGCTTTACCCGATTTTAGTTTCGGTTAATTTCCTCGTACGTTTTTGTTTTTGACATATTTTTATAAAAATGTTGGAAGATAGAAGACCGAAGCCGGAAGAACCATTCAATACTCTTCTTAATAACTTCCTGATTTTATGATCGTTTAATTTTTTCAACTATCTTTAATTCTGCGGTTAAAACCGCATTTGCATGCACATATTTGAATTGTACATGTAAGTTGTAAGAAATAATTTGTACTGTTGTTTTTTCATGCTTCTTTAAATTATAATTCCGTTTCCGGCCGGGTATTGGCACCTTTCGTCCGTCAGCTGACGGATGGTTGCCAGAGTTTCTCGGAGCCCGCTCTCTCCACTCTTCTGTATAATCAAAGCCTCTTGTGAAAGATTGTTTGATAAGCTGCAAAGTTAGTTGAAAATGCTTAATTTCAAATGTTTTGAAGCGAGGAGATTTTGAACGTTAAAGATTTGATTTAATTTCAAACATTTTGTTTGCTAAATTTGGAGTAAAGTATTAAACTTGCACTCCGAAATTTTGAGTATAAAAATGAATTTCATTCCGGGCCTATAGCTCAGTTGGTTAGAGCACCTGACTCATAATCAGGTGGTCCCTGGTTCAAGCCCAGGTGGGCCCACGAAATATAAAAAGCACTTTCTTGATTGAAGGTGCTTTTGTTGTTTTAGTAACTTTGATATTGATACTAAATAATTCCAATGCCTGCATTGTGTTACATTCTTTACAGTAAAAGTTTTAATAAGTTTTATGTTGGTGCGACTCATGAAGCAATTGAACAGAGGCTTGAAAAACATAACAACCATAGTTATGGAAGTCACCGTTACACTGCAACAACAAACGATTGGGAAGTTTATTTAATCCTCGAAACAAATGATTACGCTCATGCGATCAGGATGGAACGAAAAATTAAATCCATGAAAAGCAAGGTCTTTATCCAAAACTTAAAGAAATATCCTGAATTAAGACAAAAGTTGCTAAACCAAACAAGCACCTGACTCTTCCGATAACTATCGGAACAGGTGGTCCCTGGTTCAAGCCCAGGTGGGCCCACGAAATATAAAAAGCACTTTCTTGATTGAAGGTGCTTTTGTTGTTTTAGTAACTTTGATATTGATACTAAATAATTCCAATGCCTGCATTGTGTTACATTCTTTACAGTAAAAGTTTTAATAAGTTTTATGTTGGTGCGACTCATGAAGCAATTGAACAGAGGCTTGAAAAACATAACAACCAGAGTTATGGAAGTCACCGTTACACTGCAACAACAAACGATTGGGAAGTTTATTTAATCCTCGAAACAAATGATTACGCTCATGCGATCAGGATGGAACGAAAAATTAAATCCATGAAAAGCAAGGTCTTTATCCAAAACTTAAAGAAATATCCTGAATTAAGACAAAAGTTGCTAAACCAAACAAGCACCTGACTCTTCCGATAACTATCGGAACAGGTGGTCCCTGGTTCAAGCCCAGGTGGGCCCACTTAAAAATCAAAGAGTTACGAAATCACTTCGTAGCTCTTTTTTGTTTCTTGCCACATTCTTGCCAAGATTTTCTAATTTTTTGATGATTTTGAGTTCGGAGAATGGTGGTAATTAACACCGTTTCTTTATTAAAATAAAATGGATAATTATATTGGTGTTATTTTATCTAAATCTTTTGTTCCCTTTAGAAAATATGGCAAGTTGATTCCCACATCTTCTAACGCTTTTCTTTGTTCTAAATGAAACCTTAAAGTATCGATTTTATCGGTATCCAGCTCCCTGCTTTTTGGACTATACAATTCACTTTCTTCGTCTGGGGTGTAAATTGAATATTTCTCAAGTAACTGAGTATTGTTGTTAAGAAATGAAAGCAAAAATTTCATTGCTTCGGTGAATAACCCTCCACGAAACAAATATTGGTCAGGTCTTTTAAAATATATTTCATCACCATCTTCCATCCTCATGAAAAGCAAATCAAGTGTTCCTTTTTTATAAACTGTTTCATATTTCACCACCCAGTCGATAAGTTCCTTCTCACGAGTTATTTCTTTAAATTGTCGGTTAGCCTGCCTTATTTCATTCTGATTTTCCGAAACAAATGAAACCAATTCTTTTATATCATAATAACACATCAGAAAAGTTGACCAGCGCATTGGCGGGGAAAATATGTTATCGCCGTGAAGCCGATTATATAAATCAGCGTGTTTATCCAGCCAGTACTTCATTTCATCAAAACTGAGATTACGGATCGGATTTGTAATCAATTCATTGTAAGCATCCTGTGTGGCATAAACCAGTGACCAGTAAACCGGTGTTTTATTAAAGGAAACACGATCATCAGCGTTGATGTGAATAAAAGCGCGGGTACCTAACCCGGGAATTTCGGTTTCGCTTTTAAATTCCATGCAACTGTAAATATCTTTAATGTCGTCTCCTTCAATTTCAAAAATTAAATCCGTGTAGTTCTTTGAGTTGTTGCCCACAAAACGGAATCCTTTTTTACCACAATTGGAGCAGGTTTTACCTGCACAAACACCCTGATAAAGCAACAGTTCAGTATCTCCCGAGTTCCGGTGTGCTTCAAAAATGGCCTCAATTTCATTCAGGAAAATTTCTTTGTTAGTTTCCTCATAATAATATTCGTCCTTAAGGAAATGGCGGAGCATTGTAATGTCCATTTGTAAGAAGGCGTGGAGGATGGATTGGACATAATTTGAAGTTTTATTTGTGTTACACATATCAGGAAATAAATAATTAGATTTTAAAATTATTAATTTTAATGACTTTTATGTTAAGATATTCAACAAGTTAATCAAATATTTATGAAAGAACAATTGACCAATTCAATACAACAATCATTTGAGAAATCTATTCAACTTGTACTTGATATTTGTGAATCTGAGATTGAAAAAATATTCATATTAAAAATATTAGATTATATTTTGAAACGACCTGATGGATACAGTTTAGGATTTGTATTTAAGGAACCTGAAACAGAAATAATCAACGGCGAAGAGGTAATTACATCAGAAGTTAACTTTACAATGCCTGATTATTTTGGTTATTTATGCGGATTTAGAATAAATGATTTGGTAAAAGATATTTTCTTTGAAATTTTTCCACAAAAAAAGGAAAGCTTTTTTGATAGTGGCGAGATTCTTAAAGAAGTTAGCTATAGATTGGACTTTGCCATTTTTAAATATTCAAATTTTGATTCAAAGGAAATTCTTAAAAAGTACTGTATTGAATGTGATGGATTTGATTTTCATAATACAAAAGATCAAATAAAAAATGATAACAACCGAATTAGAAATTTACTTTTACGAAATGGTTACACAACAATCCGATATTTAGGAACTGAAATTTATAATTGGAAGGAATCTGAAATTGGATTATTTATTTGGAATCTTTGACTAATCTGAAGTTAGTTAGTATTAATCAGATCTTTTTATTAATCAGATTTTGACCATCCTTTATAACCTTTAAACACATTCTGAGCAATTTCAGATTTTTCATTTTGAAGTTCTGTTTCCAATTTTGAAAGACCTGTTCGAACTGTATTTAATAAGTATTTTGCATCTAATGTTGAACTACTTTTATCAATAAATAAGGAATTACCGTCAAATGTTGGGTATGATACTCCAAATTCCTTGTCCGCAAAAAATGAATGCATTATTTCGTTCCTGAAATATTTTTTAAATTTTTCTTGTGCTGCTTCTTTCTTTAAGTCATCTTTACCAGATAACATTTTAAAGAAAACTTGTGCAGAACCACCAAATTCATCATCTGACCGAGGTTTTAACCATTGTCCAATCATATCAATTACCGAAACACAAACCATGACAATTGGAATAGTACATCGCGATATGTTTATCGAATCTTCAAGCTCATAACTATCTGGTCTTTTGGTTGTCTCAGAGTCACTGTTGATGAGGAAAGATTATCATTCGCTTCATCTGCAATTTTTTGAAGATTATCCAAATCTGCAAGTATTATTTTAATCGTTGTTTGAACAAAATTTTTAAAGTCAGAGAATTTCATCCTCAATATATTTCATTTTAGAATTATCTGGATTAAATTTTAACATAACGCGTAAATAAGATTCGTGAGGCACATGACATTGTGGAGGTACAACTCTAACTAAATCAAACTTACACATGAATTCATCAGATAATTCAACAATTTTATCTTTATGAATATTAAAATTAACATTGTGCCGAACGTAATCAGAGGCATTTTTGTTAAAAATATACATATGTCTAACAGCTTCGTACTTTTTCACATATAAAGTTATATTTATAGATGAAATTAAATCATCAACCGAAACATAATATCCCAGATTATCAGATGTTTGAGATTCAGAACCAAAGTCCAATAGTTTTTTAAATTGAGTTTTATCGCTCAATCTCTTCCAATTTAATCCCATTTTTATTAATTAACGTGAGTTCAACTTAAGCGAAATTAGTAATTTGTTTAAATTCAATGATTTCCTTCGCTGGCGCAAATTTGCAATTTGTGCCTTACAGCCATATTATAAAATATAAATTCTATTTGAATTGCACACCAATTATAAATCGGCTCGAGCGATGGGGCTTTCAAATTATTAATGAACTAATCAAATCCATATAAATCTCCGTCCCCGTTTTCTAAAGCTCTCATTATATTTTCTTCTGAATCAGGATCATCGGATAGATCAATATCATTCTCAAGCTTTTCAAGAGGTTCTATCTCTGGGAAAATATCTTCTAAGGTTATTTTTTGCTCTGACCTTTTCATTTCCTCCATATCTTCTATGATTTCATCAAGAGAATGATCAACATCTTCTTCATTTTCTTTGGCAAAATCTTTAAGCCTTTGTTGCCAAACTGGTCTTGCAATTTCGGATTGTTGTTTGAGATTAACATAGCATTGAAACTCTTTTTCCATAAGAGCACAAGCTTCAGCAGAAATTATTGCATTTGGATTTGGATCAACTGAAAATCCATTTTGATGAAGGAATTCAATAATTCTGCGAGTTCCTATGTTGAACTTTTTGGCTAACGTAAGTAATCGTTGTGAAGTTTCTGAATGCATTTTGAATTATTATTGAAATCAAATTTTAATTAGCGTCATTTTGAAAAATGTTCAAGTTCCGATTCTATTATTTCCTTCCAATTTGGTTCCGGATTTTCCCAATAACAAGTCCACGTATTTTCCTTTGTTTTATATGGGAGACCGCCTTTCATGGTTTTGCCTTTAACTAACATTACCGGAGTTTTGGTTCCAACACGAACTACTTTGTCACCTATCGAAAATTTTTCCTTTTTCGGCATGATTAAGGATTTTTATTTTTGTATAAAATTAAATTGTAAACCTTTGTTAAGCAAAGTAATATGTGTTTTTTTTTCGACTTTTGTAACTTTATATAGCTTTAATTATTCTCTTTGTGGAATGAAACAAGGACTAAACTTCTTTTTGTATCTTCCTGTCATGCAAATTACTAATTCTGAAAAATAGATTTCCGGGTTTCAGAAGAATTTTCATTCACTATCTCCTTGAATTGAGCCAAACAAATATTTCTTTACCGGATCGATCTTTGATCCTTCTGAAATCAAGCATCTCAGAGTAAAGACAAAAAATATTCCTCGGTTTAGCCTTAGATCAATATTCATCCAGGAATCTTGCCAAGTTTCTTGCCAAGAAAAATGAAAAAACCGGAAAAATCAGGACAAAAATTAAAATGGTTTTATTTTAATGATAAGTGGTACAAACAGATGACAAATTGAAGAAAGTGAATTTAATCAACTCATAATCAGGTGGTCCCTGGTTCAAGCCCAGGTGGGCCCACAGGAAAAAAGGAAAACATAGTTTTCTCTTTTTTGTTTAAATAAATCCCGAAATGAAAGCATACGTTTAAATCTTAAACAGCAATAAAATCAAGAGGAGAAGTATTAATAGAGTTTTCCCTTTTTTATGCTTGCTCCAAATAGAATTCGTAAAATTGTTTTGAAAAGAGGTATTTTAGTAGCTCAATTCAGGAATAATTTAAATTAAACTGCGTAACTAACTATCACTATGAAAACCAGATTTTATCACTTTCCAAAACTCCTGGCGATAATTATAGTTTTTTTGAATGTCGTAGGATGTGCAACTACCGAAAAAGAATCCGTTATTTATGAAGATGGATTACAAAGAAGCACTCCCGAAGAACAAGGTGTCCCATCTGAAACAATAGTAGAGTTCTTTCAGGATGTTGCAGAGAAAGGTTACGATGTTCATGGGTTGATGATGCTTCGTCATGGAAAAGTTATTGCAGAACACTGGTGGGCTCCTTACGGACCGGAATATCAACATGCGATGTATTCGGCAACTAAAACATTTACAGGAACTGCTATTGGTTTTGCGGTTCAGGAAGGTTTACTGGATATTGATGACAAAGTAATTTCGTTTTTCCCTGATTTAGTGCCGGAAACTATTTCACCTCGATTGGCTGAACTTTCAGTTAAGCATTTATTGACAATGTCGGTTGGGCATGCGTCAACAAGATATGCAGGTTCCGGACTCAGACAGGTTCGCTCATTTTTGGCAGCTCCTTTTGAGTATGAGCCGGGGACTTCCTTTGCGTATAATATTACGGCTTCGCACATGCTTTCTCACATTCTAACCAAAGTAACCGGAATGACCATTCATGAGTATCTGAAACCACGATTGCTTGAGCCACTTGGAATTGAAGATGTAATCTGGGAAATGGACAACGACGGTATAAATATGGGAAACGGCGGAACTCACATGAAAACTTCGGATATGGCAAAAATGGGATTATTTCTTATCAATAAAGGAAAATGGAATGGCGAACAATTGCTTAATGCTGAATGGATTGAAGCAGCAACAACTCCACATATCATGCAACATCCCGATTGGACGCAAGAACAAATTGCAAATGCAACCGATGATGGAGCACAAGGTTATGGCTATCAAATATGGATGGGACGTAATAATTCGTATCGTGCCATTGGCGGACAAAATCAGTTAATAATGGTTATTCCTGAGTATGATTTTGTATTGGTTTGCCACAGCCAGATTGGCGATGAAGCAGGTTTTGACGGTTTAATTTATGATATGTTGCCATCAATGAGTGATCAAAAATTAGATGCAGATGATTCATTCAACTTGAAAGAAGAAATTGCTGGTTATGAGATTAAACGACCATTTGAAACTGAGAGTGAAACCAAAATAACCATGGAAACCAGAAGATATGAAATGGAAGAAAATTCAGTTGGACTTGAAAATGTACTGTTTCGTTTTGATGCTTCATGGGAATTGCTATGTAACATTTGTAACTCCAAATGCAATTCATAATATTCCATTTCGGACTGGATAGCTGGTTGCATGGAAAAACTGATCGCTCTCTTTCAGTTGCCCGTACAGTATATCCGAATCAGATGGGCGTAACTCCGGTAAATACTGCCGGGATTTGCACATGGACTGCTGATAGACGAACTTTCAGCATATTATCTTTCAATGTTTAACCCGGGATCGGATGAAACAATGAAGTTTACTTTTGATGGTGATCAGCTAAAAATGGAAATTATTGCACCATCAGGACGTAGAATGGGACCTCCCGGAATGGCACAGCCCGAACCTGAAAACATAGTTTTTAATGGAAAGAAAATGGTTGACTAGTAGCGTCGGGTATAAATTAGAAATAGCGATGATTCCCCCGGATGAAACCCCGGAAGGAAGGTTATCCTTGTTTATCAAACTTTTTTAGCTGAACCAGGCTTCCCATTTGTACATTTTTTAACACATCCGGTTGGCCTTCAATTTTACCAATTATATTAACCGGACTGTAGGCTCTTGGTTTATTGTTTATGCTTGCAGGCGTTTTGCCGAAAAATATGCAAAATGCCGAACCAACCGGCCAAAAAGCCAAATCGCCAATTTCAACCTCTTCCTTTGCTCCGGGTTCTTCCTCCATTTTCACCGGGATTTCGAAATAAATCTCATTGCCCCATTTTTGAGCATGGCCCTGCATGGGCAATGCTTTGTAGATTGCCTCAGCAGTTGGCGTATCGTATAAAATTGCTTTGAATTCAATATCATTGATTTTTACGGATAAATATTTCATGTTGTACTTTATTTAATTGCAGAATAATTGAAATTTTTCAACTCTGTGATCTTAACAAGATACAAAATCAATTTCAAAAACTTTTTTCTTTATGTTTTTCAACTGCCAAACATCCTTTCATCTCAATTGTTGAGAATGGTACTGTTAAGGTTAATCGCCTCTTTTACAACCTGAAAATACTAAATGAATGAAATTATTTTATTCATCAAAAAAAATAAACATGAACATGATTCGATCGATATTAAGAGCTTTCACTGTATTTATTTTTATTTTTCCAGGTTCAGTACATTTTATTTCAGCCCAAATAAATCCTGCAAAAGAATACAGCGATTTGTTTAAAGCCGTTCAGTTGGAAGAAATATTTCAGGACCAAAAAAGATTTGCAGATTGCGCAGCTAAAGTTGCGCCCGACTCGATTAGAAAGGCCTATTCCCTTCAAAAAAATAATCCTGATTTTAATCTGAAAAATTTTGTTGGAACCTTTTTCGATACCATTCAGAATGATACCGCAGCCATGCTGCAACACATTCATTACCTCTGGAATGATTTAACAAAACAGCCGGCACATCAAAAAGAATTTTCATCCCTTATCGCGTTGCCAAATCAATACATTGTTCCGGGAGGGCGGTTCAGGGAAATTTATTACTGGGACAGCTATTTCACCATGTTGGGCCTGCAGGAAGATAAACGTGTTGAAATGATACAAAATATGGTCGATAATTTTAAATATTTAATTCTGAAATATGATCATATTCCAAACGGAAACAGGACCTATTATTTAAGTCGGTCACAGCCTCCGTTTTTTTCTTTAATGGTTCAACTTCTGGCAGAAACGTTGAATGATGAAAGTATTTTTATACGTTATCTTCCGGCATTGCAAAAAGAATATAATTACTGGATGACAGGCAAAAAGACAGTTCACTTTGAAGATGGAAATTTAAACCGGTATTGGGATGCGCTGAATTCTCCCCGGCCGGAATCATATAAACATGATGTAATTCTTTTTGAAAAATCTCAAAAAGATTCAGGATTGTATCGCGATATAAGATCGGCGGCAGAATCGGGGTGGGATTTTTCTACCCGTTGGTTTACAGACGGAATAAATATTGAAAGTATTGCTACCACAAATTACATACCTGTTGATTTAAACTGTTTGCTTTACAACCTGGAAAGTACACTTGCGAAAGCGTATAAACTGAATCAGCAAATTGCTGAATCTTATAAATACGAAGACCTTGCAAAGAAAAGAAAGCAACTGATTATAAAATATTTTTGGAATAAACAGAAGGCATTTTTTGTCGATTACAATTGGAAGGACTCACTTTTTTCTCCGCAATTGACACTGGCGGGTTTGTTCCCTTTATTTTTTAAAATTGCTACGCCTGATCAGGCAAAACTTGTAAAACAATGGATTGAAACAGAATTTTTAAAACCGGGAGGATTGGTAACAACTTTGGTACAAGGTTCGGGGCAACAATGGGATTACCCAAATGGCTGGGCTCCGCTGCAATGGATTGCATACCAGGGATTAAAAAACTACGATTTTAATGAGTTGGCAAATGAAATTGCAACACGCTGGCTCAACCTGAATATGAAAGTTTATTTTGAAACAGGAAAAATGATGGAAAAATACGACGTGGTTGATCTCAATCGCAAAGGGGGTGGAGGCGAGTATGAAACACAGGATGGTTTCGGATGGACAAACGGTATTTTTCTGAAATTCTGGAATTTACTAAAACATTAATCAACTGAAGTTGAATGCAATTCTATCAATTAATTTGCAGTTTTTAATTACAACATCGGATTATCGTAAGTAATATTATGACCTTTTTCGAAATCATAAAGCGTAAGAATTCGTAATCTGTAGTATGCCACCCAATATGATCTGATAGAATTTACATAATCGCGTTTTGCCCGCTCACGTTCCTGTAATGCAATATTCATATCATTGATACTTAACTCTCCGTTCTGAAATTTTTTGAGTGCGATTTCATAACCGTTCTCAGCAACCTTATCGGCTTCAGTAGCAGTCTTAAGCTGATCTTCAAGCAGACTGAACTGTTCGACTTGTACTACTACCTGACGGTCAAATTCTTCAATATCTCTGTTCACATCAAAAATGGTAAGTTCTCTTTCAGATTCTGCAAGTTTTACGGTTGACGCCGAACGACCCCAGTCGAGGATTGGAATACTAAGTGAAACAAGTAATGTACGGTCTTTTTCAGGTTTTTCATAAATCCCCATGAAGCTATCGGCACTTTTCGAGAGCCCAAAACTTCCTGACAATGTTGCGCTAAGTCCAGTTTCACTTTTTGCTTCAGCCAAGTCACGGTCGGCATTAATAAGTCGCCGCTGATAGTTTGTTGTTTCCTTTCTGTTTTCTCTTGCCTTTGAAAGTGCAAGTTCAGTATCAATTTTAAACATAGAAATATCAAGTGGAACTTCTAATGCAATTTCAAGATTCTGATCTAACCCAACGTAAGATTTTAGTTCGAAGTCAGCATTCTTAAGATCCATACGTGCCTGGTTCATGGCTTTTTGTGCGTTCAATACCGAAAGTTGAACTCTTGAAAAATCATTTTCGGAGATTTGGCCCAATTCACGTTTTGCTTCAGATATTTTAAGGTTGCTTTGGCTGTTTGTTAAATTGCTTTCTGCCAGTTTATAATTTGTTTGAACAGAGAGATAATTGAAGTATCGATTCGTTGCATTTAAAGATATCTGTTCAATCTCTTCAACAAAACGTTTCTGTGCTTCATCATAAATCAATGGTTCAGTTTTCTGATACCATCTCATCCAATTATAGCCAAGAGGTTGTGAGAATCCGATAACAAAAGGGCTTCCGGAAAAACTAAGGTCGTTCTGGCTAAGGTTTTTAATTCCATACGCTGATGTTCTGGCCCAGATATTGGTTCCCAATTGCGGAATTGATTGGTTGAGTGAAAGCGAGGATGATGCTGAAAGTCGTGAAACCTGTTTAAACTGTACACTTCCGTCAGGTTGTGTAACGGCTTGTGTGGTGTGCCTGTAATTTGGCAATTCACCATTTAACACCAGTTGCGGGCGGAAACGCGATTTGTAATTCTTAAATCTCCAATAATAATTTACATTTGAATTTTGAGAATATTTTACTGCCGATGATTGTGTTAAGGCCAGATCAATTACTTCCTCGAGGGTTAGATTATAAGTAGTTGTGTCATTTTGTGCTAACAATTGACCCGATACAAGCCACAAAAAAATAATAAATAAAGTCAGTAACCTCATGAAATAAATAGTTTAGATCAATTTATTTGTTTTTTTATTTACTGGGCAACAATGATATCACCTTCATTCAAACCTGATAAAACTTCGCAGTAGTCATCACCTATTATTCCCAGTATAATTTCCTTATTTACTGTTTTATCTCCCTGTAAAACAGAAACTTTATGAATTTTCCCCTGAGCTAATTCAGGTATTTTTTTAATTCTAAGAACATTATCCTTTTCATTATTATGGATTTGAATCTGAACAGTTTGGTTGGCAATTAATTTAGGATGGTTTTTTTCTTTTAAGTGAACATTAAACTGCACTTTATTATTTTCAACCATTGGTGTAATGCTTCCAATTTGACCTTGTAGTTTTTCATCATCAAGAATAATGGTAACCGGAGCGCCTGTTTTTAACTGGCTGGCAAGTTGTTCATCAATTGATCCCATAAGTTTGAAAGAGGATAAATCGGACATTCGGATTAACATGGCATCAGCATTCACGCGTTGCCCCACACTTCCTGTAATATTCAGAATAATTCCTGATGAAGGAGCTTTTACGTTCATTTTTGAAAGTAATTCAATGTTATCTGCCAACGATTCCTCGTCAATTTTAATTTGTAACATCAATCCCTTTTCATCGGCTTCCAACTGTTTTAGGCGAATGGTGTTTTTTTCAATCAACATGTTAAGGTCTTTTTCTGCCAATGTAATATCCTGACGTGTCTGTTCAAGGCGTGAAGGCGAAATTCCTCCCACTTCCAACAGTTGTTCCTGATCTGCAAGTTGTGCCTGCAACGATTCAATTCTCAGTTTTTTTACCTCCTCGTTATAATCCTGATCGAGTTTTGCACTCTGAGCATTTAATTGTGTTTTTTCAAGGTTATTCCGCCGCACTTCCAATTGGTTTTTCATCCGCTCAATATTATCTTCTGCTGACTCGGTATTCAGTTGTAAAATAATTTCTCCCTGCTCAACATAATCACCGGGTTCTTTCAGAATTTTTTGAATAATACTTGTAGCCGGGCTCAAAACCAGAACTTCATTTTCTGACTCTACAACTCCGGTAGCTTTTGTAATTGAGACAACTTTGCCACGATCAACAACCTCGGAATTACTTTTTCCCTTGTTTATTTTGTCAGGAAGAAGTGAACCAGTTATAAATAGTATAACGGATAGTGATACAATTGCCAATAAAGCAATTAAAACTATGGATATTTTTTTTGTCGTTCCCATAGAAATTTAGTTGGTTTTATGTGTTAATAATCAATTTATCCTTAGCAAAATTAACGATGAAAGGATTTTATTGACAAGGGAGCAAAGTTAATAAAAACAGATACAAAAGAGTAAATTAATAAGAAAATTATTGTAATTATAAAGCATAGAAAAAGCCCCGGTAAGAAAGTCGGAGCGATGCCTATTTATCAATCTTCTCTATCTTATTTTTTCTATGTAAAGTTTTTGAATTTTTGATAAATAGTTCAAATCATTTTGGTTGGAACGAATACGAACTACTTCGTATAATTTTCCGTTGGAATAAAAGGAAGCTCTTGCCGCATCAAATTCATGTCCGTCCCAATTGTATTTTACATCCATGGTAACTTTTACAAAGGCTTCATGATGTAAATATTTTGGAATTTCAAGATATCCAAATGTGGGATCATCATTACTCAAATATATACCTTCTCCAATCTTATCCAGATTCAGGAATTTTACAATTTTAACTTTTGCTTCAAGTTTCCCTTTTAGCTTTTTATTCATTAAAAATTCAATCCCCTGATTTACGTAAGCTTCCTGAATTTTTGCCACCATGTCGAGTTCCGGTAAATGACGCACACGTATAACATTCAGAAATTCTGACCCAATAGTCATGTAACCTTTGCCGGCATCAAAATTCCAATCATATTCTTTTTCAATGTTCTGTGTTGCCCTGATTACTTCTTCCAACGGGTACTGACGCGCCAAAACCAGATAAATATAAATAGGTCGGGCGTTTGTGGGAGAATCGTGATAATACGCCGGAAACGGATTTAGCGAATCAAAAACCAAACTTCCCGGAAGAATTTTTTCATCAATTGCAAGCACTGTATCGTTTTTGGTGAGGTTGACAAAAACTTCAAATTTTTTGTTATTTCCCATAATGAATATCTTTGATTTTTATTTTACATATTTAACGTATGACAACTAAAGTAGTTCAATTTGAGCAAATCGGAAAGGTAACTTTCAGGAAAAATCGCCGGTCTAAAAATATAAAGATTAGTGTTAAACCGGATCAATCAGTCCATGTTTCTTTTCCCGTTTATGCTTCTGCGCGGGAAGTGGCTGATTTTGTTGAAAAAAATGAGCAGTGGATTCTCTCGCAGCAACAAAAATTTGAAATTAAAAAAAATATTTTTGATGAAGGATCGGTTATAAAAACCAGGCTTTATGAAATTACTTTAATTAAGGGCGAAATAAATTCAGGAAATCGGATTGGAAATAATATCATTCTGAAAATTGAAGATTTTAAAAGCGTAAAATCTATCTTGTTTATTGAAAATACACTCACCTCAATCTATCGTTTTGAAGCAAAAAAGTTGCTCCCTCAACGATTAAAGGAATTGGCAGAAAAATTTCATTTTCGATACAATAAAGTAACCATTAGAAATAACAAAAGAAACTGGGGCAGTTGCTCATCGCAAAACAATATTAGTTTAAACTTGCAAATGATGAAATTACCTGATGAGCTAATTGACTACATTTTATTGCATGAACTCGTTCATACTGAAATAAAAAATCATGGTCCTGGTTTTTGGGAAAAATTGAATTCCATAACAAATAACCGGGCAAAAGAATTGTCTAAGCAGGTAAGAAAATATTCAACTTATACGCTTTAATTCAAATATCCAAATTGAATAACAAATAGAAATATCAAATATTGTTGATTATTATGTTTCTTAGAAAGATCCTTTTCGCGGGCTTGACAAAATTCTGTGATTCGGGCTATTTCGTAAAATTGAAAAAACTTCAAGGTTAAATTTGCCGTGATTTTTCTTTGTTTCCCAGCCCGTTCAGTCAGGCGGGGTTTCTTTTCATCAAGGAAAAGAAATGAAAAAATGCTAAAACTAAAAGATGATTATTTGCTTTTGATTTAAAGTAGATAAGATTCCGAATAAAATTTTGCAAATTTTTTCGGAATGACGTTCTTGTAGTAACTTTACCTGCTTATATATGAACTGGAACAAACTACTTTCAACAAAACGATTGGGCATGGAAGACTGGGATTCTTCCAAAAATCAGGAAGATCGAACACAGTTTCAACGCGATTACGACAGGATCATTTTCTCGTCACCGTTTCGCAGGATGCAAAATAAAACACAGGTTTTTCCTCTGCCCGAACATATTTTTGTTCATAACCGATTAACTCACAGCCTGGAAGTAGCAAGCGTTGGTCGATCATTGGGAAATTTGCTGGCAGAAAAAATTGTTGAAACCGAAGCTGTCAATCCATTGGTTTCTGAAATAGGGACTATTGTTTCAACTGCTTGTTTGGCGCATGATTTAGGAAATCCGCCATTTGGCCATTCCGGAGAAGCTGCCATTTCAAATTTCTTTACAAAAGGTAATGGGAAAGAATTTGAAAACAAGATGAGTACCAAAGCGAATGGAAAGATTTCACGCACTTTGATGGTAATGCAAACGCTTTCCGAATTTTAAGCCATCAGTTTAATGGTAAACGTCCGGGCGGTTTTGCATTAACCTATTCAACGTTGGCAAGTATTGTAAAATATCCGTTTGAATCAACATTGGCAACAAAACAAAAATTTGGTTTTTTTCAGTCTGAAAAATCAGATTATTCGAAAATTGCCGGTGAACTTAATATTGAATCAATTTCAGCCAATCCAATTCACTATCAACGACATCCGCTGGTTTACCTGGTAGAAGCTGCCGACGATATTTGTTACCAAATCATGGATTTGGAAGATGCTTTTAAACTTGGAATTTTGAGCTATAGTGAGATTAATGAACTTTATTTAAATTTTTATGATTCTTCAACGGATAAAAAGCAACTAAAAAGCATAGAAGAAACACTTACCCGGGTAACCGATAAAAATGAACAGGTAAGTTATTTGCGTGCCGGAGTTATCGGAAAATTGATTCACAACTGCATTCAGGTTTTTCATGAAAATCAAAATAATATTTTAGATGGAATGTTTGAGAAAAGCCTGGTTGGCCATTTGCCCTACATACAATCAAAGGCTATGGATACAGTAAAAAGCATTTCTTTTTCTCAGGTTTATGCGCATCGTTCAGTTGTTGAAATTGAAATTGCAGGATATAAAATTATTGGCACTTTGCTTGACGAGTTCACAGGTGCAATCATGAATCAAAAGGATATGTACAGCAAAAAAATTCTTTCGCTTTTACCTGAACAGTATAAATCCGAAACCGATTCTGTTTATTTGAAAATACAATCTGTAGTTGATTTTATTTCAGGGATGACAGATATTTTTGCCCTCGATCTTTATCGGAAAATTAAGGGGATTAGTTTGCCGGGAGTGGTATAAGTAGTTTACAGTTGGCAGTCGCAGTGTTCAGTCTCAGTGTTCAGTCTCAGTATTCAGTCTCAGTATTCAGTCTCAGTATTCAGTCTCAGTATTCAGTCTCAGTAAATATTATTTGCCATTTACAAAAACAAATTCAAAATTGTTAAAAATATTATTGACGAAAATCCAAGAATGGCAGAACCAAGTGTTTGAGTCCGGTAACCCTGATTAATATTCATTCCACTCATTTGTGTTACTACCCAGAAAAAGCTGTCGTTGGCATGTGAAACAACCGCTGAACCTGCCCCGATTGCAATCACGGCCATTGCTTTTGAAATTTCTGTGTCAAAGCCCATTGGTACTAAAAGCGGAGCAACAATTGAAGCTGTGGTAATTAAAGCCACTGTTGATGAGCCTTGTGCGGTTTTAATGGCTGCAGCAATAATAAATGGAAGCCACAAACCAAATCCGGAGCCTCTTAAATTATCGCCAAGCAATGTTGCCATTTCCGAGTTTTGAAGTACTTTCCCAAAAGCACCGCCTGCTCCGGTAATTAAAATAATAATGGCAGCGCTTTTTAGTGCATCGCCAACCCAACCAGTAGTACTAAGCATTTCTTTATTGAACTTTTCAGGAAGAAGCAATGCAACCAAAACACCAATAAATAATGATACAACCGGATGACCGATAAATCCGATGACCGATTTCAGGTTGCCTTCACCAAAAGGATGAGTTGGAAAATCTGCTATAGATCGTAAAACAATAAGAACAATTGGAATAAGAATGGGTAGAAAAGATTTTAAAACCGGCGGCTGATAAGTTGGAAGAATATCATCTGCAACGGTTTCTTTTCCAAAATCCGGATCAATATATATTTTCTTTCCTACTTTTTTAGAAAAGAAAATTGAAACGATCAATCCGAAAATGCTGGTTACCAAACCAATTAAAATTACCAGTCCCAAATCTGCGTTCAAAATTCCGGCAGCTGCAATTGGCCCGGGAGTGGGAGGAACCATTGTGTGAGATGCTATTAACCCTAATGCAAGCGCGACTGCAGTTCCGGCGAGCGAGAGCTTTGCTTTTTTTGTGAGTGCACGGTTTAGTGATGAAAGAATAACAAAACCACTATCTGCAAAAACCGGAATCGAAACTATATAACCGATAATTCCCATCGCAGTGTGAACTCGTTTCTTTCCGACGAGTTTCAAAACAAAACCGGCCAACGTTTGAGCTCCTCCTGAATTTTCGAGAAATGCGCCGATAATTATTCCTGCAACGATAATAATTCCAATGTTTCCAATTGTTCCACCGAAGCCGGAATTTACGGACTCAATAATTTGATCAAGCGGCATTCCGGTAAACAACCCAAAAAGAAATGCGGCAGCAAGGAGCGATAAAAACGGGTGAACTTTAAAACGTGTGCTGGTAATTACAATAAATACAATACAGAACAGAAAAGTCAGGATAGTCAGCATAATAAAGTTTTTAAGTAACAGAATAAATTATCGTGGTTTTCACCCCCTGCCCCCTAAAGGGGGTAATTATAGCCTGTAATGTAAGCAGGTTGAATATAGTTAAAAGTTCTCTTTGGAATCTGGACAAATCTGGATATCGGTGAAATGATAAATGCAACATTATTTCGTTTTATATATTTGTTTTAGTGTAAATCGCGGGAGACCTCAGAGCCGGAACCGCCGATTAAAAAGTCAAAATCGCAGCCTTTATTGGCTTGTTCTACATGTTCAATAAACATTTTAACATAACCACGATCGGCAACTGGTTTTGGCTGAATCCATTTTTCACGACGTTTTTGTAACTCTTCATCTGAAACTTCCAAATTGAGTTTCCGGTTTTTAACATCCAGTTCAATCATATCACCGTTTTCAACCAAAGCCAGGGTACCGCCAATAGAAGATTCAGGAGATACATGCAAAATTACTGTGCCATAGGCAGTTCCGCTCATTCTTCCGTCTGAGATACGAACCATGTCGGTAATTCCTTTTTTAACTATTTTCTGAGGAAGTTCCATGTTACCAACTTCGGGCATTCCCGGGTAACCAACCGGGCCAACGCCTTTTAAAACCATCACACATGTTTCATCGATATCCAGATTCGGATCGTCAACCCGCTCATGATAATCTTCAATCGATTCAAAAACCACTGCCCGTCCGCGGTGTTGTAACAGTACACCTGAAGTGGCAGAAGGTTTTATTACTGCACCGTTCTCACATAAATTCCCTTTTAAAACTGCAATTCCTGCATTTTCTTTAAAAGGTTTTTCTAATTCAGCAATAACTTCGCGATTGTAACAAGGTGTATTCTCACTGTTTTCAACAATACTTTTTCCGTTGACTGAGACTGTATTTTTATGAAGCTGATCTTTTAATTCATTGATAACAACCTGTAATCCACCTGCATAGAAGAAGTCTTCCATTAGGTATTTTCCTGAAGGCATTAAATTTACAAGAAGTGGCATGTGACTTCCCAACCTGTCATAATCATCCAAATCCATATCCACTCCAATTCTTCCGGCAAGAGCCGTTAAATGAATGAGTAAATTGGTTGAACCACCAACGGCAGAATTAATTTTAATGGCATTTTCAAAAGCTTCACGCGTTAGAATATCCGACATTTTCAGTCCTTCTTTTACCATTTCAACAATCCGGTTGCCCGAAAGGTGTGCCATCACTTTTTTCCGGGAATCAACCGCCGGAATTGCCGAGGCTCCGGGAAGAGTGAGCCCCAAAGCTTCAACCATGGTTGCCATTGTTGATGCAGTTCCCATTGTCATGCAGTGGCCGGCACTGCGCGACATGCACGATTCGGCTTCTACCAAATCATCGCGCGTAAGTTTTCCTGATTTTAATCCTTCCGAAAGCTGCCAGGTAAAAGTTCCTGAGCCAATGTCCTGGCCTCTGAATTTGCCGTTCAACATCGGGCCCCCTGGAACAACAATAGTAGGAAGATTAACACTGGCTGCGCCCATTAACGTTGAAGGTGTTGTTTTGTCGCATCCGGTTAAAAGCACGATTCCATCAAGCGGATTTGCGCGGATAGTTTCTTCCACATCCATACTGGCAAGGTTTCGCCAGAGCATTGTAGTTGGTTTCATAACCGTTTCACCCAGAGACATTACCGGAAATTCAAGTGGAAATCCACCGGCTTCGTAAACGCCACGTTTTACTATTTCGGCAAACTCACGCAAATGAGCGTTGCAGGGAGTCAGGTCCGACCATGTATTGCAAATTCCAATTACGGGCCTTCCCCTGAACATGTGGTCAGGATGGCCCTGGTTGCGCAGCCAGCTCCTGTGAACAAATCCCATTTTATCGTCTTTCCCAAACCATTCCTCACTGCGCAGTTTATATTTTTTATCCATTTCTTATTGATGATTTCTTGTTTCTGATTTATTTTAAGCGAACTAAAAATAGTACAAAATAGTACAACAGAAGAATTTTATCAAAATAAAAAAAGGCCATTTAAATGAATAAATGACCTTCGAATTAAAAATTCAAATGATATAAAAAAGACTTGCCAATTATCCTTCCAGTAAATTGTCAAGTAATCCGCGTCTTGCTTCTTTGCGTGAATTTGGTCCGCCGGTAGATAATTCAGCAATAAGTTTTCTTATTGGCATACTTTGCAGCCATACTTTTCCGGTTCCGCGCAAGGTTGCCAGGAAAATTCCTTCACCGCCAAAAACCATAGATCTAAGGTTTCCGGCTTGTTCTATACTATAATCAATTGTTGTTTCAAAGCCAACAATACAGCCGGTATCAACTCTTAAAACTTCGTTGTTCAGTTGTCGCTCTATCACAGTACCACCGGCATGAACAAACGCATTTCCATCTCCCTCCAGCTTCTGAAGAATAAAACCCTCACCACCAAAAAAACCAGCGCCAAGTCTTCGATTAAAGGTGATTGAAATTTTTGTCCCCAATGCTGCACATAAAAAAGCATCGCGCTGAACAATGATTCTTCCACCCAATTGGGTAAGATTTAATGGAATTATAGTTCCCGGGTAAGGCGCCGAAAAAGCAACATGTTTTTTGCCCCATCCCTGGTTGGTAAAATGAGTAAGAAACAATGACTCACCTGTTATTACTCTTGAGCCTGCAGAAAGTAGTTTATCAAAAAATCCGGCATTTGGGTTCGAGCCATCTCCCATTCTGGCTTTAAAATCAATTCCGTCTTCCATATAAAGCATGGCACCTGCCTCTGCAATTACTGTTTCTCCAGGGTCAAGTTCAATTTCTACCAATTGTACATCGTGACCAATAATTTTGTAATCAATTTCGTGTGATTGCATGTTCCAAATTTTATGTTTGTAATTTTTGATTAAAAGTAACGATCAGGATTTAAAGTGAAAAATTATTCCATTTTTTTCCGACCTTTGCAAAAATCAGTCAGGCTCAATGAAAAATAATTACAGCAAAGGCAAAAATCGCGGAGATGAAGGAGGTAAGCGGATAGGGAAAAGCCGTCCGTCGAAAGTGGAGGTGAAAAATCCAAAATCAAAATCAGGAGGAGTTGAATCTTCCAAAAAATTTGCCGGGAAAAACAAACCAAAAAGCTTTTCAAAATCAAAGAAAAAACCAGAAGAGGTTTCATCGCAAAAACACGGTCCATCAGGAGAAATGAGACTGAATCGGTTTATTGCCAATGCCGGAATCTGTTCAAGAAGAGAGGCTGATACTTTTATTGCTGCCGGTATGGTAACGGTTAATGGGAACCACGTAACTGAATTGGGAATAAAAGTAAACCCGGGAGATGACGTGCGTTTCGACGGGCGTCGCATTTATCCGGAAAAGAAAGTTTACTTATTGCTTAACAAACCAAAAGATTTTGTTACTACTACCGATGATCCTCATGCAGATAAAATTGTAATGGATTTGATAAAAGATGCATGTAATGAGCGCATTTACCCCATTGGAAGGCTTGACCGTGCGACAACCGGAGTTTTGCTATTTACCAACGATGGCGACTTGTCGAAAAAATTGACGCACCCAAGTCATAATATGAAAAAGATTTACCAGGTTTCATTGGATAAACCAGTGACTGCAAATCATCTGCAAGAAATAGCTGATGGTGTAGAACTGGAAGATGGAAACGTTCATGCCGATGCAATAAGCTTTATTAATCAGCAGGATAAAAATGAAATTGGGATTGAAATTCATTCAGGGAAAAACCGGATAGTGAGACGTATTTTTGAGCATCTGGGTTACAGGGTCAGAAAACTTGACCGGGTATATTTTGCCGGGTTGACCAAGAAAAATCTGCCAAGAGGGAAATGGCGTTTTCTAACTGAAAAAGAGATACAGTATTTAAAGATGCAATAATTCATAAAACCAATTTTGATAAAATCAACCTAAAATCTTTTTAAACAGAATTTTATTAAAACGTGTAATTTTCCATTTTTGCTACTACTAATAATTCGATTTTGGAGAGAGAATTTTTACAGATAATCAAAGAAAACCAAGGTATTATTCACAAGGTAAGTAATATTTATTGTGATGATCAGGATGATCGCAATGATTTGTTTCAGGAAATTGTGGCTCAGCTTTGGAAATCTTATCCCTCTTTCCGACAAGAATCGAAGGTTACAACATGGATGTACAGGGTGGCATTAAATACGGCAATTACATCATTTAAAAAGCAAAAACGCAGACCCGATCAGACCCGGCTGACATATGAGAATTTTCAATTAAAAGATGATAATTATGATCATGAAACTGAAGAAAATATTAAGCTTTTGCATCGGGCGGTGGCTCTGCTCACAGGAATTGAAAAATCAATCATCATTCTTTATCTGGAAGACAAGAAGTACGAAGAAATAGCTGAAATTACAGGGATTACGCAAAATTATGTTCGGGTTAAAATGAACAGGATAAAGAAAAAGCTCAAAAAGATAATGGAAACTGGGGAATAGGAGATGGAGTTAAAAGATTTAAAGAAAACATGGGATAAACTATCGGCTGGCACTGATTTGAATGAAAACCAGATCACGGAAATGCTGGGTAAAAGAACAAGAACTTTAATCGAGCGGATTGACCGGAATGTTAAAATTGGTTTCGGTGTATTATTCGTTTTGATATTGGTTCTTTCATTCGATGATTTTATTTTTTCACCTTTTATAGCTAAAGGTGTCAGCGAGAATCTGGAAATTCCAAAATGGTTACTTTTTTTTGGCGCATTTAGCAGTGCACTGATTTTTACTACGTTTTTGTATTTTGTAATAAAGTATTACCGGGTTAAACGCAGCTGCGATGTAATGTGTAATCTAAAAGAATCGTTGCTTAAAATTATTGAAACACTAAGCATTTACCGACGGTTATTTTATCTTGCACTTATAACTTTATTAGTAGCAATGGGATCGGCTTTTGTAACCGGATTATACGAAGGATTTTTGGATGGTATTGAACAAAACGGTGCATCTTTAGCCGAAATTCAAACAGGTCAAATTATCCTTACAATATTTATTGGAGTTATATTGCTGATTTTACCAATTGGGGGAATATTTTTCGGTTTGCGTTGGGGTTTTCGAAAACTCTATGGGAATTATATTGATAAATTAAAATTCACCTTAAAAGAACTGGAAGAAATAGAGGAATAACCAATACTATTGTGGAATTTCATAAAGCCTTATTAATTTTGACTGAAACATCTTTCATTTAAAAATGACATTAATAAAATCAATTTCAGGAATTCGCGGAACCATCGGTGGAAAACCAGCCGAAGGACTAAGTCCGTTGGATGTGGTAAAATATGCGGCATCATACGCTACCTGGGCAAAAGAAAAAACCAAAAAGGAAAAACTTACGATTGTTGTTGGACGCGATGCACGAATATCAGGAGAAATGGTATCGTCTCTGGTTATAGCAACATTAAACAGCCTGGGTTGCAATGTTATTAATATTGGACTGGCAACCACACCAACTACCGAAATTGCTGTGACCGGTGAAAAAGCAGATGGTGGAATTATTTTAACTGCAAGTCACAACCCAAAACAGTGGAATGCCCTTAAGTTGCTGAATTCAAAGGGAGAATTTTTAAATGCCGAAGAGGGCGCACGAATTCTTGAAATAGCTGATTCTGAAGATTTCAATTTTGTTGAAGTTGATGATTTGGGAATTACAATTGAAAAAGATTATACAGAAAAACATATTCAACATGTGATCGACTTGGATCTTGTTGATGTTGAGGCAATTCGTAATGCCGGATTTTCAGTGGCTGTTGATGCAGTAAATTCGGTTGGCGGAATTGTTATGCCTCAATTGTTTAAAGCGCTTGGAGTTAAAAATATTATTGAAATAAATTGCGAACCAACCGGGAACTTTGCACACACACCGGAACCAATTCCTGAAAATTTGGTTGAAACTTCTGCGGTGGTAAATAAAAATAATGTCGATGTTTGTTTCGTCGTTGATCCTGATGTTGACCGCCTTGTTGTCATTAATGAAGACGGATCGATGTTTAACGAGGAATACACGCTGGTTGCTGTTTCAGATTATGTTTTGAGTCAAACTCCCGGAAATACAGTTTCCAACTTATCGTCAAGCAGGGCTTTGCGCGATGTTACTGAAAAATACGGGCAAACGTATTCTTCGGCAGCGGTTGGCGAAGTTAATGTGGTTGCAAAAATGAAAGATACAAATGCAATTATTGGCGGCGAAGGAAACGGGGGAGTGATTTATCCGGCCAGTCATTATGGCCGCGATGCATTGGTTGGAGCCGCACTATTTTTATCTCATCTCGCAAAAAGCGGGTTAACATGTTCCGAACTGCGAAAAACATATCCTGATTATTATATCTCAAAAAATAAAATTGAACTTACACCGGATATTGATGTAGATCAGCTACTTATTCAAATGAAGGAAAAGTATTCTAATGAGGAAGTGACTGATATCGATGGTGTTAAAATTGATTTTGCCGAATCGTGGGTACATCTGCGAAAATCAAATACCGAACCAATAATCCGTATTTATTCTGAAGCAAAAACAGGAAAGGAAGCTGATAATCTTGCAAAAAAGATGATTAGCGAAATAGAATCATTAATTTAATGTCAACATAGAATTAAGCCAATGTTACTAAAGCATAATAAAATTAAATAATAAACAAGAAATTGTTATTCAATTGGTTATGTTTTAATCCTGTTGCCTGTTAATCACTAATTTTGTAGTGAAAACAGAAACTTATTATTCCAGGAAACTTCTGGAATTTGTTTTAAAAACTGGAAATTATGAAACGAACATGGATTTTAAGGTGCTACAATAAACAAACAAGCATAATAAAATTCATCAGGAGTTACCTGTCTGCCGACAAGGCAGGCATCGAATACGAATGAAGTAAACAATTTTAATGAGATGAAAAAGAAAAAAAATATTGCCATTGTAGCTCATGATAACCGAAAGAAGGACATTATTGAGTGGGCTTCATACAACTGGAAGGAGTTGATCCAACATGACCTTATTTGCACTGGCACCACCGGGAAACTGGTTGAAGAAGCTTTAATTGAAAAATGTATTGAAAATAATGCAGTGCCACCTACTGTTACCAAGTTAAAATCTGGCCCTTTAGGAGGTGATCAGCAATTAGGAGCTTTAATAGTAGATGGCGCCATTGATATCCTAATTTTCTTTTGGGACCCTATGCAGCCACAACCTCATGATGTGGATGTGAAAGCGCTACTTCGGATTTGTGTGTTGTATAATATCCCAACAGCATCGAATCGTTCAACGGCAGACTTTATCGTGTCGTCATCGTTATTTCATGAAAACTATCAGCCTGCTTTAAAAGATTATGCCGGTTATATTTCGCGCGATGTTGAAATGGTGGAATGAGCAGAAGATTTGAATAAAGCAAAATTTAATGAAGAGAGGAAAGGAGATTATTTAAGTCTCCTTTTCTGTTTTAATTAATTTCAATTTTTGGGTAAACCACTTTCTTATTATAATTCAATATTGCTTATTCAACTTCCTTTTTGGCAGATTTACCAAACTTGAATTCAACCCCATTTCAAGTATTTTCTCCAGTTATGCTGTTCTCTGAATCCCAGAACTTCACGGATTTTGCGATTTGAAAACAATGCTTCATGCTTTCCCATTTCGCGAATAACCGGCACATTAGGGAAGAATTTTTCAGCTAATTCTTTGCTGGGAATAATGGCACCGTTATGATCGTTTCCGGCATTGAAAATCTGATAACCAAGGCCATCTTTCTTCAAACATAAATCCACAATCTGTCCCAGGTCACGCGCATCTATATAACAGAAGGCATTCCTGCGGCGTACTTCAGGATTAATGAAATAATTTGGAAAAAGTTCAGCGTATTCGTGAGGTTCAATCACATTTCCGATACGAAGGGCATAAATATCAAAACCTGATCTTCGCTGGAAACCACGTGCTGTTTTTTCATTTACAACCTTCGATATTCCGTAGCTATCCATGGGATCAACGTCATAATCTTCCTCCAGGGGCAGCACTTTTGGGTCGGTCTTTCCATCTGAAAAACAGATACCATAGGTAGTCTCTGACGAAGCAATAATAATCTTCCTGATACCAAGTTTAACAGCTGCTTCAATCACATTGTAGGTACCTATTGTGTTAACCCGAAAAGTTTCATTATCAGGTTTGATTAAGATCCTGGGCACGGCAGCAAAATGCACTACAGCATCAAATTTTGGTACACCATTACCTGATTCCAATTCATCTAATCCGACATATGAACTCATTGCATTAAACATTTGTCCGGAATCCGTAATATCAGCTATCAGATTATCTACTCCTGGATGATCCAAAGGCACCAAGTCTACATTCATCACTCTATGTCCTTGGTCGAGAAGGTAAGGAATTACATGCCTGCCTGCTTTTCCCGATCCACCTGTAAAAAATATTCTCTTTATAGTCATGTATTCTCCTATTTATTAATGATTTTCTTGTTACTAGCCAATAATGGTACGCTAAAAATTCTATGTCAATTTCAAAACTATTCTTTTCATTTACTGACATTGAACATATGGAATTGTCACATTTTAATTTTTGAAAAAATAAACCTAAGTCACTGTATTTAAGGAATATATTTTGTTTTTAGAATTTCTGTTACTTTAAATCAGAGACTAATTTACTAAAAAACAAAGAGCTATTAAGCATTCAATTTCTTAAAATCATTTTAACTATCCGAAAAATAAAGTGACAATAACCGACCAAAAACTAAGTTTGCAAAAAAAATATACATTTGCACCCGAATTTAATATTGTAACATTCGCAGGTTCCATCACCCTGCGGTAAAAATTAAAAAAATGCATAACGAAATTCTTTGGCTGGCCATGCTTCTGGCCAATTTCTTCCTTATTATTTTAGCATATCGCTTGTTCGGTAAATGGGGGCTGATTATGTGGATTCCTATTTCAGTAATTGTGGCAAATATCCAGGTAATCCAAACCGTTGAATTGTTCGGACTTGTTGCAACTTTAGGCAACATTGTTTACGCAACCTCTTTTTTAGTTACCGATATACTGTCGGAGAATTATGGAAAGAAGGAAGCAAAAAAGGCCGTTTGGATTGGTTTTTTCAGCCTGATCTCAATGACACTTTTAATGAATATGGCGCTCTATTTTCTTCCTTTGGAAGGAGATGAATTTGCCCAAACAACACATTCCGCAACAAGTACGATTTTCGAACTGATGCCACGAATTGCGGTTGCAAGTTTGGCTGCATACCTGCTTTCGCAACGCCATGATGTTTGGGCATTTCATTTCTGGAAAAACCGATTTCCCGATAAAAAGCAATTATGGTTGCGTAATAATTTAAGTACCATGGTTTCACAGTTGATCGACAGTTCTGTTTTTGTTCTTTTAGCTTTTTATGGTGTTTTTGAAACCGGAATGCTTGTTGAAATCTTTTTAACAACCTACTTTCTGAAATGGATTGTAGCCGCTGCCGACACACCTTTTGTGTACTGGGCAAGACATATCAGGGGGAAAAATAAATTTCTTTTTGAGGAAGATTAATTTAATTTCTCCAGAAAGTTCGCGTGAAAATAATGATGAAAGAATAGATTTCGAGTCGGCCAATAACCATAAAGAACGTTAGCAGGTATTTCGAAGCATCATGCAGGTGCAGAAAATTGCTAACTGGTCCAACCGTTCCAAACCCAGGGCCAATTCCTGCCATACAGGTTGCAACTGCTCCAAATGATGTTGATTTATCATTGCCTAAAAGAATCATGATGATTGTTCCAAAAGCCAAAATAGTGTAATAGATAAGGATGAAATTAATAATTCTTGAAACATAAGGCGCATCAAGCACATTATTGTTGTAACGTATTACATGAATTGCATTGGGTGAAATTATCTCCTTAAACGATTGTTTTATTTTTTTAAAGGCAATTACATGCCTGATAACTTTTACACCGCCACCGGTTGACCCGGCCGAAGCGCCAATTAGCATCAGCAAGGCAATGATCAATATTGCCTGAGAAGGCCACTGAAGATAGTCGGCAGTTGCGAAGCCGGTTGCGGTAATAACAGAAATTACCTGGAAAAAAGATTCCCTGAAAGCACGTTCAAAAGGTACATTGTGTGTTAAATAAAGTACAAATGTGATAACTATTCCTACAATACCAATGATTGAGATATAGGAACGCAACTCTTCATTTTTAAAAGCTTTTGAAATATCACCTTTTAAAGTAAATACATGAAGAGCAAAATTGATTCCTGAAAGCGCCATGAAAATCATAATAACATATTGAATATAAGGAGAGAAGGCTGCAATACTTGCATTTTTAGTTGAAAATCCACCCGTTGCAATGGTAGCAAATGCATGACAAACAGCATCGAAGAGCGACATTTTTCCAATAAGAAGCATAATGATTTCAGCAGCGGTTAACCCGATATAAACCAACCAAAGATTGCGGGCTGTGTTACGTATTCTTACTGACACTTTCTCTTCGACAGCGGTTGAAGTTTCAGAACTGTAAAGGTAAATCCCGTTGATATTCAGGAAAGGCATTATGGCAACAACAAGAACGATAATTCCCATTCCTCCAATCCAGTGTGTTTCTGCCCGCCACAACAAAATGCTTTTTGGCAAAGCCTCAATATCAGCTAAAATTGACGAACCGGTTGTGGTAAACCCGGAAATAGATTCAAAAAATGCATTGGTGAAGTTGGGAATGGAACGGGTGATCAGATACGGAATAGTTCCTACCAATCCCATTATTATCCAGCCAAGACAAACAATTATAATACTGTCGCGCTGCGTGGGTTCTTTGTGCCGTTGTTTTTGTGTTAGAAGATTCAGAATTAACCCGGCAATTAAGGTGTAGATAAAAGCGCCAAACAAACTGCCAGTAATCACTTCCTTGTTATATGCTGATACAATGACCGTTGAAAGCATAAAAATACTTTCGAACACCATTATTATGGATATAAAATGGATGATTTGAGGGAAATTTATTTTAACTCTGAACATGCAATCAATCGCAAATATTTTATTTAAATTCCTTTTCCTTGATAATGTTGAAAAGTTACAACGAAATAACTTTACATTATAAGGGGAGGCGAAAGATCGCTTTGGAAATGGTTCTTGATAGTACTTATCCTTGTTGTACTATTTTCTATATAATTCTGAATGGGAATACCTGAAAATTCAGAATAAAAGGTTTTGAAAGGATTATATAAAAAGATTTTATCCGGATCATCTTCATTCAAATCCTCCATAAAAATTAATGATACTGCTGTCTCACCAGGCCATTCACAATGCAATTCATTGTCAGAAGTACGATTGCCAGTGATACTATTTGATTTTGGAAAATTGAAAAAGATAATCAGCAACAAGATAAATGCTCCTGCAAGTGGTAAGAATTTTTGATCAAGAATTTTATCTGTAATTGTCTGTTGCAATACTTAATTATCAGAATTTTATGGAGCAAAATTACTTTAAATATCAATAGGGTGTTACCTAAATTGCATTGATATGTTCTAACTTCAGATTTTATTAAAAAAGGAACTGATTAATAAGAAATTCTAAAACATAATATGATCGGGGTGAAACCCGGTACGATTATTTTTATCCAGCCCGTCAATTTTTTCCATATCTTCTGTACTGATTTCAAAATCGAAAATGTCGGCGTTTGAAATGATACGCTCTGGTCGTGCAGACTTTGGAATTGTGATTACCCCTTTTTGAATTTCCCATCGGAGTACGATTTGTACAGGCGATTTTCCATATTTATCAGCCAGCTTCTGAAGTAATGGAATTTTATTTACTGCGCCTTTCATTATTGGTGACCAGGCTTCCATTTGAATGCTTTTCTTTTTGCAGTATTCGAGCAAATCAGGTTGCATCAATTCAGGATGAAACTCAACCTGGTTAACTGTGGGGGAAACTTTACATTCAGGCAGAAAATCTTTCAAATGGCTAATTAAAAAATTACTTACACCAATGGCGCGAATTTTTCCTCGGTTATATAATTCTTCCATTGCTCTCCATGTTTCAACCGATTTTTCACCTTTTGGCCAGTGAATCAGGTACAGATCAATGTACCCAATATCAAGTTTATCCATGCTCTTTTCAAACGCTTCAAATGTTGACCGGTAACCCTGGTCGGAGTTCCAGATTTTGGTTGTTACAAATATTTCTTCACGCGAAATACCACTTGCTTTTATTGCATTGCCAACTCCTTTTTCGTTGTGATACATGGCAGCCGTGTCAATACTTCTGTAACCATTTTCCAAAGCAGTTAATACAGCATTTTCAACCTCCTTGCCTTCTTCCGACTCAAAAACGCCTAATCCAAGCCAGGGCATTTCTATGCCATTATTTAGCTTAACTTTTGAAGATATTTCCATTTTTGTATTCCTTAATTGAAAAAACTCCCGGATATATATTAAACCAGTTCCGGTTTTATTAAATATAAATCTTTTTAAAAATCAAAAGATCTGTAAAAATAATGAAACGATAAAACAGGAAAGAAGCATTTCACCAGATAAAAACTTTTTTTAATCACAATTTTTCTGACAGCAATTCCTCTTTTATGCGCTGCAGTTCTATAATTTTTTCTTCGCTAACCTCAGGATATTTCAGATTCATTGAATCCATTGCTGTAATTATTGCAGAGGCAACCGCAATCCGTGCAAATGGTTTGTTATCGGCTGGAATAACATACCATGGCGATTCTTGAGTAGATGTATTGATTATCATTTGTTCGTAGGCGTTCATATAATCATTCCAATATTTTCTCTCTTTTGAGTCCGAAGCACTGAATTTCCAGTTTTTGTCCGGATTGTCAATACGTTCAATAAACCTGTTTTTCTGTTCTTCAGGCGAAAGGTTCAGAAAAAACTTTATCACAACAGTTCCGTTACTTTGAAGGTGTTTTTCAAAATTACGGATATCTTCAAATCGCTCATTCCAAATATTTTTTGTTATTAATTTATTGGGCATCTTTTGTAAGTGAAGTATTTGTTCGTGCACTCTCACCACAAGTACTTCTTCGTAATAAGAGCGATTGAAAATTCCTATTCGTCCGCGTTGAGGCAATTTTCTCATGCACCGCCATAAAAAATCATGATCAAGTTCTTCTGTGCTTGGCGCCTTAAATGAAGTTACTTCACAACCCTGTGGATTCAGTCCCGACATTACGTGCTTAATTGCACCGTCTTTGCCGGCCGCATCCATTGCCTGAAAAATTACCAGCAACGACCATTTGTCATGGGCATACATCTTATCCTGCATGGCGGCAAGTGTTTTAATTCCAAGTTTGAGAATTTGTTTTGTAACCTTCTTTTCTTTTTTCTTCAATTCTAAAGAATCATTGGTAGGATAATTTTTCAATCTGAAATTTTTCCCGTCACCGACGCAATATCTGGTTGCAATTTGTTTGAATTTCCCAATCTGATCTTCTCTGCTTAAATCTTTTAATTCTTCAAGGGAGATAAATTCTTTATCCATGATCATTAAATTTTTTGATGTTCTTAATTTTCTTTGGGCAACACTTCTCTACCAAAATTAATATAATATGACACAAAAATCCTTAATTCATTTTTATAACTTAGGTTATATTTGACGAGATTTTTAAATAGCAACAGAAAATGAAGGTTTTTAAGTTTGGTGGTGCATCAGTAAAAGATGCCAACGGTGTAAAAAATGTTTCAAAAATTATTAATGACGAGCCTGGCAAACTTGTAGTTGTGGTTTCGGCAATGGGCAAAATAACCAATCTTTTGGAATCGCTTATAAAATCCTATTTTGAGAAGTCGCAGAGTAAATGGGATATTTTCAATGATTTTAAAACATATCATCAGCAAATTATTGATGAATTGTTTGGCGAGGGAAAAACACCGGCACTTGTTTCTGATTTTTTTACTGAATTGGAATTGAAATTAAAAAAATCACCATCGTTGGATTATAATTATGAATACGACCAGATTATTTGTTTTGGTGAACTTACCTCCACAGGAATTGTAAGTGAATTTTTGAATTTCTCGGGAGGTGAAAACCTATGGATTGATATTCGAACTTGCCTCCGTACTGATGATCATTTTCGGGATGCTTCGGTTAATTGGGAATGGACAGAAGAGTTAACCCGGCAAGTTTTTAGTTTCAAAGATCAAAATCGTTATATCACTCAGGGATTTATTGGTTCAACTGTTAACAATGTTAGCACTTCTCTTGGCAGAGAAGGTTCCGACTTTACGGCTGCAATTTTGGGAAGTATATTAAATACTGAAAGTGTATCAATCTGGAAAGACGTGCCTGGCGTTTTAAGCGCTGATCCAAAGAAAATGGAAGGAACAGTAAAAATCGATTTTTTATCCTACCGGGAAGCTGTTGAAATGACACACTCAGGTGCACAGGTGATTCACCCTAAAACAATGAAACCTTTGCATAATAAAAATATTCCATTATTGGTAAAATCATTCCTATCACCTGCAGATCCCGGAACCGTCATTCATGCCATTGATCACAAAATAAAATTGCCACCAATTTTTATTCTGAAAGAAAATCAGGTACTGATTACACTTTCTCCCAAAGATTTCTCATTCATAAGCATTGTAGATATCGACCGCGTAGTTAATTTTTTGATGGAAAGCAGGGTAAAAGTTACGTTAATGCAACAATCGGCTATCGATTTAAATCTGGTTATCGATAAACCCGAAGCCAGTTTGGAAGAGATTTTTCTTGAGTTAAAATCATTCTATTCCATCAGATACAACACTGATCTTACATTGATTACAATCAGGCATTATACCGAAGAAGTTCTCGATTGGATGGTTAAAGAAAAAGACATTTACCTGGAACAGCACAGCAGATTAACAGCAAGAATGTTGGTAAAGCAGTAATTTATCAGAATAAAATAAAATTCAGCAGGTTAATGTTGTAATTTTATCGCCGTGTAGTTTACCTATGAAAAAAACAACTCAGAATGAAACAGAAAAAAATACTACCCTACGCCATTGTTGTTCTGGTTATCGCCATTGTATTTCTCGTTGTTGGCAAAAAACAAGGTTGGATAGGCAACGATTTTAAAATAAACGTTGCAACTGAAAAAGTTGAAAGTAAAACCATTACCGAGTTTATAAATGCCAACGGTAAAATTCAACCTGAAACAGAAGTTAAGATTAGTCCTGATGTTTCGGGGGAAATTATAGAATTGTACGTTGAAGAAGGCGACCCCGTTAAAGCAGGTGATTTGTTATGTATAATTAAACCTGAAATGTATGTATCGGCCTACAATAGGGCAGAAGCTACTCTAAATTCATCGAAAGCAAGGCTGGCACAGGCAGAAGCGCAGTTGATTGAGCGCGAACTCACCTACAACAGAACAAAGCAATTATTCGACAAGGGAACAATTGCAGAATCAGATTATCAATCAGCAGAAGCTGCTTATAAAGTAGCGCAATCCGAAGTAAGAGCGGCAGAGTTTTCGGTGAAGAGTGCCGAAGCAAGTGTTATGGAAGCCGAAGAACAATTAACAAAAACCAAAATATATTCGCCTATTTCAGGTACTGTTGCAGCTTTGAATGTTGAGAAAGGAGAACGCGTTGTTGGAACAAGTATGATGGATGGTACAGACATGATGAGAATTGCCGACTTAAACAAAATGGAAGTTCAGGTTGAAGTGAATGAAAATGATATTGTTAAGGTGGTTAAAAACGATACTGCACTTGTTGAAGTTGATGCATATTTGGGCCGCAAATTTAAAGGGGTTGTTACAGAAATTGCAAATTCAGCGAGTATTAGCGGAGCAACTGCCGACCAGGTAACCAATTTTGATGTTAAGGTATTTTTACTAAAGGAATCTTATGCCGATTTAATTGACTCTGTTACAGGGAATTTGTACCCGTTTCGTCCGGGCATGTCGGCAACTGTCGATATCCTTACTGAAACAAGGGAGAATGTTATTTCAGTGCCAATATCAGCCGTTACTACTCGTGTAAAACTGGAAGGCGGCGGAACAAAAGAGGTGAGCGACGAAGCAGAATCGGAGGATAATAAGAATGAAAATAATACCACCGAAAGGGAAGAAAAACAGGAAGTTGTGTTTGTTGTTAAAGACGAAAGAGCCCGAAAAGTTGAAGTAAAAACGGGGATACAGGACAATACAAGTATTGAAGTTCTGGAAGGGTTGAATGTTGGCGATGAAGTTGTGGTTGCTCCTTATAATGTGATTAACAAAACACTAAAAGACAGTGCAATGGTTAAAATTGTGGATGAGGAAGAATTGTATAAATCAGACGATTAAAATTACCGTTAAATAGAATTGAAATGCCTTCTAATGATAAACAGAAGGCATTTTATTTTGAATCAATTTTTTCTCCGAAAGCTAAATCCCCGGCATCGCCAAGTCCGGGAACAATGTATGAATGTGGTGTCATTCCTTCATCAACAGCGCCCAGCCATAAAGTAACATTTTCATCCTTAATGTTCTCCGTAATATAATCAACCCCCTGCTGACTCGAGATAATAGAAACTAGATGAACATGTTGCGGAATACCTTTGCTGAAAAGTGCATGATAACCAATTTCCATCGATTTTCCGGAAGCAAGCATCGGGTCAGAAAGTATAACCACTTTATTGTCAAGTGACGGAGAGGCCATGTATTCAAATTCAATTTCAAAATTTCCCTCTTTCGTATATTTTCGGTAGGCTGAAATAAAACAGTTTTCACCCCGGTCGAAAATCTTAAGTAACCCATTGTGAAGTGGCAGTCCTGCACGCAAGATGGTTGCCAAAACCGGCTGGCTTTTTAACTGCGGAACAATAGCAATGCCAAGTGGTGTTATCACTTCTTCTTTCTTGTATTCAAGCGACTTACTTATTTCATAAGCAAAAATTTCACCTATACGATACAGATTCTCTCTAAAGCGTAACGGATCTTTTTGAATTTCATGATCTCTGATTTCTGCCAAGTATTGATCGAGAATTGAGTGGTTGTTTCCAAGTATTTTAACTTCCATTGATTATAAGCTGTTAAGTAAAAATTACATCTCCGTCGCCATCCTGAAAAATGTACGGTCGATGTTCTTTAGTTTCAAATGAACTATAAATTTTCTGTCCGTATTTTTTGACATGCAAAAATGCAGATTTTCGTTTAAAAAGTGCCATTGCAACGTCAGAATTATAAATTGTTATAACCTCTGTTTTTTGTTGAATGCAAAGGTTCATTAAAAAGTTTGCCACAGCATCGGCAGAATCAGGGCTTATTTCGAAGTGCAGTGTTTTTAACTGTTTGTTTTTGATTGAAAAGATAAAAAAACCACTAAATTTTCCTTTGTCAAATATTTTTGCCGTTTGATAACTGAAATCACTGACATACGATGAAAATGGATATTTTTCAGAATAATCTTCTTTTCTATTGGTCATCCATGGATTTTGAAAAATCCACTTAAATTCATCAGTACCACGCTTAAAAAATGATTTTGCGCTGTTCAGTTCTACAAGTTTTAAACAATCATTATCAGGTAATTGAAGCAGTTCAAAATGGATGTTCGGGCTTGGTTTATACTTGTAAAATCTGATTTTTATTTTTGTGGTGATTGCTACCAGTGCATCAATTAAAGAAAATAAAAAACTGGATAATAAATTTTTAGTTGATGAATGAACTAAATTTTTTGTTTTTACAAATAAATAGCCTCTAACTCCTTTAAACTGGTGGATAACATGGAATTTTCCTGTTTTTAAATAAAGGCTTTCCGAGTTAGGTGCATAATTGGTGAACATCAATCGATTCGCCCAATCATTAAATGCCTCGTTTAATAATTGTTCTGAATAACCTTTTCTTCGATGATCGTGATGCACCCAGTTCCCACTGCACCAACCAAAGCGAATGGGTTCTTCGGTTGAGTTTACTTCTCCTGCAAAAAATGTTCGAAATGCAACAAGCTTTTCATTTATTAATCCGAGATAAAGAACATAATCATCTTTACTTGCAGCAGGATTTTTTAAGTATGATTCAACCCTTAGCTTTGTAACAGGTTTTGTGTCAAATGATTCAAAAGTTTTGCTTTTCACAAAACTTTCAAGTTCACCAAGTTTTATTTTTTTTATTTCTATACTCAATGCCACACAGTTGCTTTACCAATAAATTTACGTAACTGAAAATAAACCACTTCCGACTTTAAATCGCCAATAAAATCAGTTGAATTTTCAACAGGGTAACGCTGAAAATGATTATACAATTCATCAAATTTAATTCCGGCTGTGCCAAACGAAATATCACAAATATCTTTATTATGAAGGGATTCCAAAACTTCTTTTGAGGCTCCTGAGTCGGTAAATGGGAATGCAAATGCTTTTATGCCTGGTGAAAGATGTTTTTTAATCCACTCCATACTTGATGTAATTTCTTCTGTTTGCCATTCCATTGGCACCTTCCAAAATTCAGAATGATAATTACTATGACCGCCAATAACAAATCCTTGTTTCTGTAAACCAATCAATTGGTTGGTAGTTAAATAAGGTTGCTGTTTTTTCAGAAAATCCTGAAAATCTATCTCAAGAATTTTTGCAACCTGATCGATGGTTTTTATTTGTAAAATAGTAGCGTTTAAAATTTTGTTTTCGGCCAACCCGTGTGTTTTCAGTAAAACATCAACTTCGTGATTTTTATTTTTTTTCAACTTTCGAAGAATCAAACTAGCCTTATATTTATGAAAGAGTTCTTTGTTGTCAATAAATGGCGGATTTACAAAAAAGGTAGCCGGAATTCCTTTTTGTAGCAAAATAGGGGCGATAATATCTGCGCATTCTCGTAACCCGTCATCAAAAGAAATATGGAATGGTTTTTTATTTTTCTTTCCGGGTTTTAACAGATCATTTAATTCCACTGGCTCAAAGTGGCGAAGATAAAAATCGAGTTCTTTTTCAAATTCACGAACATTGCGGTATTTGTAGTTTAAAATATGGGGGAGATCTTCGTTGCTTACTACGTGGTAAAACGGAAGAAAAACAGGAGTTGGAATTTTTAAAAGCGATTTTACCGGAATCATCCTGCCTGCCTGTTTGCTAATAAAACGCGGAAAGGTTGTTATCATCGGTTTAACGTTTTAGCCACTTCAACCACAAAGGTAACCGATTAAATTTAAGTTGGAAATAGGTTTCGGGAAGTGCTCCAAAACCTTCGTAAAACCTTGCAATACCCGGAATCATTGATCCTTCAAAATCGAGAATAATATTTTTGCCCGCATATTTTTTTATAAACTGATCGACAAGAAAATACATGGCGCCAAGTTCTTTTCCTTTTTCATCGGAAGCGGCATTCAGATAAATCACACGATCTTTCCAGCGGCAAAAATAAACGGCAGCCCGAAGATTATTTCCATCGTCGTATACTCCGTAAATTTCACCAAATCCCTTGTATTGCCCGAATGCAATTATACTTTTAAGGTTATTGAAATCGGTGTCAGATATTTTCGAAGCGAGCTGTTTTTTCTTAAATTCCAGGTACTCTTCTAATCTGATTCCCGCAATCAGATTTAAATTATTCTTATTTGCTTTGGCAATATTTCTTTTTGTATTGGTTTTATAATCAGAAGTAATTGAGGTATAATTTGTATTTAAAAGGAGCAGGTGATTTTTCCTTGGAAGAAAAGAAACACCCTCCATTTTGTCAACCGGTGGATTTGTTGCATTTAAATGAACTTCTGCGTATTTGAATTCATTAAAAAGTGTTTTGTAAAACAACTGCGCTTTCGAAATGTTAGGTTCCGGAAAGATGCCAAGTTGCTGACAAAACAAAGGTTGGTAAAGGTATTTTATCCCGTATTTTTTTCTAACTGGCAATGGCATCACAAATTCATAATCTCCCCAAACCAATGCATCCCAAACAATTGCAGCCCTGTCGAGATGAAAATCGTTGGCATAAAACCTTGTATTTGCAGCTGATTCGATGCAATGATTCCACTTTTCAGTATCAATATCTGTGTGCTGTATATATTTAATTTGATTCTTGCTATTCATTGGCCAGTTTAAATCCCAGCTGATTCATTTTTTCAAAAACTTCCCTGTAACCTTTCCATAACCCGGAATCGGTGATTGTTTCATTATGCCAAATACTTACAAATGTCCCGTTAACATTTTTCACTATCATCATCAAATTTTCTATCTCCTTAAAAGCCTCAGCAGGTGAAAGTTTCATATAATCTTTCAGTGTAACATCCATTACCTGAAACGGCAAAATAACAAGATTTGTTGTCGATTCTTTTTCAAGATCATAAAAATTGAATGGCGTGCAAATACCTGCTCTGAATCCAGTTTGGTCAGCATAACCCATTGTATAGTCTTCCAAAATTCCGGCGTTTAGTAATTGTCGGTATGTGTCAGGGAACTTCAGTCTTAAAAAATGTTGCCTGCTCTTAGTAATTTGTACGCCTGTTATTTTTTGTAGTCGCTTCAGTTCTCTAATGGTTTTTTTCGTGCCATTTTTATTCCCGGTTTGAAATGAAGGATGAACTCCTATATCGTATTTTGATGATATTTTCTGAATAAGCTCGCGAAATGAGTTATTTTTAAATGAGATATTTTTATCGTGTTTACCATAATTTCCGAGAAGAAAAAAGAATTTTACTTTATCTGAATTTTTCTTTGCCACTGAATCAATGTATTCATAGGTATCATACGGATCTTTTTCCTTTTCAGAAAGTACTGCTCTTCGTTGTTTTACTTCGTTGAAATTTAATTTTAAAGCTGCTTTTACTATTGATGCTGTTGAACGAAAAGTACCTTTGTTCTTAATTGCCCATGCATTATCAATATCAATGGTAGAAATATACTTAAACTTTCTTTCGGGAAATTGAAATCCGGGGTATTTTTCCTGAAAGGCATCCATAATCATTATTGCCCAGTTATTTACAACTGGTTTTTTCAAAAGGTTGTTTTTATGCAATATGCTTCTAAATGAAGGATATCGATCAAATTTATCTAATTTGGTTTCCAGGTATTCCTCGTAACGTGTTACCAAATAGAAAGAAGCTGCAAATGGATCGAATGGAAAAACTGACTCAGGCGAACTTTCAAAAAAATAAATTTCGTTATTAACTGAAAATGGTTTGAAACTCAAGGGGTATAACTGTGTGCTATGTAGCAACCCATGAGGTTTGATATACAATTCATCTCCGAATTTGCTATTTGAATAATTGATCTTCGGATCGGTAGAATTCAGAAAATCTTCGGAACTGCTTGTAAATGTAATTTTAACCTGTAGAATGCGGGAAAATAGTAAACGGGCTATGTATTCAATTCGAGGGGTGATATCTTCTGCATAAAATAAAATCATAAACCTTTTTTTGATTACAGGAGAATTCCCTCATCGGCAAAACTAAGATAATGGTTTTGACCGATAATAACATGATCGAGCACCGAAATGTCCATTAATTTTGCTGCATCGCTTATTTTTTTTGTGATTTTTAAATCTGCATCCGATGCCTGCATTGTTCCTGATGGATGATTATGACAAAGAATTACTGAACTTGCCAGTTTTTCAATCGTTCGTTTTAAAATAATCCGTACATCGATTACTGTTCCGGAAAGACCGCCCTGGCTTATCATAAAATGATCCATGATCTTGTTTCCGCGGTCGAGCAACATAATCCAAAATTCCTCATGATTTAAATCCCCTAAAAGGGGCATAAAAAAATCGGCGGCATCTTTGCTGCAGGTAATTTTATTTTTACTGAAAACTTCAGCATCTTTTCGCCGTTTTCCTAACTCCATGGCAGCAACAATTGTTATCGCTTTTGCCTCGCCAATTCCATTGAAAGTTTTAAGTGTATCTATGCTTCTTCTTCCAAGCTCATTCAGGTTATTATCTACCGATGTAAGAATTCTGCGTGACAGTTCAACGGCTGTTTCATTCAGATTTCCTGAACCAATTAGTATGGCAACAAGTTCAGCATCTGACAATGAACGCGCCCCGTTACTTAATAATTTTTCACGCGGGCGATCTTCCATTGCCCAATCCTTGATGTTTAGTCTTTTATATTCTTTCATTTGATTTGGAGTTACTGCTAAAAATAAAGAATTAATTTGAGTTTTAAAATGCCTGTGAAAAATTAAGGCACAAAAAAAACCCCTCCGAAGTCGGAGAGGTTTAATTTTATTTAGAATCTATTTTTTACAACTGATTGATTTTAACAGCTATTTTTGATTTGAGGTTAGAAGCTTTATTCTTATGAATAATGTTCTTTTTGGCTAATTTGTCAATCATAGCAACAACTTTCGGGTACATTTTTACTGCCTCTTCTTTGTCACTGGTATTACGCAAAGCCTTAAGAGCATTACGCATTGTTTTTGCGTAATATTTATTGTGAGCTCTTTTCTTTTCGTTCTGTCTAATCCTTTTTAATGCTGACTTATGATGTGCCATTATCGTAATTTATTTTTTAATTTAAAGTAGCCCGTAGGGGAATCGAACCCCTGTTACCAGAATGAAAATCTGGCGTCCTAACCCCTAGACGAACGGGCCTTCCTATTATTCCCATAATTTTGGGACTGCAAAAATACTTCATTTTTGAAATCCACCAAATATTATGTGAGATTTTTTCTGCTAAATCCCTCTTTTTATTTTAAAAGCGTTTTTAAATTTTAGCGCTGCAAAGTAAATGATGTTTTTTGAATTTGTAAGTAATTAAATAAAGATTTTAAAGGCGATAAGATAATTTTAACGCAGCACAAAGTTTTGTCCAAGATAAACCCGTCTAACATCTTCGTCTGCAGCAAGTTCGTCTGCAGTACCGGCTTTCAGGATTGATCCTTCAAATAGTAAATACGAGCGATCGGTAATAGATAAAGTTTCATGCACATTGTGGTCGGTAATAAGTACGCCAATATTTTTCTCTTTTAATTTTACTACAATTTGCTGAATGTCTTCAACTGCAATTGGATCAACTCCCGCAAAGGGTTCATCTAACAAAATGAATTTTGGATCTATGGCCAGTGCACGGGCAATTTCGGTTCTTCTTCGTTCACCCCCGGACAGTTGCACTCCTTTACTTTTTCTGATGTGCTGTAATCCAAATTCCTCTATTAAAGTTTCGAGTTTTTCTTTTTGGTATTCTTTACTGTAATCCGTCATTTCCAATACTGCCTTCAGGTTATCTTCAATACTCAGTTTTCTGAATACTGAAGCTTCCTGCGCAAGGTATCCTATGCCTCTTTTTGCTCTTTTGTACACAGGCAAACGGGTTATTTCCTCTTCGTTGATAAAGATTTTTCCTGAAAGTGGTTGAACAAGGCCAACGATCATATAAAATGAAGTTGTTTTTCCGGCACCGTTTGGCCCAAGCAGACCAACAATTTCACCTTGATTAACTTCAAAACTTACACCTTTTACAACTGTTCGTTTACGGTATTTTTTTACAATATTTTCAGCACGTAAAATCATAAGGGCAAAAATGGGAAATTATGTTCAGAATTACATTTCATTGAACTCTTTTTCACGTTTTTTAACCACTCTCCTTGAAATCATTATACCTATTTCGTAAAGAAAAATAAGTGGAAAACATACCATTATTTGGCTGAAAATATCAGGTGGAGTAATAATTGCAGAAAGCAGTAACATTAAAACATAAGCATGCCTGCGATATGTTTTCATAAATGAAGGTGTAAGAATTCCAACCTTACTAAGGAAATAGGAGAATATGGGTAACAGGAATACTACACCGCCAGCCAGGGAGATTGATGTAACAGTGCCAATATAAGATCTGGTATTAATTTGGTTGGTTACCTGCTCTGAAACACTATATGTTCCAAGAAATTGAATAGAAAGCGGAACAATAAGAAAATATCCAAAAAGTACACCTAACATAAATAATACAGAGGTATAAAAAACTGCGCCCGAAGCATGTTTCTTCTCTTTGTCATATAAAGCGGGTTTTATAAATCTCCAAAATTCATAGAAAATTACTGGCGAGGACATAATCATTCCCGCAATAATTGATGTTAAAATGTGGATCATAAACTGATCTGACATTTTTAACGCTATTAAATGCAGTGGGTGTTGATTAATAATAAGAGCATCAGAACCTACTATTTCAGCCAACTTTGCAAGCATCCTGTTCGTCCAGAATTCCGGCGTCATAGGTTTTAGTATAACCGTATCAAAAATGAATCCTTTCAGAATAAAAGCTATAACTGCAAAAAGAACAATTGTAATTGCCGATCGGATAATGTGCCATCGCAGTTCTTCCAAATGATCAAGGAACGACATCTCTGCCTGAGGATCTTTTTTATGCTTCTTTTTTGTGGTAACCTCTTCCCGGTTTTCTCCGTCGCTCATAAAACTATGCTTAATTTTAAAACTCCACAAATATAAATACTTATTACTATTCGAAGCATTTTCAAATATTTAAATCTTGTGCCGAAATTTATTAAAAAATAAAAATTTTAAGTTCGTATTAACATTTTTGTTACTTTTAATAATTCGCAATTAATTAAAGAAGGCTTAGTGGAAAGGGATTTAATATATATATTAACAAATAAATTACAGCAGTATTTTGGTTTTGATCGTTTCAAAGGGCAACAGGAAGAGGCTGTCAGAAACGTTTTAAATGGAAATAATACATTTGTTTTGATGCCTACCGGAGGCGGAAAGTCATTGATTTATCAATTACCGGCTCTAATAATGGAAGGGACTGCAATTGTGATTTCGCCGCTGATTGCATTAATGAAAAACCAGGTTGATTCAATCAGGGGAATGCAGGCTGAGGATAATATAGCTCATTTTTTAAATTCATCACTTTCAAAGTCAGCGATTCAGGAAGTTAAGAATGATGTTATTGAGGGAAGAACAAAGTTGCTTTACGTTGCTCCCGAGTCGTTGACAAAAGAAGAGAATATTGAGTTTTTAAAGAAAATCAAAATATCTTTTTATGCAATTGATGAGGCTCATTGTATTTCTGAATGGGGTCATGATTTCAGACCCGAGTATCGCCGAATCAGACCAATTATTGAGGAAATTGGTAAATCTCCGGTAGTTGCTTTAACAGCCACAGCCACGGCAAAAGTGCAACACGACATTCAAAAAAATCTGGGAATACTTGATGCTGAAATATTTAAAGCTTCTTTCAATCGTGAGAATTTGTATTATGAAGTCAGACCTAAAGTAAAAGCAATAAACCAAATCATAAGGTTTATTAAACAAAACGAAGGGAAATCAGGAATTATATATTGTCTTTCGCGCAAGAAGGTTGAGGAAATTGCAGAGAACCTTCAGATAAACGGTATAAAAGCTTTGCCATATCATGCAGGAATGGATGCTGCTACCCGGTCCGGGAATCAGGATAAATTTCTGATGGAAGATGTTGATGTAATGGTAGCAACCATTGCGTTTGGGATGGGAATTGACAAACCTGATGTTCGTTTTGTAATTCATTATGATATTCCCAAAAGTCTGGAGGGATATTACCAGGAAACCGGTCGCTCAGGAAGAGATGGAGGCGAGGGGAAATGCATTACTTTTTACAGTTATAAAGATATTCAGAAGCTCGAAAAATTTATGCATGGCAAGCCTGTGGCTGAACAGGAAATTGGCAAGCAATTATTGCTCGATACGGTTTCTTATGCCGAGTCTGCCATATGCCGCAGGATAATTCTCTTACATTATTTCGGTGAACACTACGAACAAGACAATTGTGGTAACTGCGATAATTGTTTGAACCCAAAAGAACAGGTTGAAGCAAGTGATGAGGTTGTAAGGGCTCTTAAAGCAATCCTCGAAGTTAACGAGCAATATAAGGCGGAACATATTTCAAATATCCTGATTGGAAACAAAACAGCAGCGATAAAATCATTTAAACATTATAATCTGAAATGTTTTGGCAAGGGAGCCGATCATGAAGAAAGGTATTGGAATGCAGTTTTTCGTCAGGCAATGATAGCCGGACTTATTAACAAGGATATTGAAAATTACGGATTGCTGAAAGTGACTCAAAAAGGCCACGAGTATCTTGCGCATCCTGTAAGTTTTATGCTGGTAAAAAACCATGAATACGAAGATGTTGAGAAGGATGATGAAGTGACAGGAGGAGCTCCGTCTGGTGGAGCAGGTGGCGATCCGCAACTGTTTTCAATGTTAAAGGATTTACGTAAAAAAGTTGCAAAAAAACATGATTTGCCACCGTATGTAATTTTTCAGGATCCATCATTATCCGACATGTCGATTCAATATCCGGTTACAATGGAAGAGTTGCAGAATATCCAGGGGGTTGGGCCGGGAAAGGTAAAAAGATACGGAAAGGAATTTGTTGAACTCATTGCCAAATATGTAGAGGAGAATGAAATTGAACGACCTGATGATTTGGTAGTGCGGAGTGTAGCCAACAAATCAAAAAATAAAGTGTTTATTATTCAAAGTATCGACCGGAAATTATCGTTTGATGATATTGCTGATTCAAATGGAATGGATGTGAAAGAAATTATATCGGAAGTTGAAGCGATTGTAAACTCAGGGACTCGTTTAAATATCGATTACTACATTAACGATGTCCTGGATGAAGATCATCAGGAAGAAATCTTTGAATATTTTCGTGAGTCGCATGAAGATTCAATAGAAAAAGCACTTGAAGAATTGGGGGAAGACGAATATACAGAAGAAGACATACGCCTGATGCGGATAAAATTTATTTCAGATATGGGAAATTAAAAAATCGGAGCATAACCAATTTCATGGTAATTCTCAGGGTTTTAAAAATAGAATTTGTTAATTTTGCGCGAATTTTTATTGAAACAAAAAGATTTTATTAAATGAATATTGCAGTTGAGAATAAGTTGGATTATAAAGTAGCCGATATAAAGTTGGCTGATTTTGGAAGAAAAGAGATTGAAATAGCGGAAAAAGAAATGCCCGGATTAATGGCAATCAGACGCAAATTTGGCCCGTCAAAACCATTAAAAGGTGCCCGTATTATGGGAAGCCTTCACATGACAATTCAAACAGCAGTTTTAATTGAAACATTGGTTGAGCTTGGAGCAGATGTGCGTTGGGCAAGTTGTAATATTTTTTCGACGCAGGATCATGCAGCGGCAGCTATTGCAGCGGCAGGTGTTCCCGTGTTTGCCTGGAAAGGAGAAACTTTGGCTGAATATTGGTGGTGTACTGAACAGGCGCTTAATTTTGGAAACGGACAGGGACCAACATTAATTGTTGATGATGGTGGCGATGCAACTTTAATGGTTCATCGTGGTTTTGCAGCTGAAAATGATCCTCAGATACTTGATTTACCAACAGAAGGCGAAGATGAAACCGAACTTAATGCCTTATTAAAAAGAATTTTTAAAGAAAATACAACTCGCTGGCATCACACAGCAGTTGAAATAAAAGGTGTTTCAGAAGAAACAACAACAGGAGTTCACCGTCTTTATCAGATGAAGGAAGAAGGTAAATTACTTTTCCCGGCTATAAACGTGAACGATTCGGTTACAAAATCAAAATTCGATAATCTCTATGGATGTCGCGAATCTCTTGCGGATGGAATTAAACGCGCTACAGATGTTATGATTGCAGGAAAAGTAGCTGTTGTTGCTGGTTATGGCGATGTTGGAAAAGGATGTGCAAAATCGATGCGTGGTTATGGAGCAAGAGTTATTGTTACAGAAATTGACCCAATTTGTGCACTACAGGCAGCAATGGAAGGATTCGAAGTAAAAACAATGGAAGATGCTGTTTCTGAGGGAAATATTTTTGTTACCACCACCGGGAATAAAGATGTAATAACAGCACAACTCATGTCTGAAATGAAAGATCAGGCGATTGTTTGTAATATTGGCCATTTTGATAATGAAATACAGGTATCAAAACTTGAGAAATGGCCGGGAATCAAAAAGTTGAACATTAAACCACAGGTAGATAAATATACATTTCCTGACGGGAATAGCATTTTCCTTTTGGCCGAAGGTCGTTTGGTAAACCTTGGTTGTGCAACTGGTCATCCTTCTTTTGTAATGAGTAATTCCTTTACAAATCAAACGCTCGCGCAAATCGATTTGTGGCAAAACAGCTACGATATTGGTGTATATCGGTTATCAAAAAAACTGGATGAAGAAGTGGCTCGTTTGCATCTTGAACAACTTGGAGTGAAACTTACCACTTTATCTGATGAGCAGGCGAAATACTTAGGAGTTTCTAAAGAAGGCCCGTTCAAACCAGAACATTATAGGTATTAATATTAGTTCACAAGTATAAACTAAATACGGATCTGAATCTTCAGGTCCGTTTTTTAGTAGTTGTAAACCCGTATAGTAGAGCTGTTTATTTGCGAAACCTGGTATTGTTTAAGAGGGGCAGCCGCCAGTCCTGATGTAGGATAGGCTTCATAAATTAATAAAAACTGGGAACCACAGCATTCACATGTTCCCAAAATACCTTCATTTTTTACTTTACACGACTGGCGTATCTCATTTGTACATGCTGCATCATAGGCATAATATATGCCTGGCGATTCACAGGTAACAATTACACCGGCAAAGCCAACATTCGGGAAGTAATATGAATTATCAGAAGTAAGAAGTTCATTCCGTATATTAAGATCGATGGTAAACGAAAATGGAATATCCGGAACCTGTGAATCATTTATCTTTTCACAACCATTGAAGGTTAAAAAAAATAAAAGGAAAAAGAGTAAATACTTTATAAATTTCTGTCCCGGCTGTACCATTTTTCTTATTTTTACTACAAACTTCAAAAGTAGATAATTATTGTAATCCTAAGAAATTCAGAATGGATGATTTAGTTGTAATAATATTAACACTTGCAATTGCCGCAATTGGCATTATCGGACAGTCAAAAAGGCGAAAAGCAGCAAGTCAGAGCCAACAACCAGCAACAGGAAAATCTCCGCAAAGTTTCTGGGATATTCTGGAATCACAAATGGAGCCTGAAGTTCAAAATAGTGAACCGGAACCGGAACTTGAATTAGAGGATGAACTGATTGATGTAATACCTCCAACTACCGGGTATCAGTTTAAAGCAAAGAACGAGGGGAAAAGTAAGGTTAGGGAGGAATATACTAAGAATACTTCTTTGGCTGAGATACGTAAAACAAGAAAGGAAAAATTTCCACTAAGGAAAGCAGTTATTTATAGTGAAATATTAAAAAGAAAATACATTTAACTACTTCTAAATGCTTCATTTATAATAATTTTTAGAAATTAGTATTTTAATTCTAAAGAAATTATATAATTTTGTCAAAGGAAGAGTTCCGGACATCCGGAGTTCTTTCTGTTTTTTTTAAGGGAACAGGTAATAAGGAGGAAATAATAATGTCCAAAGTAACATATTTAACGAAAGATGGTCTGGCAAAGCTAAAAAAAGAATTGGGGCACATGGTAAATGTGGAAAGGCCGGCTATTTCAAAACAAATTGGCGAAGCAATCGAGAAAGGTGATATTTCAGAGAATGCCGAGTATGATGCTGCAAAAGATGCACAAGGTATGCTTGAAGCAAAAATTGCTTCTCTTCAAGGCAAAATTGCAAATGCCCGTATTCTTGATGAATCAAAAATTGATACTTCAAAGGTTCAGATACTTAATGTGGTAACCATTAAAAACAAAAAGAACAATGCCGTGATGAAATACACGCTTGTTCCTGAGAGTGAAGCCGACTTGAAAAGTGGAAAAATTTCAGTGAATACTCCAATTGCAAAAGGACTTATGGGAAAAAAAGTTGGAGATGTTGTTGAAATTAATGTTCCTTCAGGAATGATTCCTTTTGAAATTGTTGAAATTTCAATTTAAATAATAATGGCAAGCATATTTACAAAAATAGTAAATGGTGAAATCCCTGCATACAAAGTTGCTGAGGATGAGAATTATCTTGCTTTTTTCGATATTTCTCCCGTTGCGAAAGGTCACACGCTTGTAATACCTAAAAAAGAAGTAGACTATCTTTTTGATTTGGATGATGAATTATACACAGGACTTCAGTTGTTTGCCAAAAAGGTAGCAGTTGGTTTAAAAAAAGCAATTCCATGCGAAAAAGTAGGAGTTCTGGTTTTGGGGCTTGAAGTTCCACATGCACACATTCATTTGATCCCAATGCAAAATGAAGGAGATTTGCTGAATTTTTCTCAGAAAAAGAAATTTACACAAGAAGAATTTCTGGAAATAACAAAACTAATAGCTTCAAAAATTGAATAGCAAACCGGGTTAACCCGGTTTTTTTGTGCTCAAAATTATCTACCATTTTTTATCAACAACTAAAAAACCATCGGGCAAAATCTTTAACTTTATAACATCGTAAAACGATTGTTGATTAATACTTAAAGATTAGAAGGGATGATTCCATTTACACATTTACATGTACACTCGCAATATTCAATTTTAGATGGTGCAGCCAGTGTTAGTGCATTGGTAAACAAGGCAAAAGATGATGGCATGACAGCGCTGGCGCTAACCGATCATGGAACGATGTTTGGGATAAAAGAATTTCATTCTACATGTGAAAAAGCGCAAATTAAACCCATTTTAGGGTGCGAAACTTATGTGGCAGCCCGCACCATTCAGAATAAAAATGATAAAGTCGACCGTTCAGGGCACCACTTAATTTTGCTGGCAAAAAACAAACAAGGTTACAAAAATCTGGTAAGGCTAATTTCAATTGCCAATACCGAAGGTTTTTATTACAAACCACGTATCGATAAAACGCATCTGGAGAAGTATAGCGAGGGATTGATTGTTTCCTCATCCTGTCTTGGAGGTGAGATTCCTTCGTTGATAATGAATAACCATCTGAAAGATGCAGAAGATTCAATCCTGTGGTTCAAAAAGATTTTTGGCGACGATTATTATCTTGAATTGCAGCGACATCCATCTGAACTTCCGCAGCAAAGAATGGAGGTTTATGACAAACAGGTTGAAGTAAATGAGGTTATTCTGTCACTTGCAAAAAAATATGGAGTGAAAGTAATTGCAACGAATGATGTGCATTTTACAAATGCTGAAGACGCCGATGCACACGATTTGCTGATATGTTTGAACACCGGGAAAGATGTTGATGATGCGAACCGGATGAGATACACAAAACAGGAGTGGTTTAAAACGCAGGAAGAAATGAATAAACTTTTTGAGGATGTTCCTGAAGCGCTGGCAAATACAGCTGAAATTGTGGATAAGATTGAGAATTATGAACTGGATTCAGCTCCGATTATGCCGGTTTTTCCGATTCCTGAAGATTTTGCAACAATTGAACAATTCAGAAAAGAATATTCGGAAAAAGCCTTATTTGATGAATTTGGAGAGGATTCATTTAAACGGTTGGGAGATTATGAGAAAGTGCTGCGGGTTAAACTTGAATCAGCTTATTTAAAACATTTAACTTTTGAAGGCGCTAAAGGAAGATATGGCGATCCGGTACCTGAAGATGTTGCCAACCGGCTGGAATTTGAATTGACAACCATTAAACAAATGGGGTATCCCGGTTATTTTCTTATAACCCAGGATTTTATTAATAAAGCCCGGGAAATGGGAGTTTTGGTTGGCCCCGGACGTGGTTCAGCTGCAGGGGCTGCGGTTGCATATTGTACCGGAATTACAAATATCGACCCCATTAAATTCGATCTTCTTTTTGAGCGGTTTTTAAATCCCGACAGGATTTCATTGCCCGATGTTGATATCGATTTTGATGATGATGGTCGACAATTGGTGCTTGATTATGTAACCAATAAATACGGGCAGGATAAAGTGGCCCACATTTGCACATTTGGAACAATGGCAACCAAAATGGCTATTCGCGATGTGGCGAGGGTTTTAAAACTTCCACTTCCTGAAGCTGACAGGCTGGCAAAGATGGTTCCCGATGCACCAAAAATGACTTTTCAAAAGGCATTTAAAGAAAATGCCGATTTAAAAAAGGAAAAAAAATCGAATAATCCATTGATTGCCAAAACCATAAAATTCGCAGAAACTCTTGAAGGATCGGTGCGGCAAACTGGCGTTCATGCATGTGGAATTTTAATTAGTCGCGATCCGTTGACTGACCATATTCCATTAATGCCAACTAAAGACGAAGAAATTCTGCCAACTACACAATACGACGGGCGGTTTGTAGAAAGTATCGGGTTATTAAAAATGGACTTTCTCGGGTTGAAAACCCTTTCAATTATAAAGGAAACACTGGAAAATATTAAACTTTCAAAAGGAATTGAAATTGATATTGACAATATTCCACCTGATGATAATAAAACATTCGAGCTTTTTAGTCATGGTGAAACAACGGCTATTTTCCAGTTTGAATCGGATGGAATGAAAAAGCACTTGCGCGATTTGAAACCTAACCGTTTTGAAGATTTGGTTGCTATGAATGCACTTTATCGCCCCGGCCCCATGGAATATATTCCGAGCTATATTGCCAGAAAACATGGGCGGCAAAAAGTAGATTATGATCTTCCGATGATGGAAAAATACCTTAGCGATACTTATGGAATTACCGTTTTTCAGGAACAGGTGATGTTACTTTCACGATTATTGGCCGGTTTTACAAGAGGCGATTCGGATACACTGCGAAAAGCAATGGGTAAAAAGCAGATCGCGGTTATGAATAAACTGAAAGTTAAATTTCAGGAGGGATGTAAAGCCAATTTTCAGTTTATTGATGAATGTAAACTAAAAGGCAAAAAACCAGATGAAGTAATTGATAAAATATGGAAAGACTGGGAGGCTTTTGCTTCCTATGCATTTAATAAATCACATTCAGTTTGTTATGCCCACATCGCGTATCAAACCGGTTACCTGAAAGCTCATTTTCCTGCAGAGTTTATGGCTGCCAACTTAAGTCGTAACCTGAATAATATTACCGATATCACTAAATTAATGACTGAATGCACACGGATGAAACTGCATGTTCTTGGGCCGGATGTAAACGAAAGTTTTATCAAATTTACGGCAAATAAAAATAGCGACATTCGCTTTGGAATGGGCGCTATTAAAGGTGTTGGTGCGGGAGCAGCTCAGGATGTTATTAACGCGCGGGAGAAACACGGTGAATTTAAAACCATCTTTGATCTTGTTGAACGGGTAAATCTGCAAAGCGTAAACAAGAAGAACCTCGAAGCACTTGCAATGGCGGGGGCATTCGATAATCTTGACGGGATAAAAAGAAGCAGTTTGTTTGCCGGCGACGATGAAAACGATTCAACAACTTTTATTGAAAAACTCATTCGATATGGCAATAAAATTCAAGCTGAAGAACAAAGCGCCCAGCAAAGTTTATTTGGCTCATTGGCAACCAGCCAGGTGATTAAAAAACCAGATATTCCCCAGGTTGAGGAATGGCCAAAACTGATCCTTCTCGATAAAGAGAAAAATCTGATCGGGATTTATCTCACGGCTCATCCGCTTGATGATTACAGGCTTGAACTGGAAAGCTTCTGTTCACGAGAAGTAGCCTTAAAAGATCTAAATAACGACATTGAAAAATTAAAAGGACGGGAATTTACTTTTGGCGGAATGGTGACTGCTGCCCGCGAAGCGACATCAAAAAACGGAAATCCATTCAGTACGTTAACGCTTTCAGATTATACTGATTCGTATGAATTTTTCTTTTTTGGACAGGATTATGTGAACTTTCATAATTATTGCAAGCCGGGCTTTTTATTTTAGTGAAAGGAATGGTTAAACAACGTTTTAACAGCGAAAGCTACGAATTTAAAATTTCAAGTATCGAGTTACTTTCCGAAGTCAGAAAAAATTACATAAAAACTGTAACGTTAAATTTGCCACTTAATAAAATAGATGAAGCTGTCATTCAGGAAATTGAAAAAATGGCTAAAAACAATAAAGGGAAATCATTGTTAAAGTTTAACGTTTACGATCCGGAGAATAACATGAATATTCATATGTTTTCAAGAACCTCAAAAATTAATTTTTCAGACGAATTTTTGACCTTTTTTGAAAACTTACCGGACATTACTTATAGAATTAATTAGCTAATTTTGCATACTAAAAGTAATACATAAAATATAGATTATGGCGATAGAAATTACCGATGCCAATTTTGAAGAATTGGTAGTAAAATCAGACAAACCGGTTATGATTGATTTTTGGGCTGTTTGGTGCGGGCCGTGCCGGATGATTGCACCAATTGTTGAAGAAATGTCGGGCGAATACGAAGGAAAAGCTTTAATTGGAAAAGTTGACGTTGATTCAAATCCTAATGTTGCAATGAAATACGGAATCAGAAATATTCCAACAGTTCTGTTTGTAAAAAACGGAGAAGTGGCTGATAAACAGGTTGGTGCGGCTCCAAAACAAGCATTCACCCAAAAACTTGACGCACTACTTTAAAAATAAACTTTAATTAAGCTGTCATTTCGAATGATGTACGAATGAGAAATCTGTTGCTCCAATTAAGAGATTTCTCCTCATGCTTCGTCGAAATGACAGTTTCATTTATATATAATATTTGAAAAATATCTTCGACATAGAACAGTTTCACCAGTTCGATAATCTGGGATTGATTGCACATGAGGTTGTAGAAGGATTTATTACCGGGCTGCATCGGAGTCCGTTTCATGGTTTTTCGGTGGAATTTGCTGAACACAGGTTGTATAATCAGGGAGAATCAACAAAGCACATTGACTGGAAACTTTATGCCCGAACAGATAAACTTTTTGTAAAACAGTACGAAGAGGAAACCAACCTGCGTTGCCAGTTGGTTATCGACACTTCATCTTCAATGCTTTTCCCCTATTCAAAAGGAAAAAAACATTTACACAATAAATTGGCATTTTCGGTTTATACTGCTGCGGCTTTAATCTATTTGATGCGTAAACAGAGAGATGCCGTTGGACTAACTCTTTTCTCGAATGAGATTGAATTTCATACAAGTCCGCGAATTTCATCAGTAAACGCCGAACTGATGTATGGAAAACTTACCGATTTGATCAAACCTGAAAACGCACATCTTAGAAAAAGTACCAATACCACTGAAGTTTTACATCAGATTGCTGAAAATATCCATAAACGTTCGCTTGTGATTATTTTTAGTGATATGATTGATAACAGCAAAACGGAAGAGTTATTTTCCGCGTTGCAACATCTACGGTATAATAAACATGAAGTAATACTTTTTCATGTAACTGACCATGCGTTGGAACGGGAATTCGATTTTAGTAACCGTCCGCATAAATTTGTGGATATGGAAACCGGGCAAACGATAAAATTCAATACATGGGAAGTAAAAAATCATTATATTGAAACTGTCAGTTCCTATTTTGATGATCTTAAAGTTAAATGTGGGCAGTATCAGATTGACCTTGCCGAAGCTGATATCAACAAAGACTTTAACCAGGTTTTGTTTTCCTATTTGGTAAAAAGGAAACGTTTGTTTTAATTTCCAGTAGATGAATTCACGCTAATTTGTCGAATAAAATCAATGAATTCATGGTAAAGTATTGATTTTTCGCTTTCAAATCAAGAGAATAAAAACTTTACTTTTAGGATCAAACTAAATCATCATCAGCAACGTTAGCAAAGACCTTCGGGAGCACATTTTTTTGAATTGATGTAACACCGATTATGATAGTTCCTTAATGAACGTATTATTATGACCAGTTTTATAATAGGGATAATGAAAGAACATAAAAATATTTATATCCGTTTTGATACCACGGGAATTAAATCAGGACTTTCATTCCCGTGAAAAGGGGAATCTTATCAGGTTAAGTTGCTTAGTTTTTATAGATTCCGTATAAAATTTTACAAATTTTTACGGAATGACGTTTTGGTGGTATTGTTTCGGATATGCATAATATGTTAAACGAATTGCGATTTATAATTCTTTGAAGCATTATAAATCACAATTGGTTTAATAATACAAATAAGGTATTTCCTCACTTTTTCTACTGCTTAATCACTTTGCTAACCGATACAAAGTTGTTCGATTTAATGTACACCAAATAAATACCGTGGCTTAGATCGCTAAGATTTATTTGGTGAAAATTACCATCTATTTTTGACCGATAAATGGTTCGGCCGGTTATTGTTGTCAATTCAACCGAATACTCCCTGTTTCCGTTTGTTTGAATTGAAAGTTTATCATTAAATGGGTTCGGATATATTTGTATTTCAGAATTTTCGACTTTACGCTCTACTGATGTTATTGTTACGCAGTCTGTAGCCCTTCCCTTGTAGTTGAAAAAATACAAGGTAGAGTCGGCGGTATTGGAAAAATCGTCACTTATCACAGCCATTAAGCAAATTGTATCTTTAACGAAATCTGTTAGATTAATCGTTCTAAAAACCGTATCAATTTGAGTGGATTCTTTGAAACTATCAAATTTCTTAAAAGATGTCCCAAGATCACAACTAACCAATAGATTTATAGTGACCGAGTCTTTTTCAGGATCAGCAATTAATAATTGAAGGTTTAAGGTGTTTACTGTTAAAGTTGAATATTTAATAAATTCCTGAGAAAGAATTTTAATTATAGGTGCGCCGTTTGAGTCATCGTTGTTAATGGCAAACTGGCGTGATTCATCAATACCATATACAAATCCTAAATTGTTCTTTAGCAGGATCCGAATCTTGCCTAAAGAACAATCCTGCACCTTGCTAACATCCCAGTCAAAACTACCATCATTCATTTGAGATTGAATTAACTCCCAGGAATCGCCATCGTTATTACTAAACCAGATTTCAACACTATCGGTTGAATTTTCAGAATCCCACTGAATTGAATAGGCATCGCTTAACGTAGGATAATCATTTGCATCATTTAAATTACTCAATTTAATTGCTCCCGCTGTTAATTTATACTTACTAAAGAGCCAATCCTGCAACAATGGAGTATTATATGCTTGCGTCCAGGATTCATGACCTACTCCCGGATATTCAGTATAAAAAGGGTTAGAATGGCTTAAAATATGATTTTTAATTTGGTCATCACTCAAATTAATTTCCTGCCGGTATTTTGAATGGGTATAAATTACTTTTGAATTTAGTTTTTCATATTCCTCCATCACGACTCTTGAATTACTAACCTTAACAGTCGCGTCATCTTGACCATGAAAAGTCCAATTAGGCACATCCTTGAATATATGTACTTTATCAGCATTCCCATAATTGCCACAAATAGGTATTGCTGCAGCAAATAAATCAGTTGCGTATTCCAATCCAATATAAGTTTGTAAACCTCCCAATGAAAAGCCGGTAAGGTAAATTCTATTTTGATCAATTGAATATTCTTCCAGAAGAGAAGTAAATAACGCGTTTACAGGTATGTCAACAGCCGGTTCCCACCACCATTCACCACTTTGCGGCAATGCAGGCACCAATATAAAACATGGGTTATTTTTTTGATTAACCGAATCTGCAAAAGATATCCATGTTCCTGCAAGATCAAAATGAGCAAAATAGGGTTCGACATTATCACTAACACCTCCATAAACAAGGATAAAAGGATAATTTACCGTGCTGTCGTAGTTTTCGGGAACAAAAAGCCGGTATTCTACAAAAAGTGAATCAACAAAAAATGTGTCAGCAATCCATTTATCTGCCGGATTAGTTTGCGATTTAACAGGACTAACAATGCATGTTAATCCTAAGAATACGAGAAAGTAAATTTTTTTCATAATAATTAATTTAAAGTGCGTTAAATATTTAAGGCTATTTATATCCTTTATATAGTATTAAGTTTTTTGGGTGATAACCAACATAACTAAGTGGTGTAAAACGGTGATTTCATCATTTATATGCTTTAAGTTATCATGGAGTTAAATTACTTAAAAACAGATTATTATGTATAGCACAATGGGTTCAAAACCTTTAAACCCTGTAACAAAAGCTTGCGTTTCTGTAACAAAACCGTCACTCAGGTAACATTGATAAATTAATGGGCGACATTTTTTTACTAAAAGTGCGATAATTGGAAACAAAAACCGGTTGATTCTGAACGCCTTTTCCGAGGAACGGTTGGTTTTATTTTACCGATGTCCAACCTGTTGTAAGTGAGTTAATAATGTTGTAAGTTTATGGGGCAGGTGGTTAGCCAAAATAAAAGTTAAATTGAATCTCAATGCAAAAGGATTTCTTACAGTATCTCAACAAAATTATAGAAGAAAATCTTTCAAACGAAAAATTTGGCATCGAAGAACTTTCTGCGAAAATAGGGATGAACCGAATGAGCCTGTACCGGAAAATTAAATCATCCACAAATAAATCAGGGAGTCAATTCATTAGGGAGTTAAGGCTTGAAAAGGGAAAAGAGTTGCTGGAGAACAAAGACGTCACGGTTTCGGAAGTTTCGTACCGTGTTGGTTTTGGCAGCCCCACCTATTTCAGCAAATGTTTTCGCGATTATTTTGGAGTTGCACCTGGTGAACTTAGAAACCAGGTACCTGTAAATGAGCCGGAGAAACAGTCGGAAGAACATATCCCAAAAAAGTTAAATCGAACAAATATCCTGATTGGAATGGTTGTTTTATTATTCGTTCTTATTCCGGTTTCGGTTTACATTGCCAGGAATATAACGTTATCAAAAAAGGCAATAGAAGATAAATCAATTGCTGTTCTTCCGTTTAAATATCTGAGTGATATTCCTGAAAAACAATACCTTGCCGATGGTTTAATGGATGCAGTACTAACCAATTTATCGAAAATTAAGGATTTGCGTGTTGTTTCGCGAACGTCAGTAGAACAGTACCGTGAAAGCGACAAAACCTCTAAAATTATCGGGCAGGAGCAAAATGTTGCCTATGTTCTGGAAGGCAGTTTTCAAAAGGAAAATAATGTAGTCAGACTAATTTTACAGTTAATAAAAACAAGGGATGAAAACCACGTGTGGGCGAATATATACGACAGGCAATGGAAGGATATTTTTACTGTTCAAAGCGAAGTGGCCGAAACAGTTGCCACGCAATTACAGGCTATAATTACACCGCAGGAACAGCAACTCATTAGAAAAGCGCCAACGGCTAATTTAACTGCTTATGATTTTTACCAAAGAGGAATGGATGTATTGGAGAAATATGAACTTGGAATTAAAAAAGACTCAACTGATTTGAAAATAGCGCAAAAACATTTCCATAAGGCTTTGGAGCTGGATTCCGCTTTTGCACTGGCATACACCGGTTTGGCAGCGGTTAGCTATTGGAAGTATTATTGGAAAACTTTTATGTCAGAAAACTTTATGGATTCTGTTTTAATTTATGCCAATAAGGCACTTGTTTATGACCCGCAATGTGCTGAAGCTTATTTATACCGGGCTAAGGTATATTCTCAATTTTCGAAAAAAGATGAAGCTTTGATTGAGGTTGACAAAGCCATTCAGTTAAATCCAAATGATTATAAAGCATATAAACTTCGGAGTGAGATTTTCAGGTATGTTCAGGATTATTTAGGTGTAATTAGCAACCATTATGAAGCAATGCTTCGCAATCATGCATCCCCAGATTATTTAAGAGTCTTTTGTAATATTCTGGTAAATTCCGGTTATCCTGATTTGGGAAGAAAATATCTTCAGCAAGCCCTGGAACTGGATGGAGATTCGGCTTCAAATTTACGCTGGCTGGCAACAGTGGAATATAGTGATGGTAACTTTGAAAAGGCCTATCAAATTGCGAAAAAGAACAGTGAATATTATAAAGACTTAACCCGGGATAATGGTTTAGTCGATTATTGCTTAATGACAGGTCGTATTGATGAAGCATATACAATCAATTTAGATATGATGGAACGTTTAAAAAAGTCAGGCGAAATGGATATGTTCGTTCCAAAGGATTTTGCTTATTGTCTTTTGCAAAAAGGAAGAACCAAAGAAGCAGAGGTTTATATTAACCAGACGATTCGGAATTATCAGGAAATTATAAAACTGGGCAGGGGACACGAAGATCTGTATAGCGCTCAATTTGATATGGCAGAGATTTATGCTTTTTCGGGTGATAAGGGAAAAGCGTATCAATGTCTGGATATAGCAATTAAACAACCACTCTATCCCAGATGGTGGGTAATCTTATACCAGTATGTACCTTATTTCGACAGTATGCGCGATGAGCCACGGTTTCAGAATATACTAAAGCAAGTGGAAGCCAAATACCAGATTAATCATGAGGGGGTAGGAAAATGGCTGAAAGTAAAGGGGCTGATATAATTTTTTAATACCTTGGAAGTGATTATAAAATTTTATCCGGTACTTATTAAAAGAATATTTAAACATTATAAAAATGAAAATACGAACAAATATTGCAATTTTAATTATGGTGACAGTTACATTGCCTGCTTTTGGACAAACTCAAAATTTGGGCTTATTCACTGAGAATAGTGATATCGGTAATCCACTTCTAAAAGGAAGTACAGTTTATAATGAAAAAGACCAGACATACCTGCTATCGGGAGCGGGTGAAAACATTTGGTTTGATGAAGATCAATTCCAGTTTCTCTATAAAAAAATAAAAGGTGATTTTATTATTCGAGCTACAGCAAAGTTCATTGGTGATGGAGTTGCTGGGCATCGTAAAATAGGGATAATGGCCAGAGAAAATTTGACCAAAGGATCAAAATATGCCGATGGAGCATTGCATGGAGGCCTGCCACTTAACACTTCTCTGCAATACAGGCCGGCTGATGGAGATACTACCAGTCAAATAATAATTTCTACGGTTCATCCAACGGAAATTGAACTTGAACGCTCAGGAAATACTTTTACCTTTTCCGCGGCAACCTATGGCGAAATATACAAATCGGTGACAAAAGAAGTGCCAATGAGTGAAGAAATTTATGCTGGTCTCTTTATTTGTTCGCATGCTGATACGGTACTTGAAAAGGCGCTGTTCAGTAACGTCAGGGTAATAATTCCTCCCGCTAAAGATTTTGTTCCTTATAGGGATTATATCGGAAGTTATCTGGAGACGATGGATATCAGTACAGGGCATCGAAAGATTCTAAAAAGTGAGAAAGGTTCTATCCAGTGTCCAAATTGGACAAAAGATGGCAAATCTCTTATCTACAATAGTGCTGAAGGATTATTGTATAATTATAACATCGAAAGCGGAACTACAAAAAAAATCAATTCGGGTTTTGCAACAAACAACAATAACGACCACGTAATTTCTCCTGACGGGAAAATGTTAGCAATTAGTAACTATGTTGGGCCAAACCGAAAATCAACCATTTTTATTATGCCGATTGAAGGTACGGATAATCCAACAAAAATTTCTTCAGAAGATTCAGGGCACTCTTATCTTCACGATTGGTCGCCAGATGGTAAAAACATCATCTTCACAGGACAGCGAAATGATCAGTGGGATATTTGGTCGATAAATATTGATACGAAAAAGGAAACAAATCTGACAAATTATGAAGGCCTTGATGATGGTTCGGAATATAGCCCTGATGGAAAATGGATATATTTCAATTCAGTCCGAACGGGATCAATGCAGATATGGAAGATGAGGCCAGATGGAACTGAGCAGGAACAAGTTACATTTGATGAATATAACAACTGGTTCCCTCATTTTTCTCCTGATGGAAAATGGATCGTATATGAATCGTATCCAAAAGAAATTGATCCACTGGAGCATCCATTCTACCAGAGAATATATTTGCGCATTATGCCTGCCAGCGGAGGTATTGCACGAACCATAGCCTATATATACGGTGGACAGGGATCGATTAATGTTCCCTCCTGGTCACCCGACAGTAAGAAAGTTGCATTTATCAGTAATACAAAGATTGATTAACCGGATTTTGCCGACGACAGTTTACTAAATAATTTATTAATGTCTATGATAGATTAAGCAAACACCTACCAAACAAAAGGCGGTAATATTTTCATTTATATATGTGAATGAGTTTTTTCATTATTTCAATACTACTTGTATTTTGTTAGATCAATTTCCCCTCAAGGTATGGATTTGCTCATTGTATAAATTGAAAGCTCAATCTTGGCTTTATTTGAGTTGATTTTCTGCTTTCAAATAAAATCTTTACTTTTAGGATCAATCTAAAATTCCGGTAAATAATGTTGGTTAAAACCTTCGGAAGCGCAGTTTTTGGAATTGATGCAACTACCATTACCATTGAAGTTGATGTTACAACTGGCATTAAATTTATGCTTGTTGGACTACCCGACAGCGCCGTTAAAGAAAGTCAGCAGCGAATAGAATCAGCCCTTCGGCTTAATGGTTACAAATGGCCACGTTACAAGATTATTATTAACATGGCGCCTGCCGATATCCGAAAAGAAGGATCAGCTTATGATCTTCCGCTGGCAGCAGGTGTATTGGCAGCATCACAGCAAATAAACGCTGATAAACTCAACAAATATATGTTAATGGGAGAGTTGTCGCTTGATGGAACTTTACAACCTATTAAAGGTGTTTTGCCCATTGCGATTAATGCACGAAAAGAAGGTTTTGAGGGATTTATTCTGCCAAAACAAAATGTACGCGAAGCGGCAGTAGTTGACAAATTAAAAGTTTATGGCGTTGAAAATATTAAAGAAGTTATTGATTTCTTAAACGATGATACTAAACTGGAACAAACCTTTATTGATACACGTGCCGAATTTTATGCAAGGGTAAATAATGCAGCGCTCGATTTTGCAGATGTAAAAGGGCAGGAGAATGTTAAACGTGCGCTCGAAATTGCAGCAGCCGGTGGCCATAACATTATTTTAGTCGGGCCACCAGGGTCCGGAAAGACAATGTTGGCTAAACGAATTCCGGGAATCCTTCCACCTTTTACTTTAAAAGAAGCGCTGGAAACCACCAAAATTCACTCGGTTTCAGGCAATATGGATAAAGAAACTTCGCTAATGACACAACGTCCGTTTCGAAGTCCACACCATACAATTTCTGATGTCGCACTTGTAGGAGGTGGCAATTATCCGCAACCCGGTGAAATTTCGCTGGCACATAATGGTGTGCTTTTTCTCGATGAACTTCCTGAATTCAAACGTACTGTTTTGGAGGTGATGCGCCAACCGCTTGAAGATAGAAATATTACCATTTCGCGTGCAAAGTTTTCGGTAGAATACCCAGCCAGTTTTATGTTGGTAGCTTCTATGAATCCATGTCCATGCGGGTATTATAATCATCCAACGAAAGAATGTGTTTGCGGTCCCGGAGTGGTGCAAAAATACCTGAATAAAATTTCAGGGCCGCTGCTCGACAGAATAGATATTCATCTGGAAGTTGTTCCCGTTCCGTTTAAAAAGCTTTCTGAATTGGATTCTTCTGAAAAAAGTGAAGCTGTTCGGGAAAGGGTAATGACTGCACGAAACATTCAGGAAGAACGTTTTGCTGACCAAAAAGGGATTTATGCCAATGCGCAAATGACATCAAAATTGATACGCAAATATGTGGTTCTTGATGATGCCAGCAACGAGTTAATCCGCCAGGCCATGGACAGGCTCGGGCTTTCAGCACGCGCTTACGACCGCATTTTAAAAGTTGCCCGAACCATTGCCGATCTGGAAAATGAAGAAAATGTGCAATCTCATCATCTTTCGGAGGCTATTCATTATCGGAGTTTGGACAGGGAAAGTTGGGGAGGATGAAGAAAGTTGTTATTATAAAGAATTTTATAGTGGCGAAAATACTTTTTTCCCCAATGATTTTCTCTTTTTAAATCCGAAAATATTGCGAGGCAAAAAGTAAAAATAAAAATAAAATCACGTGTAACTTTTCATGCAATCTACAGTCAAATTATTTTCATAATTTGCACGTATAGAAAATGAAACTCAAATTACACTTCATTCATAAATCGGAGAATCTTCTCAGGATTTCAAAAAAGCATAAGTTTAAAAATACACCCCCAACTTTATATAAATGATAAAAGATTCCGCTTATTGGTGCATCTCGAGAGGTTTATCGAAGTTCATCGTCGCTTGCATATTTTTAACATTTTTTTCTTCCGGGACATCTTTTACAGTAGCCCAAAATACATCAACCGGATTCCGGTTTCCAGCTGAATTTGAAGAACAACAGGCAATATGGTTTGGTTGGGAAAAAGAAGATGGTAATATTCAATTGGTAATAGCACATCTCATTCAGGCACTGCAAGGGAGAACAGAAATAAAAATTGCTGTTCCTGTGAATGAGTCAATAGATTCTGTTTCTGTATTTTTAAAACACAATGGTATTAACTGCGATAAAATAAAATTTTATTCTACATCTGGCGGACGCTTCTGGATTCGCGACAATGGTGCTGTATTTGTTACAAATGATAATGGTCAGTTGGGTGCTGTAGATTTTGAGTGGAATAACTACGGATACTATGACTGGATGATAACTAAACTACCTTTATTAGCTGATAGCATTAATGTGCTGAAAAAAAGAATGATGACTGGTGATGCCAGCAAAATGGATGCAAAAATGGCAACTCTTACCGGTGCCTTAATTGTCAAATCTAAATTAGTTATTGAAGGCGGAGCTATGGAATCCAACGGGAAAGGAGTGCTTATTCAATGCGAAGAAGTCACACTTCAAAGAAATCCGGGGTGGAGTAAAAAGGATATAGAAGCAGAATATAAAAAGTTATTTAATATCAAAAAAGTAATTTGGGTAAAGCGCGGAATGGCAGATGATGCTAAAATTTACCAGCCGTACGGCAAATATGTTTCATTGGGTACAGGCGGGCATGTTGACGAATTTGTTCGGTTTGTTAATTCCAGTACCATATTACTATCATGGATTGACGAGGAGGATATAGAAAAAAATCCGCTTAACGCTGTTACTTACAAACGAATGAATGAGAATCTTAAAATTCTTCAAAAAGCGAAGGACCAGGATGGTAAATATTTTCGAATTATCAAAGTACCAGTGCCTTCTGTGGTAGAATGGCCTGTTACAGTTGCAAAAAATGTATCTGTATTTGAGTACGACAAATTAGATGTATTTAACTTCAGGCCATTGGTTAAGCCGGCAGTTGGTGACCAGCTTATAAGAGTTGCCTCTGTATCTTATTTAAACTTTCTTGTAACTAATGGAGCAATTATAAACGCATCTTATGTTAAATATGGTACCTCTTCTGAAAAAGAAGAAAGGGTTAAAGCCATATTCCGGGAAGTATTTCCTGACCGCGAACAAGTTTGGATTGATACCCTTCCTGTAAACCGATTAGGAGGTGGTATTCATTGTATTACACTTCATGAACCTGTTCCTCTTAAAAAACAAACTATTATTCCTTTTACCTGAATCTATTACCTCTGAAACTAAAATTAACTGCAATTATACAATTGAATTTTTTTCAATTGATAACTTGTTTTATACAGCTGCGAATCGAATGGAATTTCCTGTGATACCGATATTTCAATTTAAAAAGCAAAACTTATGGAATAGCTAAATAATGATACCCAAACAAAAAGAAAGTTAAGATATGTCGGTTCTTTAGCAGTTATTCGTAACGTTTTAATTTCCAAACCTCGGATTAACCACGTTATTGTAAATTGACCCAAAAGTGTAGGAGAAGCCAATCATAAAATAATAGGAATAGGTTGTTTGTTGCTGTTTCCTCCGTGTTAATATTTCCTCAACAGATAAATCTCCCTTTGGAATATTTATCTGATCGTGAATGATGCTGTAATTTGCTGATAAGTTTAACGAAAGACCTTTGGCAATGCGATAGCTTAAACTTCCGTAAAGATAGATATTATTTAACGACCAATCGTGCAGGTAATTACGGTAACGCATTGAAATATTTACACTTCCCCATTTCTGAATAACCTGGTAGGCAGATGTTAGCGAATGAACGTATAGTTCTTCTTTGATTTTGAAGAAATTAGTCGTGTCGATATAATTAGCATTATTATATCCAATTTGATACAAAATTCTAAGCTGTCTTCGTGTTGATTCTGAATAAGGAAATAAATCATATTCAATACCAGGCGATACACTTATTAGCGATTTATAATTGCTGTAATTTGATGAACTTATTCCGGCCGATCCACCATATGACCAATGATTGGAAATGCTTCTGACAATTCGTGAATTAAAACCGTTGGATTCATCTTTAGCAGTATACGAAAGAAATTCTGAATCGTATTTTGTAATGTCATTTTCAAAGTAGGCGTCAATTTCTATTTTCCACTTTTCTGTAATATGGTTGGCAGAAAATGAACCGTAAAATTCCTTTGATTTAATGGTTTTTTGACCATTGACATAAGTATTTAATGAGGTTCTGAATATCCAGTTGTTCCATTTATCTGTAGAAACTGTTTCTGTGAGAGGTTCGCTAAAACTGATCCGAATATATTGAGCGAGTGGTGTCTTTTTGATATAAGGAATCAACCCCATTTGCAGGCAATTAACTTGTTTCTGTCTGACTTGGTCTGTTGTTTCATCCGGATTGGTACTGTATGTAATGGTATCATTCATCCCCTCAAATTCATGCTGTCCGGTAAGATAATAAGTATATTCCCTGCCCCCCGAACCATTGTATTGCGAAGTTGAAATGATATAAACACCAGCATCTTTAATATCCCTTACGTAATTAACATAAGGTATTTCCTTTCGAATATAATCATTTGCCGACATATAAACATTTAATGCATCTTTTCGTAATAAGTCCGATTTTTTTTCGATTTCCTGCGAAAACGAAATCATTGCAATACATAAAGCAATGAAAATTAGTAAAGTTTGTTTCATGGTTTTATTTTGTTGAAAGTTACAATTTCATTAGTTTTTGTTATTGGAGTTTAAATTGGTTGTTTTTATCTATAAAAAGGAATATTACCAGATGGTGTTAGCGCAATTTTCATTTTAGTGTTGTTTTTGGTTTTTAAATAAACTTATTTTATGTCAAAAATTATACCAACAAAAAATTAAATAGGCCTGAGTTGTATTGATTTGTAATTATTTAGATTCAATTTATAAATCAGAAATTTTTTACCCTCAGTATAAATTTTTTAGTAAAACAATAGGTTTGACTTACATAAAGAAAAAAGGTTAACCCATTTGGGATGAATTAACACTTACAATTTTCCGGTATTTAAATTCTGTTAAACTAATAGTTAAAGCTGTTTAAGTTCCTCTTTTAGAAATCACATTAATTTATAGGGTACAAATTTTGTTTAAAGTGTATTTTGTTAATACAATGAAATCAATGGCTTTAACTGCAATTTCTAAACGAATTCTGTTACAATTAATTTGTATGCTCCAAATTCCGCCGCTGATTCTGTTCAGTTTTCAATCGAATTGGTGAATGCCATTTTCGAGCAGGAAACATTAAAATTCGACAGCCTGATAGCGACTGGAGCAGAGGTGAACATTTCTGTGAATGATGGTGTAATTGCAATAATGTTTGCTGCACAGGAAGGTAAATTATTTCATCAGGAAACTTTTATCTGCTGGTGCAAATGTGAATCAAATTACTGATAGTAAAGTTACTGCATTGCAAAGCGCTGTGTTTTCGGATAACATATAATGGAATTGATATCATTTGGGTTATTGATGGCGTACAGTTAAAAATAAAAAAGGAAACTACTGAATGTGATAAAAAATGTTACTATTTCCATGGAGAATAATTGATTTTAGCTTAAAATATTAATTCAGGTTGTATGGAAACCAACAAAAATATATTACGTTTAAATTGTCAAGAATAAATGTTAAAGGGAAGAATCAAATTAAGAATTCTTACTTATTCAGTTTGTATCAAAATCGGTTGATAATATTCTATGTTTGATTTGTGTTTATAAAAATTTAAACTTACTTTTATTTAATTGAAAAACAATTTAATACATTGATTATAAATTAATTATTAACTTTTAAAATTAAAGCTATGAATAAATTTTTTACTTTTCTTTTATGTGCCATGATGGCATCAATTGCATTTGGTCAAAGGCCAACTGATCTAATTCTGAAAACAGATACAAAACCTGTAATTGATGGTGTTTTAGATGATGGCGTTTGGGATGATGCAAATGCAAATGCTCTTGACAAACCATTCACTGGTGAAACTCCAACTCTTGGAACATCTGGCGAAACCAATTGGCGCGCGTTGTGGGACAATGATGGTATTTATATTTTCATTACTGTTACCGATGATGTCTATCTTCCAAAATACACTGGAACCGGTGCTGCCTATTTGTATGATCATGCAGAGATTTACTTCGATACCAACGTAATACTTGAAGATGGTTTGGGGCCACTGACCTGATGGTAACGGAAATGGTAATGGCCATTACCAGTTTGCAAATGATATTACGGCCGGAATTGATGATGGTACCATGCAAACACGAACAGATGGTGTGCAGTATGCGATATTAAAAAATGGCAGCAATTATAATGAGGAATATTTTATTCCTTTTTCAAAACTTAAAACAGGTACCGGCGCTTCAATGGATAAAACACAGGAAATTGGCTTCGACATTAATGTTGCTGATAATGATGAATCAGGTGCGCCGAATACCCCGGTTAGGAATAGGGCTGTTTGGTCAAATGATGGATCGATTACTTCTCAGTCGTGGGATAATATGGATGAATGTGGCATAATCATGCTTGACGGAGCTGAATCAGGTATTCCTATTGATGAAATTACAATTGCTGAAGGCGGTGCAATCACACAAGATAACCAAACATTACAAATGGTTGTAACTGAGCTTCTTCCTGTTGACGTTACAGATTCAAGCGTTGTTTGGCATGTTGATATTCCTGAAGGGAGTGATGCACGTGCAACCATTTCGAATGATGGTGTGTTAACCCCAATATTAAATGGTGAGGTGGAAGTATATGCCACGTCTCCTGATGAATTTGCTGAATCCAATCACATATTCATTGATATCAGTGGACAGGTTGTTTCGCCATTTGAAGTTAGTATTCTCAAAAACGGGGATTTTGTAAAGGGTGACGATGGCCTTGATTCTTGGAATGATATCACCAATACTGATTATGCAGAAGTTAATGATGGATATTTAAGTATTACTGCTACTCCTCAAACAAATCGCTGGGATATCGGCCTTGGCCAAACACTTACTGGTATTACTGACGAAAATGCAGGCGATATGTACACATTGAAATTTAAAGCATGGGGTTCAAATGCCCTTGACACTATTCCTTTGATTATCGAAGATATAAAAAATAATTATCCCAAAAATGCATTAATTGAGGTTCCTGCCGAATGGACAAAAGATGATGGATCAGACGTTCAGTTACCGATAACTGATGAGCCCCAGTGGTTTGAGTTTCCGGTATCATTCCCTAACTGGATAAATAGTAGTTCTCAGTATTCATTTAGTTTCCAAATCGGTTCGGAAACAGGAACTTTCAATTTTGACAGTATTTCAATGGTTAATAATGCAGATTTGAAGTATATATCAACAGGAGTTTCGCGAATCAATAATAATCTTGAGTCATTTAAGATTTATCCAAATCCGGCTACTTCAAAACTAAACGTTGATCTTACAACTGCCAATACAAAAGTGGTAATTTATAACAGCGTTGGTGTTAAAATGGAAGAAATAATTGTACCTGAAACTCATCATGTATTTGATGTAAGCAACTATTCAAAAGGAATTTATTTTATTAAGGCAAACACTACAGTTGTTAAATTTATAAGATAAAAATCCTGTTTATTATTTTGAAAGAGGCTGTCTCAAAAAAGGCAGCCTCTTTTTTGCTAATCCAAATGTCTGTTCTTTACTACCCCTGGTAACGATGGTAAAGTTATGCATCAATATCGTAAGCATTTATAGCGTTTAACAATTTGAAATTTTTCCTGTGAACTTATTTTGTTTAAATTGGTTCAATTATAAAATCAAAAATTGACAAAAATGGCAGACAGACTTTCAGATCCCATCGGACGTTTAATGGGACTTCGTTATAAATCACATCCATGGCATGGAGTTTTTATTGGTAAAGATGCACCTGAAGAGTTAACCGCATTCATTGAGGTTGTTTCAACCGATACAGTGAAATATGAAATCGACAAAGAGAGTGGTTACCTGAGAATCGACCGTCCTCAAAAGTTTTCAAACGTAGTTCCCGCTTTGTATGGTTTTATTCCACAAACCTATTGTGGCGATAAAGTTGGCGAATACTGCAATATGAAAACAGGGAAAAAAAATATTAAAGGCGACGGTGATCCAATTGATATTTGCGTACTTACAGAAAAATCATTGGCTCATGGCGACCTACTTGTTAATGCCCGGCCAATTGGTGGTTTCAGAATGATTGACGGTGATCAGGCTGATGATAAAATTATTGCTGTACTAAGAAATGATACGGTTTACGGGCATTTTAAAAATATTACTGAGGTTCCTAAAATCGTTATCCAAAGGTTGGAACACTATTTTCTTACTTATAAAGATATGCCCGGACAAGATAGTAATACCGAAATTGCGGCAACTTATGAAGTTGAAGAAGCATACGAAGTAATCAGGCGGTCGATGCAGGATTACCATGTAAAATTCGATAATCTAGGAAATCTACTTTCCTGAGTAAAAGAATTGGAGTGTCGGATTTATTAAGTCCGACTTTTTTATATCAATCCGACTTTAATTTTTCTATCTTCTTTCCAAATTGAGGTAAGAATACTTAAAGTCGTTTTTTTCGTCGTAGAAATCTTCACGCGAAGTTTCCGCCCATTCTGAATAAATAATTTCAGGAAAATAAACATCGGCATCAAAAGGTTTGTGCACCAATGTAAGGTAAAGTTTTCCTGCAACGGGGTAAAACTGCCTGTAAATCATTCCGCCACCAATAACAAAAGCTTCTTTTTCATCTTTTACTTTCTCAATGGCTTCATCAATTGAAAAAACAACTTCACAACCAGGAAAAACATCGTCTTTTCTGTCGGTAATAACAATATGACGACGATTTGGTAGTGGCCATTTAGGCAGCGAAAGCAACGTATTTCTGCCCATGATCAAACTATTCCCCGAAGTTATTTCTTTAAAACGTTTTAAATCTTTGGTAAATGAAAAAGAAGGTCGTTGTTCTTCCCGATTGCAAAATTCTCGGCAATGGCAACAATAATGGAAATGTTTTTATGAATCATGTTTTGAATTTAAACAGCTACTGCTCCTTTTATATGAGGGTGTGACTGGTATCCAACCAGTTCAAAGTCGTCGTATTTGAAATCAAAGATACTTTTTACGTCAGGATTGATTTTCATGGTTGGTAACGGATAAGGGTTGCGTGTTAGTTGTAATTTTACCTGTTCAATGTGATTTGAATAAATATGTACGTCGCCAAAAGTATGCACAAAATCGCCGGGTTTCAACCCGGTTACATGTGCAACCATCAATGTTAGTAAAGCATACGAAGCAATATTAAATGGCACGCCCAAAAAAACATCGGCGCTTCGTTGGTACAACTGACACGAAAGTTTTCCGTCGGCTACATAAAACTGGAAAAGTATATGGCATGGTGGGAGATTCATTTTATCCAATTCACCCACATTCCAGGCACTTACAAGATGTCTTCTCGAGTCGGGATTATTTTTTATTGAATCAATTACCTGTGAAATCTGGTCGATTTGTTTTCCATCGGGTGTAGGCCAACTTCGCCACTGATAGCCATAAATGTGACCAAGATTTCCATCTTCATCAGCCCATTCATTCCAGATTCGAACACCATTATCCTGTAAATATTTTACATTGGTATCGCCGGCAAGAAACCAAAGTAATTCATAAATGATGGATTTCAGGTGCAGTTTTTTCGTTGTTACCATTGGAAATCCTTTGCTCAAATCAAAACGCATTTGATGCCCAAAGCGACTAATAGTACCTGTTCCGGTGCGGTCTTCCTTTTTTGTTCCTTTTTCAAGAATTGTTTCCAATAAATCTAAATACTTCCTCATTTTCCTTTGGTTTGATGCAAAAATACTTTTTTGTGAAAAGTAGAATTAATAATGATACATTTAAATATCCACAAATGTTCTCAGATTGTTAATTGCTGGAAAAAGAGGAAGTAAATATTTCATGTTTTGCTCTACCAATTGGTATGGAAAGTACCCTCTTTTCCAATCCTTTCATAAGTGTGTGAACCAAAATAATCGCGCTGTGCCTGAATAAGGTTAGCCGGAAGAAGCTCGCTTCTGTAGGCATCAAAATATCCAATTGCCGACATTAATCCCGGAACAGGTATTCCGGCTTTTATTGCCTCTGTAATAACCTCACGAATACTGGCTTGGTTTTTATTTACTACAGATGAAAGCTTTTTATCGAAAAGCAAATTGGGTAGTTTGGGATCGGTTTTGTATGCTTCCATAAAATCATCAAGCATTTCAGAACGGATGATGCATCCACCTCTCCAAATTTGCGCAACATCACTCAGTTTTATTCCAAAACCTTTTTCTTTGGAGGCAATTCTGAGAAGTTCAAATCCTTGTGCATAGGTGAGAATCATTCCCAAAAAAAGGGCATCTTTCATTTGTTCAATAAATGTTTCCTTTTCTGTTTTTATCCAAACGACCGGGCCTTTAAGTATGGAATTAGCTTTTACTCTTTCGGTTTTAAATGAAGAAATGTGCCTCATGGTTACTGCTGTATCAATGTTTGGCACTGGTGCCTGAAATTCAGTTGCAATCTGGGAAGCCCATCTGCCCGTTCCTTTTTGTTTGGCGCAATCCAGAATATGATCGATAAGGAAACCTCCTTGTTCCTTGTCTTCTTTTTTCAATATTTCTGCAGTTATTTCAACAAGGTAAGAAGCTACTGAATCATTGTTCCATTCTTTGAAAATCGTACTCATTTCGGTATTTTCCAAAGACAGGCCGTTTTTCATTATAAAATAGATTTCAGAAATCAGTTGCATAATTCCATATTCAATGCCATTGTGTACCATTTTTACGAAATGGCCGGCAGAACTTTTTCCGAGCCAGGTAACACAATCTGTACCTTTTGCTTTGGCTGCAGCATCGGTAAATATAGCGCTAACCAGGTTGTACGATTCTTTATTCCCACCAGGCATAATACTTGGTCCGTGCCGTGCTCCTTCAGCGCCACCTGAAATACCAATTCCAAGATACCTGAATCCTTTTTTAACCATTTCGTTTTCCCTTCGTTCGGAGTCATCAGGATGAGAATTACCGGCATCTATAACCAAATCACCTTTTTCCAACATCGGAACCAAATCTTCAAGAGCTTTGTCAACTACTTCTGCCGGTACGAGCAACATTATTTTTCTGGGTTTGACTAATCGCGATATAAAGTCTTTTAATGCATTCTCTCCTTTTACTTTAAATTCGCTGGCTTCTTTATTCAAAGCATCTACCTTTTTTTTATCCAAATCATAGCCAAGTGCTGAATGACCGTTTTCAGCAATATTCAGAATAAAGTTCCTCCCCATTACACCAAGTCCAATAATACCAAACTCATATTTTTCCATATCAGTAGTAAATTTTATATTCTTATTTTCCAGGTTATTGCAGGGTTCAATATTGTGCTGTATTCTACCCCTGAATTTGATGTGAAAAACCATTTTTGCAAAAATGGCTCACGCATATATTATGTAAACTTTTGTTTTCATATCTCATCAAACAACCTGTATCTCATCTAACCCCTTCACTGGTAATTATTTTTTTATTTTACTAGTTCCTCAATAGATTTAAGTAACTTATTAAAAGGTTCAACAAATTTTTCTATGCCTTCCTCCACCAGTTGGTCGGTTACATCTTTAAGATTGATACCCATTTTTTTTAAATCTTCAAAAACACGGTGGGCGTCGTTAATGTCTTTTTTTACTGTATTGGGATATAATTTACCATGATCTTTAAATGCCTCAATGGTTTCGCCTGGCATGGTGTTTACTGTATGCGGACCAATGAGTGGTTCTATATAGCATGTGTCGCGATAGGCATCGGTTTTGGTGCTGGTACTTGCCCAAAGCGGACGCTGTACCCTGGCACCTTTGGCAGCCAGCTTTTCCCATCGAACATCGCTAAATATATTACCGAAACTTTGATAGGCAATTTTGGCACTTGCAATGGCAGTTTCGCCTAACAGATTGCCGGCAATTATTTTATTTTCTCCTTGCATTTGCGGAATGATGTTTTCATGTAAGATTTTATCTACAAGTACATCAATTCGGCTTAAGAAGAAACTGGCTACGGATGCAATTTTATCAACGGGCTTATTTTCTTTTGCCCGTCGTTCAAGCGCTTTCAGATATGCTTCGGCAACAGCTTCGTAACTTTTTACTGAAAAGAGCAATGTAATATTGATATTGATTCCTTCGTACAACATTTCTTCAATGGCAGGAATACCTTCTTTTGTTCCGGGAATTTTGATCATGCAGTTGGGACGGTTAACTTTATTGAATAAATGGCGGGCTTCGGCCTTGGTTTTTTCTGTATCCCTTGCCAAATAAGGCGAAACTTCCAGGCTCACAAAACCATCTTTGCCCTCGGAAGAATCAAAAACAGGTCGCAACATATCACAGGCTTTCTGAATGTCATCTATGGCCAGCGTTTCATAAATTTCTTCCGGTGTTTTTCCTTCGCCAGACAATGCCTTTATTTGGTCGTCGTATAAATTACCACTGGATATTGCCTTCATAAAAATTTTGGGGTTAGATGTAATTCCTCTTAATCCTTCATTTTTAATCCTGTTTTCCAGTTCCCCGTTTGTTATAATTTCTCTTGATAAATTATCGAGCCAATAGCTTTGTCCGTATTCCAGTAGTTTATTAAATTTTTCCATAATTGTTGCCTTAATATGTTCTGTTCTATTAAATCATTCGTTTTTCTGAGTTTGGAAAAACCTCATTCATGCGCTTTGTATTTTCGATTGATTCTTTTACATGATCAACAACATTATCGGCTGTAAAACCATAATGATTGAAGTTGTCCTGGTATGGAGCGCTCGCCCCGAAACGATCAACAGAAACTACATTGCCACTGTCGCCAACCCATTGCTTCCATCCGAAAGATGATCCGGCTTCCACCGCTGTTCTTGCTTTTATATCCGGAGGCAATACCTCATTTCGATATGCTTCATCCTGAGCTTTAAACAGCTCCCAGCATGGCATACTCACTACCCGCGCATCAATTTTCATTTCCCTTAGATTTTCCTGAGCCTCCAGCGCCAGCGACACTTCCGATCCGCTTCCGATAATAATAGCATCAGGTGAATAACTTTTTTCTTTTGAAAGAATATAAGCTCCTCTGAATACGCCTTTAGCTGAAGCATACTTGTTTCTGTCGGCAATAGGAACATTTTGTCGGGTTAAGACCATAATTGAGGGGCCTTCAGTTCTTTGAAGCGCCGCTCTCCAGGAATAAGCCACCTCGTTGGCATCGGCAGGCCGAAAAATAAATATATTGGGCATTGCTCTGAACGAAGCCAGGTGTTCTACCGGTTGGTGGGTTGGCCCGTCGCCCCCTAACCCAATTGAATCGTGAGTAAGCACATAAATGGTGGGCAGTTTCATAAGAGCCGCCAACCTGATTGCAGGTCTTGCATAATCGGAAAAGATGAAAAAAGTAGCAGCAAATGCCCTGAGTCCTCCATGAAGCGTAATCCCTGAGGTAGCTGCTGCCATCGCGTGTTCCCTCACTCCCCATGCTATATTTCTGTTGTGGTAGTTTTCTTTGCCGAAGTATCCCCAATCCTCCATTAATGTATTTGTAGAAGCTGCCAAGTCAGCGCTGCCACCCATCAGATATGGAATGTATTTGGCGAAGGAATTAATGATTTTTGCCGAGGCTTTTCGTGTGGCTAATGGACCATCATCCGGTTGAAATTCAGGAATATCTTTATCCCAGTTTTCATCGAGTTTAAGCGTTTTGCCGTTTTCAAGCAACGCATACAAATCAGAATGTTTTTGCTGATAATTCTTATATAATGAATTCCATTTGTTTTCAGCTTGTTTGCCTCTCTCAATAGCTTTTCCCATGTGCAATTTAACCTCCTCAGGAACAAAAAAGGATTTGTCTTCAGGCCAGCCATAAGCTTTTTTTGTTGCTTTTACTTCATCTTCGCCAAGGGCAGAACCGTGTGCTTCAGCCGTATCTTGTTTGTTGGGGGCCCCGTAAGCAATATGGGTGCGCAAAATGATTAATGAAGGTTTGTTTTTTTCCTGTTGAGCGACCTCGTAAGCTTTAGCTATTTTTTCAATATCGTTGGCGCTTTCACCTAAATCCTGCACATGCCAATGGTATCCTTCAAAACGTTTTTTTACATCATCGCTGTAAGTGCTTTCGGTATTTCCATCAATACTGATGTGGTTATCATCGTAAAGAAAAATCAACTTTCCTAACCCGAGATGACCTGCAATTGAAGCAGCTTCGTTGGAAGCACCCTCCATCAAATCGCCGTCGCTGCAAAAGCCATAAACATAATGATCAACCACAGGAAAGTTTTCCAGATTAAATCGTGATGACAGGTGAGCTTCTGCCATAGCCATTCCCATGGCTGTCATAAATCCCTGTCCGAGCGGACCAGTTGTAGTTTCAATGCCTTCAGTTAATCCGTATTCCGGGTGGCCTGGAGTTTTACTGTCCCACATTCTGAGGTTTTTTAGATCATCCATCGACACATCATAACCGGTGAGATGAAGCATAATATATTGAATAATGGATGCATGGCCATTTGATAACACAAAACGATCGCGGTTAAACCATCCCGGATTTTCAGGATTGTATTTCATTATATTATTCCATAAAACATAAGCTGCAGGAGCCAGCGACATAGCCGTACCGGGGTGACCTGATCCTGCTTTTTGTACTGCATCCATCGCCAGTGTTCGTATGGTGTTAATAGTTTTAGTTTCAATACTTTTATTATCCATAACACTTTTTAAATTTTTTATTCGACAAAGAACTTTTGGTTAGATTTTTAACCGGACATTAACATCAAACGGTATTTGAAAGAGAAAAACCATGCCAGTATTTTATATAACAGGTTATCGGCAGTTAATCGGTTGTTATGTAGGTGATTGAGGCGGTTTTATGATTTAAATGTTTTTAGAGTTGTGGAAAATTGCTACAATAAACTGGGTAGACTTGAAACGAAATGGAAACGATATTCAATGAAATTTTACGACTAATTTAAAAGAGGATTATCACGAAGAAAATCTATATTAAAATATAAAATTCGCACCATGTTGAATAATGGGTTTTACAGGTTTAATTTTACACCACATTTTTTGCAAAAGATGGCATCATTATCATGCATGTCATAAAGGCAATTGGGACAGACTTGTGTATTATCTGTTTTTGAGGAGGTGCTAATAATTTCGGCTGTTACAATTCCGGTTGGAACGGCTATTATGGCATAACCAATAATCATTACCAGGCTTGCCAGAAACTGGCCTAATGGAGTTTGCGGACTAATGTCTCCGTAACCCACAGTAGTTAATGTTACTATTGCCCAGTAAATGCTTTGTGGAATGCTTGTAAATCCATTCGTTTCACCTTCAACGAGGTACATAATTGTGCCGATAATTATCACAAGAGTGATCACAAAAAAGATAAATACGCTGATTTTTTCCCGGCTTGCCCACATGGCACGTCCCAGTGTTTTTCCGGCATTGGTGTATCTTGTTAATTTCAGAATCCGGAAAACACGCAATAACCGCAACACACGAATTACAAGCAAGCTATGAGAGCCAACGATAAATAAACTCACGTAGGTTGGAATTACAGCCAAAAAATCAATGATGCCGTAAAAACTAAAAATATACCGAACCGGTTTTCGCACAATGAGTATCCGAAGAATATATTCAATGGAAAAAATAAGGGTTATTGTCCACTCCATTATCCGGAGTTCATGCCCATATTCTGAACGAATAAATGGAACGCTTTCCAGCATTACAAGTACAATACTAACCAGAATGACAAAAAGTAAAATCACATCGAAAGCTTTTCCCCCTTTTGTGTCGGCTTCAAAAATAATTTCGTAAAGTTTTCCCCTAAGATCTTTCATTTTGAAATTGAAAGGTTAAATATAAGGAAAGGGCACAAAACAAAAAAGCTTTCCTGCCTGAGCAGAAAAGCTTTAACAAAATCCGGGATAATTTGGATTTTTGTTTATTTAAAGAACTTTATCAGCTTCAATGTAAGGCAATCCAAAAGCGTCAGCAACGCCTTTGTAAACAACTTTGCCACCAACCACATTTAACCCTTTACGCAACGGGGTACTTTCAGTGCAAGCCTGTTTCCATCCTTTTTCAGCTATCTGCAAGGCATAAGGCAAAGTTGCATTTGTAAGTGCAATTGTTGATGTGCGAGGCACAGCGCCAGGCATATTTGCAACACAGTAATGAATTACATCATCAATAATAAAAGTAGGATCGGCATGAGTTGTAGCTTTTGTAGTTTCAAAACAACCGCCCTGGTCAACAGCAACATCAACTAAAACCGTTCCTGGACGCATTGTTGCCAGCATATCACGTGTAACAAGGTGTGGCGCTTTTGCTCCGGGAATTAAAACTGCACCAATTATAACATCATGAGAGGTTACCATTTCACTAATGTTGTAATGGTTGCTCATCATGGTTTTAACATTCGCCGGCATAATATCATCAAGGTAACGCAGGCGTTTCAATGAAACATCCATAATCGTAACATCAGCGCCAAGGCCGGCAGCCATTTTCGCCGCTTCTGTTCCTACAATTCCACCTCCAATAATCAACACTTTTGCAGGAAGAACACCTGGAACTCCACCAAGCAAAACACCATAACCGCCATAAGTTTTTTCCAAATACTTTGCACCTTCCTGCACTGACATACGGCCAGCAACTTCACTCATCGGTACAAGTAATGGCAAGGAACGGTCATCCAGCTCAACGGTTTCGTATGCCATACAAACCGAACCATTTTCAATCATGGCTTTTGTCAATGTTTCTGAAGAAGCAAAATGAAAATAGGTATATAGAATTTGTCCTTCTTTTATCAGTTTATATTCCGATTCAATGGGTTCCTTTACTTTGATGATCATTTCTGCAATTGCATAAACATCTTCAATTGCAGGTAGCATTATTGCACCGGCAGCAATATAATCCTCATCTAAAAAACCACTACCGTTTCCGCCACCTGCCTGAACATAAACTTCATGCCCTCGTTTTACCAATTCGGCAGCACCGGCTGGGGTAAGTGCTATGCGGTTTTCATTATTTTTTATTTCCTTTGGTACACCAATTATCATTTTCTGTATTGTTAAATTGTTTAATGCTCAAAAATAGACACGCTGCGACTTACAAAAACATGATAAAAATTAAGATTTTAGAGAATTTTGCAAATTGAACTTTATAGTAATGCGTTGGTTAATAGATTGGAAGTTAATTTTTTAATAATATATCAAATTGAAATTTTATTGATTTGTTAGATTTCAATTTGATACTTGTATATTTGCTAACTTTTTAAAAAATATTTTATAACATGCCGACAGTTTCAGACAGGGGAAGATTAATGCCTGATTCACCTATCAGGAAATTAGCTCCGTTAGCCGAAAAAGCCAAGGAGAAGGGGATAAAGGTGTATCATTTAAATATCGGCCAGCCCGATTTACCAACTCCTCCTGAAGCAATTGCGGCGATTAAAAATATCGACAGAACTATTCTTGAATATTCTCCGAGTGAGGGAATTCGCTCATTTCGTGAGAAACTGGCAAAATATTATCACAAATTCAATATTGATGTTGAAGTTGATGATATTATTGTAACAACCGGCGGAAGCGAAGCAGTAACTTTTGCATTTATGAGTTGTTTGGATCCGGGCGATGAAATTATTGTTCCTGAACCGGCCTATGCCAATTATGAGGCTTTTGCAATTGTTGCAGGCGCCAAAATTAAATCAATTGTTGCAAAAATTGATGAAGGTTTTGCATTGCCACCGGTTGAAGAATTTGAAAAACTGATCTCACCAAGAACAAAGGGGATTATGATTTGCAATCCTAATAACCCAACCGGATATTTGTATACACAGGAAGAGATGAATAAAATTCGCGATTTGGTGAAAAAATACGATTTGTATCTTTTTTCAGATGAGGTTTACCGTGAATTTTGTTACACCGGCGCTCCTTATATTTCAGCATTTCATTTGGAAGGAATTGAGCAAAATGTGGTTCTTGTTGATTCGGTTTCGAAACGTTACAGTGAATGTGGGTTGCGAATAGGAGCATTGATTACTAAAAATAAAGAGGTAAAGAGAAATGTAATGAAGTTTTGCCAGGCCCGTTTGAGTCCGCCACTTATTGGGCAAATTGCCGCAGAAGCTTCGTTGGATGCCGACCCGAGTTACATGTTGAATAATTATAATGAATATGTAAACCGCAGAAAATTCCTGATCGACAGGTTGAACCGGATTGAAGGCGTTTACTCGCCAATTCCAATGGGGGCATTTTATACGGTAGCAAAATTACCGGTTGACGATGCCGATAAATTCTGTGCCTGGTTACTATCTGATTTTGATTATGAAGGCAATACCTTAATGATGGCCCCGGCTTCAGGTTTCTATTCTGATCCGAAAGAAGGTATCGACCAGGTACGCATTGCTTATGTTCTGAAAAAAGAAGATTTAGCAATATGTATAAAAATTCTTGAAGAAGCACTTAAAGTTTATCCGGGAAGTAAAGTCCGGCAGAAGGTTACAAGTGAACAACAGTAAAACGAAAAAAATATCTTTCTTTTCTGACTTTATTATAAATATTTTTCTGGTTTTGGAGGAGAAGAATTGTGTTTTATAGAATTTGCATAATTTGTTACGAAACGTTTTGCGAAATCGATATATTTGTAAAAAGCTTGTTAAAATGATTTTAAATAATTTGCCATTTACTGCAGTATTTGTTGAAGCCCCTGAAGGTGGTTATGCTGCTTATGTAGAAGAGATTCCCGGAGCAAACTCTCAAGGTGAAACATTGGAAGAAGCAAAAGAAAACCTAAAAGAAGCAGTATTGCTTGTTTTGGAGTCAAACAAAATATTATCTCAAAAAAATGTATTGAAGGGAATTAAAAGCCATAGGGAACCACTGCATTTTTCTGAATGAAAAGAAATAAACTTACAAAACATCTGATTAAAAACGGTTGCTATCTGCTGCGAGAAGAAAGGAATCATAGTATATTTTACAATCCGGGTTCAGGTAAAATTTCTGCAACTCCCTGAAATTCAGATATCAAACAATTTATAGCTGCAAAAATTTGCAAAGATTTGGATGTGATAATTCCTGCGGGCAAATAAGAAATCCGGTATTAATTTTCAAACCGGATTTTTATTTTCTGTTTCCTCTCCCGAGGAGAGGGTTGGGGAGAGGCTTTTAAATTTTCTTAATTCTTTCCATCGCTTCCAGCACATTTTCACGATCAGCAAAAGCTGAAAAACGGAAATATCCTTCACCTGCCGGGCCAAATCCAGAACCGGGCGTTCCAACAACATTGGCTTCATTTAAAACTTTGTCGAAGAAATCCCACGATTTCATGTTGTTTTTTGTTTTCACCCAGATATATGGCGCATTTTCTCCGCCAAAAACTTCATAACCGGCAGCTTGCAAACTACCTTTCATAATCCTTGCATTTTCCATGTAATAGGAAATCACATCGGCAACTTCTTTTTTACCTTCATCAGTAAAAACAGCTGCTGCTGCTTTTTGAACCGGGTAAGAAACCCCGTTGAATTTTGTTGAATGACGACGGTTCCATAATTTCTTTACCGGGTGTGCATTACCTTTAGAATCGTAAGCAACCAGTTCCTGTGGAATAACTGTGTATGCACAACGAGTTCCCGTAAATCCGGCAGTTTTTGAAAAACTACGGAATTCAATGGCTACTTTTTTTGCCCCTTTAATTTCATAAATCGAACGTGGAATTTCATCGTCCTGAATAAAAGCTTCATAAGCTGCATCGTACAGAATGATGCTTTTATTTTCAATAGCAAAATCAACCCATTTTTTTAATTCCTTTTTTGAAGCCACGGTTCCGGTTGGATTATTTGGATAACAAAGAAAAATCAGATCCGGCACCTCAGTTGGAAGTTCAGGAATAAATCCATTTTTATCGGTACATGGCATATAAATTATTCCGTCGTAATAACCGTTGGGTTTACAAAAACCTGTTTTTCCTGCCATCACAGTAGTGTCTGCATAAACCGGATAAACCGGGTCACAAATTGCAATTTTATTTTCGTTTCCAAAAATTTCCTGGATATTACCTGTATCACATTTCGATCCATCTGAAATAAAAATATCATCGGCTGAAATATCCACACCCCTGTTATTGTAAGAATGTTTTGCAATTGCATCGCGCAAAAATGCATATCCCTGCTCAGGTCCGTAACCTTTAAAAGTGTTCCCTTTTGCCATTTCATCTACTCCTTCATGAAACGCTTTAACTACAGTTGGAACAAGTGGTTGAGTTACATCGCCAATTCCCATTTTTATCACTTTTTTATCGGGGTTGGCAGCAATAAATTCATTCACGCGCCTTCCAATCTCAGGAAATAAATAACCTGCCTGGAGCTTTAGGTAATTTTCGTTAATTAATGCCATATATTTTTAGTTTATTAATAAGCTTGTTACGTATTTCTATTTGGCTTGCAAAGTTACAAAATTGCTTTACTATCAGCCAAGTTCAAGATCACTTTTACTTATGTATTAATTTTAAGTAATTTGCATTTTTGAAAATCTTTTACGCAACCAAAACAGATGGATAAGCATCTAAATACTTGATTAAGTTATCATTCTAAGCACATTTGTACAATAAATGGTAAATCAAAAGATGAAACTATGAAAATCAAACAAGTAGTGTTAGCGATTTTAATGTTGACAGGAATCGTCCTTTCCTGCGAAAAAGAGGACAGCTATAAATCAACTGGTGTAATTACTGGGTTCGATATGCGTGAATGTATTTGTTGTGGTGGGTATTTCATTGAAATAGGTGATTTTACTTACAATTTTGATACTTTGCCGTCATCCTCACAGATTAATTTAGCAACGGACACTTTCCCTATAAACGTAAATCTCGACTGGTCTTATGATAGAGATTGCGGAGGAATTCAATATATCGAAATCACAAAAATTGCAGAGAGGTAATTTGATCTGAACAATTTTCGTTTGTTTTTAATACTTTTGAGAAAACGACAGAAAAATGGAAAACTTCTTTGTAAAATCCCATGGATTGGGTAATGATTATATTGTGTTAAATAGTGAACGAATTGATTTCGATTTAACAGATAAGGCAATTATCAGAATTTGTGATTATCATTTCGGAATAGGCTCCGATGGGATTCTTCTAAAAGTAAATAGTGAAAAGGCAGATTTTGGCTTACGTATTTTGAACCCGGATGCTTCTGAGGCTGAAAAAAGTGGCAATGGACTTCGAATTTTTGCCAAGTATATTTACGATTATAAATTTATTGCAGAAAAAATATTTACCATTGAAACACCGGGAGGAGTGGTACGTGCAGAGGTAATTGAGGAGAAAGAAGGAAAGGCGAAAACCATAAAAGTTGATATGGGAAAAGCAAATTTCAGATCAGCTGATATCCCTGTAAATTGTGAAAATGAAGAATGTATTGATGAAACATTGCATTTGAAATACAAAGATTATCAAATCAATTGTGTCTCCGTTGGGAATCCGCATTGTGTGGTTATTAAAGATGAACTGGATGAAAAGGAAATCAAACAGTTTGGCCCGCAGATCGAAAATCACCCAATGTTTCCAAACCGGATTAATGTACAGTTTGCAAAAGTAATTTCACCAACAGAAGTTGAAGTGATAATTTGGGAACGTGGTGCAGGCTGGACGCTGGCTTCAGGAAGTTCATCGTGTGCTGTTGCTTCGGTGATGGTGAAACACGGGTTAACCGAACGGGATTTGACCATAAAAATGCGCGGTGGAAATTTGAAAATTGAAATTGCCGAAGACTGGGAAATCAAAATGACAGGCGAAGTTCGCGAAATTGCATCCGGGTTTTTAAGCAACGAATTAGTATCAGACTGTAAATAAATAATTTGATAGAGTTTTGGTGTAATTATAAATCACATTTCGACTTCGCTCAATGTGACAGTCAGACTTAGCGATCCCGAAGCTTCGGGAGAAGTCTGAGTTGAAACTTTAATATTACGCTATTCTTTTCAATCAAAAGTTTTGTACTAATAGATTTAGATTATCTTTGCGCTGATTTTTATTCAGTAAGACTATGATTTTAAGGATTTAAATCATTAAGTCGAACTAATCCCGATACAAAGTAATCGGGAATAAATTAAAATAGAATTCCCAATTGGGAACGAACACCTAAAAGTTGAAATTATGGCACATAAAGCAGGATTTGTGAATATTGTTGGCAATCCAAACGTGGGGAAATCAACAATAATGAACGCCTTAGTTGGAGAGAAACTCTCTATCATTACGCAAAAAATGCAAACCACCCGTCACCGGATCAAAGGTATTGTTAGCGGCGACGATTTCCAGATTGTATATTCTGATACTCCCGGAATTTTAAAACCCAGTTACAAATTACAGGAAACCATGATGAAGTTCGTGGATTCGGCATTGATCGATGCAGACATTATTCTGTTTGTTACCGACGTAATTGAGAAGCCAGATAAAAACCCTGAATACATTGAAAGAATCAGCAAATCAAATGTGCCTGTAATTGTGTTAATAAATAAAATTGATTTGTCGAACCAGGAAGAAGTGTTAAAACTTTTTGATTACTGGACAAATACTTTCCCGGGAGCAACAGTTTTCCCGATTTCAGCACAGGAAAAATTTAACATCGAACCGATTTTTGATCGTATTATGGAACTGCTACCCGAGGCGCCGGCCTATTTTTCAAAAGACGACATAACCGATCGCAACGAGCGGTTTTTCATGCAGGAAATTGTTCGTGAAAAAATATTGTTGAATTATCAAAAGGAAGTGCCTTATTCAGTTGAGGTTGAAGTGGAAGAGTTCAAAGAAACAGAGAAAATCATTAATGTCAGGTGTATTATTTATGTTTCCCGTGAAAGCCAGAAAGGGATAATTATTGGTCACCAGGGGAAAATGATAAAAATAGTCGGAACACAGGCGCGAATAGACGCAGAAGAATTTTTCGATAAGAAAATATATCTGGAGTTATTGGTGAAGGTGGCTAAAGACTGGCGTGAAAAAGATAACCAGTTGAAGAATTTCGGGTACGACGCGAATTAGAAAGCCCATCCCTGCCTTCCCCAAAAGGGAAGGAGAAAAGAGAGTGTTAAAAATTAAAGAACGATAGAAGAAGAAAAATTAAAATACAAAACTTAATAGTTCTCAAATCTTCCCCCCTTCGGGGGAATAAGATGGGGGCTTTTAAAAGAGGGCTTAAGAAATGAGTAGCAGAATAGTAGCAATTGTAGGACGGCCAAACGTAGGAAAATCGACATTGTTTAACCGGTTAATTGAGCAGAGAAAAGCAATTGTTGATGAAACAGCCGGAGTAACACGCGACAGAAATTATGGGAAAGCCCAGTGGAATGGGGTTGAGTTTTCAGTTATCGATACGGGGGGTTATGTTGTGAATTCCGACGATGTTTTTGAGGCTGAAATCAACAAACAGGTTCATTTAGCTATTGATGAAGCAGATGTGATTCTTTATATAACCGATGTTGAATCAGGGATTACAGATTTGGATGACGCCATTGCATCAATTTTACGGCGGGGGAAAAAACCCGTTTTGGTGGCTGTAAACAAAGTGGATAATAACAACCGGATTATTGATGCCCAGGAATTTTACTCACTCGGACTGGGTGAAATTTACTGCATTTCATCGATGACGGGAAGTGGAACAGGTGATTTACTGGATGCTTTGGTGATAAATTTTCCGCAAAAAGAAGAACAGGAAGAGGAACATGAGTTGCCCTATTTGTCAGTTGTTGGAAGGCCTAATGTTGGAAAATCATCATTTATAAATGCACTTATTGGCGTTGAAAGAAATATTGTAACCGAAATTGCAGGAACAACACGTGATTCCATTCATACCCGTTACAACAAATTTGGTCATGATTTTATAATTGTTGACACTGCCGGACTTCGGAAAAAGGGAAAAGTGAGTGAAGACCTTGAATTTTATTCGGTACTTCGTTCCGTTCGTACCATCGAAAGCTCGGATGTATGTTTATTGATGATCGACGCCACCCGTGGAGTTGAAGCCCAGGATATGAACATTTTTAACCTGATAATTAAAAACAAAAAGGGGGTAGTTATCTTGGTGAATAAGTGGGATTTAATAGAAAAAGACACACATTCAACAAAAAAATTTACAGAAGAAATTGTGGGGCGTATTGCACCATTCACCGATGTACCGATTTTATTTATTTCGGCGCTAACAATGCAACGTGTTCACAAGGCATTGGAAACAGCGGTTGAAGTATTTGAAAGAAGACAGCAAAAAATAAAAACATCGGAATTAAACGAACTGATTCTGGAGGCAGTAGAATCGTATCCTCCGCCATCAGTAAAAGGGAAATTCATAAAAATAAAATATGTAACGCAATTGCCGTCGCCAACGCCATCTTTCGCGTTGTTTGCAAATTTACCACAGTACATAAAAGAACCTTATAAACGTTTCATTGAAAATAAAATTCGGGAAAACTTTAATTTTTCTGGTGTTCCCATTCAAATTTATTTCAGGCAGAAATAGCGACTAAGTTTTTTTGAAGTACAAAAAATTTATTAGGTAAGATTTCGTTTCTCTTTTTAATTTTGTAGAAATTAAATTAAAAGATATGTACATCGTGCACGTTTTTGTTCATATAAAAAAAGATTGGGTTGAAGATTTTATTGCTGAAACCACTGAAAATGCAAAAAGCAGTCTTTCGGAACAGGGAATAGCAAGGTTTGATATTATTCAACAACAGGATGATATGACCCGGTTTGTGCTGGTTGAAGTGTATCGAACTTATGAAGACCCCGGGAAACACAAACTAACAGACCATTACATCCGCTGGCGCGACGCTGTTGCGCACATGATGGAAGAACCAAGAACAAGTGTTAAATATTATAATGTATTTCCGGAGGATGGCGGATGGGATTAAATTTTGCTTATGCAACATCGTCAGAAATTATTTTTGGCTCCGGTTCGTTTAACCAGGTTGGGAACCGCGTTGGAGCTTATACAAATGCTCTGATTGTTTGTGGCAAAAGTAACCATAATGCCGAAAGGCTTCTGAGCCTTCTTGTTCAACAACATATTAAGGGGACGATTTTTAATATTTATTCTGAGCCAACAATTGATGTAATTCAACAAGGCATTGAACTTGGGCGGGAAACAGGCTGCGATGTAGTTTTTGGTATTGGAGGTGGTAGTGCGATTGACAGTGCAAAAGCAATTGCCGCAATGATTCCTAATCATGGGCCATTGTTGGATTACCTGGAGGTAATTGGCCTTGGAAAACCTCTGGTGCAGGACCCGGTTCCATGTATTGCCATTCCAACAACATCAGGAACAGGCGCTGAAGTAACGAAAAATTCGGTAATAAAATCTGCCGATAAAAAAGTAAAAGTAAGTCTACGCAGCGATAAAATGTACCCGGTGCTGGCGGTGATTGATCCGCAACTGAGTTTATCAATGCAACAAAATATAACCGCCAGCACAGGAGTTGATGCGCTCACACATCTCATGGAAACATTTGTTTCAAATCAGTCGAATCCTTTTATAGATACTTTTTGTCGCGATGGTATGAAACGCATTGCCCGTTCACTTGAAAAAGCATTTTTAAACGGAAACGATTTGAATGCCCGTGAAGATATGGCAATGGCAAGCATGTTGGGAGGAATGGCTTTGGCTAATGTTAAACTTGGAGCTGTTCATGGATTTGCCGGACCAATGGGTGGAATGTTCCCGATACCGCACGGAGAAATTTGTGCTTGTTTATTACCTGCAGTTATGGAAGTAAACAGCGAAGTTTTAAAAATTACGGATGAGCAACATTACCTGCAAAAGTACCGTGAGATAGCACAAATATTTACCGGGCATAAAAATGCAGGGATAGAAGAGGGGATAAAAGAAATTAGCGGCTTGGTTAAACGACTTGGAATACCAAAACTTTCGAAATTTGGAATTCCTGAATCAGACTTTCCCGAGTTGATTGATAAAGCAAAAAACTCAAGCAGCATGAAAGGTAATCCTGTAAAGTTAAATGAGGATCAGTTGATTGCAATTCTTGAGAAATCGATGTAGTAAATTTATAAAATCGACTATCGGTTTAATGTAATGCAACTTTCTTAACTTTTTTAAAGATTTTGGTTCACCCGGTTTTTATTGAATAAACCTTATCTTTGTAAAGTATTAGAATTTCAGTAACTATGATAGGGAAATTTTTTCATACACCTGCATCCAAGAGGTTTCATATTGCACCACGGTTTTATGATCCGGATAAGGAGGCTCGTGATGAACGTGAGAGAAGGATAAAAGAAGAGTTGGGTATTTTTGATGAAGTAAGGGATCCGAATAAACCTTACAGGCCGAATATAAAAGGACAATTCAGAAAAACGGGAGATTGGCAGGCAAAGTCTTCAGAATCAGCAAGAAAATCACAAAATAGAAGATTGATAATTCTTATTATTATTTTGGTTATTATTTTCTATCTGTTTTTCTATTCTGATTTTATGTTTAAATAATCCATCAATTCATCCTTTAAGTCATAATCTTTGAGTGATATTATTCAATTATTGCCCGATTCGGTGGCAAATCAAATTGCTGCCGGTGAAGTAATTCAGCGACCTGCTTCGGTTGTTAAAGAGTTGGTTGAGAATGCACTTGATGCAGGTGCAACTGAAATTACCATTCATATTAAAGATGCAGGCAAAACGCTGATACAAATTACGGATAATGGTTGTGGAATGTCTCCAACGGATGCCCGAATGGCATTTGAACGGCATGCCACTTCGAAAATAAGTTCTGCAAACGATTTATTTTGTATTCGTACCATGGGATTCAGAGGTGAGGCGTTGGCTTCAATTGCGGCAATTGCCGACGTTGAATTGCGAACTAAAAAGATGGAGGATGAAGTTGGCACGTTGATACATATTATTGGTTCCGAAGTGAAAACGCAGGAACCGGTTGCCTGTGCCGGCGGGACAAGTTTTATGATAAAGAATTTGTTTTTTAATGTTCCGGCACGACGCAAATTTCTGAAAGCAAATACAACAGAATTAAAACATATTATTTGGGAAATACAGCGTGTTGCACTTCCCAATCCTGAAATTCGTTTCTCGCTCTATCACAATAATACGCTGTTGTATGATTTACCAAAAGTGAATTACCGGAAGCGGGTTATCGATCTTTTTGGAAAAAGCCTTAATCAAAGCCTGGTTACAGTTGATGAGAAAACCAGTATTGTTAAAATCTTCGGGTTTGTTGGGCAGCCAAAATATGCAAGGAAAACGGTTGGGGAGCAATTCTTTTTTGTGAATGGAAGATACATGCGTCATCCCTATTTTCATAAGGCCATAATGCAGGCTTACCAGCAGCTTTTGCCACCGGAAACATTTCCGTCGTATTTTTTATACATGGATACAGATCCGGCAGAAATTGATATTAATGTTCACCCAACTAAAACAGAAATTAAATTTGAAAACGAACGCGAAATCTGGCAGATTATTCGTGCGGCTGTTCGTGAATCGCTCGGAAAGCACAATGTTGTTCCTTCCATTGATTTCGACCAAAGTGGCAATATTGATATTCCTGTTCCTCAGCGACATGGGGAAAATGTTCCATTTCCGGAAATCCAGATAAACCCGGAATATAACCCTTTTAACTCAGGGAAGTCAACACATTCTTTTACAGGAAATATTAAACAGGAAAAAAAGAATCTTGATCGCTGGGAAGATCTTTATCGCGGGTCGCAACTGAAATTAAAACCGGAAGATCATATACGTTCCGGTAAACCGGATGAAGACAATTGGACACAGAATACAATAGAACAATATACAGGAAAAAAAACACTTCAGTTAAAGCAAAAATATATACTTACTCCTGTAAAATCAGGATTAATGATAATTGACCAAAAGCGGGCACACGAGAGAATTCTTTATGAACGATTTATGGAGATCATAAAATCGGATTCGGTTGCCAGTCAGCAACAGCTTTTCCCGCAAACTATTGAATTAAATCCTGCTGATGCAGCTATTTTGAGAAGTATTCTGGAAGATTTGACTTCCTTAGGTTTTGATATTCGGGAGTTTGGGAAAGATACTTTCATAATTAACGGAACACCCGGCGTTTTAGATGTTTCATCACCGGAAATTATTGTTGAACGATTGCTTGAAGAATATAAAAATTCTCCGGTTGATGCGCGTAAAAAAGCCAAAGAGCAAATTGCAACTTCGCTGGCAAAAGCATCGTCTCTTGATTATGGCGACGATTTAAAACAGCAGGAAATCGACCAGTTAATTGATCAGCTTTTTGCATGTGCAACGCCTAATTTTACGCCCGATGGCAAAAAAGTATTGACCATTATCCCGACAACTGATATAGAAAAAAGCTTTCAGAAGTGACAAGATGTCGTTAATTTAGTCGGAATTTGAAATGGTCTGGCTATTGTACAAAGTTGACCTGTTGTAAAATTGAGTGTGATTTAATAGTGAATGAAATATACAAAGTCTGATATTTCAAAATTCGTTAAAACAAAAAAGTATGAATTACAGACCAACACTAAATTTGCCCCCGGTTGTTAAAAACCTGATACTGGCTAATGTTTTGTTATACGTTGCAACCCTATTGCTTCGGTCATCAGGTATCAACCTTTATCAATACCTGGGTTTGTATTTTCCCGCTTCTCAGCATTTTGGAATGCACCAGTTTTTTACCTACATGTTTATGCACGACACGCCCGGATTCGGGCATATTTTCTTTAATATGTTTGCTCTGTTTATGTTTGGCCGTGTGCTGGAAGGTGTTTGGGGGCCAAAACGGTTTTTGATATTCTACCTTGTAACCGGAGTTGGTGCAGCGCTCATTCAAACAATGGTTACATATTTTGAATATGAATCTTTGATTTCAAAAATGGACCCGCAACTTGTGGCGCATGTTAAAGAAGTAGGTACTTCAATTTGGGCTGAAAGTAAAAATTTTAGCGATCCTTTGGCTGGTAAATTGAATGCGATTTTAAATACGCCAACTATTGGCGCATCGGGTGCTGTATTTGGTATTTTGCTGGGGTTTGGAATGTTGTTTCCCAATACTCAATTGATGTTGCTTTTCCCGCCAATTCCAATTAAAGCAAAATATTTTGTAATTGGTTATGGTTTGCTGGAACTGTTTTTTGGGGTATCTGGAATCCAGGGAAGTGTGGCTCATTTTGCGCATTTGGGCGGAATGCTCTTCGGATTTATTCTCATAAAATACTGGAATAAGAATTCTAAACATTTTTATTAGCAATGGAGATTTTTGATGATATAAAACGAACCTTTAAAGAAGGTTCAGCATTAACACGTTTGATTTATATAAATCTGGGAGTTTTTTTGCTGGTAAAAATTTTAGGTGTTGTTTTTTATCTTGCAAATCAACCCTTTATAATTATAAACTGGTTGAGTGTTCCATCAACTTTGCCTGAACTAACAATGAAACCATGGACATTAATAACGTACATGTTTTTTCATGTGGGTTTCATTCATATTCTTTTTAATGTTCTGGGACTGTATTGGTTTGGGAAATTATTCCTGTATCATTTTGAAGGAAGTAAATTAACAAGTGTTTATCTTCTTGGAGGTATTTCAGGTGGATTGCTTTATGTTCTTTCTTACAACTTTTTTCCGGTTTTTCAGGGAGTAAACGGATTTTTGCTTGGAGCATCAGGGGCAGTTATAGCTATTTTGGTAGCTGTTTCAGTTTATGATCCTAATCGCGAAATTTACCTGTTTTTTATAGGTAAATTCCCTTTAAAATATGTGGCTGCATTTTATGTATTCTTATCAATTATTGGTATTTCAACCTCTAATCCGGGTGGTAATATTGCGCATTTAGGCGGAGCTTTCTGGGGTTGGTTTTACATTGTTCAATTAAGGAAAGGAAAAGATATGGGTGATGGATTTATTAGGTTTTTAAATAAAATAGCAGAATTGTTTAAACCCAAAAGCAATATGAAGGTTACCTATAAACAACCTCCGCGCGACGATTATGAATATAATAAGATGAAACACGAGCAACAGGAAGAGATTAACAGTATTTTGGAAAAAGTTGCAAAAAAAGGTTATGATAGCCTTACAAAAAGAGAAAAAGAGATCCTGTTCAAACAGGGAAAAGAATAAGATCAATCTTCATCATTTTTTGTTCTTGCGCTGTAAATGCTTGCATTGAGTTCAAACCCCACCAACAAAATAACCGACATAACATAAATTAAAAGCAGCACGATAAGTAGTGTCCCAAGGGAACCATAAAGCGCATTATACTGGCTGAAATTGTTTATGTAATACGAAAAACCAGCAATTGCAATAAGGCTTAAAGCAGTTGAAATCGTACCTCCGGCTGAAATAAAACGCCATTTTGTTTTTTTTGCAGGTGCCATATAGTAAAGAAAAGAATAGGCAAAAAAGAACAATGCAATAATCACAATCCACTTTCCGATGGTTAAAATATAAACGGTAAAATGGTCTTGCAGAATTTCCTTATTTTCAAGAAGCCGTATTAATGCTTGTCCTCCTGTTAACAAAGCGATGGCAAGTGTTAGAAGAAACGAAAGCACAAACAGCATAATAATTGCTGTTATTCTTTGGCTGATCCATGTGCGGCGATAAATGCTGTTAACTGTTGCATCAAAAGCGCTCATCATTGATGCTAACCCGTTTGTAGAGAAGATTAAAGCAAGGAAAAAACCCACTGAAAACCATTCTCCATGTACTTTATTAATAATTTCATCAATTGGTCCTTCAATAGTATCAAATACGCCGGGTGGCACTAATTCATAAATAAGCTGAAACAATTCATTTTGAAAATTAAAATTTTTAATATGAATTAAAGGTATTAATGTGAATAAGAATATAACGAAAGGGAAAAGAGCCATAAAAAATGAAAATGCGATTGCCGAAGCTCTTGTTGTAATGGCGCCTGAGTAAATACTTTTCCAAAAAAACACAGCAACATCGTATAAAGGTACCCTGTCGAAAAAAGGGAGCGTTATTTTTTCCGCCCGCTCGGTAATTTTTTCGCCAATGTTTACAAGTCGTTTAAACCGAGGATTTACCTTTACCATTACGGTTACTGTTTTTCAATTCTGAGCTGATGGATGTATTCTTTACCTTCGTTTGATTTTAATAGAAAATAAACCCGAAAACTTCCATTTTTAGTCTTTAAATTTCCAATGGCATACCTGGCGCTTTCGGTAGCACCCTGATGAATAATGCTGAATTCCTCGGGAGAGTTTTGGACTGAAGAATTTATTTACAATCTGTTGCGCCTGTGCCTTGCTGTAAACATTGTCATTGTCAAGTACAACCAGTTCAATGTTTTTATTAAAATATTCAGCTAATTTTTTTGAATCGCCGTTTTTAAAGCACGATTGCAGTTGAGCAGGTATTTGCGCCTGAAGTTGTGAATTAATCAATGTAAAGCCAATAATTACCAAAACCAGAATCAGCGATTTTTTTATTAAAGTCATAATTTTTGTTTTTTGATAATTTGTGAAGGAAACAGGCTCCTGACATCACAAATACACGCGTTACTCCAAATCAGTTACAAATTTATAAAATTATAGATCAATTGGCAGAACGATAAGTATTTTCGTTCACAGCAGAAATTATTTTTACGGTATTTTTTGCGTTATCTGCTAAAAATTAATACAGTGAAAGTAAAAGAATTTCTTTGTTAAAATTCTCGTATATCAAATTAATTTTGGCGTTTTTCAATTTTCAGCAAATGAATAAAATCCTGGCTATTTGTTTTTTTAATCACAATATAAACCCTGAAAGATGTCTTTTTTGTTTTTAGTAACCCAATCATATTTATCGCATCATCTTTGGTAGAAGTTGAAGAATCTGAAAGCTTTTAGCTGGGTTTTCACTAAAAAACTTTGCCATAATTTGCTGGGCCTGTGCTTTGCTGTAAATATTTTTATTTCCCGGAACAGCAATTTCTATACATTTGATTAAAATAACCGGAAAGTTTTTTTGAATTGCCTGTTTTCAAAACTATTCACAATTTCATCTTTCATTTTAGAATCTTGAAATGCTATCACAGGGATGAAAATTGAGCAAAGAATCGTAATAAGTAACGACTTATTTATAAAAATCATGATTTTTCTCTAAATTCAACCAAAAACTGGGATGTACTCAAAAACTGTGCTAAACTTGCACAAACCTTTAATTTTAGTATAATTTTATAAGATTTTAATAATCAATTGTTAATATGAAGATTACCTTATTGGTCATCGGCAAAACAGATTCCAACATATCTCATTGAAGGTATCAATGAATATATGAAACGCTTAAAACATTACATAAACTTTGAAATTGAGGTAATTCCAGACATTAAAAAAGGTAAAAATATGGGCATTGAAAATCAGAAAAAATTTGAGGGTGAGCTGATTCTTTCAAAAGTTGCTCCAGGTAAGGAATTGCATTTATTCGATGAAAATGGTACTATTTATTCTTCAAAAGAGTTTGCCGGATTTCTTGGAACGAAAGATGGTTGGCGGCTTAAAAGAACTTTTACTGGTTATTGGTGGGCCTTATGGTTTTTCGGATGATGTATATGATAAGGCAATTTCAGGAATTTCGTTATCTAAAATGACTTTTTCGCATCAAATGGCTCGACTTTTGTGTGTGGAGCAGATTTACCGTGCGTTTACAATTTTAAAAGGGGAACCATATCATCACGATTAATAAATGTCTCTGAAGCTAAACAAATACATTTATCTTATTTCAGCCATTGTTCTTTTCTTGGTTGCTGCAATCATTGAAAACGGACTATTGAGGAAACACCCGGAAAATCATTTAATTAAAGATTTTCAATCTAAGCTTCTGGCGAACGAAATGACCCTTGAGGAGAACATGAACAAAATTAGTGAGATCATTTCATCTGAAGATTTTGATGGAAATTTTTTTGAAGCACTGCAGAATTTCAATGCTTTAATCGATCAAAATGGGTTAGGATATTTGGTTTATGAATCGGGTAGATTAAGATATTGGTCTGACCGTGCTATTGCCTTTGATGGTGATGTTCGTGATTTCAAAACCCGGAAAGGTTTGGAGAAAATGCCGAATGGCTTTTACCTGACAATGAACAAAGTAATAGGTGATTACGAAATTGTTGGGCTTCATTTAATTAAATACAACTACGAGCACGAAAACAAGTATTTGCAGAACAAGTTTTTGAGTGGTTACAAACTACCCGAAGATTACGAAATTTCTGATAAGTATATAGAAAGTGCGTTTTCAATTGTAGGATTAAACAATGAATTTCTTTTTTCAATCATTCCAAGAGGGGAGTATTTGTGTAATAAAAGTCAATTGTATTTTCCGGGATTATTTATTTGCTGGGGCTTTTACTTTTACTTTTTTACTTTCGGAAAGAATTTCTTCAAGAACAAACAACATTATTTCTGAAGTTATTTGTATTGGGCGCCGCTTTATTTATTGTTTACTGGCTTACATTTAATTTTTAAAATACCTGCGGCATTAAATTTCATGCCCTTTTTTAGTCCCGAGGTTTTTGCGTTATAGTGACATGGCTTCCTTCGCTGGGCGATTATTTTTTGGTGGTACTTTTCTTTTCGTTCTGGTTACATAATTTTACAATGGAAATTGACCTCGACGAAATGTATCAAAACAGCGCCCTGCCACGAAATATGATTATTTCGTTGTTATTACTTTTCAGCGCCAGCTTGTTTTTGTTTGCCAATTATTTTATCGAATTGCTGGTTGTAAATTCAACCATTTCGTTTTCGCTGAATAAAATTACGAGTGTTTCCGTTCAAACTGTTCTTGCTATTTTCTCAGTTGGCTTAATGTTACTGTCTATCGTTTTATTTACGCTAAAAATAATTAGCGAAGCCTGCAGAAGATGCAAAGTATTTCATGTAATTAGTATACAACTATGTATCGTATTGTTTTTAGGCGTAGTTCAGTATTTTGCTTCCAATCAAGTGTCGTGGTATGCCCTCGGGTTTTTCCTCGTTATTGCATTGCTGGCTGTTTTGTTCAGGCGCGGATACATGCAAAAATACATCCTTAGTTCGCTTATTATTTTTGTTTCAATTGCTTCTGTTTATTCACTGCTAATTCTATATAAAACCATAAAAGAAGACGAACGAGCCAGCCAGAAAGTTTTTGCTGTGAACCTTTCGGTTGAGCGTGATCCTGCGGCGGAAGAATTTTTGTCGAGAATTGATACCCTAATTAAAAAGGATAAAGTTATTCTACCGCTTCTTTTACAAAAAGAAGAAGATCCGCAAGAATATATCGACAGAGAATATTTTAATAGTTACTTCAGAAAATACCAGCGTTATATTTATTCGTGCGACCAGAAATCAAATTTGTTGGTTGGTAGTGAGAAACGTGAAGAACCCTGTTTAACTTATATCGATTGGATGATTGAAGATATGGGAGTTCAGATTCCGGGAACAAACTTCTATTTTATAAACAACATGAATGGAAGGATTTCGTACACCGGTCGCTACCCTTATGTGGTAAATGACACACTGGCGATAACATTGTTTATTGATTTGGATTCTGACCTGTTGTTTGAAGGAATTGGTTTCCCTGAATTGCTTATGGATAATTCGATGACACGTTCAGATGATTACCGAAAATTCAACTACGCAAAATATTTTGGGAGCGAATTAACAGATAAATTTGGTGATTACAATTACAATTTCCATATCGATAATTACAAACCATCTGACGAGGAATTTACATATGGGAAATGGGATAAAATGGAGCACTTGATTTATCATACCCGTGAAAATAATTATGTTATAGTATCGCGGGAACTGTTCACTTTTAATGAATACCTGATTTCGTTTCCATATATTTTTGTCTTTTACTTTATATCAATGCTCATAATTTTATTTTTAGGCAGTCGTCAATTGCGAAAACGAAAAATAATATTTGACCTCAAATTCAAAATTCAGGCAGCAATTATCTCCATAGTTTTTGTTTCGTTATTAATAGTTGCATCGGTAACCATTTATTATAATGTTGAAGAATACAAGTCGAAACACCAGAAAGATCTGGAAGAAAAAATGAAATCCATTTCAGAAGAGATAGATATTTTACTCGATAATAATGAGGAAATTACGATTAATCTTATTGATACGTTAAAAGATGAATCAAATAAACTATCCAATATTTTTCAAACTGATATTAATATTTATGATGTTGATGGATATATAATTGCGTCGTCGCGGCCTGAAATATATGATCGTGGGTTGGTATCGCGCAGAATGAATTCACAGGCGTACTATGAAATCTTCATGAATTTTAATAACAACTATTTTCAGCCTGAAAAAATAGGTCAGCTGTCGTACTTGTCGGCATACAAATTAATAATCAACAGATACGGTGAGACACTTGGGGCAATAAATTTACCCTACTTTATAAAACAAGATAAATACAGCCAGGAAATTTCAACTCTTGTAGTTGCTTTTATAAACCTTTATGTTTTGCTGTTTCTGGCAAGTATAATTGTAGCTGTTTTTATAGCCAACCAAATTACCCGCCCGCTAACTTTAATCCAGGAGAATTTACAGCGAATGACGCTTGGAAAACGAAATGCTCCAATTTCGTATAACCGGAATGATGAAATAGGAAGTTTGGTAAGAGAGTATAATAAAAAAGTTGATGAGCTTGCTGAAAGTGCTGAATTGTTGGCACGTTCAGAGCGTGAATCGGCATGGCGGGAAATGGCAAAACAAATTGCCCATGAAATTAAAAATCCGTTAACACCAATGAAATTAAATATACAACATCTGCAGCGGACTAAAGGGAAGAGCAAAGAGTATAATGAATTTCTTGAACGGGTTACGACCACGTTAATTGAACAAATCGATAATCTATCAAATATTGCTACTGAATTCTCCAATTTTGCAAAAATTCCGCAAGCTAAAAACCAGGAGTTTGTTTTGGTAGAACAGTTGCAAAAAGTAATCGATCTTTACGAAACACATAATCGTGCGCATATCAGGTTTTATCCCGGCGATTGCAAAAATCTGAAAATAAACGCGGACAAGGAACAGTTTTCCAGGGCAATAATTAACCTGATAAAAAATAGTATTCAATCGATTCCTGAAGAAAGGGTTGGCACCATAATAATTTCGTTAAAGAAATCTGATCAGGTAATTTTGATTTCAGTTGCCGATAACGGGTCTGGTATTCCTGAAGAATTACAGGAGAAACTGTTTAGCCCGAGCTTTACTACAAAAACAAGTGGAATGGGGCTTGGTCTTTCCATTGTAAAAAGTATTGTAGAGAATTTCAAGGGTAAAATTTGGTTTGAAACTGAGCCAGAAAAAGGAACAACATTTTTTATTGAAATACCATTTTTAGATGAAACAGTTAATGCGAATAAACACACTTAAAGAGTGCACACTAAACTGAATTTGTTTGAACTTGTTATTTGAATTTTACATTCTCTAAATACTATTCCATTCTATACAATAGCAGAATTACAGGAGAGGTGATGAATTTACAAGAACGAGAAAAATAGCCTAAAAAATAATGAGTTGCAATTGTTAAACAAACCTGATTGGGAACCCAAAGGCAAAAAAATCTTTTGGTTGTCGTTATTTCAGTGTTTGGTAAAACTATGGAAACTGTAAAATTATAATTTGCCGGATTAATATAACAACTTGATAATGAACGGAAACCGGCTTTGTTTTGTTTCGGGATGTAAAAGATTGTGTGAAGTTGCCACGGAAACCTTAATCAGTAACATTCGTATCGTATATTTTCTATATAAAAGTTTAAAAGAAATTTTACAATGTTAAGAAAGTGGAGTTTAATTGCACTGATTTTTATATCAACCTTAGTATCCTGTGTAAACACCAGTTCGGAAATTGATCCTCCGACTTATCAGGAATATACAAACAGGGGAGATGAAATTACCAATCTGGCTCAGACCATATTACTTTCCAATGTTGGTAAGGCAATTCAATCAGGGGGAACAAAATATGCAGTGGAATTTTGTAACCTAAAAGCTTCTTCTATTATTGACAGCTTAAATATTGCAAATAGTTGTTCTATATCACGTGTGTCGGATAAGAACAGAAATCCTAATAATAATATTGGGAATGAAACGGAAAAATTGATTTTTCAACTTATGAATACTGAAGTTACAAGAGATACTTTAATTCGGTTAAAAAATACGCTTACTTATTATAAGCCAATTAAAACTGCACTCCAGGCTTGTCTGAAATGTCATGGTAACCCCAGTTCTGATATTGATGTAGTAACATTGCAAAAAATCAACCAACTTTACCCAAACGACAAAGCAACAGGATATCATCTGGATGATTTTAGAGGAATGTGGAAGGTGGAATTCAACATAGTGGAAAGGTAAAACTGCAATAGAAAGCCTGTTGTTTATCATAATAATGTTATTCACCGTATTTTGTTCATAAATATCAGGGATACACTGTTTTACCAACAGATAGATTTATTAATATTGAATACCCTTATTTTTTATCTTCATTAAATTTTGCGAAACAAAGGGTGGCAGGAGGCTACCCTTTTTCTTTTGCCTTATTTTGAGAAAGTTATACTTGTTTTATGATTTTTAAAACCCTACTTTCAAATTTTTACTTTTATATATTTCGTGGTTTAATTAGAATTAAGTATTAATTATTCGAAACCAAAATAAAATAACTGGTTAAATTTATGATCCTGATTTCGCATAATTTAGATAATTTGGTTGCAGGTTCGAAATAAAAAGGTAGATCTAAAATGGATATTTCAAATAAAAAAGTACTAAAAATCCCTCTAAAAGTTCATTTGTTTGAAGAGATTAAAAGCGGTGCGAGAAAGTCAGAAAACCTGAAATATAAAAGGATATGGAAAGAAAAATTAATATATCCTTGCGGGACATTCAAAAAATACGACTTTGTTTTATTTCAACCTGAAGATCGATCCAATTCACCACAAATTTTAGTAGAATTTAAAGGTGTTAAAATTGTTAAGGAGAAAAAAAGCTGGCTCAGAACTGAAAAATATTTTGGGATTGAACTTGGGAATGTTGTTGGTAATTCGATTCCCGAATGATTCGATGAAAAAAAACAGTCCATTAGTTGAATAATGAACCGTTTTAAAATTTTAGTTGACCTGCCAGGGCTCGAACCTGGACTCTTCTGATCCAGAGTCAGACGTGTTGCCAGTTACACCACAGGTCAATAATGTGGGTGCAAAAATAACATAAATGTTTTAATTTGAAATCTTCTGTTTTAGAAATCTTCTGCCTGCTGCTGTTTTGTAATACCATTTATTTATTAACTAATTTAGGTGTAAAAGGGGAAAATAATTATGTTATTTTGTCAATGTCTACAATGCACTGCAACTAAACAAACGAATAATGTAGAAATATAATTTTGATCACTACTTTTAAGCAGGTTGAAATTAGAAGTGTACATTTGTGAAAAAATAGTTAGTAAAATAAATTAATTAAAATGAAACCAATATCTAAACTGAATCCAGTATTGTTGACCCTTCTTTTTTTTAGTTGTACCAATGGTATTAAAGAGGATGTTAAAAGCACCGGAGCGATTGCTAAGGTGTACCATTTTGAAAATGGTGCAGTTTATCAAACTGCGAAAGAAAATGGTGATAAGCTGGCACTAAAAGAAGACATTTCTTTTTCAGAATTTGGCCAGCCAAAAGAAAATCAGCCTTGCGTTTTTATTGACCCAAACAATAGTTTTCAGGAATTTATTGGTGTTGGAGCTGCTTTTTCTGACGCATCGAGTGAGGTTTTTGCAAAACTTTCTCCCGCAAAACAGGAAGAGTTATTATCTGCTTATTTTGACTCTAATCAAGGGATAAATTACCGGTTTTCGCGCACAAATATAGCCAGTTGCGATTTTTCAAGCGCCAGTTATGATTATGTTGAAGAAAATGATTCTGCTTTGAAAACATTTTCAATTGAGCACGATCTCGAATATAGAATTCCGTTTATTAAAAGGGCTTTCG
>CAWKIX010000021.1:0-86836 GCA_963849775.1 uncultured Prolixibacteraceae bacterium | reverse complement strand
CCAATGTTTCGAAATGAGCGCAAACCAATCCTTTGTACTTTGGAGGTAAGGGAATAACATTCAATTTTATTCGGGTTGAAAAAGCAAGTGTTCCTTCCGAACCAGCCAAAAGTTTACAAAAATTGAAGGATTCACCGCCTTCAGAGTAAATTTCCGAATCAAGAAGAACATCAATGGCATAACCCATATTTCTGCGGGTTACGCGCGGATCAGGGAACTTCTCACGAATTTCTTTTTGATTGTTATTGTTGGAAAGAATTGCATGAATATTCTCGTAAATTTCTTTTTCAAGTAGATTGGAATTATCCGTTATTTTAAGCTGAAATTCTTTTTTTGAAAGAGGTTTAAAGGTGGTTTCAGATCCATCAGATAAAATTGCGTCAACTTCAAGAATGTGTTCACGCACGCTCCCGTAAACCAACGAATGCAAACCACATGAATTATTTCCTAACATTCCGCCGATAACGCAACGATTTGCGGTTGAAGTTTCGGGACCAAATTGTAGTTGGTGTTGAGCCAGAAAAAGGTTTAACTCAGCAAGTACAACTCCAGGCTCAACGATTACATAGCGTTCTTTTTCGTTGAACTCAAGGATTTTGTTCATGTATTTCGAAACATCAACTACGATTCCAGGCCCAACTACCTGTCCGGCCAGTGAAGTTCCGGCACCACGGGGAATTATTGAGGTTCCGTTTTCACGAGCAAATGCTATAATTTTTTTGATGTCATCTCCTGATTTAGGGCGTGTAACAGCCAGCGGCAATTCTTTGTACTGCGAGGCATCGGTAGAATATAATACCCGTTGTACATTGTCGGTAAAAAGATCACCGTCGAGTTGGGATTTTAGCCGGTCGAAATCAGGTTGCATACATTTCGTTTTAAAAACATTGTAAAAATAGAAGATAAAACGAATTATCTAAAACGATTGGGGTTGAAGAGTTCTATATATAAACAAAAGGTTACGCTGTGTTATACCTGCAAACGTTCTGCCGTGTTGCTGTTGCGGTGTGTTGCCGTGCTGCATCAATATTTCGGAGCGCTGCACCTGTCAATTTCACAATGTTGTGCTGCTATAAATAATGTGATATGCTGTACCTCTGGTTTGACTTTGCTTATTTACCGACATGATTATTATAGTGGCTGTATTTGTTTGTTTGTATGTTTGTTTTTCAGCGGCGTAGCCGCGATAATATTTGTAACAATGGTGCAAACAAACAGAACGAAAGGTGCAGCGCACCGGAATATTCAATTTTTTATAATAGGTAAATTTTTCAATTATTCCCAATCGATAACATCATCAAAAAAATCAAAAAAGTATTCATCGTTATATTGAATGTCATTTTTTTTCAAAATTTCAAGATATTCATTTTGAACTCGTTCGTTTTATGATGGATTTCCTGATTCAGAACATATTTTAATTACGGTATCAATTTGTGATGGGAATGGGTGAAAAGCACCATATCCCTTTTGCCATTCAAAACGAAATTTAGAGAATTCGTTCTTTTTTATCCAGTGGTTTGAAGAGGTTTTTATCTCCTCAACAAGATCTGGTATAAGATGATTTACATTGTATCCGACAAAAATGTGAATATGGTCGGGCATGGCATAAATTGCCAGCATTTTATGTTTATGATTTTTTACTATTCCCGTGATGTATTTTTCCAATTCATTTTTCCATGTTTTTTTGATTAAAGCATTTCGGTTTTTAACTGCAAATACCAAATGGACATAAAATTGGGTGTATGTGTTTGCCATGATTAATTGAATAAATGTTAGCAATAAATTTAGCAATTCATCGTGGTATTCACAAATATTACGCTGCGCTATAAATATTTCGGTGCGCTGCACCTACCCATGTTTCGTTGCGCTGCAGCTACAAATATTGCGCTACGTTGTAGCTACAATGATTTCGGTGCTCTGCACCTACCTATATTACGCTGCTCTGCGGCTATAAATATTTCGGTGCGCTGCACCTACCAATATTACGCTGCTGACGCAGCTATAAAGATTTCGGTGCTCTGCACCTACAAATATTACGCTGCTGCTGCAGCTATAAATATTTCGGTGCGCTGCACCTACCAATGTTTCGGTGCTCTGCACCTATTTTTAAAATTTTGCAATTACCATTTAATATGTTGGTCGATAAATTGAATCAGGTCGTCGGCCATAACTTTTTGTTCCATCGCTTTTGGATGCCCCGGCGTATTTTTATAGGGCATAAAATGGGTATATATTTTTGAATCGTTCAATCCTTTTACCGCCTTTTCAACATAGCCTGGCCACAGCGAACCTTGTTGGGTAATATCCATACTTCCCAACGTACAAATTATTGAGGCTTTCGGATATTCATTACGAATTTTCATCACAAAATCCTGGTATGCTTTTATGATTTTATTCTCGTCTGGTTTTGTGGTGCCAAAGCGTTCCTTAAACTGATCGTTTTGCGGAGAATTTACTATCCAGCTATCGTTTTGAAAAAGGTTGATAATGACTAAATCTGGTGTATATTTTGAAAAGTCCCATTTACTGTTTGGGTCTCCGGGATTGAGCCGGTTATAAATTTCAGGCATGATTTCGGGAAACCAGCTGACCATAATTCCAATTCCGCTACGTGCGATACATGAATACTGTGCGTCGTAATGCCGGGCGATGCGGGCGGCATACGTCAGGTAATTATTGAAAAGTTTCGGATCGCCGGAATCATTTTGTCCGGGAGGAACATCAACACCATGTCCGGCAGTGATGGAGTTGCCGTAAAATTCAATTTTTCGTTTTTTCATGGATTGTCTGGTTTTAAAACCTTTGCACCTTCATTGAGCTCAAATCCGTAAAAATCGGTAATGGTTGTATTATCAGTGAGTTTAAACAGTTGTACTGAATGTTTACCATCCGGAAGTCCGGAAGCAAGCTCAATTTTTGATTTTGTATTTTCAGGATTTATTTTCCTCGCATTTTTGGCATTTCCATCAACTATTACGTAAAAGTAGGCAGGCCCGTTTTCATTTCTCAAAACAGCACTTACCGATGTGCCACTAAAGTTCAGGGCCACTGAAGTTCCTGGCCAGAAAATGCGGGCTTCGTTATTACTGGTTTCCACCCGTCCCATGTAAGCAACATTTTTATTGTTAAAGGAAACCTGTACCTGAGCGTAACCCAATGAACAGATTACGAACCACAAAATGAGGGTGAGTTTTAACTTTTGCATAATTCCGGTATTAAATCGTTATCATTCAATTGGATAATTTTATTGGTACGTTATTATCCGATCTTTTACAACCTTTTCAAGAAGACAGGTTATTTTTTAATTAAATGTCGGCAACCACGAATGCTCTTTTGAATAACGCATCATTTGTTCTGTATAACCTTCAGTATAATCAAGGGTAACAGCGGTTATATTTCCGTTATCATCTTTTGAAACTTTATAAACCGGGTTTACAAATCCACTGTAAGGAGCCAGATTTAATTTTTTATATCTTTCCAGCACTTCCTTGTGCAAATTGTAATCTACTTTTACGCCGTAATTTTCAACCAGACTTTTAGCGCCTTCAAAATCTCCTTCCGATTTTACGCGTTGAATTTCGGCAAGCAATTTACCAAAAAGGGTTTGTAATTTTTCATAATCGTTAATTTCAAAGAATGTTTTTCCATCCCGCTCTTTTTTCTCAATCACATTTTCATCTTTTCCATTTTCATAAACCCATTTCGCAATTAACTGACGGTTTCTCATGTGCGACTCTTCAATATTATTGCCTAATTTTATTCTTGTTAACTGTGTCATTAATCCGTTTCTGATATAATCGTCATAAGCTGCTTTATAGGCATCGCTGTTTGGAAGCAAACCAAGTTCAATAACTTTATCATCGCCCATGTAATATAAAGCGAATAAATCGGCCCTGGCTTCTTCTATTGTGGCGCCATAAGCTTTTAATTCGTCGCCTTCAACACCGGGTAACAACTGGCCGGATCCATGACCGAGACATTCATGTAAATCGGTATGTAAATTATCTGCCTGAAATCCGTATTTTTTTAATCTGTCTGTTTCATCCTGCGAATAGGTAAATTCTTCAAGGAAACCATTGCCTAAACTCGCCTGATTGTAAGCATAGGTAATATTTTCGAGCGTAACCGATTTTGAACCATGTTCTTTCCTGATCCAATCGGCATTTGGAAGGTTGATCCCGATCGGCGTGGATGGATAACAATCTCCACCTAACATGGTTGCCGTTATTACTTTAGCAGTTACCCCTTTTACCTTTTCTTTTTTGAATCGTGGATCCACAGGTGAATTGTCTTCAAACCATTGTGCATTTGTACTAATCACTTCTGTACGGTGGGTTGCTTCCGTGTTTTTGAAATTAACCACACTTTCCCAACTGGCTTTTAAACCCAGTGGATCGCCGTAAGTTTCAATGAATCCGTTCACAAAATCGATCAATGAATTCTGATCAGCGAGCCAGGCGACGTTGTATTGATCAAACGTTTTTAAATCACCTGTTTTATAATAATTGATGAGTTTGGAAATTACTAATTTCTGATCTTCATTTTCAGCAACATTCTGCGCTTTTTCCAGCCAGTAAACAATTTTTTCTATCGCAGCAGAATATTTGCCGCCAACTTTCCATACATCTTCCACCAGTTTGCCGTTAACTTTTTCCATTGTGCTGTTTAATCCATAGGAAATTGGTTCAGGATCACCCGGAACTTTCATTTTGCTGTAAAATGTTTCGGCTTCCTGCTGTGTTATTCCATCTGTCCAGTAATTATTTGCAGATGTGGAAATTAAATCTTCCCCTTCCGCCTGATTTACCCGTTTACTGTCAATTGAAGGATTGAAAATTACCGGGATTAAAGTGGTAAATATTTCATCTTTCGAAACGGGTAATTTTGATTCATCAATTCCCGATAAAAGTTCCCTGAAATAGTCTTCACTAAATTCAGGCTCAAATTTGTCGGTTGAATAATGATGATGGATTCCGTTTGAAAACCAAACCCTTTTCAGATACACAAGAAAATTCTGGTAATCACCGGTACTTTTATCGCCGTTAAAGTTTTCATAAATTGCTTCAAGAGTGCGCCTGATAGCAAGGTTGTATTTGTAATTTTGGTCGAAAATAATGTCCCTTCCTTCAATTGCTGCCTGCGATAAATAATAAATCAGTTCTTTTTGTTGTAAACTTAAATCATCAAATCCGGGTACCTGATACCTTAAGATTCTCAAATCTGCAAATTTTTCCACCTCGAACTGAAAATCAGTTATTTCTTCTTCACTGTTTATTTGTTGGTTACTGCAACCTGTTGTAATCATTATTAATGCCATTAATAGTATCGAAATTGTTTTCAATTGTATTTGTTTTTTAGTTTGTCAATTATGAATTTATTCAAAGATAAGAAGAAAAATATACTCTTTTAATCGCTCGTTTACAAGTAAAGTAGCTTACCAATTTCTTTCATTACCAATGCGGCTTTCTCGTTTATAAATATGTCTGTTATTTCATTGGTAAAATGGGTTTTTTCAATATTTATTTCAATAATTTTTGCTCCGTGTTTTTTTGCAACCACCGGAATGTCGGCGGCAGGTAAAACCTCTGCATTGGAGCCAATAATCAGCATAACATCGGCTTTCTCTGCTTCCTCAAAAGATCTTTTTTTAGCATAAGCCGGAATTGGTTCATTAAAAAAAACCATGTCAGGTTTAAGAATTCCTTTGCACACAAAACATGTTGGAGGCAGATAATTAAGATTGGCAAAAGCAATATCATATTCAGAGCTGCATTCGGTACAAATTAATCTTTTGTATGTACCGTGTAACTCAAAAACATAACGGTTTCCTGCTTTTTGATGAAGGTGATCAATGTTTTGAGTGATTACTGACTCCAGAAAACTGCGTTGTTCCATTTTAGCCAGTGTTTCGTGTGCAATATTAGGTTTTGCATCGCCTAAACTATCGTAAAATATTTCCTTTATTTTTTGCCATGATTGATATGGCTTTTTATAAAAATAGTTGATTTCCAGGAAAATGGGGTCAACTTTATTCCATAGTCCATTTTCTCCTCTGAATGGTGGAATTCCACTTGCAACTGATATTCCGGCACCCGTAAATGCCACTGCATATTTTGCCTTTCGTATAATATTTGCAGCCTGCCCGATTAAATCATTCAGACGGGATTCTTCAATTTTTGCGAAATCCATATTCTAAGCTAAAAAAATGATCCGGCAGTGAAATATGCACTGCCGGAAAGAATTGATTGATGTTGTTTGTATAACTAATCTTCAATCGTAATATCTTTAGATACAGAAACCGTTGTGTCCTCATTAAATCTTATTTTGAAATTCAGTTTTCGGAACACAGAAATCATCGGTTTGTTATCTTTGGTTGTTTCAGCCATAAGCTTTTTAATGCCACGAATTTTGGCAATTTCCATGCAATAATTTGTGAGCGTAAATCCAAGTTCTTTCTTCTGCCATTTATCGGTAATCAATATGGCGTATTCCATTATCTCAAGATCAGGATCAGCAATTAAACGGCCAACACCAATAATTTCTTTCGTTCCATCTTCTCTTTCATGTTCAGCAACAATAGCAATTTCACGATCATAATCGATAAAACAGAATTGCGAAGCAACTTCATGCGAGTCGAAATAGAAATCGTACCTGAAACGATGATAAATAGATTCTTTTGAACAGCTTGCAAGTAATTCAAACCAGAGCGGTTCGTCTTCCGGTTTTATCGGGCGAAGAAGAATTTCGGTGCCATCTTTTAATATGAGTTGTTTTTATCAAACTTTCCGGATACGGTCGCAAAATAAGGTGAGAGTATTCTTTCACCGGATTTTTCATTATTTTTTCATCAACAACAATGCGTGCATCCAAAGCAATAACATCATTTTCCGTAACGATCAGCGGATTAATATCCAGTTCTGCAATTTCAGGATAATCTGCTGCCAGGTATGACATTCTGATTAATACTTCAATTAGTTTATCAATATTTTTTGGTGAATCGCCACGCCAGCCTGTGAGAAGCGGGTAAATTTTAAGCGATTCCAGCATTTGTCGTGCCAATTGTTCGTTTAACGGCGGGAATTCCAAACGTTTGTCTTTAAACAATTCGGCAGTTGTTCCACCCATTCCAACCAGCATTACAGTTCCGAAGACAGGATCTTTTTTTGTTCCAACAATCAATTCAATTCCGCCTTTTGTATTTACCATTTTCTGAATGGTAACACCATCAATTTTTGCATCCGGACGTTTTTCAGCAACTGTTTTCATCATGTTTCGGAATGTTGCCCGAACCATTTCTTCATTTTCAATATTAAGAGCAACTCCGCCAACATCCGATTTATGTGTAATATCAGGAGAATAAATTTTCAGTACTACCGGATATCCTTTTTTTTCTGCAATTTTAACTGCTTCATCTTCTGTTGCGGCAGGCGTTGGGTGAGTGGTATCGATTCCGTAATCATTTACCAGCATTTTGGAATCGTCTTCATTTAATATTTTGGCTTTTGGAAAAACTTCTTTCAAATATTTTTTCCGTAACTCATTTCTGTCATACTGGAATGAAACCGGAACTTCTTTTGGAGTTTCATATAACATCTTCAGGTTTTGAGAATAATCGGAAAGTGTCATAAAAGCCTTAATTGCCTGTTCTGGTGTTGCATAACTTGCAATGCCGGCATTGTTAAAAATCTGGGTTCCTTCGCGCATGCTTGCTCCACCAAGCCAGGCAGCCATTATTGTTTTTGTTGTATTCGATGCCATTTTTGCTATGGCCTCGGCTGTTGCAGTAGGGTCTGTCATTGCCTGCGGTGTTAGAAGAACAAAAACTGCATCCACATTTTCATCTTCCAGAACAATTTCTGTTGATTTGGCAAATCGTTCCGGGGTTGCATCTCCAAGTACATCGATCGGGTTTCCATGCGACCAGAATGGCGGAAGATAATCATTCAGTTTCTGCATGGTTTCTTCAGAAAGTTTTACCAGTTTTCCTCCAAGAGAAATTAACGAGTCGGTTGCCATAACACCCGGACCACCGGCATTGGTAACAATTGCCAGGCGGTTTCCTTTCGGAATTCTCTTTCGGCCCACCAGATCAGTAAAATCAAAAATATTACCAAAATCGAAAACCCGGGCTAATCCGGCCCGGTGGAACACTGCATCATATATTGAATCTTCCGAAGCCATTGCTCCGGTATGGGAAGCTGCTGCAGCCGCTGATTCGGGGAAACGCCCTGATTTGTAAACAATAATTGGTTTTTCGCGCGAAAATGCACGGGCAGCCGACATAAATGTTCGTGCATTTTGAATTGACTCAACATAAAGTACAATTGATTTTGTAGTTGGATCCTGTCCAAAATAATCAATTAAATCACCAAAACTCACGTCCATTGAATTACCAATAGAAACAAAATGTGAAAACCCAATATTCGATTCGTAGGCCCAGTCGAGAACGGAAGTACACAAAGCCCCCGACTGTGAGATAAAAGCTACATGGCCTTTTTTAGGCATTCCGTCAGCAAAACTTACGTTCATATTTAACCCGGGAACCAAAATGCCAAGGCAGTTAGGCCCAATAACCCGCATGTCGGGGAATTTTGCTTTTTCGGCTTTAACCTGGTTTTCCAGCGCTTTTCCTTCTTCCCCTGATTCTTTAAAGCCAGCTGACATTATTATCAGCCCGTTAATTCCGGCTTCACCACAATCTTTCACCAGTTGCGGGACAAACTTTGCGGCAGTCATTATAACCGCTAAATCAGGAACTTTTGGTAAGCTTTTTACATCAGGGTAACACGGAATGCCAAAAACCGCCTCGCGCTTTGGGTTAACAGGGTAAACAACTCCGTTAAAACCTCCTCCTACTAAATTTCTTAAAGTTATTCCTCCTACACTGTCGGGATTATTTGAAACACCAATTAAGGCAATTCTTTTGGGTCTGAAAATACTATCCAGTTTTTTAATGGCCATTGTATCTATTTTTGATTTTTTATATAAATTTTCCTATCGAATAATTACAGGTCAACAAGTTGATTTAAATTGGTCATAAAATTCATGAAAAAAAGTCATTTACTGAAATTTATTTGACTTGAGTTAAATTTTAGTGAAAAGGATTTAATGTTTCTGAGAATCAGTGTTATACTCAAGATGATTTGTGTTTTTTTTTAATTTTATGTTGAAAAACAACTTTGAAATTCACTGTTTTAAAACATACAAGCCGGCAAAAAACAAAAAACGCCGGATTAAAGGGCCTTTTTTAGGATATTTTTATGTTTATTTTTTTGAACTGAATTTAGCCTCTTATGCCAATTGGTAAAACAGTTTTTCCCTGTGTCTCATTAATTACTTCTGCCATGGCCAGGTAAATTGCCGACAAACCGCAAATAATTCCTTCAAACCCAGCTATTTTCCCGATCATTGCCGATCCCGTCCAATCTCTGATCGCTAACAGCAGGAATAATATCCATAATGTAAGGAAAATAAACTGGAGGGCGCGATTATTTCCAAAAGTGCCAATCCACATCATAAAGGTGAAAAGTCCCCACATGAAAAGGTACCACCCCATAAAGCTTGATGGGGGAGCTTCGAGCCAGCCCATTTTAGGAAATACGATGAGAAAAACCAATGTGAGCCAGAACAATCCGTAGGAAGTAAAGGCAGTTGTTCCAAATGTATTTCCTTTTTTGAATTCCAGAATTCCAGCAATGATTTGACCAATACCGCCATAGAAAACGCCCATAGCGAGAATCATTGAACCAAGCGGAAAAAATCCTGCATTATGGATATTTAACAAGACAGTTGTCATTCCAAAACCCATTAAACCAAGGGGGGCCGGATTTGAAAGTTTAGTTTCCATAAGTTTTAATTTTAGTTATAGTTATTGGCATTATTTACAGTTGAATTATTGTTTTACTGAAACTTTTGCTCCGCGAATGATTTCATCAACTACGCCCGGATCGAGAAGGGTAGAAGTATCTCCAAGATTGGTGGCATCTCCTTCACCAATTTTACGAAGAATACGACGCATAATTTTTCCTGAACGTGTTTTTGGCAGTCCACTTACAATCTGAATCATATCAGGTTTTGCAATAGGGCCAATAAATTTTGTAACCGTCGCCCTGATTTCATTCTCAATGTTTGCCATTTCTACATCCGTCAGATCTTCACAAATAACATAAGCGTAAATTCCTGAACCTTTAATTTCATGCGGATATCCCACTACTGCTGATTCAATAACTTTTGGATGCTGGTTTATAGCATCTTCAACTTCAGCAGTTCCAATTCTGTGACCCGAAACATTGATTACATCATCAATGCGGCCAATAATTCTGTAATATCCCTCTTCATCGCGTTTTGCACCGTCGCCGGTTAAATATAAACCCGGGAATGCAGAGAAATAGGTTTGATAACATCTGTGGTGATCGCCATAAGTTGTACGCAACATTCCTGGCCACGGAAATTTAATACAAAGAATTCCTTCAACTCCATTTCCTTTTAGTTCTTTTCCTTCCGGATTAACAAGAACTGGTTGAATGCCAGGAAGAGGCAAAGTTGCCAACGAAGGTTTTGTCGGAGTAATTCCAGCCAGCGGAGTAATCATAATTCCACCTGTTTCGGTTTGCCACCAGGTATCCACAATCGGGCATTTTCCTTTTCCAACTAAATCGTGATACCAGCGCCACGCCTCTTCATTAATTGGTTCACCAACTGTTCCAAGCACTTTTAATGAACTCAGATCGTGTTTGGTTACCCATTGATCACCTTGCGCAACTAAGGCACGGATTGCAGTAGGAGCTGTATAAAACTGGTTAACTTTGTATTTGTCAACTACATCCCAAAACCGGCCAGCATCAGGGAATGTAGGAACTCCTTCAAACATAATTGATGTAGCTCCGGTTAACAAAGGACCATAAACAATATACGAATGGCCGGTAACCCAACCGATATCAGCTGTACACCAGTAAATATCCCCATCGCTGTATTGAAATACATTTTTAAAAGTATATTCAGCATAAACCATATAACCGCCCGTTGTATGAACAACACCTTTTGGTTTTCCGGTTGACCCTGAAGTGTAAAGGATAAAAAGAATATCTTCAGCATCCATAACCTCAGCAACGTTTTCTGTTGAAATACCTTTTATAAGATCATGCCACCAAATATCACGACCGTCAACCATATTAATACTATCACCTGTTCGTTTAAGAACAATTGAGTACTTAATTGAAGGACATTTTGCTATTGCTTCATCAACAATTTCTTTGAGTGGAATTGATTTTGTTCCGCGAAATCCTCCATCAGATGTTATTACAACTTTTGCCTCTGCATCAATAACCCTGTCGGCAAGAGCAGTGGCAGAAAATCCTGCAAAAATGATAGAATGAATGGCGCCAATACGCGCACAAGCCATCATGGCAATGGCAAGTTCAGGAACCATGGGAAGATAAATAGCCACGCGGTCGCCTTTTTCTACACCTATCTTTTTAAGTGCATTGGCAAATTGTTTTACTTTATCGAAAAGTTCTCCGTAAGTAAGTTTTATTTCTTTTTCTTTTGGGTCATTCGGCTCCCAGATTAATGCAACCTGATCTTTACGCGTGTGCATGTTACGCTCAAAAATATTTTCAGTGATGTTTAGTTTACCATTTACAAACCATTTTACATCAGGAGCACTATCTCCGGTAAATTTGTAGTCCAGTACCTGATCCCACTTTTTACGCCAAAAATGGCTTTCTGCAATATTTCCCCAAAATTTGTCGGGATCTGCTACACTTTCATTATATTTTTGAAAGTATTCTGCTAAACTTGAAATTTTATTTACCATAACGTTTTTGTTTAATTTAAAGAGTTAATGATTAGAAAGCTGTGCTGTACTTGAATTATAAACAAATAACAACTTAAATGTTTAGAATGCCGTTCGATCTTTTTTTTCCGGTTGAAAAAACATCGAAGAAATTCATATATGTTGTTGTCTTATTATTAAAGTCGAAGGTTGAAGTGAAATAATATGGTAAACCGAAAGTAAACAATATGTATATAATTATTCAGTAAGAAATTTGAAGTTCTGAAATTAGTATAAAAAAATCTCTTTGTGAAACGATCCGGTATATTGTATAACACCCAAACTATCAGCCATAAAACAGGGGTGTTTGTATTTGAAAATTACGAATTTTTTATTAAATTACGATGCTTGTAACCATCCGAAAACAAGTAAAAAGTCAATGTTTACTGAGTTTTTGTGCAATTTAGACGTGCCTTTTTTAAGATGATTGTGCAATGTCAACTTTGCATAAATTTTAATTTAAAGAAAAATCTGAGAGCAAAAATCACATCTGAATGATTATAAAAACCGAATATTTTTATGGATTTGTTTAAATATTTGTTGTATTTAAACTCTTTTTCAAACCATTTTCATCGAGATTGACAAAAGTTATATGAGTAGAAAAGATGATCTCGGAGTTTGAATTGCAATTTGAATAGCAGTAAACATTTACAAGGTATTGGACAGAAGTTTTTCCTTCGCCCGACTTTTCAATAATAAATTTCAATATGGCTCCATCATTTACGCCTTTTTTAAAAGTAACTTTATCCAGTGCAACAGTAACAAATCTGCTTCCGGGATAATCAAGTGTAGCTGCAATCCATGCATATTCATCAATCCACTTTAGAAGATTACCACCATATAAATTACCGTGCTGATTGAGGTCGCCAGGTAACACTAACTTATAATTTTCCATTTTTAACCTTTTAAATCGAATATAAGATTTATTTTTCAATTGCTTCGTAGGGGGTAAAGCCTTTTGGAATTTTGTTGCTTAATGCTTCGCGCGGTTTATAAAATTCAGGACTGTCAAATATTTTTCGCAGCAACATTTCTTTTGTATGAGATTCTGCCAAATGGGCAATTCCAATGGCATGTTCAGCAAGGTTCAAACCCATTGGGTTAAATGCGCCGTTTTCAGTAACAATTACAACCGGATCGGCTGCAATTGCTGTTGTTGTTATTCCTTCCGGGCACATGTCAATAATTTTTGAAATGCCGTTATTTGTTGTCGATTCAATAGCAATAATGCCATACCCGTTTTTTGAGAGAATTGAACCACGCAGAAAATCAGCCTGTCCGCCAATTCCGCTGTAAATCTGGCGTCCTTTTAAAGAATCAGCCCAGATATTCCCATGTAAATCAACACCAATTGCGCTGTTAATAGCAACCATTTTGTGCTGTTGTGCTATTCGTAATATGTTATTAGTGAAATTACAAGGCCGGTTTTGAATGGAACTGTTATAATCGAGCCAGTCGTATCCATGTTTATCTTTTGCGAGAAAAATTGAAGATATTGAAAAATTTACATCCTGAAATTTATTGGTGACAATTTTCTTTTCAATCAGTTTTTGCATTGAATCGGTAAAAAGTTCCGTATAAATGCCAATATCTTTCACTCCTTTGTCGATTACAGCATCAGTAACGGCTTCAGGAACTTTCCCGATTCCATATTGAAGTGTACATCCATCAGTAATGAAAAGTTCGGTAATTAGTCGTCCTATTTTATGAGCTGTTTCATCGGGGCGCAAATATGGAATAACCGGTAGCGGATAATCAACATCAATTAAAAAATCAATATTTGTTTCGTCGATGGTTGTACCTAAAATAAATGGCATTTGTTTATTTCTTTCGGCAATTACAATTCCTCCGTTTGCTTTTGCTGTATTAACGGCGGCCTGCAAACCTTCAACCGTTGTTCCATAACTGTAATTTCCACCTTTGTCGGGGCCGCTTACCTGTACAAAAACAACATTTGGCTTTAAGTAATTTTTCACCTGAAATGGTACATTTGAAAGATGCATCACCTGGTAAGTTGCCATTCCTTCATTTAATGCTTTTCTTGAATAAGGACCCGAAAAAATTACCCGGTGTTTAATTCGCTGACAAGATTCTTTACTGAATATGTTTTTAATATCACCCAAAAGTAAAATACTGATTAGCTCAACATTTTTTATCGTCTTATCGCTTGCAAGTTGTATTAACAAGGTTTGCGGAGTTGCAGCATTTCCTCCGGTGTAAATCACCGAACCGGGTTTAATTGTTGATGAGTTAACTGCTTCAGAAACGTGTTTGATTACTTTCATGCCTGATTTGTTAGTTTCAGATTTGGTTTTTTTTTGAACGTCACCAAGTTAGAGGTTATAAATGGAATAAGACACGAAAAAAATCATGTAATTTACATCGTTTTATATTGTAAAAAACAAATTCCGAAAATTGAAAGAATACTAAAACATCCGGATAGTAACCAAATTTTTTTTACACTATTATTTTTCTTTTTTTTGTACAGGAGAATACTTAATCTGACAAGCATAAATCAGCAAAAAAAAAATTATGGAAGATATATTTTGCCTCATAATGGCAGGTGGTGCCGGAACACGTTTCTGGCCAGGAAGTAAAGTTGCAAAACCAAAACAGTATTTAACTATTGTGGGTGAAGATTCATTGTTACAGTCAACTATAAAACGGTTTTCATCATTTTCTTCGGAAGAACGCATTTTTATCGTGTCCGGGAAAGACCAGTCAAATGTTCTTGAGGAACAAACACCAATGTTACCAAAGAAGAATCTCATTTACGAACCGGTAGGGAAAAATACGTTGCCATGTATAGGATTAGCTGCAATGGTAGCTGAAAAAGAAAATCCCGAAGGAATTATGGTAGTTTCCCCGTCAGATCATCTGGTTGAAAATGTAGGGTTATTTAAAGATACCGTGTTGACAGCAGTAAAAATTGCAAGTGAGCGAGAAGGGATTGTAACGCTCGGAATATCTCCATCGTACCCGGCAACTGGTTATGGTTATATAAAAGCAGCCGATGAAATTAAAGCAGAAAACGAAATCAGGCAATTTAAAGTTGACAGGTTTGTTGAAAAACCCGACAAAGATACTGCCACCGCCTATTTAAACAATGGTGGTTATTATTGGAACAGCGGGTTATTTATTTTCAAAATTTCTGTATTTCTGAAAGCAGTGGAAGAATTTGCTCCTGAATTATACGCTGATCTTAAAAAAATTCAGTCAGAGTTGGGAAAACCTTCATTTGATCAAACATTGGATACGATATACAGGGCAATTAATGGTATTTCAGTAGATTATGGCATTATGGAACATGCCAAAAATATTTATTTAGTTGAGGGAAATTTTGACTGGAATGATTTAGGTAGCTGGGAATCGGTTTACCAGGTTTCGCCGAAAGATAAGGATGGTAATGTAAAATCGGGTGAAGGAATTTTTGTTGACAGCAAAAACTCATACATAAAAACCGATAACGGATTAATTGCGTTGGTTGGCCTCGATGATGTTATCGTAGTTCAGGATGGCAATACAACTTTGGTTTGTAAACGCGATAAAGCTGAAGATGTGAAAAAAATTGTTGAACAACTTAGGGGGAAAAACAAGAATGAATTCTTATAAATAGCTATATTCGTCAGAATAAAAATAACTAAACCATACTTCAATGAATGTTGCAGATCAAAAACCGGTATTACTCGAAAAAAAATATATCCTTGGTTTTATATTACTCTCAAGCTGCTTTATGTGGTGGGGAGTTGCCAATAATATTACCGATCCGTTAGTGCGGGTTTTTAAAGCAGTTTTCGGGGAGCTAAGTACATTTCAGGCATCATTAATTCAGTTCGCATTTTATTTCGGGTATTTTTGCATGGCCATTCCCGGCGCATTGATTTCACGAAGATTTTCATATAAAACGGGTGTTTTAGTTGGTTTGGGAGTTTATGCTCTGGGATGTTTCTTGTTGTATCCTGCAACTGTACTTCAGGAGTTTCTATATTTTTGTATTGCATATTATATTTTAGCCAGCGGCCTCGGAATACTGGAAACCAATGCTAATCCATATATTCTTGCTTTAGGTTCAAAAGAAACGGCAACAAGGCGATTAAACTTTGCACAATCATTTAATCCAATCGGGTCGGTGACAGGAATTTTACTGGCACAGATATTAATAATGGCAAAAATGCCTTTGGATGCCGAGGGTAATATCTCAATTGCATCTGATCAGATTAATGAAATGCTCAATATTGTGATCTTCCCTTATCTTTCGATAGCTGCAGTTTTGGTGGTTGTGTGGATTTTAATAGCATTAACGAAAATGCCAAAGGCTTCCGATTCAGGTAACGAAGTTCATATATTTAAAACTTTTGGACAACTTTTTAAAAAAAAGAATTATGTTTTTGGCGTGGTAGCGCAGTTTTTTTACGTTGGTGCGCAAATCACAGTTTGGACTTACACCAACTTTTACATACCGGAACAATTACATGTAACGCCTGAGGTAGCACTGCAATATCACACAGTTGCATTAATCATGTTTGGCGCTTCGCGTTGGATTTTTACTGCATTAATGAGAAAATTTAAAGATCATTCATTACTGTTATTTGCGGCAATTGCTGCGGGTCTTCTAACGTTGAGCGTTGTTTTTGTTGGTGGAATTATTGGTGTTTATTCGTTGTTGGGAATTTCAGCATTTATGTCGTTAATGTTCCCAACTATTTTTGGAATGGGAAGTGATGGATTGAGTGATGCTGAAACTAAAGTTGGGTCTTCGGGTATGATAATGGCAATTTTGGGTGGCGCACTTATTACCCCACTCCAGGGCGCTCTTGTAGATATCATTGGAGTTAACTTATCGTATATTTTACCTTTTATTTGCTTTGTTGTAATTGGTTCTTATGCATTTTACAGGTTTTCATCAGATAAAAAAAGTATTGCAGTGGAATAGTTTTGAGGATAGAAAATGATGAGCAACTACAAAAGATATTGCAAAACCATGTTATTGAAAAATGACCCGGAACTGATTGAAGCTTATAAAAAAGTTCACGCTCCGGAGGCTGCCTGGCCCGAGATAACGCAGGGGATGAAAGAAGTTGGTATTGTTGATATGGAAATTTATATTTTAGGAAACCGGCTTTTTATGATTATGGATACTGTTTCTGATTTTGATCATGATAAAGCGATGAGAGAGTTGGCACAGAAACCACGACAAGCGGAATGGGAGGCTTTTGTGTCACGATTTCAACAGACTTCATCTAAAGCCTCGGCAGATGAGAAATGGCAACTGATGGAGCAAATCTATAAGCTGGATTCATAACCTTATCACATTCCTGTTGTTCATAAAGTTTGTATTTCCCAAATTTTAGAACGCTCTTTTTATCTTATCTTTACTTCTATTGAAAGGCTCATTTGAGAAAAATTAAGACGCAAAACAAACTTTATGGACTCGTATCTCTTTATTATAGGACTTTGTGTAGTTATTATCGCATCATTTTTCACGAATATTCTGGCAAAAAAAACAAATATCCCAAGTGTATTAATTTTAATTTTAATGGGAATTGGCATTAACCAGTTATTGGTTTATTTCCAGATAGAACCTGATTTTTTTTATACCCTTGAAATTTTGGGTATTGTCGGATTAATTATGATTGTGCTTGAAGCCGCGCTTGATCTGGAAATAAAAAGGGAAAAATGGCCAATTATATGGAAAGCGTTTGTTATTGCACTTGTTTCAATAATTGTAATCCCTTTGGTGCTTTCGGTAATTCTACAGTATTTTATTACCGGTCTCGAATTCCTGCCTGCAATAATTTATACCCTTCCGCTTACTATTTTAAGCAGCGCTATAATTATACCCAGCGTGGCTAATCTTGATGAATATAAAAGAGAATTCATGATTTACGAAGGAACATTTTCTGATATCCTTGGTATAATGATCTTTTACCTTATTATCGAAAATACCGACGTTGAAGGAATGCGGCAATTAAGTTTTGTTATCGGTGGAAATATTATTCTGACATTGGGAACTTCCATGATTCTGAGCTATGTTTTACTATATGTGATACAAAATATTAAAGGGCAGGCAAAATTCTTTTTGTTTTTGTCGGTGCTCGTTTTGCTGTATGCAGTAGGCAAAATGTTTCATCTGTCGTCGCTTATTATTATTTTAATGTTTGGGTTGCTATTAAGAAACCACAAAGTACTGTTATTCGGAAAACTTGAATATTGGCTAAAAGATGAAAAAATTGATGAGCTTTTTGGTCAATTTAAAATGATTACTATTGAAACATCCTTTCTTGTAAGAACATTCTTTTTTGTGGTATTCGGAATGATACTTCCGTTAAATATGTTGACCAGCTGGAAAGTTTGGATCATTAGTTTTGTTTTCCTTTTTGCATCTTATCTACTCAGGTTTGGGCTGTTTCTATGCTGTTGAAAAGAAAAATATTATGCCACAAACTTTTATTGCACCACGAGGATTAATTTCAGTTCTACTCTATTTTTGCCATTCCTGAATCACTAAAAACAACCGGTTTCGAAAGTGGAATTTTGTTTATGGTAATCATTGCAACCAGTATTATTATGGCCTGGTCGCTAATTGCAACAGGAAAACGTAAACCTAAAATTATAGAAGAAGAATTACTTGTTATTATTGAAGAGAGGGAAGAACAAAATCAAAATATTTCGGAATAGTAATTTTCTGCCGTGGAAAATATCCGAAAAATAATCCACATCGATATGGATGCATTTTATGCATCGGTTGAACAACACGATCATCCTGAATTAAAAGGTAAACCGGTAGCTGTTGGAGGTTCGCGTGAGAGGGGAGTGGTTGCAGCAGCAAGCTACGAAGCAAGAAAATTTGGTGTAAGATCAGCTATGCCATCAAAACTGGCAAAACGAAAATGCCCTAACTTGATTTTTGTTAAACCACGTTTTTATAGGTATAAGGAGATTTCGGAACAAATAAAATCTATTTTTTTTGAATATACTGATTTGGTTGAACCTCTCTCGCTTGATGAGGCTTATCTTGATGTTACCTATGCAAAAAAAGGAAAACCATCAGCTACATTAATTGCCAAAGAAATTCGAAAAAGAATTTTGGATGATACCGGGCTAACAGCTTCCGCAGGAGTTTCATATAATAAGTTTCTTGCAAAAGTGGCTTCAGATGTAAAAAAGCCAAATGGCATGTTTGTCATTATCCCTGATCAGGCACAGAAATTTATTGATCAACTGGAAATACGAAGGTTTTTTGGAATTGGCAAAGTAACTGCTGAAAAGCTAAACAAAATGGGAATTTGGTATGGCAGTGACTTAAAAAAACGTGACAGAATTGAGTTAGTTCAACTGTTTGGGAAAGCAGGTAATTATTATTATGAAATATGCAGGGGAGAAGATCACCGACGGGTAGAACCTGATCGTGAAAGAAAATCAGTAGGAGCGGAACAAACCTTTCCGGCAGACTTATTTACAGATGAAGAAATTGAAAGTGAATTATTGAAAATTTGTTCTACCCTTTGGAAAAGGATCGAAAAAGCCGGAGTGAATGCCAAAACATTAACTTTAAAATTTAAATATGCCGATTTCGAACAGCACACCCGTAGTAAAACAATTGCAGGTTATTTTGAGTCGGAAGAAGAAATCAATTCAGAAGTAAAATATTTGCTTAAGAGCGAAGGAGGATTTATTAAAGGTATTCGCTTGCTGGGGTTAAGTGTTTCGAATTTTCAACAGGAAGAAACAAAACAGGCAGTGCAACTTACTATTGATTTTTAAAACAGTTGCGGAGATTTTTAATCTCCGATTTTTATATAAAATGAAAATACTTTGAAAACCATGGCACCCGAAAAACGCGGTTGAAAACCGCGTCACCCTTAAAAATATATTTATCCAATAAAAAAGGCTGCCACCGGCAGCCTTTTAATTTTATCCAAGATATGATTTTAACAACTTACTTCTTGAAGTATGTCGCAATCTCCGGATTGCCTTTTCTTTAATTTGACGAACCCTTTCCCGGGTCAGCCCAAAGCGTTCTCCGATTTCTTCCAGTGTCATCTCCTGACACCCAATACCGAAGAACAAACGAATAATGTCACTTTCCCTTTCGGTCAATGTAGCTAAAGCCCTGTGTATCTCTTTTGCAAGTGATTCCATGATAAGTGCACGGTCAGCATTTGGCGAATCGTTATTGACCAGTACATCCAGTAAACTGTTGTCTTCACCATCAACAAATGGTGCATCAACAGAAACATGACGGCCTGAAACGCGTAATGTGTCGGCAACTTTATCGGCAGGAAGATCCAGCGATTCTGCCAGTTCTTCAGGTGATGGCTTGCGTTCGTGTTCCTGCTCGAATTTCGAATATGCTTTATTAATTTTGTTTAACGAACCTACCTGGTTCAATGGCAATCGAACGATTCGAGATTGTTCGGCAAGCGCCTGAAGGATGGACTGACGAATCCACCAAACGGCATAGGAAATAAACTTGAAACCACGGGTTTCGTCGAATTTTTCTGCAGCTTTAATTAAACCAAGGTTTCCCTCGTTAATTAAGTCGGGTAAACTAAGGCCTTGGTTCTGGTACTGTTTTGCAACAGATACTACAAACCTCAGGTTAGCCCTGGTTAATTTTTCCAGTGCTGCCTGGTCACCTTTTTTTATCCGCTGTGCTAATTCAACTTCTTCCTCGACAGTAATCAGTTCTTCTTTTCCAATTTCCTGTAAATACTTGTCTAAAGAGGCACTTTCACGGTTGGTGATTGACTTTGTGATCTTTAGCTGTCTCATATATCTATTTTAAAAAACGTGCAAATATAGAACTTATAAAATTAACGGTCAAGGAGAAATAAAGTTTTAGAAAACTATATTAATGAATAGTTAATGCAACTCGTTCAAGGTAGATTAACTAACCCCGAAAACAAAGTATGCCTGTTCTCCATTAGGATAAATTCCCTCTACCAGAATTCCTCCCCGAGCGTTCCCGATCTCTCTTTTAAAATCACTGATCTCATACATGGGTTTTTTATTCACATAAGTGATGATAAAACCCTCTTTGAGGCCAGCATCTTTTAATTCGCCTTTTTCAAGGCTTTTTATTTTCAACCCATTATCAATTTCCAATGCTTCTTTTTCTCTGTTACTTATGGTTTCAAATTTTGCTCCTAAAACAGCGTCTCTGTCGCGCACAATTTGAGTGTCACCGTGTTTGTTACGAAGAGTAACTGAAAATTGTTTCTCTTTATTGTCTCTAAGCACTGCAACTTTTACGTCATCACCAGGTCGGTACTGGCTGATTCTTTCCTGTAATTCAGCCGATGTTTTAACCGGATCTCCCTGTATGCTTACTATTACATCTCCTTCCTCAATGCCAGCTTCACGTGCTGCGCCATTATCAGTAGTACCAGCCACATAGACACCTTCAACCCTGTCAAGGTTTAATTCCTGGGCTCTTTCTGCATTAATATCCTGAATATTTACCCCTAACAGGGCTCTTTGTACTTCGCCAAATTCTTTCAGGTCATCAACAACTTTTTTTACGATTGTAACCGGTACGGCAAAAGAATAACCAGCATACGAACCGGTTTGGCTTGCAATAGCTGTATTTATTCCAACTAAATTTCCCTGTTGGTTTACAAGAGCACCTCCGCTATTTCCAGGATTAACCGCAGCATCAGTCTGAATGAAAGATTCAACAGCCATCTGGTCATCATTAATTCCAAGGTTTCTTGCCCGTGCACTTACAATACCTGCGGTAACCGTTGATGTTAAATTAAACGGATTGCCAACTGCAAGAACCCATTCTCCTAGTTTTAATTCGTCTGAATTTCCATAGGTTAAATATGATAAGTCGTCAGCATCAACCTTTAACAAAGCAATGTCTGTTGAAGGATCTGTTCCGACTAATGTTGCTTCATATTCACGCTTGTCATTCAGAATAACTTTAATATTCTGAGCGCCTTCTATTACATGATTGTTGGTAACAATGTATCCGTCACCGGATAATATTACACCTGAACCAAATCCTTGTCGAACCTGAGGCTGACTTCTGCGTGGACCAAAAAACTGGTCAAGAAACGGATTGCCGGTTGACCATTGCCCGTTACGGACAGATTGTGTAGCAATATGCACAACTGAATGAACTGATTTTTCAGCTGCAAAAGTAAGGTCTGGTAATGTTACCTGGCTGTCTGCCGGATAATTAGCATATTTTATGGGGTGGTCTTCTTTTATGGTTACCACTTCTGGTTGATCAAAAAAGGATGAGTAAGCCCACACAGCCACAAAAGCGCCTGCAATTACCAATAAAAGAGTAAATGCAAATTTTTGTAATCTTTTCATGACATAGTAATTTTAAAATTCATTTAACAATTGTTCTAATTGTTGCTGTATAACGCAAATTTGTTGCCAGTGTTTGTAGATCAATTGTTTGTTTCCCCACATTTCATATTATTTAACAACTCAGGTATCCTTTTGTTAAGGTTTGAAAAAAGAAATGGAAGAACATGAAAATTTGTCATTCTTTTTTACGTATCATTTTTATTAACTGGTACTTTAAACCATTTTGCATCCAACACCACGGGTTCATAATTTAAAATGTAATTTAAAGCTTCTTCTGCATTGTTGGCAGTAAAATACAATTCCCTGTAAATTTCCTTTGCAAAAAGTTCAGAATAAGTCACATCAAACTGTTTAAAAAGGAAATCAAAAAAACCGTTCGTATTTATAAAAACGATTGGTTTTGTGTGATATGAAAGTTGTCGGAGAGTGATCACTTCAAGTATTTCTTCCAAAGTTCCAAAACCACCGGGTAACGCAATAAATGCATCCGAAATTTCCCTCATTTTTTCTTTCCGCTCATGCATGTTTGGGGTAATTATTACTTCATGTATATTGTCTGAAGCCAACGATCTGTTTTTTAATAGTTCAGGAATAACACCAATGGTTTTTGCTCCTGCAATTCGTGCAGCAATTGTTAATGTCTCCATTAATCCAACATTTGCTCCACCATTAATTAAAGTGTGATTGTTTTTACCCAGCAGGGTTCCCAGGTTTTTGGCCTCGTCAAAATATATATCAGCAATTGCATTACTTGAGGAACAAAATATACAAATATTCATATTTAACAATGAGAATTGAGTTATTAGTAATGAGATGCGAAAACCGGTGAAGAACCGGTTTTCAATATATTTTAAGAAAATTTCAGTTTGAGAATGAACTGCCTCATTTCTCAAAACAAAAAATCTTAAAGCTTATTCAAACATCAATATTGGCATAAGTTGCGTGGTCTTCTATGAATTTCCGGCGAGGCGGAACATCATCACCCATTAACATCGAGAAAATATGGTCTGCTTCTGCAGCATTTTCAATAGTAACCTGCTGTAAAGTTCTTTGTTCCGGATTCATTGTAGTCACCCAAAGTTGTTCTGCATTCATTTCACCTAAACCTTTATAACGTTGAGTGTGAACAATACTTTCATTTCCGTCGGCCCATTCGTTTATATATTGCAAACGCTGCTTTTCATTCCAGGCATAAGCTTCTTTTTTGCCTTTTTTTATCAGATACAGCGGAGGCGTAGCAATATAAAGGTATCCGCTTTTAATCAAATCATTCATATAGCGGAAAAAGAAGGTCATTATTAATGTGGCAATGTGGCTTCCATCAACATCGGCATCAGTCATTATAATAACTTTATGATACCTTATTTTTTCCATATTCAAGGCTTTCGAATCTTCTTCAGTACCTATTGTTACACCCAAAGCTGTAAAGATATTTTTGATCTCTTCGTTTTCAAAAATTTTATGCTGCATCGCTTTTTCAACATTCAGGATTTTACCCCTCAAAGGCAAAATTGCCTGTGTTCGCCTGTTGCGGCCTTGTTTTGCCGTTCCGCCTGCAGAGTCTCCCTCAACAAGAAATATTTCGCAAAGTGCCGGATCTTTTTCCGAGCAATCGGTAAGTTTTCCGGGCAATCCACCACCCGACATTGCATTTTTCCGTTGCACCATTTCACGTGCCTTGCGGGCTGCATAACGGGCTTGCGCTGCCAGAATAACTTTGTTTACGATTGATCTGGCATCTTTTGGGTTCTCTTCCAAATATATTTTCAGCATTTCGCTAACCGCCTGGTCAACAACTGCGCTAACATCAGAGTTTCCAAGTTTTGTTTTGGTCTGGCCTTCAAACTGGGGTTCGGCAACTTTTACCGAAATTACTGCTGTTAATCCTTCCCTGAAGTCATCTCCGTTAATATCAATTTTTAATTTCGCCAGCATGCCCGATTGATCAGCATAGTTTTTCAGCGTACGCGTTAATCCTCGTCGAAAACCAGTTAAATGTGTTCCTCCTTCAATTGTATTAATATTGTTTACATACGAATGTATGTTTTCGGAAAACGATGTATTATACTGAAGTGCAATTTCAACCGGCATACCATTTTTCACTGATGAAATATGGATTACATCATCAATCAGTTTTACTCTTGTTTCATCAAGATATTCAACAAATTCCTTTAATCCTTCATCTGAATAATAGGTGTTTGTTTTGAAATTGCCATCTTCGTCAACTTCTCTTTCATCGATTATTGTGAGTTGAATGCCTGCATTTAGAAAGGCAAGTTCGCGTAAACGGGCTGCCAGTATTTCGTATTTGTATTTTGTAATCAGAAAAATATCGGAATCGGGTTTAAAAGTTACGGTAGTTCCTGTTTTATTTGAATCTCCAATAATTTCAACATCATTTTTAGGCTTTCCACACGAATATTCCTGAACCCAGATTTTACCTTCACGATGTACTTCGGCTCTTAGGTATGAAGAAAGTGCATTTACACATGAAACACCAACACCGTGCAAACCACCGGAGACTTTATATGAATCTTTATCAAATTTACCACCGGCATGTAAAACAGTCATTACAACTTCAAGCGCCGATTTATTTTCTTTTTTGTTTATTCCCGTTGGAATTCCGCGCCCGTTATCTTCAACTTTTACTGAGTCGTCGGTTAAAATAGTAACTATTATATCATCGCAGTAGCCGCCCATTGCTTCATCGATTGAGTTATCAATAACTTCGTAAACCAAATGGTGCAATCCTTTTTCGTTTACGTCGCCAATATACATGGCCGGGCGTTTCCTAACCGCTTCCAATCCTTCAAGTACCTGAATGCTATCGGCAGAATAATTGTCGTTAACACCGTTTCTTGTACTATTCTCTCTCAATTCACTCATGCTATTTTTCAGTATTTAATTTTTCTGTTTGTTTGTACCAAAATAAAATAGTTTCCACGATAAAAAACGATTGTCGTTTTTCGTAAGGAAACTTATTGATTTTCAATCTGTTGAACTGCTTTAAAATTGATCCGTAAAACATGTTGCAAATATAACAAAATATAGCGAAAATGAAGCCGTTTTTTGCCGTATGTTAAGCTAACTTTTCAACAAATTATTAACCTGAGAATGAGGAAGAAATAGGTTGTAAAATGATCATTGTAAAACGATAAAATATGTGCTGTTTTGGTTATTGGTTTTACTACTTAAAAGGCATAACTTAATCCAGCTAAAAAGTTGAAGCTCTGAACCGGGTATCCCAGCCATTTTTCATATTTCCGAAATCCAAAATTATTTAGCTGGGCAAATAATGAAAATTTATGGGTTATCTTGTACTCACCTTTCACATTCATGTCAACTGCTGTGTCAAGATTGTAGGATTTAAAATCAGGAGGATTTACAGAATTAACCGATGGGTCGCGGAATAATGTTTCCATAATTAATGCCTTTCGTGTTCCAATAAGGTAAATATCGGTGGATACATTTAATTGTTCGGTGATATTGTAACTCAGTGAAAAGTTAGCATCCCAGTCAGGCATATTCCATGCCGATTTCTGCTCATCCAGGTTATATAAATAATAATTTCCTGAAAGTAAAAATTCCAGTTTGTCTGATGTGGTATGGAAGATTTCCAAATTGATTTTGAAGAGCTTTAAATTATCGTACATTACTTTAAAATCATTGTCAACAATCACTGGATTTGGATTAATGTCAGGATCAGTGTGCGTGTATTTATGTAGATAATAAAGCGGCTGATTGTCAACGATTGAATAGTCTGCAGAAATTTTAAAGTTGGTTTTTGGGGAGAATTTACTGTCAACCCCACCAAAGAAATGTATTTTTTCAAAACTGTTTTTTACATCGTGTTCAGGATCAACAAACGGATTCTCATAAGCAATTTTGGAATAATTGTTTTGAATGAAATCGCCGGTAATTCCAGCATAAAGTTTTAGCGCGTCAAGCGGGGAGAAGTTTGCTTTGATGTCAGGTGAGATGTGAGCAACGGCATCAAAATCTTTGTCGAGAATGAACCATGTTTTTGCTCCAATTTGAAAATTTGCTTTTTCATCGCCAATAATGTAAGCCGGATTTGCAAACAACCAGGTTTCATTTCGGGAGCCAATAGTGTCGGTTACCCGATTGAAAATGTTGTTTGCCTGCGAATAGATTATACCGGTTTCAATTACTCCAATTCCTTTATTCAATTCACGTTGTATGCGTGCTGAGAATTTTCCGTAATGCTCCTTTTGCTTTGTTTTTGTAATGAAATAGTTATACCTCAAATTGAAACTAAAATCGTTTTCATCCATCTCCAATGAAGGATTTGAAAAGGAAATGTTCAAGCCGCTGCGTGTAAAAGTCTGGTGTTTTCCCTGGTAATTAACATCCTGGTCATCTTCTTTTAAAAATGATGGTATTGTATCAATCGGGTAACCGTAATAATTAAAGCCGTCATGACTAATATCAAAATTAAGCGCCAGAATCGATTTTCTGAAAAACTGGTTAAAATAGAGTTCTGCCTCGTTGTTGGCAAATGGCGCATCAACTCTATCGCCTCCTTTAAGGTTAATTTTTCCAAGCGAGGAAAGGTGCTTTCCGTGGATACCAAATATTGATTTTTTTGAATTTAAATGGTCAAAAAAGAACTCACCGTAAGGTTTGTTGTAATTGCCAAACCCTGCGCGAACCAAACCGTAACCTGTATCTGGTTTTCTGGTTTCTACAATTGCAGCCGCCTTTAACGTATTTACAGAGAAAGTTTTAAAAATAGGTTGACTGATAATTCGGTAATTGAATGTTGGTTTCTGATGTTCAGTTTGATCCTGCGTGGGCATGTCGTTAATTTTATTTGCATCAGAAATGGTAGGCCTAAACGATTTTACCACTTCCACTTCCTGTGTTAAGCTTGTATCGCGCTGCGCAAATGCAGGATAAAAAATACCCAATAAAACTACCAAAAGAATATATTTTGACATGTTGAACATAGTTTCCGTTTTTTAGTTTTCCTTAATTTTGATTTGATACGAACTGTCGATGGCTTTTTGCTGCTCCATTTTTTCAGCAGCCTCAATGGCAAGTAATCTTTCCGATGCCGCCGCAACAATTCCATCGGTTTGGTTACCGTAATTTTCAGCAAGACTTTTCAACGTGTGTTTTGCCTGAAACTCGTCACCATTACTGATGTAAATATCGGCAAGCACTAAAAATGCTTTTCCAAGCCAGTATTGGTAAGGCGAGTTTTTATCGATGAAATCAGTTATCTCGTCTTCGGCTTGTTTCAACTTCCCTTGCTTGTAATAAATTTCAATTACCAGGTATTTTGATTCTGAACCTTGTTCGTAGGTAACATCTGTTGCAACTGCTTTCAAACTTGGCAGGGCTTCAGTCATATTTCCAAGTTCGTAATTTGATTTTCCTTCAGCATAATTGGCTTCGCGTTTTAATGCTTCATTGGCGATGTCCGATTTTTTTATTTTTTCTGCAGCTTTAATCGCTTCTGCGTAATTTTTTGAAATCATATAACATCTCATTTGCCCGGTATTGGCTTTTAAAATGTTCCATTTGCCGTTCGAAATTTTTTCAAGCCGGTTAAACATATTTAGTGCCTCCCTGTAATTTCCGGCATTATAAGTTAACTCTGAAGCACGTGAAAGTGCCGGTTCGGTAAAAATATTATCGGGTTGATTGACAACATACGTGTAATGCTGATTTGCTTCTGAATAGTTATTTTCCTTGTATAGTGCCTCTGCAAGATAAAAATGAGCATTCAATACAAAACTTCCGTTCGGAAACTGTTGAAGGTATCTTTGCAGCTGACTGGCTGCATTATTTTCTCCTGCCATATAAACCCTTTCTGCGGCTTGAAAAGTCAGCGAATCCTGTTCTGAAACGGTGACATTTACGCCGGTTCCCAAATTACGGGCATAAGCGAAATACTCATTTATATTATTTAATTCAACATAACAATTTCGTATTCCTGATAGTGCGGCTTGTGCTTCCGGAGTTCCCGGGAAGTTTTCAACCACTTCTTTGTATCGAACAAGCGATTTATCGTAATCCCCGTTATTGTAATGGATTAATCCGATCTGCAATAAAGCTTTCCGGTAATAACTGCTGAATTCATATCTATCCAGAATTTGCTGATAGAGCTTAATCGCATCTGTATTTTGTCCCATTCTTTCATAAGCTCTTCCCAACTCATAAAGGGCATCATCTTCAAAATCAGATTCAGGAAATTCACTCAGCAGTTTTTCAAGATTTTCAATTTTACCACTTTGGTCGCGGTTCAATCCCTGGCATAATGCAATTTGAAAAAGGGCATAATCTGATTCAAAAGTTTTCATTGAATAGGATTGACGGTAGCTTTGAACTGCTCTTTCATAATCCGTATTCAGGAAATAAAAGTCGCCAACTCTGTTTAAGGCATCTGCTAATTTTTCGCTACGGTCGTTTTGGTTTGCATTTACATACTTTCTAAAATGTGAAGAGGCATTCTCATAATCTTCAAGTTTAAAATATGCATAACCAAGGTTGTATTCTGCGTTATTAAATTCTGAAACTGAAGAAGCGCCTGCGGTTGTTATAAATTTTGTGAATGCATTTATAGCGCTGTTGTAATCGCCGAGCCGATAAAGTGCCTCGCCTTTCCAGAATATGGCACGGGCGTTAATCTGGCGGTCGTAGCTGCCATTTTCAATTGATAAATTGAAATATTTAACGGCCTCATTATATGCCAGGTTATTAAAGAGTTCCAACCCTCTGTAAAAGGTTACTCGCTGGTAAGCCTGCAAAATAGTTGGTGTTTTTGAAGCAATTTTATCGATGGATTCAATGGCATCGTTATAATTTTTAGTCACCATATAAACTTCGGTAAGAATTCGGTAAGCTTCCGCATTCCTCTCTGAATTAGGATATAAACTAATGTAATTATCGAAAGCTTTAATGGTTTCGTTAAAAGGTGAGTAGGATAATTCGTAGGTTAATTTGGCATAATTAAAAAGCGCATCTTCTTTAATATTTGCATCAAAGTCGAGTTTTGAAGCAGCCTCAAAAGCCAGCTTTGCTTTTTCCTTGTCATCGGTTTTTATATAACTGTCAGCCAGGTGGTAGTATGCATTTTGTGCCAGTTCATCATTTCCTTTCGAAGCATTTACAAGAAGTGGCGTGGCTTTTTCAAACTGATCGGTACGATAATAACAAACGCCAAGAATATAATTGTCTTCGCGTGTTTTCAGATCGGTAGCATTGAAATAGGTTTCAAGAAATGGAATTGCTTTTTCATACTCATTTAAATGAAAATAGGAATCACCAACAATTTTTGAAAGTTCTGTTTTGTCTTCTTCCTGAACATCGTCGATAACAGAAGTGGTATAATTTACTACCTCGCTGTATTTTTCCTGTTTGTAGTAAATATGACTAACGTACAATGGAATTACTCTTGAATAGTTTGGATCGTTATTTAATTTAGTGAAACCTTCCAGCGCCGACTCATAGTTTTCCTGCAAATACATAATGTGTGCCCAATAGTAGGTGGCAGGTTTGCTGTACAGGTTGTTTGCATCTTTAATGTCGTAAAATTCACTGAGAGCAACATCCAGATTGTCTTCCATCAGGTTGGAATAACCATTCATGTATTTCAGTTTAATTAATTCATCTTTACTCAAATCTTTTCGGTCGATGTTTTGAAATGTCCGGGCTGCAACCATGTATTGCCTTCTTTCAAACTGATAATCGCCCAAATGGTACCAGGCCTGGTTAATATATGGGCTTTCAGCATAGTTTTCGGTAAAACTTGTCAACATTTTACTGCCTGCTGAATATCCTGCTTTTAATGCGGCCACCGACTTGAAGTATTCTGCTTCAGAGAATTGTTCCGATTTTGGTTCCAGCTTTTTCTGAATTTTTTCGAATTCACGAAAAGACGAAATGTATTTTTCTTTTTTGAAAAGTTCTTTTGCCAGATCAATTTTTTGCTGAACATCTCCATAATAAGCCGTTTCCTGGCTATTAACTGACGTATGTAACAGTAAAAAAATGGATAGGAATATTAAAATCTGAAATGTTTTCATGCACTTTTATTTTATTTTTAACCTGTATTTGGTTAATCTTCCAAAAGCTTTACCCGTTTATGAGATCAATAAATATTTGCCAATTTTAGAGCTCATTCCGGTGCGCTGTTTTTGAAAAATTACTACAGACAAATTAATCTTCTAAGTTAGATGTTTCCGTTTTCCCTGCATTGATATTTTCTTTCATTTTCTTAACAAAAAACTGTTTATTACTAAGGTTTATTATACCTGTTGTTAAAAAAAAGCGTTTAACTTTAGGTTTGAACAAAAATGATGGAGAATAATAAGGTCATAGAAATTAAAGATGCAGTTATCTGGCAAAGAGATCACAAAATTCTTTCCGATATTTCGATAGATGTTTATAGTGGTGAGTTTGTTTACATTATTGGAAAAGTTGGAACGGGGAAAACCAGCCTGATAAAAATGCTTAATGCCGAACTTCCTTTAATTTCAGGCGAGGCTACTGTTTTAGGGTCTCAACTTCGAAATATTAAAACGAAGGAAATTTCGGAACTCAGACGAAAACTGGGTGTCGTTTTTCAGGATTTCAGGCTTTTAAATGACAGAAATGTTTATGCGAATCTTGAATTTGTTTTAAAAGCTACCGGATGGAAAAATAAATCAGAAATAGAAACCCGTATTATAGAAGTACTCGATAGTGTGGGTGTTGCTGATAAGATTAACAAAATGCCGCATCAATTGAGTGGAGGGGAGCAGCAACGCGTTGTTATTGCCCGTGCGGTTTTGAATGATCCACCGATTTTGCTGGCAGATGAGCCAACCGGAAATCTTGATCCTGAAACTTCGTCTGAAATTCTCAATTTGTTTTATCGTTTAAATTCCGAAGGAAAAACAGTTTTGATGGTAACTCACGATTATGCTGCTATTGCCGGAAAACCTGCCCGTACAATTGTCTGTGCAAGAGGCAGAATTTCTGATTCAGCAACCAATAATACAATGGTTGACTTTGAAAGTTTGCTGGAAAAAAACTTTTAGCTGATAATATTTCACACGTTTAAAAACCTGGAGTAAATATTCTGAATGATTTTTTCTTCGTTTTCCCAGTTTAACTCTTTCGCAGCATTTGGAAGGTTTTCAAACCAAATTTTTCTTTTTGATTTATTCTGAAGTGCATCGTTTATTTTTTTTGCAAGTATTTCCGGATCATGAGAATCCGTTATATCACCTATTTTATACTTTTTTACAATTGCAGCCATTTCCGGTAAATCCGAAACCAACACCGGAATCCCGGCCTGAATGTAATCGAACAACTTATTTGGGAGAGTGTATCGGTAGTTTAATCCGATATCTTCCTCGATTGAAAGTCCGAGATGCGCTGTTGCAGTGAGTTGTGCCAGTTTTTCCAGAGGTAATCTGCCTGTAAATTCAACTCTGTCTGATAGGTTTTCTTCAATAACAATATTCTCCAGTCGGGTTTTTATATCACCGTCGCCAGCGATGATTAGTTTAACATTTTCAAGATATTTCATTGATTGAATTGCCTGTTCAAGCCCCCGGCCAATATTTAATGCCCCCTGGTAAATAATTCTTTTTTCAATTGCTTCTTCATTTGCACTTTTTCTGGTTATTGACAATTTTGGTAAATTTCTAACAACCTTAAAAGAAATACCATATTTACCCTCGTAAATTTTTGCAATCGATTCGCAAACTGTGTATGCATATTTAATGTGTGGTACTATTTTTTGTTCCAGCCACTCCCAAATTCGTTTCACTTTTGGCCGGTTAACCAATTCAGGTACTTCCGTAAAATATTCATGGCTATCATATACCAACGGAATTCTGTTAACTCTTGAAGCCAGAAAATTGGCCGGTAATGTATCCAAATCATTGGCGAGCAAAACATAAGCATTAGAAAATAATAGCAACAGGTAAAGCCGGAAATTATATTCAGCATAAAACCACGGGCCTTTTGTAAATATCAACTTCATGCGCTTTGTATGGTAGGATCGGTCAACTGGCAAACTGTTTTTTAGCTTTCTTCCAACAAGCATTACCTCAAAACCCATTTCGGTTAGTGTTGTGCAAATTTTGTGCACCCGGTTGTCGGTTACCAAATCATTAGTGACAGATGCAATAAGCCGTTTATTTTTTTTTGAGTTCAATTGGTTGTTCAATCTGATGCAAAGATAAAAACTTAACAGTTGAAAAATAGTATTACCTGTGCGTAAAAAATGCCGGCACGAGTTATAGAGATAATAACGTTGGAGGCATTTATGCTATATTTGTGCAAAATAAATCAACCAATGGTCCGCTTTTTTGAAAACTACTCTGTAAAACCCTATAATACTTTTGGTGTTGATGCTAAAGCAAAATTCTTCTTCGAGTTTACTGATCCGGAAGATTTGCATATTTTTTTGACATCAAACCAAACATGGAAAGACGAAAAACTTTTGGTGCTCGGCCAGGGAAGTAATGTTCTTTTTATTAATGATTTTGATGGTTTGGTAATTCGCTCGAATGTTCCCGGAATTAAAGAGATTGCTGAAGACAGGCAAAATGTTTGGATTGAAGTTGGGGCAGGCGAAGTATGGGATGATTTTGTAAGATATTCTGTTGATACGCAATTTGGTGGAATTGAAAATCTTTCTTTGATTCCCGGTTTAACCGGAGCTGCTCCCGTACAGAATATTGGCGCATACGGACAGGAGGTAAGTAATGTTATTGAAGTTGTTAAAGGTTACGATTTAGGAACCCAAATACCTTTTGAAATGCTTGCCTCAAGTTGTGAATTCAGCTACCGTAACAGCATTTTTAAACATGAATTCAAAAACCGTGCTGTAATTACTTCTGTAGTTTTCAGACTGAGCAAATTCCCGGAGTTTAACCTGAGCTACGGTCAGGTAGAGGAAAAAGTAAACAAAAGGGGAGAGGTAAATCTTACAAACATCAGGGAAACCATTATCGAAATTCGTTCTTCAAAACTTCCCGATGTAAAAGAGATTGGAAATGCCGGAAGTTTTTTTAAAAATCCATTGGTTGAAACGGCAATTGCAGAGCAAATTCAAAAGCAATTTGAAAATGTATCTGTCTATTCTGCTGAAGATGGGAAAGTAAAACTGGCTGCAGGCTGGTTAATTGAAAACGCTGGTTGGAAAGGTGTTCGTGAAGGCGATGTTGGCGTTCATGAAAAACAGGCATTGGTTTTGGTAAATCATGGAAATGCTACCGGAAAGCAAATTTTCAATTTCTCAGAAAAAATAAAACAATCAGTTTTAAATAAATTTGGTGTTGAACTGGAACGGGAAGTGAATTGCATTTGAATTTACTGTCATTCAGAACGGTCATGAAACCGGCAAAAGAATGAATTGGCCAATTTCGACTTCTTTCAACAAAACATGAAACCAAAAGACAGGTTACTGATAAATCTTTTCAGCGTCAAGCGCCGCACGATACTTTGCGGCATTCCGGTTATGCTCTGCCAGGTTACTTGAGAAGTTGTGATAACCGGAAAAATCTTCACGGGCGCACATATACAGGTAATTATTCTTTTCGTAATCGAGCACAGCGTCAATGGTTGATTTTTCGGGAAAATTAATGGGGCCCGGCGGTAAACCGGCATATTTGTATGTGTTGTAAGGTGAATCGATTTCAAGATGTGCATTCAGAATTCTTTTTAATGAAAAATCACCAACTGCATATTTTACAGTTGGATCGGCTTGTAACGGAATACCTTTTTTAATCCGGTTATAATACAATCCGGCAATTCTCTGCAGTTCATCTTTTTTTGCAGTTTCACTCTGTACAATTGAGGCCAGTACACTAACTTCCACTGGTGTGAGGCTCATAGATTCGGCCTTTTTCATTCGTTCTGCAGTCCAAAACCGTTCATATTCATTTTTCATTCGGTCGGCAAATTCATCGGCCGATGTTGTCCAGTAAAATTCATAAGTATCAGGAATAAACATTGCCCTAAACGTTTCCGGTGTAAAACCATACTTTTTAATCTTGTTGTAATCTGAAAATAAATTCAGAATTGATATTGAATCGGCCTGAATGTATTTACTGATTTTACCTGCAAGATCTTCCTTCGATCGGACATTGTTAAATGTGACGTCAACCGGCGCCTGTAATCCGCTTCTTAGGATGTTTACCACCTGGTTTGTATTCATTCCTTTTGTAAATTCATACCGGCCGGGCTTTACTGTTGATCTATATTTTTTCCTGTTTGATACCCACTTAAAAGCTTTATAACTTTCCAGAACTTCGTTTATTTCCAGGCTGTCGGATACGTGTTTAAAAGTAGCATTCTGCGGAATAATCAGTACATAATCTTTAATTACATTTTCCCGGAATACATACTGGTACAACTGATAACCCCGTATTGCCACAAAAATAAATGCAATGGCAAAAAATACAATGATATATTTGCCCAGCCGCGGGAACAGCATGATTTTATTATTTCGTTCAATAGTCATTTTAAATAATAATTTGCCTCAAAAATAGCGTTTAATCACGAACCATAAGAATAACCTTTTTTTAAATGTTTTCTTTCAAGGAATTTATTCAACTCAAACGCTCCAAAAATCATTAGTTTTGTAGCCTAAAAAAAACATAAAAGAACAAAAACTATGCAAAAGGTAAAATTAGCCGATGACATTTATTTCCTTGGCTATAACGACAGAAGAACCCATTTGTTTGAGAATATCTGGCCAATTCCTCACGGTATTTCATATAATTCCTACATTATTGTTGATGAAAAAATTGCGTTAGTTGACACGGTTGAACGTGGTTTTATTGATGAGTATCTTGACACCATTGAAGATATTATTGGCGACCGTAAAATCGATTATCTGATTATTAACCACATGGAGCCCGACCATTCGGGAGCATTAAAGGCGGTTGTTCAAAAATACCCGGAAATTACACTCGTCGGAAATAAAAAAACTTTTGATTTTGTTGAGAGTTTCTACATGGAACCCAGGAATATTTTAGAAGTTTATGATGATTATGTACTTGATTTGGGAAAACATAAACTTCAGTTTCAGTTGATTCCGATGGTACACTGGCCTGAAACGATGGTAACATTTGAAGAAACAAACAAAATACTTTTCTCCGGCGATGCATTTGGAAGTTACGGTACACTGGATGGCGGTGTATTTGATGACGAAGTAAATCTGGAATTTTATGAAATTGAAGTGATGCGATATTTTACCAATATAGTTGGGAAATATTGTCCGCACACACAGCGCGCCATTAAAAAGCTTGCACCGCTTGATATTAAAATGATTGCTGCAACTCATGGCCCTATCTGGCGAAATGATCTTGACTGGATTTTAACGCGATACAACAAATGGAGTTCCTATGATTTGGAGAATGGAGTGATCATTGTTTATGGGTCGATGTATGGGAATACACAACGCATGGCCGAAATTATTGCAAGACAACTTTCGGTGCGTGGAATCAAAAATATCCGTGTTTACGATGCTTCAAAAACACATTCATCATATATAATTAACGATATTTTTAAGTACAAAGGTTTTATTGTTGGCAGCGCTGCATATAATAATGCTATGTTCCCAAATGTTGAAACACTACTTTCCACTGTTGAACACATGGCGCCTAAAAATCATTACCTCGGAATTTTTGGCAATTACTCATGGAACGGAGGTGGAGTCAAAAATCTAAAAACTTTTGCCGATAAAATAAAATGGGAAATGGTTTACGAACCTATTGAAGAGAAGGGCGCTTTAAAATCAAACAGCAGGCAGGAATTGGTAAATCTTGCCAATGCAATGGCTGATAAATTGCTGGAAGTTTATAAAGAGTGAAGAATAAGGAATAGCAAGTATTTTCGTCACCAAACTCCAAACACCAAGCCGGCCAGCGAAAAAAGTACCATATACATTCCAGCGTCTATGGCAAGTAATTTAAGCGAACGATTGGCAAATAAATAGGTGCCTGCCATTGCAGGAAGTATCCAGATAAAGGAAATCAATAAACCCATGTGTAACCCCTGTAAAGCGCCAATCCCAACGGTAAATGCATTCAATCCTGCCAATGCCAGAAAATTCATTATTGCTGTTCCACCAAAAATCAACGAGACATTTATTTTACGCGAGTCATCGTAATGATTCTCTGCTTTCCAGGTTTTGCCAAATAAAAATGGTTGGTGCCATGCAAAGCCAAGTACAAACGATAAAATTGTCATTACAATTACCGGTAACCAGTGAATGTTGAACATTAAATTATGTGGATCCATTTTTCATGTATTTAAATTTTGAACGAAGATAATTATTATCGATTACCTCACAACTAAATGAAACAAATGGCAGGAACAAGGGAAGTTATGGTGTGTATGGATCTTTTACTTGATTTTATTTTTATTGGAAAGTAATGAGTTTTTTATTTCTAATAAATAGTTGTTCAGCGAAAAAAGAAACCGCACAAAAGATTGAAATATTTTAGATGTTGAGTAGAACAATTTGTTTTTATTCACGTAAAGATCTTAAAAAACTTTAAAATCGAAAACGCCATGTTTAAAATTTCTAAAATCCTATGGGTGTTTCTTTTAATCTTCAGTATTATTATGTTGACAGGTTGTAACACTGAGCAATCAAAAAATGAAGACAATCCGAAATCAGAAATCAATGCTGAACTTTTAAAAGAACAAAATGATTTATATGAAAAGGTTTGCAAAGACTTTACAGAAATCAATCAAAAGGTAATTGAACTGAATAACAAAATTCATTCAGCTAAAGAAAAACTATCGGATGAACAAAACAGAGCCATCGATGAAATTGAGAAAAAGAGAGCTTCCGTAAATGATCAGATGCATGGACTTAAAAATGTTCCGGAGAGTGAATGGGAAAATTTCAAAATAACTTTGGAAAAAAACATTGTTGATGTAAAAACTCAAATCAATGAAGTTATTGAAGGTATAAAATAAGCTATGCCTTAAGAGTTTAACTTATTTTATCTTTTCGGTTTTGAAATTGCCGTTTAGTTAGCCTGCGATTGATGTGATTGAATAACTTTCCATTCATCACCAATTTTTTCATATACAAAAGTCCAGAGAAAATCTGAAGAAAATGATTGGTTGAAATTGATTTTAACCTGGGCATTGCCGGATGCTGTTAAAAGTACAATTCTGTCAGTTAGTGCAGTAACTTTCTCGTTGTGAATTTTAATGCTTTGACTTGCACCATCCTGGATATTGGCTTTTAGTATTTCAGCTAATTCATTATAATTTGAGTAGTATTTACCGTTTACAATAAATCCGGCATTATTTCTGTCATCAACTCCTGTGCTTAATTTAGCGTAATCCAGTTTCTCAGCAGCTTTTATCATAAAATGAAAAACAGAATCAACTTGTTTTTCAATTTGTAATTTTTGCTGCTTTGGCATGTTTTGACCATTTGAGAGACTGAAACATCCGATTGTCAGGGAACAGGTTAAAGCTACGGTTAGTATTATTTTCATGATCTGGTTTTTTTTGATTACTCAAAGATATAATATCCAGATGAGATACTAATTGTGCAAAAGTTATATTATTCTGATTATGAAATAAAAAACTTCCCACCTGTTTTAATGGTGGGAAGCTTTAGTATTGTAAATTTATGTTTTTTAAGAATTACAGATCAATCTTGTTTAATCCCGTTTTTGTTCCAACCCAGGCCGTATTTCCCTGGAAGATAATTGAAGTAACAAAGTTATTGGAAAGTGTCTCTGTTGATGCATTCCATTCAACACCGGCGTCAGAAATAGTTCCAATCGATATACCATTTTCGGTACCACACCAAATATCCCCGTTTGGAGCTTCAGCAATGCATCGAACATTTGCATTCACCAATTCAGCTTTGAACGAGAAATTGCCTGATTTTGGATCATAATTGTCTGGATCATTGCCGATATGAACCTGTACTCCTTCTTGTCCTCCAAACCATTGATAACCATTAGAATCAATAAAAGCGTAGTACATGGTATCTGCAATTGCGTCTCCATTGTACCCTAAATCCCACATTGATGCTGAAGTAAATGCATCTACCGATTCATCCCAACCTGTTGTTCTCCATAGTTTGGAACCTGCTGTTGCGAAAAAGTAATTGCCTTCCCAAACAGCAATTGATGTTACAGCTTTAGTTTCAAATGTTAAATTTGTAACTGTTCCACTTTGGTTCTTTTTAAATTTTTCCTTTTGCCAGGTTTCACCTTCATTTCGTGTAATGCCGGTTTTAGTGCCAAACCAGCGTATCGCGTTTTCATTAATAAAGGCTGATAAAATATGGCTGTTACTTAATAAACCGGATGAAATTGAATCACCTGCCAGCTCTGATTCACCAAGTGCCAATTTATATATACTTGCTTCAGTTCCGGCCCAAAGCGTATTGCTGTTGCTTTCGTATGCCAGGGCTGTTACATTTTGATTCTTCCCCAGGCCAACTAATAAATAGCCATCATCAACTTCGGTATAAAGGCCATTATTGCTTGCTATCCAAAGTTTATCACTGCCATCAACTGCAAGAGCCGATATTGAAAGATTATTAAATTCAGCAAGCGAAATAACAACCGGATTTACTGTAATTGTTACAGTTGCTTCAACACAATCGCCATTGGCATCACATAACTGGTAGATAAATTCGTCGGTTCCGTACCAATTCATATTTGGCGTATAAGTATAATTCCCGGATTCGTCCATGATGACCGTTCCGTTGGCAGCTCCACCATTTTCATCTTTTAAACTCCAGGTATTACCGCCGTCTTCTGATGGGTCGTCATTTGTTTGAACTGATCCGTTAACTGGCGTATTGACGTCTGTAGTATTTGAATCGTCTGTTGCTTCAGGAAGATTATTAACGGCATCTTCTTTACATGAATACATGATTACAACTAAAGCAACCATTAAAAAATACATTTTTTTCATTGGGTTAATTTTAATACGTTTTAATAGTTAACAATTACAAGGTTTTAAAGCTTATGAAATATCGGGTTAAATTTTATATAGATTCTAAAGAAAACAGAGAAAAGTACAATTTTCTCTGTTTTCCTGTTTTTGTATGAAGCAAAATTAGTTTACTACCAACCTGGCTGAATTAACCTCCGAACCTGAATTGGAGGTTGATTTCATTACAATAATGTAATTTCCATTAATCCAAGTTGAAGTGTTAAGTTTAAATGACTGCATTCCGGCAAACTGTTGTTCCGGTGTGTATTTTTGAATTGTTTGACCAGTTGCTGAAACTACACTGAATTCAACAGTTGCATCTTTTTCTAATGAGAAATTGATTTCAGCGTAATCAGTACATGGATTTGGGAAAACAGAAACATCAGTTATCACATTCTGTATTTGATGATTTGCACTTGTAATATCGTCAGGATTATATAGCTCGATTCCAGTTCCGGAAGCGTCAAGATTCCTGGAATATTGTTTGTCATAATCGTTATTCCAGTGTTCATAAACACCAATACTGGCAGGCATTTCAGTTCCATCGCCTTCAGGATCATAAGTAATACCTTCTGCCCAGTAATCTTTCGAGGCTGCCTGGCGCAAGTGATCATCAATTGCTGGGAAGAATGGACGATCATTGAAATCGTCATTAACATCAGCCTCAGCTCTTAAGAAATCAATACAAACCGATTCCAAAGCAACTGCATCCTGCGAAACAAACAACGAATTTGGAAAATCACCATTGAATGGTTCCGAAAACCACCAAACCGGCATATCAGTAGCTTCAACTCCACCCCATAAACCATCAACTACAAATAGCACAGTATTCAGTCCCAGTTTTTCATGTCCCATAAAATCTGTCAATACCCTGTACATTCCATATTCACCGCGTACTCCACGGTTAAGTATATCATTATCAACAGTAGCAATTAGTCCGTCATGAAGAGTAAAAGAACCCCAGTCATTACCACCGTGATCACCATGAGAACCAAAATGTAATTTGGCAGTTAAAGAAACGCCATTACGTGCATGCGCTTTTAATGCAGCAATGTTAATCAAGTAATCAGCATTATACATTTCTTTCATTAAGGCGTCTTTTATTCCATCAGGCATTTCTGTTCCTTTGTCTGAATATTTTATCGCATTGCTAACCCACCCGGTAGTTATTGTTCTTCCTAAACTGGTTTTATTTTCCTTATCTAATATTTTTACATTCGGATATTCATTATGAATGGCATCGTACATACTTTTATAAACATGAGTCATAGGTTCAGCTACGTAAATTTTATTTTGAGGTACACCCACTTCATCTACTAACTGACGAATATATGCGACAACGGTTGCCGGAGTTGTTCCAGCTACTGCAGCATCATTTATTCCGGTCATCACTGATCTATTCCCCTTTTCTGATAAGTCAGAACTATTAATCAGCCAGCCGGCTTGCCCGTTATTTACTTTAATAAAGATGGTTTGCCCTTCGGTATATCCTTCGTCAACACTTTTTCTTTTGTTGTTAAAACTGTGAAAAATTGCATCCCAGGAATCTTTAACTGTTTGCTGTCCACCAATTGCTTTAATCGATTTATCGGCCATTTCATTAATCACTTCCTGATTGTTATTTTTTGCCTGGAAAAAAGCATCTGTATTTTCTTCATCCATTACTTGTGGCTGCCCCCATCCTCCTTTTGTTTTTACAACATTATCGCAATACTCATTAGTTGCGTCCGGATTGTGGATCCATGCAACTCTTCCAGGAAAAACTCCCCAGCCTTCACCTATCGGCGTATTCGGACCATCGGGAAGTACTCCCCTTATCCAGGTAACATCATCATTATTTGCCAGCACATCATCAGAGTCGTTGATCGTAAAATAAACAACTAATCCTATACTTACCAACAATGCAATGCTTGCCATAATAATACGGCCCTGACGAAATTTATGTATTGCTTTCTTGAAAAACAGAACAGATCCTCCCAGCGATAACAGGTATAAAACAAATGATGACATAAAAGGAGCTGCTGCCTTCATACAAGGATACCCGGCACGCTGTGGTTTTGGAATTACACGAACCAGAAACCATATTGTAGAACTAATTCCGGCAAAAAGGAATATTAATTTTGTAGTAAATTTAGTTGATCTGGTTTTATTTCTGAAATTAGCGATTTTAGTAAATAGTCTTCCCCTCATTGTTTACGTTTTTAAAGAATTAATGTTAGAAACTCCTAAAATAGTAACTATTTAAAGAACTGAAAATATATTACTCTAATTTAGAAAAATTTAATAAGATTTTAATAAGAGGATCCTGATTTATAAGTGTGCCAGATTAATTTGTAATTGAATGAACCATCATTGATTTTTTAAGGAAGGTTTTTAAAAAAAATCAAATAATATTGAAGGCTTGTCTATTTAAGAATTTTGTGAAATAAAATCTTTATAGAATATGTTTCATTTTTCAAGAATTAATAGTGGATTCTATAAAAACCAATTATTTCTTATAAAACAACTTTCCGGTAATCAGCAAACTTCCAAATACAACTACACCAAACAACAAGCTGCTAATTGCCAGTTGCATTCCTCCTGAAATTACATGTCCACTGGTACATCCGCCTGCCATGCGTGCTCCAAAAATCAGGATAAATCCACCTACTAAGGCCCAAATGCTTCGCTTTAGTTTTGAGTTGCCTTTGTACTTTTTCCAGTTTTCATGAATTAATTGTAATCTGAAAGTTCTTTTTGCCATCGAAAATATTAGTCCGGCGAGGAAAGCTCCGGAAAGAAATATCAGTTCCCAACGGCCCGGTTTTTCAATTTTTGGAAAATAGTCGGTTTGTGTAATCCCAGTAAGTAAATCGCCCAGATAAGGATAACTTGTTGATGCTCCGATTGGCCGGTTGGAACCATATTTTGAGAAAACAAAAACATTGAGTACTGCCAATGCCATTCCAGCAACAAGCCAACGGTAATTTTTAGTTTTATCGATTTTTTGGAGCCAGAATGCAATTGAGATGAAGATTAGACCAATAAACATAACCAGAAAATAAAACAGTCCTCCACTTCCTGCTATTGAGTTAATGGAAAGTGAGCCTAAATCCGGACCAAGAATTTTAGTGATTACCGGCAGTACCAAAGTATAAACAACACCACCAAATAACCCACCAATAATCCCTAAAAGTGCATCGAGAGAACCTTCTCCAAGAGAAACAGCCATGGTTCCCGGACAGTAACCAAGTACGGCCATTCCTGCCCCGAAAAGTATTCCTCCGATAATAATGCCACCTAAAATCAGAGGTTTTACATGGTACGATGCGATGCCAAATCCAATGGCAATGTTTAATAAAATAGCGCCAACACCAATAGCAACTGCAATGGCTTTCGCAACGGTAAGATCACCAAGCGTTGCCATTCCACTAATTGTATTATACCTGTTTAAAGCAGCATATTGAAGAATTGCTCCAAACAAAAATCCAAGAATTAAAATTGTTATAATCATTTTGTGTTGAACTTAATATTGATTAGTCAGAATTTTTCAAACTTAGTTTTTTTCTAAAAATAAATATTTCTTTCTACATTTAATGCTTAAATTAATAACAATTTTCATGAATTTTTCCCGTCGTCATTTTATTACTCGTTCCGCAGTTGGTGCTGCTGCTTTGGCAAGTATTCCTGCTATTGTTAATAATGCATTTGGAAGTACTTCTGTTGCTGGGAAAAGCAAGTACAAAATTTTTGAAAATGGAAATACTGTTCTTTTTCAGGGAGATTCAATTACTGATGCAGGAAGGGAGAAACAGAAAGAGTTACCAAATAATCCGCGCTCGTTTGGTCTGGGTTATGCATTTTTGGCGGCTTCTTATTTATTGAATGAGTTGCCTGAAAAAGATCTAATAATTTATAATCGCGGAATTAGCGGAAACAAAGTTTATCAACTGGCTGAACGATGGCAAAAAGATTGTCTGGATTTGAAACCGGATATTTTGAGTATTTTAATTGGCGTAAATGATTACTGGCACATGAGAAATGGTCAATACAACGGAACGGTTGAAGTTTATGAAAATGACTTCCGAAAATTGCTTCAGCGCACAAAAGAAAACTTGCCAAAAGTTAAGCTGGTTATTTGCGAACCATTTTGCTTAACTGGCGCATCAACGGTCGATGAAAGCTGGGTTGAACCACTGAATGGATACCAAAAAGCAGCCAAAAAAATAGCCAATGAATTTGATGCACTTTGGGTTCCTTATCAATCTGTTTTTGATGAGGCAGTAAAACATGCACCTGCAACTTACTGGACCGGCGATGGCGTGCACCCAGCCATGCCCGGTGCGCAACTGATGGCTGAAGCCTGGCTGAGAGTTGTGGAATAAAAATATCTAAAAAATATTCATGCATTAAAAAAGGTGCTCCTCCCGATGGCTATCGGGACGGAACACCTTTTCCTGATTTATTTCTTATGCTAAACTAGGCAAGCAAAGCTTTAACCTGTTTGTAAACGTTTTCACCGTTGAATCCTAATTTTTCATCCAACACTTTGTAAGGAGCTGAGTAACCAAATGATTCAAGTCCCCAAATGCTACCATTTTCACCAACCAATCCGGCAAGATTAACAGGTAATCCGGCAGTCATACCAAAGCGTGGAATTCCAACCGGTAAAACTTCTGCCTGATATTCTTTAGGTTGATTTCTGAATAAGCCTTCAGAAGGAGCAGAAACGATCTGAACTTTTAGTCCGTCTTTTTCCAGTAATTTTGCACCTTCAACCAAAGTTGATACTTCAGAACCACTGGCCACAAGAACAACATCAGGAGTTTCTTCACTCTTTTGTACAATGTAAGCACCTTTTTCAGCTTTTAGAGCCGATTGATATGCATCACCTTCAGCAGGAAGATTGGTAATATTTTGACGAGACAGGATTAAAGCAGTTGGAGTTGTTGTGTTTTCCAACGCCATTTTCCATGCCACTGTAGTTTCAACTGCATCAGCCGGACGAAGTACCAAGGCACTGTTTTGTCCGTGATGATTTTTCAGTTTTTCCATCAGACGAATTTGAGCTTCCTGTTCAACCGGTTGGTGAGTAGGACCATCTTCTCCAACGCGGAAAGCATCGTGTGTCCAAACATATTTTACAGGTAATTCCATTAAAGCAGCCAAACGAACAGCTGGTTTCATGTAATCGCTGAAAACAAAGAAAGTTCCGCAAACCGGAATTACACCACCGTGCAAAGCCATACCGTTTGACAAACACGCCATTGTAAGTTCGCTTACACCAGCTTGCAGGAATGATCCGCTAAAATCACCTTTTGTAAATGCAGTGGTTTTTTTCAGGAACCCGTCTGTTTTATCTGAATTGGAAAGGTCGGCAGAAGAAACGATCATGTTTTCAACTTTTCCTGCAAAAGCTGCCAAAACAGCACTTGCTGCAGCACGAGTTGCCGAATTGTCCTTTTGCTGAATGGCAGCAAAATCAAATTCAGGTGCTTCTGTTGAAAAGAATGATTTTAATTTGCCAGCTAATTCAGGGTTTGCAGTTTCCCATTTTGCTTGTTCTGCCTTTTTTAGTAGCGGCAGCAGCAATAAGTTCTGCTTTTCTTTTCTTGTATAATTCCTGAACATCCTCGAAAATTACAAATGGATTTTCAGGATCTCCACCTAAATTTGCGATTGATTTTGCAAAAGAAGCACCGGCTTCGCCCAAAGGCATTCCGTGAGTAGAACATTGACGTTCAAAACTTTCACCCGATTCAGTTAATGCTCCTTTACCCATTATTGTTTTTCCAATAATCAGCGTTGGTTTCTCCGTTTCATTTTGTGCATTTTGCAATGCTTTTCTTATTTGGCTATGGTCATTACCTTCTATGGTTACAACATTCCATCCCCAGGCTTCATATTTTTTTGCCGTATCTTCGATAGTAACTACATCTGTTGTTGTTGAAAGCTGGATGTCGTTTGAATCGTAAAACATGATCAGGTTGCTTAATCCAAGAACACCAGCAATACGGCCGGCACCCTGCGAAATTTCTTCCTGAACACCTCCATCAGAAATAAATGTATAAATTTTATGAGCCATCCATTCGCCAAAACGCTGTGTTAAAAAACGCTCAGCAATTGCAGCTCCAACAGCCATTGTATGGCCTTGTCCGAGCGGACCAGAAGTATTTTCAACTCCTCTGGCAACATCAACTTCAGGATGGCCAGGAGTTACACTTCCCCATTGGCGGAAGTTTTTAAGATCTTCCATATTATAAATTCCACCCAATGCCAAAATTGAATATAACATTGGCGACATGTGGCCCGGATCAAGGAAAAAACGATCGCGGTTGATCCATGTCATATCCGATGGATCATAATTTAAAAATTCGCTATACAAAATGTGGATAAAATCTGCGCCACCCATGGCTCCTCCAGGGTGACCCGATTTTGCTTTTTCAACCATTGCTGCCGAAAGAATTCGAATATTGTCAGCAGCTTTTGTTTCAATACTTTTACTCATTATTATTCTTTTTCAGTTATTTCGGATTTTATATGTTTATAAATGTTGCAGTTCATTGAATTCAGAAGATGGAACCGAAGGTTAATTTATTATTCGAACCATTATAATTCCTTCAATGGCTTTTAAATTATCAGCAATACTGTTATCAACATTTTTTTGTGCTACTTCAATGATATTATATGCAATATCGTCATGTTTTCTATTCAACATGTTATCAATATTCAGTCCTGCATCACCAAGAACTTTCGAAATCTGGCTAACCATTGACGGAATATTTCTGTTTGCAATTATAATTCTGCTTCCTCCGTTACGGTCCATACTTGCATCAGGAAAATTAACAGAGTTAATAATGTTTCCGTTTTCAAGAAAATCTTTGGTTTGATTAACAGCCATTATTGCACAATTGGTTTCTGATTCCTTGGTTGAAGCTCCAAGGTGAGGAACACTGATTACCTTTTCAATTTGTAACATTTCTTCATCAGGGAAATCGGTTATATATTTTGCAACTTTTCCTGAAGCAATAGCCTCTTTCAAATCTTTTGTATCAACAAGTCCACCACGTGCAAAATTCAAAATGCGAACTTCATCTTTCATCATTTTAAATTTTTCCTTGTTGATGTAACCTTTAGTTTCAGGCGTTAACGGAATATTTATGGTAACATAATCGGCTTTTGACAATAGTGGTTGAATGCCTTCAACCCATGTAACTTCGCGACTTAATTTCAAGGCATGTTGTACGGAAATGTACGGGTCGTAACCTACCACATTCATACCAAGAGCTTTTGCTGCATTTGCAACCAAAACTCCAATGGCACCCAAACCAATTACGGCTAATGTTTTTCCCTGTATTTCCTGGCCTGCAAAATTATTTTTACCTTTTTCAATAAGCGCCGGCACCTGGTCGCCCTGACCAATAAGTGTTTTAGCCCAGTTTGCGCCGTCAATGATATCGCGTGATGATAGCATTAATCCTGCAATTACCAATTCTTTTACCCCATTGGCATTGGCTCCCGGAGTGTTAAAAACTACAATCCCTTTTTCAGTGCATTTTTCTATTGGAATATTGTTAACGCCTGCACCTGCACGGGCAATTGCCTTTAACGAAGTAGGCAACTCCACGTCGTGCATTTTAAAACTACGAAATATAATGGCATCCGGATTTGGAAGCTCACTTGCAATTTCATATTTACTTAACGGGAAAAGGCTCAAGCCTTCAGAATCGATAACATTTAAGGTTTGAATTTTTAACATCGGTTTAAATTTTTAGTTACAGATCATCAAAGAAAAATTTTAGGGGCAAATATCCACAATTTATTGAAAAACATTGTGCTTAAAACGAATATAATTATCAAATTAAAATTAACATTAACTGTCAGGATTTGCAGTTTTGTTGTATTTGGACTTCGAAATTTGCTTTATAAAAGAAAAAGCCAGATCCCAATGAATCTGGCTTAACAACCTTCAACTACTAACCGATTTTATAACCCAAAAAATTATGAAGTAATAGTTTTACAACTATTTACCTTGAATTGTCTGGTGCAAAGAAATAAAGAGAAATATATTTGTAATGTAATTAAAGTCACATAAGATTGGAAAAATCGATGAAATTTCTGGATAGCTTAATTTTTCCCTGTTTTTCAAGTTTTTTAAGTAATCGTGAAACCACTTCACGCGAGGTATTTATTTGTAATGCCAAATCCTGATGTGTTCCTTTAAAGGTTGATGAACCAAATTTCTTTTTCCGATATGTGAAATAGTTGATTAAACGATCATCGAGTTTTAAGAAAGCAATAGTATCGACAGTTTCAATTAATTCCCGAAACCTAATTTGAAAAGTTTCCATTACAAACTGTTTCCATGATGGATACTGACATATCCAGCTATCAAGCATTGAAACCGGTAACATTATTACTTCTGTATTTTCTTCGGCAATTGCTTTAACTGTGCTTTTAAGATTAGTCATGCAACAGGTAAGTGTCATTGCACAAACTTCATTTTTTTTCAGGTAGTAAAGTAAAAGTTCATTCCCGTCATTATTTGTTCGGGTTACCCGTATCATTCCACTGATTACCAGGGGAAAACTTGAAATGAATTGCCCTTCACGAATAAGAAGTTCTCCCTGTTCTATGGATTTTAATATGCCGACTTCCAGAATTTCGTTTTGGAGGTCTTTGTCGAGGAATTGATAATATTGGCTAAAATCGATCACAGTTGCAGATTGTTTACAAATTTAGTGATGTATGTGTTTTATGCAAGTAACCTGCAACTTAATATTTTAAAGTGGATTTATTCAAATATGTCCCTCATCTTATCGAAAAATGTTTTTTCAGAAGCAGAAGGACCTTCCTGGAACCCTGAAGAACTTTGCAGTTTTTCTAAAATTCTTTTTTCTTCAGTATTTAATTTTTTTGGAATCCAAACGTGAACTCTAACCAAAAGATCTCCTTTTCCATAACCATTTACATCAGGAATTCCTTTTCCTCGTAAACGGAGGATTTTTTCTGGCTGAGTTCCTGCATCAATTTTAACTTTTACTTTTCCTTCAGCAGTTGGTATTTCAGAAGTTGTTCCAAGGGTTATTTCAGGAAATGAAAGGAAAAGATTATAAATAAGGTTATTACCGTCACGAACCAAATCAGGATGATTTTCTTCGGCAATAACCACCAAAAGATCGCCGTTTATTCCGCCTCTGCGACCAGCATTTCCTCTGCCTGATACATTAAGTTGCATTCCTTCACCAACACCTGCAGGAATTTTGATGTTTATTACCTCTTCGTCGCGAATTACACCTTCACCGGCACAGTTATTACATTTATCAGTAATTGTTTTGCCGTCTCCCTGGCAGGTTGGACAAATGGTTGATGTTTGCATTTGGCCAAGTAAAGTGTTGGTAATACGTGTTACTTGTCCTGTTCCTCTGCAGGTTCCGCAAGTTGTATGAGCCGAACCATCTTTTTCACCTGTGCCATTACAGTGATTGCAGGCAATATATTTTTTTACTTTAAGCTTTTTCTCGGCACCATTAATTATTTCTTTAAGATTCAGTTTTACTTTTACCCGAAGGTCAGATCCGCGGCTTACTCTTCTTCCTGAACGGGAGCGTGATCCGCTAAAACCTCCAAAGCCGCCAAAATGTCCTCCAAAAATGTCGCCAAATGCCGAAAAAATATCTTCAACATCTGAAAAACCACCACCGCTAAATCCGCTGGCAGAACCACCCATTCCTGCATGTCCGAATTGGTCATACCGTTGCTTTTTTTCAGGATTGCTTAACACCTCGTAAGCTTCGGCAGCCTCCTTGAATTTCTCCTCAGCTTCCTTATTTTCAGGATTTTTATCAGGATGATATTGCAGCGCCTTTTTACGGTATGCTTTCTTTATTTCTTCAGGTGAGGCATTTTTATTAACCTCAAGTATTTCGTAATAATCTCTTTTAGCCATTTTAGCGTTTCATCTTATTAAAATTATTTACTTTAAAAGGTGTCCGATGTAACTCGCATGTTTACAATATGTTTCCTTTGCAAACATCCATGCATGGTTGTTTCATAAAGTTATTCTCCGATAACCACCTTGGCAAATCGGATTACTTTATCGTTTAACAGGTAGCCTTTTTGAACTACATCTACCACTTTCCCTTTTAATTTTTCTTCTGGTGCCGGAATTTTAGTTATTGCTTCATGAAGATCAACGTCAAAATCCTGATTCAAGGCTTCAATTTCTTTTACATTATTTTGTTTTAGAAATTCACTGAATTTGTTGTAAATCAGAAGTGTTCCCTGTTTGCCGGCATCTTCTTCCGAAACATTTTTCATTGATTCAATAGCCCTTTCAAAATCATCAATAACGGGTAAAATGTTTATCAAAACTGATTCTCCAGCGGATTTTATAAGATCTGCTTTTTCTTTTACTGTTCTTTTTCTGAAATTATCGAATTCAGCCTGTAAACGCAGATGTTTGTCAGATAATTCTGTGAGCTTTGAATTCAGTTCTTCCAAAAGTTCCTCATTTTTATCTTTTTTGTTTTTTTTCTTTTTCTCCGATTTTTCATCTTTATCGGTTACCTTTTCCTGAGCATCAACTTTCTTATCTTCAGAATTTGCCTCAGTATTTTTTTCTAAATCCTCTTTTTTCATATGATTTAATCAACAAAATTTGAGTTACGATTCATTTAAATATTTAAGGGGTAAACAGCGTTGTTCCTTATCAAATAGTTTGCCATGCAAATATAAAAGACAAATTGACACCCATTTGTAACAATGAATGCCAATTTGAAAAGTTTAGATATATTTTACTTCAATTTCTGAAGTTGTGGTATTAAGATTTTAAGGTAATTCTTTAACATCAAGATATTTTTGCAAGGTTGCTTCCAAAAGTGGACCACGCAAATCTCTTGCAAGAATGATTCCGTTTTCATCAATTAAAAAATTAGATGGTATTTGGCGAACACCATAAATGGCAGCATGTTTTGAATTCCAGTACTGCAGGTCGCTTATATGGTATGGCCAGGTAAGATTATCATCGGCAATGGCTTTTTTCCACATATCGGCAGTTTGGTCAAGAGATACACTGAAAACAGTAAAAGAATTGCCATTTGTGAATTTCTTATTTTTATATTCCTTATAGGTTTTAACCACGTTTGGATTTTCCTTTCTGCAGGGTGCGCACCATCCGGCCCAAAAATCAAGAAGAACCAATTTTCCTTTAGTGTCTGATAATTTAATGGTTTCTCCGGTTGGCGTTTTGCCAATAAGTTCAGGCGCTTTATTTCCAATTCCCGTCCCAATTTTCTGCTGTGCAAATAATGCTCCTGAAAAGGCAATAACAATTGTTAAAACTAAAATTAATTTTTTCATAATAGTATTACTAATAGATATAATTTATAACATAACAGTTTTTTATTTGTAAAGTTTACAAAAATCAGACCGTTTGACTTAAATGTTACAAACGAGTGATTTTTGCTCCCAACAAATTTAAGCGTCCTTCAATATTTTCGTATCCCCTGTCAATTTGTTCAATGTTTTCAATTGTACTTGTGCCTTTTGCTGACATTGCTGCAATCAACAATGCTATTCCAGCCCTTATATCCGGAGATGTCATTTTTGTTGCACGAAGAAAATGTTCCCTGTTAAGTCCGATAACGGTTGCACGATGAGGGTCGCATAAAATAATTTGCGCACCCATATCAATCAGTTTATCAACAAAAAACAAACGACTTTCAAACATTTTCTGATGGATAAGTACACTTCCTTTCGCTTGTGTGGCAACCACCAGGAAAACACTCAAAAGGTCGGGCGTAAGGCCGGGCCATGGAGCATCTGAAATTGTCATTATACTGCCATCAATGTACGATTCAATTTCATAATGCTCAGTATCTTTTACAACAAGATCATCATTAACCTGTTCTACTTTAATTCCAAGTTGGCGAAAAGAATTGGGGATGATACCAAGATGCTCTATTCCAACATTTTTAATGATGATTTCAGATGCTGTCATTGCTGCCAACCCAATAAAGCTGCCAACTTCAATCATATCAGGAAGAATCTGATGGTTACATCCTTTCAATGATGTTACACCTTGAATAATCAGTAAATTTGAACCAATTCCTGAAATTTTGGCGCCCATCGAAACAAGCATTTTACAAAGCTGTTGCAAATATGGTTCACAGGCCGCATTGTAAATAGTAGTTGTTCCTTCTGCCAAAACTGCGGCCATTAAAATATTTGCCGTTCCTGTAACTGAGGCTTCTTCAAGAAGCATGTAAGAACCTTTTAGTTTGTTGGCTGAAACATAATACCAATGTTTTTCAGCATCGAACTGAAAATTTGCCCCAAGTTTTTGCAAACCAATAAAATGTGTGTCAACACGCCGCCGTCCAATTTTGTCGCCACCGGGCTGAGGTATAAACCCTTTGCCAAATCGGGCCAACAGTGGACCGATTATCATTATTGAACCGCGTAAACTGGACGCTTTTGTTGCATAATCAGGGCTTTTAAGAAAATCAATGTTTACATTGGAAGCATTGAATCTGAATACTCCTTTTTTTATTCTTTCGGTTTTAACACCGATATCGCCAAGAATTTCAACCAATTTCAAAACATCACTTATCTCGGGTACATTTTTTATTATCACATCTTCAGATGTTAATAACACGGCACAAATTACCTGGAGCGCTTCGTTTTTAGCCCCCTGAGGTTCAATGATTCCATTTAAATGGTGACCACCTTCAATTGTGAATGTTGCCATCTGAAACTGGTAATAGAATTATCTCTTTTTAGTTTTTTTCTTTTTTGGTTTCCCCAGAATAGCTTTTGTTTCTGTAAGTTGAATGATCACTGCCAATTTCAACATTTCCTTTGACAATTCTTCCAAATCCATAAAAATCTTTCCATCTTCCACGGCATCTTTATTCCATGTCAGATACAGCTTTTTCATTTGATTGGCCAACTGTTCAATTATGATTTCTTTTTCCTCACCTTCCATTTCAATTGCCTTTTTTATCAGCAATTCCATGGTGTGTCCGTAATGTTTGTATTTAATGTAGTTTTGGTTATAAGGAACAATTTTTAGGTTTCTCAAGTAAGTGTATCGGGTGTTGGTGGATCATAAGGATAATCAATATCCAGGTTGAAATCAGACATAATTGCCAAATGGTCCCAAAGTTTGTGTTTAAACTCAGCAACATCACGTAAATAAGGATAGAGATTCCCCATTACATCAATTACCGTTTGCGCCGACCTGTTTCTTTTGTCCTTGTCTTCAATGGTAAACAGGTAATCAACCATATTTTGTATGTTTCGCCCGTATTCCGGAAGCGGGAGTTTTTTCCGATTTGTGTTGTAATCCATGTTTAAATGTAACTGTTATAACTTATTTATTTTAATTGTCAGGAAGTTAACTCTTGAAGTTGATGCAAAACTAATGATTTATTCGTGAAACTCAAATTCGTATTATTTATTGCAGCTAATTTTGATTTTACAGCTGTATCAGCAATATATTATTTTAAAATATCATTAACCCTTGATCTTCAATTTTGCAAATTTCAGCAGTAATTGCTTTTGACCATAATTTTGAAAAAAAATTGTTGCTTTAATGTTTGGCATTTCGCCTTCAACTTTTAAAACTTTTCCTTCACCAAAACGCTGATGTTCGACTTTCATTCCTGATTGGATTTTCGTTGGATCGTCACCAATAAACTCAGCTTGTTTTTCAAGTGAGCGATTCATCCCGACCAGTTTTTTACCGGGAAGATTTCTTGTATTTCCTAGACTGAAATTTTTCAAATGTTTCGCTCCTGTTAAAAGCTGATTGCTTTGTTTCTGTTGTATTTTGAGATTGTGATGTACGTTTGCGCTGAAAGATTTGAAATGAGTTGTTTTCAATAAAATGTTCATCTACTTCTTCAAGAAAACGGCTGGGAGTACAAAAATCAAGGCTTCCCCAGCGATACCGTTGATTTGCATAAGAGAACCATGCGTTTTCTTCTGCCCGTGTTAGTGCCACATAAAACAAGCCGCCGTTCTTCTTCCAATGCTTCTTCACTGTGTTTTTCTCCCTGGCGCTGCGATGGGAACAAATTTTCTTCCATTCCAACAACAAATACATTTTTAAATTCAAGTCCTTTTGCTGAGTGAATTGTCATTAAAGTAACCTTGTCACGATCTTCCTCTTTTTCATTGTCCTGATCAGTTAAAAGTGCAACATCTTCCAGGTAATTTTCCAATTTGTCGGGCAGGCCTTCTTCTTTTGCATTTAAACTAAATTCCTGGATACCATTTAGTAATTCCTGGATGTTTTCATGCCGGCTTATTCCTTCCGGCGATTTATCATTGTATAACTCAGTCAAAATTCCTGTCTTCTCAGCAATCATTTTTGCTGTGTCAAAAGCATGGTTTTCTTTGTCAAATTCCTGGAACTTTTGAATTAGTCGAACAAAATTCATCACTTTTGAAATTGTTCCTTTATTTAGCTTTGCAGGATTTAATCATTTCGAGTTGTAATAATATTTGCCAAATTGATGTTTCGCCTTGCAACAGCTGCGTCTTCTAATTTTAATAGGGTAGTTGCGCCAATTCCCCGGGCGGGATAATTAATTATTCGTTTTAACGCTTCATTATCTGCCGGGTTAATTGTCATGCGAAATATGCAAGTAAATCTTTAATTTCTTTTCGTTGGTAAAAACTTAAGCCACCATAAATTTTATATGGAATATTTCTTTTCCGTAAGGCTTCTTCAAAAATTCTCGATTGTGCATTTGTGCGGTACAAAATGGCATAATCAGAATTGCGGTAATGATTTCGCAACTGTGTTTCAGAAATTTCACTAACTACCATAAAACCCTCTTCATTGTCGGTAAGGGCCGATAAAATCTTGATTGTATTCCCTTCCATATTTTCTGAAAAAACGGTTTTCGGAATTTGGCGTTTGTTCTTGGCAATTATGCTGTTTGCAGCATTTACAATTGTTTTTGTTGAACGGTAATTTTGTTCCAGTTTAAATATTTTATGGTCGGGATAATCATTTTTAAAATTGAGAATATTTTCAATTCGTGCGCCACGAAAAGAATAGATACTTTGAGCATCATCGCCAACAACACATAAGTTGTTATTTTTTGATGATAATCTTTTAATAATTTGGTATTGAGCAAAATTAGTATCCTGGTATTCATCAACCAGAACATAATCAAACCGGTCCTGGTATTTTTTTAATATTTCCGGATGGTCGCGAAAAAGCAGGTTGGTTTTCAGTAAAAGATCATCAAAATCCATGGCTCCTGAAAGGAAACAACGTTTGGTATATTCCTTGTAAATTTCTGCAATTGCTGGCATGCGCATATTTTGATCAACAAGCCTGATTTCGCTGTTATTGGCATAAACAGAAGGCGTAATCAGGTTATTTTTTGCCATTGAAATGCGGCTGGTAACAACGCCTGGTTTATAAACCTTATCATCAAGCTGCTTGCTTTTCATAATCGTTTTTATAAGGCTTTTGCTGTCGGCGCTATCATAAATAGTAAAATTTGATGGATAGCCGATTATTTCATATTCAGCGCGCAGCATTCGCGCAAAAATACTGTGGAAGGTGCCCATCCACAGGTAACGGGCCAGATTTTCACCACCCACAGCTGCTATTCGTTCTTTCATTTCGCGGGCAGCCTTGTTGGTAAAGGTGAGCGCCAAAATACTTGATGGCCTTGCGCCCTGTTTTAACAAGTGTGCAATGCGGTACGTAAGAACACGGGTTTTTCCAGATCCGGCGCCAGCAATTACAAGCGCAGGGCCTTCCGTTCGTATTACAGCATCATACTGATTTTTATTGAGATCTTTTAAATATTCGAGCACTTTGGTTTCTTTTCTTTCATTAGAAGAAACAAATGTAAAAGTTGTTCAATTTATTTTCAGGAATTTGAAAGCTCTTTTATTAACAAATTTCAGGTTGTGTCAAAAATGCCTGTTTTGGCTGATTTTTATTGCGGAACCAAACAATTAAATAAAAATTATACGTTATTATTGTAACTCAAATAATTGAATTTATGAATCGTTTAGGGTTAATAATCCATGTTCTGTTTTTTTTATTTCTGAGTCCTCTGTTTCTGTCAGCACAAATAACCGCTCCCGGAGCTTCCGGATCGAATAAAACTTCCTATCCGGTATTTTCTGAAACTGACAGTATTTATATTTTTTGTACCAGTAACGAAGTCCCGCCGGTTGCCATGTTGCAGGCTTCAACTGCGTTGTCGGGAACAAAAACTTTTATGTGGGAAAAGTACGATCCGCAAACAGCAACTTTTGCATTGGTTGTGTCTGAATCCATTGAAGGACCGACATCCGAAATTAACGGATTGGAAAATGGTTGTTACCGTGTTACCATAACGCAGGGCGCAAACACAGAAATTTATCGTGCCTGGGTTTTTAACAACTGGTACACTGCCAGTGGAATTGTTTCTGAAACGAATTGTGACTGGTTTAAAATGGAAGGCACTTTTCAACTGCCGATTTGAAATATTATGATCTTGCTGATAATACGGAATTATCGGTTCCTAAAAATGTTCAAATGCAATGGAAAAAGGGGACCAGGTGGTTTCATTGCTCCAGAATGTGCAGATATTTGATCCGCCAACTCAAAACACCGATTACACTTTCCGGGTATTTGATCAGTATTCGTGTGAAGCCAATGCAACTGTATCGTATACATCAATTGTTACTAAAGCCAAATTTACTGTTGATTTTGGAGAGCAAAGCAACAAACAACAAAAAGAAGCGCCGCTTACTGTGAATTTTATCAATCAATCGGAAAATGGTGATGAGTATGAGTGGTTTTTCTTTTATGATCTGGAATATTTAAAGAATAATTTAAACGGAAGTACAAATCCTGACGACAGTATTATGCAATATGCGGTTAATGAGAACCCGGTTTATATTTACGAGAATACAGGAACTTATATGGTAAAACTGGTTTCCAAAAAAATAAACCAAAGTTTGAACCTGGTTTGCATTGATACTGCCTATATGGAGGATTATATTACTATTGATAGCTCTTTTATTACTGTGCCGAACGTATTTACTCCAAATGGCGACGGAGTTAATGATTTATTTGCAGTGAAATTTTTCTCTATGCAAAGCATTAAAATCAGCATTTTTAACCGTTGGGGACAACGAATTCATTTTTGGGAGAGCGGTGATGTTCGCGGTTTCGATAATACTTATACTGAAACTGTTTGGGATGGCCGCCTACTGGCCGGACGATATGCAAGCCCGGGAGTTTATTATTACACTGTTGAAGGTATTGGTCGCGATGGAGTGAAAAGGCATAAAAACGGTTTTTTCCATCTTTTCAGAGGGAAAGATTAGCAACAGTATTTAAAAATTCTGTTCAATTATTATTTGTATAACTACAATCAATTCAATATATATTGAATTCTCAGTTATTCTTATCGCTTTATTGCAAGTGCTTTTGGGGGTTAATAACTCATGAATTATTCTCTTCACGTATTTCATTTTCTGCAACTGGCAACACGTTAAAAGTATCTCCAAATTGTGCAAGAAACTCAATGCTAAACGCCCGTAAAGTATAAGTTATTGGTAATAAAACTACTGCGCCAATATAAGGCAAAGCAATAAGCAGTAAACCTATACAACAAGTAATTAGTGCAAAGAAAATAACCCCAATAGCAATGGCTATTCCGAGTATGAATTTAAATAGCCCATACCCAATAAATGAAAAGAAATGAGATGAAAGCAATTTCAAAAATATTCCCCATCCTCTAATAACACCAACGCGATGTTTATACATTATTGGAACTACAAAATCCTTCAGAAAGAGTGAAATATAACCAAAAACAATAAGGTATCCGATAAGCATAAAAACCATTACTGTAACCGACCAGAATATTGCTAATCCTGGAAGGTCTGCATAATATAGATTTCTGGCTGTTACAAAACAATAGATCAGGAACAGAACAAATACAGCAAAGCCCAATAAACCAAAGAAAAATTCCCAAAGGAATAACGAATTACCCTCTTTCCTGTATTCGCGCCAGGGAACACTGATTTCTGATTTATTATTTGCAACGTTATCAAGGAACATAAATTTGCCTCGTGAACTAACCCAGATAATAACAGCAACTATTAGTATAAGAAATACTAACCCAACAATAATTAAATTAAACCAAACCGGATGCTCCATCAACCAGTTCGTGGCTGTTTGCGGGAAACTGAAAAAGTCGCTCCACGCGTCATCGTAATTTAATCCGCGCTTTCCTCCATTACCTCCGCCACTGCCATTACAGTCGGTAAAACTGGCAAGCCAGGCGGTGAAACCTATTCTGAGCCATTTAGAAAGATCAAAAGGTTGAAACAAGGATTTTTTCATACGGTTCCAACCTTTGGAAAGTGGTTGTGAATAACTGATGTTCATGATATGTAGTTTTTGGTTTTCTTAAAATTTTAACAATTTGCAGAATATGTATTGAAATTTATAGAAACGTAACAATTAATGATTTATAAAATCCCGGTTGGATGTGAAATTAGAAATAATTTTGTTAAGGCTTCATTCTTTTTCGCAAGTCATCAACCATAGCTTTTATGCCAATTTCAGCAGGTGTAGCAGTAATTCCAAATCGTTTTTCAAATTTGCTGCTATCGAAAATATAATCCAGGTCATTTTGGTAAATCATTTCCGGGAACTCGCGCATTATTGGAACAAAAATCCCTATGGCATGGATCATCCAAACAGGAACTTGTTGAATTCGTGGTTCAACTTCAAGTTCTTTGGCAATCAGTTCAATCCAGCCTTTCACTGTAATTTTTTCTTTTGTTGTTGGCAAATGCCAAACCTGGTTCCATGCATCATCTGAATTTCCCAGAATTGCAGTTGCTTTGGCAGCATCGGGTGTGAAAGTGTATGTATGAATTGTATTTATATTTCCAAAACTCTGAGCTTTCTTTCCTTTTATCAGGTTTTCAGCAACCATAATTGACAAAGCGCTTCCATGGTTTTCTGGTCCGTAAAAATCGGCTGCCCTGGCAATCAAAGCGGTTAAATTGTTTTTTGCTACTTCATTCATAATCATTTCGTGAAGCTGTAAACGAACTTTACCTTTTTTGCTGGGTGGATTTAAAGGCGAATCTTCTGTCATAAAAGGAATGGCTGATTTATCATACATATAAACATTATCAAAAAATACCAGTTTTGATTGATGCTTTTTGCAAGCTTCGATTACTTCTTTTCATAAAAGAAGGCCAAATTTTTTGCCACACTTTAATGCGGTATTCAAAACCTATTGTAACATAAACTACTGTACTGCCTTCAATTGCTTTGTCAATTTGCGATAAATCGTAAACATCTAATGGAAAAAGCTCATCTGTATCGTTAATTTTTTTTGGATTTCGGCTAACTAACCTGATTCTGTCTGTGTAGTTTTTAAGTTCCTTTGCCAATGGAATTCCAATTGCACCGCCCGATCCTAAAATTGTTTGAACCATTTTAATAATTGCTAAGAATAATCAAGTTAAATCTATTTAATAAGATTTAAAAGCTAAAACATTATTTTATTGATTCTATGATTTTTGCAACTTCTCCCAGGTATTCTTCATAAACCTTTATCTCAATTGAAATATTACCTGGACTAATTGGAAATGGTTTTAATCCCCGCATATTTTCATTCACTTCTAAATATGGAATTCCTGCCTGATCAAGCATGTCTTTTAATAAACTGTATTTGATATCATACTGAGTTGGGAATTCAGCGACAGTAATTAACCGTTTCATAATATTGGATTTAAGTATAACCTGATTGACATTTTGGTTTTCATGATATTGAAAATCAGTTTGGAAAATTGGTATTGGTTTTAATTAAATGTAACACTATTAGGTGAAAATTGCAGTCGAATGCAAAAGAAAACCCCGGCACTTTCGCACCAGGGTCTCTGTTTAGTTTATAGTAAAATGGATTAGAAATTTCTATTCTTCATCCTGCTCTTCAGCGTATGCTTTCAGCAGTTCATCCTGTACATCCGTAGGTACTTTTTCATAATTATCATAGTCCATCGAGAACACTCCCCGACCACCGGTTATTGAACTTAGCGAGGTGGTATATTTATTCATCTCTTTCAAAGGCACTTTAGCTGAAATCTTTTCAAGTCCTTTTTCAGAACCCATTCCCATAATCATGGCACGACGGCCTTGCAGGTCGCTCATTACATCACCCATCCTGTCTGATGGAACCCAAACTTCCAAATTATAAATCGGTTCCAGAATTTTTGCACCGGCATTTTTAAATGCCTGGCTGAATGCATTTCTTCCTGCCAGTTTAAACGAGATTTCGTTTGAATCAACAGGATGCATTTTTCCATCGTACACATATACAATAATGTCGCGTGCATAAGATCCGGTAAGCGGCCCTTCTTCCATTTTTTCCATTATTCCTTTCAGAATAGCTGGTAAAAAGCGTGCATCAATTGAACCTCCAACAATGCTGTTGCAAAAAACGAGCTTTCCACCCCATGGCAGCGGATGTTCCTGTACATCACGAAGAGAAATTTTTTGCTCTTTATCTCCAAATTTAAACATCGTTTTTGGTTTGGCGCCTTCTTCATAAGGTTCAATAATCATGTGAACTTCTCCGAACTGGCCTGCACCTCCCGATTGTTTTTTATGACGGTAATCAGCTTGTGCTGCTTTTGTAATTGTTTCGCGATAAGGTATTTTTGGTGTTAAGAAATTAAATTCAATTTTATGGATATGATCGAAATGCCATTTCAAAACATTCAGATGATATTCACCTTGCGCATGAACCAGCAACTGTTTTAGTTCTTTTGAATATTCAATAATGAATGTTGGGTCTTCAAATTTTATTTTGCTTAAAACTTCTCCTACTTTTTCATCATCAGAATCATTTACAGCTTTTACAGCGGTGGTAATTCTGGGTTTTGGAAATGTAATAGGCCGGTATTTTGTTTCGGCATCTTTTGTTGTAAGTGTTTGGTTAAAACGGGTTTCTTTAAGTTTAACCGTACATCCCAAATCACCTGCTACTAATGCATCCACTTTTTCGCGGTTTTTTCCTGCCGATACAAAAACTTGCGAAAGCCGTTCTTTTGCGCTGTTGGTTGAATTAATTAGATCCATTCCTTCGGTAATTTTTCCCGACATTACTTTGAAATATGTTATTTCACCAACATGCGACTCAACGGATGTTTTGAAAACAAAAAGACTCGGTTTTTCCGATTCATCCATTTTCAAATCATTACCGCTAACTACGGGTATTGGTTTCATTTCATCTGGCGCCGGTGCAATATTTGAAATGAATTCCAGTAAACGGCCAACTCCAATATTTTTCTTTGCCCCTGTACAAAAAACAGGGAAAAGGCTACGCTCAATTAATCCAAGTTTAATTCCTTTCCTCATTTCATCTTCAGTAAGCGAACCTTTGTCAAAGTAAAGTTCCATCAACGCTTCTTCGTTTTCAGCCGCCATTTCAACCAATTCGTTATGTAATTCGTTGGCCTTGTCTTTTTCTGATGCAGGAATATCAACTATTTCGGGTGCGCCACCGTTAGCTCCGTATTTATACATTTTCATCTTCAAAACATCAATGATTGAAGAAAATCCAGGGCCTGCATCAACCGGATACTGGATAACGGTTACTTTATTACCAAATGCATTTTTGCACTGATCAAGTGCTGAATCGAAATTAGAATTTTCATGGTCCAACTGGTTGAAAACAATTACTAACGGAGTTTTTGACGCGTCGGCATGGCGGTATGCACTTTCTGTTCCGGATTCAATACCGTTTGAAGCATTGATGGTTAATAAAGCCATTTCAGAAACGTAAAGTGAAGAAACAACCCCTCCACACAAATCATCCATTCCCGGGGCATCAAGAATATTAATTTTCTTTCCATTATATTCAGTATATAGCAAGGTAGGAAATACTGAATTGCCATAATCCTGCTCTATTTGGCTGAAGTCGGAAACTGTATTTTTTGCGGTTACTTCACCTCTTCGATTAATTACTCCACCCTCGAAAAGCATGGCTTCTGCAAGGGTGGTTTTCCCACTGCCGGCATTACCTATTAAGGCAATGTTTCTAATCTGATCAGTCTTGTAAACTTTCATTTTATATCGTTTTTGATTTGATTTTTAATTGCTTTATCACCTAATTCCCGTGAAAGGCCACCAAAAATAGTAATAATTTATTAACAATCAAGGACACATTTATCAGGTAAAAATGTTATACAAAAGCATATAAATATTTGCTTTTAATTAAGTGCCTGTTTGTTAAATGGTTATCATGGAATTATTTTTTTCCATATTCCGGTAAGGTATTTAAATAGAGGACGTTATATGTATATCCCTTGTTTTAAGGGATCATATTAGAAGTAACGCCATAATTTCACAAATTTTTGCATTGTTAAGTAAGAAATTTTAGCACAACTTTAATTTATTTAGACTGAATTAAAAAAAGTGATTAAAAAATATACGGACAAAAGAATATTAATATATATTTGTTGCCATGTGACAAAAGTCACACATGAACAATGAAGAACTTTAATTCCTACATATTGATGGTTTGTATGACATGTACAATGATGTGTAACTGTTGTAACAAAATTGATGTGCAGGAAGCAAAAAAAAGATATTAGGTAAAACCATACTTTTATAAGAGCCTTTCTGCTAAACAGAAAGGCTTTTTTTTTATAAACTATGATAGGGTTATCAAAAATAGATTGGAATAAGTCGCTTGGGTTAATGGAAAATTTTATTTCCGAAAACGACTATGTAAACGGAAATTCAGGCGTGTTAATTCAAACCTGTAACAGGGTTGAATGGTATTATGGTGTTGGTGAAATCCCCGATTACATTGTAAAACATTTATTTCGGGTAGTATCCGGACTTGAGTCTTCATTAATTGGAGAATCGGCAATTGTAAACCAGGTGAAAACTGCTTATCAGGACGCTGCTAAAAAATGTCAACTGGATAAAAGCCTGCATAAATTATTTCAAACAGCGCTTTACGTGGGTAAAAAAGTTCGAAAAGAAACCGGAATTTCGAAAGGTGCAATGTCACACAGTCAGGCCGCAGTGCATTTTCTTTTCGATAAAATTGGTGACATAAAAGACCTTAAGATTACGGTCATCGGTGTAAATGCATTAAATGAGAAAATCATAAAATTCTTATTGAAAAAAGATGTTGAACCTGTTTTTATAGGAAACCGAACTTTTGATAAAGCCAAAGAACTTGCTGATAAATTTGGAGCAAAAGCCTTTCGTTTTGATCAACTTTACGAAACGCTTCAAAAAACAGATGTATTGATATCAGCTACTGCCGCGCCTCATTATATAATAAAAAAGGAAAGCTTTAATATTGGAAAACCAATGTACATGCTTGATTTGGCGGTGCCGCGGGATATTGACCCCGAAGTTGGAAAATTGCCGAATGTAGAACTCTTCGATATTGAAATAATTGAAAAACAAATAAAGAAAAACATCAGTCAAAGAATGGAAAAACTTGCAATGGCAAATGAAATTATTGAAGATGAAGTAAAACTGTTCTGTGAAAAAATTGTTTATGAGACGAAATAGTACAAATGGAAAAGCTACGGAAAAAGGTTATCGAAGCTTGGTGAAAGCCATTTCGTGGAGAACGTTAGGTACAATTGATACCATATTAATATCATGGCTTATTGTTGGAAACCTGAATTTTGCGGTTTCTATCGGAGGAATAGAACTTTTCACAAAGATGACCCTTTATTATTTTCATGAAAGGCTTTGGCAGCGCAGCAATTTTGGACGGGTGAAAGAAACACCAATTGAATATGAAATATAAGTTTTAGTATGAATAATGTAAAAAAGAATTTCATGCCGGTTTCAATTGATATTTCCGGCAAAAAAATACTACTGATTGGTGGCGGACAAAGTGCCTTTAAAAAGTTGAAATTACTACAGCGTTTTGATGCTGAAATTGAAGTGCTTGCTATTGATGTTTGTGATGACATAAAAAATAGTGGAGTTAATTATTTTGAATCTGAATATTCAAATGAGAAGTTAAAAGGATATTTCATGCTGTATTCGTGTACGAATAACGATGAACTAAATCAGCAAATTCTTTCCGATGGCATTGAATACGGCGTTTTGGTAAATATTCATGATAAACCTGAATTGTGCCAGTTTGTATCACCGGCAATTTATAAAAATGGAAAGATGACAGTTGCTGTCGCATCAAACGGCGAAGATGTTTATGAATCGATTCGATTAAGAAATAAAATCAAAGAGTTTTTAACTCTTGAAAAGTAGATTGTGAATTTATGAGTTTGAAGTCAAATCAATTAAATGAAAAACAATTAACCGCTTTAAATGAGTTGGTTAGCGGAATAACAAAAGAACAGGTTATCTGGCTAAACGGTTATTTCGAAGGAAGACTTGCAGGGTTGAATGGTTCAACACCTGTAAACGGTTCTGCATCTCCTCTGGTTGAGGAAGTTGTTGAAAGTGTGCAGACACCAACAACAAATCTTACCATTTTGTATGGTTCAGAAACCGGTCGGTCACAATCTTTGGCAGATACGCTTGCCGAAAAAGCCAAATTCAGAAATATTTCTGCCAATGTATTTAGCATGTACGATTACAATTATAAAAAGCTGCAGGAAGAAGACAACCTGGCAATTATTGTGAGTACACATGGCGAAGGTGAACCGCCGGATATGGCAGAAGATTTTTACAAATTTGTTACCGGAAAAAGAGCGCCAAAATTGAACGGACTTAATTTTTCGGTTCTGGCTTTGGGCGACAAAACATACAAACATTTCTGTAAAACAGGTGAAGACATTTATACCGCCTGCAGAAATCTTGGAGCTTACAGCGTTACTTCGCTTGTAAAATGCGATGTTGACTATGAGGTGGATGCCGACCGTTGGATGAATAATCTGCTTGCCAATTTAACTCCCGCAGCAGTGCCGGTTGAGGCAATCAGTAAACCGATTGAGGAAACAAAGGTTGAATACTCAAAGAAAAATCCATTTATGGCAACCATTCTTGAAAAAGTTGAAATAACAGGTCGGGATTCGGATAAAGAGGTGTACCATTTGGAATTGGCGCTTGATGATTCAGGTTTAACTTATGAACCCGGAGATTCGGTCGGAATATTCACCGCTAATCCCGAAACGCTGGTTGATCAGATTTTGGAGCATACAGGTTTTGATCCGGATCATTTGGTTGATTTGGAAATAGGAGAAGTTCCGATAAAAACAGCTTTGTCCCATCACCTTGAAATTACGGTTCTTTCGGTAGATATGATTCAGAAATATTCAGAAAAAACTCAAATTAAAGAGGTGGAGAAACTGCTGAAAGATGATGAGGCGTTGGATAAATATTTGTATGGTCATGATTTACTGGATCTTTTGGAAGATTTTCCTTTTGAATGGCATCCTAATAAACTGGTTCAGATTCTTCGGCCACTACCTCCGCGCTTGTATTCTATTTCGTCAAGTATGGATAAAGTTGGAGAGGAAGTTCATATTACTGTTTCTGTTGTTCGCTACGAAAATAAAGATCGGAAACGAGTGGGAGCTTGTTCTTCCAATATGGTTGATATTCTGGATATGGACGATGCAATTCCAATTTATATCGACAAGAATCCTTCGTTTAAAATGCCATTAAATGGTTCAAAAATTATAATGGTTGGAGCCGGAACCGGAATTGCTCCTTACAGAGCGTTTTTGCAACATCGCGAAATGAATGATTTAAAAGGAGGCTCGTGGTTGTTTTTTGGTGATCGAAGGTTTAGTGCCGATTTCCTTTATCAGGTAGAATGGCAAAAATTGCTTGAAACACAACACCTTGAAAGAATGGATGTAGCTTTTTCTCGTGATCAGGAAGAAAAAATTTACGTACAGCATAAATTATTGGAAAACAAGGAAGAAGTATTTAAATGGCTTGAAGAAGGAGCTTATTTTTACTTGTGTGGCGACATGAAGCACATGGCAAAGGACGTAAATAAAACACTGTTGCAGATTATTAAAGAGCAAGGCGGAATTAGCGAAGCAAAAGCTGCTGAATACGTCAAAAAGTTAAAAAGGGAAAAACGATTCCAATCGGACGTTTACTAAAAAAGAAATTATGAGCGATACAATTAATTGGGAAGAGTTATCCGAAGTTGAAAAGATAAAATACGATAGTAATTACCTGCATGGAACGTTGGTTGAAAGCATGGCCGATCCTATTACAGGTGCGATTGCGCCAAGTGATACACAAATTTCAAAGTTTCACGGATTTTATCAGCAAACTGATCGCGATCTCGATAAGGAAAGAAAATATCAAAAACTGGAGCCAGCCTATTCTTTTCTAATTCGGGTGCGCATGCCGGGTGGCCTTGTCACTCCCGAACAGTGGCTGAGTATGGATAATCTTTCGGATACTTATGCAAATGGCACGTTGAAATTAACAACACGCCAGACTTTTCAGTTGCATGGAGTTCTGAAGAAGAATATGAAAGCCACATTGCAGGGGATTAACAAAAGTGTGCTGGATACCATTTCTGCTTGTGGTGATGTAAACCGTAATGTGATGAGCCACGCCAATCCGGCAGAGTCGCCATTACACGCTGAAACCATTGAGCTGGCTCAAAATATTGGGTTGCATCTTCTGCCTAAAACAAAAGCTTATCATGAAATCTGGCTTGATCAGAAACTGGTTGCTGACAGTAAAGAAACATTCGAACCACTATATGGAAATCGTTATTTGCCGCGTAAATTCAAGATTGCAGTAGTAATTCCACCGCAAAATGATTGCGATATGTATTCACAGGATTTAGGATTTATTGCCATCGTAAAAAACAAAAAAATTGTTGGCTACAATGTGTCGGTTGGTGGTGGTTTTGGAACCACGTTTGGCGTTCCTGAAACGTATCCGCGATTGGGAACAGTTATCGGCTCGTGTAAACCTGAACAGGTAATTGATGTTGCAGAGAAAATTGTGATGATTCAGCGCGATAATGGCGATCGGCAAAACCGTAAACAGGCACGATTAAAATATACAGTTGATCGGCTTGGAATTGATTGGATAAAAGCCGAATGGGAAAAACTTTTGGGATTTCAGTTTGGTGAAGCAGCACCCATAAAATTCGAAAGAAACGGCGATAATTTTGGCTGGAAAAAAGGCGTTGACGAAAAATGGCATTTAACTTATTTTGTTGAAGGCGGCCGTGTTCGAAATACGGAAGATAAAAACTTTGAAAACGGCACTTAAAGAAATTGCCGAAATTTCTGACGGACAATTTATTTTAACCGGAAACCAGAACCTGATTATTTCAGGTGTTTCGGAAAAAGTAAAAAAGCAAGTCGATAAAATTCTAAAGAAACACAACGTTTCACCGGAAGATATTTCAGGATTACGTAAAAATTCAATTGCTTGTGTGGCAATGCCAACTTGCCCGCTAGCGTTTGCCGAGGCGGAAAGATATTTGCCAACGCTAATTACAAAAATCGATGAAATTTTAGCTGAATTTGAACTAACCAAAGAGGAAATCGTAATCCGAATGACTGGTTGCCCAAATGGTTGTGGTCGCCCGTATTTGGCTGAAATTGCTTTAATTGGAAAAGCGCCTGGCTATTATAATTTGTATTTGGGTGGAAGTTTTGAAGGTGATCGCTTAAATAGGCTTTATCGTGAAACCATTCAGGAAGATAAAATACTGGAAGAGTTGCAGCCGATAATTAAAGATTTTGCAAAAACAAGAAATAAAGGGGAACGTTTTGGCGATTTTGTTATCCGCAAAAATTATGTTGCTGAAATTAAAGAGGGGAAAGAATTTAAACATTAATAAATCAAAGTTTAGTTAAGGTTTTTTAATATCAGACTTTAGGTCTTTGGATCACCCTTTCCCGCCTGAGGCGGTACTCAGGATGACAGTCAGACTGAGCGTAGTCGAAGTCTTTTTCTTAACTAAACGACATGAATTTAATAAATGAGTTATTCAATTTTTATAGGACGGAAAATAGCTGATGAAACCAGAAACTGGTTACAGGAGAATAGTGTCTCTTTTATCGATAAGCCGCTTATTGAAATTGAATTTATATCACCTGATTTTTCGCTTTTTAATACGCTAAAGAATAAGAGTAAAAGTTGGGCAATTACAAGCAATCAGACAGCAAAATGGTTGAAAAAATACCATGCTGAAATTGGTTTAAAATCAACAGATTCCATTTTTTGCATCTCCCAAAAACAGGCTGAGAATTTGAGTGATTTATCAAGTGAAATTACCATTTCAAAACAAAATAATGCAAAATCTTTAGCTGAACTGGTAACTAAAAAATGCGTTGGGAAAACAGTTGTTTATCTAAAAAGTGATAAATCATTAAATACATTTCAAGCTGAAATTGATTCAAAAAATATTCAACTTTTTGAAACTGAAGTGTACCGAAATTTGCCGGTTGTTCAAAAATTAAATATTGATTTTGATGCCTGGCTTTTTTTTAGTCCAAGCGGAATTGAAAGTTTTGTTGATTATGGAAATATCATTTCTGAATCTGCAATTATTTTTGCCATTGGCAACACAACCGGAAACCGCGCGAAACAGATTTTTTCAAATCAGGTTATTGAGTCGCCAATTCAGGAAGAAAAGGCATTTGTTGAATTTGCTGTAAAAGAATTGAATCTTTTGCAACCAGAAACAAGTCACTAAAAATGAACAGGGAAACGAGTAATACATATTTTGAAAGGGCACAAAAATCAATTCCCGGTGGAGTAAATTCTCCAGTGCGTACATTTGCCGGAGTGGGCGGAATCCCAACATTTATTAAAAGTGCAAAAGGAAGCATTTTAATCGATGTGGATGGGAATAATTACATTGATTATATCGGTTCGTGGGGACCAATGATTTTTGGTCATGCCTGGCAGCCGGTTGTAGAAGCAGTATCAAAACAGCTCGAAAAATCATCGAGTTTTGGTTTAGCAACCGAAAAAGAAATTCAACTGGCAGAGTTAGTGGTTTCCATGGTTCCGGGAATTGAAAAAGTACGCTTGGTAAATTCAGGAACTGAAGCTTGTATGACTGCTGTTCGAATAGCCAGAGCTGTTACAGGACGAGAAAAAATCATCAAATTTAACGGCTGTTATCATGGTCATGCCGATACATTTTTGGTAAATGCCGGAAGTGGCGCATTAACATTGGGAAAACCATCAAGTCCTGGTGTATTCTGCTGAAGTTGCCCGAAATACATTAGATTGCTGAATACAACGATTTGGTTTCAGTTGAAAATATTCTGGCTAAAAACGAACATTCGGTTGCAGCAATTATTGTTGAACCGGTTGCCGGAAATATGGGTTGCATTGCACCCGAAAAAGGATTTTTGGAAGGATTAAGAAAACTGGCTAACCGATATGGCTCACTTTTAATTTTTGATGAAGTTATGACTGGCTTTCGGTTGGCAGCAGGCGGTGCACAGGAAGTTTTTGATGTTCATGCTGATTTAATTACTTACGGGAAAATTATTGGTGGTGGATTTCCTGTTGGTGCAATTGCTGGCAATAAATATTTAATGGATTTTTTGGCACCGGCCGGACCGGTTTATCAGGCAGGCACTTTATCCGGTAATCCGATTGCAACAACAGCCGGATTAACTGTTCTGACAGAATTAAAAAATAAGCCTGAAATCTATGAAACTCTTGAAAATATCGGGGAAAAGCTTGAAACAGGACTTTCAGCTATTTTTCAGAAAAATGAAATAACGGCTCAAATTAATCGGGTCGGCTCAATGATCAGTGTATTCTTTTCAGAAGAAAAAATAAATACTTTCAACGATTTGAAAAAAGCTGATATGAACCTGTTTTCCATATATTTCCATGAAATGTTGGAAAACGGAATTCACTTGCCACCATCGGGTTTTGAATCCTGGTTTTTGGCAACTACATTATCAAAATCATTAATCGATCAAACTTTAGAAGCGACAGAAAAATCGATTCAACAAATTAAAATTGAAATAGCATGAGAACACAAATATCAATACTTGGATGCGGATGGCTGGGAACGGCAGTTGGCAAACGACTTTTATCAAAAAGATATATTGTAAAAGGTTCAACCACCTCCAACGATAATTATAATATGCTTGAAACCACCGGTATTCAGCCTTATTATTTGAATGTTACTGCTAATTCAATGGATATTGATTATGGTAATTTTTTTAATACCGATGTGCTGATCATTTCAATTCCGCCAAAACGGATTCAAAATGTTGAAGAGGTTTTTACAGGCCAGATAAAACAGATAATTAATTATATAAAGGAGCTGAAAATTCCGAAAGTAATTTTTATTTCTTCAACATCGGTTTATGAAAGTACAAATAAAAAGGTTAAAGAAAATGAGGTTGGTAACCCAGAGAAACTTTCGGGAAAGGCGCTTTTGAAAGCTGAAAAAATGCTTCAGGAAATTGATGGCACAAAAACTACGATACTGCGAATTGCCGGAATGGTTGGTGCGGATAGAAATCCTGCACGGTTTTTATTGAACAAAAAAGATGTAAGTGGCGATATTCCGGTCAATCTTGTTCATCGCGACGATTGTGTAAATATTATCGCAGAAGTTATTGAAAAAGAAATTTGGGGCGAAGTTTTTAATGTGTGTTGTACCAATCATCCAACAAAAAGGGAGTTTTACACAAAAGCTGCCAAAGTTGGAAACCTGCCAATTCCAAATTTTGTCGACAGAAAGGATAATTACAAAATTGTGGATAACAGCAAATTGGTTAACCGCTTAGATTATAAATTTGAATATCCCGATCCGATGGATTATTTGAAAGAACTGGAAGAATGGATTTACCGCATCTGATATCAATTGTTGGTGCCGGTCCGGGCGATCCGGAACTGCTCACGATAAAAGCGCTTAATCGATTAAAAGCTGCCGATGTTATTTTATATGATGCATTATCGGGAGAGGAAATACTTGATTTGTGTAATCCGGAATCTGAAAAAATTTATGTTGGAAAACTATATAAAGACGGGCAAAATCAGGAAGAACGCCAAAATGAAATTCATTCTACATTCTTAAAATTCGCGAAAGAAAACAAAAAAGTTGTTCGTCTGAAAGCCGGCGATCCGATGATTTTTGGAAGAGGTGCAGAAGAGATTCGGTTTTGCAAAGAAAATCAATTGAATTATGAAGTTATTCCGGGAATTACCGCAGGAATTGCAGCAGCCTCAATTTTTGAAATTCCTTTAACGGAACGGGAAAAAAACGGAATGGCGCTTTTTTATACCGGTCACCGTGTTGATGGAAGTTTCACCGATTTGAAAACAGTAGTGAATGTTCTAAAATCCGGTTCACCAGTGGTAATTTATATGGGACTAAATAATCTGGTTGAGTTTTCAAAAAATATACTCGATTCTGAAATTGACGCCAGCAACACCGGTTCAGATTTTATCAAAAGTATCACAGTCGGGACAAACAAAATACAGCACTGTTTTAGGTGAAGTTGAACATTTTATAGCCACTGAAAAACCGGTAACTCCGGCAATGATAATCATCGGGAAATTTGCAGAACAAATATGAGCAAGAAATTGATAATTGCAACACGGGGAAGCAGGTTGGCGTTACGTCAATCTGAAATTGTGCGAGATTTACTTTTACAAAAATTCCCTGAAACAATTATTGAATTTCTGGAAGTAACAACTAAAGGCGATATTGATCAAATAACGCCTTTAAGTGCATTTGGAAACTCCGGTGTATTTGTAAAAGGGTTGGAGAAAAAACTGCTGGCAGGCGAAGCAGATTTAGCAGTTCACAGTTTAAAAGATTTACCTTCAGATTCTCACCCTGATTTGGTTTTGGCTTCATTTCCTCAACGTGTTGATGTTCGCGATGTGCTGGTTACAAAGAATGGGAAAACGTTAAATGATTTGGAAGCCGGAAGTGTAATTGGAACAAGTAGTCCGGGGCGACAGGAACAGTTAAAACATTTACGGCCTGACCTGAAATTTAAATCCATCCGTGGAAACGTTGACACCCGTGTGAAAAAAGTAATGAATGGAGAATACGATGCTACCATTTTAGCCGCCGCCGGTTTAACGCGACTGGGCTATGAAATTCCGGAAGAGAATTATTTTTCACTGGATGAAATGATTCCATCACCGGGACAGGGAGCGTTGGTAATTCAGGTAAACAGAAAAAATAAACTTGCCTTGAAATGGTAAGGGAAATCAATAATGAAATCATTGAAAAACAGGTTTCCGCAGAGCGACGATTTATGCAAATTATTGGTGGTGGTTGCCGATATCCCGGTGGCTGCGCATGCAGAGATTTTACCAGATAAAGTAATTTTTAGAGCTTTATCATACAAACCTGAATACAATGAATTAAAAAAGATAAAACAGGAAACTACTTTGGAAAATGTTTGGGACGTTGCAGAGAATGTCGCGAAGCAAATGTTAGATGTGAAAATAGAATGACCCGGTACGGGTCAGATTTTGGTAGCCCGGGGTAAGAGAGGCACGAACGCAACCCCGGGTTATGATAAACGAAAGAAAACCCGGCCACGGTAGTTTGTGTAAAAAGCAATGTAGTTACATGGCCGGAAATTTCAGGATAGCTGATAAAAATGATTTATTATAAAAGAAATAAATAAGATTGCTTCACTTCGTTCGCAATGACGAATTTCATTTCTGTCATCTCGATCACGACCATTTGGGAGAGAATATGTCTAAAGTCAGAGATTGAATCCTCATGCATTCGTCGAAATGACAGCATTTATTCAGATTTCTGTCATTGCGAATGTAACGAAGCAATCTTAGAACTTACGAACACTTTGTAATATAAATTTAAAGCCGAATTAGAAAAAAATAAAATCATGTCATCACCACAATTTCCAATTACCAGATTACGACGAATGCGATACAATCCACAAGTGAGAGAATTGTTTGCAGAAACCCAATTGTCTATAAACGATTTGGCAATGCCACTATTTGTAACTTACGGTGAGAATGTAAAACAGGAAATTAATTCCATGCCCGGGCAATACCGATTTTCTGTTGACTTGCTGGTAGAAAAGTGCAAGGTGTTGTGGCAGAAAAAAATCAAAGCTGTTCTGCTTTTTGGAATACCAGAACAAAAAGATGAAACCGGGGATGTTGCGTGTCATGATTACAGTATCGTTCAGCAGGCAATAAAAGCGATAAAAAAAGAGATTTCGGAGATTTTAATTATTGCAGATGTTTGTAATTGTGAATACACGAATCATGGTCATTGCGGAACAATTGTAGATGGTGATGTTGATAACGATTTAACGCTTAAAAACCTTGGCAAAGCAAGCTGTTTCTTTGGCTGAAGCCGGTGCCGATATTATTGCCCCCAGTGATATGATGGATGGCAGAGTAAAAATCATTCGGGAAGCGTTGGATAAAAATGGCTTTTACAAAATTCCGATTATGGCTTATTCAGCAAAATATGCCTCAGGTTTTTATGGCCCGTTTCGTGATGCTGCCGACAGCGCTCCAAGTTTTGGTGACCGAAAAACATACCAGATGGATTACCGAAATGCAAACGAAGCAATGCGTGAAATTGAACAGGACATTGCCGAAGGTGCTGATATGGTGATGATAAAACCGGGTTTGGCTTATCTTGATATAATTTCAAAAGCAAAGCAAAAATTCAATATTCCGCTAGTAGCGTATAATGTAAGTGGTGAATATTCAATGGTAAAAGCAGCTGCTCAAAATGGCTGGATCGATGAAAAGAAAATCGTTTTGGAAACCATGTTTGCTTTTAAACGCGCCGGCGTTGATTTGATTTTAACCTATTGGGCGGAAGATGTTGCTGGTTATCTCAATGAATTATAACTTAGCCAAACTTTCATTATAATAATCAATATTTCAAAAGTCGTTTGTTAGTATGTCACCCTTCGACTACGCTCAGGGTGACTGTCAGGCTGAGCGGAGTCGAAGACTGCTATTACCAATTAAGGACATTTCGATTTTAACTTTAATGACCAATGGCTAAAAACAAACTTTGCTGCAGAATTTTCCCCGTTATTTTAATCCTGATTTCATTTGTGATTTCACTTGGTCTCTGGTATTTCGATGAGGGAATTCATTCGTTCTCATTTCTAACTGATAAAGATGAGATATTTAGTTTTCTGGGGACTGTTTTATTTGTATCAGTTATTCCAATCGGTATCTTTTACTGGCTGAATGACAAGGAAAAGTATCAATCAAAAGCAAGAGCACTTTCATTGCTTGGTTTTCTTCCTGAGATTATTTTTAATATATATTCTTTTTTGAGCACTTCCATAATTGAAAAATAATATGGTTTGCTCAATACATTGAGTGAAATTACTCGGTGCGTTGAGTAAATTTGATTATCATATTTAAACCAACTCAATTTTAGACGCATAATGATTTGAAAAAAGCACGAATTTTGTCTATTTTTTTGATTTAATTAGCATAATTATTTTAAATGTTACAAATTGAAAAAGCCAACCGAACTAAAAATTAAAACTGCGATTATTATTATTTTAATTGCATTATTAGCCAAATTTATATTGATTGGGTTGGTCTGTAATTCTTATAAGAGATTTTTATCAACTTTCGCCTACTGATGATTATTCCATTGTTTCATTTGTTACTTTGGCCAGTTCATTAGTTATTGATTTTTTGATAATTGCAATTGTTTTACCGTGGTTTAAAGTTAGTGTAGCCAAACAACTTAAAAAAGTGAAAATTATATCTCTTTTAATGTTTTCTCTTTTAGCTGTTTTTATTTTGGTATTGATTCAACCAATTGTTAACCCGATTGATTTTTTTGAAAAGCTGAATCAGAATAAGGTTGTCATAAAAAAATTGGATTTCTTCATTTCAAAAATCCTACATTAATTCGTTCTTCCTATTTTATATTAATCGCATTTGCGGACACCCGTTATTGAAGAAATTGTTTACAGGGGATTCATTTTTAACACGCTATTAAAAAAATATTCATTTAAAATTTCATTAATTGTGTCTAGTTTATTTTTGCCTTTATCCATTTAAGATTTGCGGGATTTGGCTATCTATTTATTTATGGTGTGTTTTTTGGTTATGCATATTACAAAACAAAATCGATAATCGTTCCGATTTTAGCACATACAGTAATTAATTTTGTTTCACAGGTAACCAGTCCATTATTCATAGAAATTAATTCTGAGATAATTGTTAAATACATATTAGTTTATATTGTAAATCTGTTGTTTATTGTCTTATCTGTATCTTTTCTAAATAAACGAAACTTCGAATTAAAATATTAAACGTCCAATGTTAACAACCGGACGAATTAAAGTTTGAAATGAATTCAATCAAATTACTATCTTTCGGCATCAAAAGAACCAAATGAGCAAATTTCCGCATTACCAGCAACCCGATGCCATGGACTGTGGTCCCACCTGTTTGCGAATTGTGGCAAAACATTTTGGACGGCATTACAATCTGGAAACCTTGCGGGAACTAACCTGGAAAACACGCGAAGGTGTTTCTTTACTCACCATTAGCGATGCCGCTGAAAAAATAGGCTTGCGAACTCAGGGAGCTCGTTTGAGCTGGGATAAACTTCCGCTGGTTCAGCTTCCGGTTATTTTGCACTGGAATCAAAGTCATTTTGTTGTTCTTTATAAAATAAAAAAGAAGAAAAGTGGATTGGAATTTTATATTTCTGATCCGGCACACGGCCTTGTAGTTTATAATCAAAATGACTTTCTGAAAAGCTGGGCATCAACAGTTCAGGATGAAAAACCCGCCGGAATTGTGTTATTGCTTGAACCAACGGCAGAGTTTTACAAAGACGAAGGTGAGGAAGTAAATAAAAGTGGATTTCGTTACCTTTTTTCGTATGTAAAACCTTACAGAAAATTGATCATTCAATTAATGCTTGGTTTTTTAACTGGAGGTATTTTGAGTTTGCTTTTCCCATTTTTAACCCAGGCAATTGTTGATGTCGGTATTACAACCAATAATTTAAGTTTTGTTAATATTGGTTTTGGTTGCGCAATTGTTTTGGCTGTTAGTCAAACCGCCGTTGGTTTTATTCGAAGCTGGATTATGCTACATACCAGCACACGGATTAGCATTTCGCTTATTTCCGATTTTCTGGTGAAATTGATGAAACTTCCAATACGATTTTTCGATACGAAATTGATTGGTGACCTTCGTCAACGTATTGAGGATAATGATCGAATTCAATCCTTTCTTACCGGAAATCTGGTGAGCATGTCTGCGGGCATCTTTACATTTATAATATACAGTTTTGTTTTAGCTTATTATGATTTAACAATACTGCTTGTTTTTTACCTCGGTAGCGCTTTGTATGTTTTATGGATTTTAATGTTCCTGAAAAAAAGAAAGGAAATTGATTACCGGCGTTTCTCAGTAGCTTCAGCAAATCAAAGCAATGTTTACCAGTTAATTACCGGTATGCAGGAAATAAAGCTGAACAATTGCGAAAAGCAAAAACGTTGGGAGTGGGAAAGAATTCAGGCAAAATTATTCAAGATTAGTGTAAAAGGATTAATGTTGAATCAAAATCAACAAGCCGGTTCAATATTCATAAACCAGATAAAAAATATTTTAATATTATTTATTGCTGCCAAAGCAGTTATCGAATCGGATATGACTTTGGGGATGATGATGGCAGTAATATATATAATAGGGCAATTAAATAGTCCGCTTAATGAATTCATTGGTTTTATCACGGGCCGGACAAGATGCAAAAATCAGCCTTGAAAGAATGGGCGAAATTCATACAAAAGATGATGAAGAAGATGAACGGTTTAAAAATTACGAACTTCCGGAGCATAAAAATATTGAGATAAAAGATGTAGCTTTTCATTACGAAGGGCCAAAATCTCCACGTGTTCTTAATAATATTAATTTAACCATTCCTCAAAATAAAATAACAGCAATTGTTGGCGCCAGCGGAAGTGGAAAAACTACACTAATTAAATTGATGCTTGGTTTTTATCCGCCATACGAAGGCAGAATTGAAATTGGCGGAATTAACCTTAATCAATTTAGCATGGAAATGTGGCGCAGTAAGTGTGGCGTCGTCATGCAGGATGGCTTTATATTTTCAGATTCAATTGCCAATAATATTGCAGTTGGAGAAGATTATCCTGATAAAGATAGATTGTTATATGCCGTAAAAATGGCCAACGTGCATGATTATGTTGAAAATCTTCCGTTGCGTTACAATACTAAAATCGGTCAGGAAGGTGTTGGATTGAGCCAGGGACAGCGGCAACGTATTTTAATTGCACGTGCTATTTACAAGAATCCTGAATTTTTATTTTTCGATGAAGCAACAAACGCATTGGATGCGAATAATGAAAAAGTGATCGTTGAAAACCTGAATGATTTTTACAAAGGAAAGACAGTGGTCACTGTAGCACATCGATTAAGCACAGTAAAGAATGCCGATCAAATTGTGGTTCTCGAAAATGGAGAAATAGTGGAAGTTGGAGAGCATCAGCAGTTGGTTAATAAAAAAGGAGCTTATTATAATTTAGTGAAAAATCAGTTAGAATTGGGCAATTGAAAAACTGCTAAATTGTTAAACTGTTAATTTGAAAAATGGAAACGATTGAAAATGGAAAATAATTACTTGACATTGGATAAAATTAGTAGTTATGAGAAGTCGTTTGATTTGTCAAATTTAGTTTGGGAAAAGGTAATTAAATGGGGTTTGTTTGAAAAGGATACGGTGGGTAAGCAGTTTATAAGGTCTGTTGATTCTATATCTGCAAATATTGCGGAAGGTTTTGGCAGATATTCGAAAAAAGATAAGGTGCGGTTTTACAGGATTAGTTTGGGATCGTTAGAAGAATCAATTGACTGGATGAATAAATCATCTGTTCGGGAATTGATTTCTGAAAACGAAAAACAAGTTTTGATGGAAAGATTGACTGACATTAAAAAGGAAATCTATTATCTAATTAAATTTACAAATGAAAAATTGAAATTCTAAACAATATCGCAGTTTAACAATATCGCAGTTTAACAATTTAACAATTTAACAGTTTGTCAGATAATAATAACATAGAAATTCGTTCCGAAGAAGTACAGGAAATAATGGAAACTCCGCCAAAATGGATTGTGCGGTGGGGTGTTGTTATTATTTTGGCTGTGGTTATTATACTGTTATTAGGCAGTTTTTACTACAAATATCCTGATATTATAAATGCAAGAATTACTGTTGTTTCGGAAAATCCACCAATACCAATTGTAGCCCGTTCTGATGGAAAACTGGATCGTATTTTTATTGCTGATAATCAGAAAGTAGAAGTTGGAGAGCTTTTGGGAATTATTGAAAACCCGGCCAATTATAATGATGTATATTCAGTTATTGAATTTTTGGATTCAATTCAATCTTATTTCGAAGAACCGGAAACTTTTTATAATCTACAAATTAATCAGGATAACAATCTGGGTCAAAATCAATCCATGTATTCTTCTTTTGTAAGCCAGCTAAAAGATTTTCAAACATTCATCAAATACAATTCTTCGGAACAAAAAATCAGATCATTGGAAAGAGAGGTTCAGGATAACCGTAATTATTTGGAAAAATTAAGAGATCAAATAAATGTACTAAACGATAAATATGTACTTGCAAATAACCAATATATGCGCGATTCTGCCCTTCATGCCAGGAAAGTGATGACGGATGTTGATTTTGAAAAATCCAAGGCTGCAATGTTAGACCAAAAGTATGCCTTTGGAAATGCCAAAACAAGTTTGGCTAATACACAAATAAATATGAATCAGCTCAATCAGCAAATTGAAGAACAGAAAATATTGAAAGCCGAGGATGAAAATAACAAACTTGCCACACTCAAGGAAAAATACGATAATCTTTCGAACCAGTTAATTGCCTGGGAACAAACCTATGTATTAAAAACACCAATTGCCGGGCAAGTGACATTCAATGATTTTTGGAGCATTAATCAGTTTGTTTCAAACGGGGATATTGTTTTTACTGTAGTGCCTGATAAGGAACAGGAAATAATTGGCAAAGCAAATGTACCATTGAATGGTGCCGGAAAAGTTGCTGTTGGGCAACGTGTAAATATAAAACTCGATAATTTTCCGTATTTGGAGTTTGGATTTCTTGAAGGCGAAGTTTCAAACCTTTCGATGGTTCCGGTTTCAGCAGAAGGCGGAAGTTATTATACAGCTGAAATCAAACTAAAAAATAACCTTACAACAAATACAAATAAAAGATTACCATTCAATCAGCAAATGCAGGGTTATGCAGAAATCGTAACCAAAGACCGTCGATTAATTGAACGTTTGGTCGAGCCGCTGGTTTCCGTTTTTAAAGAAAGATTTTGACACATTACTTATTGGCATCTAACTCAATCATTTTCAACTTTAATTTTTAGAAAAAAAAATAAAAAAAGTATGGTTCTTAAATTAGAATTTGTACTTTTGCCAGCCGTTTTAGGGGAGAGGTGTGTTTTTTCTTCCCTAAACGTATTGTTTTTGAGGATTTTTGCATACTTTTGCAGTCCATTTTTGAAAATGATTATTAACGTTATAAAAAACAGGTATTTATGCCAACTATTCAACAATTAGTTAGAAAAGGAAGACAAAGTAAAGTTGAGAAGAGTAAATCTCCGGCTTTAGACTCATGTCCGCAACGTCGTGGTGTTTGTGTTCGTGTTTATACGACCACTCCTAAAAAACCTAACTCGGCAATGCGTAAAGTTGCAAGGGTAAGGTTAACTAATGGTAAAGAGGTGAATGCTTATATTCCCGGAGAAGGACACAACCTGCAGGAACACTCTATTGTATTGGTTCGTGGAGGCAGGGTAAAAGACCTTCCAGGTGTACGTTACCACTTAATTCGTGGTGCACTTGATACAGCAGGTGTTGAAGGACGTTTACAACGTCGTTCGAAATATGGTGCAAAACGACCAAAAACAAAAAAATAATTAGATAGTTAATAAAGTTATTTGCAGTGGTTTGGTTGAGTAAGTTTTTTCTTCATTGTCTTCCGGGAAAAAGCTGAAGACCGCCTTAGGGCAGCCAATTTGAATAACACTAAAAACAAGAAAATGAGAAAATCAAAACCAAAGAAGAGACATATTCTACCGGATCCAAAATTTAATGATGTTTTGGTAACCCGGTTTGTCAACGATTTAATGGTGGATGGTAAAAAATCAGTCGCTTACACTATTTTCTATGATGCATTGGATATGGTGGAAAAAAGAGTAAAAGATACTGAACTGTCACCACTTGATATCTGGAAAAAAGCATTGGAGAATATAACTCCTGCTGTTGAAGTAAAAAGTCGCCGTGTGGGTGGTGCAACTTTCCAGGTACCTATGGAAATCCGGAATGAAAGGAAAAATTCCATTAGTATTAAAAATATGATTTTGTTTGCCCGGAAACGTTCAGGTAAATCAATGGCCGATAAATTGTCTGCAGAAATTGTTGCTGCATTTAATGAAGAAGGTGGAGCTTTTAAAAAGAAAGAAGATACCCACCGAATGGCCGAAGCAAACCGTGCATTTGCACATTTCAGATTTTAAGATAACCGGTATAGTTTAGTTTTTAGGATAGAAAATTAGGATTAGAAATTATTATTTAATGGCTAAGCAAGATCTGAAATATACAAGAAATATTGGCATCATGGCACACATCGATGCGGGTAAAACCACGGTAACAGAACGTGTTCTGTTTTATACCGGGTTAACCCATCGTATTGGTGAGGTGCATGATGGTGCTGCCACTATGGATTGGATGGAGCAGGAGCAGGAAAGAGGTATTACAATTACCTCTGCTGCCACTACTACGTTTTGGAAATATAAAGATGTTGAACACAAAATCAACATTATCGATACTCCCGGACACGTTGACTTTACTGTTGAAGTTGAACGTTCATTACGTGTTCTCGATGGTTCGGTTGCATTGTTTTGTGCGGTTGGAGGCGTTGAAGCACAATCGGAAACCGTTTGGCGTCAGGCCGAAAAATATGGCGTTCCACGAATTGCTTTTGTAAATAAAATGGACCGTCAGGTGCCGATTTCTTTAATGTTTATAATGAAATAAAAGAAAAATTGGGTGCTAATCCTGTTCCGGTTCAAATTCCAATTGGTGCAGAAGAAAAATTTGAAGGTGTTATCGATCTTATTGAGATGAAAGCGGTTCGCTGGTTCGACGATGAAACCATGGGAACCAACTACAGTCTGGAAGAAATTCCTGAAGATTTGGTTGAACTGGCCGAAGAATGGAAAGAAAAACTGGTTGAATCGGTTGCTGAAGTTGATGACGCATATTATGGAACGTTATTTCGAAGATCCGGATTCAATTACCAAAGAAGAAATGCTATGCAGTTATTCGCCGGGCAACTATCGAAGGAGTTATTATTCCCATGATGTGTGGTTCAGCATTTAAAAATAAAGGGGTACAACGTTTACTCGATTCTGTTTGTGCATTCCTGCCAAGTCCGCTTGATAAAGGCGATGTTAAAGGAATTAATCCCTATACTGATAAAGAAGTTGAACGTACAGCCGATGTTGAATGAACCATTGGTAGCGCTGGCATTCAAAATTGCTACCGACCCGTTTGTAGGACGTTTGGCCTATATTCGTGTTTATTCAGGAAAAATTGATGCCGGTTCTCAGGTTTTAAATTCCCGCACCGGGAAAAAAGAACGTATTTCCCGTTTGTACCAGATGCACTCAAATAAACAAAATCCGAAAGATGTAATTGAAGCTGGAGATATTTGTGCTGCAGTTGGATTTAAAGATATTCGTACCGGTGATACACTTTGTGATATAAAACATCCTATTGTTCTGGAAAGCATGCATTTTCCGGAACCGGTAATTGGTATTGCTGTTGAACCAAAATCGCAAAAAGATGTAGATAAACTTTCCAATGGATTGGCTAAACTGGCTGAAGAAGATCCAACTTTCCAGGTAAATACCGATCCTGATTCAGGACAAACTGTAATTCGTGGAATGGGTGAGTTGCACCTCGAAATTTTGATTGACAGGTTGAAACGCGAATTTAAAGTGGAATGTAACCAGGGAGCACCGCAGGTTGCTTACAAAGAAGCTATCAGTAAAACGGTTGAACTTCGTGAAGTATTCAAGAAACAAACGGGTGGCCGTGGTAAATTTGCTGATATTATTGTTAAAGTTGAACCTGCAGATGATGGACAATCAGGTCTTCAGTTTATCGATGAAGTAAAAGGAGGAAGAATTCCGCGTGAATATATTCCTTCCGTACAAAAAGGATTTCATGATGCACTGTTAAACGGTCCTTTGGCAGGTTTTCCGGTTGACAGTTTGAAAGTAACATTGCTCGATGGTTCGTTTCATCCGGTTGACTCCGACCAGTTGTCATTTGAAATCTGTGCAAGTCAGGCATTCCGCAGTGCAGCTTCAAAAGCAGGCCCAAAATTGCTTGAACCCATTATGAAAGTGGAAATTGTTACTCCGGAAGAATACATGGGTGATATTATTGGCGACTTGAACCGCAGACGTGGAGATGTTGCAGGAATGGAAACCAAAGGCGGTGCAAAAGTTATTAAAGCAAAAGTTCCTTTGTCAGAACAGTTTGGATATGTAACTGTTTTGCGTACACTGTCTTCAGGACGGGCAACTTCTTCAATGGAATTTAGCCATTACCAGGAAGTACCGAAAGCATTGGCTGAGAAAGTACTTGAAAATGTAAAAGGAAGAATTGATTTATTATAATAAATAATATTAATAATTTCTCATTATGAGTCAAAAGATCAGGATTAAGCTTAAATCGTACGATCACAACCTGGTTGACAAGTCAGCTGAGAAAATCGTAAAAACGGTAAAAACTACCGGAGCTGTTGTTAGTGGTCCTATTCCACTTCCTACTCACCGCAGGGTTTTTACAGTTTTGCGTTCAACTTTTGTGAACAAAAAATCACGCGAACAATTTCAGTTGTCTTCATACAAACGTTTGATTGACATTTACAGCTCAACCGCAAAAACCATTGACGCCTTAATGAAGCTGGAATTACCCAGTGGCGTTGAAGTAGAAATTAAAGTTTGATAATTAAAAAGTAGTCGAAAATGGCTGGTATTATTGGAAAAAAAATCGGAATGACATCCGTATTCAGTGTTGAGGGGAAAAATGTCCCATGCACTGTGATTGAAGCCGGTCCCTGTGTTGTTACACAGGTAAAGACCGAAGAAACCGACGGCTATGAAGCGCTTCAGTTGGCTTATGGCGATAAGAAAGAAAAGAATGTCACGAAAGCAGAATTTGGCCACTTTAAAAAAGCCGGTGTAACACCAAAAGCAAAAGTCGTTGAGTTTAAGAACACCTACCAGGAAGAATTCGAACTGGGACAGGAAATTGATGTTACCATTTTTCATGAAAATGATTATGTCGATGTTGTTGGAGTCTCAAAAGGAAAAGGTTTCCAGGGCGTTGTTAAACGACACGGTTTTCGTGGTGTTAACGATGCCACACATGGGCAGCACAACCGTTTACGTGCACCAGGTTCTATTGGTGCATCATCGTGGCCATCACGTGTGTTTAAAGGAATGAGAATGGCAGGAAGAGATGGTGGTAAAACCATTACCATTGAAAACCTGCTGGTTTTGAAAATCATCCCTGAGAAAAATTTATTAGTGGTGAAAGGTTCAGTGCCTGGCGCCAAAGGTTCATATTTAATAATTAGAAAGCAATGGAACTAAGTGTACTGAATATAGAAGGAAAAGAAACCGGAAGAAAAGTCACTTTGAATGACCAGATTTTCGGAATTGAGCCCAGCGATCATGCCATTTACCTCGATGTAAAACAATACATGGCAAATCAACGCCAGGGAACTCATAAATCAAAAGAACGAGGTGAAGTAGCCGGAAGTACCCGGAAAATCAAAAGACAAAAAGGTACAGGTACAGCACGTGCAGGTAGTATTAAATCGCCTGTATTCCGTGGTGGAGGTACTATTTTTGGCCCACGTCCGCGTAATTATGGCTTTAAACTAAATAAAAAAGTGAAACAACTGGCACGTAAATCGGCACTAACATATAAAGCAAGCGAAAACAGTATTCTTGTTCTTGAAGACTTTACATCTGGAAGCTCCAAAAACAAAGGAAATGGTGGCTTTAAAAGTGATTTTGAATATTGCAGATAAAAAGTCACTTTTCGTTTTACCAGTCGAAAATAATAATATATATTTGTCCTCCAGAAATTTAGAGGATGTTTCGGTTGTAACTGCTTCTGAATTAAATACTTATCAGATTCTTAACGCAAAAACTATTGTTCTTTTCGAAGGTTCTGTTAAGAAAATTGAAGAAGCATTAACTATTTAATTAGAAGCAAAAGATGGATATTTTAATAAAACCATTGGTAACTGAAAAAATGACCAACCAGGCCGAAAGATTCAACCGGTATGGTTTTGTGGTAGATCGCAGCGCAACAAAACCACAAATTAAAAAGGCAGTTGAAAGTCTTTATAATGTGACTGTTGAAACTGTGAATACCATGGTTTATGGTGGAAAAATTAAATCAAGATATACCAAAGCCGGTATTATAACCGGAAAAACTGCTTCATATAAAAAAGCAGTGGTTACACTGGCAGAAGGAGAAAGTATTGACTTTTATAGTAATATTTAATAGAAAATGGCAGTAAGAAAACTAAAACCAGTAACTCCGGGTCAAAGGCACAAAATAATTGGCGCTTTTGATACCATTACTGCATCTACACCTGAGAAATCATTGTTGGAGCCCCTGCGGAAAACTGGGGGTAGAAACAACCAGGGCCGCATGACAATGAGGTATAGAGGTGGGGGACACAAACGCAAATACCGTATTATCGATTTTAAACGCGATAAAGACGGTATTGCGGCTGTTGTCGATTCCATTCAGTACGATCCAAACCGTACTGCCCGTATTGCCCTTCTTCAATATGAAGATGGCGAAAAAAGATACATCGTTGCGCCTAACGGGTTGCAAGTTGGCCAAACGATAAAAAGCGGGTCCGGTGTTGAACCTGAAATTGGAAATACACTTCCTCTGGCAGAAATACCTCTTGGTACTTTGGTACACAACATTGAATTACACCCCGGACAAGGTGGTGTTATGGCTCGTAGTGCAGGTGCTTATGCACAGCTGACCTCCCGTGAAGGCAAATATGCAATTTTGAAATTGCCTTCAGGCGAATCTCGTATGGTACTGACCTCTTGCAGGGCTACAGTAGGAACAGTTGGAAACACAGAACATAACCTTGAAAAATCGGGTAAAGCCGGTCGTTCAAGATGGTTAGGAAGAAGACCACGGGTACGTGGTGTTGTTATGAATCCGGTTGATCACCCAATGGGTGGTGGCGAAGGCCGTGCTTCAGGAGGACACCCGCGTTCACGTAAAGGACTTCTTGCAAAAGGGTACAAAACCCGTTCGAAGAAAAAAGCTTCCAACAAATATATTGTAGAACGTAGGAAAAAATAAATAGAGGAAAATTATGAGTCGTTCATTAAAAAAAGGTCCGTTTATCGATTTTAAGCTCGAAAGTAAAGTGTTGGCTATGAATGATGCCAACAAAAAATCGGTAGTTAAAACCTGGGCCAGAGCATCAGTAATTTCCCCTGATTTTGTAGGGCATACTATTGCAGTACATAACGGAAACAAATTCATCCCGGTATATATTACCGAAAACATGGTAGGACATCGTTTAGGTGAATTTGCACCAACCCGTACATTCAGGGGGCATGCTGGTAATAAGAAGAGATAGGCATTAAAATTTAAAAAGAAAGTACAATGGGTGCCAGAAAAAGACTAGCAGCTGAAAAAAGAAAAGAAGAAAAAAAGCAACAATATTTTGCTGTTTTAAAAAACTGCCCGACATCTCCAAGGAAAATGAGGCTTGTGGCCGATATGATCCGCGGCATGGAGGTGAATAAAGCACTGGATGTTTTGAAGTATTCTTCAAAAGAAGCATCTGGCAGGGTAGAAAAACTTCTTCTTTCAGCCATTGCCAATTGGCAGGCGAAAAACGAAGGAGTTCGTTTAGAAGAAAGTGAACTTTACGTAAAACAAATCATGGTTGATTCAGGCAGAATTTTGAAACGATTACGTCCGGCTCCCCAGGGTCGTGCACACCGTATCAGAAAACGTTCGAATCATGTGACCATTTACGTAGACAGGAAAGAAAGTGTTGTTGAAGAAAATCTTAATTCGTAATACATGGGACAAAAAGTAAATCCGATAGCAAATCGTTTGGGATTCATCAAAGGATGGGATTCCAACTGGTTCGGTGGTGACGATTATGGCGATAAACTGGTTGAAGATCAAAAGATCAGGGAATACCTGAATGCTCGTTTGGCCAAAGCCAGTATTTCAAGGATTGTTATTGAACGTACCTTGAAACTGATCACCATCACCGTTCATACTTCACGCCCAGGTATTATTATTGGTAAAGGCGGTCAGGAAGTTGACAAGCTGAAAGAAGAATTAAAGAAAATTACCAACAAAGAAGTTCAAATCAACATTTTCGAGATCAAACGCCCGGAACTTGATGCAAAAATTGTGGCAATTAATGTTGCACGGCAAATCGAGGGTAAAATTGCTTACCGCAGGGCAGTGAAAATGGCCATCGCATCCACCATGAGAATGGGAGCCGAAGGAATCAAAATTTTGGTTTCAGGAAGGCTAAACGGAGCAGAAATGGCTCGTTCTGAAATGTACAAAGATGGCCGTACTCCGCTACATACTTTGCGTGCCGATATCGACTACGCATTGGCAGAAGCTTTGACTAAAACCGGTTTAATCGGTGTAAAAGTCTGGATTTGTAAGGGTATGGTTTATGGAAACCGCGACCTGTCGCCAAACTTAGGCCAAAAACCTGGCCGTGGTGGTGAGAAACGTGCACCAGGCGGTGGCAGAGGACGTGGTAGAAGAAGAAAATAGTGGTTTAACACTCATAAATTAATAGGATGTTACAGCCAAAAAAGGTAAAATTTAGAAGAGTACAAAAAGGCCGGATGAAAGGCAATGCCCAAAGAGGCAATCAACTTGCATTCGGATCATTTGGAATAAAGTCGTTGGAAGAGGCATGGATTACCGGTCGCCAGATTGAGGCAGCAAGGGTTGCGGTAACCCGCCACATGCAACGACAAGGTCAAATATGGATCACGAATATTTCCTGATAAACCTATTACCAAAAAACCAGCCGAAGTTCGTATGGGTAAAGGTAAAGGTGCTCCTGAAGCATTTGTTGCTCCGATTTCTCCGGGTAGAATAATTATTGAAGCCGATGGCGTTCCGTTTGAAATGGCCAAAGAAGCTTTAAGATTAGCTGCTCAGAAATTGCCGGTTAAAACAAAGTTTGTGGTTAGACGTGATTATGTTGAAGAATAAAAAGGAGGTTGAATAATGAAAACATCTGAAATCAAAGAACTTTCGAGTAAAGAAATCGTCGAAAGATTACAGGTTGAAAAGGAAAACCTTGTTCGCCTTCGGTTAAATCATGCAGTTTCTCCGCTCGATAATCCTGAGAAAATTAAGGAAAGCAAGAAAAACGTTGCACGGTTAAAAACCATTCTTCGCGAAAGAGAATTAAACGAAAATCAGAATTAATTCGCTATGGAAGAAAAATTAGTGAGAAATCTCAGGAAAGAAAAAGTCGGGGTTGTTGTTAGCGATAAAATGGAAAAATCGATTGTGGTGGCTGTTAAGCGTAAAGTAAAACACCCCATTTACGGTAAGTTCGTTAACAAAACAACAAAATTCCATGCCCACGA
>CAWKIX010000020.1:0-46306 GCA_963849775.1 uncultured Prolixibacteraceae bacterium | reverse complement strand
TTTCGTTTTCAGCTTCGGCAATCTTTTCGTTCAATACCTGGCGGATGTGAGACAGAGCAGCTTCCACCACAACAGGGTTAGAAGTTGAGAAAGGAGTACCATCAGCATCTTTCAGGGTGAGTGTTGAGCTAAGCCCGTCGGAACCCAGCCTGAAATTGGTAAGACCTTTGCGTGCTGCCTGCAGAGCCCGCCATTTTGAGATGGTGATGTTGAGTTCTTCCACCCTTTCGATTCTCCTGTCAAGGGTAATCACAGGGGCAACTTTCACCGCTCGGTTTGATTTCTTCCACCGGTTTAACCTCTTCTTTCACCACTTCAGCTTCCGCTTCTTCAACCGCAACGGTTTCTTTTTGTGATTTAGAAACTTCCATTACTGCCACAGAACCGTTACCGTTTGAACACCTTTGAACCGTTCGAACCAACTTTTACAAAACCTTTTGACATAACATTTTTGCCGCTGCCTTGCGGACTTGTATTGGTATCAAGCACACCGATTATTTATAAAAAACTAAAAATTATAATACCCAACACAATGAGCTTTTCGAATAAGGGCAAGGGCGCCCTTCGACTACGCTCAGGATGACAATTGGGAGAAAGGAAGGGTGTTTATATACCCTTTCCCATTTCGAAAAGCGCAATTAATTTTGTTTTATAATTTGGAGTGATGATCTTCCGGAGATAGAGAAAGCAGGGAGTCAGAAGTCAGAAGTTAAAGAATATAAACTCACTTCTGGGTTGATATCAGGAATTAGGGAGCAGCTTTAAGTTTATATTTATTGTTCACGACCAAAAAAAGGGAGCGAAGCTCCCATCTTTATTAAAATTCGAATACTTCCACACCGGTTGATTTTGTGCGTTCGGTGCCTTTGGATTTGTTGTCGGTTTTGCGGGGAAGTTGCCAGCCTTTGATTTCGCCAACCTTGCGGTTAAAATCTTCCCACAGCTTAATGCTTGCAAATTTGAAATGCATTGTTCCCTTTTTGTATCCACGGATTTCAAAGAATCCCCAGCTGTACCATTGGCCCCATTCCATGTTGAAGCTATTTACAAAACGGTAAATATTGGTGGTAGTATTGTAATCTTTGCCTGTCAGGTGACAGAGGGCTTTTACAATATCATCCAGTTCATGATACCGGCTGTAACCAAGATGAACATGCTGATTCGGCCAGCGTGAATCGTTGCTGCACATGTAGGGAATAATGAACTTCTGATTGACTTTGTAATTTGAGTTGGTTTTCCATTTTTCGCCTGCAGTACTGTTTTCTGAAGAGAAGCTGCAAATCTTATCGAAAGCTTCTACCAGTACGTTATCCATCCTTTCGGCGTGGGTACCGATAATGAGGTCAATCATTTTGTATATGTTTTTGACGGTGAAAGGTACAGCGGTTTGCTGCTCGACAAATTTGTTGATATCGCCCATCAGCTTTTGGGTAACATATTTGTTCATGTTGAATTTATGAAAAACTGATCTCCAGGCAGATTTCTGTAAAGCTTTCTTAAAGAAATCGCGGGTGATATTGTTGCTGCTGTTCGTTGAGCTTGTAGCCCCGAAGTGAATTCCCAGACCGGAAGAGATGGGATTAATCATGTCATTGATGGTTTTGGATGCATCGATAACACTGTCAAACATTTTAACGGCTCCAACGTACCTGCTGACAACATCCTGGATGGAATTGTATGTCATGATTGCGTTTTCCTGTTTTTCTTCTTCTTCGTGCATATCGAAATAACCATCAAATTCCATTTCGCCTGTAGCAGGTTTGAAGAGATGCACAATTGAAACATCAACTGCGGTTTCCCGTTCAGCGTCAACGAAACATTGATTCAAACCGCGTGATGAACCGTTGAGTTCAATCAGTTCCCGGAGAATTGCCCTATTGCGGCTGTACCTGTTGTTCAGGGTTTCGGAGTTGCAGAGTGCGATAATCTCACACCCGCCCGGGGCAATTTCCCAGGCGTGTAAGATGTGTTTTTCGTCTGCAGAGAAAGGTGGGTTCATCACAATCATATCAATGTGAGAAACCTGTTCGGCAGTAAGGCTGAAAAAGTCAAGTGCGATTAAATTGCATTTTGCTGCAACAATTATTGCCAGTTCTGGATTTAGCTCGCAGGCGATAACTTCCTTTGCGTTGCACAATTGCAGGTAGTCAACAATATTGCCTTTGCCTGCAGAGGGTTCGAGGATAACTTTGTCGTGAACCCAGATATTAGCCAGCATGTCCTCGATAACAGCAACTGGCGTTGGGTAAAAATCTTTTCCAAACATGATAAATAAACTTATAGGTTAATAATCAGAAATCAAAAATCATTTGAGTTTGAATGGCCGGCTGTTTTGCTGTATTCGAAATGAATTCCGGAAGCGGTTCCGGTACTGCAGGGATTTTATGTGTTTCCGGCAATTTCATATGTATTTCGCTTTCAGCCTGAGTAATCTTCCGGATGCATGGAATGCCGTAAATTGTATGTTCGATTTTCCATCCTGCGTGCCATCGGTTTGCCAGGCTATCCATGCAGGCAACTTCGCCGTACATAGCAATTGAGGCACATATTTACAACTGTCATTTTCGCGCAATTCATATCGAGGTCGGCACCAAAGAAAGTTGCATACCTGTTTAGTTTAGCCATTGCCATGAGCATTCTTCCGCTGCCACAGGTTGGGTCAAGTACGCGGTGAGTTTCATGGACAGGGTTGTTTATGCGGGCCATCATATCGCAGATGTGCATTGGAGTAAAGAACTGACCATTTCGGCCAAAGCTCAGGAATTCCATGAAGTATTCACCCAGAACGTCAACCATTCCGGTTCCGTCGCCTGTCATTTCGATTACCAGGGCGGCAAAAGCTTCAGAAAACTGCAGTACTTCCTTTTTCTGGTAAGGTTTGATTGTCAGGAAGTACAATTCCTCCTGTTTTTTCATGGAGAATCCGCAGATAATCATTGTAAGCATGTCGGAGAAAACGGTACCAACGCCGTGGCGCTGGCTTAAACCGTTCATCAATTCAGTAAAAGTTTTTCTTTTCATAATTTTAAAAATTAAATATTACGGAAGGGGTTTCAGGAATTTCCTTTTTATCATCTGTTATGTTCACCACAGTGAATGAAGAAGCAACAGCGTAAAAGGAATAAGAGCAGATTTCGCCAACATTAACGCATTTTCCGCGATAATCGTCATGGAGGTAAGCCCTGAAACTGATATCGCCGCAGCGGGGATAAGCAGTGTTAATTCCTTCAATTCCATCCTTCATGTCAGCAACCATTCTTTCAAGGGATGCATCGTTGGTTAAAAGAATTGAAGCGAATGTTTTCATAAAAGCATAAGCCTGAACCTGTGCTTTGTTTTTGGTTTGTGTTCCATCATGGAATTTTGCAAAATATCTCATTTTATTTTCAGATTACGTGTTTATTTTTTTCGGTGATATCGCCAATTGATGAAACCATAAAACCATGTTTGCGGTGATGGATAATCGTAGGAATGTAAGAATCGCCCATGTTGACGTAAGTGCAAAGGATATCGCACCAGTAGCCGTTTTTCCATTTTGTGGTGCGAAGTGATTCAATTCCGTACCCTTGCAGAACCTCGTTAATGGCGCGAAGTTTTAGCTCATCAGCGTTGGGTTTGTTGAAGCAAACAGAAACCCATTGAGCAACAGTACCAAATGTTTCAGGGTCGAGAGTGCCGTTAAGAATAAGATTAACAGTTTCAATCTGTTCGGCAGAAGCATTCAGCGTGAATAAATCTTTGATGCAATGCTCGGTAATTTCATGATGGCCGCTTTCATCAAGTATGTAACGGTGAGGTTTTTTGTCATAACGCCAGTGAAACGTTAATGGATTAACCGGTTCCCTGTCGGAAGTGTCGTTGTCGAGTACAAAGTTTTTCAAATCTTCCTCGTATTTGGCAAGGAGTTCGTGTTTGAATTCTTCATCCTGTTTGTTTTCAAAATGGATTTGTAGCTGGCACAATTCATCTGTTTTATATCCTTCTTCGGATATATCAGAAAGTTTTCCTGTTTTTGGATCAAAGTAATCGATGTAATACAGGGGAACACCGGTGTAATTTCTTTTGCTCATTTGATTAATTATTAAGTATGAATACTCCAATGTGGTTTTGTACTGGGATTGAGTTCAACCGAAAAGGTAGGAGCTCCGCCATTGCCGCCGCCATCGTGCCGGCCATGGAAGATAAAGCCGCCATTCATGTCATTGTTGCCCTTCCATTTCAACTGAAATGCAAGGCTCATAGGAGCCCAGTCAGGATAAAGAAAAACTTCGTAACCCTGTTTGGAGTACAGTTTAAATCTCAGGAAAGTGGAAACGAATTCCCGTGCAAGGTGATTTTCTTTTGCGAAAGCTTTGATCTTATCAAGTTCGCCGTTTGTACAATCGTGAATCATAATTTTATAGTTCTGCTGCCCTGCAAATTGTTTTATGGGTATCCGCCCGGATGAATACATTCGGACGGGTCTGGCACACCCGATTAATTTATTGACCACAACATTGAGCAACGCCGGATTAGGGAAAGGGCGATCCCCCTGAAGATTAAACTTCAGAGAGCTGGTTACACCCTTTCCTGTTCCGGGGTGCGAAATAACTTTGCAATAAATTAGTGGAGTGTGGATCTTCCTGAGATTAGGAAGGCTGTTGGCTAACAAAAAAGGGAGATTTTCAGCTCCCCAATTCTGATTTTGAGTTAGTATTTTGATTTTGAAACGTGTTAAAATTTAACAAAAATCATTAAATCAGGTTCGTTGAAACAACAAATAGTAGCTTATGGCGTCTGTGTATTGTAAGGACATTAAATTAGACAATATGAAAACAATAGAAAAAATCAATTTCGGATTTAAAAGCCAACATCTTTCACTAAGTAATCCCCTTTTAAACTTTGCAAATAGGATTGAACAGATGGATAGTCGCCATTTTATTGTAGAATGGCAAATGGGTGGAAATGATAAAAATGAAGTTTTTGGGGAACCAGTTTATGGAATGACTCTTTAACTTTAGTTAGTAATTTGAAATAAAAAGTTCAATCCTGACTCCTGGATTGAACTTTTTATTTATCCCACATTTTGAACATTTTTTCCGATTGAAAGAAAGATATCAAATAACAATAGTCAAAGCCTATATTTCCAATTTTAATGAGTTTTTGCTTTGTCGCGATACTGGCAACAATCAGGCAATTAACTAAATACATCGTTTGATTCCTTATGATTTAGTATGTCGTAAACAACTTTTAAAACTGTATCTTTCTGAATTACGGAAGGCTAACTAATAACAAAAAAGGGAGTTATTGAACTCCCCTATTAGATGTGTGAATTACTTAAGTACTTTTTATTTCAAAAGCACGAAATTCAGATTGTAGAAGTTACGAAAAAAATCAGTAGCCTGTTTTGACTTATTTAAATATTTTATGGATGAATGAATTCCTATTTTGTTGAAAGTTGCACAGTCTCGCATTTTAGCTTTAACTAACTATAAATCAAATTCTAACAATAATGTCATAATCTTTGCGTTGTAATGACAAAAGGTTAGACACATATTTTATGATTGGTTTATGAAGGGGTTTGTAAATTGTCAATCACATCCAAAAGCGTCCAAAGTGTTCTAACCTTTTTCCCTTTATTAATATTTTCGGTTATTATAATTGTTGGGTTTTGAACCCCTACTTCCCTAACTTCATCCTTTGTTCCAGGGTAACGTGAACTTTATTTTCATCTGATTTTTTTACCAAGCCTTGACATTTTCTTATAATTGATATTTTCATTATAAACTGGTTTTCCGGTAGGCTGTACCAACGAAAGATCATTCAATGTTTTATCAGCGATTTTAGGTGAAATAGCATAAGCATTCATTAAACTTACCGGGTATGGTGATAGCATACTCAATATATCCGATAACTGTGCAGATGTTCTTAACCAGGTGCTTTCGTATTCATTAAACAAAATAACAGGCATAAGCCAACCGGCACTGCCGCTTTTTAAATAACTGACAAATTTTATTTTAAACCCGGATAAACCAATTCGGGATGATTATTTTTAAATGACAATGCAGCCGGTCCAACAGTCGTTATATTGCCATTTCTATCCACTCCGTTTGATGTCCAAGGCATATGCCCCTGATAGCCTAATTTAAGAGCCATTTCATACGCTTGAACAAGTGTTATTGGTATATCTTTTAATCCTTCATCTTTAGCTGGTGATTCTTCTATAACAACGGGTTTGTCGTCAATACCGTAATCTCTTGGTGATAATTCAAAAGGAGACTTAAAATATTTATGCACCCACCCGTAATAATGAATACAGTAAAAGTCAAGATAAGCTTTTGGATCGTTAAAAGCGGCTTGTAAAGCCGAATCTTTCCAAAGATTACCTTCATATCCCGGATTGTCGCTGTTCCATTTGATACAGCCCGAACCTATGGTTACCGGCAACTTGCTGTGGTTATGTATTGCTACTGCACACATTGCAAAAAATCGCTGTAAATCGATTATAGGTAATTGTCCATCTTCTTTGTTATTAAAAATCCATTCCGGTTCGTTGCAAAGATCAATTGCAAAAAGATAAGGGTTGCTTTTATAGCGATTTACAAACGGTACCAGGTAATTATCAATAAAGGTTTGCGACGCTTCCTGATTTGTGATAATATTCCGCCAGTTTAAATGATTTGCGTTGTTGGCTTTGCAATGATCAAATGACATCATTGTGGCATCTATATAAATACCGTAGCGTTTTGCAATAGAAAAAAGTGAATCACAATCTTTGAAAAAAGTTTCCGACATCCCGGTAACACCTGTTGAATCTGTTTTAATTGCTCCATTTCCATCGCAACTTATCCATATCCTTGAACAATTTATACCGTTATTTTTTAGCGTTTGAAAATGTTCGTTCCACCAGCTATAATTAAATTTTCCACCGAAATCGTTCCATACGTTCCATGGAGTGTTTACACCACTAAGCCATATTCTTTTTGAATCAACATAAAACTCATTACCCTTTATGGAAATCGTTTGAGCAAAAGTTGAAATGATCGAAACAAAGATTAACACAAGAATTAGGATTTCTTTTTTAAAGTTAAATTGGTTTAGTGCTTTTGTTTTCATGGTTTTAGTTTAAGTTTTAATGTCATAGATTGATTAAGTTAAAATTATCCTGAGCGAGATTTCATTTCAGAAAAATTCAGCACAAGTTAATTATTATACTGTATCTGCACTACCAAGTAAAAACTATTTCTTTGAAGTAGATTGGCAAATTATAACTTCAGGTTTTGAGGCAACAGTTCGTGGAGCTTATTCACTTTATCCGGGATAACTTCCAGTGCTTTTTTGAGCCACTCAAACGGATTGACACCGTTCTTTTTGCAGGTGCCAAAAGAAGGAATAAAACATGGCAGAATTGATCAATCCTGAGTTTATGTCTTTCTTCAGGGGGGAAGTTTTTCTCCCTGGCTTCCTGCTCAATGGCGTAAAGCTTGGTGAAGGTAGGCTCAGGCTATTTATAATCCTTTTTCGTTTTTGCGGTTTATTACCAACCTTTCTACCAACTTGATATGTTTGTTTGTTTGTTTGTTTTCTGATAATTAGTTAGTTAGTAAGTAAGCAATTATTTCTTTCATCACCTTTATTACCAACCCTATTACCAAGTTCATCATTAGAAGTATATTCAAAAGTTATTTTAAAAACCAACTACCTTCTTTCCTACTTCCTATCCTCAAAAGCAAATCCAATTCTTTTAGTTTCTCAATATTATTATCAATAGAAGTAGTACTAATTCCAATTTTTGAACTTAGATTATTCTTTGTTATATCCGGATTTTCAAATATCAAATCCATAATTTTCATTTGATTCTCCGACAGAATATCAATGTATTTTACCCTTTTGTGCAGCCAGTTTACTTTCCGGTGAAGTTTTATGGAAAACATTCCATCATAAAAATAGGCTGGTTCAGGGAGTTCATTTTCTTTCATAAGATCTCTCATTCTCTGGATTCCTGAACCAACCTGTTCCACAAAGTCAGTCCGGTTGAAAAGCCCGAAAATCGTCGGTTAAGTAATATCCTCCGGTTTTTTTCGAACCCTTAAATTCAACTATACCTCCTTTATAATAGTTTCTGCATATCGCGTCTGATTGTAACATCGGATACGTTTAGCTCACCGGCAATATTGTTTGCACGTAAACCAGGCGATTTAATGAATAACCTTATGATGTTCTCATATCTCGTTTTTATTGTATCATTTATTGTATCATTTATTGTATCAAGCAGTTTGTTTAACACATCACTTATTGTATCATTTTCGATTGTATGCGTTTCATCCATTCCAAATGAAGATCTTCTTTCTCCAGTAAAAAGACCTTTGGGTAAAGAAATAATAGTTTTAAAAATATCTCCTTCTTCAAACACAGGCGCTGATTTACCATAAATCTTTCCGTATTTGAAAACATTTCTCACACCAGACCCTAATTCATCAGCCCGACCTATCTGTTTAAATACTTCCATAATATTTGGATTTTTTGGATAGGTATAAAAATTTGACGGATTTATAAAACCATGCCCGTAAGGTTTATTCCAATTCTCAACCGTTAATTGTTGCTCCTCAATAATCAGCTTTGCAGGAAAAGAATTCAGGTATTCCCTGTGAATTAAAGTATTGGCAACAACTTCTCTGAAAATCCGGTCTCTGATACTAATTCGCTGGTCACCTTCCATATAGAAAGGGTCGGGTAAATGTTTACGAATAAAATCCATCAACAGGTCATAGCTTTCTATCAGGTTTGTCCTCAACTCTGTTCTGTCGTCATAGCGGTCGGTATTAACCACCCGAACAAGTGCATCGGTTTTGTATGCAGGCAGGATATTATGAATGACTTCATCTTTGCCAAATAATAATACGGCAGCAAGAGTATAGCCTTCCTCTCCTGTTTTAAAATCCCTCCGGTACATCTTGGCACTTTTTAACAATTCGTCATCGGTCATGTTTTCCCATGGATGTTCCGGCCGTTGAATCGCTGCCAGTTTTCTTACCCTGGAAATCAAATCAATACGAAGGTCAAAAAGCGTGAGGTACTTGTATATAGCCGATTCGCTAAAACTGTTTGATTTGCGTAAATACAAATCTTCCACAAGTTTATGATTTCCCGAAATGTTAAAATCTCCGTCAATATTCCGGTCAAAGATTTTTCCAGATGTTGAATGTACCTGAGAACTCTCCGGAATTTGAAGATATATTATTTTTTTTCCATCAATATTTGCCACTTTTGGAATAAGGTAAACCGGCGGGGATAATTTTTGAGGATTATTCATTAAGCTTACAAGCTGGTCGACTATCTCATGTACTTTTGATTCTTCAATTCCTTCCAGTTCGCCGTCATCATTAACTCCAAGAAGCAAATTCCCGCCACTCCTGTTTAAAAATGCACATATACTGTCAAAAGTATTTTTGTTTAATCCTGCACGTGATTTTTTAAATTCATTGTGCTGGTTTTCGCCCTCTGTCAATATTTTTTGAATCTGTTCTTCCATTCAATAAGATTTTTTATTGCCCGCTTTTATAATCGGGTTTTCGGTTAAAAATAAGAAATAGCTTTGACTTAATTTATATTTGCTCAAAACACCAAACTAACACTTTCATTGTGTATCATTTTTCTTCTTTTTTAAGCTTACCCGTTTGCAAACCAAACCTGGTAATTATCTATTTATAAGAACTTATAAATTCGCAAAAAACGAAACTGCAAATTGTACAAACCGATAATTCCTACTTTATGGAAATCCAATTCGTTTTACTTCAAATAAGTATTTAACCAATAACCTGAAGGTTTGTGCGGAACACCTATCTGGTCAAGCTCATTTAATAGTTCATTTGAAAAAACTGCTTTTATATAATCTAAATCTACATCCATCCTATAAGATGCATCAGTCCCGGAAATGGTAGTATAAGAATAGGACAATTCCAGGATTTCTTCTGCTTTACTCCACAAATCCTGAATTAACTTCAGCAACACTTCCTGTTTATTTATTTCCTGATAAGTTTCCGGATAATTTAATCTGGCTGATTTTAAATAGCACTCCAGATAAACCATAAAATTTACCATTCCACCCAGTCCGCCATCGTTAGTTGTATAACCTTTTATTTCCGGCAATAATCCCGATTGGAAGAACCTTAAGTCCAACCATGCACTTCCAGTGTAAGAATTTAGTTCATCGATTAGCACACGGAAATCGTTTCCATTGTTGTTTTTTGCTTTCTCAACATAATGTTTATATCTGGCATGGCTCTTCAGGTTTTCTGCTATTGCTTCCTCTACAATACTGTAAGTTTGCAGTTTGATTAACAGATAGTTCAGTTTCGTAGATATTATCGAAAGACAAATATTTTTCTTTCAAATAAGGCTCATCTAATCTAAGATCTGAATTTATCATGTGGTTGGTTTCATGTGTTGCACCTATAAGTGCATGCCATGAAGTTATATTTTCGGGTTCTACCATTTCGCACCACATTAAAAAATCCTCAGGATTCCTGGTAAAAACGTGGTAGGCATATTTCCGGTCCAACTCAAACAGAAAATCATGCAGGAGCCGGTATTTATCATTGGTATAGTCTAATGACGCAATTGCAAGGTGTGCATATTTCAAACTGCAACAATCTGATTCATCATCACAGCCCTGGTTACTGTTATATGTTGTAATTATTTTTTCCTCACCATAGGCGGTACCGGAAAGGTTAGTACAAAACGGTCTGATGTAATATGACCTATTCGGCTCCAATCCAACAAGCAAAACCTGAAAAACATGATCAGCAGCCTTAGTGACCGTTTTATACTGCAATAAAGTTGGTTCAGGATTAATGCTCCAAACAACACCTTTTTCTAAAATTTTTTGATGTCCGTCGTCGATGATTTCACCTTCACAAATTGCAGAGGAAGAAGTAATATTTGAAACCGCATGTGTTGTAATTTGAGGAGCATTCCCGAAAACAATTTGAAGTATATCAGAATAAACCGAATTGCAGGTTCCATCGATTATTTTGGCCCGGTAATAACCGGAGCTATCTATTTCCGGTAACAGAAGGGAGTCCAGTGTTTCATTTAAAATATCCTGCCAGGTAACTGAATCGGTCGACTGCTGCCATTGAATTTGACCACGATAAGCATTCACTGTTAAAATAACCGAATCCTTCGATAAATTTATTGTATCGGTCTCTGTAATCAATGTCTGACTATTGGTAGATTGAGTACCTGCAAAAAGCAAAATAATTGTGATGATAATGTATTTTGGTTTCATTGTGGGATATAATAGGGTTAGTTAATAACGAACTGTTTTTGTAATTTTTGATTTCCTGAATGGATCAGCAAATTGTAGATTCCTTTCGGAAACTTCACATCTACTGTTTCAAGATGTTTCCCACTTAATTTTTGTATCGTTTTTTGATAAACAGTTCTTCCCAAATTGTCGATAACTGTGAATTCGATTTCACCTTTATGTCTTCCGGATAGTTCGACTTTAAACCGGCCGTTATTGGGATTGGGATAAAGTGTTGCAGTTAAGAAGTCATTTGGCAAATTTCTTTCCCGAATATCAGTTGTGTTTCCAATAACATTCACAGTATAACTTGTTGTGAAACTGCATCCTTCGGCATCTGTAACAGTTAAAAAATAATCAGTTGTATCAGAAGGAAAGGCAATTGGTGTGAGCTGGGTAGAATCATTCAGAAATTCGGCAGGACTCCAGTTATAAAAGTATTCACCGGAACCGCCAAATATGTTTATTGCCGTACCTATTTTTACCGAATCTCCGCGTAAAATGGAAATATCCTGACTTATTTGTATAAAATTTAGCTCTGACGGTTGAGCAACATTCAGCACTATTACGGGTTGTGCATTTAGTAAAACGGGGAACAATAGCATAAGAAAGATTAGGTTTTTCATGGAAACGGATTTTGTGGTTAAATCTGAATTTTTATGGTTTTCAATTTCACGGTATTTTTAAAATTTTTATTATCTGATAAAATTTATACCCCCTCAAAAAACTGAACAGCAAAATTGCAAAAATCAATAATCACTTCTTTTTCCAAATCAAATTCTTTGCGGGCGCCAAGATGCTGTGAAATAATTCCTGACTAAGTGTTTCGGCAATTCGTTCTTTTATCATATTGTACCGGTATTCTCTGTCTTTCTCTGAAAGGCCACCGGAATAATTATCCTCATCGATGACCTCTACAAATGAATTTGATTTTTCTGATGGATTGCTATCTTCTTTTTTGTAACATTTGAAACACAAACCTCCATTGAATTTTGTGTAATCACCACATTTTATGCATTCGGGCATTTTGTTTGGATTTTAGTATTCATTATTAATGCTAATTAATTTCGATATTTTATCCTCCTATTATTAAAAGCTTTCATTTTCCCTTCTAAAATGTCAACTACAGCTTTATTAATTTCTGGATTTTCAATTGCACCACTAATATGGGATACCAAATAATCATTTTCTTTATCAATATCCATTCTAATAATCTGATCCGCATCAGAAACAACTGCCAAATTTGGATTATGTGTAACCATAATTATTTGTCTTCCCTTCTTTGCTTCTCTTATATAAGGAACTAAAATCTCACTTACACTTTGATTGTCTAAATTGTCTTCTGGTTGGTCTATTACCAAAGGTTTATCGTCCTTGTCAAGTATCAGATAAAAAATTAGAAGTAATCCTCCTCTTTCTCCTGGGGACAATTCGCTTAATCCCTTATTATTAAGTTTTAAATTGTATCTTGGATTAACATAATCTATTGTAAACAGATACGTTAAAAAGTCGAATTCACTAGTACTTTCTTTAAGAATTCTCTCTTTTCTTAAAATATCACCAATAAATTTTGTGATATTTTCTTCTTTATCGAAATCATAACTTACAACTAATTCCTTTAAAAAACTATCTGCATTTTGATAGAAGTCTTTATACCTTTTGATAAATCGATCGAAGAAAATAGAATAAAATGATTGTTCAACACGGAATGATGTTTCTAAAGAAATTTGTTGGTCAATTGAATAAACTGCTAATAAATCTGTAATCGACTTTTTAATGTTATTATAAATATCCTGTATTTCTTTCTTTTTCTGATAAATGCTGATTGTTGTTGTATTTCTTAATTCTGTCTTAAGAATTAATTCTTCTTCAAGATTTTTTTCAATATATATTTTTTCATTTTGAAAGAATTTCAGAGTATTTTGAATATCTGTATCTCCTTCAATTGCTTTTTTTCTGATTTCCCAATCTTTTAAGTTTTGTAGAAAATCATGATAATCTTTAAATGGTTTTTCAAGCTCACTGTCAAGTAAAGCTTTTTGATTTTTTATTTCTTCTTTCTGAAAAACAAGGCTAATTTCATTTTCAATATCATCTTTTATTGATTGGGTTGAAAGTAGATTTTCAATAAGTTTTAATTCTTCCTCTTTTTTATTTTTAATGGTTTCTATTTGTTGTTTATTAAAATCATACTTAATTACATCGTTTATATCAATATCATATTTATTGAAAGGTTCTTTTCTTTTAGATTTCCATTCATTTAAATATTCTTCTAAATCAGTAATATCCTCCAAAAACCTATTTAATTCAAACTTTTCTATTTCCAAATCTTCTTGTCTCTTAGAACTTTCATCAATTCTTAATTGTAGTTCATTAATTCTATCGGCAAGTTGCGTAATAGTAGCTGACTTAAGTTTTTGTTCTGCTGATAGTTTCTCATCTTCAATAGGATTTATCACGATTACTAGATCTTCCTTAATTTTATTATGTGCTTCTAATTCATCCTTTTTCCCTTTAATTTTATTTTCAAGTAATGTTCTATATTCTAATGTCTTCTTTTTTTCCAAATCCAATATTTCAACATTGAGCTCTTTGATGATATCTCTATGTTTCTCAATTTCGATTTCGATTAATTCCGTTTTATAATCTATAAACTCATTAAAGTTATTTTTCCCCAATTTGTCTTTATTTTCAACTCTTGAAAAAACTACATTATTTAATTCTTCCTTAAAATGTTCATCATCTTCCGTTGAACACAAATCCTCGAAAAACTTTTGAGGAATGTATTTAATTCTTTCAACTTCAGTAAAATCAACGTCTTTATTTAATTGCTTTATGGATTTTTTATTGTCGTTCCAATAAAGTATGGCCTCAAAATTCTCTGCATACCCCTTTTTACAAAACTTACTTTTGTTAAGAAAAGAGAATAATTTATCCTTAGAATCATTAATTGTGACTTTAGAATCTCCCAGAAGTCCTAAAATATCAGCTATTGCACTTTTCCCTTTTCCTTTGTTGCCAATAATACCACAAAGACCATTATTGAATTCAATGGTTAAATTATCAAACCATTTACCATTTTTACCATTATATGATTCTATTGGCCTTATTTCAATTTTACTGAAATATTTAGTTGGATTATTACGAACCAAAGCTAAAATTTCAGGTTCTTTTCCGATGAAGACTCTTTCTTCAGGTTCGTATAAGATTTGTCTAACTCCTTCAAAAGTGGTGTCTGCTTTAATCCAGCAATACCTTTCTAAGTCAGGCTCAAACAATTTTTCTAAAACGTGAGCATCTGAGCCCCAAAGACAAGGTTTAAGAGATTTAAATTCTTTTATGAAATCTTCTTTCGTATCACTTAATTTTCCTAATCCCCAATTGATTGTATTAGAGTTTGAGGCTAGTAGAAAGTTTGATTTTTGAATGATAGATTTTCTTATCATGTGTTCTTGACTAGCCCACTTTATTTTAGATAAATCTTCATCGGGAGGTACACCAATTATATATTTATCTTTAAACCTGGAGTCCTGCAATTTCTTTGAAATATCCCCATGTAGAACTGTAGCAGTTAGCATTCCAACATAAATATCCTCGTGATTCGAAAATTCAGATTGTTCCGTTTTCAATTTCCTTCCTGATTCAATTAAGTTGGCTATTTTTAGTTTTCTGGTGTTATCTTTCTCAAATGGAAGAGATTCATAAACGAAATCAAGTTCATGAAGAAAATGTTCTTCAATGTCTTGAATATTTACTTCATTTGAGAAAATAACATGAAAGTTTATTCTTCGGTTATTAACTAAATCATGAAGACGAAATTCAATATTTGGCAAAATGAGAATACTTCTTATTTTTGCTATTTCTTCATCAGTGAAAAGTTCTTTAAGCTTTTCTTCTGCATTCAAGTAATCATATACAATTTTTTTATACCCTTCAATTGTAAAGTAGTCAGTGATTCCAATTGCAGCAATATTTTTAGAAATAGCTGATTTAAAAAGAGTCTGCACATAATTGTCAAAATCAGTAGCCAAAACCATTATTTAAAATAGAAAATGGAGTATGAACATGTAAATCCCATTTTCGCCATATTGAACCTTTTGGATCATTCATTTTGTTAACTTTTAAAAATTCTCAACTATTTTTATTTCCTCCTCCGTCAATCCATACAACTCATAAACCATCCGGTCGATTTCGCGGTCGGTTTTATCGATTTCGGATTTCAGGGTTTGGGCTTTTTGTTTTTGTTCGTTGAAATATTGCAGCAATTCGGCTTCTTCTGAAAAAGTAAGTTTTATTTTGGCTTTTTGTAGTTCGCCCACAAATTCCCTGAATTCAAGCTCATTCCATTTTTGTAGTTTGTTAGAGAATTTGAGAATTGAATAATGTTGTTCAAGCAGAAGCAAAAGGATGGATTTAATGCTTAACATGCTCTTATTTAAACCAATAATTAAATTTATTAACTCCTCTAATTTTGATTTAACTTCATCATTAATTTTAGGTATCGGAATCTTTTTCACATCTTGTGTAAACCATCTCAATCTTCCACCTTTATCTGCATTACCAATTACTGTTGAGTTATGTTTGTAGAAATAAAACACCAGTTTGGAATTTAATATTCCGGTCAACCATTTATCCGATGTTGAAATAAAATAAGTTGTATTGCTGAAATAGGTTTTTTCTAAATCATAAATTATTCTGCTTTCTTTGGCAATATCGGGATATACAATTTTCGGTGCCTCAAATTCGTCGTAATAATCGCAAGCTCTTAGTTCGTACCAGTAATTTCCTTTATCCCAACGCTTTTCAAGATTAACCTGGTATTTTTTCAAATGATTAAAAATCGCTGAATATTTTTCAATCTCAACTCCGATTTTTGTCAGAATCAAATATTTATCGTTGTATTCCAACCTGTATTTTCTGAGATTGTCACCAACTGCAAATCTTTTTATCAAGTCTGCTGATTTTGGGTCTTCTTTTATCAGTTTGTTTTTGGTGGTTTCGTCAATTACAAAAGCTTCATTGAATCCAGTTATTAGACCTCTTTTTATTTGATATTTATTTCCCAATTCAAAACCATTTGACCTGATTTTATCAAGTAAACCAGTTTCGTTTTGATTGGTAAGAATCCAGTTGTCCTTTTCAAAAGCATTTTCTGGTAACAAAGTTGATTTGTATTGCATAGAATTTTCCAAATCCAGAAATTCTAAAGATTCAACCTTTAAAAAACGAGAGTTTATTTTTTTGGTTTTCTTTTGAATAATGACTATTGATGGAAAAGTTGCAGCTTCTTCAAAAACAGGAAGTTCACCAAAATCAATGATTTGTTTTACTTGTAGTCCGCTTAAAAATTTCCTTAATCCGGAACCATAATTTGAGCGGATAAATTTATTGGGTGTAATAAAACCCAAATGACCGGCATTTTTAAGAATATCAATGGACAGGTTATAAAAGTAAACATACAAATCAGCTGTATTCCTATACACCGTCGGGAATTTATGTTCAAATGCAGACTTGTCATTTTTATCAATTAACTCCTGTCTTACATACGGCGGATTCCCAATCACCACATCAAAACCACCATTTGCAAATACATCCGGAAATTCGGTTGGCCAATGAAACGCTTTTTCGCCAGCCACGGCAGGGTCGTCAATCAGCGAGTTACCACATTTAATATTGTTGCTTAAAGTGGTAAGTTTTCGTCCTTTTTGTGCTGTACGCAACCATAGTGAAAGTTTGGCAATTTCAATTGATTCCTCATTGATATCAACTCCGTAAATGTTGTTTTCCAATATCTGATTTTCAATATCAATAAACATGGTCGAAACATCGCCGGTAATTTTTTGTGTTAACTCTGTAACTGTATTATGTTCTGTGATTAAAAAATCGAGCGCCTGATTTAAAAAAGCCCCCGAACCACAGGCAGGGTCACAAATGGTAAGTTTCAGTAACCAATCCCGGTAATTGTTTAAAATTTCAAGTTGTTTTGTTCCTTCAACTGAAATATTTGTTTTTCTCTTTTCAATTACTTGTCTAACTTCATTTTTAACTTTTACCTCGGTTACCGATTCGATAACTCTCCATGTTTTAAGTTTAAAATCTCTATCGTAATCAAAATCAAGTATTCCGAGTTCAGCTTTTTTTTCCTTGCAAAGTTTGCCAACCGTATTTTCGACAATGTATTTGGTAATATATTTTGGAGTGTAAAAGATACCATCCTTTTTTCGTTTGCTTTTTTTCAGGTCAACTTCAGCACCTTCAATTTGTGCCGCAACTTCTTCAATTTCATTCAGGCTGTTTTCGAAAATATGACCAAGTATATTTACATCAACTTCGGTTTCAAAATCATACGCAGTTAAAACTTTTGTATGTTTTTTTAAAACTTCATCGCTGATTTTAACGTTATCCAAAACTTCATCGGGTGCAAATAAACCTCCGTTGTATGCAAAAATTTCATGTTGTTTGCCTTTCCAGCCTGTATTCAACAAATGAAAATATTTCCTGTAACTGTCGTACAAATGCACTTCATCTCCCCAATCTGACTGGCTTTCCCATTGTTTTATTATTTCGCTGATGGAATTGGGAGGCAACAATCCCCGGTCTTCACCAAAAAAGATAAAAAGAAAACGGTCAATCAATTTTTGCGATTTTTTAAAAAGCAACAGTTTGATTTCTTTTTCATCCTTGCCTTTAAAAATTTCGAGGTCAAGATTATTTTCAATTAAATCGTTGTATAAACCCTTTTTAAATGCGGTATAATCGAGATAAATCTTTTTGGTTATATCCTGCTCTTTAATGACTGAATCTTCCTTAATGGCAAGCGGAATCCCTTTTAAAAGATTTTCTTTTGCCAGACAAAGCCATAGTAATTGAAACTGTTCGTAATTGATTTTAAAAAGGTCGAATTCTTCAAAATCAACCGCATTGTTTATATAGAACCTGATTTTTTCGAAATTGGAGGTGATAACATAAACGCATTTACTTTGATTTGCTTTGTAATCGAAGGCCTGTAAGCGTATTGATTCCAAATCTTTGGTGGTGGTTGATTTTAATTCAACAACTCCAATAGCAGCGTTATCCTTTAAAATTGCGCCATCTGCTTTTTTAGCCCCTTTTTCGTTTTTGAATTCTCTTGTAAGATTATAATCCGGATTTGGTTTTATAGTGTATCCCAGAACATTTACAAATAAAGCAGTTAAAAATCCGTCCTGATATTCCTCTTCTTTACATTCACGAATGTTTTGCTGAATTACCGGACTATGAAAATAATCTACCAATTTTCGGTAGGCATCTTTCATTTCTGCCTGATTGGTCTCTTTTAAGTACTTATTAAGTACGGAATGTTGAAATAGACTCATTTACCGGGGTCTAAAAGTTTTTGGTTTATAAAATCATATAAAATTAGAATGTTAAATGGATAAAAAAAATACAAGTGATTTATTTAACGAATAAAATTTCACGTTGAAAATTTTGAATGTGATAAAAACAAGGAGCCAAAGCTCCTTTTACTGAAATAATTTGTTTTGAATCAGAAAACGGAACCACTCCCGATTTTGATTGCGGATTGGCCACCGAAAGTATGTTTGTAGCCGCACATAGTTTGGGTCTTGGTGCACGTATTTATGGCAGCTCGACCGGAAACATCAATTCGAAGAAAGAACTTTTTCAGATTCCACCCGGGTACAAGGCTGTTGTTGTCCTGCGAATCGGTAATATTGATAAAAGTGTGGATGCTGTTTCAGCAGCAACCCCGAGGAAGAATTTTGAGGAGGTTGTGAATTATCAAGAAGTAGAAATTAAACAGGTTTAAATTCATTGCATATCGTTAGAATATGTGTTGCCGTATATTGTACCATGGATGAGTTTTTAGTCGTTAACTCTATCTTTTTTCCATTAAATTTCCCTTTACATGCAGCCCAATCAGGAAACTTATCGGTTCCAAACTGGATAAATTCTCCCATAAATTCACCAGCACCATTTTTTGTGCGATCATCAACTAAAAAATCGCCTATATTTAAATCTTTGCGGTGGGTGAGTATTAATTTTTTACGCGCTTTATTTCCCAAATGAGTTTTTACCCATTAAATAAGGCTGCAATTAAAATAATGATTTAATAGCAGACTTTGCTGGTCCTGGATAAATCCAAACTCCAAGCAAAATCAAACCCAATGCAAAATTTTCACGTGTCCAAAATGGAATCAAAATAGCAAACATGGAAGTTCCAATTATTACCTTTCTTAAAAGGTCTTCATTCTTTTCAGCCTTTGTACTAAATTTCACAAATTGCATAATCTCATTTTCCATATCCAACAGAAATACGCCATCATTTTCAATTACAAAATCATATTCCAGCAGTTGCCGGCGCGAGCCACTATTGTTTAATGAAATTGCCGATGTACCTGATTTTACTTCCACAATATATCTTTTACCTTTACTCTCAACCACATAATCAACTTTCAATTTTGAACTTCGATTTTCACCATTTACCAAATAATTATGGGTATACTCTTTTTGCTCAGATACAATTCTATAACCCTTATTTTCTAAAAATGATTTAGCTTGTTTTTCGAGCATATTTCCCCGCTCGAAACGCTTCATTTGTTTCTGTTTTTTGCGATAATCATTGTACTTGAACTTTGCTAAAATGTATAGCACGAATACGATTATCGTTATAAATATAATTCGTTCTACGATTTGCGACATGAGATAATTGCTATTAGTTTTTATACGGGTTCTGAATTTAAGATTGATTTAGGTAATTAATTTTAACTCATTCAATCAATTATTTCCTTACTCCAAATTCCCAATTTTTGTTTTTTTGATTGATTTTGAGCTGAAATAAAACGATCAACATATTTTACATTTGGGGGATAAGTGGAAACAACTGCCAATCCCATTAAAACAAGTTCTTCATTCAGAAAAACATTATTATAATACACGTATGCTAAAAATCGGTTGTAACGGTCATATAAATCAACATCAAATTCAAGTTTTACCTCTTTTCCCTCTATCGCATTTTTAGTGAAATCGGAAGCTTCTGGACCATAAGGTTGAACACCTTTTGTTGGGTGTTTTGTTTCTGGAGTATCTATTCCGATTAGTCTAACTCTTTCGTCTGAATCAAGTACGAAAGTATCACCATCAATAACCCTCTTTACATGCACCATATAAGTGCGTCCAGATTGAAAAGCAACCGTTGATTGTGAAGTATATCTATTTAAATCTAAAAGCTTAATGTTTACAGCAAAATTCAAATTTGCATCACCCAATCCAGCTGAGGTTATTCCTACAACTTCCCCTTGCATATTCATTAGGGGCCCACCACTACTTCCATGAGTTATTTCAGTTGTTGTTTGAATTAATTTATTGTTTTTTCGATAGCCCGAAATAATACCTGTTGAAAGTGTCTGTTCTAGTCCTTCGGGATTACCGATTGCAAATACATTTTCACCAATTTCTGGTGTGTACTCAGATACAGTAAGAAATTTTACTTTCTCCGTTGAATTAACTTTGAATATAATATAATCATCCTCTTCGCTAGTCGCCAGTACTTTAGTTATTTTTAATTCTTCTCCCGACTCTAACTTTATAATTTCCAATCCTTTGGATGTTCCTTTAAACACATGATAATTGCTTATTCCTATCCCCTCTGGTGAAATAAAAAATCCTGATCCTTGAAAACCTTGTTCTCCATCAGAAGTGTAAATCATGAATACTGCAGATTTATTTTCTTTAAAAAGCGCGGTTAAAGAACTTTCCACCCCATTATTTGATTCTCCTTTAGGGTTTAAAATTAGTTTTGGTTCCGAATTTTGTTCTTTATTAGGAGATGAGTATGAAGAATTTGAACTTCGAGTTGACTTTTTTTCTGCACGATTACGGATTCCGGATTGTGAACAGCCTGAGCAGCTAATTAAAAATTGGCAAAGAAATAACAAAGAAATAACTGCAACTATATATTTTAACAATCTCATTTACTTATTTCTATTTTGAAACTTTTGGAATTATTTGAATTGAAAATCGTTTATTATTATCTTCCAGGGCTTCCCTGCATAATCCATTGAATCCACTACCACAAAGCATTACTTCAACGTTATAATTTCTAAAATTAATATCATTCCTGAGCCAAAGTTTATAAACCGATAGCGCACGCTGATAACTCGTTAAATATCCATAGTTTTCATCCTTATTGATTTTTTGATCAAAAGTATTTGCCATATTTCCTTCAATAACTAACAAATAAGAAAGTTCAGGATTTTCTTTATTAAGGGAACTCAAAAAATCCTTAATTTTATTTCCAGCATTGATTGTGGTTTGAATGTATTCTTGTTTTATTGCAAACATATTAGGTTCAAAAATTTCAATTCCCATCAGATCTTTCACAATAAATTTCTTGCATGATGGCAGATAATAAAAACTATTATCATCAATTAATGGTTGGAATTGTTTTTCAAGATTCAACAGCTTTTCAAGTCTATCCTTTTCTTTAATTAATGCTGTTTCTCTTATTTTGAGTTCTGCAATTAGCTTTTCATTTTGTTTTATTATGTCTTCATTATCTTTCATCTGAATTTTTAATGAGCCGATAGTTACAACAAAAAGAACCAGCATTATAAAAAACAAACTGGTCATTAAATCGGAATAACTAATCCAAAAGATGTTGTTTTTTTTCATTTCTTATACCTAATTGCATAAAACCAATACATTAAAATAATTGCAATTAAAAAAGCAATAATCAAAAACCCAAGTATGGAAAGCCATATACTTAATCCCGGACTAACAATAATTACAAAAATGACCAGTAATAAAAAGGTTTCTAAAAGCATTGTACTCCTTGAACCTTTATTAAAGCTTAGATTTAAATATGTTAATGCTGCAGTAATTAATAACCATCCAAAAAACAGAATGTAGTACATGATTGAAGAATAATATCCAAGCTTCATAACAATTATCGGCATTGGATTCATTGATGAAAATTCAGTATCTAATTTGAAAATATCATAATGTGTTTTCAGTTGATAAATTTTAGTTATCGTTTTATTTCTTTCCAGATGGAGGTCTATTGTTTCCCCATAATTGATATAAATACAAGAAATTATTATTACAGGTATTACCAGTAAAATAAATAAGCTTTTCCTGTAACCTTTAAACAGGTTTATGTAGTTATTCATTTATTTGGAATTATTGAATATTTTTTTGAATACTTTACCAATACTTAAAGTTTGCACCTCAATTTCAGTTGTTTTTTTCAAAGTATTTATTTCGGCAGAATTTGCGGAAACTTGTCTGTGATTTGTCGATTTAATTGTTCCCTTTTTTAGTTTATCATCAATAGCTTCAAGTCTGTTTAAGATCGTTTGATTATTTAGATTTTGTTGCAGAAACTTTAAAGAACTATTTAATTCTGAAATACTATCAACAACTTTCTGCGAATTTGTATTTGAACCATTTTGCAAATCATCGTTTTTTAATAATAATTCCTCTTTAAAAGAAGGAAGAATAGCCAAATTATCTAATTGTTCAAATTTCGGGATGGATTCAGAGTAGGCATCCGAAAATTCATTTATATATTTTGATGTGATACTGTCAATCCCTTTTTGTATTTCGGTGTAAATTTCAATTAATTTTATTTCATGATTACCAGTACTTTTATATAATTGATTTATCATTTCATCAGTTCTGATTTTCAAGCTTTCAATTGCTCCTTCAAAATGTGATTCAGCCAAACCCACTGCCTTTCTTGCTTGGTCGCCGGCAGATTCTATTTTCTCAAAATGAGCTGTTAAAAACTGAGATAATTGTTTCGCATCTTTTAAAGTGGTATTAACTTCTGTAATCACATGATCAATATTTGCAGTGCGATTAGCAAATCCCAATAGATTAGAAGATATTTCTTCCATTTTTGTTAAATATGATGAAAACTTATAAAAGATTTCCAGATTCTTCTCCAGCTTATCAAATATTTCCAGATTTATTTTTGAAATTCTAAGAACTCCAATATTTTCAACTTTCTCAATAATTTCCTGTTGAATTACCAAATTTTCACCGGTTTGATTTGCTGCAATTAGAACCGTGTCAGAAATGTTGGTTGCAACTCTTGCAAACCTGTCAAGACTCGCCTTTAATCCAGATACTCCTGTATCCTCTGCTTTTATGAGCTCAGGCAATAATTTGGCTTGTAAATATGAAAGCTGGGCATTTTTTTCTCTTAACACCTTTTCTTTTGCATTTTTATAAAAAAATGAAGATAAAGCTGTTGTGCAAGCCAAACCACTTAAACTTGCCCACATAGCCCATTTTACTCCCCGAATTAGTGTATTTACTCCTTCAGTAAATCCATCTCCATCTAAACTTGGCATAGCCATAAGTCCGAAGATAATTCCAATCATAGTAGCTGCTAAACCAAAATATAATGGGGTAGTAATTGTTTGGGTTATTTCTTCATCTTTTACTTCAACCTCTCTGTCGATTATATCCTTTATAATACTGAAATTTACAGCAGCGCCAAAGTTGTTTATTAAATAGGTATTTAATGTTTTTTTAATTCTTTTTATAACTTCATTTTTCCCTTCAGTATCCACAAGTGATAGTTTGATAATATCTTCTCCAACAATTTCATTAAATGATTCTTCTTCAAACTCATCTTCATATTGAATTTCGGATGAATCATCTTCAATCATTCCTATTTTTTCCTTTTCAATAAATCCATTCTTTAGTATCAATCGAAAATCAAATATTTCACGAAGCTTTGAAATGCTAATATAAACCTGGAAAGAATGAACAAGCTGATATGCGATAACGCAAATAATTATTGTTATTTCCAGATAAAACCAAAAATCGTTTGCAGAAGTATTCTGATGCACAATTTCCGGAATAGTGTCCACTTGTAATAAAATCATATTTAAATTAGTTTTACTTTAGCTTTATTATCTGTATCAATCACCCAGCTATCATTAATTAATACTACTTTCCCAGAACGAAGAAATTCAACACGGTTTGCTTTGTCAGCATTTGCAATATTTTCGATTTCACATACCGGCTTTAAATATGACTCTAACCTGTTAATTGCCCTCTTATCTCTTTCACTTGAAATAAAATAGAGTTCTCCCAGTTCTGAAGCATCCTGATATTCAATCCTAAAATATTTTCGACCTTCATTGGAAGTTTCACCATTTTCAATGATGAACCTTCCATCGTTTTCAGGCATAGTAAAAAACAATTTCTTTGTTTTCCTTTCTGGCTGTTTAATTTCCAACACATTTGATTTAATCTTATCAAAAGATTTAGGGTCAGTTATCTGTATTGTATTGTCAAGGATTGTTTGGTTTAGATCCAAATTTTCCTTTTCTAATTCCTCTATTTGATTTACAAAAGTGTCTTGTAAGGTTTTTATATCCCTTTTGCTATTCTCTGTTTTATAAGACTCTTTCCTTTGCCATAATATATAGATTAAACCTAAATACTTAAAAATGAATTGTTCATTCATAAGTTTTAAATCATATAAGTAACTATCTTTTTCAACTTTTAAAATTGAATAAATTCTATGCTTTGAAATAAAAAATATCAACCCACCTCCAATTAACATTCCGAGAATAAACAATAAAGGATAAGAGATTTTTTTTATCCAATCAGGGATAGAATTTGAAAATTGATTTCGAGGTTCCTTTTTATCGTCAACATCTGGAATTACTTGGACTTCCAGTTCTTCTTGTGACTTCATATCCTTTTTAGAAAGATTTACAAGAGCATCTGTATAATATGTAATAATCTCTTTACTCTTTTTTTCCCAATTAACCCTTTTATTGGTTTTACCAGGTATATTAGTAACTACATCATCACTTCCAGGTTTCTTAGCTTCAAAAAAAGATGAATCAAGTTCCACCGACTTTTTGAGATTTTGCCATAAAGGTTGAAATACTTTTTTTTCGTACCCTTTCCAATTATTATCCTTCAGAAAAGTTGAGATGATTTCAAATTCAGGTAGTTTCTCATTGCCAATATTGGATATGTATTGTTGTTCATACTTATCCTTACCTTCAATTTCTTTTTGAGCATTAGGTTCACCAACAGCTTCAATATAATCATTCATAAAGGCAAAAAACATCTCAATAATGCCACGTTGCGCCCAATATTCATATGCTTCAGTTGAATCCTTTATATTTGGCTGAGCTGCTAAAGGATTTATAAGCCTAAAAATAATTGCAATTGCAATTATTAGTATTTTACTATTCATCTTTATCCTCTTTTTCAGAAAGTGCGTAAGAAAGTTTATTTAATATTCCTATTAGTGGATAAAAGAATAGTGACTCTTCGATGTGATAATCATCTTTCTTGTAATATGCTTTTATTCCTTTAATTAAGTAATCTTTAATATCGGAATTTCTAATTTCTTCAAATAATTTATATGCACTTGGTTCAATTTTTTCTTCTAAACGAATAGTATTTTTATATTCATCAAGTATTGAATAAAAGTGCTTTATGGAACTTTCAATATCTGATTTAGAACCATCATTAATATCTCCATACTTTGGGGTTTTTTGAACATCTTTTTCTTTATCAAAGGCAGCCCCCCATTTGTCATCATTCATTCCGCCAATCCAGAATTTTATTGGTGCATCCTTTATACTCTCTTTAATGTTTGCCTTTAATGCTCCCTTGCAAGTAACTTCTTTTGGAATTTCAGATAATCTAACAGACACTTTTTTTTCCGATTTTTTATCAAAGACCTTCTCGAAAATAAATTGAAACAATACCGATAAATTACTAAAATTTTCAGTTGAATCAAGAATTGATGCAGATTTAGAAGCTGTACCGCTTAATAATATATATTTGGGAATACCAATTCCTGATTTCTTAATAAGTTTGGCCGAATAATATGCTATCGCACTGTAAAACACAAGTATAGTGAGTTTTAATCTCTTGTCTTTTTCCAGTAGTCTTGAATAACTAAAGTTTTTTGAATTGTCTTGTTCTAATGAAAAAAGGTAACTGCTAAAATCGGATGAATCTTTTCGATTGATTAAAATATTATCCAGAATCTCCTTTTCATTTTTTACGATATCATATGCTTCTTTCCGAAAGGCTTTAACAAATCCATTTCTATCGGAATTGCTTCTATACTGATTTGAAGGATAACCATCCCCGAATATTGCATTTCCTGCGAATTTAAACGATGAAATAAGTTTAGCCTTATCATTCTCTTCATCAAAAACTGCAATATCAGTTGAACCTCCTCCAATATCAATTGATAAGCTAAGTCCTGCAACTTCTGAATTATAATATAAATAGGGCGCAATACTTTCAGGAATCCCATGAATTCTATTATTAATATTATCTGAACCAAAAACTTTTATAAAGACATTTTTCCAGGCTTTAAATAAAAAGCCTAACTCTTCTTTGTCCATACTTACCGGATAAAACCAGGTAATAGTAGCCTTTGAAGTATCTCCCCCCAAAAGAAGTGTTTTATAATAAACTAAGGTTGTTAAAAATTCAATGTAGCTTTCAACCTTCTTTTCGTCAACAGTATCAGCATAATTACTCCATTTCAATTGAGTATATAATTCCAAATACTCCTTTCGAATAGGCACCTTTTCAAGAAGAAAATAATTATTGATCTCTCTGATTATATCGATGGGTTGGTTAAAATTAATTTGTTGGTTGTGAACAAGCGCAGTCCTAAATGGAAAATGAAGCTGCTTATTATTGCCTGAAAATGAAAATGGTAGTATTTCCTGCTCGAAGGTCACTTCTCTTTCAAAATTTTCAGGGTCTATGTTTTTTGCATTTCTATCAAGTAAGGATTGCCATAATGGAGCAGACAAATTATTGTCAAGTGCAATCGCTTCATTGTCTCCAAATTGATATTCAATATGTGTATTTGTAGTGCCGAAGTCAATGGCAAAATTAATTTTATTGTTGCCAGAACAGGGCTTAAGAATTGGAATAACAAATCCTTTTGAAGATTGACTACCAATTCTAATACTGTCAAATTGATTTGTAGTTTTGTAATATATACTTTTTAATTCTCCTCCTAACCCCGGATTTCTTACAATAGGACTTACTAAATCAAGTTCTTTTCCTTTTTCAAAACAACGAAGTGATATGTCTTCTGTTTTTTCAAGTCTATCATCGAGCAGACCAATATTATAAGTAATGTTTTCACTTTCAGACTTTAGAAATGGGAATACAGCCAAATGGAGTTCCAATTTTTGAATATTTTTATCTGCAACCGAATAATTTTTCTTAAAAATTATATCTCCACCACTTACCGGAATTTTTAATTCAACTTCAATAAGATTCCCATCTGCCCGATCGGTTACCTTAATATATTGCGAGACTTTATTACTATCGAAATATTTAAAGAAAGTAGATGTTAAAGGTAAAAGATGCTTTTTTGAACCACAGGTTCTGAATTTTGTACCATCAATTGGATATGGAAGTTCAATGATTTTATCTTCAAGAAAATTGCCAATAGTTAACCAATAATAATGATTGTTTTGAACCGGTAATCTCGATTCTTTAGGATTATTAGGATTTTTATATGGAACTTCAGTATTATCATCCCAAAAAATTCCTTTTGTTGTATAAGTCAATTTATTCGAAAACCTATGATATGGTAAAACCAATGGCTTTAATCCGGAAATTTTAAAATCACTTTTTATAACAAAATCACTTTCATTTTCAATATTACTTTCATTAATTGCCTGAATTCCAACAGGAATACCAAGAATTTCGCAAGGGTCATTTTCATTTTCAATTACTGGACACGGTGCATATTTATTAATTTCATCCGAATCAAAATTTGATACTCTTTGACGAAGGTCGCCCGAAAGATGATTTTCACGAACTTCTTCCAGGTATGAAAAAACTTCAGGAAAAAAAGTAGCAAATCCGGGTTGCTTAACAAACGCATAAATGTACTCGATAAACGATACTTCTCTATTCGCCAAAGAAGCATATTCATCATCGAATAACATATCCTTTCCGATTCTGATATTTAAATTCGCTGCAACTTTTCTAACATCTGGTGATGCCAGGAATAGAGTAGAAGAAGATGTTCCACCAATAATCTGGTTCGTTTCCTTATTTAAAATAAAATACAACCTTTTTACAGCTTCAAAATTATAAAGGATAATATCACCTTTCTTCTCATCAGGCACACTATCCTGATTCCAAAAAAGTTCAAGAGTGTTTGCAAATTTTGAATGTCTTGAATTACCGTTTTCAATTATTTCCTTAAATCTTTCCTTGGGATTCCAGGCAACGATTTCAACCTTTTCTTTAAATCGTTGTGATGCATAAAACAATTGAGCTACATCCAAAGTGTCAGAAACTAATTTGTGATGAGCGGTTGAACCATTTATTCCATTATCTGCAACCCATCTAAAAGCAGATTTAACCAAATCTACCCGGGCAAAAGGGCTGGGTATTGAAGATGCAACATCCTTTCCGTCTGTTTTAATAGATTGTAATTGTTCCTTAGTGATTGGAGTACTTGTAAACCATCCAGTACCATCTTGTCCTTCGTGAAGTCTAAATACTTTTGCCATGATTTATCTTGTTAATAGGTTACGTTTTCCTAATACATTCTCCGTTGACTTGCCAAAAAGTTTAATTAAAGTTGTATGTTTCTTTTCTAAGGATGATTTAATATCGCTGTCGTCAATAAGTTTACAGTTTTCAATATCAAGTACTTTAAAACTTTTATTTCCCTTTGGTACATTTCCTTTAAGAAGGTTCATTGCATTGTCCCATCCGACTATTTCATAGGGATTAAATGCTGGTTTATTTTCCCCCATTTCATTAAGCCAATCTTCAAAATGTTTGTTAAATGCTTTAATTTGGATTTTATATTCGGAACTATTGAAGTAATTTTTATCAAGGATTGAATTTTTACTTCCGCTCACTAATTTAATATTACTTTTTGTCCACCGTGAAACATTTAAAGCTTTTGGTAAACCCTTTTTCAGATATTCAGTATATAATTTGAATTTTGTTAAAGGGGCTGAAATCTCTTTATTATTTTCAATATTTAAATCGCTAAAGCTGATATTCTCAGTATTATTCTCAATTCCAAATTCTTTAATTTGGGTAACATCGGAAGTCTTATTTATATTTTTACAAAAATCAAAAATGGCTAAAGCTCCTGCCATTTCAAGAAAGTGTGCGTCATTCTTTTGTTCCTTCCCTCCCACTGAATATTCGAAGTGTTTGGTGTTTCCTTTATTCCCAATAAAATATAAGGTATCAATTTGGTTTCTATCTATTATTGTTCTGTTGTAATAATCAATGGCAATTTTTGCTTTTTCCTCAAAAGATTCTGAATTTATTTCATCCTTCTTGTTAAGAGCGAAATATGGCAGATATGTAATTGCACCAATCTGGGATTCCCTAATTTTTGCATGATGTGGTAATTGGTTATTACCCCGAAGATTTTTTAATAGTAGTGGAAATCCTGCTGCTCCAGTTCCACCAAAAATCGAATTAATAATAAACACTGCGTCCCCATCATTAAAGGTCTGTCCAAATTTTTTAAAGTTCTCTGAGTTTGTAAATTGATTGAGAACTATTGACCCCATGTTTGGATTACCTTTAAATCCTACGTTTAAATCAGACTTTAAGTTGCTATCTGCGTATAGTAGCCGAATGAAATTTTTATCATCTTTTGAATTCTTAAAGTCATCGCTCAGGCTATCAAAACCAATATATTGACCAAAAGTATTTTGTTCTACATCTGTTAATTTAAATTGAAAATATTCCGGATTTATAACAGCTGAATTATTCGCTAATTCATTGATTGTCTTTATTTCCTGACTATAAAAATCATTGGGTAGCTGGATCTGATTTCTAATTTCCTGATACAGCCTTAAAATATCTTTTGTACGATTTAAATCTCCATTGCTGGTATCTGGATCAATAATAATAGGTATCACTGTGTCAAAATCATTGCTCAGTTTACATCCGGAAGCAAATAACATTGTTAATGCTTTTAAAACTCTTGACCCAGTACCTCCAATACCGAAAATATATAATTTCTTAGCCATATTTTTTTTATTTAGAAGGGTAAATGAATTTGTAATTTGCTGAATTGTTTCATCCCAAGGCTTAAAAGAAAACCAACAATTAAGGATAATAAGACATTGATTAAAGCAAATTTTAAAGGTAATGCGGAAGCAAAATCCTGATAACCTGACTGCTCGTTGTCAAGTGCTGCTATCAAATTCTGATTTGATGAAGCGAATATTTCAACATTTGCAATGCTAAATGTAATTCCAGCAGTAAGAAGTAGTATTATACCTGTCCAAACTAACCAATGCCATCCCTTACCGTATGGATAATTCCAAAGAAAATAAAACGGTAAAAACAGGATAAAAGGGATGATGATAAATGCAAATCCCATTTTATTGTAGCCGCCATAATCATATAAATGATCAAAAATCACTTGAAATTCAGTAAGCTCATCTATATTGAAAAAAGCTTCATAAATCATTGCAAAGAAATCGGTTATCATGATAATTAATTATTAATTTCTATTATAAAACTTGCCAGATTCTCTGTTTTCGATGCATGAGAATAAGCATCAGTAATTCCTTTTATTAACTTTTTAAAGCCAAACGTATGTTCTGAATCTTGTGAAATATTTAATTCATCTTCAGAATTAGTTTGTGAAATCCAAACAGGAATTGAATTCTTTAAATTAACTTGTAATTTTCCTAATGGATTATTGCTTGTCATTACTGAAATTAAATGGGTGGGCATAATTTCCTTAATAACATAAAGCTGTGCTGTATCGAATTTTTGTATTTTACTAACTTCGAAGTTTGTAGAACATTCATAATTTACTACACTTGATTTGTATTCATCAGAAAAGGGAATAGAAGAATAATCTACTGCAATTGAAAACTGAAATCCTCTGCCCATACGATCTTTTTCTACTTCGCTTAGCTTCTTTCTACTTCCTCTTGAAAATCTAAACTTACCTAATTTTTCCAATGAAGTTGCCTCGTATGGAATTTTAAACCCATCTAGCTTAAAGAAACGAGCCATTGCCTGATATCCTGGCAAATTATTTCTAAAGTATTCTTCCGAAAAGTATTTATTTAGTAGTTCATTATTCCCAAATATCCATATATAATATGGTCGCTCCTGATCTAATTTAACATATCCGTCTTTGGATGAGTATAGTATATCTCCCTTCAAAATTAGAAGTTAGTTTAATTATGAGGGTTTGAAGGTTTGGATTTTGTCTAATTCGTTCATTAAATTTTAATGCGGTGCTGCTTGTTTCAGCATCCAATGCATTTAAGGGAGAGGCTTCTCCACCAACATCATAAAGACCGTCTGATACTAAAATTGAAATACTATCACTACTAGCATTTTTCAAAGCAATTTCAAACATTTTTGTTAAATCACTTGTATGGATATTCCCTTTATTAAAACCTCCCATATTTAACAGTGACTTAAATATTTTAGGATTATTACCTAAGTCCGTAATTTTCACATCTTCTCCATTCCCATTAATGAGATTGAAAGATGTTTCAGTATTCATATCAGAGAAATCAAGATTCAGTGCTAAGTTATTCACTGCTTGGACGTAGTTTGAATTACTGGAAAGATATCCAAACATACTTCCTGAATTTTCAAGAAAGAAAGTTGCTTTTGCGATTTTCCCATCTAACTTATTTTTATTATTATTTGTTGATTGAATTTTCTCACTTTTTTGATCTTCTTTTTTCAACCTGTCTTTTCGATTTTGACAAGCAGACGTTATAATCTGAATTATCATAAATCCTATGATAAGTGGTAGTATTATTTTTTTCATGATTTAGTTTTTCTTTTAAATAAACTTATAATTAATCCAGCAGCCACTAAAACATCCACAACCTGCCAAATATCTCTTCCAAGATTAATTTTCCAAAAGGGTTGAAATAATAAAGCCAAACCCAGAAAAACTAATCCGATAATTTCATTTTTAATCTTAATTGATTGATAAGCAAAAAACGCAAAACCCAACATTGCAGTAAATCTTACCAGTTCGTAATACCCATATGGCATTGGGGCAAGACACAATAATAACATCACAGCAAGAACAATCTTTATTATGTTTTCAATTTTCATAATAGAATTACTATAATAAGAAAATGGAGAAATTAACTGACCTATACTTGTAAATCATATAGATATGTTGAAATTTAGCATTAGGCATAAGGGACTTTGTATTTGATTCTGTGGTCTAAAGTAATAATAAAATTTAAAAAGTTTATAAAACTGTAATTTAAACAGGGAAGATACCGAATATTCGTCTCAAGTTAAAAAAGATATAAATACACCAGGGTTAGGAATTGTATTGTTGAAATCAAAAAAATCCACCCTTGAAATTCACGGTAATAAAGGACGAATCTACAATGAAGGAGATTGTCAATGATGTGGTTATTAGGAATGTTTTGGTTATTATTTCTTGAATACAATCAGAAAACCAGATTAACGTCCGATTTTGATTGCGGACTGGCCACCGAAAATATGTTTTTAGCTGCCCGCGGTCTGGGTTTTGGCGCACGTATTTATGGCAGCCCAACAGGAAACATCAATTCAAAGAAAGAACTGTTTCAGATTCCAACCGGTTATAAGGCTGTTGTTGCACTGCGTATTGGCAATAAAGATAAAACCGTAGATGCTGTTTCAGCCGCAACCCCAAGAAAGAAATTGGAGGTGGTTGTGAATTATAATAAATAGTAATTATAAAGATTTCAAATTCAAAGTATGCTGGAAAATATATTGCTGCCTAATATAGTGCCATAAATGACTGTTAATCATTAATTCTATCTTTTTTCCATCAAATATTTCTTTACCGCAGTCCAGTCCGGAAACTTATCGGTTCCAAACAGGATAAATTCTCCCATAAATTCACCGGCACCATTTTTTGTGCTGTCATCAACCAAAAAATAAAGACAATTGGGTGTATTTTTTGATTAGTAATTTTTCTTTATTAATGGTTATTCCTTAGAAGTTCACTTATGGACGTGAACTCAGATCATTTTTTGTGAGAAGAAGCGCAACCCGCACCTCGCCAAGATGATCAACAATTTTCAAGGTTACAGATCGATTTTCTCCTGTACCCGAAAATTCAAGCAAACCAAAATTGTAATCCTGAATATCATTAATAATCGGCCCGTCAAACCTGCGGTTGTGGCCTGTGGTCTGACGGTTGTAGTTGTATTGATCGTTGTCGGCTTCAACTGAGTGTACACCTGCATTAGAGCTTATTAGTTCGTATAGCGGATAACCTTCCTTGGAAAATTCTATACGACTTAGTGAACCAACATGCCAATCTCCGGAAATGAAGAAAACACCGTCGATATTTTCAGTAAACATCCACTTTAGGAATTCCTCCTGTTCATTCCCAAAGTTTGCCCAGTATTCAGCCCGATCACCACGGTCAATTGTTGTGGTGTGTCCGTTTACGATAACTTTAAACGTAGCAGTGCTTGCCTTTAGTTGTTCTTTAAACCAGGCAAGTTGCCCTTCACCCAGCATCGTAGCTCTGTCCAGTGCATCATTTGGGTCGCGGTGGTAGCGGTCATCAAGCATAAAGAATTCCACATCTGCAATCTTGAAAGAGTAAAAAGCCCCGTCAGTTGTTGCTGTTCCTGCTGCAGGATTTGGCCAATATTTTTTAAAAAGGTCAAGTGAAAGTTCACGCCACTTGAAAGTACGGTCGGAGTTGTTGGGGCCAAAGTCGTGGTCGTCCCAGATACCGTAAGTAGGTATAGAGGATAGTATGGACCTGAGACCGGGCACATCACGAAGATAACGGTGGTATCGTGCCAACGCATAGAAAACTGTACTTTCTGGAGCTTCATACGCTTCTGGCCTCATTGGCATATAGTTGTTATCTCCGATTAGTAGTATCGCATCAGGACGGAGAACGCCAACTTGTGTCCATATAGGTTGAATCGGCACCCGGATAGGGTTCATGCAAGAGGTAAAAGCTACTTTAAAATTAGCTGGCAAATCGGGAGCTGGCATCATAATAAAGGACTGAACCGTTTGCGGTCTAATAGCTCTGCCATTAATCTCCAGCTCGTAGTGTACCAATGCACGGGCAGGAATCCTATCTATAATTATATTACCTACATGAGGTTCATTATTATCCGTTTTTCCAATGGCAACATCCCTGAAGATTGGCCGTACACCAGATTCATACCAGTAATGTACTTTCACCTCAGCCTGAAAATCAGTTTCTACCCAAATGGTTGCCAATGAAGATGTAGTGTGTCCCACCATTGGCCCACTTAAAAGCTGGGCAGCTGGCAGATTATTTCTATTTTGTCCTAAAATTCCATTAGAAAAAAAGAATCCCAGAATGGAAAGTGCAAATAATTTCATCTCATAATAATTTAAGTTTGTTGCCTGTAATTTAAAACATTCATTTTCGGGATTTTATTTCCAAAGAATCCGTAAGTTTTCCATCCACATCAAAAACATTTATTTTCAACATTGAATTTTCTGTTGATGCCTTAATTACAGCCTTATTTGAACTTGCTATAATCGGGAAATCCTGACCATCGCCTACTTTTTTATGAATATGACGATGTAGGTGTCCACATAACATTACATCAACACCAGCTTCATTAAGTAATGGGACAAATTTGTCTTCGATTTCCTTTTCACCATGCCAACCTCCAAAAGGAGGCATGTGAATAATAACAACACGATAGGAAGCATTTAGAAAATCGTCGTGTTTAAGTGCCTGTTTTAACCATACGGCTTGTTTGTCACGATAGCTGTCAAATGCAACAATACCACCATATTCAAGATCAGAATCGGGTTTATCTTCGCCACAATCGAGAACCACAAAACAAACCGGTCCCTGCCGCAACAAGTAATACAACTCGTTGGTTGGCGTTGGGAAATATTTTGGAAAAGTTGTTGCAAAATTTCCACGTGTTTCATGATTGCCGCGGGCATAATACATTGGTGTTTTGCTAGCAAAAAGTTCTACTGCCTTATCCAGAAAATCTCCAAATAGTTGCTCTTCCGAGCGTATATCATTGGTCATGTCTCCATTGAAAAACACAAGGTCAGTTTCGTCCCATTTTGTATCTTTGAGAAGGGTTTCCATTAATTCATTATTACCATGTATATCATTTAATACCAGAAAAGAAATATCATTCTTTTTTGGATCACTGGTTTTAAATTCCATTGGTTTAGCCCTATATACATTGCTTGCCGCAATTTCTCCATATAATACTTTTGTACCTATGTGACTCAATACTTTTTGTGAATAAATACGGTATCTATATTTTGTGTTTGCTTTCAAATTTGTAATTTTCACTGTGTGGACAGAATCTACAACATTGAAACCATAAGCTTCAGAAAAGTATTTTGGACGTTCAGTTAAATAAAAATGAGTGCTATCGTTAGGAGCCAATTCCACCCATGAAATTGCCAAATCACTGGTTGTCCAGACAATGGTCACTTCTGTTTCATTTAATCCCTGAAGATATGGTCCGTGGGTAATGCTAAAAGTTTTATTTTGAGCAGAAACATCTAATAAGTAGAAAAGAAAAAATAAGGTAATTACAATTGTATTGATTTTCATACTGCAAAATTTAGAATAGAACAAAAAAGAGGTGTTTTCAAAATTCAAATTGCTTCTTGAATAATAAAAATATAAATAGTGACTTGAATTAGGACTATTTGAAAAAAGAGACTATCTCTACTTATTGAGATAGTCTCTTTTAAAATTAATATCCAGGATTTTGAATTAATTGTGCATTTTTATTTAATTCAGCACGCAAAAATGGTAAAAAGTAGGCTTTATCATTCCACGAATAAGTTTCATAAACTTCATGAGTAATTGTTGGAATTTTAGCAGTTGTTTTATCGTCATTTAATTTATAAACAATTTTAGCTGCAAGAGCATTCTTATAAGCTGATGGACCAATAACCCAACGGCGAACATCATAAAACCGATGATCTTCAAATGCCAGTTCAATTCGTCGCTCATTGCGATATCTTTGCCGAAGAGCATCACCAGATTCAGTAAAATCAGGCATACCAGCTCTCTTTCTTACCATATTTATATATGTTCGGGCTTCGGCATCTTCACCCAGTTCAATACAAGCTTCTGCGTAATTAAGCAGAATTTCTGCATATCGAATGAACCGCCATGTGATAGACTGACGAACATACTGCGCATCGGTATTAGGATCCAGATATTTACGCGTATAATAGCCGGTATAGGAACCATTCCAGTCCTCGATTGCACTTTTTCTGGTGTCAACGCCATAAACTTCATTTTTTGCATTAGCTCCAGCATTCCAAACTTCCCAAACTCCTGTTTGTATTTTATTGTATGGGTCAAGTCCTTTTGCATCATCGGGTCGCACTCTCCATGAAGCTTCGTTAAATAGAATAGTTGCATATAATCGTTGATCTCTGTTTTTATAGGGTTCTTTGGCATGCTCCGGATTATTCCAATCAAATTTAGTTCCATCAGCTCTTTCATAATCGTCCACAAGATTTCCTATTGGTGCATTGGTACCCCATCCGTGATAACCATTTGGAGATGTACGTAATCCCCACTGTTGCCCCATTGGTGTAGTGAAGAATTTCACAAATATATCTTCCTCAGTTTGCTTTGAAATAAAAATATTGGCAATATTATCAGCAATTGAATCTCCGGGAGCAGGAATTGCTTTATAAAGCGAGTACAAATTGAGGTCAATGACTGCTTTCGCGGCATTTTTTGCCTTTAACCACCGTTCAGACTGATTTCCGGTGGTGTACCCAATGAATTCGGGATTGGAATACCCTGCAAACTGATAGGTGTTGTGCAAATCACTTGCTGCATAAAGAAGCACACGTGATTTAAGAGAAAGAGCAGCACCTTTGGTAACTCTTCCATTATTGGCTCCAGTATTTTTGTCGGGTAATAATGCTGCAGCCTTGTCGCATTCCTCAACAATAAAATTAATACACTGTTCATAACTATTTCGAGGAATTGCAAATTCGTCTTCGAGAGTATATGTATCAGTAATTAGAGGTACTCCGCCATAATCGCTTACAAGTTCGTGATAAATCATTGCCCGTAAAAAGTGTGTTTCTCCTGTCATTCTGTCTTTTAATGTTTTACCATCAATTAGAGTTTCTGGAAAGGGGACTTTTTCTACATTTTCAAAAAACATATTACAAAACCGAACAGTTTTATAAAGATCACTCCAAGATCTGAACCTATTAACACCCCATCCGGGAATATTATCTACAGTAATATTGGATCTATTAAAATTTCTGGAATCACTATTTCCTCTGTAATGTCCTTCATCAACATACATAGCTTTCATTCTCCCATCTGTCAACGGTTCGTCAAGTCTAAAATAAATGTGGTTAATAAAAGTTTCAACTAAAGCCGGATCACTCCAAACTGCCAATTCGGAAAATTCGGTAGATGGTTCTGTGTTTAAAAATTCATGATCACATGAACAAATAATAAAAACACTTATGATTAATATTGTATGATAAAATAACTTTTTCATATTCTAAATGATTAAAATGTTAAAGTGACACCCAAATTATACACCTTATTCAGCGGATATGCTGTAGCTGAAGTAGATTCAGGATCAAAATCTTTTATCTTTGTAAATGTTAAAAGATTTAATCCGGTGAAATAAAATTTAGCACCCTTTAAATAAACTTTATTACAAACCGATTTTGGTACATTATAACCAAACTCAAGGTTTTTCAATCTGATATAATCAGATTCCTGCAACCAATAGGTATTCTGATAATTTCTCCAGTATTCAGAGTATCGGTTCCAAATCCTTGGTTTGCTGGCATTCGGGTTATTTTCAGTCCAACGCCCTTCAACATTCCGAACAAGGTAATTACCAACTTCACCCTGCATTTCATAATAATCGTATCTAACTGCTCCGGTTGCCCACTGGAAAAAAATCGAGGAATAGAAGTTTTTATAATTTAAATCGATATTAAAGCCTCCTATATGAGTTGGTAAATCTGTTTTGTCCATTCTTATCTGGTCAAGTCCATCTATTTTCTCATCCTTATTTACATCTTCGAAAATTACGTCACCAGGTCTTGCACCAGTCCAGTGAGGATATGCATCAACCGCTGCCTGATCTTTGAAAATTCCTATCGCATTATAATATAAAGCGGCATTCATAGGTTGACCTGTTGATTTCTGATATTCCGGAACTCCCGGAGTTTCATCCCAAAACTTAATTTCATTATTATTAAAATTAAAGTTGGCACTAACTTCAAAATTAAGTTCACCCAAATTATCAGCATAGCCTATTTGAAACTCAAAACCTTTGTTAACGACTTCTCCAATATTTTCTCTTGGTAAAGTTAATCCACTTGATGCAGGCACTGATGCATTTCTGTACCAAAGAATATTGGTACGCACATTATAAAAGTAATCTCCTGAAAAGGTAACTTTATTATCAAAAATAGCACCATCAAGTCCAATATTCGATTGATTTGCTACTTCCCAGGTAACATTTGGATTTGGTATTCTGAGTTCATTTAATACTTTATTTTCAACGTTTTGATTAAAAGTATAAATTGAAGCTGATCCGGTTAAGAATCCATAACTTGATAAAAACTGATAGGTATCGATCCGATCGTTACCTGTTTGTCCCCAGGAACCTCTTATTTTAAAATAATCCATTACTGGTTTTATTCCACTCCAGAAATTTTCTTCTGATAGCCTCCAACCCAATGAAACTCCAGGGAAAAAACCAAATCTTGTATCTTCTGGGAAAATAAAAGAACCATCATAACGCCAAACAAATTCAAATAAATACTTGCTTTCAAAGTCATAATTTACACGTCCAAAATAATTCATTCTTGCCTGTGTCGATGAATATCCATTATTTGTTTTTTCGGCGTCACCGCCAGCGAATAATTCATCGATAGCAGTGGAAACAAAATATTTACGAAAAGCGGAAAAGCCCATTTCTTCTCCTGTTACTTTTTCAACTCCAAACAATAATTTCATATTATGTTTATTATAGAAACTAGTCTGATAGTTAAGAAGTCCATTCAGGGTTATTCTTCTTGAGTCTTGCATTTCCTGTTCCAATTCTGGATTTGTGAAACCTTTTTTACCTTCAACCAATACTGGCACATTGTTATCATCATAGGTTACCCCATCCCAGGAATATAAATACCATGGTATTTCCCATCGTTTATCATTATCCAGTTGCCAGTCCAATGATGCGTTTCCTGATAAGGATAAACCTTTAATCCATGGAATATCGATGCCTAAATTAGCTTTTGTTTCGATAGATGTTGTTTTATTTCTATCATATCCTGTTTGATTTGTTGTTACCACAACAGGGTTGTTTCCGTACTCAATATCAGGTCCATTCATGCCATTTGGCCAATATGCCGGCATATTAGGTTTGCCTCTGCGAAGCATTTGAAATATATCACCTGCGGAACGGGTAGGATAGTTTCTATCCTGATCACGTGCGGCTACATCTATACCATATTTTACACTTTTTGATAATTCTCCATCGAGATTAACGCGGAAATTGGATTGATTATAATGTGTAGCGCTGTTCTTATATATCCCATCTTGAAACAGGGTACCTGCAGAGATAAAATATTTTAATTTTTCCTGACCACCCTTGATGGAAACGTTTGCAGATCTTTGAGATGCTGCTTTTTGAAATGTTTCTTTATACCAATCAGTATTGGGATATTTCCACGGATCTGTACCATCTCTGAAATTCTGAATTTCTTCTGCTGAATATTTTGGATTTTGACCTGCATACATGCTTATTTCATTTAACATTTCAAGATATGTAGCTGCATCGGTGGTTTCAGGGATAATCGTAGGCATACTAAAACCCTCATTATAAGTAATATCAACCTCTGGCTCACCTTTTGCACCTCGCTTTGTTGTAATTAAAATAACCCCGTTTGCTGCTCTTGCTCCATAAATTGCTGCAGAAGCATCTTTCAGCACGGTTACACTTTCTATGTCGTATGAACTTAATCTTTCCAAACCACGACTGGCAATTCCATCAACAACGACTAAGGGTGAATTGTCTCCGAGTGTATTTGCTCCTCTGATTCGAAGAGTAGAACCATCGCTACCTGGTTCTCCAGAACGGGTTACTGCAACTACACCTGGAAGCCTGCCTGAAATAGAATTCGAAAAATTAATTGAAGGTGCAACCATTAATTCCTCTCCTTTCACATTGCTCACAGCGCCGGTTAATGTTGTTGTTTTTTGTGTACCATAACCAATTGCAACCACTTCTTCCAACCCAATAGATTCTTCTTCCATTACCAAATTAATAATAGATTGGCTTCCAACAATCACTTCCTGAGTCTTCATACCGACAAACGAAAACACCAAAGTTGCATTATCTGGTATATTTTGAATTGTAAAGTTCCCATCCATATTAGTAACAGCACCCTGAGTAGTTCCTTTAATTACCACTGTAACACCTGGTAAAGGTTGGTATTTAGAATCTGTAACTTTCCCTTCAATGTTATTTTGTTGAAAAGCACCCTGAGCAGTATTATCAAAAACTTCAGGTGTAGTAAGAACAATTATCCTGTCTTTCACAGTATAATCCACATCGGTTCCTGTAAATAAAGTATTTAAAACTGTCTCGATTTTCTGATTTTCAATATTCACAGAGACTTCTCTGCTAACATCAATAATCTTTTCACTGTACATAAAATAAAATTCGCTTTGATCTTCAATTTTTGACAGGATTTCTTTAACTGAGGTTTTTTCGAAGTTCAAGGATAACAATTTGGTTTGAGAATAGGTTTTACCTGCTAAAACGCTTACTACAGATAATAGGAAAAAGAAGCAAGTTAGTTTCATAATCATAAATAATTTTCTCATTTGGGGAATGCTTACACTCCCAATCAAATAAATAATTTTTTTCATACTTTTGTAAAGATTAGTTTTTTTGATTACCCTGTACTATAATACGGGGCGAATAAATACTCTCTTCAGGGAAGTGTTGACGCATTTCCCTGTTGTTTTTTATCGGTTTTTCATAGGCAAATAATTTTTAAAAATTAGGTTTCAATTATTAGTTTCTTTTTCTCGATTTTAATTTTTTGTTTCGAAAATGTTCCATCGGGTAATTTTTTACGGGCTAAAGCTTTGTAACTTATCGGAGTTGCAATAGTCATAAGGTCGAGTATTTGGAAAAGCGGTTCATCCACAAATGTGACTGTGTATGAGTAATCTTTAACATCATTTGCAATTTCAAAATCAACATTAAACATGCGGCTCAGTCTATTCGTAACTTCTTCTATAGATTCATTTTCAAATACAAGCTTGCCATCTTTCCATGCAATATATTTCTCTACACTACCTTTTGTGGAAGAAATCACTTCGTTATTTATATGATAGCTTATGTGCTGACCCGGTTCCATTGATCCAATGGTTTTCATATTACCATTTGCTAATTTTTGTTCTACAACTACTTTCCCTTCTACCAAGGTGGTTGCAATAATTTCTTCACCAGGATAAGCCAAAACATTAAATTTTGTGCCCAATGCTTTAACATTTAATTTTCCGGATTTTACTATAAAAGGTTTTTCCGGATTATGGGCAATATTGAAATACCCTTCGCCTGTTAAAATTACCCCCCTTGTATCACCAGTGAAATTTTGCGGGTATTTCATCTTACTTCCATAGTTTAAATGAACTTCAGAATCCATCAGATAACTGAACCACTGTTCTTGAACCAGCGGGAGCAATGATTTCAAGTGAATCAACTGTTAAATTCGAAGAATATTTAATTGATTCTGATTTGTTTTCTGAAATAGTATAGAAGAGGAAGGTAAGTACAGGTACCAACAAAAGAGCCGCAACCCGAGTTAACCAAGTAATAATATTGACTTTTGGGTTTTTAATGCTTCGCCTGTTGATATTTATTTTATGATGGATCTTATCGAGTAATGAACTTAAATTATCATTGTCCACCAAATTATCATTCATTTTGAAATCTGTCCAATCCTTATATCCCCAACTTTTGCTTTGATTATCTAAAGAATCATTTTTTATCCATTGAAGAACTTTGTTTATCTCTTCATTGGAACATTTATCATTTAAAAACTTTATAAGTAATTCCTGTGTCATTTTTTCATTTAATTAGATACCTCCCACAAAAAACAGGGAGGCATCTTTATAAACATTTAACTAATCTAAACTAAAACGTATCTATGAAATTGAAATCTTATTTCTAAAGAATCAATAGTTATACGTTTAACCTTCCTGATAGGACTATACCAAATGAATATTTTTGCTTTACAAGAATAAACTAATAAATAAAAAATTGGCTATCAAACCTTTATCAATATGAGATTTAATAAAAGCCAAGGTGGTAACCATGTGGTTTTTAACAGTATTAACCGAAATATTGAGTTTTTTTGCTATCTCCTCATGAGTTAAACCAACTTCCCTGCTTAATTGAAAAATTTCTTTTTGACGAGGTGTTAGCTTATCAAGCAATAATTCTAACCGATTTTTAATCTCTCTAAAACTGATTTCGTCAATTATTTGATCTGCCTCCGTAATTTGATGCACTGATTTTAACTGGTCCTTGTATGTATGTTCACTAATCCTTTTCCGTAATAAGTTAATTGTTGTATTATATGCAATAGTGAAAATAAAAGAATCAAATGAAGCGTAGATGTCAATGTTATTCTTAGTTTCCCATATCTTTATAAATACTTCCTGAACAATACCTTCTGCATCTTCCTTTTGCTTGACGTACCTTAATACAAAACCATACAGTCGTTTGCTATAAATCTCATAAATGTTATCGAATGCTAGAATATCACCTTTCTTGAGAAGGATCAAAAGTTCCTTATTTGATTTTGTAACTTTCAAAGTAGTTTAGTAAGATTTTTATCTCAAAGATAAGATTTTAAGTATATGAAAAAAATTAGATTTAGAATGGCGTTTAAATTTAAAATGTGAAAATTAGCATTGACTTTCCATTTTTAGGAACCTTAGCAAGGGTTTAAAACCTAAATGAATTATTCTTATAACCTTGGCTCCACATAAGTACCCGAAACCCGGCTATAAAGCTTATTTCCATACTTCGTCCAAATCCTTTTATCGGCAGCATCCGAAAAATGGGTAGCCTCTTCCGGAAGAATCTTTTCCTTGCGTTCTGAAGATTTATCCTTTTCAAATTTTCCATTGCGTTCAATAACCTTGGTATTGTTCATCGAGATAAGTGTGTACTTGCAATTCTTCCCGTTGAATATCACTTTTGGAAACCGGGGGTCGTTGGCTTTGAGAATGTTCATCCATAGCAGGTATTTGTCGTGTTGTGGTGGTTCCATTCCCTTGTGGCTTCTGGGATCAACAATCCAGCCCTTTGACTTGAACTGTTCAATTGCCTGGTTATTGAACGACATCGAATTCTTCACATTGGGTTGCCTGTTGTCGCCGTACCTGTCGCGAAAAAACAGAACCTTTTTAGTGGGGTGATTTTCGTAATAAGTGCAAAACTGGTCCACCAAATCGGTAATCATAACTTTGTTTACTTCCTGTGGTTTGTTGTAAAACTCGTTGATAAAGCAATCGCAGGGTTCTACTATTTTTGTAACAAAGTTGTAGTTACGCTCCTGCCCTACCGTAAACAGATTAATTTTCGAGCCCCAGTCCGGGGTGACTTCCAGTGCACGCGAAGGGTCGCAATCCAAATCAAACCTGCAATCCGATGGGTTCATTGTTGACCTGTCCCAGTCGGAATCAGCAGCTATGGTGCGGATATATTCATCATTGTAGGCATCATAATAAACATGTTTCTGCGAGTCAAGATGATAATAGCAATCCTCTACCTTGTCGATAATCCAGTTTAATATCTCCACCAGAAAGGTAAGCATGGATTGCTTTTCGTATTCACGGATTAGGTATGAAAATCCTAAGTTTTGCAGGTTATCGAATGCATTTGCCAGGATAAAGAGAACTCCTGATTTGGAAACAAATGGTGTGATTTGTTTTTTCAGGCGAACGATTTCATTCCAGATGTCTTTAAAAAGATTCGGATTGTTGCTGTGTTTTGCTTCTATCAGCTGCAGCTGCATTTTTACGATGCGGTTCCAGATGTCAAACAGAAATATTCCGGCTTCCTGCTGGTAGTAATTGCCAAATTCAAGCAGCCATTTCTGGTCCTGTGCATAAGGCATAGATGAAACATAACGGAATCCGTGGTGCTGGGTTACCGGGTTGCCGCTTAATTTACCAAAGCGTTCCTCGTTTCCACGGTTGGCGGGTGATACTTCCTGGTCGTAGCGTTCCTTGTGCAGCGTAATTGCTTCATCCACAATTTCCCTGTCAAGGTTGGGACCACGCGCGGAACCTTCCCTTTCCTGTGATAGTAAAAGAAAGCCTGTGCCATTGGAAAACGATATGAAATTGTCAAATTTTGTAATCGTTTCATAAGGTGTAACCCATCCTTTGGGTGGTTTTACGCCGATTACATAATCCAAATCTTTCTGGTAACCGATTTTATCCAGGAATTTCAGGGAAGACGGCAATGTTCGGGTATAAATCTGGCCAAATGTCCTTCCGGTGATGGCGGTAACTGAGCGGGGCATATTTCTGACAATCTGGTTTATCTCCCACCCTATTTTATAGGATTTCCCTGTTCCCCTGCCCTCGATGTTCACCTCGTTTTGTGCCAGGTTCAGCACCGAAAGCAGTTGGGGGTTGTTTAAATTCACAGGTGCGCTTACCAATTCTTCCATTTCCTGCATTATGAATTCATTATTTCGACGGCGCCCTGTTCGTCAATTTCATTTCCCGAGAACAGTACCCTGTTTAATTCCTCAACCGTATTCCTTGGTAGTTTATGCAGGGAATTTATATCGAGTTTGGCCGATTTGCCATCCAGGTTAACCATGATATAGAATTCATGTTTAGCATTTCGTAAGGGGTCAACCGGTACATCGGGCCGTTTACCAAGGATGCGTGAAAGATTGGCGTGTTCCATGGCAATGATTTTCCTGTCGGATGACAGACCTGTTTCCCTGCACCTGATGATGTTTGCCGTAATATCGCCTATGGTCCAGTTTAGCCAGAAATCAAAGTCAAAATCCTGGTAATTGTTAAACATCTGCCGGGCCAATTGTAAATCCCTGTATGCAGCGGCGGCTGTGATATCGGGATAAAGTGTTCTGTGGAACTTGATTGCATTTTTTGCTACCGGATGTTTGTCAAGCAGTTTACACATGGAAACTGCCCTGTTCAGCATTTCACGGTACTGTTCCGGAAACGGTGAGTTTTCAGGATTGAGGATATGGGCCTTGATTATTTCTGCAGGCTGACTGACAAGGGGTATAAAGCTCATAGTTTGGATTGGTTATGATAGTTTAACATTGCGTTTTGTGCGGGATTACTGCCATTTAAAGCTGCCATTTTAATGGATTGGCGAAGTTCAATTTCCGCGCTGAGCCTACCTGTGTGAAAAGCTTTGTATAAAGGGTGGTCATAACCTATTTGCAGGATTTCTGTAAATTCATCTTCAGCGTGTGGCGGCAGTTCAAGACATATCATTATATCCTGAACCGGCATAAAAAGTGCAGCCATGGTTTCCACTTCTTCAAGCTGTTCCGCGGAGAAATTCATTTTCAAGTGCATTTTTATCGAAATTAAATGTTTCAATATCTGTAAATATCGCTCCCCTTTCCATTTTTGGATTATCAGTTGCATTCTGGCTGGTGATTACCGATATATTCCAGTTCTCGTTCCAAATAAAAGCAACTTTTGCATGGATGGAAGAGCACCTGTAATCAAAGGCTGTTGACAACATTTGAAACGGTATCGGGCTCATCGTTTTAACACGATTATCCACAATAACGCGAAAGGAAAGTATATTCCCTTTTTGACGATGGTTAAGCAATTGCTCAATGCTTGTTTGTGAAAAGGAGTAGGAGGTCATAAACAGATTGGCTGGGCCGTTTTGTTTTAACAGATGAATCAGGAACCGCACCAGGTTAAAA
>CAWKIX010000019.1:0-44379 GCA_963849775.1 uncultured Prolixibacteraceae bacterium | reverse complement strand
ATAGAAAAATGGAATGGGCGAAATTGATAATGTATGAACTCTTGAATAACTGGATTAGGAAGGATTTAGAACATAAAATTTTTTATTTTCCGGATTTATCGCCTGAAATGTAACGCACCACTTCCAATTCCTGGAAAGTTACCAAACCTCCTTTTTTGCTCAAATCCATTAATTCGTTTATAGTGTTTGCGAATTGGTCTAATTTTTCTATGTTGTCAACAATTTCAACAACAATTGGAAGTTTATCAGAAAGTGCAAAAATTTTCATGGTATGGACGGAGTGGCTTGCGCCAAACGACATAATTCCTTTGATAACAGTTGCACCCGCTAAACCAGCCTTTTTCGCTTCGAATACAATTTCTTCGAATAATGGCCGTCCATTAACTGTGTCGTTTTCGCCCATATAAATTTTTAAAATTCCTGTTTTTTCTGAAGTTTTCATGATTAGCAATTTTAAAATATCATACGGATAACCACTATACCAAGATACACTGCAAGTATGCCTAAAAACAAATTGCCACCAACGTTGAACAACAATTGCCCAATGGAGTTTTCTTTAATCATTGTAAAGTTATTATATGCAAATGCTGAAAATGTTGTAAAACCACCACAAACCCCAACTGTTAAGAAAATTCTCCATTCCGTACTAAGTATATTACCCTTTTCCGCTAATGCAAACACCATTCCTATGATAAAACTTCCCGCAATATTGGCAATTAAAGTACCAAACGGAAAAGTACTCGTCATTCCTTTTTCAATATAAAGCTGAACAAGATAACGCATTACACTGCCAATAAATCCACCTGACCCAACTATTAATAAAGTTTTTAGCATTGTATTTATTTTGATTCCGGATTTTGATTTTTGAAGATACTTTTTATGTTGTTTTTGTTAATTTGAACGTTGAACTATAAACTTAAAACTTCATATATTTCTACTATTTTTAATCCTTCAAAACTAAAAAAAAATGATTACACGGTTTTTAATATCGGTTTTATTTGGCGGATTTTCCATATTTGGTTTTACTCAAACAAATCCCGAAGCAGAATTACAAAAAATTCTCAGTCAGCCCGAATACAGAAATGCTTCCATTGGTATGCAGTTCGTGGATATTAAGTCAGGTCTGTCAGTTTTTGAATATAACTCCAATAAATTAATGATTCCTGCATCGACACTAAAAATAGTAACTTCTGCTGCGGCACTTGAAATGCTGGGTGCCGATTATCGTTTTAAAACTAAAATTGGCTTTATTGGTGAACTATTGGAAAATAATAAATTAAATGGCGATTTGGTGTTAATTGGAGGTGGAGATCCAACATTAGGATCCATTTATTTCAGCAATTCAGGATTGAATTCGAACTTTATAAATTTGTGGATTCAAAAAATTAAAGCTGCCGGAATCCGTCAAATCAATGGGAATATTGTTTTGGATGCCTCAATTTATGATTCTGAAAAAGTGCCGTCATCCTGGATTTGGGGCGATATTGGAAATTATTACGGCGCGGGAGCAAACGCATTTACATGTTATGATAATTTGTTCCGGATTACTTTCAAATCATCGGATGTTGCGGGAGAGCTTACGAGTATTATTTCTACTTACCCTGAAATTAAAGGTTTGGAAATTACAAATGAAGTTGTTTCGTCGGATATAAACAGCGACAGAGCTTATGTTTTTGGCAGTCCCTTAGATAAAAGACGCATAATCAGAGGTACTATTCCGAAAAACAAAAAAGCCTTTACCATTAAGGCTGCAATTCATCAGCCGGAAGAAATTATTGCCTTTGAGTTATTGAGCAAATTTGGCAAAAGAAGGTATTTTTATTTCAGGCGATGTAAAATTCCAGGAAATTGATAAATCGAAGTTCCAAACTGTTTATATACATGAATCTCCAACATTGGCAGAAATCATAAAAATATTAAACTACCAAAGTGTAAATCTGTTTGCCGAACATTTGGTAAAACAAATTGCTGCCGAAAAAACAGGAGTTGGAAACAGGGAAAAAGGAATTGAGCTGATAACAGAGTTTTATAAAACAAAAGAGATTTTGGAAGATGATTTTTTCATGGAAGATGGCAGTGGATTATCTCATTTTAATGCCATTTCTCCAGATCAAATTACTTCTATCTTAATTTATATGGCTCAAAAAAGTAAAAGTGGTGAGGTTTTTTTAAACTCACTTCCAAATGCAGGAAGTGGAACCCTTTCCGGTTTTAGCACAGAACTTTTTCCCGAAAATACTTTAAAAGCCAAAAGTGGATCAATGACACGGGTAAGGTGTTATGCAGGTTATTTGAAAACCGATTCCGGGAAAAATTTATGCTTTAGTATCATGGTGAATCAGTTTTTGGGAGGACAGCAAAAAATCGGTTCGGAAGTAAAAAATCTTTTACTAATTCTAAAGAAAACCGGCTGATTTCAATTATTCAAAATTCTTAATTATTTAATATTTCAATAAATATTCCATTTTAAAACACAGGAAAATCAGATGGTTATAATTTTTGTTTTTACAAAATGCACTTAACTATTGACTTGTTATTTTAATTGTTGTAACTTGTTCATGATAACCTTTGACTCAGCAATAACCATTGACTCAAAAATGAATCAGCTTAAGATTCAGTAATACATAGAAAAGGACGAAAGACATGGATTTTTTAAATAAAGTTGTTCAAAATTTTTAAGATATTGTAAATAGAAGAATTAAAGGTCTTAAAAAGTTTATGTGAAATAAGAAATGCTTTGAATCTTAAAACTATTTAGTCGTTTTATGTCAAGGTCAGAATTGGCGATTGGTTCTATCTATTCACATGTTGATGAATTATTTGGTAATCTTAAGGCAAGCATTTGTAACTTAGGGGGCGAAGCAGTCATAATACAATAAAAAATACACAAAGATATTCGGACAGTTCAACGACAACTGAAACAAAAAAGAATCTTAACAATCAATGATATACGAAACGTTACAAATATTAAAAGAACAGCTGGAGGAATTTCTGAATAATGCAGGATTTGGTAAAAATGTTGTTCTCGATAATATTGCTTTATGGGATCCGTCCGGGCAGGGAAATACATCAAAAATAGACAAGAAAGTAATTATAACTTTGTTAAAAGTTGAAGAAGAGGCAACATTAAAAAACGTTCTTACCAATAAAATAATCAACGGCAGAACTGAATATAAGAATCCACCGGTTAACTTAAACCTGTATATTCTAATCAGTTCAAATTACGATGATTATGATAACTCGCTACGAAGTATTTCAAAAGTCATTCAATTTTTTCAGGGGAAGAAGGTTTTTACTTCGGGAAACACGGTTTATAACCGCACTAACGTTTCGTTCGAGAATATAGACGCGTTCAAATTTATTCTTGAATTATACAGTGTAAGCTTCGAGGAACTTAATTACGTGTGGGGAACGCTTGGCGGCAAGCAACTTCCTGCAGTAATTTACAGGATACAACTCATACGGATTGAACAGGATAAATTGTCATCGGCATCAAATGTTATTACTCAGGTTGAAGGCGAATTAAAAGACTTAAGATAATGTCATTTACTATAAAATATCTGCCACTTTTTAAAGTTGAATTTCACCATTATTATTTTTTAAATAACGGTTTAATCGATTTTAACTCTATGGATCCCGCTGAACAGGAGCGTAGATTGCGTTTACATAATTTTAATACGTTCTTCAAAATAACCCCTGCAAATTACACTCATAAAGTTTTATCGGGTCATCATCTTTTGGCAAAGCCTTCCGACAACGGTTTCGCAGTATGGTGCAAAGTGGATGAAAATGTCGAAAATGCTCCTTTTATTCATTTGAATGATGATTTAAGCTTAACTTTCTTAATTCAGCTAAGTGATTTCAGCTTTTTTAATTACACAGACCTTAACCTCGATAAATCTTCATCTTTAAAATATTTCTCAAACAAAATACTTGAAGGTGAACCTGAAGATTTCCCGTTGATACAAAAAAGCAGTGGAACAAATACTCCAATTGGCGACGAGTATAACTTGTCTGCGGACAATGAAACAAAAGAACTTTTAAAACTTACAAATTCTGAAAAAAACAGGTTGTTTGGTTTGATAAGAATTTATATGCAAGGTGACATTTCTAACTTAAACGTAACACTTGTAAACGGGAATATCCGTAAAATAGCAACTGTATTTAACCTTACTTTTGAGAATCGAAAAACCGTCTGGCGCTATATTTTCACGAAAGACCAACAGAATATCGGAAGCGATTTTACTTTAGAAAACAATAACCCAAAAGTTCTGATTACCAAAGATCCAAGGCCACTGACAGAGAATGGATATGTGTCATTAACAACAGATGGCAAAGAATTGCCCAATCCGGACGCTAAAATGATTGTTCCCGGAGATACCATTAACAAATACTTTTCTGAAATATATATGTAAAATTAAAATTAAACAGTTATGGCAACAACGTACAAAACACCTGGTGTATACATCAAGGAAATCAGTAAATTTCCTCCTTCCATTGCTGCTGTGGAAACGGCCATTCCGGCCTTTGTAGGCTACACCCAAAAGGCAGTTCGGGGCGAGGATGATTTAAACATGGTGCCTACGAGAATTACATCGTTACTGGATTATGAAACCTATTTTGGCGGGCCTGAATTTGAAGGCGCCAGTATTACAATTACCATTGAAGAAACCACTGACGGCGCCGGAAAAGTTCTGGAAAGAGAAGTCAGGGGTTCCATCAACAATCCGTCACCACACATAATGGCTTATGCTTTGCAGGCTTATTTCGCCAATGGTGGCGGGCCGGCATACATTGTTTCTGTTGGGTTAACTGCCGATGCAGGCGGTGTTATTTCCGATGCTGAACTTTCTGCTGGTATCGATGCGGTAAATAAAGAAGATGAAGTTACCCTTTTCGTAGTTCCGGAAATAGCATCGTTAGGAGTAACAGCGGTGGCTTCTGTAATGTCGACTGCATTGGATCAGGCGGCTAAACTCCAGGATAGATTTGCAATTATAGATGTTCCGGAAGATTTAACCGATACTGTATTTAACGTTGCTGCAGCTTTTAGAAATGAAAATCTTCCGTTGGAAAATTTAAAATATGGAGCTGCTTATTATCCAAATGTTAAAACAACTTTTAATTATGCCTATGATGAAGCTGCGGTTAACGTTGTAATTATTACAGATGGCGGAGCACCTGCACCTAATACGCTTGACTCCTTAAATCCAGCTAATCTTATCCAATATAATCTGGCAAAAGCAGCCATCGATAATATTGAATTGGAATTGCCGCCCAGTCCGCTGGTTGCAGGTGCATATGCTTATACCGACAGTAACCGTGGTGTTTGGAAAGCGCCGGCTAATTTGGCTTTACGCCAGGTTATACGTCCTTCGCGCAAAGTCACTCACGAAGAGCAGGAAGGCCTTAATGTGGATACTTCAGGTAAATCAATAAATGCAATCCGAACTTTCACCGGCAAAGGTACATTGATTTGGGGAGCAAGGACTTTAGACGGAAACAGCAATGAATGGCGCTATATACCAGTTCGTCGTTTTTTTAACTTTGCAGAAGAATCGATTAAAAAAGGAACTGAGCGTTTTGTATTCGAACCAAATGATGCGAATACATGGACTAAAGTTCGCTCCATGATCGAGAACTTTCTGACACTTCAGTGGCGTGCAGGCGCTTTGGCAGGTGCAGTGCCCGAAGATGCATTTTATGTTCGTGTTGGACTGGGTGTTACCATGACTGCACTTGACATTCTTGAAGGCCGGATGGTTGTGGAAATTGGAATGGCTGTTGTTCGTCCTGCAGAATTCATAATACTGAAATTCTCTCATAAAATGCAGGAATCTTAATAGCTTTCGAATAGAAAAATCTTGCTCAGTAATTGATATTATAAAGTACCTGACTGGGCATATTCCGAGAAAAATACAAAGTTAAATAAATTAAAAATAAAGAATTATGGCACAAGGAGATTATCCACTACCCAAGTTTCACTTTCAAGTTGACTGGGGTGGCACAATATTAGGTTTTACTGAAGTTTCAGGTCTTGATGTAGAAACTGAACCCATTGAATACAGGCACGGTGCAAGCCCGGTTTATCATAAAACAAAACAACCGGGTTTAACCAAATACAGCAACATCACACTAAAACGTGGCACGTTTCAAAGCGATAACGAGTTTTTTAACTGGTGGAAAGAAACTGCATTTTTCCAGGAGGGAAATTCCACAAAATCGAAATACAGGCGGGATATTACCATTAGCCTGTTAAACGAAGAACATAGCGCCATTATAGTTTGGAAAGTTATTAATGCATGGCCGATAAAAGTGCAATCAACCGATTTGAAAGCCGACGGCAACGAGGTAGCCATCGAGTCTATAGAGTTGGTTCATGAAGGCCTTACCATACAAAACGACTGATAATGCAGCAAAACGATTATCCGCTGCCGGGTTTTCACTTCCTGGTCGAATTTGGCATTAGCGAGGGACAAAGTTCCTATGATAATTTTTTCCAGTCTGTAAGTGGGCTTACGGTGGAAATAAATACAGAATCAATTAGAGAAGGAGGTGAAAACCGTTTCGAACACCAGGTACCTGTTCGCACGAAATATGGTACACTGGTTTTAAAGCGGGGGATATTAAAGGAAACAGAAATTATTAAATGGTGTAGAAAAGCCATTGAAGATTATGTTTTTGAACCTACAACCGTTATAATAAAATTGCTGGGTGAAGAACATAAGCCATTAATAACTTGGAATTTAACTCATGTTTGGCCTAAACGGTGGGATATAGCCGACCTCGACGCGTCGAAAAACGAGGTGCTGATTGAAACCCTTGAGTTGAACTACAATTTTTTTACAGTGAATTACAGCAGTTAGTTTTTATTGGCTTTAAATGCTGCGTTTTATATATAACTGATTAAATCAAACAAATTATGCCGCTTGAAATAAAGGAATTACATATTAAAGCATCGCTTTCAGATTCATATCCTGATGAAAACAGGGGAGGTGAAAGTAACAATGGTGGAGTTTCCGGCAATATTTCCAAAGATGAAATTATCAATTTATGTGTTGACAAGGTTTTGCAGATTTTAAAAGATAAAATGGAACGCTGATGGATGAAAAGCCTGTTAAAATTAAAATCACTCCTTTTAAAGACAAGGAACTCACCAGCCAGGATAAAAGCGTCGATCCTTACTTTGTTCCTGTAAATCCTGAGCAATATGTGCTTAACTATAAAATTAAGTACGATGTAAAACCTGCATCCGGTTCGCATGGAGTACAGGAACGTTTTTTAGCAAGTGCTCCCGAGGAACTCAGGCTCGACTGGATTATCGACGGTACGAATACTATTTACGGCTATAAGTTCAGCACGGATTCTGCCAAATCAGTAGTAGACCAAATCCAACACCTGAAAAGTGTGGTTTATGATATGTCAGGTGAAATTCACCAGCCCAGGTTTTTAAAAATTATGGGGCTGGGAATTCATCAGCGTGGAAACGGTGATGTAACTTTCGATGCAATTCTAACCGATCTTCAGATTACATATACGCTGTTTAATCCAAACGGCGAACCGCTTCGTGCAAAGATAAGTGCGACATTTCTCGACTATCGTGAAAACAAGCGGCGCATTTTGGAGGAAGCTAAGGAATCTCCGGATTTAACGCATATCAGGCAGGTAAAAGATAGTGAAAAACTACCGCTGATTGTATATGAAGCGTACAAAGATCCGACGTATCATATGGAGATAGCAAAAGTAAATAACCTCACAAATTTCCGGAGTCTGAAAGTAGGCCGGGAACTTGTGTTGCCACCAATTGAAAAAACTGTACAATGAGTAATCCGCGCGTACTTCCCATATCAGAGACAACCGGTGTAGTTACATTTTCTATTCTTATAGATGGAACCGAAGTGCCAGCTACTTTGGAATTCAACAGTTTTGTTACACATAAGGAAGTGAATAAAATTCCTTTTGCGCGAATCATTCTAAAGGACGGAGATGCCTCAACTGAAGATTTTGAGATAAGTAACAAGGACCTCTTTGTACCGGGCAAGAGAATTGAAATGCAAATGGGGTATGATAGCCAGAATGCTACGGTTTTTAAGGGTATAATTATTAAACATAGCATTAAAATAAAAGAAAACGACGGGTCATTTCTGTTTATCGAATGTCGCGATGAAACAGTAAAAGCTACAATTGGGCGAAAAAACAAATATTTTGAAGATAAAAAGGACAGCGATATAATAAAAAGTGTTCTTGACAACTACGGCGTTTCGGCCGATGTAACCGCAACAAGCCTGGTGCACAAAGAATTGATTCAGTTTTACTGTACAGATTGGGACTTTGTGTTGTCACGTGCTGAAGCGAACGGAATGTTGGTTCTCGTTAACGATGGTAAAGTAAAAATAGCCGGGCCACAACTTGAAACACCGAAGTTTAGCCTTACCTATGGCAGTACCTTATACGAATTCGAGGCTGAAATCGATGCACGGTATCAATTCAGCTCAGTAAATTCAAGTTCGTGGGATTACAAAAACCAGGCTATAATTGAAAAAACAGGAAAGGCACCATCTCCCAATGGTATTGGAAATTTAAGTGAAAGCAAACTTTCCGAGGTAATAGGTTTGAGCGATTTTGAACTCAGGCACGGTGGTAAGGTAATCGATCAGGAACTTCAGGCGTGGGCAGATGCTCAACGTACAAAAAGCTCGCTTGCCAAAGTGATTGGCCGTGCAAAGATTGAAGGAATTGCCAGTATTGCACCTGGTGACACGGTTGAGTTTCAGGGAGTAGGCAACCGGTTTAATGGCAAGGGATACATTACCGGAGTAAGACAGGAAATGATGGAAGGCTCGTGGTACACACACATTCAGTTTGGTAAAACACCCGAATGGTTTTATAAGGAAAATGATACGATGGATAAATCAGCATCGGGATTATTGCCGGGTATAAACGGACTTCAAATTGGTGTAGTAAAGAAACTGGAAGGCGATCCGGATGGCGAAGATCGAATACAGGTTATGCTTCCGCTAGTCGATGAAGCTTCAAATGGGATATGGACCAGGATAGCCAGTCTCGACGCGGGAAAAGAACGAGGCTATGTATTCCGACCCGAAATTGGTGATGAAGTCATCGTTGGTTTTGTAAACGATGATCCACGCGATGCAATTGTACTCGGTATGTTGCATAGTTCCAAATTGCCGGCACCGGTTCCGCCTGCTGATGATAATAATGAAAAAGGACTTGTATCACGTTCGAAAATGCGGCACTGGCTCGACGATGATAAAATTATAATGACTTTCGATACACCTGCCGGAAACAAAATTGAAATCAGCGAAGATGCGAAATCGATTACCATCGAAGATCAGAACGGAAACAAAATAGTGCTGAATGATAGTGGCATTGAAATAAACAGCGCCAAAGACATTAAAATGGAAGCAACCGGTAAAATTGAAATTAAAGCCGGTCAGGATTGTAAAATTGAAGGAATGAATGTGGAGGCGAAGGCCAATGCGGAATTTAAAGCCGATGGCGCGGCAGGAGCAAAATTAACCAGCTCTGCCATTGCCGAAGTAAAAGGTTCATTAGTAAAAATAAATTAGAAGATAATGCCACCAGCTGCAAGAGTAGGAGATATGCACGTTTGCCCTATGGTTACAGGAGTTGTCCCGCACGTAGGCGGACCGGCTATACCACCGGGAGAACCAACAGTTTTAATAGCAAATATGCCGGCCCTCAGGGTTGGCGATATGCTTACCTGTGTTGGCCCTCCTGATACGGTTGCCATGGGTTCTGCAACGGTTATGATCGGTAATAAACCAGCCGCACGAATGGGCGACTCTACTGCACACGGCGGAACAATTGTTATTGGCTGTCCAACAGTTATGATAGGATAAAAGTATGTCAAAAGAAAAATCATTTTTAGGAACAGGCTGGAGCTTTCCTCCTACCTTCGATAAAAATCAGAAATCGGTTGAAATGGTTTCTGATATCGAAGATATTGAGCAAAGCCTGAGTATTTTGTTAAGCACTACATTGGGAGAACGGGTTATGCAGCCAAAATATGGTGCCGATTTGTATGGTTATGTTTTTGAGCCGGCTAACACAAGTTTGGTTACAACCATTACCGATTTGGTCAGAACGGCAATAATATATTTTGAAACCCGCATCGACCTCATTAAATTGAAAATTGATACTGAAAGAGCATGGGAAGGTTTATTACTTATAAATATTGATTACAAGGTAAAGATTACCAACTCAAGGTTTAATTATGTTTTTCCGTTCTATGTAAAAGAAGGTGTGGATTTAAAAACATTTCTTACTTAGTTTAAGATTTTATGCCTCATAATGAAATATATAATGTAAAGAATCCTTTAAGACGAAGCGGCACTAGTCAGCTCCAGCGACAATTACCTGCACTGGATCCCGGTTCTGTAAAAATTGACGGGCGTACCATTGAAGATTTTCTGGTTTATGCAGGACAATTTGCGCGTCAAATATATTATTACAACAAATCGAATGTTATTGAAGGAGATTGGCAGGATTTTTTTGCATACGACATTTCTTACATTATCGCTTCAATCGAAAAAATAAACCCACAAAAGAACAAGGATGAGTTTCAGAAGTTAATTCAGGCAAATGCAACCGGCGAAGGGCTTTCTCAATTATTTGAAAATATACTGAGCCTGATAAAAAAATTAGACGATGCCTACCTTAATCTTCCAATGGAAAACGAATTTAAAGATCAGATTTCAAGATTGGTCCGGTCAAACCTGCAAACCTTGCTTTCATCGTTGTGGGGATGGGAACAGGGAGCTGAAAAGATTTTCGGAAATGAAGGTTTTACACCATCAGATACTGAAATGTATTCATCGCTTTCGGTTATATGGGGTTTGAGTGATTTGAATACAATTAAGGCAGATACCAATTTGTTTAAGCCGTTATGGCAACCGGTTAGCGATTCAGAAACGCCGCCAAACCCAACAAACGACGAGAAACTTGAAATTGCCTATAAAAAGCTGAATAAACAGTTCACCGATTTGTATAACGTTTATTTACAGGTTATAAAACTTGCTGCAACAAATTTTAATAAAAGCCTAACACTTGATAATCACGCTCCGCATATTGCATTGTTTGTAGGATTTTTGTACCTGTATCAGTTGGTTCAGGAAGATCTGAATAAAATAACCGAAAAACATCTAAATTTCTATTATAAAGATGTTCTGAACCTGAAATTAAAACCTGCGATACCCGATAAGGTGCATCTCTATTTCAAACTGGCAAAACACATTGAAGAACATAAAATAGCAAAAGATACAAGGTTTCTGGCCGGAAAAGATGAAACTGGGGAAGATGTATTTTACATCGCCGACAGTGATACAATTTTAAACAGGGCACAAGTCGATAGCTTAAAAACCATCTTTATCGAACGAGCAAAAAAAGATGACGGTACGCTTGAATTTAAAAATATATATGCTGCCCCTGTTGCAAATTCTCAGGATGGTTTAGGCGCTGATATTGAGGATAAGGAAAAACCTTCGTGGAAGACTCTTGGTAGCAGCCAAATGCCAAAAGCAACAATTGGATTTGCGATTGCTTCAAACGAGTTGCTGCTTGGCGAAGGATCAAGAAAAATAACGCTTTTAATCAATTACAGCGGAAACCCTGTTACCGACACTCCAAATTTAAAAGTTGTGTTTAGTGGCGAAAAAGGCTGGATTGAAACTGAAAGTAGCCCGGAAATAACTCCTGTTGGTACAACACAAATAAAAATAGTTGTAACACTTAATCCTCAGGAACCTGCCGTTGTTCCATTCGATGAAAAGGCACTTGGTGAAAAACTCGGCACAACATTGCCGGTGATGAAAATCATTGTTGACCAACCGGAGAGTACGTTGCAAAATAAAACCTTAAATCAATTAAAGGATATTAAATTAACATCTTTGGATTTGGATATTGATGTTCAGGGAGTAGAAAATTTACTAGCATTTAACAACCTGAGTTTGTTGAATACACAGAAATCTTTCGTTCCGTTTGGTGTAATACCGGTTAAAGGTTCCAGTTTTTATGTTGGTAGCAAAGAAGCTTTTCAAAAACAGATCAATAAAATTAAGTTAAGAGTTGAGTGGGAAAATTTGCCAAAAAACGATAAGGAAGAACTTGATTTTAAAAATTACTATTTGGCTTACGATAATGTGCCGACTGGTAATGATGATTTTAAAATAAATGCATATGTAGTAAAATCAAAGGGAGAAAGTTTTTTAGTCGAAAAACCAATTTTTGGAAATCCTGAAATTGATGAAAACGGAGATAAAATTCAGGATTCATACCTACTGGAATTTACAAGCGATGAGTTAGCTGGCGCAATTTTAACTTCGGAACTTGAAAAATATGGAATTAATCATGATTTTGGTTTTCTACGATTAGATTTGTTGCGAGGATTTAATCATAAGGATTTTGCAAATGTTCTGTCCCGGCAGCTAATTGCTGCATCAAAGCAGTCAGGTCAGTATTTGGTCGGTGCTTATTACAGAGATGGTAATAAGGTAGTTTTCAAATTGAATTTAACAGTTCCTGATCCAATAATCAATCCTTCTCCATACGAAGTAATTATGCCAAATGAACCATATACCCCCACAATTAAATCCATATCATTGGATTACCACTCAAAAATTACCCTTGCGGGTTCAGAAGTTGAGAATTCTGTTTTCATACATGTTCATCCTTTCGAAAATACCTATCGTCAATTTCCTGCTATAAGCAACATAAAGTTGTTACCACAGCTTCATAAATACTCCACAAATTTCGAAACGTTTAATGTTGAAGGCGCTTTACTTCTGGGAATAAAAGATTTGAAACCAAAACAAAGCTTGTCAGTTTTGTTCCAGGTAGCCGAAAATACAGCCGATGCCGATGCCGATACAGCAAAAGTAAAATGGCAATATCTCGCGGATAATAGCTGGAAGGACTTCAATGAATATGACATTACAAAAGAAACAACAAATGGTTTTCTCACATCTGGTATTGTAACTTTTGCCATTCCCGGCGATATAAATCTTAACAATACAATTTTAAATAATCAGTTACATTGGATTCGGGCATGGGTTGAAAAGGATTCTGTGGCTGTAAGCGAAATGATTAACATTCATGCGCAAGCTGTTCAGCTTAATTTTCAGGATAACAACAACGATCCTGAGTTTTTGGCAACACCGTTGCCGGCCGGTACAATCTCAAAAATGGAAACAGATGATTCGGCTATTGACAGTATCAATCAGGATTACGAATCGTTCGGAGGAAGACAACCCGAGCAACCACTTCAGTTTTATACCCGCGTAAGCGAACGATTACGGCACAAAGGCCGGGCCGTAACTCTTTATGATTATGAACGTCTGGTGCTTGAACAATTTATGGAAATTTACAAGGTTAAATGTATCAACCATACCAACGAAGACAACAGGTTAGCTCCCGGTCATGTACAAATTGCCGTAATCCCCGATTTTACCAAACTGAAAGCAGTTGATCGCAGGCAACCCAAAGTAACAAAGGCAAAACTGGAAGAAATCAGGGATTTCCTGGAAGACCGGAGTACTACCTTTGTAGACACTTTTAAAGTGAACACTAAGGACAAAAAGTACCTGCATGTTTTAAATCCTATATACAAAAAAATACGAGTCACGTTCGCTGTTAAATTTAACAAAGACATTACTGCCATCGAATTTTATAAACGAGAACTCAGGCAGGCAATAATTCGATATTTATCGCCCTGGGCTTTCGACGATGGAGCCGAATTGAATTTTGGAGGCAAAGTATTTAAATCTTCAATTCAGGGGTTTGTCGAAAAGCAAGACTACGTGGATTATGTTACGGTATTTAAACTTATGGACAGCGATCATAATACCGATGTAAATTTTATTGAAGCTGATACTGCACGCACAATTCTGGTGCCGGACGATGAATCTTCATTCGAAATTTTCGATGCAGGCGACTGTCTGGCTGAAAATACAATAACGGGAGATAGTTTGGGCTATACTTCTATTGATAAAGATTTTAAAATAAAATAACTTAATCTACCATACTATGGCTTTAATGAGTAGACTTGACCTGGAAGCACTGTTTAAAAATGGCAAGAAACCGTCGGAAAAAGATTTTGCCCATTTAATCGAATCCATGCTTAACAAACGCGACGACCAGTTTATGGGGCGATGGAAAGCGGGAAAAACATATCGAACCGGCGATGTCGTTATATCCAATCACGGACTTTGGGAGGTTGCCGGAGGTTTTGATGAGGGATTGTGTTCCAAAGATCCACCATCGAAGCCCGATTGGCAGGAGCTTATAATTCTGGAAAGCGATGGCGACTGGAAAGCCTATAAGGACGAAGGAATTATGTATGCCCAGGTATACAACCTGATTGGCATTGGAAAAGAATATGATCCGGAAAATGGCGAAAGGCCTGAAGCCAGAATAGACATAACTGATGAAAACAAATCGAGGTATTTAATATTTCCAACAGGTACAGAAACACCTGTATTAAGCCTGTTTCAGATGGAAGGGGGAGAAGAAGCGCCCGAAATGGAAAAAACCTATTTTATTTCGGGCCTCAATAACGAAGGCGTTAACTTTTTGTCCGACACTTCGGCATTTGTATTTCGAAAAGGTGAGTATTGCGAAGATGGCGACGAAGCTTCGTTAAAGCCAACCGATGGCGTTGTGTTAATGACCATCCGTTCGGGCAATTCAGGTTTGGCGCAGATAGGTATTAGCACACCCGAACCCGCTGCTATGCTCGACATCACAGATCGGCATCGCGGACAGTTTCTTTTTAATCCGGAAGATAAAACCGATCCTTCTTTTAGCATCATAAATCTCGACCCCGATACCGATAAAAATTATCTTACCACTGGGGTTGGAAAGGAAAATGCAGTATTCATAAGTGATGCGCCACGTGGATTTATATTTCAGCATGGTGCTGAATACAACGAGTACAGCTCTCAAACCAATATTAACCAGGATGGCAAAACCCTGATGATAATGTTGCTGGATTCCCTTAACCGGACAAGGATTGGAATTGGAAAAACGGATCCAAAAGCGTTGATTGATGCAACAGATGACCAATTGAGCACCTTCGAACTTAATCCCGAGCACAAAGAAGAATCTTCGCTTAATATTACAAACATCGAAGATAAAAATAACAGGAAATACATCATCTACGGTCTTGGCAGCGAAAACAAGTCAGACGAAGATGCAGATGATAAAAAAATGGCGGTATTCACAAGCAATGCGCCTGGAGGATACCGGTTTAATCAGGGTATTTCGCATGAAGATTTTATAAACGATAAACAAATTGATCAGGGAATTGCAAATGTTGTGATACTGGCTGATGGAAAAGTAGGCATTGGAACTAAAAAACCTGCTGCTAGGCTCGAGGTAACAGACTATGAAGAAAGCGGAAAATTCCTGTTTAATATCAATGACAAAGCGCCGAATCCGGCAATGTCGATTATAAATCTGAGGCCTGATTTAGGAAAGGTGAATTATCTGGCAATGGGAGCAGGAAATAAAAGCTCCATCTTCATTACCAACTCTGAATTTGGTTTTTCATTTCGTTATGGCAACGATATTGAAGAAACCAATAATGACGTGGAAATCGAACAAAAGAGCGAAGTAATGCTTAGTTTGAGGCCGGAATTTATCGATTCAAAAAAAATAAAACGTTCGCGCGAAATGCGCATTTTCCCCGAAAACACCAGCGAGGTTCCTGCCGAAGTCCATATTTCGGGCCTGGTGGGGATTGAGAAAAAGCCTGAAGAATATGAATTGGATGTATCAGGCAAAATAAGCACATTGGGCTTATACCTTGTAGCCGATCGCCAAAAAATGACAAGTATAAAAGATATTAAAAACGCGGTTGAGTTGCTCAATAATACCAACGTTAAACCAATAAGTTTTAAATGGGATCACCGACAGGTATATAACGCTCCGGAAGGTGTGCAATTCGGATTTGAAGGACAAAGCCTGATTGAACAATTCCCCGAACTGGTAAGACAAACCAATCAGGAAAATAAAGACACAGACTCATTTGCCGTAGCCTACCAAAATATGGTGCCGGTTTTGGTAAAAGCTGTGCAGGAGCTATCAGATGAAGTGAAAAAACTGAAATCCGAAATTAAAGCGCTGAAAGAATCATAATTTGAAAAATGAAATAGTTTTTTGAATCATTTCTGAAAAAAAGCAAAAATTTATAAGCATATGGCCAAAGCCATTACTATACCAAAAGATAAATCCAGCTTTCCTGAATATTTAGATTTTTATAATCTGAGGGAGGTTGGGCTTCGACATATTCAGGAACTTGGAGGTGATATATGGACAGACCATAACCTGCATGATCCCGGCATAACTGTTTTAGAAGTTCTTTGTTACGCCATTACCGACTTGGGTTACCGCACCAATTTCGATATAAAAGATTTGCTGACACAGAGCAAACAGGCGAAAAAAGATGCAGCTAAAACCATATTCAAGCTTCCGTTCGATAATAACTTTTTTTCGGCAGCGCATATTCTAAGTTCCAATCCGCTAACTGTAACTGATTACAGAAAACTTTTTATCGATATTCCGGGAGTGAAAAATGCCTGGCTTGAGAAATCAGAAACACAGGAAGTACGAATTGGAATAAACTGCACAAAAAAGGAATTGTTTACGCTGCCACACGACGGGAACACCGAAACTCCTGAATTAAAACTTAACGGTCTTTACGACATATGTGTTGAAATTGAGCCGCAATCGGTTATTGATGCATGTGGCCAAACGCTGGAATCGCGAAACAATATAATCAAACGGGTTTACGAGGTTTATCATGCACATCGTAATTTGTGTGAAGATGTTCGCGACATTTGTATTTTTGGTGAAGAAAAAATAGCTATTTGTGCTGATATTGAGCTGACTTCAGAAGCAAATCCCGAGGAGGTTATGCTGCAGATTTGTCTCAAAGTGGAAGAATTTCTTTCCCCAACCCTTCGGTTTTACACGTTGCAGGAGATGTTGGATAAAGGAAAAACAACAGAAGAAATTTTTGAAGGCCGTCCGTTAACTGCAGATACAGAAAATTCAGAAGCCGGTGCAAACTGTTTGCCGTTGATTCCGAGCCGCGGGTTTATCGATGTCGATGAACTGAAAAAGCTCGATCCTAAATCGGTTCTGCATGTTTCCGATGTGCATAATGTGGTGATGCAAATTGAAGGTGTGCAAGCCATTCACAAGTTGGTTTTGGTAAATTATATCAATGAACTGCCTCTGACTAAAGGAGAGAAATGGTGTATAAATCTTTCAAAAGGCTATAGTCCGCATATCGGAATTTCAACTTCGAAAATCAATTTCTTCAAAGGTCCTTTATATTTTTCGTATAATAACGACATTGTAGTTCAACGATTTGCCGAGGAAAAAAATGCGAAATTGAAAGCTTGCCTGGAGCCTTATCAATTGGATTTACCAATTCCTGAAGGCAATTACCATGATTTACAGGATTATACATCTATTCAGCATGAATTTCCGTTAACATACGGTATTGGCAGCGATGGAATTAATCAGCCGCCAACGCTTTTGCGAAAAGCTCAGGCTAAGCAATTGAAAGGATACTTGTTGTTTTTTGACCAAATTTTGGCCAACTACCTTTCTCAGCTTGCACATATCAGAGACTTGTTTGATGTTCGCCGAGATGATAGTCCAGCCAGGAAATCTTCAACATCAACATATTTTAGTCAGATACTGAAGGATGTTCCTGATGCGGAATACCTGTTAAAAAATCTGGAAGCGTGCCAGCCATCCTGTTCTATTGATACAGTTCCCGAAGATTATCCTAATTATTTGTCGTACATAACGGAAAGTCAGGACGATTATCAAAAGCATCGAAATGTTTTTCTCGATCATCTTTTAGCGCGGTTTTCAGAATCGTTTACTGATTATGTAACCCAGATGTACAAGATACAAAAGGAGGAACGTAACGAACAATTTATCATCAACAGTAAGGCCAGCTTTTTAGAAAACTATCCTGCCATTAGCCGAAACAGAAGCAAGGCATTAAATATTTTGGAACGGCCCGTTTGGAACACCAATGATGTCTCAGGTTTGAAGAAGCGGATTTCTGCATTGCTTGGCATCACCGATTCAAGCCGTCGTACACTTAGTAAAGGCGAAGTGATTGATTTGAAAAAAAATTACTTTTTGCAATTTTCTGCCTGCAATGGCGTTTCGCTGCGAAGCAAGGAATTTTTTACCAATGAGACAGCAGCCAACAAAGCTGCTGCAGGTTTGATTCAGCTGTTAAACGATAAAAATAATTTCCAGATTCTGGAATATACCATACCTAATTTAAAGGGTTACGGTTTCACAATTATTGATAGCAAAGGAAAAGTAATTGCGCGTAGTGTTGGGCATTTTACCAATTCCAAAGCTTTAAGCGAAAATGTTGATTCGCTTATTCAACGATTTACTGAAAATGAAATTGTATTCTCTTATCCAAATGAAAAAGAGAATTTCGGTTACATAGTTACCGATAACGATAGTAACGAATTACTGGAAAGCGCTGCAATTTATTTCGAAAAGAACAAGGCTGAACAATCGCAGGATTTGCTAAAAAGTCAAGCCATTGCCAGAAATAATTATTGTCGTATAAATGTTGAAGTTGAAAACGCCAAAGAATATGCTTTTGCGCTTGTGATAAAGGAAGTTAACACCGCCACAATATTATTGCAAAGTGATCGATATACAACTTACGCCAAAGCACAGGAAGCGCTGTATTGTTTAATTAATGGAATTGCATTGCAGAAAATGACTCCTGAAATAGTCAGAGAAGTTGATTGCTTCGAATATTGGGTTTTAAAAGCATCAGGAGAAAAGTTGATTTTTAAAAGTTACAATGGCTATAAAACCGCCGATTTGGCTTTGCACTCGCCAGGTGAAAACGATATTCAAAGTGGTTACGAAAAATTTGAGGAACTTGCTGTTGATATCGACTATTACCACAGTATTGTTAAGGACGGTAAATTTGGTTTTGAACTTCATAAAGAAAAAGTTTCGGAGGAAAACAGCGGGAGTTTTGAAATATTTGAAGGCAGGGACGCACAGGTTTATTTCAGGTTAAAAAGTGGCGACAATACATTGATGTTAATAAGTAAAGGATTTGAGTCGATTCAGGCAGCCAAAAATGGAATAGAAACTTTACGCGAAAGTGTAACCGACGATTCAAGTTTTGAAACACGGGATGCAAAAAATGAAAAATTCTATTTTATTGTAAAGGACAAAACCGGCAAAATTATTTGTGTTTCTCAAAAATATTCCTCAAAAGACGACATGCAAAACGACATTCAATCTTTGAAGAATAATGCTCTGACTGATTACGTGGCCACAATCGAAATAGAAGCTGTTCATCCGTTTTATTACGATACGGAACAGGAATGTGACGATCGGAAATGGGCTGCAAAATATTATGTCGACAATGAACCTTATCAACCAGCGGTTATTGGCGGCGATCCCGGTAATTTTATCCTTGAAATTAAGGACAATAAGGGAAAAATTTTATTGGTAAGTCCACCCAAAGATGCTGATTTTGTGTACAAAACTGAAGTTGCAGCACAAAGAGCTCACCAGAAAATAAGACGAAGAGCCAGCGACGAAAGAAAAACCTATTATGAACTTTTGGCCGATCTTGAAGGAGATCTTCCTTTTGGTTTCATGATTAAAGACCGTGACAATACCATTATTGCCAATCACCCACAGCAATATGCATCGGCAGAAGAGCGCAATTTGGCCATTAACGTACTGATTTACGGAATTCGCAACCAGGTGGCATCATACCGGAATATTCAGGAAGGTGAGGAATATCGCTTCGAAATGTTAAGTATGGACCATAATGTTTTAATGCGAAGTGAATTGCTTTATCCTTCAAAAGACAAAAGCGAAGAGGCGTGGAATGAATTTCTGTCGCAGGCAGGAGCTTACAGCAATTATTTGCTTTCAGAAAAAGAAACTTCAAAAGAGCCGAAGGTATTTTTCGAAATCTCAATGGATGAAAATGAAGATTACTTTTTCAAACTGAAAGGCGCCGGTGGCGAATTGATGCTTCAGAGCGAGGCTTATAAAACCAAACAAAGCTGTGAAAGCGGACTAAAAACATTAAAAAGTGTTGCTACAGAAAATGAAAACTACGAACGCAACAAAACAAAAAATAATAAATTCTATTTCGTTTTAAAAGCAAAAAACGGAAAAGTACTGGGTACATCGGCAAATTATGCGACGCGATCTATTTTGGAAAGCGTTTTGAGATCGGTACTGAACAATGTGGCAACTTATACAACAACCGATACCACTTTGAAAAATGATGAATATCCGTATTCATTCAGTGTGTTAGGAGTTTCGAAACAAGTGGTGGCAACGCATACAAAGAACTATAGAACGAAGCAGGAAAGAGATTTGGCGCTTCAGGCAATCATAAATTATGTAAGTTATACCGAATATCAGGAAAATATCTCGGGAACATCAGGTAGTTACACTTTCGCCTTGAAAGGAAAAAAGGATTTTGTTTTACTTGAAAGTACTGTTCCTTATGCCGATGAACCATCGGCAATTGGGGCGTTCAAGTCGATGGTAAATCTTGCCAAAGAGAGGTCGAAATACAATTATTTGACAAATGCATTCCGGTTTGAAATTGTAAATGAAGATAATCAAGTGATTGCACGACCACCGGAGAATTACGAATTCAAAAGTGAAAATGAGCGTGATGCGGCAATAGAACTTATTCTGGCTTATCTGCGAAACGACACGGTGAATAAGAAAATTGAAAATGTAGCCGGAGCATTTTACAACGAAGTAACGGATAGCAGTTACAATCAATTATTGCAAGGTACAGTGCTGTCCGTATTAAAGAAGAATGCTGAGGCAGAACTGGCAAAATTGGTTGGGATAAAAGGGAACCCGAATTTTCCGGGCTTTGCCTGTAATCCTGAAAATTATCAGGAAGAGTACTTCGAAAACCAGATTTGTCCTTACGGATTCAGTGTTGTCGATGATTCAGATTTGCCAGTCGCCCGGCATCCGTTTCAGTTTCATACCAAAAGTGGTTTAAACAATGCAATGTTTAATGTACTGTCCTGGATGACCGATTTTAACAGGCTAAAAGAACAAATCATAAAGATTCGTAAATGGCAAAATCTGCTTAACTGGAAGAATGAAACCCTGCTTCAGATTGATTATGCATATTTGATAGAATATGGCCTCACTGCAATCAAACAGCTTGCTTTGAAAAAAGACAATTATTCTGTTGAATTTAAAAACAGTAATTACGTTTTAATATTAAAAGATTCAGAAAACGAAATCGTAGCCAAACATCCAAAATACCTTACCAGTGAAAAAGTAGCTAACGACAAAGCAGAAGAAATTATCCTGTTTTTCAGTGTTAACGGAGGAAGTTATGATAAGCCTGCACAAAATAAACAATTCACGATATACGACGAAAGCGGTGATGCGATACTCGTAAGCACTGAAAAATACAGTAATGAAAAAACTCTTGTTAAAGCATTCAGTTTAGGCGCAGATCAGAATAAATATAAACTTGTTTCGAAGCCTGTAACTGTTAAAGTAGGGGAAGAAGATTCAGCAGAATTTAGTTTTCAGCTTTGGAACGGTAACTTCCATATTGCCGACCACCCTGTGTATTATGAAAATACAGAAAAACGCGATGAGGCTTTGAGTAAAGTTGTAACCTGGCTTCAAACCGATTGGTTAACTGGCAGAATGAAGGACATTTTTAATACATGGTATTATGAAATTGGCGATTTTGCAGGTAAAATTCTGTTAAGTTCTAAAAATGAAACGGAATTCGATACAAGTACAAAAGCTCAAGAATCTTACGAAAATGCAATAAATCTTGCTTTGGATTCAGAGAATTATAAATCAGTAGTGCGTTATCAACTTGTCGATCCGGAGACGAAAAAATGTACGTATTCCTTTGTCATTGAAAATACGCTTCAGGATGGTGCAGGAACTCTTTTTACGCACGAAATGGAATATGATTGCATAAAAGACAGGAATCAATCAATACAGAAAATCATTGATTTGTTAAGACCGAAACAATATAAATCAGGAGTAAAAGGTACAACCTGTGGCTACAGGTATAAATTAAATTGTCAATACACCCCGGAAGAAGATGCGAATGAAATAGTTGTTGAAAGCGCCATTTATTATCCGAACAGAGGTGAAGCACAATTCGCCATTTCAAAATTGGTTGAGTTGATGAAATCGGATGAGAACTATATTCAAATTGATGAAGACGAAAATGCACTGTGGTATATTATTGACGCTCATAAAAGAAAACAGGCAAAAGTTTATTCCGATGGCGATGACGAAGCTGTTAAACAAGCGCTTATCAATTGCGTTTCATATGCAAAACCAGACATTGAATACACAATCGAAAACAACGACTTTAATGCACTGTATCAACTAAAAGACAACAATGAAATTTTACTTCAGACTGGAGGAAATGATATCGAAGAAGATTGCATGGAACAAAGTGGAATCGACATTTACGAAAAAAGCGATAAGGTCGCCGCTTTGGGACAATCGGATAAAAACTACAGGATAATAAGCAGTGTCGGTCAATGTCTCCATGGATTTGAATTACTCGATAAAAATGGTGAGCAGCTTGCAGAGCATAATTTACTTTATTTCTCAAAAACCGCTGCCAACACTGTTGTCGATAATATTCAAGACCTACTAAACAGCGAAGGTTTGCATTTGGTTGAGCATTTGCTGTTAAGGCCACGACAAACATTGCTTTCGCCACAATATCACTGGGTAATTAAGGTAGAAGGAGAAGTTCTTATGAATGGCATAATGTCTGAAATGCCGGAGGAAGACACCTATCAGTTTGTATTAAATAATTTCATTTCAATATTAAAACAGTACAGTTCTAAAGATTCATTAATCGTTCAGGAACTTGAAAACGAAGAACTGCCAACCTGGAATTTTCAACTGGAAACCGACGGCACAATTAAAGGAGTTTCTGAAAAAAACTATTGTTCTGCGGAAGATTTGGAAACAGACAGGGATTTGGTTCACAATAAACTTCAGGAGCTGAAAGATTCGTTGAATCAGGAAAGCCTATCCAAATCAGAGAAAAAGCAAATCTTATCGGAAATAGTAATTACAAACCGAACAAAAAATGAATTGGAAGGTGATACATTTTTGCCTGTGCCGTTGCTTTGTACAGATGAAAATGGTGATGTTTGCTCCGAATTAAGTGATCCTTATTCTTTCAGGGCAACAATAGTTATTCCTTTCTGGCCAAAAAGATTTAATGATCCTCAATTTCGGGAGTACATGGAAACTACGTTAAGACGTGAAACTCCGGCACACATTTTACCTCGAATTTGCTGGCTCGACACTTGCCAGATGAGAGTTTTCGAAGCTGCCTATCGCCGCTGGCTTGAAACACTTGATATTAAAAACGATCATTGCGATGCTCTGGACGCACGAAACGCACTTATTAATGTCCTGAAAAAACTTAGAAGCAATTATCCCGAAGCCAGATTATTTAGTTGTGCACAGGATACTACGGACAATAACATCTTAGTTTTAGATAACACCCGTTTGGGATAACATAAAAAATTACCTGCTATGAATACCTTCACTGAAATTGAATATCCATATTTTAAAAAGGGGCAAGTATTAAAAAATACCGACCTTAACAATATGGTTGCGTATCTCGACGAGCAAAACCGTACTTCGCGCGTATTGGTTGTGGGCTCGGGTATATTTTCTGGTCTCGAGGTTGAAGTAACCCATGGTGAAGAGGAAAACGATCCTGTTCAGATTGAAGTGAGCCAGGGATTTGGATTAAGTTCCGACGGTTACATAATTCAGTTAAACGATAACAACGCGGTAAAAAAGATCGTTTACACCCATTATAAGAAACTGGTTGTTTCGGAACGTCATTTTCGGTGTAATAATTCAAATGTCGAAACTGAAACAGAAAAAAGCTGGGATACATTTGAATTGTTGTTGGGATATTCAGAGGCAGAAGGTGAAGATGCTGTTAAACCAATCAACGAAATTGCTTCGGAAGAAGGTATAAGCGGAAGTTATTGCCTGATTTTATGGGTATCGCAGGAACAAATTGACAGGCCTTATTGTATCGATATTTGCGATGATAATGGCGCCGACCTGAATATTTCAATCAAAGCATTGCTTGTAAAACGTGACGATCTTCAATTTGTTGAAGAAAGTGAAGAAAATGTAGAAGTTGAAACTGATTTTAATCCACCTTCAATAAACATACCCGCCTTTGGTTTTACAGAAACTGAAATAATTATTCCCGATAGCGAAGAAATCGAGAAAATAGCTGTTGTAAATCCTTCGTTAATTGAAAATTACGACGATTTTTTGAAGAACTATGTTGGCGTTATACGCGGGGTTGCCAGCGGTTCAGGGAGTATTGAAGACGCTTTTAGCTGGGCGTATAATTACATGGGAATGCTTGGTTTGGCAGGTGGTTCAAATCCATTCAACGGGCTTAATAACCAAATAACTGAACTGCTCAAAATCTATTCTGAACCAAAATTAGAGCCTAATACGCCACCTGAAAATATCGACATTCAGTATCTGTTTTTGTACCTGCATGATTTAAAAAAGGCGTACGAGGAATTTGTGCATACGGTTTGTAAAGTGCAGACTTCTATTTTGCCTGACTTGTGTGCACATGTGCGGTATATCGCGCTTGGCAGAATCGAAATCAATGCTGAAGAATACCCATTTTTAACCGTAATGCAGGGATGTCGCACTTCATTTCATCCTTCATTGTTTAACGGCGTAAACAGTGCGTTGATTAAAGAAGTGGTATTCCTGTTCAACAGACTGAAGAAACTTACAAATGCTGAAGACGGAATGCTAGAGTTGCCGGTAAAATATTCTTCATTTCCGCTCGTCAGGGTAATTCCCGGAAGAGAACGCCAAAAACCGTTAAGCAAACACAGTATTCCTTACTATTATAAAAAAGACATCAAAGATTATTGGGTTACTGGTAATGTTTTGGATTGTCCGGATTATAAAATTACAGGCTATCGTTATATCGACAATAAGAATTTCTTTCCTGCAGATAATCCGCTTATCTACCAGGATGATGAATATAAATTCTTCAGAATTGAAGGCCATGTCGGTAAGAATACCCAAACGGCGTATGATTCTTTGAAATTATGGATTGATCAATACAATCTTCCAATCGCATTAAAAATTGTTTACCTCGACCTGGTAGATATGGACAGGGAAAAGTATGGCAGTCTCGAAATGAAGGTATTGGAAGAAAAATATGTTGAAGTTCGTGATAATCTAGTAAAATGGCTGAATAATGGAGAATGTCCCGTTCCGCCAAACGATGTACTTTCTTTACAACTTCCCGATTTTGACTGTAATAAACTAAGGCAATGGTTTAACAACGAAAGTAACTGTTATCGTCCATATGTTGCTGAATGTTATATGAATGCACTAACAACATTGAGTGTGTCGTATGATGTTGAACAGCGTTTGCTCCGCGATATGTACAGATTTAGCGAATTTGCAGGCACCCATCCCGGATTGCAACACCTCGGTGGTGTGCACAAAGGCGGCACATTTGTTTTGGTCAATACAACTGTAATTGATCCTGAAATCGTAAATTTTGCAAAAAACAGTAAAATGCTGATGTCGGATGAACGATTCGGTGACATCGCTTCTGTAAATACTGAAGGTATAAGTCGGTATGTTGCTGAAAATGCCTCTCACATTGTGGTTGGTGATTTTGCGCTGCCATACATTTGCTGCGACGGAAACAACCTTATTGAACCATTTATTATTATTGTTCCAAATGAATTTTGTAACACCGATGACAAACAATACGAAATTTTAACTTATCCGAAGGGAGGATCACTTACCGGAACGTCAGCTGTTTCAGGAAGTAAAGCGAATGACTTGCCGGCTTACGTGTCTTATAACAGTTTGTTGAAAAAATACTATTTTCATCCTAATCTGGTGGTATTTGAAGGGGCTTCAACCCAACTTGAGTTAACCTACAAAATCGACGGGCTTTCGGCTAAAGCACAGTTGAAAATTTATAAGAAACCGAATCAGGTAACGTTTGAACTTGCAAACACACCAGTTTATGACACGAAAGGAATGTTGGCAGCATACAAAATAAAACTGATGGCAAACACAGAAACCGGATTCGAGTCGTGGTGGTTAATCGACGGTGTTCGCGTGAATGATAACGCCACCAATGTTTTGGAAAGAACTTTCTATTATCGGAATAAAACCCTGTATACAATAACTTTTGTCGAAGCTAACGGTATATGCACGACAAAAACAGATTTTGAAATTTCACTTTGTTCATTAATTGGCGATATTTTTCTCGATTTTGAAGGAACACCGCAATTTAGCGAAGATCCTAAGGAAGATGAAAGTGTAAAAGTTCTGGCATCGCCACAGGGTGGTAGGTTTATAATGAAGAATGAAGATGGTTTACATTTCGATCCGAATATTAAAGTGGAAACTGATGCAGATGAAGCGGGAAATAAAAACATTGGTTACAGGCTGATAAACAGCGCGGAAAATCCGTTACCTGCCGGCCGCTTCTTTCTGACTTATGAATTACCGGTTTGTGGATTGGCATCCGATCCTCACGATTTCTTTGTGCAAAACGACCCGGTAATCGTTCTTAAACGTTACGCATTCTGTTCAAACGATAAACAACGGTATTCGGTTTATCTGCATCCTGCCGATGGAACGATTGATTCTGACGTTCCCGAAGCACTCATAATAGATGGAGGCCAGTATTTCTTTGAACCTTCAGGTGTAACGAAGTTTGAAAACAATATAGCTACGATAAAACTTACCTGCGATCCTCCCGGAAGCGGTGTAATTACTCAGGAATTAACAGTTTATAAAGTGCCTTCCGAAATTGTAGTTTCGGATCCAATTCCGGATTATGACGAGAATTCAAATTGTAAATTTATTGGTAATCGATACAAATTCAGGGCAGGCGATGGATTGGCAAAAAGGGTGGAATGGCAGTTGAATGATGAAACAAAAGCTGTTTATGTTTCTGATGGAAATAATTCCGTTAATGATTTTGAAATTCTGGTTCCAATTAGTAATCATCCTCCAGTTGTAAAACTTATCACTGAAACTGAAATATTACCGGGCGATGAAAGCAAGTTATCAAATCAGCCTCTTATTTGTCGCAATGAAATCATTAAAGATTTGGAAAAGAAATGTCCAGATGCTGAATCAGTTAAGATTAATGTAAGTCAGAATCAGAATAAACCAAATATTTACACTGTTGAAGTGAATCCAATTGGTGGCAGTTTTGAGTTAATCGACGAAAATGGGAATATTGTACTTACAAATCTACCTTTGAGAAGAAACAGTGAAGGTCCGTGCCGTAATTCAAAAGGATTTTTCCTTGATATTAATGATCTGTTGGAGACTAATGATATTAACTCAGGAACTTACCTTATTAGATATTCTTTTATTGAATGCAATATCGCAGTAAACTCGACAAAAATAGAAATTAAGTTTTTTGAAGAAGTTCCTACGGTAAATGTTGAGGTACCTGTTGATAGAGAAACAGATGTTGCAAATCCTGTGACTCCTGATACTGATATATTGGCAGGACGCGAAGATGTTGCAGGAATTGTTAATAGCAGGTTATCTGAAAGACAAACTATAATGAATGAACTTGGAACTGACAGCAGTTTGGCTCAGACCAAGACATATGGTTTGGCAAAGATGTTTATTTTGTTTTCAGGAGAAGAACAGGAATTAAATACGCGCTACCTGCAAGCCTTGGATTTGGGATTAAATAGCCTAAAAAGAGCCAGTGGAGATCGACAGATTCAATACACTCAAATAATTGAGAATATTACGCTTGCCTATCTTGACAAATTAGTGATATCCAACCCAAAAGAATTGAGCGATGAGGCAAAGAAAGTGCTGGAAGATGTTAATGCGAAATTGAAACAGAACGAAATTAATAGTAAGGATTTGGTAAAGCATTGGAAAGGTGAAGATCTGAAAAAACTGATGAATGCATCTTCAGTTGATGAGATCAAAAAAGTATTAAAGTAAAAACAGTGTAAGCCTATCCAATAATTGCTCAATACATTACATATTTCTATTTGTTAATAATCATGGAGATCATGAGTCCCAAAGGGGAAGTTTGAAAATATAACAGCCATTGAATTAAGCACCTGACAAGATTCTCACTACATTTTTGCCAGGTGTTTTTGAAATTAATAAAAGAGAAAAATTATTTTATTCTGGCAAGTTATACCAATTTTAAATGCTTGTAAAAAGCCAAATGTCACAACGCAACAACCATATAATTGCCAAACAAACCATTGAACTCGTGTTACCTCGTAAGGAAAACGGATTTGAATGGAATCAGCAAATCAGTGAATTTTGTAATAAGAAGCTGAATAAAGCCCTTGACAAATTATTTGATAATTATAGTGATAGCGAAACTACAATCAGGTTAGATAAGCTTGAGATTGATTTGGGGCGACTTAATCAAACAAAGTTGGACGATGAACTGGTTTCCAAAATTGTAACCCGAATAGATGAACAACTATATAAATTAATAAAACTTGGCAACACCACTGTTGATGGTAAGTTTGTGCCGGTTTCAAGGGAAAATATTCATGAATCTGTTTTTAACGACTGGCTGCAGTATCTTCAATTTGGATTCATTCCCATCCAGGCTGCTCGAATAAATATAGAAGAACTGGAAAACGAAATATTATCTTTTGTGGCCGGAGAAATCAAGGCCAAAGAGAAGATTAAAGATACCTTGAAGCAATCTGAAATTACAGTTACCAGGCTTATCTTACAACATTCTGATATTTTTTTGCAAAAGCTTTTAACCTCATACACGGGCATTAAGCAAGACATGTTACTGGCTTTACTTGGTGAGCTTATATTGTTTGAAAAAAATCTAATTCAGAGATTGGAAAAGTTAAGTGAAGCACCGAAGATGTTATTAAAAATGTTTCCCAAATCGGTTTTTGTATCTCAACGAATAAGTTTTTGGAAGGAAATTATAAACCATTATATATTTTCCGGCACTACTCAAACAAGTTATAGTAGGCAGCAATTGCATCAGTTGATTGTCGATCAGGTTATTTTAGTTGTAAAACGGGTTGCTAATAAAAATGAGGTATTTTACAATCAGAAATACAAACTTATTCCCTGGCAGCAGGAGTTAACAGAAAATAAAACAAGTTATCCTGTTTTAAATCAATTATCAGAAACGTACAAAAAAGTACTTCTGCAAAGCCTTAAAAAAGAAATATCATATCTGTTTGTTAGCTCAGAGCAATTGGATAAAAATAGTTTAGATGATGAAAAAAAGAAGGGCAATCTAATAAAACAACATGAAGATTCGGAATTAACCAATAAAAAGCAGATTACAAAAGATTCTGATATTCATCAGGATAAAGAAGAGTTGACAGATAATAAAACAGATAATAAGCGTGAAAAAGTTTTGGACAAAAGTTCAGACGATGAAGAGAAATCAGTTGAGCAGGCATCAGTAATTTCTATAGAATCAGAAAAAAGTAATATTACAGATGAGAGTAAACAATTTAAAACTGAACGTACAGAAAAAGACATGCTCCAATTTGGTGACAAAGAGCAGTCAGATTTTAGTGTATCTGAAAGGAAAAAAATAGAAAAAAGGCAAAATAGTCAAAAAACAATAAAAAAAGGTGAGAGTTTTTACATTCAGAATGCAGGTGTTGTATTGTTAAATCCTTTTATTGTAACTTTTTTTAAGAAACTAGAATTAGTAGAAAATGATGACTTTGCAGATATTTTTGACCGTGAAAAGGCGGTTCATATCATCCATTATCTTGCAACCGGCCAAACAGGGCTGCCCGAATATGAATTGTTATTACCAAAGTTATTGTGTGGTTTAAGTTTTAAGGAACCCATTGACAGGTTTATTGAATTAAACAAATCAGAACAAAGCGAGGCTGTAAATCTGCTGCAAACAGCAATTGAACATTGGGGTGCGCTGGGCAATGCTTCAATCAATGCTCTGCGGGAAGGTTTTCTTCAACGCGATGGTAAACTTGAGAAAATAAATAATGGCTGGCGCTTATATGTAGAACAAAAAGCAATTGATGCATTGTTGCGACGACTGCCAATGGGCTGGATGCTGGGAACAGTTAAATTCCCCTGGATGGAAGAAATATTGCATGTAGAATGGGGGTAGGAATGAATAAAAATATTTAAAGTATTGTTTGGCAAAAATTAGCAAAAAGCTAAAAAGCAATAAAAATGGTCAAAACAGAAGCAAAAGCACCTGCATCCAAACATAATACCCAAAAAAACAATGGAAGTTTTTTTAGGGAGGGTGGTGCTTTGTTCGCTGACCAGCAACCTGAAATTCAGCCGTTTTTTAAGACAAACACTACAAGTAAAAACGGAAATGATTCAGGTTATTTTTTTAATAAACCAATCGTTCAACCAAAATTAACCATAGGCCAACCCGGAGACAGATATGAGCAGGAAGCTGATAATATGGCGGATCAGGTAGTTCAAAAGTTGGATACTAAATCTACCCCTGAAATTTTAGGAAAAACAAATGGTCAAACCAGTTTGTCAATCCAACAATTACCTGTCTCAAAAGAAAATAAAGAAGAAGAAAAAATACAGGAAAAGGAAAACAAAGGTTTTGAAGAAGACAATGAAATTCGAAGAAAACCTGCTTTTGAAGGAAGAGTGCTGCCGGAAGATAATCCCGAAATACAAAAAAAATGTGCGGATTGTGAACAAGAGGAAAATGTACAACGAAAATCCGATAACACTGCAAGTTCAACCTCCAGTTTGGAAAGCCGCCTAAGTAGCTCCAGGGGAGGAGGTAGCCCTTTGCCAAAAGATACCCGAAAAGACTTGGAGAATTCCTTTAGCGCTGATTTTAGCAGTGTTAGAATACATACAGGCTCCTCAGCTGTTCAAATGAACAGGGAGCTTAATGCCCAGGCGTTTACACATGGATCGGATATCTATTTTAATCAAGGAAAATTCAATACACAAAATTCCAATGGAAAACATTTGTTGGCGCATGAGTTGACCCATACTATTCAACAAAACGCTGGTATTCATTCCAAAACTGTTCAACGACAGAGCGGGGAAACCAACCTGGAAAGGCTTAACGCAATGCTTGATAGCTTCGATGTTCCGGAAGAAGATGTAATTTCTTTATGTGGCGAACTTACTGCTGATGAAAAACAAACTGTATTGACAGGCGGTTATAAGGACCGAATGGCAAATGCGCTTAATGTTGGTGAAATGGTTCGTGCGGTTAACTATTTAGGATATTCATTAGAGACAAAACTTAGCTGGGTAAAGGCATCTGCATTATTTGGCACTACATTCATGGAGTATAGTGAAATTAAGGCGATGGTAACAGCAGCACCTCAGTCTGAAAGGGATGGTTTAAAGACAAGTACAACTGCAGGAGTAATTTTTTTTGTAGGTGTTTGTACCAATGAAACTATGGTTGAAGCTCTCAATGACCTTCAATATGATCTGGTTACCAAGCTCACATGGTTAAAAGCCGAAATGACAATTACAAGGTGGGAATTGGATTATGCAACCATACAACCCTGGATCATTCATGCCAATACAACTCAGACAGAAAGAGATTCTTTAAAGACAAATACCGCAGTGGGAAAGGATTTCTTTGTTGATGTGTGCACAAATGCCACAATGATAGCAGCTCTCAATGACCTTCAATATGATTTGGTTACCAAGCTTACCTGGTTAAAGGCCGAAATGATTATTACAAGCTGGGAATTGGATTATGCAACCATACAACCCTGGATCATTCATGCTAATACAACTCAGACAGAAAGAGATTCTTTAAAGACAAATACCGCCGTGGGAAAGGATTTTTTTGTTGATGTATGCACAAATGCCACAATGGTAGCAGCTCTCAATGATCTTCAATATGATTTGGTTACCAAGCTTACCTGGTTAAAGGCCGAAATGACAATTACCAGTTGGGAGCTAAACTATATAACTATTAAATCATGGATTATTCACCCCAATACAACTCAACCCGAACGAGATGCTTTAAAAACAGATCCCTGGAAAGAATTCTTTATCAATGTTTGTACAAATGTTACAATTATAGAAGCCGTAAATGATTTGCAATTTGATCTGGAGACTAAAATCGAGTGGGTTCGGACAGAGGCAGGGTTAGAAGAAGTTAAGCAGGTTATTGAATTAGCTACTCAGGCAGACAGGGATGTAGTGTGGAATGATGCTGCATATCTGAGTACTCTTCGTTCAGAGGAAGGAGATGATTATTATTTATGGGTAATTGTTAAGTTAAGAATGTTATTTGTGGGTACTGTATCCCACACAAGAGCAGTTGATGCCGATGCTGCAATTCAGACTCACCTGTCAGCTTATGTCAGAAGTGCAATTACAGCCGGACGTCAAATTGAAGGATTTGTTGCAGTTGTTGATACAACAAATTGGAACATTGCCGGAGAGCATCATTATGGTGCATCTGTTTGGGCAACCAAAAATATAAATGGTTTTGTGGATAGTGCACGCCGGGTTTGGATTGAACAAAATAGCGGCAACCCCGGAACGATGGTACATGAAGCTACACATAAGTATTCTTCCTCAGAATTAAAAGATGTTAGTCAACCTTTAAATGAAGGAGTTACAGAATACTTTACACGTCTTGTTTGTAATGCAGATGGGATAAATATTGCAGGACGAACTAATTATCAGAATAATTGGACAACTGCTACAAAATTAGTTGCTTTAGTAGGCGAAGCAATTGTGGCAGGAGCTTATTTTGATGGTGATATGGACACATTGGAAACCACATTTGTTGCTGCCAAAAGTGCTTCTGATTGGACAAATTTTATAACAGAAACAAAGAATAAAAACTGGGCCGCTGCCGATGGATACTTGTAGGAAAATAGTATTTTACTTTACGATCAGCTTTATGATCAACAATTGTGCACAAGGAAAAAGAGAAAATGTAAATCAAAATCAATTAAATACACCTAATATGACAAATTATATAGAACTTGAAAAAGAGAAAATAGCGCACCTAATGAATAGTTTTTCCCAACCCTTGAAAGAAATTACTGCAAAACCTTCTGCCAGTGAAATGTCGGCCCTTTATGCCATTGGTTATGAAGTTACTGATAAGGATGTTTTTTGTGTTATATATATATATGAAAACCAACAGCAACACGAAGCTGCCAGGGAATTTTTAAGAAAAAATCAAATAGCCCAATCAGAAAATTCAATAACAAGTTCAAATGGCGGTCTGTTTTTTTTAGGATATCAAAAAACAAATAATTCAATGTCAAAATACATTTTAAATGATTTGGCTGCAGCTTTTTCTGGAGAAGAATAAATAAGCTGACATTTAGTGGCTGATAGATAACAGCAAGTAAAATGGTCAAAACAGAAGCAAAAGCACCTGCATCCAAACATAATACCCAAAAAAACAATGGAAGTTTTTTTAGGGAAGGTAGTGATCTGTTCGCTGACCAACAACCTGAAATTCAACCGTTTTTTAAGACAAACACTACAAGTAAAAACGGAAATGATTCAGGTTATTTTTTTAATAAACCGATCGTTCAACCAAAATTAACCATAGGCCAACCCGGCGATAAGTATGAACAGGAAGCCGATGCAATGGCGGATAAGGTGGTACAAAAGTTGGATACTAAATCTACACCTGAAATCTCAGGAAAAACAAATGGTCAAACCACTTTATCACTTCAACCGTTACCTATCACCCGCATACAACGAAAGACTTTCTTTGAAAGCAAGCAGGATGCGGGTATCCCTATTGTGCAAAAAAAGCATAATTTAACTTTAGCACCTCTTCAACTACAAAAACAGGAAAGTAAAGAAGAAGAAAACATACAAGAAAAAGAAGACAAGGGTTTTGGCGAAAGCAATGAAATTCAAAGAAAACCTGCTTTTGAAGGAAGAGTGCCGACGGAAGATAATCACGAAATACAAAAGAAATGTGCAGAGTGTGAAAAAGAAGAAAACCTACAACGAAAATCCGATGTCAACGAAGTCTCACCAATAGAATTAGAAAGCCGCCTGAATAGCACCAATGGCAGTGGAAGCCACTTACCCAAAGATACTCAAAGCAGCATGGAGAATGCTTTTGGTGCCGATTTTAGTGGGGTAAGGGTACATACAGGCTCTGAAGCGATTCAGATGAACAAGGAGCTTCATGCCCAGGCATTTACACACGGGTCAGATATTTATTTTAATCAAGGAAAATATAATACACAAAATATCTCCGGGCAAAGTTTGTTGGCGCATGAGTTAACTCATACGGTACAGCAAGGCGCCATCTTACAAAAACAAAGTATTCCGGAAATACAAAAACAAGAGACTACAATTGAAGATTTGGTAGGAAATGTCTTGAATGCATTGGAAGGGTGGACGGATTCGGATGATAGTGCCGTAATCAGGAACAGTTTCCAAAATAAGGATAAGACCACAACAGACAGAATTATAAACGGCGTATCGGGCAGAAGTGGGTATAGTGTTGACTATATAATGGATTGGATGTACACAGATATGGTCACCTCCGATTGGAACAACCTGTTTGCACATTTTATCTCGGTAAATGCTTACCGTACTGATTATCTGATTGCTCAGCTTGTATATAGTTATTTATCCGGATATACGTCAGCGAGCAATAGTGCCTCCATTTTGGCAATTTTTAGGACGGGTTCTGGGGTAATCAGCAATTTGCTGGGAAATTCGCTTACCCAACTTGAATCAGCTACTGGGTATAGCCGAGACGATACCGCCATTTACTTGTTTGGTGACTTAACCAGTCTGGATGCTCATAATCTTTCCCATCATTTCTTCAATTCAGGGAATGTAGAAGCAGTTAACTATGCGTCATTTTGGATTGCCCATAAGTATATGATATTTAATATCGGGATATACCAGTATGTCCGACAGCACGGATATAGTTAACAATTTTTTGCGAGTACCTACAGGACTCCTAAGCATTGTACTGTTTGAGCTGGAAGCGTTATGCCAATCCGCATGGGGACAAACGGCCGCGGATGCATTGATGGAAGATATGTGGCAGTCGGACTATGAAAGACTCAGGACACTGATGCCTGGGTTGTTGCCGGTTTACAAAGTTGAACTGGATTGGTTGGAATGGACCTGGGATAAATTGACGATCGGGTATGATGTCCTGGAAGGCCTAATTGAATATCTTGTTTGTGGAGTTGTGGGATTTATCTGGGGTCTTATTACTATTATCATTGATATTGTTATAGCGGTTATTGATATTGTCATTGCAGTAAAAGACATTCTCGGTCTAATTGTATATTTTGCTAGCGGCGGCATGTTCTGTCGGGAAAACAAGGAAAATGTTTGGAATTTTTTTAGCGCGATTGGCCAGCTCTTTGGTGCGCCGGGGGATTCTATTAGCGCGATGTGGGACGAATTGTTAACCGAGGCTTCGTTGATTGAAGGACCCTTTAAACAATGCCAACAAGCTATTTTTTGGGTTTCTCGTATTACGAACTTCATCGTTAACATCATACTCATCTTTGCTTGGGGTTACGGGGCGATCAAGACAGCCTTGAAAGGTATAGAAGCAATCATAACCATGGCCAGAGCAGGGGAATTAGTTGCTGCTTTGAGGGCATTGCCGGCCCGTCTTTGGACAAAGATAAAAGGACTTCCTTCGGCGGCTTCCCGGGCAATCGTTTCGGGCGGATCCAGGGTTGTAGCTCTTATCAGAAACCCTGTCGAAATTATTAGCGCTGCGCGAAACACTTTGGCCGCGATTCGTTTAGCCGCAACGGATGAAAACTACTTCAAATTTCTCCGTCGCCAACTTGGAGAAGCGATTGAAGGCGAATCCAGATTTTGGCGTGAACGCCGCGAATTCTGGCAACGAAGTGCAACTGAAATTGAAAATGGAATTGGTAATACAGAGGGAAAGCTTGTGTCTGCTGTTGAAACTACCGCTGATGACGCGGCTGCTTCGGAAGCTTTGATTACAGAAGCAGAAGTTGAGGCCAACGCTCATAGAAGTAATTGTGATAATTTGATGGACGATGTAAGAAGAGGTAGTACCAGTGAAGAACCTCGAGGACCAAGGCCAGTTCCAGGGTCTCCTGAGGCGGAAAGGCTGGCATTGGAGTGGGAGAGTACCCTCAACAGCGAAACGCGAACTTTGCTTGATAGTGATCCAAACATGCGTACGTTCTGGCATGACATGGATCCTGAAATAAGGAGTGTACTTACGTATTGCAACACCCCTTGCATCCCCGTGGGCATTTCACCGGAAAATGTAACAAGTATTGGTGAGTTGATGCATCGGCTAAGAATACCATCAAACCATAGGGGATTGCGGGAGTATCTGCACATTTTTCGTAGCAGCGACTCCGACTTAGCCAGGGCGATACGTGCACTCGACTCAATAAATACCTTGGGAGAATTGGAGATGTTCCTTGACAACGAACTTATTAAGCTTATTCAGCGTACACATGGAGTAATTGTTCGGCGTCGGGCTGATGGATTGTGGGAATATCCAAGGCCAGATGGTACAGTAATTACAGAATTTGAAATTGGTTCTCACAATTTCTTAACCCAGAACCATGGCACAAACAGCTTTTTCCAGTCACATCACGGAATACAGGATGCCTGGGCACAGCAACGATTTGCGGGGCTGGGTTCTATTCAAGGGATGAAGCGAAATCACTATTACTCCGTAGTCGCAATTTGCAGGGCGGATTAAGAGGTACCCCGCATGGATTGATTGGTGATTTGCAAAGAGGACGATTCGGAACCATTGCAACGAGAACCTTCATGGAGGAACGGGCCGCTTTGATAAGCGATATGAATACCATTGGGGTACCCAGTGCTATACAGACTAACTACCTTGGGCAAGTTGACGCGTATTTCGGCAATATATACAATCAGTTGGCTGGCAGGATCTCTCAACCACAATTACAATCAATTTTCGGAACTTGGCATCCTTAAAAAATTAGAATATGGAACGAACATTAATAGAATTAATTGAAAAAGGCGGATGGTGGAAAAGATCTCCGGCAACCGTTTCAGAAATTGAAGGTCTTTCTGAAAAATTTAACTGTAAACTTCCGGAAGACTACAAGTCAATATTACTCTTTTCAAACGGCGGCAGCCTGAATAAATTTAAAACCCCTTTCATTATTTATTCGATTACGGAAGTATTGGCTTTGTACCACGAGTTTGACTTATATGAAACCATCCCAAAATCACTGATTTTTGGAGGCGATGGTGGCGGAACAATTTATTTGTATGACTTACGTGACGAAAATATGCCTGTGTTATTCTTGAGGGAAGATTATGTTAGTTATGAAAATATTATTTACAAAAGTTCGAGTCTTACTGAGGTGCTGAAGATGGTTATGAACAATGAGAAATTGAATTGAAATATGAAAATCAAATACAGCGTGAGAAGATTGATTCAAATTGTTTTTGGCACTTAACAATGCGATTCATCTTCATTAATTAATAATTTAAACTGGGGTATGCACATGCTACATACTCTTAATTAGTTTATATTCAACGGGTACATGTATTACTCCTTGCTCAACTAATCTTTGAAAAAGTAGTCCCCTGCTTTTTGATTTTCGTCTATTATGTCTGAAAGTATATTCATCCAAGTAATATGGCAGATACTGGTCACCAATGTAATTTTGGTGAGTTCCTAAAAGCCATCTCTTAAGCAATGATGCTATTCGATGGACATTAGGAAGTATTTCTTCTCCATCAGCTATTTTGGTTTTATCATCAATATAGTGCAAATATCCTTTTTTTGAGATTCCATTATATCCTTTCCATCCATCTGTGGTTAGGCTAGTACCTGCTTCAATATTGTCATCTATAAATTTCGCTAAAGATTTTTTTGTTGCATCTGGTATCATTGCCATTCTTACTCTACCTGTGCCTTTCTCTAATATTTCTACTGCAATTACAACCAATGATTTTCCTTCAGCGCCACGTCCTCTTTTTCCTGCACGCTTTCCTCCAACTAAGGTTTCATCTATTTCAACTTTTCCTGTTAATTTATCCCTGCCCGGAAATATCATTAATCTCCTAAATTTATGAAGCCATGTCCAGGCTGTTCTATAACTACCAAGTCCCAAAACTCGTTGAAGCCCAGCTGCACTGACTCCGTTCTTTTGTGCCACCATCCACCATAAAGCTCTAAAAATCGTAACAAGTGGCAACTTGCTTCTATGGAAAATTGTTCCCGCTGTAATCGAAATTTCGTCTCTACATCTCTTACAAATCATAATACCTCTATTGTTTTGCCAGTATTCTATATTTCGACATTTTCGACAACAATAACCGTCAAGAAATCTAAGCTCTTTTAAATATGACAAACATTGTTCTTCTGTAGAAAACATTCTTTCAAATTCCATTTGATTTTTCGGGATACTCATAGACCCCTAATTTATTGATTATTTTTGTATGTGACAAGTGCATACCCCAGTTAATTTAATATGCCCATAATCTCTCTCGCAATCCAAAAAGGCGGTTCAGGTAAAACCACCACTGCTATTAACCTGGCAGCAGCGCTGCGGGAAATGGGAAAAAGTCTGCTTTTAGTGGATATGGATCCACAGGCTAACCTGAGCCAGGCTCTGGGCATTAACGGCGAAGTTGAAGAAAATATTTACAAATTGATAAAACAAATTGCTAAGGGTGAAGATGCTGATGTTACAACTGCAATTATTAAAAAAAGCAAGCTTTCCGTTATTCCATCCTCGCTGGATTTGGCCAATGCCGAATTAGAGCTCGTAAGTGTTTATGGACGCGAGTTTATTTTAAAAAATATTCTAAAACAAATAAAACACAAATACGATTATATTCTTATCGATTGTCCCCCTGCAATAGGGATGCTTACGGTAAATGCACTTGTAGCCAGTAATTACATTTTGATTCCTCTTCAGGCTGAATATCTGCCGATGAAGGGTGTTCAAAGTTTCATGCGTACTTTTCAGCAGGTTAAAAAACAGATGAATAATCAACTTCAGGTTATCGGTTTTTTGCTAACAAAATACGAAAAGCGAAAAAACATGAATCGCCAGGTAATGGAGCAACTGAATGACGAATTTGGTGACCTTGTATTCGAAGCAGGAATTCGTAATAATATTGCTTTGGCACAGGCGCAGGAAAAGGGAGTGCCCATCTTTGAGTACGATATCACATCCAATGGCGCGCAGGATTATATGCTGTTTGCACAGGAGTTTCTGAAAAGAATCAGTAAATGAGCAATCATAACTTATTAAATTTCACCCATAAACAAAAATTATCATGAGTTACAAATACTACCGTCGTCCCCTAAATAACCAAAAGATCGACAAAAAGGAACAGCCATTTTTCTCTCAAACCATTGATCGTTCACCCCGGGCAGAAAGTAATAATAATGCATTTTTTCAGAAAAAGGGACTTACAATTGGACAACCCGGAGATAAGTACGAACAGGAAGCGGATGCTATGGCAGATGCAGTAGTAAATCATGCTTCCTCAAATTCACCACTTCAGAAAAAGGAAATTAACAGCATTCAACGTCAAACGCTGTTCTCACATGAACAGGAAACGTCAGTGCAGAAACAAGCCGAGGAAGAGGAACCGGTTCAGGCTAAACAGGAAGAGGAGGAAATGGTGCAAACTCAGCAGGAAGAAGAGGAACCTGTTCAGGCTAAGGAAGAAGAGGAGGAGGAACCTGTACAGGCAAAGCAGGAAGATGAGGAAGAACCTGTTCAGGCCCAGGAAGAAGAAGAAATGATGCAGACTAAGGAGGAGGAAGAGGAACCCCTTCAGGCACAGGAAGAAGAGGAAGAACCGATTCAGGCAAAAGGGAGTGGTAAACAACCTGGAACAGAATCAAAAGACTTAAAGCAAGAACTTGATTATAGCAGGGGACAAGGACAAACATTACCAAAAAAACCGAAAAATGAAATGGAGCATGCTTTTGGTTCTGACTTTAATGGAGTTACTGTTCATACTGATTCAAAAGCAATTCAAATGAACAAATCACTGGGCGCTCAGGCTTTCACACATGGTGAGGATATCTATTTCAATTCAGGTAAATACAATCCTGAAAATAGCAGTGGGAAACGATTACTGGCGCACGAGCTGACTCACGTAGTTCAGCAAAAGGGAGCTGATATCAAGAAAAAGGATGATGTCAACAATGACTTGAAATCTCCAAGATTTCGTGGTGATAATGAACTTGAAAATACATTAGACAATAAAACATTTATTCAAAGTGGCAGCTCTGGCTCATCGGTTACTAGGATTCAGCAGGGACTGGTTGATGCAGGTTTTCCATTACCAAAATTTGGTGTTGATGGAAACTTTGGAAACGAAACAACAGTAGCAGTGAAAGAATATCAAAAGGCTAATGCTCTCAAAGCTGATGGTATAGTTGGCTCAAAAACAATGGCAGCGTTGGACCTTTACTATGCTGTAAATCGCGGATCAGAACCATTACCTCCCAAAGCAGGTTCCAGCGAGGCTCAAATACTTGACATTTTGAAAAAAGGAGCAAAAATGAGTAAGTTGGAAGCCAAAGAGGTACAGAAATTACTTTTCGAGTTAAAAGAAGATGATTTTAAAAGAGCGATAAAAGCAGCAATGGAAAGCCCGAAATTTATGACATGGCTTGGCAAACTGGGTATTCTGGAGATTTTGGCAACCTTGTCAAAAACATCTACTGAAGTTGTTATTCCCACCACTTTATTGAAACCGGCAGCCAATGTTATCGACGCTGATTTTACAAGAGCAAACCAGATTTATAATCCTCAGGGCATCGAAATAGAAAAGGGTAATGCAAAAGTACTTAGCGAAAAAGAAAGTAAAAAAGTAATTGGAAATAATCTTGTGCTCGATGAATTTACAGCCACTTCAGCAACGGCTGAGGAATTGGAATTAATAAAAAACAACCGAATGAAAGGCCGGATAACAGGCTATTGGGTTCCAGATATGACAAGTTCAAGAGGTGAAGGCCTGATTAAGTCTGATTTGGGAAATATGCCTGATGACAGGAGTTCTGTTGTTGTTAACGCTAAGAACAGAGCTCAGGATACATTTGCTCATGAAGTGGGTCATCTACTTGGTCTGGATCACACTGGTGCAGATACTATTCCTGATACAACCGCCAACGATCCGAATAATTTGATGACAAACGGAACCAACAGGAAAATAACGGGAGCAGGTATCGACAAATTAACACCAGGTCAATTGGCAATAATTAGAAAAAGTCTGTTTTTGGAAATAGGTAGAAAGGGAGTTGGAAAGTGATATTTATCCAAAGAACGGCGCTTATTTTGTGTTTGTGCAGTTACTTCACAATTTGTAAATATAAGGAAAGTATGTTGAAAGAAATTAGAACAAATCTATCTTCAGGAAATGAAAAAAATAATACTTCATGGTACGCAGTGAAGGTTTTTTCAGATAGTATTATTTTTGCCGGACAATCGGGTAAATTTGTAAATATCTATCCGCACAGGGAACAAAAGCTTTTAATCCAGACTGATTTAGATCTTCCTTTGGTTGTAACAACAGATTCTGGTTTTGCAGCTATTGGTAGATGGAATACAAATCTTATTAGTTGGAACGCAAATTCAAATGAGCAAAAAATCCTCTCACCACAACTTTTTAAGGGAAGAAGCAACGCGCTTTACTACCATAATTCTACAATTTATGTCTCAGGTGCAGATAAGGTAGAAAATGATAACAGCAATGATAGCAAAGATCAGGTGAAATTATTGCAGGGAGTCCTTTATTCAATTAAATTAAATGGACAATTCGAAAAAGTTGAATTGAATAATGAAGGACAAATTACGCACTTGCTTGTTGGTGATGGCTGGATGGCCTGGATAGACGGTTTGTTTGAAAACACGATAATGGTAAAATCTGATAAAAATGGGATCCACAACTTTAACTGTAAAACTCCCATAACTTCAATCTGTACCGATGAAAAATTAATTTATTGTGCCGATAGTGATGGAATATTCAGTATTGATCCTGAATCCATGAAGAAGAAGGAGCTTTATCAATTTGAAAGTATTGATTTTCAAATTTTAAAACTTGTCAAATTAGATAATCATTTTTATGGAATGACAAGTGAGGGTGTTTTTGAAATTCAGGAAGAGAAAAAAATGAATAAAAAAGAAGATCAGCCTATTGATATTGGCGTTTACAAAAATGAGATTATCGTATTATGGCATGATGGTACATTCGAATATATTAAGAGGGATGGGACTGTTGTTCAGGATACAATTTATTAACCGAACTAAATCTACCGGACAATAATTCCCGGGAATCAAAATAATTATTTTTAAAATTGAAATATAAAATAATATTTAAACTGCCGGAATACTTATTGTTTTATGAAGTTGAAACACGTTAATGAAACAAAATTACCTTTTAGAATTAAGTGTAAAATCGGCTATATTGATTTTTACAGATATTTAATATTAGCATTAGTATGAATAATTTGGATTCAAAATCAAATACAACAACAAATCAGAACAAAACAACTTTAGAGCATGAATTCGATTGGATACATGAAGTAATACAGAAACGATTATCTTATTATTTCAATGAGGAAAAAGAGTTTAAGGAACTTTCAGAGATTAAAGCTCCAAAGCTTTCAATGGGTGATTCACCTTATAATGATTTTGTATTACAAAATAAACTTAGCCTCGAAGAACGATTCATATTGGTATTGGCAATTATACCTCATGTTTTACCCGATTATCTTGACGAGTTGATAATACAAAATTTGGGTAAGACTGGGGATTTCCCGCAATTGGGTGGAGTACGGGGAAAAAACCACAGGGGATTTTTACCAACCGGAGAAACTGTTTTGTTTTTGCTGGCAGGTCAAAACCTTGAACAGCGGTTCAAAATTCAGGAGTTATTTAACGATGGGCATTTTCTTACGGGTAAAAATGTTATTTCTCTTGAATCTGTTCCAACAGGTGAACCAAAAATGAGTGGTCGTATAATGATGGACGAGGAATACATTGAACTGTTTACCACAGGTAAAATTGCAAAACCAAAACTGAGTAGCGATTTTCCTGCCGAACTGATTACAACCGGATTAGAATGGGGTGATTTAGTTTTACAAAACAAAACTATGGAGGAAATAAGTGAAATTGAGACCTGGTTAAAACATAACAGTACTTTTCTTAACGGTTGGGGAATGAAGGACAAAGTAAAACCCGGATTTCGGGTTCTTTTTCATGGCCCACCTGGAACGGGTAAAACAATGACTGCATGTTTACTGGGCAAATACACTAAACGATATGTATTTCGCATCGACCTTTCACTCGTGGTTTCAAAATATATTGGTGAAACTGAAAAAAACCTTTCAAAATTATTTGATAAGGCAGCCAACAAGGACTGGATATTGTTTTTTGATGAAGCGGACTCTGTTTTTGGAAAGCGTACGAACGTTCGTGATGCTCATGACAAGTATGCCAACCAGGAGGTTTCCTATCTGCTTCAACGTATTGAAATCCATCCCGGATTGATTATACTCGCAACAAATTTCATTGGCAATATTGATACTTCATTTACACGACGATTTAACTCTATGGTTGAATTTGATAACCCGGGCGTCGCTGAAAGAGAGTTATTATGGACCAATTATATTCCTTCTGCAATAAAATTGGACAAAAGGATATCATTAAAAGATATTGCAGCCAGGTATGACCTCACCGGATCTAACATAGTAAACATAATTCATTATGCCGGACTAAAAACTTTGGAAAAAAATCTTCCTGCCATTTCATATGAGGATTTGACAAAAGGGATACATAGAGAATATTTAAAAGAAGGTAAAATGATAAAAAACATTGGTTAATGTTTAATTTTTTGACTGAATTTACTGTTAAAATCAATTTATGATTTCCATAAATAAGTTGCACTTTCATAATTTACTTCGAAGGGATTAGCTGCATGAAAAATTGCACTTTAAATAAGAATAATTTTGTCATCTGAATTTTATTGCACGTTTTCGAATCTGTAGAAAATCTGTTTTTTTTTGCGCAATAAAATCGCTGTTGAATCATCAGTTATACTAACTCCTGGATTTTAATTATGGCAGATTTTAATGTGAATATATGTTTTACTGTTTCATGAAACAGTTTAAATACAAGTTTTATTTTTTGATTTTGAATACATAAAACAATCTTTATGAATACAATAAAGTATCGTTCCCAGGGGCAGGAAGTTCGTTTTCTAGCCGAGATTTTGAATAAGGAGGGT
>CAWKIX010000018.1:0-32598 GCA_963849775.1 uncultured Prolixibacteraceae bacterium | reverse complement strand
ATTTCGCAGACATGCGCCGATTTTCTTATTTCTGCGAAAATCAGCGCAATCAGCGGGAGGTTGAAAAAAATAAAAGTTGCAGGCTACCATTTCCATTCCTCTTAAATGAATAATCCGGAAACTCCTTCAGTTTAATTCACTCAAATTAATAAGTTGAGACCGGTAACCGGCAAAAATTCCAACTCCATTTTCAATGTTGCTGTACACAATAACCGGAGGCGCATTTATTTCTTCGCGGTTGGAGACCTGAAGCAGGAAATCTTTTAAAAAGTAATAGTAGTCGCTGCTTAAATCCATGTACTCCAGGAAAAATTCCCAATCGGGAAAATGTTCACTGTTTAAAGCCATACTTATTTCTGCGTCCTGTGTGCCGGTCTGGTTCATTAACAAGGTGGTTAAATCATTTGGGGCCTGGTAAAATATGGCTTGTTCAGAAGAACAACCGCTTAATATCATTTTGGATTGCGGCCGGTATTTCAACTTGCCACAAACCGCATATTCTTCAAATGTGGTTTGAACAAAATACCAATAGTTAAATATTTCTTCGGGTGTCATTAATTCCTGCACTTTTTGAACCACATTGTAGCTGTATAACGTTTGGCCTTCCAGGGGGTTTAAATGCGTAATTACTTCATCAGTTAACTGTTTATTCTCCTTTAAATGTTCAAAAACTTCCGGGTTGATGCAATAAATGTTATAGCCTTTAACCGTATCGAAATATCTTCCGCGCACTGCTATGAAATATTCGTCAGTTAATTGGGGAGTAATCCGGAATCTGATTTTGTTTTGCGAAAGTAATTGCCAGTTGCTGAGGTCAGATTTTAAGGGCACATAACTTTCAGCAGTTACTGTTTGATAACCTTTTACTTCAACTTTTAACCGGTAATGCGCGCCTGCGGCAGGTTTTTCTTCCGAATGATATATTCCATCTCTTGTGTGGTTTAAGAAAACAATATTTCCGGTTTCATCTTCAACGGACACCAATGCATTTACAATAACTGCATTGTCTCCGGAACTGTCGATGTGATGCGTGAAATATACTTGCGCTTTCCAACTGCTATCCGGAGTAAAAAAACAGTTCACTGCAATTTGCCTTTCAACTTCAGGCATTTGCAGTTCAAAATCCCGTAAACAGGATTGGAAAAACAGACCTGCAACGCCAAGAACAAACAATACGATTCTTATATTTTTGTTTCGTTTCATTTTAATCAATTATTAAGCGGTAACTTACTGACGGAAGAAACCCGAAAAAGGAAAAATTTTTGAATTCCCCCACCCCGTTTTGAGGAGTATGAAAAGCCTCGTCGTGAATCTTATAGGTAAGGAAAAAAGGATTGTTGCGGTTATAAAGGTTATATACTGAAATATTCCAAACCCGTTGACCGAACTTTTTCTCCTTTGTAAAATTTATACCGGCATCGAGCCGGTGGTAAGCCGGGAGCCGGTAATTATTCAGTCCGCTGTAGTAAACAGCTTTTCCTGGTGCACGGGGCGGGTTGTAAAGATGCAGGTATTTTTCAAGCGTCCCGTCAAAGCGACCATTTTTGTATAAATCTTCCCCATCATAAGCGGTTTCGGAAAGTGTTACCGGATTGCCGGTAGCAAATACCCATGAAAATGACACATCGATGTTGGCTTTTAACTGGCGCACCAATACCATGTTCAACCGGTGGCGGGTGTCATAACGAAACGGAAAAGCTTTGCCGCGGTTTAAATCATCAAACTGCCTGTATGCCCACGAAAGGTTATACCCGATCCACCCTGTATTTTTACTCCTGCTCTTTTTCAGCAACGATTCCAATCCGTAACTGTAACCTTTGCCTCGGGTAACTTTGTTTTCCCAGTTTTGGTTCAGGTAAAAAAACGATTCGCCGTTCCGGTAATTCAACACCCCATTCATGGTTTTCCAGTAAATTTCGGTACTCAGTTCCCAGGCACGTGCTGTGGAATAATAAGCGCCGAATTCAACCTGGTGTGAAACAGCAGGATTAAAAGCTTTTACTGCCGGTACCCAAATATCCACCGGATAGCTTGCGCCATTATTCACCAGCAAATGCAGTGGTTGTGTCATTTTTGAATAACCTGATTTTAAGGTCAGGACATTGTTTAAGGCATAATTCAGAAGAATCCGTGGCTGTAAAGAGAAACGGCTAAATCCTTTCCCGGTGTAAAGCAGTCCGTTTATCCCAAGATTTGCAGAAATTTTCTCCGTTACCTGAATATGGTTTTCGGCATACACTGAAAATTCGTTAGTCCGGATTTCCTTTCCGAAAAGCACCTTGCGAATCTGTTCTTCTCCGGCCACCTGGTAACTGCTTTCATATTTTCCCGGTAAATAATAATTGATAAGCGTCTTTGTCCCGAATTTCAGGGAATAGCCGGTGGAAACATAGAAATCAAAATCAACCGCTGCGCCAAGGTTTGTTATTCCCGAGAAATTCAAATTACTTTCATCGAAGCGTATTGTGTCGTAAACTGAAGTTTCTTTTACTGTATAATCATTCCCAAAGCGGTATTTATATGTAGAGTAGGTTAAGGTGGTGTTCGCAAAAAATCTGGGATTGATAATTTTGTTCCATCTGGCTGAAGCGGTAAAATTCCCCCAACTGTTTGAAAAATCGTTTTTAGAATCAACTTTTTCATGGTCACCTTCAGAAGTAACAGAGACGGTATTTTCGATTGTCTCTCTACTATACAAATGGTCGCCGCCGGTGTAAGCGCTAATGTATATCCTGTCGGTTTCCGAAAGGAAAAAATTTACCTTGGCATTAACATCGAAAAAATAATACCCGTCCCAGTTTTTCACAGTCGATCCCCTGTCGCGATAAACCAACAATCTTTTTACAGGTGTGTAAAAAAGATCAGCATAGGTTCTCCGGGCTGAAAAAATATAGGATGACTTTCCTTTTTTGAACGGCCCTTCAACAAGAAATTTTGCGGCTGCCGTGCCAACAGTTATATCGTATTTTGTGTCGTAAAGGTTTCCCTCTTTCAGCCGGATATCCAGCACCGACGACAGCCGGCCGCCATACCGGGCAGGGAAACCCCCTTTGTAAACATCCACACTTTTAACCGCTTCGGGAGTAAACACCGAAAAAATACCCCACAAATGGTTCACGTTGTACACCGGCACGCCATCGAGTAAAATCAGGTTTTGTCCACGGTCGCCTCCCCGCACAAATATCCCGGAAGTCCCTTCACGCCCCTGCTGAATGCCCGGCATCAGTTGCAGGCTTTTCAGGATGTCGCGTTCGCCAAATAAACCCGGAATTGCTTCCAGTTCTCTTCTGGTTAAAAACAGGTTGCCGGTGGTTCGTTTCAGTGAATTCGCCTCGTTTGTGTTTGCCGAAACCTCCACCTCAGCTACTTCGTTGGCGGTTTCCAAAAGAATTTGAATGGTAGTGTCCTTTAACAGTTCCAGTTGCAACTGTTTGGTTTTGTATCCAACATACGAGATATTCAACTTTATATGCGGTCCGGTCGAGTTCAGACTAAAAAACCCATACAAATTGGTAATTGTTCCGTTTCGGGAATTCTCATCAACAACATGCGCATTCACCAATGCTTCACCACTCATTTTATCTTTTACAAAACCGCTGATTTGGAATTCCTGGGCGAACGAGAATTTGTTTAACGCTTGGGAAAAAAACAAAATTATTATTATTCTATAGTTCCATTTTAACGAAAAAGGATTCATCATATTTAAATTATATAAACATAAAAACGTAAATCTTCTTCCCGGCAAATTTACCCGGGAAGAAGATTTTGTTCACCCTAGCCTTAATAAGTTAATGTCTTCCAGAAAATACAACTGGAACAACCATCTTCGTGCATCCTGTTGGAGCGGAATGTAGAAGTATAATTATTAACTATTAAATCACTTACATTAGGATTAGTTGTCAAAAAGTAATGATCCGCATAATATACATAGACAGCGTTGCTTGTGGAACCAAAACTCTGATCCGGCCATGAACCATTGTATGTTTGGACTACTTGTCCATCTATCAAACCATTCCAGTTTAGTGTCTGACTATTCACCCAATATGAAATTTTATCGCTTATCCATGTGCCATGATCATTATAATATTGTTTAAGTCTAAGAAATAATTTATACCCACAAGAATAATATACAATACCTGTATATGGGTCAAAATGATGAACGGAGGTAAATAATGTCCTTTCGAATGTATAATTTAACCTTTTATATGGAGTCCATTCATAAGGAGGATAATTTGCCCATCTATAATCGGTATATATAAAATCTCCGGCAAGAAAGTCATTTGTGGATTTTAAATAACTTTGGTTTTCAAAAGGATCAAAGATCACTAAATTCTTTTTTGCTGACTTTTCCATGTTTGGACTAGTTTTAAGTTCATTTAATAAATCTTTTTCACCATCTAAAATCACATATTCTTTAGTATCGGTAAATAAATATATAGACTCACCAATTTTCACGATTCCATCTATGTTTAATAAATCTCCCAATGATTTTGCGAAAATTTTAATCTCAATTCCATCGTGACTTATGATCAGATTTTGAGAATATTCTTCCACAAATTTTCTACGCTGCTCTTCATTTTCTATTTTCGAAAACTCATCTTCTGCCTTTAAGTAGAAAGTATTTGCAGAGACAAAACCGAGTGAATTCTCCCATTCACTAAATTCTTCATCACTCATTTTTTGAACTACGGACAATGTAGTGTCAAAAACTTCTTGTGATTTAAAAACCAGGTATCCATTTTCAACATAAACATCTGGTTTAACCACTTCCTGTGGTTGTGCTTCATCAGCCGGTTGGCTAACATTTAATTCGTCTTTTTGGCAACCATTAAAAATGGTTAAACTCATTGCTACCATAGCAAATACTACTAATTTTTTCATTTCTTTGTAATGTTTTATGGACTGGGGAGGTGATAACTCCCCAATCCGGTTTATAAAATAAGTGTTGCAACCTGGTCTTTTTTATAAGGGCTGGGTTGCTTTTTACCCTTGGATTTATTCTTTAATTATTTTTTGAACCAGATTATATTCTCCTGCTTTTGCATTTATTATATAAGTGCCTGAAGAAACATTTTTTAAATCAATTTTTTTATGTTGATTATTGATTATTTTTTTAAATATTAATTTTCCGTTTACATCAAATAGGTTACATTCTAAAGGAAACGAGTTGCCTGAATAATTGATCATTATTTCATCATTAAACGGATTGGGATATATGACAATACCTGGTTTATGATTGGTTTCTGTTTCCGATTTGGTTACTTCATTAATATCTTGGATTATTCCAGACTTTGGTAAGGAATATTCTATATAATGCACATAGGGAGTTATATTTCCATAACAGTCTGTTGCTTCAATAACAATTGTGTAATAACCATTAGAAACCGCTCCTGTACCGTCCCAGGCAAAAATGTAACCATTTGAATATACTGGAACATTTTTATGCGAATAAACTATATTATTGCTTTGATTTCTAGGCGTCACATATATATTGTAACTGGTTATAAAAGCAGCCCTAAAGAAATAGTAATCATAAATTCCATCACCATCAGGTATCAAATAAAGCGAAGCCTGGGATACACAGGCAGGTTGACATCCCCTATCAGCTTCACTCATCAATTCTGCATCAATGCCAGCATAAAATGTTGCGCCTTTTTGCACCTCAAACCCACCATTTAAATAAATATTCTGACCTGCTTCAAGCGAAGAACTCCCACTTTTTAATGCCAATAAGGTGCCAGGGTCAGGCTCTGCAAATATTTCATAACGGCTTTTTACAGAGCCTAACAAATCCAAATCTGTTTTGATGATCAAAACGTCCTGCATGCCACAAGGGTAACAACTTCCTCCACAGTCTATACCAGTTTCATCGTAATCTTGTTTACAGTTACTGCAATGGCTGGGAAGCTCTGAATAAGATGGTGGCTGAGGATTCGAACTTTGGGCTGAACCTGCACCTGTAGGGTCAAGAATATAACTAAAAGCATTATATAGAGAATCAAATTTTCCATTTGTAGATTTCATTTGGCCAATTAAACTACAATCCTTATTGATATCACTTTTCACATGAAAACCTACTATTTGCCTTGACGAGTTAAATGCTGGTGCACCGGAACTTCCATTCTCTGTTATACCTATATCATATTTTAATTTAAATCCATCAGATGAGATTTCTATAGCACGATCGTTATCTTTGTTAATCTTTTTTACGTCTCCCTTGGGATGGTGAATACAAAAATAACCCTCACTGTTATAATAATCATGGTTATTAGACCAAGCACTATATTCCAGGTCATAATCTGCAAATGTAAAAATATCTGATGAAGCCCGAAGTATTGCATAATCATTACTCGGCGAATACGAGGACAGTCCGTCATCATCCCAAGAACTTCCCAGTGCTATGCGGTTGAAACCACCGGGTAGCAATCTACCCCTATTGTTAAGATCATCTGTACCGCACTTGGCATTTTGATAATTGGTTCTCGCTTCAATTCTCGAAATATAGCCATCTAAGTCAACTGCTGAACCAGAGATTTTAATACAATATGCATGCCCGGCGGTAACTAAAATAGGTAAATCACTACTTGCATATCCACCAACTTTATTAAGAAAAAATCCGGTACCCCACTCGTCGCCAAACTCCACATAGCCGTCATTATTAGTATCAATTAAATATGCCATATAAATAAATACCACAGATTTTGCATTATTTTGGTAATTACCTATATCGGAGCAAATAACATCTTTCTGGCATTGTGGATATTGGGAAGAGCCGTAATAGCCACTTTTTAATTTTGAATTATTGTAAGAAGATCCTTTTAAATTGCCAATTTCAAAAAAACGATAAAATATTCTTTTAATAACAATATCATCCTTAACTTTTAGAGTGTCGGGCTCAAAATATTCTATTATTAATTTTTTCCCATGCACCAAAGTCACTAATCCTCTTTTTTTATGCCGTTCTAATAAATTTTTAGAATGGAAAATTTCTCTCTGTTGCTCTAGTTCGACGGTTGTATCAGTTGGAAATATTTCAATATATGAACCTTTATGCAACTTGGGAAATCCAAGATCAACTCCTATTCCTTGTGCGGAGGCTCCCTCAATGGCATATCGCCATAATTTTCCGTGCTTTAGTTTAATACATTTCCCATTTTCTTTTAGCGAGATTGGTTCACAACGAAGATCGAATCCGGCAGTACAATGATTCCCTAATTCTTCAATTGATTTTCCGTTATTATATATTCTGAAAAGTGAATCATTATCCATTTTAGGGATAATGAAGGTGGGCACCTCAGATACTTCCGGATTTTCTTTATACCCATCTGTTAGCGGATATGAAATGATATTTCCCCATTTGTCTTTTATTAATTGTGCTTTAAGTTGCATACCCAATAGCACAATGGTTATTATAAATATTAGCCGTTTCATAATTTTATTCTTCAGAAGTTAATAATCCTTTTTTTGCCGCAAGTTTCATTAATCCGTCAATCTGTTCCTGTTGCTCCTTAACCGACTCAACCAATACTGGAATCAATCCAACATAGTCAACATACAGGTAGCCATCCTTATCCTCTTCCACCAGTTCAGGGAATAAAATTTGAACATTTTGGGCTAAGAAACCCAATCGTTTACGACTTCTTTCCTCCATATTATTTAGGAGTGCAATATCGGCCTGTTCTTTTTCAGCTAAACCCTGTAATTCTTCCGGTGATAACTGAACTTTTTCACTTTTCAATTCATAGCTAATTCCTTTTAGTTGTTTTAGTTTGTCTAACTTGCTACCGAGTGGCTTAATATTGGTTTTAAATTTCTCGTCGGAGTTAAGCTTAATGCCTTTGGCATATACATCTACATTAAACTGGAACCGCGGGTTGACTGATGTCCCATTTACCAATTATATTGTTGTAGTCATATCCTTGTTGGTATGTTAGATAAATTCCATTTTTACCATGTAAATCGAGACGATCGCTGTCCCAGTTTGTTCCAAGTTCACCAATAAAAACATTTGCTCCGTTATAGTTAACCCTACCATAATCCCCAATGCCAATCTTTGCATTACTAAACGTACTCCCGTATTTTCCATATACCTGCAGAGATAAGTCTTTATCCGGGTCGTCTGATTCGTTATCGCCAAATATTTTTATTTGTCCATCACTGTTAATTTTTATTTGTGCGTTAGTCTGTAGAGTAATTATTGTAGTCAATAAAATGATAATTGTATAGATATATTTTTTCATGATTTGTTATTTTAAAAATTCAACATTTTGAGAATTTAAAAGATGTTTAATTCTGGCTATTTGCAACTGTTGCTTTTTAATGGTTTCTACCAAAACAGGTAGCAGGCCAAGGTAATCAACATAAAGTCCGTCTTTATCTTGTTCCACTAATTCCGGAAAAACTTTTTCCAGATCCTGGGCAACAAAACCATACCTTTCCTTTTCCAGAATTTTTATCTTTTCTTTTGCTGCAGCAATTTCAATCAAGTCTTGTCTTTGCTTTTCTGTTTCCGGCTCGAAACCGGCAGGAAAAATAAATGCAATATCAGGTTTTAAATTGTAAGAAACAGGTGAGATTTCCATTAATCTTAAGTAGGTATTATCCAAAGTTGCAATGTTTTCCTTGAACTGCTCATCAGAATTAATTATATATCCGTGGGCATAAACATCGGTGTTGAATTTAAAAGATGAAATATTGGTTAAAACGCCATTAATTACTTCATACTCCAGGTCGATTTTCGCAACCACATTATTATAATCATAACCTTGCCCCCAGGTTAGATAAATTCCACTCGATCCGCATAATTCTAATCGGTCGGAATCATAGTTATTTCCAGTTTCTCCCAGGAATACACGTTTTGTTGTTAAAATTCCTCCTGCGTTATAATCACCAATACCAATTCTTCCGTTCGTAAGGTAATCACCAAATTTACCATAAACCTGTAAAGAAAGATCCTTGTTCGGATCATCTGTCGGTTTATCCCCAAACATTTTCACGCGGTTGTCTTCGTATACTTTTATCTGGGTAATTCCCTTAAAAGAAAACATAATGAAAACCGCAGAAATGTAAAATGAAATAATTTTCATACTTTTATCAAGTTTTATGGACTGGGGAGGTGATAACTCCCCAGTCCGGTTTATAAAATAAGTGTTGCAACCCGGTTCTTTTTAAAGGGCTGGGTTGTTTTTTGCCCTTGAAATATATGAATACGCGAATGTACGCCTCAATTTGATTATCATTATAACCAGACGCATTAAATAACCCTGTAATTTTATTTGTCCCTTTTGAAAATTTGTGTTACCGAACGGAGCTTGTCGTTGTATAACATTCCAAATCTATATTTTTTATTTCGTTAAAAAGATGATTTTTACAGGAAATTTTTAGGGGGGGGTAATTTAGAATATTTCTAAAAAGATTGGAAAACCGGCTGCAATTTTCACTAGATGATTTTCTGTCACCTGGTGAATACTATTCTGAGAAACCAGTGGCTCTGTTCACTGGATGAAATTGTCAAACGGTTTGAACCAACTAACATTTAAAGATTAGAAAATAAGAAATATCGAATAAGGAATATCAAAATCAGAAAATGCGGAGGAAAATAAGAAACCGTTCTCAATAAGAAATGTTTCCCGCAGTTTTCGCAGATAAACACAGATATTCTTATTTCCGCGAAAATCAGGGAATGGATATGTAACCGGAATGGTGCGACTCGGGCCTGAGTCGTTTTTTTCTCTGCAGAATTTCTATAAACATGTGATGCCTCCGGCATCGGTTAAATCATTTTAATTTTCGGTGGAAAATAAGAAACCGCTACCAATTAAAAGAACGGTTTCTTTATTTACTTCTTTTTTGTCTACTATCGGAACAGCATTGTTATAGTCTTCTTCCGTAATTGTGTATGTATAGCGATATTCTTTGTCTCCGCATTCCCTGCCAATGATTTTTTTAATGTAATTAACCTCATCCCAGTAATTCACAATATTTCTTTCTACAGTACATTCCTCTTTAAAGAAACCTTCACAGGTTTGAATTGCTATTTTCTCACTACCGAATTGAATTACAACCGAATCAGTAGTTATAGGGAAAATTCCCGGAGAATCCGTATCAAAACCTCTTTTACCATAGTCAACATATTCAGCATGTGGCATGATTTCTACAGTGTCCAGTTTTATTACAGACATTATCGTTGGTTTCATAACGATAATAAATTGTGTTGAAATAATCTGTGCCATTTTCAATTGCATATTCGTCTGTCCAGGTTCTCTCAAATGGCAGTAAACAGCAGGAATGAATTAAAAAAGCGAAAGCTAAACCAGGGAATATTTTTTTCATGATGAAAGGTTGTTTGTTGTTCTTGATTTAATCTAAGTCATCAAATAATTTATCTAAATAAATTTCGGTAGAATTATCAAACCTGTTTTTAATTTCATCCCGCCAGCCCAAGCTTGCAGGAGAAATAAGAAACCGCTCCCAATTAAAAGGACGGTTTCTTATTTACTTCTTTTTAGTCTATTATCGGAACAGCATTGTTATAGTCTTCTTCCTTAATTGTGTATGTATAACGATACTCTTTATCTCCGCATTCCCTGCCTATGATTTTTTTTGTGTAATTGGCTGAATTCAGGTAATTTATAACATTTCGTTCAATCATGCAGTCATCATTAAAAAAATGCTCACATGTCTGGATAATCTCTCTCTTATTGTCGAATTGAATTACAACCGAATCAGTAGTAACCGAAAAAAGTTCCGGGAAATCATAATCAAAACCTCTGTAACCATAATCAACGTATTCAGAGTTTGGCATAATCTCTATAGTATCCAATTTTATTTCAGGTACGTCACTATACGTTTCATAACGATAATAAATTGTAATCAAATAACCAGTGTTATTTTCAATTATATATTCATCTGTCCAGGTTCTCTCGAATGGAAGTAAACAACAGGAATGAATTAAAAAAGCAAAGGATAAACCGATGAGTGTTTTCTTCATAATATAAGATTGTTTGTTGTTTTTGATTTAATCCAGGTCATCAAATAATTTATCTAAATAAATTTCAGTAGGATTATCAAACCTGTTTTTAATTTCATCCCGCCATCCCCACCAGCTTGCAGGAGAATAAGTGAGTGCTTGTTCCAATTGAGATAAAGTATAATTCTCAACTTTATCTTCTGGAAATAATTGACCATCATTTCGTTGATTGTAAGTATCGATCATATCCCATACTATACTTGTGTAACCATCACCCATCTCAATAATTTTAAGTGTTTGTAATCTTTCCTTTAAAGTTGTACCATAAATATCATCTAAAATGACAGTGGCCACACCAGTTGCCCAACTTTCAGGTAAACGGACATCACTAAAAATTTTATCTACCAGATATTTACCAGATGAATACCCAATTTCCCAATGCGATGCGTGTGCAAGTTCATGAATTGTTGTTTCAAAGATTCCTTTAGAATTCTTACCATTTCGACATACTATTACTTGAGCTGCTGACGCAAATTCCAAAAAATCCAGATAAATTGATTGACCATTTTCGACTCCGGCTATATGAAGGCGGTGTTGCATGGCACCCAAAATTCCATCTCTTCGTGGAGGAGGCTTAATACCCCAGCGACTGAATTTGTAGTAATATGTAAAGGCAGCCCTAAATATATGTGCAAAATGATATGATATTGGGGTTTCAACACGAATATTTAAATACCAATCCCCGGTTTGTTCAGGTCCGTAAAGGTAAGCTTGATCAAAAAATCCATTCTTTACATCAAAATCCCAGCGTTCCCACTTAATACTATAATTGGCATCGCTGCTAAATGTGCCGTCACAGGTAAAATTTCCGTTTGCATCCGTCATTCCTTCATGGGTTGTAAACCAACTACGGGCCCGGACAGTAACTCCTTCCAATGGAATATAATGACTATTCGTTGTGCTTGTTTCAAACCTGTAAACCGCACGTTGGCAGATGGGCGTTTCGTCGTCTGGCGGCAATACCGATTTTAACGGAGGATCATCATCGCCGAAAGGATCAATAATTACCTCTCCTGTTTCGCAATTATAATATTCGTAATGATCAAATACTTTTTGTGTGGTGGAATAACTATCAATTATATCATCATAAACTTTAATATTTCCTGAGGGCCTCCAGCTTGTTGATTTCAACTCAGCTCCATTTACTTCATCATCGCTCAAATTGCCGGTTATTCGCAAAGCTTCTGTTTCGAGCACCAACCATTCAAAGTAATCCATTGAACCACTTTTTAATTGTTGAAGTTCACCTGTTTCTTCCTGTAAAAACAAATCAGCCAGTTTCTGGTATTGTATATCCGGGAAAGTATAATCAACCGGTACCACAGTATACTGCCAGGTAATTTCATTTGCAGGAATTGACGGATCATGATAATGTGTACCGCCTCTTTTTATTTCCACATCCAGTGGATAATCATAAAAATATAATGTTGTATCCCGTGTTAACCTATCCAGTTCCTGAAAACTTTTAGGCCGGAACCTTACGTAAAAATGCGTTGTTTCGATGCTTACAGCAGATTTCAGTTTATTTTCCGCTTGTAAATTCTGATATGCCTTTTGCATATTTTCAATTGAATATGGATTATCAAGTCTTTTTCCTAATATCATTTGCCCTTCATAATAACTTAAATCCTGTTTATTCGCAAGTTCCGGAGTTTCATCGTAAAACTCTTCTTGTTTTTGGCAACCACTAAAAATGGTTAAACTCATTGCTACCATAGCAAATACTACTAATTTTTTCATTTCTTTGTAATGTTTTGTGGGATGGAAAGCTGTAACTTCCTATCCCGGGTTTATAAAACAACTATTGCAACCCGGTTCTTTTAAAGGGCTGGGTTGCTTTTTGCCCTTGAAAATATTTGAATAAGCGAATGAACACTACCATTTGATTATCATAATAACCAGACGCATATAACCCTGTAAATTTTTATATCCCTTTTGAAAAATTGTGTTACCGAACGGAGTTTGTCGCTGAATAACATTCCAAATCTATATTTTTTATTTCGTTAAAAAGATGATTTTTACAGGAAATTTTTAGGGGGGGTAATTTAGAATATTTCTAAAAAGATTATATCCGGGCTGCAATTATCAGTGTATACGCGTCTGGCGGATCAAACCGCTTGACGCATTGCGAAAAACAAATAAGAAATATTAAATCAGAAAGTGGAGGAAATCCTGAAAGGATTAAACAAAAATAGCCCCGTATGAAATGCGGGGTTGGTAATGAAGCGAAACCGGAACCCATAAGATGGGTTCAATAGTTTTAAATATATCCACCAAAAGAAAATAAAATCGTTTACGCGTCTGGCGGATCAAACCACTTGACGCATTGGAAGATTTAGGAAAATAAGAAACATCGAATCAGTCCGTCTGGCCGGACGGACAGGAAATAAGGAATCAGAAAATAAATCCAAAAAGCTGCCTGTACTTCAAAAACACATCGTGCTTTTTACCCGTTGACTTTCCGTCGCCGGGTAAATATTATTTATTTCCGGTTGAAAACCGGCAATTTTGTGTCACCAATGAATAAATATAACCGCAACTTCTTCAGTTTAATTCACTCAAATTAATAAGCTGCGTCCGGTAACCGGCAAAAATACCAGTTGCATTTATGATGTTGCTGTACACAATTACAGGTGTGCCAGTTATATCTCCCCGATTGGAGATCTGAAGTAAATAATCTTTTTGAAATTGGTAGTATTCAGGACTTAAATCCAGAAATTCAAGCCATAATTCCATACCGGTGCCAGAATGTGTAAAAACATCGGCTGCGGTTTTTTCTGAAAAATCACCAAGCAGGGTAACATCTTCCCAGGGCGCACTGTAAAATATTCCCGCCGGGGCGACACAAATTCCCATCCAAAAGGCAGCCGGGTCGCGATAATCAACCCGGTCTAAAAATGTTGCATCAGCTATTTGTGGATAACCGCTTATTTTGGATTCTCCAAATTTTGGGGCCAAAAAATTATACAACGGGCCAAAAACAATTTGCCCTTTTAATACCTTAAGTTTGTTTACTAATTGAGCATCTACACCGGATTCAAGCATTCTTTCATAGCTATCCGCATCAAAATAATACCTGTCATATCCTGCAATAGTATCAAAAAACAGTATCCGTACCCTGCAGAGTGTTTTAATATTTTCAGGAGGTGTTATGGTAAAGCCGGCAGAAATCATGTCATGGTAAGAAGAATAAGTAGTAACAACAATTCGTTCTTTTGGGTCGAGGGTAATTCCTGATAATCTGCTTTTAAATGGAACTGAACTATGTGCCGTTATGTCTTCCCTGCCGTCAATCGCAACTGATAGTTTGTATTCAACACCTGCTTCAGGATATTCGTTTGCTTTGTATATCCCTGCTGCGGTGTGCTGTAAAAAAATAGTATTGCCGTTTCCTGTTATTGATACCTGTGCATTTGTCACGGGCTCTGACGATTTGTTCTCATTTAAATTAAACGTTTTGTATATGTTTATTTCCCAGGGTAACGAATCGGTAAAAAAACTGCTTACCACAATTTCAGACCCAGTTCCCGATGTATCTATTTCAATAACTTTAAGGCAATTCGTTAATAAAATAATTGCGGGTAATGTTATTATGTACTTTAAAAAATTAGATATTTTATTCATAATCCTTCTATTCAAAAAGCATTGAAATTAAACCTATAACTAATTGCTGGGATAAAAGTTAAAGCCGAAAAACTTTTGAAAACCACCTTACCGTCATCCCCGGCTTCAGGAAAAATCATCATCGGATTATTACGGGCATAGGCATTGTAAACTGAGAGGTTCCAGGTTCGCTCCCCCCTTCGTTTTTGCTTATTGAAAATTATCCCGATATCAAGCCGGTGGTAGGCGGGTAAACGTTGCTCATTTATGCCACTGTAATAGCTAATATTTTCAGGTTTATAAATCATTTTGTCGGAAAAACCAATATTGTATAATAAGCCAGACATTAGTGAACGATTATATAACGGGTCTCCACCATAGGCTGATAAGGATAGTGTTATTGGTGTCCCGCTTGCATACACCCACGAGGCCGTTAAGTCAATTTTTTTATTTGGACTGTACATTCCAACCAGTTTATACTGGTGGCGGCTATCGTACTTGAACGCAAAAGGTTTTCCTCTGTTAAGGTTATCAAATTCACGGGTCGTTTCTGATAGTGAATACGCTGCCCAACCGGTAAGTTTACCTGATACTTTTGACAATAAAAGTTCGATACCTTTTGAATTTCCTTTCCCCTGGGTAATTTTGTCGTACCAGGTTTCATCGAGCGAAATAAATGATTCGCCATTTTTGTAGTTTACCACATTTTGCATGCGTTTGTGATACATTTCAGCCTTAAAATCAACCATTTCATTAAAGCTGTATTTAAATCCTACATCAAATTGACGCGACCGGGCCGGCTTTAAATTCCCGACAGACGGCACCCACATATCCACAGGAATGATACTTCCGTTATCAACCAAAAGATGCACCGACTGTGCCATATCGGTATAACTCCCAAAAACAGCAAGATTGCCGCTAATTTTGTAGTTTGCCATCATTCGGGGTTGAAGCGAAAAAAAATTATTGCTGTTATTGCCGACCATTAAAAATGCCAGTCCGGCATTAATAAACAATTTATCGGAAATACTCAGATGGTTTTCAACATACAGGTTGCTTTCAATTATATTTTCGGAGGTGTTATGTACATTACGCACATAATTTTCCGCAGGATCCAACTTCGAAATAAATTGAATATCAAGCTTACCGGGCACAAAAGTGCGCCAGTTTACCCGTACGCCTGATAATATTTTGAGTCCGGGCAAAACAAAATAATCAAAATCGCTCGCCAGGCCCACATCTTTTATTGAAGATAAGTTCTGGAATGATGTATTTTCAATAATGGTATCTGTCGCTTCCTCCAGATAATTATTGCCAACTGTTGTTTTATATTTATAGGTGGAATAAGAAAGTGTGGTATTCGAAAAAAGCTTCTCGTTGTATAAATGGTTCCAACGCGATGACAATGTTAGGTTTCCCCACTGGTTGATGTAGTCAGATTGGATTTCAAGTTTGCCCGACTCACCAACGCCCTGAACAATAAGCCCTAAATTGTTGTATTCTTCTTTTTCTGATATAAATAATTTGTCTCTTCCCGTATAGATGCTAAAATATATCCTGTCCTTTTTTGAGAGGATAAAGTTTGATTTTAAATGGATATCGTAAAAGTTATACCCCGACCATGATTTTGTTGTAAAGTACATATCTTCTTGTTTTACAGCGTTGAATGGAGTATAAAGTAGATCGGCATAAGTCCTGCGTATGGCAAATACAAACGACGATTTTCCCTTTTGTATCGGGCTTTCGTAAATTAGCCTGGAAGAAATGGTTCCAACGGTAAAATCCAGTTTTCGTTTATACAGGTTGCCTTCTTTTAGTCTTGTATCGATTACTGAAGATAATCTGCCGGAATATCGGGCAGGAAATCCTCCTTTATAAACATCAACACTTTTAATAACTTCGGGAGTAAATACCGAGAAGAAACCAAAAAGGTGGTTTACATTATACACGGGCATCCCGTCGAGCAGTAACAGATTTTGCCCCCGGTCGCCCCCTCTTACCAAAATGCCCGAACTGCCTTCTTTTCCCATATTAATACCAGGCATCAGTTGCAACGTTTTTATAACATCCTTTTCGCCAAATAATCCGGGCAATTTCTCCAATTGTTTGCCGGTGAACGACATACGTCCGACAGGTGTAAAATCTTCATCAATTGTTTTTAACGCTTTTACAACAACATCACCCAGATTTTGTCCGGGTTCTAATTTTATTACAAGAGAAGTATCGCTTTCAATATACAGCGGGATGGTTGTTTTTTTGTATCCCACAAATGATACAGTGAGTTGTAAAGAATCTTTTCCATTAATTCGTAAACTAAAAAAACCATAAGGGTTGGTTAATGTTCCTACGCCGGTAAATTGATTATAAACATGCGCGTTGATTAACGCTTCGCCGGTGTTGCGGTCGTATGCAAAACCGCTGATGGTATGTTGCGCATATGCTTCTGAAAATAAAAAAATTAATATCGAATAAAAAAATACTGTTTTCTTCATCGATTGGCTGTAAATGATAAAATTCTCAGGCAGGAATTTCCTGCCTGAGATGTTTAAAAAATAAAATGAACTATTTTTCACTAAAATAAATTTATATCAAAAATATGCAACTATTTCCATCTTAATTCTATTTATTATTGTATAATGTCAACAATTAGAAATTAAAAATATCCTAAATCAAGTGATATTGCGTTTTCCCATCCAATTCCACTTGAACAGAATGTTGTTTTGAAATTGAAAACCCAAAAATAAGGATTGCTGGGTGTTCCAAAAGTTCTTATTTCATAATCTAGAAATTTGATATACACCTCGTTGGTTGTTAGTCCAACATTTACATCACTGAATGTATTTGTAATAGCAGTTAAAGATCCCGAAGGTTGCCAATTGATAGATGAATCCCACACGCTATAAGATGCTCTCATGGTTCTCCATTTTTTAGTGAAAAGTCCTGCCCATTCATATTGCCGCATCACCAGATTCAATTCATATCCTTCCAGATACATATACTGCCCTGTATTCATGTAATCAATTCCTGCGAAACTGGAATAGACAATTTTTTCAACCCTATAATCCAGTTTTCTATAATTATAAATTTGGAAACTACCACTGGTTATAACATCTGTTGATTTTAGTTTGGATTTTGGGTTTGGATCAAAAATAATGATTAAATCATCGGAGAGACTTCCCGATTTTAATTCGTTATCTATCGTCTTAAGCTTTTTGTAATCACCATCCAGAACAATATATTCCTTATCGGCAAATTTATATAAAGAACTTCCAATTTTCACTTCACCATCAATATTTAAAATAGCTCCCAATGAGCTGGCGTAGAACTTATAATTTAAATCCAATTCATCGCTAATGTCAAATGACCTGCTATATCTTTTCTTGAAGTCTTTAACGTCTTCTTCACTTACAATCTCATTTGCTTCCAACTCAGCAAAGTATCTCTCTGATTTCGCTGATGTAAAATTCAGTGACTTTTCCCATTCTATGGCTTCTTCAGGTTCATATTTTTCAATTATAAAACGAATACTGTCGTAAACTTCTTTAGATTTAAACACCAAATACCCGTTTTCAACATAAACATCCGGTTTAACAGCTTCCTGATATTTGTCATCTAAAATTGGAACGAATTCATCTTTTTGGCAACCATTAAAAATGGTTAAACTCATTGCTACCATAGCAAATACTACTAATTTTTTCATTTCTTTGTAATGTTTTATGGACTGGGGAGGTGATAACTCCCCAATCCGGTTTATAAAATAAGTGTTGCAACCTGGTCTTTTTTATAAGGGCTGGGTTGCTTTTTACCCTTGAAATTATATGAATTAGCGAATATATGCCACTGTTTGATTATCATCAAACCAAGACGCATTGAATAACCCTGTAATATTTATTTCCCTTTTGAAAAATTGTGTTACCGAACGGAGTTTATCGTTGCATAACAATTCAAATCTATATTTTTTATTTAGTTAAAAAGATGATTTTTACAGGAAATGTATTAGGGGGGTAATTTAGAATTTTTCTAAAAAAGATTGGATATCCGGGCTGCTATTATCAGTATTTACGCGTCTGGCGGATCAAACCGCTTGACGCATTGCGAAAAACAAATAAGAAATATTAAATCAGAAAGTAGAGGAAATCCTGAAAGGATTAAACAAAAATAGCCCCGTATGAAATGCGGGGTTGGTAATGAAGCGAAACCGGAACCCATAAGATGGGTTCCATGGTTTAAAATGTGCCGACTTAAAAAAACAATTATAGAAATGTTTCCCGCAGATTTCGCAGATAAGCGCAGATTTTATTATTTCTGCGAAAATCAGCGGGAGGTTGAAATAGAATAAGAAACACCGAATAACCCTGTCTGGCCGAACGGACAGGGAATAACAAAATCAGAAAGTAGAGGAAATCCTGAAAGGATTAAATTAGAATAGCCCCGTATGAAATGCGGGGTTGCGAGCGAAGTAAAAACCCGAACCCGGAATGGGTTCAACATATTTCATCGCTTATGCGTCGAGCGGATCAAACCGCTTGACGCATTGGGAAAGGAAATAAGAAACATCGAATAAGCCCGTCTGGCCGGACGGACAGGAAATAACAAAATCAGAAAATGCAAACCGCTTGACGTATCGGGAAAGAAATAAGAAACACTGAATAACGAATAACAAAATCAGGAAGTGCAAAGAAGTACTCACGCGTCCGACGGATCAAAACCGCTTGACGCATCGCCCGGGAGCTTGTATTATTTTTTTATCTTAACTTCGCTGAATCAACAAAAACCAATGAAAATGAAACGGGTTTTTCTTCTGCTTTTTATTATCGCCACACTTGCCTGCAACCGCCAACCTGAGAAAATCGATCTTGCCGGTGAGTGGCAGTTCCAAACCGATCCGGATGATCGTGGAATGAAAGATAAGTGGTACAATTCTGATCTGCCGGAAACCATTAATCTGCCTGGTTCAATGGCTGAAAACGGAAAAGGCGATGACATCACCCTCGAAACAGAATGGACCGGTGGAATTCAAAACAAGGAGTGGTACAACGATCCCGGTTATGCCCCCTATTTCGATGCGAAAAACATCCGGTTTCCCTACTGGTTGCAACCGGTGAAAAAATACACAGGAGCCGCCTGGTACCGGAAAACTGTTGAAATTCCTGAAAACTGGCAGCAAAAAACGGTTTGGCTTAAACTGGAACGCCCGCACTGGGAATCGTCTGTCTGGATTAACGCGCAACTGGCAGGCGTTCAAAACAGCCTGGCAACACCACATATTTACAATATTTCGGATTGGGTTCAGCCAGGTAAAAATGAAATCACTGTCCGAATCGACAACCGGGTGAAGGATATCGATCCGGGAATTAATTCCCACAGCATTACCGACCATACCCAATCGAACTGGAACGGAATAACGGGCGAAATTTCGCTGGCCGCAACCGGCAGGATTTATTTTGAAAACGTCAGGGTTTTCCCGGATATTGAAACCAAAACCACCCGGATAAAAGCCAAGGTTTTTAATTCAACCAATGAAGAAAAAACAATAGAGGTGAATGCAGGGGTGCAATTGAAAAACATTTCGCAACCGGGAAAAATAAAACAAATAAAATATGAATTCGAAATCACTCCGGGCGAAAATCTCATCTCCTTCGATTATCCAATGGGCGAAAATACATTGCTTTGGGATGAGTTCAATCCAGATATTTACCAGCTTTCGCTGGATTTGAAATACAAAAACGGCGGCGATCATCAGTCTGTCGATTTTGGATTTCGTGAATTTAAAGTGGACGGAACCCGTTTTTCAATTAACGGCCGGCCCGTTTTCCTTCGCGGGACACTGGAGTGTGCCATTTTCCCGAAAACCGGCTATCCGCCAACTGAAACTGCGGATTGGGAAAAAGTCTTCCATGCGGTAAAAAATCACGGACTGAACCATGTTCGGTTTCACTCGTGGTGTCCCCCGGAAGCAGCTTTCGAAGCTGCCGACAAAACAGGCATTTATCTGCAGGTGGAATGCTCGTCGTGGGCCAATCAAAGCACACAACTTGGCAGCGGCCTGCCCATTGATAAGTACATTTGGGATGAAAGCAAACGAATTGCGGATGAATACGGTAATCATCCGTCGTTTGTGATGATGGCTTACGGCAACGAACCGGGCGGGCCTAAATACGGGGAGTTCCTGACCGGATTTGTTTCCTACTGGAAAGAGAACGACAACCGCCGGGTTTACACGGGCGCATCCGGCTGGCCTGCACTGCCGGTGAATGATTATCACGTATTACCTCAACCACGGATTCAGGGCTGGGGCGAAGAACTGAACAGCATCATCAATGCGGAGCCGCCAAAAACTGATTTCGACTGGCGTAACAAAATTCCCGGCGACGGAATTCCGGTGGTCAGCCATGAAATAGGTCAGTGGTGCGTTTATCCAAGTTTTAAAGAGATGAATAAGTACACCGGAGTACTGAAGCCTAAAAACTTTGAAATCTTCAGAGAAAGCCTGAAAACGCACCACATGGAAAATCTTGCCGACAGTTTTTTGCTGGCGTCAGGAAAATTGCAGGCACTGTGTTACAAAGCCGATATTGAAGCGGCACTGCGGACTCCCGGTTTTGCAGGTTTTCAACTGCTCGACCTGCACGATTTTCCAGGACAGGGAACTGCGCTGGTGGGCGTACTCGATCCGTTCTGGGAAGAAAAAGGGTATATTTCGCCGGAAGAATACCGCCGGTTTTGCAATTCTACTGTTCCGCTGGTCCGGTTGGAAAAGCGGGTTTTCAGCGAAGGAGAAACAATGACGGCAAACGTGGAAATAGCGCATTTTGGAGAGCAGCCCCTGGAAAATGTGAATCCCGAATGGAAAATCATTTCGGAAAATAAAACAATTGCCGAAGGAACTCTGGGGGAACAAAACATTCCCATCGGAAATAACATTGATTTGGGAAAAATCATTTATCAGTTCCCACCTGAAAACAGACCACGGAAACTCACACTGGAAGTGAAAGCCGATTCCTTTTCCAACGCCTGGGATATTTGGGTTTATCCGGAAAAACAACCGGGTGAGGTGAATGAAATTACCGTGGTAGAGCATCTTTCGCCTTCAACATTGAAGCAGTTAACCGGCGGCGGGAAAGTATTGCTGAGCCTCGGAAGGGGAAAAGTTTCTCCGGAAACGGGAGGAAATGTTGGCGTTGGTTTTTCAAGTATATTCTGGAATACTGCCTGGACGGATGGACAAAAGCCGCACACGCTGGGCATCTTATGTAACCCGGAGCATCCGGCGCTGGAACTTTTTCCCACCGAATACCATTCCAACTGGCAATGGTGGGATGCCATGAGTCACGCCGATGCCATTCAGCTTGATTCATTTCCAACTGAATTAAAACCGATCGTCCGGATTATCGATGACTGGGTAACCAACCGCCGGCTAGCATTGATTTTTGAGGCAAAAGTGGGAAATGGGAGTCTGCTGGTGTGCGGAGCTGATTTGGTAAACGATTTGGAGAACCGTCCGGAAGCCCGGCAACTGAGAGCCAGTTTACTGCATTATATGAGCGGTGGTGAGTTCCATCCAAAGGTTGAATTAACTGTCGGTCAGATTCAAAAAATCAGGTAGTTTCGATAGTTCTAAGCAATTATGTAATTTATTAATATTTTCAAATGCCAGCTCAATACAATAAAAACCTCAAACCACTTGCACAAAAACTTCGAAAATCAGGTACCAAAGGAGAAGCATTGCTTTGGCGGGATGTTCTTAAAGCCAAACAACACTGGTCATATCAATTTAACCGTCAATTTATTCTTGGTGATTACATTGTTGATTTTATTTGCAGGAAACTAAAACTCATTATTGAGATTGATGGTTCATCTCATTTTGCGAAAAGCGAAGAAGATTATAAAAGACAACAGTTTCTCGAGTCTCTTGATTATACTGTTTTGCGTTTTGCAGAAAGCATGGTTATTTACCGGATAGATGATGTTGTAGCTGAGATTGATTATGCCATTCAGTGTTTGGAGCAAAAGATTGAAGATAGGAAAGTGAATAAATCAGATTTACACAATCCCCCTGAAATCCCCCTTTGATACAAATGTTTTGATTTTCAATATTATTTGGGCAATCAAAGGGGGACGAGCTCCGAGGTTTTGCAGCCGTTGTTCGAAGTGAGTCCCCCTTTAATCGCACTATTTGCCATGGAAATAAATTACTGTAAATTAAAGGGGGAATAAGGGGGATTCAGAACTTCGAAATTCTGTTTCCAAATTTTCTATGAATGATTAATCCCGTGATTAAAATGATGTGACTGGGGTTATTAATTTTTATCCGCTTAATTTCATTTACATAATCCCCCTGAAATCCCCCTTTGATAACGATGTTTTGTTTTACAATACTTTTAGGTAATCAAAGGGGGACGGGCTCCGATTAAAGGGGAAGGGGGATTCGGAACTTCCGAATTTCAATCACAAATTGTCAAAGAATGATAAAGCCCTTGTATAAACTAAATTTTATCTGTTTGTTTCCTTTTTCATAATCCCCCTGAAATCCCCCTTTGATAACGATGTTTTGTTTTACAATACTTTTAGGTAATCAAAGGGGGACGGGCTCCGATTAAAGGGGAAGGGGGATTCGGAACTTCCGAATTTCAATCACAAATTGTCAAAGAATGATAAAGCACTTGATTAAACTAAATTTTATCTGTTTGTTTCCTTTTTCATAATCCCCCAGAAATTTCCTTTGATAACGATGTTTTGTTTTACAATACTTTTAGGTAATCAAAGGGGGACGGGCTCCGATTAAAGGGGAAGGGGGATTCGGAACTTCCGAATTTCAATCCCAAATTGTCAAAGAATGATAAAACCCGAATTAAAATGGTAATTATGATGGGGATTGTTAATTTTAGCCAGTGATAATAATTATAGAAAGGAAGTAATTCCAATTCAATTAAAAACAAATAAAAATGAAATACATATTTAATCTTTTCCTGATGATTTTTACTGTTTCCGCTTTTGCCGGTAAACCGCTTCCCGCCGATAAAAAAGCAACAAAAGAAACAGTCAACCTTTATCAAAACCTGATGAACTGCAACACGAAGGGAATGATGTTTGGACACCAGGATGATTTGGCTTATGGCCACAATTGGGTGTACGAAGAAGGCCGCTCCGATGTAAAAGAAGCCGCCGGAGATTATCCGGCAGTGTACGGCTGGGAACTGGGCCACCTTGAACTGGGAAACGCATATAGTCTCGATTCGGTGCATTTCGATAAAATACAGCAATGGATAAAAACGGTTTATGAACGGGGCGGCGTAAATACGATTAGCTGGCATCTGAATAACCCGCTGACCGGCGGCTCGTCCTGGGACACTTCATCGAAAAAAGTGGTGGCTTCGATTCTTCCCGGTGGCGAAAAACACGAGCTATTTAAAGCATACCTCGACAAACTTGCCGATTTTCTGCAAGGACTGAAAACCGGTGACGGGACTTTTATCCCGGTGCTTTTCAGACCATATCACGAACATACAGGAAGCTGGTTCTGGTGGGGACAAAACCTGAGTTCAGCGGAAGATTACAAAGCGTTGTGGCGGTTTACAGCAGATTACCTGCAGAATGAAAAAAACATTCATCATCTTCTGTACACATACTCTACCGACCGGTTCAAAACCGAAGATGAATACCTGGAACGCTACCCTGGCGATGATGTTATCGATATCCTGGCGTTTGATTTATACGACCGCGGACCGGATTTTCCGGAAGTACTACAAAGCTGCGCAGCAACAGTTACAAGGCTTGCCAAAGAAAAGAATAAAATAGCGGCGGTGAGCGAAACCGGCGGCCCCATTGCGACCGATACAACCTGGTGGACTGAAAAAGTACTGAAAACACTGCGGCCATTCGATTTATCCTATGTTTTGGTGTGGCGCAATCCGTGGCAGAAATCAAGTCACGGCGCATTTGCACCATACAAAAACAGTCCCGACGCAGAAAATTTTAAAGTGTTTTACAACGACCCGAAAACACTGTTTCAGAAAGAGGTAACCGCCAAAAACCTGTACAGGAATTAGTCTCGAATGAAGATGTCTCAAAAAGCAGACAACGCAGTATGCGTTGGATTTTAGTAGTAAATTTTACGCCGGCACAATCATCAACCCGGTAAGGGTTGGATTTAAATATAATCGAACCCGTACCGGGTTCTTCTGCAAAAACCATTTGTTTGTTTTACTATAATCAAACCCGTACCGGGTTAACTTAAATCATATTTCTTCTTATCTGTGTAAATCCGTGCAATCTGTGGCAAGAAAAAACCTAATAATGAATGGGGCACATCAAAAAGCAGACAACGCAGTATGTTGGATTTTAGTAGTAAATTTTACGACACCACAATCTTTCTTCAACCCGGTAAGGGTTGGATTTAAATTAATCGAACCCGTACGGGTTCTGCTGAAAAACCGTTTATTTGTTTTACTATAATCAACCCGTACCGGGTTAACTTAAACAGATTTCTACTTTTTATCATGTAAATCCCTGCAATCTGTGCCCGTGAACATAAACGTAATCGTCCGTGCGGGTACATAAATCAAACAACACAGTATTGCTGATTTTAGTATAAATTTTACGCCGCCACAAATAACCGTAAGGTTGATTTAAATATAATCAAACCCGTACCGGGTTAACTTAAATCATAATCTTCATCTTATCCGTGTTATCCGTGGCAAAAAAAAATCATTGGTGGCCAAACCATCATTCTAAAAACTTAGCCCGCAATGCTTCCAACTGGTTATCATTTATCGGCACCAGTTTTCCCAGCGAAGCGCCCATTGTGAGGGATTTGGCACTGAATTCTGCCACTTCCAGCCTGTCGAAAGTATTCATCAGTTTATCACCGGTAACCAGCACCGAATCATTGTTGATGATAATTGCCGGAGTATCTTTTGATAAAAGTTTCAGGATGATTTCCTGACCTGCAAAATGGGATCCGAAAGGCACATTCGGCACATCCTGCAGAAAAATCCAGCTTTCAGGAATGGTCCGCACATCCAGTTTTTCGTCTGTAACACTATATGCCATTAAATAAGGTGTCTGAGTAAGAATAATTGAATTGACCTCCGGATTACGTTTATAGATTTCCTGGTGAAGCCAGGTTGAGCGGCTTGGAATTTTTCCCGGCTCACGTTTTCCGTCTTTTATCTGGACGATATCTTCATTTTGAATATCCCAGCGCGCAACATTTGTCGGGGTAATAAGAAAATCGTTGCCCCTCCAGCGCACCGAAACAGTACCGTACGAACTAATCATTAATCCTTGTTCGCATGCCCGGTGGACAATCTTTTTTATCTCCTCACGGATAGCACGTTCGTCTGACGGATGTTCCACCTGGCTCATTTCGGGCAGCAAACGTGGAATCTGGTCTTCAAACTCCTCGATTTCTGCATTGCTCAGGTATTTAGGGCTTCCAATTGTATTTCCGTAGATAATAGTTCTGCCACAAAACTCGAGGGTTTCAAACCGCTGGAAAGTATCACCCAAATCGGAACCACCCACAACAGCGCCATGATTCTCCATGATTACTGCATTTTTTCCTCTCTTAAACTGCCAGGATATTTCTTCACCAAGTTCTTCGCTGCCGGGCAATTCGTATTGTGCATAACCAATTTTACCACAAATATTTTTTGCCTGGGGAATAATATTTGTATCCGGAATCTGGCGAACAATGCTAAACGAAACCAGTGCCGGCGGATGAGCATGAATAATTGATTTAATATCGGGACGGCATTCGTAAATTGCCCTGTGAAACGGATATTCTGACGATGGTTTGTGACGTCCTTCGATGGTGCCGTCTTTTCGCACCACAACAATATCTGATGCACGTAACGAACCTTTATCAATGGCTGCAGGAGTTACCCAAATGTCACCATTTTCGTCAATAATAGAAACATTTCCTCCGGATGTTGTTGTTAACCCGCTGCGGTAAATTTTTTTAATTATCATGGTAATCTGATCGCACGGGTGCATGAGTTTGGTATCTAATTTTTTCATAATTGCTAATTTAATTTTCTTAGAAGTTATAATTCCACTGTTGAAGATATAGTTTCCTTCCCAAACTGTTTTCGAACCTCTAACTTAAAAGTATTTTAATTAATTCAAAAGTATTAAATATTTAACAGCAATATGACAGCCAAAAGAAACTGGGGAATTGATATCAGACAACTTTTAAAACTTATTTTTTAGAAAGTGAAAATTATCCGTTAATGAATATTGATTTTGATTATTTTTAGAATGAATTTTCTAATTATACTTTTTCATTCCTGTTATGAAAAAAACCATTTTTCTTCTTTATCTCTTAAACACTCCCTTTTTACTTTTTGCACAATCACCCGATCCTAAATTCGGGACCATGGAAAAGTTTACAGATTTCAATTTTAGTCAGCACTGGAACCTGACCATCCCTGATTCACAAGTTTTCCACACAATGCCTGAAATGATTATCCGTGGCTGGTGCCAGTGGCATAACTGGGGTACAAAACCCTCCGATTTTAATTTTGAGGTGATTTCGCAGTATCATCAAAAAAACATTTGCTTCATCGGAGGAATCACAGCTTCCGTTTATTTCTTCGAACAAGCTGAGGATTCAGCTCAATTTAAGGACATGATAACCCGTGATGCTTTTAATAACCTGATTCCACATAATATTTTGGGTCAGGGCGCTTTCAGAGGAAATATCGCGAACCCGGCATACAGGGATTATTTAATTAAAATGGCAAAAATTCAAATTGACGGAGGTGCAGACGGAATTTTCTTTGATGAAGTTATTAGTGGATACGATGGATTGAATTACGATGGAAATGAAGGATTCGACGACTACACTCTAAAAGATTTCAATAAATATCTCGCTGCAAAATATCCCCGGTTTTCAAAGGCCGATTGGATAAAAAAGTTTCAAATGACCGACGACAACTGCATTAAAATTGACCAACCTCCCGATAACCTGGACAGTAACTTTAATTACCGGAAATATCTTGCAACACACGGATGGCAATCCAATCCCATAACCGATTTAAATCCTCTTGCTGCCGAATGGGGCAAAGTTTTAAACAACCGTGCCGATACAACTTCGAATACTTTCCTGTCAAAATATACCACAAAGTATTGGAAAGATATCGTCTCGCGGCTCAGAAAATACGCAAGGGATACATACAGCAAAGAAATTCTGATCACTTCAAATGGCCTTTTCCCTTATGTAGATTTCAACTCTTTGGGTATGTACAACGGAAACAAAGATGATAACGGCGCTGAGGCAAATTATGTTCCTGTATCTTCGGGGAATTTAGACGGTTCGGTATCGCTTCAAAATGTCTTTAAAAGTTTATACCAAAAGAGCAGGAACCTTTCAGGTTCGGTGCCTGTAGTACTTTTTCTTGATTTTCCGACCAACATATTGAATAATTACTACAACCTACCTTTAAACGATAAAAAAGATTACTGGAAAATAAATGTAGCCGAAGCTTATGCCAATGGCCTTTTTGTGGCTTTCCACCTCAGAACTTCAATGCCTGACGATCCCACCGCTGCAGAACAGGGAATGCTTGATTTTATAGAAAATTATTCTGGTTTTTATAAAGAGAATTCCTGGTTTTACCATAAAAATGAAATCTCTTATTTAAATATAAAATCGTCAGAAGAAGGTATAAATTTTTCTTCAATGTATTATCCTGATTCCGGGAAGTATACCATTCATCTGATAAACCACAACTATATTCCGGGAAAAGGTATGATTCCTGCGAAAGACTTTACCATTTCAGTAAATCCCGAAAAGATGCCAAACTCAGTTTACATGAAATCTCCTGATTTTAAAGGATTACACAAACTCAAGGCTGAACATAATGGAAATACGATGATTATAAAAATTGACAGCCTTACATATTATGATGTTATTGTGATGGAACAACATGTTTATTGAAAAGAAACTTGAACTGCAGATAGATGAACCTGAAAACTACCAGTTTTTCAGGTAGAATTAAATTGAAAATTGACCTGTACTGAATTGGGCTTTTCAACTACAATAGTTACATTTGGCGGATCAACTAATCATCTGTTTCAAAAACAATAGTAACTTAAACATGAAAATAACAGCACAAGTATTAATTCTTAGCTTTATAAGTATTCTTTTCTCTTGCAGCCGATCACACGAAGACAACAATCCGGATATACAAAAATTAAAAAAAGTCCCTGTTTTTCAGGCATGGAATGATGCAGAAGTAACAACGGGAGAAACCGAGGCCGAAATGCTGGCCAAACATGCTGTTGTTTTTGGCGGTATGGAAAGACTTGCAGGTATTCACTGGGATTGGAATCAAAGCCCGTATTCCGGACTTAGAACAAGGTTGGATACAAGTTTAATGCCGGCAGCCAGAATAAGAATAGCTGAAATCCGGAAATTAAATCCGGATATAAAACTCCTGGTTGAACTGCGGTACCGCGAAGGCCGTTTTGTTTCGGCCCAAAATGAGGCAACCGGGGAAAGAGGTTATTTGCCGCCGGATTCGGAATTATGGTTACGGACCACAGAAGGAAAACCGGTTATTGGATGGGGCGAAGATACCAACGAAAACGGTATTATCGATGCTGATGACAAGGTGCTCTCCTACCTGGTTGATTTTACCAATTCTGAATTTCAACAACTTGTCGTGCAGCAGGCAAAGACAATAAAAGAAAGCGGCTTGTTCGATGGAATAATGATGGACTGGATGAACGAAAATGCTACAAGCGACGATGCTTCCATCGATGGTTGGAATCCCTATTTACCGGACGAAGTGGAATTAAATGCGCGAATCAACCTGTTGGAAAGTATACGAAAAGAGGTCGGAGAAGATTTCCTGATTATAGGAAACACAAACCAGCGAATGATGAGTCAGCTTGCTCCCCTTTTAAATGCTGCGTTTATGGAGAATCATAAACCCAATTACAGGGAAACTTATACCGACGAACAATTGCAACAAATTCAGGAAGCCGTAATTTTTAACCAGACTCATTTGCACGAGCCAAAAATTGTTTGTGTTGAAGGCTGGCGGGTACATGATGTTTATAATCCTGATCGGAACACCCGGATAAATGAGCGGAATTCGGAAGTAAACCTTCAGACGATGCGGTTATTTACCACGATGACGCTCACACTTTCAAACGGGTGCGTATTATTTGCCGATGACAATGCCATTCCCCTGGCCGATCATTATCACAACTGGTATAATTTCTGGGACCTGCCAATAGGTAAACCATTGGGGAAACCAGGAACATTGTACAACAACATCGGGAATTTATACCTCAGGGAATTTGAAAACGCCTGGGTGGTTTACAATTTCAGCGGAACATCACAAAGCGTTGGTTTCCCGGAAAAATTAAAAGATGGATTAACTCAGAAAGTTTCCAAAAATTTTACTGTTCCAAATAAAGATGGAATGATTTTGCTGAAAGGGTTATCAATGAAAACTAAAACAGAATAGCCAGTGCTGTAACAAAACAACCTTTATCAAAATTAATCAGTTCATATTGAGATAAAGCTTTTAAGGATTTCTTTTTGAGCTGTAAAACCGTTTGGCATCCATGACTTCTAAAACCAGGTTAAACTACACCGAAAGTATGCAATGTCTCCGGGTGCTGTTATTGGTTCCATAAGTAAACACAAAACAGAGGGTTTTATCTATACGGATCACTCTGCTGTATTTTGACTATCCGTATTATATTGAGCAGGCATTTTTCTGAAGAATAAAATTTTACATGTATAATTATTATTTAAAAATTCCTTAAATTGTATGGCTATACCTGTAAATTATGCTTTTATTTTCATCCATTCTGGGTGTGATTCTGTCATTAATACTCCTCTGGTTTAATGCAAGGACAAATAAATCGACAATTTATCTTGGCGTTTTTTTCCTTTTGGTAAGCCTGTATGCCTTCTATCAGTATGTTCTGCTTGACGCAAAATCAGTATTGCTTGTTGAAATAATGCTTACAGGTTTTGTATTGGTCACTCCCCCTCTTTACCTGATTGGTCCTTCGTTGTACTGGTATGTCCGAAGTACCCTTACCGATAACTTTAAGCTTAAAAAGCAGGATATCTGGCACCTGTTGCCGGTGTTTATCTTTTTTATTGCCTCTGTTGAATACGCTTTTGTTCCGTTTGCTGAAAAAGCAGAAGCAGCACATGCAGTAGTGAATGATATTGGATACATGCAATCCTACAAAGCCACCTTTCTTTCGGAGATTTTTCCTCCTGCAGCAGTTTTTCTGAGCCGGCCAATCCTTGTAATTGTATACACAATCTGGTCGGGAGTTTTACTGTTTCGGTATTCATACCAAAAAAAGGTGGCAGATGTGATATCGGGACAGCAGTTTATGAAAATCTGGATAAGTATTCTTTTAATTTCACTTTTTCTGTTGGTAGTAACCCAGACACTGCTCATTGGTAAAGCATTTGTCATGCATTTTTCTGAACTGGCTTTTACGCTGAATGTGCTCCGGGTCATAACAGTAATTGCATTATTTGTATTACTCATTTCGCCTTTCTTTTTTCCGGCAATCCTGTATGGGCTTCCACGAATTCCAATTCAGCCGGCACCCATTGTTGAGCCAGAAAAAAAAACCTGTGCAGCGGAAAAGGAAGAAAAATCTTCACCAATCCATCTCGAAAATAATTACCTGCAATGCATTGCTGAACAGATTGATTCATACATGGAAAATCATGAACCATACCTTCAGCCTGGTTTCAATATTAATCAACTTTCAGTTGAGACTAACATTCCGGCCCATCACCTTGGATATTATTTCAGGGAGATAAAAAAAGAATCGTTTACCGATTACCGCAACCGGTGGCGGGTAGAACATGCAAAGAAACTAATTGCCGGCGGAAGAATGAGTGAACTCACCCTTGAAGCAATCGCCGAATTATCGGGTTTCTCAAACCGCAATTCATTCCGTACCACCTTTCAGCGTGTGGAGGGAGTTCCGCCCAGCGCCTTTGCAACACGGTTAAAAGGTTGATGTCGGACTTCAGGTACCGGGATGACAGAATTGTCTGATTTAAACATAATCGAACAGACACAAGACACAAGATGAACAGACACAAGACCCAGGACAAATAGACATTAGACCAACAGACAAGATACAAGATTAACAGATACAAGACCAATAGACCAGGACCTAAGACAAGACAACAGATAAAAGAAGAAGGACGACAACACGAAAAGAAGATCCTTTTGGAGAAGGGATTCTTTGAAACACAGGGCAAAACTCCCTGACATCGGGGTCATTTAAGAGAAACAGACATTAAGTTCACATCAACCTGATGCTGCCTTATATTATTCCCATTTCTACATGGCCATGAATTATTCAGCAATGGGTGAAAAAGAAAAAGCGCTGGCTTACCTGAAGGAAGTTAACCATAAAAAAAACATATCCCGCTATATCACCATTTACATGCAAAGTTACCCTCTGTTCGACAACATCCGCAATGAACCTGAATTCATAGAGCTGACAAAGGATTTTGAAGCAAAATACCGGAAGGAACATAACAGGATTGCTGCATTGTTAAGGGAGAAAGAAGAAATCTGACTATCGGAAAACAGTTCTTCAAACTATACCAATGACTGATTTCAAGTCTTGCAATATTGGTACATAGTCCATAAAAAAAGCTGTTATATCATGATACATATCCATTTTCAGATTCTCAGATTATCGGATTAACGCATTATCTCATTTTCAATTTATCAGTTTGGCAATTTTATCAATTTAGAGATACGTCCAGATTATTATTGTCAGGCAGTGTTATTCCTGCACTGCAAAATTCCTTTGCATCATTTTCATAAAAACGATGCACGGCCAACCCTGAATTTCTTTTCCAGCCGCTTGTTTGTCCATAATTTTCATGCATTAAAAACTGGCATCAATCAATAATATTTAAAGCGCACCGTCATGAAAAATCTTTACAC
>CAWKIX010000017.1:0-212655 GCA_963849775.1 uncultured Prolixibacteraceae bacterium | reverse complement strand
TAAGTGTTGACCCGGGTGCTGACGGGAGTATTGGACTTTGTTGTAGGTACTTGTGGTTACGAAGGCGACGCAGATGATACCTTTGATTTCCTTTATGCACCAGCCTTTGTGCTAACTGAAGCATCTAACAAAACGTAGTAACAAAACTGCTGGTAAACCATGGTATACTTAAAATCTAATGGATTGTATTGAATTTACTTTGGATAACCCAATTAGTTCTCCTGCACTGGTTTGACTTTCAAATTGATGGTGATGCAGGAACTATTATAGTTTCTATGGCACCTATGGTGATATGTCAGGGACCAAATTATCCAGATCATGCCATTTGGAAATCTTTACAACTCATACTAATGTCACTACCATAACTCAAACTATTGTTGATATCAGGAACTGACGAAATTAAGATTGGTATCCATTATGGACCTGAACAAAATGGATTATTAGATTGGGCAACTTTCACAGCAAACTAAACAATCTTATCAACTAAAAAAATGAGAAACCCCCGGGAGCGGAAATTCTGCTCCCGGGGAAATCTCAAAAGCAGCTTAAAAACACCCTTAATTAGCAAGTTTTTGAAACTTAATTGTTAGTACACTATGAAAAAAATAGCAACCTGTGTTTTAACGGTGTTTATTGTAATGTTTGCATGTAACAAACAAAACGATGAAATTTACCCTGGATTACAGGTTGTATTTGACATAGTTGAGGTTAATCCGGCCAGTATTGATAAGTCGGATTTTTCATTTGAATATCAGAATGATAACGGAGATCAATTACTTAAATCTGCGAGCGCAGAAATAGTAATAAACGGTATAACCTACAATTCCAAACTCTTTTATAATAACAACATTCTTAGCACAGATATTATCCAATTAGAAAGTCAGCCAAATCAATTACCATATTCGGTTTCAAAATTTATAATTAAAACCGCCGATGGCAACATCGTAAAGGTTAACCCCGGGAAAAGTGCTGAATATGCGCAATACGTGGATGAAGCCATACCTTTTCAGCTAAAAACCAACAAATCTTCAAAAATAAAAACCAAAATCGATGTGCTGCCTTTCCATCCTTCACAATCCAAAAAATATGGCATCGACGGTTATTTGATAAATCAAATTGTGATTCGGCAGAAATGTTTTTTTGGTGATTTATGTATTAATCCCACTGAATATGAAGGATCGGATTATGAAAATCAACGAACAGGATTGCAGGTTGATGTACCAGCTATAGTTCAAATGGTTGTTAAAAAAGATGGTATTGAGGTTGAGGGCTCGCCCTTTACAAATGCAACAGATGAAATGGGATGGGGTGTCGGACAACCACTCTGTATCACTTATCCTGATAATTTAAATATTCAGGGTGAAGAGTTTACCTTTGAAATGTATATTTTGGTTGCAGATGGAATAGGAGGATTTAATTACGTACTTTGTCATACATTTGTGGCAACTGATGATGGCCCTTTGGATATTACCGACTATGGCAACGATGGAGTTATCGATTTTGTTTTGGGTGAGTGCGTTTACAACGATCCTGATAATCCATCAATTGACCTTAAATTAGCTGTAATTGAGCCGAGTGTTGAATGTGAAACAGCTTTTGCATATAATGAAGAAACCGCTACTTGTTTTATTGATTTGGAAGAAATTAATAACAATCGATGGGGATGGACAAATGGGCCATTTACAGAAAGTGAGCATTCTTATCAATTTCGAATATATTCCGGGGCTGCACAATGTGATATTTCAAAAGGTACGCTTGTTGGTTCATTATCTCTTGATTATTTTGAAGGAGAAGCAAATGTGACCTATAAGATAAACGACGGATTTTCGCTTGATGAAGTTCATATTTACGTTGGAAATGAAATATTGCCTTTAGATAAAAAAGGAAAGATAACAATAGCACCGGGGAAATATCCTCATGTTGCTGAGAATCTTGACGGTGCCAAAACATATAGTTGTACTTTCAACAAATTGTCGGGAAAAATTTACATAATTGCCCATGCTGTAGTTTTTGGAGCAAATGGTGACTGATCGAATATTGAAGAATAAAATTTGAGGTTTACCACTATCTTGATTTATTGAGGCGAAAATAATGAAATTGTCATATTCGGGAATTATTAACTTTTAAAGGCTTTAATCTAAGCCTGATTTTTTGTTCGAAATTGGATTACATTGGATTTGTGAACTATGTAAAGATTCCGAAATTCTTTCACACGCAGTAGAAATCGTTTATCAATGTTAGGCCTTGCTAATTCAAGAAGAATTTATCATACGCACTGAAGCTAATAAGCGATAATTCCAACTATACATTTGATCTATTGAATCATCGGCGGGAATCCGTTTTAAATAGTGTAGGTTGTAAATGATTATTAATATCTGTATTATGTGGGCCTTTCTCTTTCGTATTTTTGTGCTTTTTCTTACTTTTAAACTCAAATTAAAAAACGAAAGTCATGATCAAAGAAAAAATGTTAAATGCAATTAACGAGCAGATTAATGCGGAACAATACTCAGCTCTTTTATATCTTTCAATGTCGGCCTGGTTCCAAAATAAAGGATTGCCCGGGTTTGCCAACTGGATGTACATTCAATACCAGGAAGAACTGACTCACGCAAACAAATTTTTCAATTATATTCATGAACGCAGTGGTAAAATAACCTTAAAAGCCATTGAACAAATGCCAACCGAGTGGGATGGCATAATCGAGATTTTTGAAGCCACACTCGAACATGAACAGCGTGTAACAGGTTTAATCGATAATTTAGTTGATGTTGCAGTTGAAGTAAAAGATCATGCAACGCAAAGTTTTTTGCAGTGGTTTGTTGATGAGCAGGTGGAAGAGGAAGCCAATGTGCAGGAAATTCTTGATACTTTAAAGTTGATAAATGGACAGGGAAATGGTATCTTCATGCTCGATCGTGAAATGCGCCAGCGTACCTTTGTAGATGGCACAGCAGCAAAATGAATTTAGTAATTAGAATATTATTTTTAAAGAGGCTGTCTAAAAAGATGTCAGCCTCTTTTTTTATTTATTTTTCTGTGTTAACTCAATGATATTTAGTAAATTACTGTCATATTTATCATTGAGTACAAAAAAATGAGAAAACCGGTTTTTAAATCAAATTTACAGGACCAAATTTCACTTTTCCCTGCCCGTCTGGATCAGAATATAACAGAAGAAGCCCCGGTTCGGCTGGTCAATCAAATTGTTGACAAACTTGATATCTCAGCCATAGAAAAGACCTACAAAGGAGGGGGCACTTCTTCGTATCACCCAAGGATGATGCTGAAAGTATTGTTTTACGCTTACATGAACAACATATATTCGTGCCGGAAAATTGAAAAGCATTTATTGGAAAACATTCATTACATGTGGCTTTCGGGTAAACAAACGCCTGATTTCAGGACAATCAACAATTTTCGTTCTCTGCATTTGAAGGACACCATCAACCAACTTTTCACACAGGTTGTGTTGATGTTGGTTGAAATGGGTTACATCAGTTTACAAACCGTTTATATCGATGGTACAAAAATGGAATCCAGGGCTGGCCGTTACACTTTTGTATGGCGTAAGACGGTTGAAAAGAACAAGGCAAAACTCGAAGCAAAAATCAGGGAAATACTAAAAATGATAAACGAAGGGATTGCACAGGACGACCTTCCCAACGATGAGCCGCCCACTCCAATCGACTCCGATGAATTGAAAAAACGTATTGACCAAATTAACCGCGAAAACCTTTCGAAGCAGGAGCAAAAGGCAGTAAAAACGCTGGAAGAAAAGCACCTGCCCAAGTTACAGGAATACGAAAACCATCTTCAGGTTTTAGGTAACAGGAAAAGCTATTCCAAAACAGACCAGTCTGCTACCTTTATGCGGATGAAAGACGACCATATGCAAAACGGCCAGTTGAAACCTGCTTACAACCTTCAGATTGGTACCAAAAACCAATTTATTACCCATTTTGATTTTTTCCCAAATCCAACAGATACGCTAACAATGGTTCCCTTTTTTGAAGGTTGGGAAGAAAGTTACAGCGCCTACCCCCAAAAAGTTATTGCCGATGCCGGGTATGGCAGCGAAGAAAATTATGGTTTTATGGAAAATAACGAAATGGAAGCTTTTGTAAAGTACAATTATTTTCATGCTGAACAGAAAAAGAAGTTCAGAGAAAACGCTTTTACCTCCCAAAACCTATACTACAATGCAACAGATGATTACTTTGTATGTCCAATGGGGCAGCATCTTGAGAACAAAGGGATTGTCATTAAAAAGAACGGTCATGGTTACGAGTCGGAAATAACGGTTTACCAAGCAGTAAACTGCGATGGCTGCCCGCTTAGGTGCCTATGTTATAAGGCAGAAGGAAACCGAAGGATAGAAATCAACCACAATCTGCGACGACTGAAAGCAAAAGCACGAGAGCTTTTATTATCAGAAGAAGGCATAAAGCACCGGAAAAAACGATGTGTAGAACCGGAGCCTGTTTTTTCGCACATACGTTATGACGGGGGCTATCTCAGGTTCCGGCACTTCGGGCAAGACAAAATTGAAATGGACTTTGCCCTGCTTGCCATTGCCCTGAATCTCTCGAAATTGGTCCGAAAACTGGCCTTATCAGCTAAAACTACTGAAAAACAACACCAAAAACGGCAATTCATTGCGTGTTTCCAGGGTTATATCATCGAAACAAAAGGCAGGATAGAAAACTTGGAGACAGATGCAAACATTGCCGCATGAATACAAAAAAAGCCGCCTAAAAAATATCTTGTTTTTAGACAGCCTCTTTTTTTTGTTTATAAATTTAAGTACTGACCCCTCCTAACCTCCCCAAAGGGGAGGAGTAAGAACTACCAAATTAACTTTTGTAGTTCTTCGTCCCCCTTTGGGGGATTCAGGGGGTCAGGGAGAGTATAGAACTAAAAGTAAACAATGAGTAAACGATAAAAACTTTGACCTCAACCCCCTGATAAATATCGGGACTCCAAGGGAGAGGAGTAAGAACTGCCAAATTAACTTTTGTAGTTCTTCGTCCCCCTTCGGGGGAATTTAGGGGGTCAGAAGAAGTAAAAATAAGTCAATTCGAAATGGAAGAAAACAGGGATCGTAAAAAGCCACTTTGGTTAACTGCAAACAAAGAATTTTATAGGAATTATAAATTTGAACGTCAGAGGCTTAAGGAGAAAATGACACCTGCGGAAAATATTTTATGGGAATATTTAAGAAATAAAAAACTAGGAGTAAAATTTAGGAGACAACATATTATTGATTTCTATATTCCCGATTTCGTAGCTTTATCAATTAATTTAATCATTGAAATTGATGGGGGAATTCACAAAAAACAGATCATAAAAGATAAAGAAAGAACAAGAAGGCTTGAAATTTTAGGATTTAAAGTAATTCGGTTTACAAATCATGAAGTTGAAAATGATATTGAAAACGTGATTAATAGAATTAAAGAGGTAATTAATACACTGACCCCTCCCAACCTCCCCAAAGGAGAGGAGTAAGAACTACCAAATTAACTTTTGTGGTTCTTTGTCCCCCTTTGGGGGATTAGGGGGTCAGGAAGAGTATAGGATTAAAATAAACAATAAGTGAACGATAAAAACTTTGACCTCACCCTCCCGATAAATATCGGGACTCCAAAGGAGAGGAGAAAGAACTTCAAAATTAACTTGTAGTTCTTCGTCCCCCTTTGGGGGATTAGGGGGTCAGAAAGTGTATAGGATTAAATATACAATGAGGAATAAATGATTATAACTTTGGCCTCGCCCCTACAGGCTGACAGGCAGGATTCAAAAAATTAATGTAGTAAATGGATTCAAAAGAACACATAATATCCCGGTTTCAGCACCTCAAAGAAATTTGTATGTTTATTTGGGACGCATCGGAGGTGGAAAAAATTGAGAAAGCATTTCATTTTGCCTATAAAATTGTGGGCGACAATCAGTTCAAAACCGGAGAAACTATCATCATTCATTCGCTGGATGTAGCAACTATCATTGCACAGGAAATTGGGCTGGGGCCCGATTCAATAATTTCCGGATTGCTTCATAATGTAACTTATACTGAATTAGCTGAAAAAGCATTTCCTGAAGTTATTGAAAAAGAATTTGGACAGCATATTTATTCCATTCTGAACGGGATGGCAAAAATTAATGCTTTGGGAACGGATACTGTTGATATCCATTCTGAAAATTACCGAAAATTACTTTTAGCGCTTGCAGGTGATGTGCGCGTTATTATTATAAAAATTGCCGATCGGCTGCAGGTATTACGAAATCTTTAAAGGTACGACAATGACAGCCAGCGAAGACTGGTAACAGAAACGGTTCATTTATATGCACCGCTGGCACATCGTTTAGGTTTGTATGCGGTGAACTCCGAATTACTTGATCTTTGTCTTCAATACGAAAAACCGGAAGCTTATGAATATGTTGTTAATCGTTTAAAAGAAACAGAAAATGAACGTGCCAATTTTGTTGCCGAGTTTGTAAAACCGGTTGAAAAAAAACTGAAACAGCGCGGATTGGAATTCTCAATGAAAGCCCGTACCAAATCCATATCTTCTATTCATAATAAAATGAATAAGAAGAATGTTTCATTCGACGAGGTAATGGATCTGTTTGCGATCCGGATTATTCTTGAATCGACACCTGAAAATGAAAAGTCGGATTGCTGGGTGGCATACTCTTTTGTAACGGAAGAATATCAAACCAATCCTAACCGGTTGCGCGACTGGATTACAATTCCTAAATCGAATGGATACGAATCGTTGCATACAACGGTTTTAGGGCCGCAGGGTAAATGGGTTGAAGTTCAGATCAGAACACGAAGAATGGATGAAGTTGCGGAGAAAGGTCTTGCTGCACACTGGAAATACAAGGGGGGAAAAGAACAGGCCGGCTTTGATAACTGGCTGGTTGAAATAAGAAATATTCTTGAGAACCAGGAATTGAATGTTGTGGATTTTATTGACCATTTTAAAACCGATATTTATAACGATGAAATTTTTGTTTTTACACCAAAAGGTGATTTGAAAAAACTTCCGCAAGGCGCAACCATGCTCGATTTTGCTTATGAAATACATTCACGATTGGGCGATACTTGTGTTGGAGGAAAAGTTAACGGGAAAAAAGTAACCCTGAAACATCAGCTTAAAAACGGCGATCATATTGAAATTGATACATCAGGAAACCAAAAACCGAAATTAGACTGGCTTGAATTTTTGGTTACTTCAAAAGCAAAAAGTCAGGGTAAAAGCCAGTTTAAATGAAGAACGAAACCGGCTTGCGAGCCAGGGAAGGGAAACACTTTTGCGTAAGTTTAAAAACTGGAAACTTGAATTAACTGACGAAGCCATTCGAAAACTGCTTAAAAAATACAATTTAAAACTTGCCGTTGATTTTTACTACGAAGTGGCTACCGGAAAAATCGATCCTTTGGATATAAAATCTGTTTTTACGGAAAAAGAGGAAATCAACACAAAAAGTAAGATTGAAGAATTGTTGCCACAAAAAGAAGTTAAAGAACTTTCTTTTGAAGGTGGCGACGATTTTCTGATAATCGATAATAACTTAAACAACGTAACTTACAAACTGGCTCGTTGTTGTAACCCTGTTTTTGGCGATTCGGTTTACGGATTTGTAACCATTAAAGATGGTATAAAAATACACCGGAATAATTGCCCCAATTCAAAACAGATGAAAGAACGGTTTCCCTACCGGGTAGTTAAAGTTAAGTGGAGAGATACAACAAATAGAAATTCATTCCTGACAACTTTGTATATTTCGGGAATGGATGACACGGGAGTTTTAAACGATGTTACACAGGTTATTGCAAAAGACATTGGAACACAAATGAGATCGATTAATATTGAATCGGATAAAGGAAAGTTTGAAGGAATATTGAAAATTCTGGTTTTTAATATCGATCATTTGGAATTTGTAATTAACAGGTTACAAAAAGTAAAAGGAATAACCTCTGTTACCAGAGGCGATAAATAATTAATCCGATAAAATGAAAATTCTGATTGCACCCAATTCTATGAAAGGCAGTTTAAATGCCTTCGATTTTGCCGATATTATTGAAAAAGCATTGTTGAGCTCAAGCTTAAATTGCACCATTCGTAAAATTCCCGTTGCAGATGGGGGAGACTTTACAGGCGAAATTCTAAGTCGGGTTGTTAACGGTAATTCAATGAAATTAACCGTTACAGGACCGCTTGGCGATTTGACTGATGCAACTTACTGGATTTCGGATAAAATTGCCATTATTGAAATGGCTGAAGCATCGGGAATGAAAAAAGTAAACCCAGAAAAATTGAATCCATTAAAGGCTTCCAGTTTTGGAACCGGAGAATTGATAATGCACGCAATGAAAAGAGATTGTTCTGAAATCTGGCTTACAATAGGAGGCAGTGCAACTGTTGACGGCGGCATGGGAATGCTGGAAGCGCTTGGTTTTCGTTTTTTTGACAACAATGGAAACAAATTACAGGGGAACGGAGGAAATTTAGATAAAATAGCTGGTTTTCAAAAACCTGACTTTTCTGAAAAGGTAAAATATAAAATCATCTGCGATGTTAGTAATCCATTATTAGGCGAAAACGGAGCGGCAAAAATTTTTGGTCCGCAAAAAGGTGCAACACACGAAATGGTTGTACAGTTAGAAAACGGATTGAAAAATTGGAACGACATTATTTGCAAAGAAACAGGACAAAGTTTTTCAGAAGTGAAGGGTAGTGGTGCAGCAGGTGGAATATCGCTTGGGTTAATGGCATTTTACAATACAACAATGGAACCAGGAGCCAAATTCATTCTTAATCAATTAAATTTTGAAGATCATGTAAAATGGGCTGATATTGTAATTACAGGCGAAGGCAAAATCGATAGTCAGACAAATAACTTAAAAGCACCTTTTGTAGTTGCTCAAACCGCACGTGAATTCAACAAACCGGTTTATGCTTTTGCAGGTATTTCTGAAAATCCATCAGGAGACATTTATCAGGAAATTCATACCTTAAAAACTGAGAATATTTCACCGAAAGAAGCAATGGAAAACGCTGCTGAATTGCTCTTTCAAAGAGTTAACGAATTTGCAGAAAAATTAAAAATAAAAAGATGAATAGCGATAAACTTTCAACAGTTAAAAAACTATTGGATGAGGAAAAAGCTGTTAAAGCAAGAGAATTGTTCCAAAAAATAGATCCTGAAAACTCAGCATTTTACCTTTTTATTAAAGGTTTGTTAGAACAAAAATTTCAGGAATGGGGGGCAGCAATTAATTCTTTTCAAAAAGTTTTGGAGATTGAACCCAATAATTCGGAAGCAAAAAACCACATTAATATGATACAATCTGTCTTGAACTTTTGGAACCCTGAAACGTTTAATCCTTAGTTGTTTAATATGATATAAAAATAGCAATCCAAAGTAATTAAACATAATATTTTATTTTTTAACCTCGTGTCAATCAGAATATTAAAGTTGTAAATTAAATTAGGTTTTTTATTTAGAATTAGTATTTTTGAAACTTGGTAAGAAATTTGTAAGAGTAAGTAAAAATAAATACGTTTAACTAAAGAAAAGATTAAAAAATGAAAAGAGTACTATTGTTAATTGTTGCAGTTTCTTTATCGGTTCTTTCCTTTGCTCAGGATGCTGCCGAAAAAATTAACCAGGCCAATGAGGCGTTAAAGGCAGAAGATTATGCCAAAGCTTATAAGTTGTATGATGAAGCAATGAGTAATCTTGGTGATGTTCAGGTAGATGATGCAATTAATTTTAACATTGGATATGCTGCTTATAAAGCTGAAAATCTGGAAGGAGCAGTAAAGTATTTTAATAAGGCTATTGAAAATGAAACGAACGTTCCAAAATGCTATGAGTATTTAGCGCTGGCTTATAACGATAAAAAAGATTACAAAAATGCAGTAGCTAATTTTGAAAAAGCAATTGAAACCTCAGAAGAAAATACAGATGCGCTTGTTTATAATGCAGCTATTGCAGCGTACCGTGCTAAAATGATGGAAAAAGCAGTTGAACTTTTTGGTAAATCTGTTGAAAACGGTTACAAAGGTGAAACAGCTATTTACTACAAAGCGGCAGCCTTAAAACAATTGGATAAAGATGATGAATATAAAGCTGCCTTAGAAGAAGGAGCTGAAAAATTCCCTGGAGACGATAAAATAGCTCCTGCCCTGGCAAATATTTATGTATCAGAAGGTAACGAGCTTTACAAAAAAGGCGCAGCAATTATTTCAGCAGCAAATGAAAAAGTTAATTCTGGATCATTGTCAACAGCTGACGATGCATATATAGCTGAAGTTGATAAAGCTAAGAAAGAATTTAAAGATGCAGTTGCAGTTCTTGAAAAAGCAAAAGCTTTGGATTCTTCAAATGAAAATGCACAAAAATTAATTGACGCATGTAAAAGCTTGTTGTAAGCATCATATAATATTAAAAAGAAAGCCGATTCATTCACTGTGAATCGGCTTTCTTTTTTTTACAAATTAATTGTTATGCCTTAAGCTTCTTGTATTTAACCCGTTTTGGCCCTTCATCGCCCAGGCGTTTTTTTCGGTTTTCTTCATATTCGGAAAAAGAACCCTCAAAAAAGTAAACATTAGAGCTGCCTTCAAAAGCAAGAATATGTGTGGCAATTCTATCCAGAAACCAGCGATCATGTGAAATTACAACAGCACAACCCGCAAAGTTTTCCAGGCCTTCTTCCAAAGCACGAAGTGTATTTACATCAATATCATTGGTTGGTTCATCGAGTAATAGCACGTTTCCTTCTGCCTTTAATGCCAGTGCCAAATGAAGTCGGTTTCGTTCACCACCGGAAAGAACACCACATTTTTTTTCCTGATCGGAACCCGTAAAATTAAACCTGCCAACATATGCTCGTGAATTAACCATTTTATTTCCCAGCATCATGGTTTCCGTTCCGCCCGTAATAACCTCAAAAACCGATTTATTTGGATCAATCGCCTGATGCGTTTGATCTACATAACTAATCTTTACCGTGTCGCCAATAGAAATACTTCCTGAATCAGCTTCCAGTTGCTTCATAATCAGTTTGAACAGTGTTGTTTTTCCAGCACCATTTGGACCAATAACGCCAATAATTCCGGCAGGTGGAAGATTAAAAGTCAGGTTTTCAAAAAGAACTCGTTCTCCATATCCTTTTGAAACGGTTTCCATTTCAATCACATTATTTCCCAGGCGCGGTCCGTTAGGAATATAAATTTCGAGTTTATCCTCCTTTTGTTTTACATCTTCATTTAACATTTTATCGTAGGCACCCAATCGTGCTTTTGATTTTGCATGCCTGGCTTTTGGTGCCATTCGAACCCATTCCAATTCACGTTCCAGTGTTTTTCTTCGTTTGGAATGCGTTTTTTCTTCCATCTCCAAACGTTTGGCTTTTTGTTCCAGCCACGAGGTATAATTTCCTTTCCATGGAATGCCTTGTCCGCGGTCGAGTTCAAGAATCCAGCCGGCAACATTATCAAGGAAATATCGATCGTGTGTGATACAAATTACCGTGCCTTTGTATTGGGCCAAATGCATTTCGAGCCACTGAATACTTTCTGCATCCAAATGGTTGGTTGGTTCGTCTAAAAGTAAGACGTCGGGCTCGCGAAGCAAAAGCCGGCAAAGCGCCACCCTGCGACGTTCGCCACCGGAAAGTTCACTGACTGGCTGATCATCAGGAGGACAAAGAAGTGCATCCATTGCACGTTCCAGTTTACTATCCAGATTCCATGCATCCAGTTGATCAATTTTCTCCTGAAGCTTTGCCTGCTCGGCCATTAACCGGTCCATTTCATCCGGATTTTCATAAACCTCCGGCAAGCCAAATTTCAGATTAATATCTTCATAAGCTTTTAAAACATCAACCGTTTCCTGAACACCTTCCTGTACAATTTCTTTTACTGTTTTTGTTTCATCCAAATCGGGTTCCTGTTCCAGTAATCCAACTGAATATCCGGGAGCAAATACCAGTTCGCCGTTAAACGATTTATCCTGTCCGGCAATAATTCGCAGCAGTGTTGATTTTCCCGAACCGTTTAAACCGATGATTCCAATTTTAGCACCCAGAAAAAACGATAGCGAAATATCTTTAATTACCGTTTTATTGGGTGGGTAAGTCTTGCTTACCTTATACATCGAAAAAATTATCTTTTCGTCGCTCATAAATTTCAATTTAATTTTGGCTCAAAATTAGAAAAAGGTGTTGAATATTCAGAGTAGAAATCTTATAGATAATTTTATTTTCAGGAACCATTTAAAACTGAAAAAACAGTTGTGAAACTGAAATATTAGTTTTACTTTTAAGCATTGCTTTAAAAAACTATCAAATGACCTTAAGAGCAGTTCTTTCAATTACCTTCATACTCTTCCTTAACATTTGTATTGCACAACAAAATCCTAAAATTATTATAGTTGTTGTTAGTAAAAACGAAATTTTAACACCCTGAAATAAAACAATTGGAACAACTGGCAAACAGCCTTGATGAGAATGATAACCCTGTTTTAATGCAGGTGAAACTAAAAGATTAATCTTAAATATAATTAAAATGAAAAAACTAACTATTTTACTAACACTGATTATTATCTTATTTTCCTGCACACAAAAAGAGAAAATATCAGATAATATTATTGATCTTACCTTAATCACTGAACCCGATGCTCTCAATATATCAGAACTGGGATCAGAAATAACGTACTTTCCGCTTGAAACAAATGAAAGTTGCCTCATATCCGACATTGATAAGTTGATTTATGAAGGCGGGTCATATTTTTTGAGATCAATAAGCCAAAATAACGAACTTTCTGGAAATAGCTTAGCCCCACCACCACCAATGATGCCAAGAAGGTCTCTCTTCCGGTTTTCAAAAAACGGAGAATTTATTTGTCAAATAAGTCAAAAGGGGGGAGGCCCTTCTGAATACATCGACATTCAGGATTTTTCATACAATAAAAGCAACAATACAATAGATATTTTTTTCTACAATGAAATCAAAGAATTCTCATTGGATGGAGTATGGAAAAAAAATATAACGCTTGACTACAACGATATATATTCGTTAGCTTATGCCAACAATCAGTTTTTTGGATTTATTAATAATGCAAGCGGTCAAACCGAGTATAGCTTTGTTCTATTCGATGCAAACGGTCAGATTATAAACAAGTATAAAAACAAATATAAATTTAGTAGTTCAAGAAACGGCATCTATTACTCATCTGCTTGTGTATTCTATGGATATGATGGAATTTTGCATTATAAGGAAATGTATTCCGATACTATTTTTTCTTTTAATAACGGGACTTTTATTCCCAAATATATTCTAAATCAGGGCGAAGCGAAATATTCAATTGATTTGAGGGAAAAATTTAATTCTGTGGACTTCACTCAAATTATTTTCCAAAAAAAAATCTTTGAATCAAGAAACTATCTTTTTTATCAGTACAGATTGAATGACAGGGACAACTGTTTCATTCAAAACAAATCAAATGGGACTCAATATTTAATCGATAACAGAACAGGTTTGGTTAATGATTTCGATAATGGCCCCAACTTTAAAATTCAAAATACCGTAACCGTCGATGGTGTTGAATACCTGATTTCCTGGATTGAAGCTTTTGAACTCAAGGCTCACGTTGATTCTGAAACATTCAAAAACTCCACCTCAAAATACCCTGAAAAGAAAAAACAACTGGAACAACTGGCAAACAGCCTTAATGAAAACGATAACCCGGTTTTGATGCTGGTGAAATTGAAAGAATAAAAATCCCGGAGGGATGATATGATTATAGAATGATTTAAATATACAAAACAAAAACCCCGGAGGGGTGAAATAGAAAAAATATGAGAAATATTTATTTGAATGGTATGATTAAAAATGTCACCCTTTCAGGGTTTATTTCGGAATTGAAATTTTGGGCTATAATAATTTCATCCCTTCGGGATTGTAAATACCCCGAAAAGAAAAAACAACTGGAACAACTGGCAAACAGCCTTAATGAAAATGATAATCCGGTTTTGATGCTGGTGAAACTGAAAGAATAAGTTGGCAGTGATTAGTCGCAGTTGCCATTATAGAAAACAGGTTTATTTTCTATAATTCCTCTACCATTCCTTCATAATCATACTGTAAATCTTCGTGCAACATAGCAAGAACAGCCCTTATCCTTTTTACCTGATTTTGATAAAGATTCAGCAAAACGCGACTGGAACTTAATCGCAACCCCGATTTCCGAAGCTGTAAGCAAAAATAAATGCGCAGATCAATTTCAGTTTCTTTTACACCCGAGAATTTGATGTATTTATTGGTGGTTTTTAAAACTTTACGAACGGTTTTCTTTGCCAGATAGAAACTACTTTTGTTTAAGTTTTTAAACTGATCTTCAATTTCAGCTTTAACGCTTTCAATAAAGATTTGTTGATTAGCTGATTCAAACAGTAGATAATTCAATAACTCTTTATTCTCTTTTTTATGTTTGGCCAACCGGATGCAAATTTCAAGTAATTGCTTTGGAGTGAGTGTATTTAATTCCTTTTTTATTTCGCTGAGTGAAGCTGTTTCCATTAATATCAATACAAATATTTCGGTCTGTTAATAAATCAAATGTTTTATCCAATCAGATAATTTACTAATATATTCAGAAACTCTTTATGATTGATTATAATTTCATTGTTTTCAGCATCTTTGTAAACCGCATTTTTTAAAATAACATCAACAACGTAAGTGTTATCACTTTCACTTTTTTCTCTTACTATTCTTATTTCTATTGTTCCTGATTGAATTTCCCATGAATTTAATTTTTCTAATTCAGCATCAATTGCATCTGAACAATAACAATCATTCGATTGCTTGTTAAAAGTTTCAATTGCAGATGTAATACTTGTATAATTCTGAATTTCAAAAGATTTATATTGACTGTTTAAATCCAAATCTTCTCTTTCTACCTGTATTGAAACATAACTATTTTCAAATCCATTTACTTTAATGGTATCAAAGACCATGAAATTAAAACATCCATTTAAATTTAAGTTTTCAGAATCCGAGACTTCACAATTTTTTTCTTTTTCGCAAGCTCCAAAAATCAAAAGGATAAATAATGAAAGAATTAAGCGAGTTATTTTCATCGGAATTGGTTTAATATCCGAAGAATAGATTGGAAATAACAATAAAAGGTTGCGTTTTCAAAGATTCGGAATTTCATTTTTTAAAACCACTTCTTCCTTCTGAAATAATACAACATATACAAAAATATAAGAATCATTATTCCCCAAACTGCATAATAGCCCCATTTCCAGTTTAATTCGGGCATATTTACGAAGTTCATTCCGTAAACACCCGCAACAAAAGTAAGTGGTATAAAAATAGTGGCAACTACGGTCAACGTTTTCATTACCTGGTTCATCCGGTGCCCCTGGATGGAAAAGAAAAGGTTAATACTGCTTTCCAGACGAACATCAATCTGGTCGCAGCTATCTAACAAGGTAAGGCACAGGTCTTTTAGTTCCTGAAAATACTTGATCTGTTTTTTATGAATGTGCTTGAATTGTTCAATTTCAACTTTCGCAATGAATTCTTTTATGGGTAGAATTGTTTTTCTGATCAGATGGATTTCGCGTTTAAAATGTTCAATGTCTTTCAGAACATCAGGTGAAGGATCAGAATCAACATCAATTATTCCAAATGCTTCAATATTTTTTTCGATGTTATCTATGGTTTTAAAATAGTTGTCAAGGATTGATTCAAGCATTAAAAACAGCAAATAATCTGGCCCGCGATGATTTACGATGCCAATATTTTCTTTGATTCTCTGTCGCACATGTGCAAAGTAATCGGCTTTTTTCTCCTGGAATGAAACGAGGTAATTTTTCCCCAAAACAAAACTGAGTTGCTCGGAAACCACCTGGTAATCAGATGTTGGCAGCACCGATTTAAGCGTAAAAAAACTGTAATTATCGAACTCCTGAAATTTGGGCCTCTGGTTAATGTCAAGAATATCCTGAATAACAAGCGGGTGAACATCCAGCTTATCGCAAATGGTGGTAATGATATCAACATCATGAATTCCATGGATATTTAGCCAATGCTGATGATCATCTTCCTGAAACCCTTCAAATCCTGAAATGTCAAAATCCGAAATTTCTTTTACACTATCCTTATTGTAATCATACAATTGAAGGCCAGGCTTTTCAACATATTTGTTTCCTGTAAAAACCGGTTTTAAAGGATTTACCTTCTTACGATTCAGAATATTCCGGACTATAACCTGTGCTTTTTTTAAATCGTTCCTTTTGGTTCGCATGTGCGATAATTGTGAAGAATTTTATAATTAACAATAAAAGTAAGTTCTTCTGCAATTTATTCCAATTTCTTTAAGATTATTCTCTTGACATACAGAAAATTTTCAACTGTTGGTTTTTAGGATCGATTAAAACTATTTGGATAAATAACAAGATAAGTTATTTGCTTATTTCTTATTTTATGCTTTCTCCAGGGCTTCAATATCCAATTTTTTCATTTTCATAACAGCCTGAACCACGCGTTCTGAGCGAGATGGATCGCTCATTAATTTCTTCAAAACTGAAGGAACAATTTGCCACGAAACACCAAACTGGTCTTTTAACCAGCCACATTGCTCCGCCTCGGGAACTGCCGAAAGTTTTCCCCATAAATAATCAATCTGTTCCTGTGTGTCGCATTCCACCACCAGTGAAACAGCTTCATTGAAACCAAAATTGTGAGATAACGAACTGTCCATACACATAAATACCTGGTTATTGAGTTTGAATTGGGCATGTTTAATGGTTCCTTCTGTGTCGGGATCTTCAGCTGTATATCTAAGGATTCCAACAACTGAAAAGCTATCGAAAATGGATGAATAATGTTGAATTGCTTTTTCTGCATTTCCAGCCTGTTCGCCCGTGAACATGAGCATGGGAGTGAATTTTTGTCCGACATCTTCCATTTTACCCAGTGCCAGCTGCCAGCTAACACCAAATTTATCTTGCACCCAACCGTATTTCGAACTCCATTCGTATTTATCGTAGGGCATTAAAATATTGCCACCGTCAATTAATTTATTCCATGTTGTATCAATTTCATTTTCGTTTTCATAAACCACATAAAACGAAATGGACGGATTGATGGTAAAATACGGCCCTCCATTTAAACACATAAATTGCTGTCCGGCAGATTCGAAGGTTACAACCAATGGATTTTCAGCAGTAATTTTTGTGTTATTAAAAACCGTGCAGTAAAATTCTGCTGCTTCTTTTGCCTTTCCGTCAAACCAAAAACAAGGATATATTTGTTTTTTCATGATCAAATTTTTAAGATAATTAATGTAGATTTTAAAGTGGTGCGTAATTTAAAAGCACTACACCGCTTTTAAATGTTTTAAAACTTGTAAGTTTAAGATTCACTGCGCTTATTATATTTTCAAAGATTACAGTTCCTTTTTCAATTACAACCGGGTCAATCATAATTTGATACTCATCAATAAGCCGGTGACCGGCAAAAAGGCTGACAATTGTTCCACTGCCAAGAATTGCCATATCTTTTCCTTTCGATTGTTTCAATTTAGTTATTTGAGATACAATATCACCGCTGACGATTTTTGTGTTTTTCCATGTTGCGTTATTAAGTGAGTTTGAAAAAACAATCTTTTCAGCAGAATTCATGCCCTCCGCAACTTTTGGAAACATCTCTTTTGCAGTTTGAGTAGGCCAGAAAGAAACCATATTTTCATAGGTCTTTCGTCCAAAAAGCAGAATGTTATCAGATTCAAGCATTTCTTCGGAATATTCTGATTCTTCTCCGCCATGCCTGTGCCAGCTTATATCATCGTTTTCTCCTTTGTAAAAACCATTAAGCGTTATAAACATAAACGAAGTAAGTGTTCTCATTAGTCTGAATTTTGAAAATGGTCTATTCAATGACCACATTTTTTAATTCTTCTTCCAACCTGTCCATGTTTTCCTCATTTTTTCCTACGGCGTATTTTTTTACTTTACTGCATTCTTCGGGTGTTTTGAAAAGCATTCTGAAGATCACATTTGTTTTGGTAGGTGAAATAATTTCAAAAGTGGCTACAATCTGAAAATAAGGCATTACCACATGATTAAATACAATCATCGACGGTTTTTCTATTTTTACAAAAACCGATTCGTTTGGATAATCGGTACCATCAGGGCCATGCATAATAAAGCTCCATTTACCGCCTTCGCGAAAATCAAACTTGTGGAATGAATTTGTAAATCCATTTGGTCCCCACCAGTTTTTTAAATGATTGGGATCGCTCCAGCCTTTAAAAACCTGTTCCTGCGAAAAGTTAACGACGCGGGTTGTTCGAATTTCACAATCCGTGGAAACCTCTAAAATCTCATCTGGCAGAATTTTATCTTTTAAAAAATCGAAAGCACCTTTACGCAAATTAATTCCATATTCCAAATAGGCTTTGAGACACGCCAGAAAATTTGCCCATCCTTCCGTATTTCCTTTTAACCATTTGATTCCGTCCTGATTATTTTCTTTCCCTTTTTCAGTCACTTTTACCAGCGTAGCGTTACTGGATTTTTCAAAAAGATCAATATTTACTTCTGTTTTTTCGTTGTTACTACCCCAGAAAAAATGTGATTGATTTGTCGAGTTCAATTTTTCCAACTTCCACAGGAAAACTTCTTCAAATTCAGGGAAATTCCAAGTCACTGTTTTTCCTTCCTCCATTCTGCCTGAACTTTTGGAAATAAAGTAATTGCTCATTTTTTCGGGATTCACTATACCTTCGAAAACCTCCAATATTGGTTTAAGAATCTGGATTTGTGTTGTTATTTCGAGTCGATTTGAATTCATCTGTATTTATTTTTTGAACTGTAATCCTTCTTTCCGCATTGCTTCTTTTAATTTTGAAATTGCATTTTTTCCCATTCCATGAAATTGAAGAATTTCATTTTCGGTAAAATCTGATAAATCATTCAGGGACGAAATGTTGTTATTATCCAAAGCCCGACGGGCAGGTGCGGCAATTAATGAAATAAATCCGGTTTCTGGCTTCCGTTCACTTTCGCATTGCGGACAGGTGGGGCAATCACTGCTTTTATAGTAGCGATGTCCCTTTTCACAAATCCGCAATGTTTTGCCTTCGATATTCATTTATTCTTTTTCGGAGCAGTTAAACATCCAAAGAACGCCAAACTTATCTTTTAAACTTCCAAAATAATCGCCCCAGAACATATCCTGTAGTTCCTGTTCAACAACTCCACCTTCTGAAAGTGCTTTAAACAATTTTCGGGTTTCCTCGCGGGTGTCGGGTTGAACGCTGATATACACATTGTTTCCCATATTTACTTTGAACCCCATTTGCCCGGGCGCGTCGGACCCCATTAATATGTGTCCGCCAAGAATAGGTAACCCAACATGCATTATCATGTTTTCAACACCTTCAGGCATTGGTGGCATATCGTCGGAGGGAGGCACATCTTTAAAGCGCATAATTCCCTGGCCGTAAAAATCGCCACCAAAAACTGATTTGTAAAAAAGAAAAGCTTCCTCGGTATTTCCTGGAAAGTTGAGATAAACATTTACTGATGCCATAATTTTAAATTTTTAATGTATTAATAATTATTGTTCGCAAATTGTCTTTAAACGTTCCAAAGCTTTGGGCCATGTCTCTGCAAAATAGGAGCTCATGTTTTCATCCAGTTTGGTTTTTGTCTGCATATTTATGGAAAGAAGTGTTTTCCCGTTTTGTTCGGAAAAAGTATAATTTTCCAGCCCGCCACTCCAGGCATCTACTTCAGGGCCGGAAGTTTTTTCTTTGCCGTTCTCCAAAATACCCTGATGTTCTATACTTACAAACCGATTAGGTATATTTTCCTGAATACGGCTTACCATTCCTCCTTCCTTACCATCTTCATTGGTTCCGATGAAAAGGATTTTTGAACCTTTCTCCCACGATCCTTTAAAATGTGAAGTAGGATTAAATATTTTAGTCCATTCGCGATAGGTTTTATCTGCCAGCATAATAATTGTATACCTTTTCAGGTTTAGCGGCAATAACAATTTCAAAATGCATTTTTTCCATTGTTTCCGATTCTTCAGTATATTTTTTGAAGTTATTCAGAATTGCCTGCCAGCCCGTTTTTTGCATTTCAACCGGATTGTGAGTTTCAGCCTCAAAAACTTCGGTAACATGGGTTTTGTTTCCGTCTTCTTTAAATTCAATTGTCACGATTCTTCCGTCTTCAATTATTTTTTCAATACGTTTGTTAGGAATTACTTTGATGTATTTCCCATTGTAATCGAACCCAAAACTTCCGTCTTTGGCTTCCATTCTCCAAACAAATTTTCCGCCTTCGCGTACATCATTTTTTACCCATGGGCAATGCCAGTCATCTGATGCAAAATTCCAGTGAGTAATATGTTCTGGTTTCGTCCAGAAATTCCATACTTTTTCAACAGGCGCTTCAATGCTGGTCTCAACTGTAATTAATATTTTTTCGTTTGTTTCCATGATTAAACTTTTAATAGATTTTATCGTTTCACTATCATTACTGTAAAATTACTGATGATAGTGTGATATTTTGATGTGTGAAAACGACAAATTTTGAGGTAAATTACGACAAATTAGTCTTAAATTATTGTAATGAAGAAAATATCAATTCTTGTGGCTGAAAATTCAGTCATTCAGTCGATTGCCGACCCGCAATATTGTTTTGAAACTGTTAACCGGTTTTTGAATGTAAAAGGCAAACCAACCATGTTTAAAGTTGAGTTGGTAGGAGCGGAGAAGGATGTGAAATTAAACAACGGACTTTATACTGTTCATGCAGATAAGATAATAAGCGAAGTAGAAAAAACAGACTTAATTATTATTCCGGCAATGTTTGGTGATTTGTCTGTTGCGCTGGATTCAAATAAAAAACTTATTCCGTGGATTGTCAATCAATACAAATCAGGCGCCGAAGTTGCGTCATTATGTGTGGGTGCATTTTTACTTGCATCAACAGGTTTGCTGAACGGAAAGAAATGTTCCACTCACTGGGGGTTTATTGATGATTTTCATGAAATGTTTCCTGAAGTTGATGTTCAGCATGGAAGTATAATTACCGAAGAGAATGGAATTTATTCCAGTGGTGGCGCAAATTCATACTGGAATCTTTTATTGTATTTAGTTGAGAAATTTACTAATAGGGAAACAGCGGTTTTAACTTCGAAATATTTTGCCATTGATATTGGCCGGAACAGTCAGTCGTTTTTTGCCATGTTTAAAGGGCAGAAACAACATAACGATGAAGAAATAAAAAAGGCACAGGAATTTATTGAAAGAAACATTGAAGAAAAAATTACTGTGGATGAATTGGCTGAGAGAATGGCCGTTGGGCGCAGAAGTTTAGAACGCCGTTTTAAACAGGCCACCAATAATTCGGTGCTTGAATATATTCAGCGCGTAAAAATTGAGGCTGCCAAACGAAACATCGAAAACAGCCGAAAAAACATTAATGAAGTGATGTTTGAAGTGGGTTATACAGATACAAAGGCATTTCGTACAACCTTCAAAAAATTAACCGGGATAACCCCTTTGGAATACCGAAACCGGTACAATAAGAATCAGGTTGTCTGAACAATATTTCATTTTTTCGATTCATAATTAAATATTAGAAAAATAATTTATTCATACTCAAGCAACTTAAAAAGTATTATTTATATCTTTCATGAAAATGTTGTTATGAAACTATGTTTGATTTCATTCTTCTTATTAATTTTGTTTTCATGTACAGAAAACACCATCGTTTCAGATGATTACTCTGATTTTATTTCTGATAAAAATTTGAATACTGATATCGAATTTTTTCCGGCAGAAGTTTATTTGTATTCTGAAATTGAAAATCCCAAACTAGTACTTAAATTTCAGACAACAGCTTCTTATCCGTGTATAAATTATTCAATTGAAATTTCAACATATGAGCTTGATGATGAGTTGATTGTCCGGTTTGAAGACGTTTCTATTGGTGAAATATGTTTTACAGCTGTTGGACCTGCTTCAGTTGAAACTATATTGCCAATAAATACTGGAAAAGTTGTCTTAATAAATGGTGATAAAATTGATATCTATGAAGTTGAAATTACAAACAAGGAGGTCAAATTTGAAATAGTAAATAATTCTTTTACTAAAATAAAATATTCTAAAATATTTAGATATCCTGAAAATTCTTTTGAATATTCTTGTGATAATAATGAAAAGAACCTGCATTTGTTTAATGCATTTCTTGATTCTTTAAATAGCAGTACAAATTTGAAAGAATTTGATTTTAAAGGAGATGGAAGAATTCCTTATGGAATTAACTCAGAAGAAGAAGTGACAAAATATTTTATTTATAAAAATGAAACTGATTTCGAACTTGTGGGAAATATGTTCCGGAAATTCATAAATGAAAATTCAAAGAAAGAGGACTATATTTATATCAAGTTGGTTAATTGGAGAAATGCAAAATATTTAAGTTGGATGCTTTATAACTAAAATGCCACCTCTGTCGGCTGACAGAAATGGCATTTTTTCAAATCTCTTTGCCCTGTGCTCTCAGCACTAAGCTATTTACATGCTTTTTATTTCAGAAACCAATTTTTGGATAGAGCTTTTAGCATCGCCAAATAGCATTCGGGTTTTGTCGTTAAAGAACAGGAAGTTTTCAATTCCTGCATAACCTTTACCCATACCACGTTTCATAATAATAATATTTTTTGCTTCGTAAGCTTTAATAATAGGCATGCCGTAAATCGGGCTGCTCGGGTCGTCGTTGGCTGCCGGATTCACCACATCGTTTGCGCCAATAACAATTGCAACATCTACGTTTTGCATATCCGGATTGATATCATCCATTTCAACAAGCTGTTCGTAAGGAACATCAGCCTCTGCCAGTAAAACATTCATGTGACCCGGCATGCGGCCTGCTACCGGATGAATTGCATATTTAACCTCCACACCTTTACCGCCGAGCAATGTATCCAATTCGTGTACGATATGTTGTGCCTGAGCAACTGCTAAACCGTAACCCGGAATAATAACTACTTTCTGCGAATAGCTCAGTAATACTGCAGCATCACTTAATGTTATCTCTTTTATTGAACCGTGTTCGCGATCAACAGCAGCGCCGCCGCCACCAAATGCGCCAATAATTACATTTATCAGCGACCGGTTCATTGCGCGACACATTTGAATGGTAAGAATTGTACCGGCTGCGCCAACCAAAATACCACCAAGGATCATTGCTTCGTTCTGGTAAATAAAACCTGCCATTGCAGCTGCAATACCAGTTAATGAGTTCAGCAGTGAAATAACGACCGGCATATCGGCTCCACCAATTGGCATTACGAAACTTACTCCATAAATAATACTCAGAACAAGTAGTCCATAAACGATGTAAGAATTTGTTTGTGAATCGAACCCACCAAATAATACAAGTAAAATCATGACAACAATTACTGCCATAAAAAGCAGGTTCAGGTAAGTCATGAATTTTGAAAAAATATCCCCGACTTTACCGTCTAACTTACCATAGGCAATCATACTACCGCTGAATGCGATACTACCAACGACAAGTCCAAGCAAAGTAACCAATAGTGCCTGATCTGGATTTTTGTTGTACTCAATAAGCGCAACTGCAGCCGATGCAGCTCCACCGGTAGCATTAAAGAATGATACCATTTGAGGCATTGCCGTCATTTTAACTTTGCGTGCCATTATTGTACCAACTATGCTACCTGCAGCAATAATCAGTATCACTGCAACTGCGTTTGTAAGGGAAATTCCTTCTCCCATTCCACTTTTATTTAAAGCAAGCGTTGTGATCATTGGTAGAATCATTCCGGAAGCTGCCCAAAAGTTTCCTTTTCTCGCAGTTTCAGGATGACTTTGCAATTTTAGTCCGATAACAAACATTATAGCAGAAAGGAGGTAGCTGTATTCCAGGACCACTTGTCCTGGCATTATTGTATCTAAAAGAATCATCGTATTCATTTTATTTTTTCTTCTTTTTAAACATTTCAAGCATGCGGTCGGTAACAACAAATCCTCCGGCTACGTTTAAAGTAGCCATAAACAGGGCGACAGAACCAAGTACCCATTCGAATGTTGTTGAAGCGTGCCCAACTAAAATAATACCTCCGATAATAATAACACCACTGATTGCATTGGCTCCCGACATTAAGGGAGTGTGCAAAACAGACGGAACATTTGAAATAACCTCGAACCCAAGAAAGACCGATAATACGATAATGAATATCGCATCTTTATTGGTAGTTAAAAAATTTAATACGCTTTCCATATTGATTTTTTATTTTGTTTCGATTACTGATTTTACTCGTTCATTGTAAACTTCACCTGAATGTGTTATACAGGTACCTTTTACTATATCGTCTTCAAAATTCAGGTTCAGAGCACCCTCGTCACCAATGATAAGTTTCATGAAGTTGATTACATTTTTTCCAAACATACGGCTGGCATCCATTGATTTTTGTGCCGGATAGTTGGATTGACCAATAATTGAAACGCCTTTGTGAATAACAGTTTCATCATTTTTTGTCAATTCACAGTTACCACCTGATGAAGCAGCAAGATCAATAATTACTGATCCCGGTTTCATTGCTTCCACAGCTTCTTTTGGAATAAGTAAAGGAGCTTTTTTCCCTGGAATTTGTGCAGTACAAATAATTACATTTGCTTTTGCAGCATGGTCATTAATTGCTTGCTGCTGCTTCTTTTTAAACTCCTCGGTTTGTTCAACAGCGTAACCTCCCGCAGCTTTATCTTCGGTTGCACCTTCAACTTCAACAAATTTTCCGCCCAGGCTCATCACTTCTTCTTTTACTGCTGAACGTACATCAAAAACCTGCACCTGCGCGCCCAGTTTTCTTGCCGTTGCAATTGCCTGCAATCCTGCCACTCCGGCTCCCAAAATCAATACATTGGCTGGCCGAATTGTACCGGCTGCTGTCATAAACATTGGGAAGAATGTAGGTAATTTAGCCGCTGCTTCCAACACTGCCATATAACCGGAAACAGTTGCCATCGAAGATAGAATGTCCATCGCCTGGGCACGTGTAGTACGCGGAATCATGTCAAGACTAAAAGTAGTAACTCCCTTTTTCAGAAATGTTTTTACCAGTTCGGTTTCCCACAGTGGATTAAACGCGCTAATCCAAACCTGTTTTTCATTAATTTTCTCAATATCTTTTTCAGCAGGTTGCTGAATTTGTAACAGAACTTCGGCCTTTTTAAATACTTCATCGCGAGATACAGATTTGGCGCCAACTGCCTCATATTCTGCATCAGAAGCAAACGCATTTTCTCCGGCGCCTTTTTCAACAATAACCTCAACTTTTAGGTCGGTAAAGGCTTTTACAGTTTCCGGAAGCAACGCAACCCTGGTTTCTGTTCCATGTTCTTTTAATAAGCCAAGAATCATAAACTTTTGATTTAGATGAATTTTTGCTGCAAAACTAACAAATTTAAATTACCGTTACCGTTAACGGAAATACTTTTTTGTCAAAGATATTTGTCAACTTGTTAACATTAACTAAGTATAAAACAGGATTTAATAAGAAGTGTTTTGAGGAAGTTATTATATTGGTTCACTAGTGTCTGCTAAAGTTGGAAGAGATTCCTCGCTTTGCTCGGAATGACAAGGCTTTAGAATGTTTGCAAGTGGTGGGGATATTTTGGCGGTAATACCGCCAAAATATCCCCACCACTTGCTATAGCTTAATCTAACTTCCTGTCATTCTGAACGAAATGAAATGGAGTGAAAGAATCTCAATTTAATTAATTATTTAACCTGACCAAAAATATCTTTCCAGACGTGATAAATTTAAATCGAACCAAACTTTAAAATTCGATAATTCAATTTCGATAAATAAGAAGCTTTACAATACTTATTTCTGGTTTTTTTGAATGGTTTCAACATAAAGTTTCTCTACTTTTTCGCGGGCCCACGGTGTTCGTCTAAGAAATTTCAAACTGGATTTTATACTTGGATCTTTTCGAAAACTATTAATGCGGATTCTATTGCCAAGTTCTTCCCAACCATAATAACTAACAAGGTAAACCATAATGGCTTCCAGCGTTTTGCCATGAAGCGGATTATTGGGTTGTTCGTTTGATTGAGAGAAATTCAAAATAAAAAGTTTTTAAAGTACCAAATCTTCAAGTAGCTCAATATATTTTTCAATGCCAGAAAAAATCTCACTCTTGTGAATGTATTCGTTCGCAGTATGAGAGCGGGAAGAATCTCCGGGCCCAATTTTTACAGAATTGAATGGAATAATTGCCTGATCAGAAGTAGTTGGTGATCCGTAAATATGAATGCCTTTCTGTTTTGCAAGTTGTGCAAACGGATGATTCATTGGTATACCTGAAGAATTCAATCGAAAAGATCTTGGTTTTACTTCCGATGTAATAATGCCTTCAATTATCCTGGCAGCCTCTTCGTTGGAATAGAATTCGTTGGTACGCACATCAAGAACAAAATGACAATTATCGGGCACAACGTTGTGTTGTATACCGGCTTCAATTTGCGTTACCGAAACTTTTACCGAGCCAAGCAACTCCGATATTTTATCGAATTTATAACCACGAAGTTTTTGAATATCCTCAACAGCTTTGTAAAGTGCATTTTCGCCTTCTTCGCGCGCCGCATGACCTGATCTTCCGTGCGCATAACAATCAATTACCAACAATCCTTTTTCGGCAATGGCAAGTCCCATTTTTGTAGGTTCGCCAATAATTGCAAAATCAACCGGCGCTATTTTGGGAAGAACTATTACAAGTCCGTTACTTCCTGAAATTTCTTCCTCGGCAGTTGCAGCAAAAATTAAATTAAATGGTAAATCAGTACGTTCATAAAAATGAATGAAAGCGGCTAAAAGTGAAACAAGTGGTCCGCCTGCATCATTGCTTCCCAGGCCAAATAGTTTGTCGCCATCTTCAATAGGTGTGAACGGATCATTTGTATAACCTTTTGCAGGTTTTACTGTATCAATATGAGAATCAAGTAAAATGGTGGGCTTATTTTTGTTAAAATATTTGCATCGCGCCCAGGTATTATTTTCCAATGTTTCATATTGAATGCCATGTTCATCAAGAAAATCATGCATTATTTCCGCAGCATTTTCCTCTTCCTTGCTAAAAGATGGAGTTGAAATTAATTTCTTTAAAAGGTCGATGTATTTCTGCATAGCACATTTTTATAGTTGTTGCAAAATTGCAAAAATATTTTGGTTAAGGTAACCTTATTCTTTGCTTATCTGCAATTTGTAGGGATTAATATGAATTTCATGGTTATCGGCTATCGACTCTCACAAATGACTATATTTGCAAAATCTATAGGAATTAAATGTTTTTGAGGTCGAAAATATATTTGCTTGTATTGTTGCGGTTATCCTTGTTTTGGGAATAGGGATTTCTGAACAGGCCAAAACTAAACCGGTTTATTTCTGAAAAGATGCAGGAAAATGTAGCTCCGGGAATAGCATTGTCTGTTGAACAAAAAATTCAACAGGAGTATAATTACATTAAAAACAATGAAGATTTCGATTTTACTTTTCTTGAATTTAGTTCAACGGGTTGTATTGAATGTGAAGAGATGGAACCGGTTTTGAAAGGCAATTGAAAATACAAATGAAGTAAATGTAAATGTAGTTTTTATGCACATTATGAAACCTGAAAATCAGGATTGGATGAAATATTATGGAATTTCTGCGGTTCCGTTGCAGATTTTGCTGGATCGGGAAGGGAAGGAGTTTTATCGTCATTTTGGGGTTATTTCAACCGAAGATTTGCTGGCAAAATTTAAAGAACTCAAAATGTCATATTTAATTCACTTTAGTTTTTCAGTGCAAATTTTCCTGTCTGAAATTGATATTTTGTCGAAATCAAAATCAAATTGATTGTTGTCATGTTCATAATAACTATTGGTGAATATTCTAATAAATGAGGTTTTTGAATTTGCGATCCATCTTTCATAACAAAAAGAAAAATTCCCGGATTAACATATTTCAATTAGATCCGCCAGATTCACAAACTATAATTTTGTCTTTAAGATCTTTTTTAGGAAATTGAAATGCTTCTAAGAAATGCAGTCGGTGAAGCCATTATAAAATAAACTTTTTCAGCTCCTGCTTGCAACATTAAAGAAGCTGTCTTTTGAATTGATTTCTTGTCTCAGATACAAACTATAAATTGTTCATTTTGAATGATTATCGAATCAACATCTACAGCATGAAAATGAGATGAAATTTTTATTGCTGTGACATTTTGATTTTGCGACAATCTTTTCAATAATTCGACAGGCCAACCATGTTTTACCGACGTTTCGTCCGTTTCCGGCAATCAATAATAAGTTGGGAAAATTGATCTGTTTTATCTTCTGAATGATTCATTTTCAAAAATATAAAAGGGATTGTCCACTTAAAAGTAAAATACAAAAATCATTTACTAATAAATTGAAAATTCATTTTAAAATATTGACCCCCTAAATCCCCCCAAGGGTGACTATTCCTCCCCTTTAGGGAGGTTAGGTGGGGTCGGATACCCTGTAATAGAAAATTAATTATAATGTATTTGACTTAAATGCGATTATACCTTATTTATATCCTGTTCCGGTTTCATGTTTTTTTCAGACATAAAAGCACCTAATATAACCACAAAAACAACAGCAACCGCAATGTAAACCCCTGTTGGAATTGGGGCTGGTTCGCCCTGTGCATACGAGTGTAATCCTGATAAATAATAATTTACACCAAAATAGGTCATTAATACCGAGCTGATTCCAAGCACTGCTGCGGTACTGATTGCAAAATTTCCACGAAATCCCGGAATTTTGTGCATGTGACCAATAAAAGTATAAACCAAAACGGTAACCAGAGCCCATGTTTCTTTAGGGTCCCAACCCCAGTAACGCCCCCAGCTTTCGTTGGCCCAAACGCCACCCAGAAAAGAACCAATCGTTATCATTAACAATCCGATAAGCATTGCAATTTGGGTAATATTTACCAGTTCTTTTATCGTAAAATTCACACGTGCTTTATTCTTTTTATTTCTGAGAATCATTAAAATCAGGTTTAAAAATCCGAGTAATGCGCTAATTCCGAGAAATCCGTAACTTGCCGTAATAACTGCAACATGCACAATTAACCAGTATGATTTTAACACTGGAACCAGGTTGGTAATTTCAGGACTCATCCAGCTCATTCCGGCAACCATTAATGTAAGTCCGGCTAAAACAGTGGTAAGTGAAAGTGTTATTTCAGATCGCTTGCCAAAAATTAAACCACCCAAACAAGTTGCCCAGCTAATAAATACCATCGATTCGTAACCATTGCTCCATGGAGCATGATCCGATATATACCAGCGAATTCCCAAACCTGCTGTTTCAGCAATGAAAAGAAGCAGGATAAAATAAAATGCAGATTTTTTTAACAATGTCCAAGTTTAATATCAGGATTAAACAACATTGGCAAGTTGCAAGAACAAGCAAAATCAACCCGGTAAACATGAATATTTTGGAGAGTTTTCCAAAAATATTAAGGTTGTTATAAAGTACTTCCAAATTGATTTTTGTATTTCGACGGATATACTTTAGCCCCATTTTGTTGCTGGTTTGTTTTTAACGATGCAAGCATCTGATTTGCTGTTGCCCAGTCGTGGCGCCCAACAGATGTCAAATAAGATTGAAATGTATTTCGTGCAAAATCTGCATTTTCAGAGCTAAGTTGGTTCGTTTCATTTATTGAAACCCATTTGTGGTTTGCTATCTCCCGGAACCGGAAAAATAGTTAAAAATTCTCCGGAGAAAACATCCAATAAAATATTTACCCGCTCGTCAACATTAATAACTTCTTTATCAAATTTATTTCTTTCATTACTTTTCTTTCGAATATGCAGCCGAAACCAGAGAACTTAATTTATATCCACCAAGTTTCGCGGGTTGTAACCAATGAATTGAATGAAACATAATTATCAAAAGCGCCAATAGTTTTACGAAGTTCAGGATTTGCAACTTTTATAAACGGAATATTTTTCCATTTTTCCGGATTTGCCTGCATATCAAGAAAAACTTCAGTAGGAGACATTCCTTCCCAACTTGTTTTTTTGGCAACTTTTCTCACGATTTCAGATGCAATTGTTGATACAGGTTCAAGTCGTCCTTGTCGGCTTTGAGTTACCAACTTTCCAAATTCAGTAACATGATTTGAATCAAGTCGGTCACTGTTCTGAATTGTATTTTGGGCATTGGCAGCTACTGAAAAAAATAATCCGAATACAATAACTGTAAAAAGTTTTTTTCTTTCTTCGCGCAATTTGGCTGATGTTTTTAATAGCGATTTAAATCGGCTGCTTTTTGTGAATAAAGTAAGAATCATTCCAATCGCCATTATCAGGTATCCAAAATAAGTAACTGATGTACCTGCTTTATCATGGTTTACGGAAAGAATTGTTCCACCTTCATCAGTATCGTAACTTGACTGGAAAAATCGATATCCTTTATATTTAAGAATATTGTTCATGAAAATGCGAAATGGTTTTTCCATCGCACCATCTCTTAGCACTACTTCACTTGCGTAGGATGATGGACTATTTGAACCCGGATATCTTTCCAGCTGAAAATCTTTTAAAGCAATTGAAAAAGGAAGTTGAATTAATCTTGAACCGTAAGTATACCGAAACCTTAACATCACCAATAGTTGTGGAAAATGGTTCTCCAACAACACCTGTTGATCCGTAAACAATAAGCTCTTTTGATGATGATCCGTCAGAAATTCTCATTTGCAGTCCATCAACTGTCATCATTCCTTTTTCGGGTTGGTTGTACACCAATTGGGTCTTTCCATTTTGCAAATATTGTTTCAATGCAAAGGTTACAGTACCTGTTGAATATACTTTTTGACCATCAATAGCAACTTCAGTATTTGCCGGAATAACCTCAGGTTCTTTGCCTGACATTTCTGAAATAGTTACGGAATCTATTGCAGACATTACAAGCGAATTACCGGATACTATGAAGTTGAATTGTATTTTGCGATGGAGTTTCAAATCCAATGGAAATATTGTCGATTTGTTTTGAATCACCGGTTCGTAAATTAAAATCAATGCGTTGATTTTGATTGCCGATTGCCATAAAAGAAACAATTGGTTCACCCATCGGATCAATGGTAATTGTTTCTTCAGCAGATGGCATAAACATGAGATTTTCAACATGAATTGTTTTTCCGTTAATATTTATTTTGTGAAAAATTATTTGCTGTGTAGGGAGAAAACATCACACTTTTTTCTGTTGATGCAGTTTGATCTCCCGATTCAACCTTTACATTTATATATGAAGCATCTGAAACAATTGTATTTGATGCTTCTCCCTCACGAATATGCATGGTTCCTTCAAATCCATAATATCTTGTAATTAACGAGCCAATTCCAATTACAACAAACGCCATGTGAAACAGAAATATTGGCCATTGTTTTTTTTGCAATCATTTTATTTATAATGACACTTCCAATGAGATTGATACTCAGTAATACAAATAAGTCCTTCAAACCATCTTGAATTGTATACTAAAATTTTTGCTGTTGCGGTGCCAAAATCGTTTTCAATAAAAGTTGCATATCCAATTGCAATGGCAAATACCATTATAAGGATACCGGTAAACAAGCATGGAAAATAAAAATGAAAATGCCTTTTTCATGACTTAATTTAATTAATAATAGGTGTTACGTTTACTATTTCTCTCTCGTCCCACATCATCATTTAGTATTATGTAACACATGGGTTGCAAACCAGGCTCTAAAAGGATAATTTATTAAATAAAACGAAATAAAACAATAAATATTATTTGTGATCAACTTTTGGTTTAAAAAAATTCCTTTGCGTTTTGAAGGCAAAGGAATTTTTAAAATTCATATGTTAACAACGTTAATTAGTTGTTGGATCGTCATGTGCGATTTTTGCAACATATTCTTTGTAATTAAATCCTTTGAATGTCGGACTTTCTTCATTGTGGCAAGTTTTGCAAACTTTTTCTTCCGGAATAATCATTCCTTTCGAATGCGCTAATTGCTTATTTTTCATAATAGTAGCTGATTTATAAACGCTACCTGGTCCATGGCAAGATTCGCAAGAAACACCTTCTTCAACTTTAATACCGCCATTTAAGCTCTTATCGATACTGGCAGCAGTTGAGTGACATTTCAAACATTTTGGATTATTATCTTCACCACCTTTCAGTGCTTTCCATGGCTTTAGCGTGAGGACTGTTTTCCCATTTGGTGTATTGTTCTCCTTTATCAGGCTTGTTATGGCACATTTTACACTTTGCCGCCCCAATATATTTATAATCCTGGGAAATTGCAGCAGAACTTAAAAATACTGCCATTCCCAGCAAAAAAACTAATTTTTTGTAATTCATTTTCATTTCTTTTAAAAATTAATTGTTTTTTTTATTTCGATTTATTGATTCTCTTAGTTAACTTTATAAATTTAAGTTATGACTTAAAAATGCAACTTTTTTATGTTTTAACAAAAAAAATGCCATCAATTTTATTTGGTTTGACATAAATCAATATAAATGCTGAATGACATGTAGAACAAAGCTCTGTTTTCCAGCCTTCATCAATATCAACCGGATGTTCAAATTCCATTGGTTCCAGACCTTCAGAATAATGCATTTCATCCGGTTGTACCCTGTGCTAAAATATTATGGCACAAATTACAATCTTTTGAAATCACTTTCCCATTTTCAGCAGTATGGCTGTTCATTGTGGCAGCGATAACATCCATCAGATTCCATGTGACCGATATTATTCGGATAATCTTTCCACGAAGCTTTCATTAAAGGGGAAAATATTATTTGCATATCCGGTTTGGATTCCTACAATTGCTTTGTCAATATCCGCTTTTCTCTCATTAATCAAATCAGGATATCCGGATTGATAATATTCCAAAACCTGTTTTTTATAGCCAGTAAAAGCACTGTCTTTTGTTGGATATTCCTGATTTAATACCATCATTGCAACCAGTTTAATTTCAGGAATATCTTTTGGAATTTCTCCTTCAAACATTAACTTATCGGTAAAATTCTGCGGCGCATTATAATTATGCGAAGGCCTGTTGTGGCAATCAATACAGTCCATAACTCGTGTTTCCAGTGAATCAAGTTCTGATTCAGGTAACATCATTTTCAGTGTCATTATAAATCGTTACTTCGCCGGTTTGAAGATTTGTATAACGTACCCATGGAATAACCTGACGGTTATCGGTTGTAGTTTTATATTCAATTTTAACATTCGGATCAATATGCTGATGAATTCCTTTTTCAAAACCATTTTGCGTCATTCGCGAACTGGTTTTAATTTGCATTTTTATAATTCGTTCTGTGTTCGTTTCATCGGCAAGAAATGAATGCTTTTCTTTTAATTTATAATCATAGAATTTTTCAGGCCAGTGGCATTGTTCACAAGTTTCCTGTGCAGGACGTAAATTTGCAATCGGCGTTGGAATAGGAGTGGGGTATTTTTTTGCAAGTACTGAATATACCTGGTAAAGCCCTGACAATTTACTTTTTACATACCAGCTTGCTCCCGAGCCAACATGACATTCAACACAAGCTACGCGCTCATGAGGTGAGCCAAAATAGGTTGTATATTCAGGTTCCATTACTTTGTGACAAAGTTTACCGCAAAATTCTACTGATTCAGTATAATGAAATGCTTCGTAACTTCCTACTGAAGAAATAATAAGTAGAAAAACAGTTCCAAGAATAAAAATTATAGCAGCATTTCGTGTGGCAACATTATTAAAATTCAAAACAGGCCAATTTTTTCTTCACCTTTTTCTTCAGCCTGTTTAGCTTTTTTTCTGGTTATTCTCATTCCGATTGGGATTAGAATTAATCCTGTGATCATAAAGCCGGGCAGAATTATATATATAAATAACCCGATATATGATCCGCCAAAGTTGAAAACCATGTTCAATAAAGCAAGAGAAAGAATTGATGCGAGATTAAAAATTGCCAGAACTACTCCAGTAATTGAAATCCAGTTTCTGATTGATGAAGGTAATTTCATGAGATCGATTTGTTGAATTATTGCAACCTGTTTTCGTGATGCAAGTTTGTAAAAATTACACTATTTATCAATATGCCATGCTTATTTATAAATCTTCTATATATACCTGATTTTTATGAAATTATGCTATTAAATTTTAGTGCTTATTTTTGAGATTTAAATATGTAACTTTGTCAATATCTGCAAATTAATTAATTGAATTTATTATCATTGAACTATAAAAATTGCATTTGTAAAAATGCTTAACTAATGAAAGATCAATGAATATATAATTAGTCCAATCAGAATAACGCCTGTGAAAAGTGCAATAAACCCAAAAATCTTAATCGTAATCATCTTTTTGGCGAAAATTCTTTTTCAATCAGAACATCCTTCAACTTACCGTTTTTCTCTAATTGTTCGTACTCATGTGGCCTGTCGGCTTTATATTCTTCAACTGGAACATACCCGGTGAAAATTACTGTGTCCATTGGGAATGATTCAGGACGTAAATGAGTATTAAAGAAGTGGATTGTAAAAATAAAACCAACAGCCAATAATGCTTCATCACTATGAATGATTTGAGCTACATTTATTAACCATCCAGGTAAAAATTTAGTAAAATATTCAGGAAACCAAAGCATCAGACCGGTAGAACCAATAACAACAACTCCCCAGAAGACAGCAAAATAATCAAATTTCTCCCAGTAAGTCCAGCGGCCATAATTAGGACGTGGCCCAATGCCGGTAAACCATTTCATTGATGCCCAGAAATCTTTTATGTCTTTCCTGTTAAACATTAAAGAATTGCTGCTAAATATGAATTTACTAACCTTAACACCATTTTTGAATTTAATTTTAAGCATTGAAATAACATGAAATGAGAAATACCCAAAAGTAATTACAGCTGCAAAACGGTGAATAATTCCTGCAATATATGCACCTCCAATCAGATCGGATAAAGATTTAGCCCAATCCATATAGGCAAATTTCAGGATCATTCCGGTTAGAGCAAGTAAAATGAAACTTACGATTACAAAAATATGTGTAACCCTGTTTCTTTTTGAAAACCTTCTGATATATAATTGCTTTCCTTTGATTTTTGGATGATCTCTTTTTTTAAGCATTGCTCCAAGTGAACGTGGCAGCCAGAGTAAAGTATGGAGTCCAAAAAAGGCAAATACACTTAGCAGCAATGCTGTCATTGCCCAGAAAGTATAATACAGCCATGGGAATTTACTTTTGTCGTAATGGGTGGCATGGGTTAAATAACCTGTAAATTTCATATTGGCATCAGTATGACATTTTTTACAGGTTTCAACAATATTTCTCGGACTTATTGTCGATTTTGGATTATCCATTGGATAAATATTATGTGCGCCATGACAATCAGAACAACGGGCTGCCTCCAAATATCCTAATTGATGAACTTTTCCATGATATGTTTCAAGATAAGTTTCAGCAAGTTCCTCGTGGCATTTTCCACATTGATTTGTTATTTCCGACATGAATTTATCCTCGTGAACTTCGGAAATATGATGGGCAGTGTGACAGGTTTCGCATGTGGGGAATTTTAATTCTCCCGTATTGTTTTTATGCCCATGCTCACTTGCACTGTATTCATCGTAAATTCCTTTATGACATTTACCACATGTTGCGGCCAAATTTGCCGGATTAACCGAGGATCGCTCATCTTCTTCCTTAAGATAAAGTGGGCTGTATGGCAATCGGTACAAACGGCTGCTGATAAAAGACCTTTTTCCTCCAGACTTTTTCCATGCACACTAGTAGAATAATCACGAAGTGCATCTCTTTTCTTTCAAATCAGTACCTATAAGTGCTTTACCGTTTTCCTGGTGACATTCGCCACAAAGCGTAGGAATAGATGATCTGAAAACTGGGGAGGTTTCATCTGCCTTCGATTTTACCAGATGCGATCCATGACAATCGGTACAATACGGAGCATTTTCCTGTTTTGCAAAATAAGCAGTACCATGTCCACTTGAAAAATAAACATCTGCTTCCTCTGCATGGCAACTTGAACAATCTACTTTATCTGCAGTTTCGCAAGGCCTTGCAATATTGGCGGTTACATCGGAGTGACATTTAACACATGTTATATTTTTATGTGTTGATACAGCAATTTCATTTACATCAACTTTTAATGACACTTGCTCTCCGTCAACAATCATATGAATGTTATCCTGTTCGTGGCACGCCTGACAAGTTCTATCTGAAATATTTTCTACTATATTTTGCCTTTCCACCATATGCGGAGGGTGGCAAGCAGTACAGGCAGGAATAGCTCCCGGACGTTTCTCCCACAATTCACGGTTAATTACTTTTACGTGAACGTCTTCAATGCGAGCATGACATTTCATACACGTTGAAGCAATATTATTTTGCGAGATGCTTGAATTTATATTTGTATGTGGCAATATCAGGTGATTTCCATGACAATCGTTACAGGTAGCCGTTACTATTAAACCAGCGCTAAATAATCCACGACCATGGATACCCTGACTATAATTTTCCAAAATGTTATGTTCGGCAATATTATATGAACGTGCGACGGGAGCTCCTTCGCGATGGCACTGTCCGCAAAGCACCGGAATATTCATTTTGTATGTTCTGGATGTAGGATCAGAAGAACTTTTAATCTCGTGTGTTCCGTGACATTCTGAGCAGTTGGGTGCATTTCGGTCATTTCGTGCAAATGCATTACCATGAACGCCTTTCATGAAATCTTCCATGGCAACATCGTGGCAATCGCCACAATTAACCGGTTGCAGTGTATCAGGATGCGGAAATTCTTCTACATCCGCATCAGTATGACAAGAGATACATTCGAGGTAGTTGTGCACTGAATGTTCAAGAATATCCGCTGGAATATATCTTGAAACTTCTCTTCCATTTTTATATGTTGTCAAACCTGAATCATCATGACACATGGCGCAATCTTCATTAGATTGTGCTGCAATGAATCCTGTTGTAAAAACAGTTAAAATTCCGACCAGAACTAAAATCCTAATATTCAGGAATCCTAATGTATTTGAAAATATGTATTTCAAATTAACCCCACATGTTTTTCCTCTTGCCCGCATTATCCTCTTTTTTATTTATAATTCCTGTTCATCTTTATCATGGGGGTTATATAATATTCTTTATTCCAAAATTTGTAATATGTTCGGTTTCAATAAAATTTTAGTTTAAATATGGTGCCATCCGCTTATAATACTTTTAAAATTCTCAACAGGATTTTTCCCGATAGAAGCTACGTATAGGTGAATAATCAGGAAAATGGATATAAAAAATCCCATTGCTGAATGAGTAACAGCTGTAATAAGAACTCCACTTATCTCGTATATTTTATCAAAAATTAATTCAGGAAACATGAGGCCAATTCCTGAAAAAATTACTAGTGGCACTGCAATGTACATCACAATAATGTAAAAATATTTTTGCAGTGGATTAAACTTCCTTTTTTCAGAAAGCGGGTAGGGCGCTTTCATACCACGAAACATTCCCCATGCATAATATTGGGCTTGTTTAATCGGCCTTTTCAGAAAATTTCTTGGTTTTACAATATAAAATTTTCCATTGCCGGTAACCAGATTGCCAATAAAAAAAATAAGGTAGTTTAATGCTACTATCAATCCGGCATAATTATGAAGAATTATATTTAGATTAAAGCTAATGAGGGCTTTCTCAAATCCTGAGTTCATTGTAAAGCCGGTGATGATTAAAATTATAATACCCAATGCATTAATGCCATGCCAGATACGAAGCCAAACCGGGTAGAAATATATTTTATTTTCTGAGTTCATATTGTTTACTTTTTAATAATTATTCTGAAAATGCCGTGAATGATAATACCACATAAAGCAGCAAAGAAAACAATCAGACTAATGGTTTTCAGAATTGGTATTTGGTGTGATCCAATAACATAATTTTCATTTGACAGTGCACCCAAAACACTTCCATTTTCGGCGCGTTCCTGTAAATTCTGGTATTTGTAAAGAGAAGCTTTTAACAATGAATTGGAAGAGTGACATTCAGCGCAGCGTCTCACGGCATTTTCTTTCGCCATAATGTTATGAGAAACATTTAACGAATCAACCAAAGGTGTATGACATTCGATACAACGTACATGTTTAAAATGCAATTCCTGATTGGGAAGCCAGTTATGTATATCTACAACCATTGGTTTGCTGGCGTCGGTAACCAGATGAAACCGCTTCATATCGTTATGGCACGATAAACACATGTTATTACTGTACTCCACAATTTCAACAACACTGCTGCTTATTCTTGTAATTGGCCGGTAGGTGTGCTGACTGTGACATTTTGAACAGGTAAAGTTATCGCCGTAAACCTGGTAGTGGATACTTTTATGAACTTCTTCTTCTATTTTTTCAAACTGATATGATGCAAATGATTCGTCTCCACCATGACAATCAAGACAAGTCATCATTGGTTCAAGTTTAAGATTTGCATCATGTGGCCAGTTTGTATATTCATAAGAATGGCAATCAGTACAATCAAAAACATGATGAACACCTGTTGACATTGCCAAAGTATCCAGAATGTAATATGGATTCATTAACCTTTTTTCCTGCTTGTCAGTGTACTCATTATGGTATGAATACGTTTGCTGGGAATGACATTTTAAACAAGGATGATTTGCCGCATTCTCATACTGCGCGACAGAGAGTTGTGGTATGCTTAAAATCATCAAACAAAATAAAATCAGGTGATATTTCATTACAGATATTTTTATATTGATCTTATGGTTGATTTTGTACTAATATTAACTTTTTAAGTGCTTTAAACCTTTAATTCTTTTTATGATTGATTCAAGTAAAAAATGGTAATAACCTACCAGGATATTACCATTTTTTACAGGTTAATTCAATAACCCTGGCTAATAGTTTTTAGAATAACCATAAGCGGGTGATAGTGAATCCAACCGCTATGCCTTCTTTATTGAATTTACTTTTATTAAACATCATATTATCCTGTGGGATTATTCCGCTTGCGTTTCCAATATAAATCTGAAAAGCATGGGTATAAGTTGAAATATCTACACCAATTGCAAAACTTGGTTCTGCATGAGTATCCCAATTGGTTTGTTCAGATATGTCTTTAATTTTTAATGGTGCGTCATAAGTTGCAATTATTGATGTTTGCGGAGAAATTTTAATTCTTCCGTTTACATGTGCACCTACTATATCATGGTCGTAATCCCATTCTACCATGTTGTAATGAGTAAAACTTGCACCTGCCTGAACAGACAGCCAATCATTAAATCTACGGCTGATAATCAATTGTGAATAATACGCCAATCGGTCACCAAATTTAACATCATCAGGTGCAATAACATTATTTGGATCTTTAGTGTCAGTTACTTTTCCTGTTCCAAATTCACTTGTTTTTTGACCATTAATTGCGACAGAACCATAAAGAGCAACTCCAACAGGCATACGATTATCTTCGGTTTGTTTCCAAATACTCCATTTTGCATTAAAATCGCCGTACATTTTATTTCTTGTAAGGCCAGCTCCTAATTGCAGGTTTTTAATGGGCACGTATTCCAATCCTAAACGAACGTTTGCTGAAGAATAAATTCCCCACACATCAGAAATTCCGTTTTCAACCGCACCAAATTTATGTTGTATTACAAATTCAAGTGTTTTAACATCAGGAACAACCGTCGTTTGCTGGTCAATCAAATAAGGACTTTCAAATGGTGCGCTAACCGGGCTGGATTTTTCTTTGGTTTCCTGTGCAAAAGTGCTCAAAGCAAATCCTGAAATTATCAGTAGTATTATATATTTTTTCATAATTACCATTTTTGAAGTGTTAATTGTCTTTAGCTCCTTGTTTAATCCAGCCAAGCACCAAAGCAGCTTCAGCTTTTGAATATTTTTTATGAGAACCACCGGTCGATGGATCAGCCTGAGTATAAATTTTACTTCCTTCAGGGTTGTCTATATTAATATAACCTGAATTTAAAGATGAATAAGAATTTCCATCAGTTAGATTCGGATTTCTTGAGCCACTATGACAGATAACGCATTTATTATCAAAAATCGGTTGAATATCATTAGCAAAACTTACCTGTTCTGCATTTGGGTCATCAGGATCAATATTTGGTATGTCTTCAGGTACAATAAAACTGTATTTACAGCCAGCAAGTGTCAATACCAAAAAAACAACTGCGAATAAATATTTTAAAGATTTCATATTTATATAATTTAAAAAAAAGACTTCTTAAAATTAGAAGTCTTTTTTTGTATTCAATCAAATTCTTTAGTTGGCAGCAATTTCTCCGGCAAGTGCCTGCTTTGTATTAAGCAATATTGCTTTCACATATTTTGGATTATGAGCACCCATACTACGATCTTCTTCAATACCAATCCAGTTAAAATAAGCCTGTGCCTGAATCATTGGGTAGGTTCCTACAACAGGTTCATAAGCATCGTCAGCTTCAATGTACTCAACAACTCCAAGATCTACAAGTTGATCCCTGATTTCTTCCAATAAACCTTCAACCTGTGTCCGTACACCTCCATAATTATAGTCTTCAAGATCGGCATTGTGACAGTCGTTACAAGCAGCTACACTTGGAATAAAAGAGTGTCCACCTTCTCCATCTGTAAACTCTGCCATATGACAACCTGTACATGAAGCCATTTCTAAATGGTTATTACTACCTGCAGCAGGGTATGCTATATCACCTTCAATTTCTGCAAATCCCATTCCGGCAACTACATTTGATTGAGGTCCATGGTGTGGTCCGTAATGAGTACTTGAAATTCTGAATGTTTCTCCTGGTGATGCAGTATTTGGTTCAGCTGTACGTGACTGGTGACAAATTGCACATAAATTACTACTGCCACCTAAATCCATTGTTACTGTTTCGTCAAAATTTGCCTTTACTGGAGCAGTTGATCTTAATGCAAAGTCCTGAGCTCCTTCAAAATCTTCATGAATACCATGGCATGTACTACATTGCCATGCACTTGGATTAGTGATATCTCCGGCTACAGAACCAGTCTTCATAGTCTGTACGAATTGCTCGTGGGAATGACATGGTGCACATGAAGCACGTCCGCCTGCATAATCAACAGCAATAGCTCCTACACTGTGTTCAGACATCCAGAACTGACCTTCTTTTTGAATCATGATGTCACTATCATGACATTCAAGGCAAGAAACATTCCCGTCAGCTCCATTTACACCATTCGCACCATCTTTACCGTCGGCTCCGGCAGGCCCCACTGGACCTTCTTTAACACATGACGTAGCTAAGAATGCACAAACAAATGCAAATGTTAAAAGTTTTAAAATTGAATTGTATTTCATAACGCAAAATTGATTAGATAAAAGGTTACTAAATTTCATATTTAATTACAGCGTAAAAATAGCCCACTTAACCTTTAGAAATACGGGGGAAATGGTGATATATAAGCATTGCTGAAATGATAAAAAATAATTCCTTTATTGACAAATGTCAATCATCCATTGCGACTAATACTTAACAATGAATTTTCATCAATTATTTCAATTGAACTTCCTTGCGTTTTTATGAGTTTTGATTCCTTGAATTGTTGTAGAATACGGACTAAGCTTTCTTTTGTCATGTTCGACATTTCGGCCAGTTCCTGGCGTGTAAGTTCAGTTGAAAACGACTTGCTTTTATAGATTTCTTCTTTTAAATACAGAAGAGTGTCAGCCACGCGCCCGGGCATGTATTTTTGCGTAAGATTAACCAGCTTACTTAATAAAAAATTACTTTGTTTTGTGTGATTTCTAAGTAACTCAACAGCAAATTTGTTATTTTCAGAAAACAACTTTGTAAGTTTTGAAGAATCAATTAGACAACACCTTACCGGTGTTATTGCTGAAATAGTAAAATGCTGAACATTCCCATTAAAAAGTCCACCACCGCTAATAAAATCACCTTTGCCAATAATTTTAACAATAAGATTTTTACCCTTGTCTCCTTCAACATAAACTTTTGCCAGGCCGTCGCGCATGCAAACAACAAAAGTTGAGGATGTATTTTGTTTTATTATGGTTTCTTTCGCATTGTAACTAATTTGCTGTTTTTCTTCAACAAGAAAGTCCAATTCATTGCTGGTTAGTTGCTTGAAAATATTCGCTTCAAATTCTTTAAAACAGTTTTTTTCACAACAATTTGACCCGTTCCCACATATATCGCAATCATTTATACTATTCTTCTCCGTCATAATCTTTATTTAATGTGCATTATAGCCAGTAAAAAAGGGTGTTGCGCCTTATAATTTGCAAGTGGGCTAACTTAATAAAATATTGCGATTTAACCTTATAAATAAGTCACTATTTTAATATGCACATACATGAATATTTCAATATAAACAAAAGCTTATTTTGTGTAATGTGAGAAGCAATAAGTTCTATCGAAACATTCTGTAAAAATTAAGTTTGGAGATATGTAGTAAATTAAGAATTATTGCCGCAAATAATCTTCAATTAAATAATTCGCGTTCCTCGTCCTGTTGCAATATTTTCGGTATTTGTAATGAGAACTTCGCGCACACCTTTTCGTTTTGCGGAGAAGGCATTTTCAAGTTTTGGAATCATTCCGCCACTTATAACTCCTGATTCGATATAATCATTAAACGTATTTTGGTCAATATCATAAATAACAGACGACTCATCATTTTCGTCAAGTAAAACACCCTTTTTTTCAAAACAGTAAAAAAGATAAACATTAAAATAATTGGATAACTCTTTGGCAATTTCGGAGGTAATTGTGTCGGCATTTGTATTTAATAATGCACCTTTTCCGTCATGCGTTAACGGGGCTATAACAGGTACAATATTTTCATCTATCAGCAATCGTAATTCTTTTGAATTCACCTCTTCCACATCGCCAACAAAACCAAAATCAATAGGTTCTGCAGGGCGTTTTTTTGCCCTGATCATATCCAGGTCAGCACCGGTTAGCCCTATTGCATTACAATTTCTTGCCTGTAATCCGGCAACAATTTTTTTATTTACAAGGCCACCGTAAACCATCGTAACCACATCAAGCATATCTTTGTCGGTTACGCGGCGTCCATTAACCATTTTTGTTTCAATACCTAATTTGCCTGCTATTTCGGTAGCTGTACTTCCACCTCCGTGAACAAGTAGTTTATTGCCTGAAATGCGCACAAACTGATCTAAAAGTGCGTTTAATGATTCAGCGTGTTCTACAACTTTGCCGCCGACTTTAATAATGGTTAATCTATCCATGTTTGCAATTACGTTTTAAAGGTTTAAAAAGTTCTCCAATATTTTGGCTCCAACCGATCCGCTTTTTTCAGGATGAAATTGAGTAGCGTAAAAATTATCGCGATGAAGAGCCGCACTGAATGGCACAATATAATTACATGTTGCAATTGTATGTTCTCCTATGCCTGCATAGTAGGAGTGCACAAAATAAACATATTCCTTCTCCAATTCAGTATTGAAAATTCCACTCTTTAAATCATAGATTGAATTCCAACCCATGTGTGGCACTTTGGTAACAAATTCTTCTCCGGGTTTTGGAATAAACCGTTTTACCTTTTCATCAAAAATTCCGAGACAAGTTGTGTCTCCTTCTTCTGAATGAGAACACATTAATTGTTGCCCGAGACAAATTCCCAAAACCGGTTGTTTTAATGAAATTATCAGTTCATCAAGTTTATTTTTTCTGAGGTAATCCATTGTAGTGCTGGCTTCACCAACACCGGGAAAAATAACTTTATCAGCTTTTCTTATTTTCTCCGGATCAGCGGTAATGTTGCCTTTAATTCCCAGTCGGTTTAAGGCATTATTAACTGATTCAATGTTTCCGGCATTATATTTTATAATTACAATATTCATTATTTATTTTAATAAGAAGTCGATTACAATAACCATTTCACGAAACTCTTTTTCATTCAATTAATTAAATACTACCGTACGATTCTTAAATACCAGTATTTTTCTTTGAAGGTGTTTGTAAACCGCGTTTGAAAGCACGATTTTTTCCAAATCACGTCCTTTTCTTATTAACATTTGAATAGTATCGATGTGGCTGCAACGGGTAACATCCTGCTCAATAATAGGGCCAGCATCCAAATCAGAAGTAACATAATGACTAGTTGCCCCAATAATTTTCACACCGCGTTCATGAGCTGCATGATAAGGTTTTGCACCTGCAAATGCCGGTAGAAATGAATGATGAATATTAATAATTTTGTTGGGATAATTTTTAACAAAATCTTCTGAAAGAATTTGCATATAACGTGCCAAAACAATAAAATCAATTTTATAATTTTTCAAAAGTTCAAGTTCGTTGTTTTCCTGATCATCTTTATTCTCATTGTTGATAGGGAAATATTGAAAATCAATATCGAACCGTTCTGCAACGGGCCTCAGTGTTTCGTGATTACTAATAATAACAGGTATTTCTACATCCCATTCGCCGGCGGTATAACGTGCCAAAATATCAAAAAGACAATGCGGCATTTTTGAAACAAAAAGTGCCATTCGCGGCTTTTCATCTGAGAAATATAGTTTCCACGTCATTTGCAGAGGATGAGCAATTAGTGTTTCAAAATATTCACCAATTTTATCGGTTGGAATGGCAAAGTTTTCAAGTTCCCACTCAACCCTCATATAAAATATTTTCTCCTCGCGGTCAACGTGTTGATCCAGATAAATGATATTCCCTTTATTCTTATTCAAAAATTCAGTAACGGTAGCTAGAATACCCTGTTTGTCAGGGCAGTGTATAAGGAGTATCGCTGTATTCTTTTTTTCGCGAAGTGGTTTTATGGTTTTCATATTGTTTAAGCCCCCTAAATCCCCCAAGGGGGACATTCCGAAGAGGTACGGTTTATATTATAATATCTTTTTTCATCTTTTCATTTTCTCCCTTAGGGGAGAGAAAGAGGGGCTTCTTTTTAAAGCTTTCCTTTTGTTGAAGGAAGGTCAAAATTAAAAATATCTCGTTTAATTGCCATTTTAATTGCTTTTGCTGTTGCTTTAAAAATAGCTTCAATTTTATGATGCTCATTTGTACCCTCTGCTTTTATATTTAAATTACACAAAGCAGCATCTGAAAATGATTTGAAAAAGTGCATAAACATTTCAGTTGGCATGTCGCCTACTTTTTCGCGGTTAAATTCGGCATCCCAAACCAACCACGGACGACCGCCAAAATCAATGGCAGCCAGTGCCAGGCAATCATCCATTGGAAGACAAAAACCGTAGCGTTCCATCCCCAACTTGTTCCCTATTGCTTTTTTAAATGCTTCGCCAAGTGCCAATCCAGTATCTTCAATAGTGTGGTGTTCGTCGACTTCCAGATCGCCTTTTACTTTAATTTCCAGATCGGCACCAGAGTGTCTTCCAACTTGATTTAACATGTGATCAAAAAAGTTTAATCCAGTTGAAATATCACAAACTCCTGATCCATCTAGATTGAGTTTAACAACTACCGAAGTTTCACTTGTAATTCGTTCAACAATTGCAGTTCTTTCAGGCGATGCAACACATGCATAAATATCATCCCAATCGTTTGAAACCAGTGCACATGTGTCAGTAAGACCTTCTTTTTCAAGTTTTTCTGCTAAACTACCATCATTGATTAAAATACCTTTTGCACCCAGGTTTTTTGCCAGTTGAATATCTGTTAAGCGATCGCCAATTACAAAGCTGTTTGCAAAATCATAGTCACCATTCATATACTTTTTAAGCATTCCGGTTCCAGGCTTTCTGGTTTCCAATCCATCTTCAGGAAAACTGCGGTCGATACAAATATCATCGAATTTCACCCCTTCATTTTCAAACGCTTTTAAAATGAAATTATGAACCGGCCAAAATGTATCTTCCGGAAACGAATCGGTACCAAGGCCATCCTGATTGGTAACCATAACCAATTCAAAATCCAGATTTTTTTGGATAAACCAAAGATTTCGAAAAACTCCCGGCAAAAACTCCAGTTTTTCAAACGAATCAATTTGTTCGTCTGCGGTTTCAAAATTCAATGTTCCGTCGCGATCGATAAATAATACTCGCTTCATTATTCGTCTATTTTTATGATAGTGCCATCAATTAAGCTAGTCAATGCGGCAATCAACTGTTCGTTTTCACTTTTTTCTCCTATGGTTATTCTAAGACTATCATCGCATAAATGAACCTTAGAACGATTGCGAACAATTATTCCGTTTTCAACAAGAAAATTATAAATGCCATTTGCATCGTGCATTTTAACGAGGATAAAATTAGCATCAGAAGGATAAATTTTCACTACAAAAGGAAAATTTTCCAGTTTTTTAACCATTTCCTCTCTTTCCTCTAAAAGTAAAGTCACCCAGCTTTCAATCTCTTTTGAATTTCCAAGAAGTTCAAGTGCTTTTTGTTGGGTTAAAATATTCAGGTTGTACGGATATTTTATTCGATTCAGAATTTGAATGATTTCAACCGCAGCAAATGCCATTCCCAGTCTGATACCGGCCATTCCCCAGGCTTTTGAAAAGGTCTGTAAAATAACCAGATTCTCAAACTTGTCGATTTCAGGAAGTAGTGAAAGACCCGGCGCAAAATCAATATAAGCTTCATCCAGAACAACCAGTCCGTCGAAGTTTTTTATGATCGTTGCCATCTCATCTATATGTCAAGACTGTTTCCTGTGGGATTATTGGGCGAACAAAGAAAAATGAGTTTTGTATTTGAGTCTGTCGCACCAAGAATCAAATCGGCATTTATTTGAAAATGCTGATCGAGCGATACCTTTTTAACTTTTACATTATTGATGTCGGCAGACACTTCATACATCCCGTAAGTTGGGTCAAAAGTTATGATGTTATCCTGACCGGGTTCACAGAATGCGCGAATCAATAAATCAATTGGTTCATCGCTTCCATTTCCTAAAAATATTTTGTTGACATTAACTCCCTTAATTGCTGAGATTTTCTCTTTTAGTTTTTTCTGAAGTGGATCTGGATAGCGATTGTAAGGCTGATTAAATGGGTTTTCGTTGGCATCCAGAAAAACCATGGCTTCACCCGTATATTCATCGCGTGCCGACGAATATGGCTTCAGTATCTGAATGTTTTTCCGGAGTAGTTTATTTATGTCCATAATTTTATAATCAGTATTGTTTTTTCTTTTAATTAAGAACCTGAAACAAGTTCAGGTTGACGTTTTAACCTGCTCGTCATGCTGAATTCATTTCAGCATCTACTTTTCTATTTTATCTTTTCGTGATGCCGAACTTGTTTCGGCATCTTTTTAATCTTTTCTTTTATGAGAACCTGAAATAAATTCAGGTTGACGGTTTTAATTAAATATCAATATTTGCATGAACGTCATGCTGAATTCATTTCAGCATCTACTTTTCTATTTTATCTTTTCGTCATGCCGAACTTGTTTCGGCATCTATTTCATAAGTTATTTTGATTCTGAAACAAGTTCAGAATGACGTTCTTAAATATGTTCGTCATGCAGTCCCAATAGCTATCGGGATATTTCGGCATCTTAAATTCATCTAATCTCCCAATACAAATCATTCATTTCAGGGTTAACAGATTTTATCAAATTTATTTTCCACTGCCGATGCCAGTTTTTTAATTGTTTTTCTCTGTCAATCGCCTGATAAATATCCGGAAATTCTTCATAATACATTAAATCAGTAAGTTTATATTTTGAAGTAAATTCTGATCCAATACCATTTTTGTGATCAGCAATTCGTGTTTTCAAATTGCTAGTCACTCCAATGTAAAAAGTAGACCTTTTTGAGTTACTCATTATATAAACAAATCCTCCTTTCATAATTTAGAACCTGAAACAAGTTCAGGTTGACGTTAATGTTATGATCGTCATGCCGAACTTGTTTCGGCATCTTTTTAATCTTTTCTTTCATGAGAACCTGAAATAAATTCAGGTTGACGCTTTTTATTAAATATCAATTTTTGCTTGTTCGTCATGCTGAATTCATTTCAGCATCCTATTTTTCGTGTTATTTTGATTCTGAAACAAGTTCAGAATGACGTAAATATATTATACCGTCATGCTGAATTTATTTCAGCATCTTTTTTATTATTTTAAATTTTTCAATCTTAATGAAACCGCATTTTTATGCGCAAAAAGCTGTTCGGTTGCAGCCATAATTTCAATAGCCGGCCCGATATTTTTCAAGCCTTGCGGAGTAATCTCCTGAAAAGTAATTTTCTTGCAAAAGCTATCCAGATTAACACCACTGTAAACCCTTGCCCAGCCATTTGTAGGCAACGTGTGATTTGTTCCCGATGCATAATCTCCGGCACTTTCAGGTGTGTATTCACCCAAAAATACAGATCCGGCATTAATTACTTTCTCTCCAATTTTCATCGGATCTTTTGTGCTGATTATTAAATGCTCAGGAGCATATTCATTGATCAGATCAATACTATCATTTGCATTTTTTATGACAATGGCAATACTATGTCCAAGTGCTTTTTTTGCTGTTGTTGCCCTTGGAAGTTCTTTTAATTGAACTTCAATTTCAGTTAAAACATTTTCAACTATTTCTTCAGAATCCGTGAGTAAAACTACCTGACTGTCAACGCCGTGCTCAGACTGTGACAAAAGATCGGAAGCAACAAATGCCGGATTTGATGATTTGTCGGCAACGACCAAAACTTCCGACGGACCGGCAGGCATATCAATCGCAACATCGTTAATGCTAACCAGCTGTTTTGCTGCCATTACAAACTGGTTTCCCGGACCAAATATTTTATCGGTTTTTGGTACTGTTTCAGTTCCGAAAGCCATCGCGCCAATTGCCTGAACACCGCCCAGTTTAAACATTTTTGTTACGCCCGAAACTTTAGCAGCATACAAAATTGCCGGATTGATTTTTCCGTCAGCTGCGGGTGGCGAGCAAAGTACAATTTCTTTGCAACCTGCAATTTTAGCCGGAATAGCCAGCATTAAAACCGTTGAAAAAAGTGGGGCAGTGCCACCGGGAATATACAAACCAACTTTTTCGATGCCTACACTTTTTTGCCAGCAGGTAACTCCCAAAGTAGTTTCTATTTTCTTTATTTCCGTTTTTTGAGCTGAATGAAATTTGAATATATTTTCAGAAGCAAGTGAAATGGCCTGTTTCAACTCATCACTAACAAGATTTTCTGCTTCCTTAAACTCTTCTTCTGAAACGGCCAGTGTATTCAGTTTCACTCTATCAAAAAGTTCGGTGTACTTTTTTAAAGCCAAATCACCATCAATTTTAATCTCATTCAGAATAGTTTGCACTTTTTCGTGCAGCGATGAAACATCTATTAGCGGGCGCTTTAAAATATCAGCCCAGGTATTTTTATTTGGTTCAAAATAAGTCTTCATAACTATGTCTTTTGGGTTTTAAATCGCAATGCTAAAATATTTCCTGAAAACAACAGGAAAATGCCAAAAAATGCATATAAATCCCACTCATATCCCTCAAAGATAGTTGAAATTACAATAGCGATTGCCGGCGTAATTATGGCAATATAAACTGCACGATCAGGGCCAATTTCGCCCAGTAGTTTTAAATAAGTTGAAAAGGCAACAATTGATCCAAAAGCAGCCAAATAAATAAGCGACAAAATGTATTTTGCTGAAGCATCAAAAACAACAGGTTTATTTAAAATAAGCACCGTTGCGAACATAGCAATTCCGCCATAAATCATCCCGAATGCATTTGTTTGTAAAACCGGCATTTTTCTTTTTTGCTGATAAGCCGAAATGATATTTCCCCCTGAGGCCATGATAATTCCACCTAAACAAATCAGAAATACAAAAGCATCTTTTCCACTAAAACTAATAGTACTTAATTCATTTTTAAACAGAAAATAAGTTCCGCATATTCCCAGAATTGCAGCAATAATTACGTCTCGTTTTATTTTTCCTTTTAAAAACAATGCATTTAAAAGGATGTTGGAGATAATGATTAATGAAAATATTACCGCCACAACACCGCTAGTTAGTTTCGTTTCGGCTTCATAAACCAGCCAGTAATTAATGCCAAATAAACACAATCCTAAAGTCAGCATTAAGGCATGTTCCACTGCCGTGAATCGCATTCTTTTTCCTGTGGCGAAACAAAAAATTGCCAACACAAATCCAGCCAACATAAAACGGTACGATACTGATAATAAAGGATCAACCATTCCCAGTTGAAACTTAATAACATACCACGTTGATCCCCAGATCAAAGCCGGAATGGCAAATAATATGTATTGTCGCTTTGTCAATTTCAGTGATTTAAAAAATCATTTTTTCAATCGGAACTACCAAAATTCCTTCGGCACCGGCTTTTTTCAATTTGCCGATAACCACCCAAAAATCGTCTTCTTCAATTACCGAATGCATCGAACTCCAACCTTTTTGTGCAAGTGGAACAACAGTCGGACTTTTCATTCCCGGTAGCAGGTTGGCAATTTCCTGAACTTTTTCATTTGGTGCGTTTAATAAAATGTACTTTTTACCTTCGGCACGCTGAACAGATTCCAAACGGAAAATCAATTCATCTAAAATTTCTTTTTTCTCGTCTGAAAGATTCGGACTGGCTACCAAAACCGCTTCCGATTTCATTACCACTTCAACCTCTTTTAAGCGGTTGCTAACCAGTGTTGAACCAGAACTTACAATGTCGAAAATTGCATCGGCAAGACCAATTCCGGGAGCAATCTCTACCGAACCGGTAATTACATGTATTTCAGCAGTGATGTTTTTCTCTGCCAGAAATTTTTTCAAAATAACCGGGTAGGAGGTAGCTATTTTTTTACCATTGAAATATTCCAGTCCCTTATAATCAACAGATTTTGGAATAGCCAACGATAAACGACATTTGCTAAATCCAAGTCGTTTTGCAATAACTACATTTTCTTCTTTTTCCAGCATTTCGTTTTCACCAACAATACCAATATCGGCAACTCCGTCGGCAACGGTTTGCGGAATATCATCGTCGCGCAGAAAAAGCGCATCCATCGGGAAGTTTTTTGATGATGCAACCAGTGTACGTCTTCCGGGATTCAGACTAATGCCGGTTTCATTAATCAACTCCATTGAATCTTCATTTAATCGTCCCTTGGTTTGAATCGCAATTTTTAATCGGTTTTCCATAATTAATTTCTTTTTTATCTACTTAATTATTCCCCCCTTTTTCACTTGAAGATAAAAATCTACAAGTTCAAACTGTCCCCCCAGGGGGACAATTTAAGAAGAAACCTTACTGAAGGTTGCTACTTAAATAGGGGGATTTACATTTCATATTTCAAAATAAAAAAAGGCCTGCCGTGTTGGCAAGCCTAAATATATAATGTGATTTGTTCTCTTTTTTTTGACAATACATTCATTGCTCACCAACCTGATGGTAATTAATATGATGGCCGCAATGTGTATGAATCATTTTCATTTTCTCAAAAGTTTGATGCAATTATAATGATAAATTTGAAATCGGCAATAATTTTATGATTCAATTTAACATTATGGATAAAATCAAATCTCTGAAATTTGATAAATATATTTGGTTATATACATTTGACGAAATTTAAAAATGATGAAGAGATTACTAATTACAACCTTATCTATTCTTTTTTTATTTGGATCTTTATTTGCCCAAAAGTCCGACAATGAAAAGCTTTTCAAAAAATCGATCATTAAAAAGACAATGACAAAGGCACTGGATTGGCAATTGAAACATCCAAACCACGAATTGTACGACTGGACAAACGGCGCTTTTTATGCCGGAGTTTTTGCTGCATGGGAAACTACCGGTTCAAAAAAGATTTGGAAGGCGATGTACGAAATGGGAGAAGCCAAACGAATGGAAACCTGGTCCGCGTTTGCATCATGCTGATGATCATGTAATTTGCCAGACTTATATTGACATGTATCGGGTTTCGGGCGAAAAGAAAATGATTACACCTTTTATTGAAACCATGGATAAATTTATGGAATACGCCATATAAAACAACAAATGTTGAACGCATAGTTTGGTGGTGGTGCGATGCATTGTTTATGGGACCGGCAGCATTTGTGAAACTGGGAATTACCTTGGACGACAATAAATATTTAGAACTTAACGACAAACTTTTTAAGGAGTGTTACGATTTGCTTTACGACAAAGAAGAGCATTTGTATGCACGCGATGTTAACTATAAATGGGATGAACCTGGTTTCGAGTCGCGTAAAGAAGCCAATGGAAAAAAGATTTTCTGGTCGCGGGGAAATGGTTGGGTAATGGGTGGATTGGTTCGCGTTATCAGTGAATTACCTGAAGATTATCCAACACGAGATTTTTATATTCAGAATTACAAAGAGATGGCTGAGCGAATTGTTTCGCTGCAACAGGAAGATGGTTTGTGGCGGTCCAGTTTGCTTGATCCTGATTCATACCCTGGAGGTGAGGCTAGTGGCTCCGGATTTTATACCTATGCTCTCGCATGGGGAATTAACAACGGTTTTCTTAATCGCGAAACATATTTGCCTGCAGTAGAAAAAGCCTGGGTGGGTTTATATGGATTGATTCAACCCGATGGGCATGTTGGCTGGTGTCAACCTATTGGTGCCGACCCTCGAAAAAACTTTACAGCTGATAGTTGGGAAGTATATGGAACAGGAGCGTTTTTACTGGCTGGCAGTGAGGTGATAAAACTCAGGCGATAATAATATACTCGTTCATGGTCACACTGAGCGAAGTCGAAGTGTGTTAAATCAGTCTTCGACTCCGCTCAGACTGACTAAATAGTGAGTTGGATTTTAAATCATTCATCCTTATTTTTTACCAACATAAACTTATTGTTCTCCAGTTCAGAGTAGCCCTGGTCGTAACAGAAAAAATAAACTCGCCCAGCTTGTGTGGTGTACGTGTTGGTGTAATATTCAAAACTAAATCCCTGTTTTTCGAGAACACTTTTAAACGTGGTCGTTTTTTCATCCGGGTTTAACTCTTCCAAAATAGCATGATTCTTTTTCAAAATGCGATTTACCTTGCGGATATAATTGGTTGAGCCGCTTAGCTTTTTATTGTTATAAGCATTTCGGCAGGCATCGCTGCAAAACTTTTGGTCGGCGCGTCCTTTTAAAGGTTCATCCGCATTCGAGGCAAGTTCGTTTTTCCATGATTACCTTATTTTTTTACGTTTCAATTTACAATAGTTGGCGTATGTGTATTTCGGCATTTAAATTCACTGATTCATTTTTTTGTACCCGATGCTACAAAAACTCCGTTAAATAATCCAAATTTTTCGATTTCAAAATCAGAGACTTTTGTTTTTAAATATTGCCAAAGTGGTCTGTTAACTTCACCTTTCCCAATCCATTTAACAAATTTTGCGAGCGGGCTTGTCTTTTCAAGGTACCAATCCAAAATCACAATTCTACCATTTTGGCTTAATATCGAAATCATATTGTCTGTTATATTCTGCCATTCAGGTAATCCTGAAAGTCCAAGGTCGCAAAAAACAGCATCAATCTTAATTTGTCCATTTCGCTTCGAATATTCGGTAAGCCAGTTTGGGTCGATATTAGTTGCATTTTTCATTTCTAAATGAATATTTGTCCATCCGTTTTTTTCGGTTTTCTGTTTTGCCTGATCGAGCATTCCACTTGACAGGTCAATTCCAATAATTTGACCCGAATTTTCCAAAATTCTTTGAAAATATTTAAAATTCACCCCTGTTCCGCATGGTACATTCAATACCGTTTGTCCCTTCTTTATTTCAAGTTTCTGAATCGCATATTTTCTTGCTTTTTTATAATACCAATTTGAAATATAATCATAGATACCCGAAATTTTGTCGTAATAATCAATGGCATTTTTCTGTTCTTCCTTTGTTCCGTCCATTTTAGTTTCCATAGTTATTCCTTTTTGTCCACTGCTTCTGCTTGGTACAGTTTGTCTTGAAGTTTCGATACCTCTGAACAGAAAAGCATTCCTATCCGAAGGACACGGAACTGCAAAATTTTTGGTCGGCGCGACCTTTTAATGGTTCATCACATACGAGGCATTTTTGTTCATTCATATTTGCCTATTTTATTAGAATTCGTTACATATTTAATTCAGCTTTAATAATTTCTATCATTCTTTGGCTTTCTTTTAAATTACTTTCCATATTATTGAGAACAGTTTGTGCGTCTGGTTAACAGCAATGAATCCGCATAAATATTATCCAATTCCAATTAGTCTTGTAGATTGTTCCATTGCCAAATAGACCATAATCTCTTCGTTTATACCATTTCTGCAATAAACTTTAATCCTTCCAGTCTACATTATATTCTAGTAGTCCAATATCCCTGATGTATTCATTCATATGAAAGTAGTTTTCAACAGAGAATTTGATCGATCAGCTTATTTCAATGGCTCGAAATAATAACTGATCCTGATTTGCGATAAAAATAATCGACTGAATTCGATTTTTCTTTGGCGTTTTTTCTTTTCCAATATAATCTGCAATGCCCAAATAAATTAATTCCAAATAAGAGAATTTCCCTGCTCCAAAACTTTTATCCGACTAATTTATGTTTAGCCGATTTTATATCCGCGAACATTTATAATTTCACCTCTATTTTACTTTCAATAATTTCCAAATGATTAAAGTCGCTGCGACTTCTTTGTGATAACCTTTTTCCTGATTCATTATTATTTTCGAATCACTTAAATAATAATGACTTTCTCAAGAGAAATATTTTTTCATTTCATCATCTATTTTTTTTAATTGTTTTTATATTTTTATTTTTACAATATTTTTAAAGTTGTTTAAGATATAATCCCATCCATATTAAGTATATTTTCACAATCATTCTTTTCTTAAAACTGTAACCGTTTTATTAACTAAGTAAAATGTCCGAATATACTTCGATATAATATCATGCCAATAACTCCAATAATACTTCCGCATTAAAGAATTCCTTTAGGATTTTCCACGCAATGATATCTGTAGGATAAAAAGTTAATTTTTTAATTTCATTTATATTCACTATTAAATAGATTTATTGTGTTTAAGTTTTTTGCTTTGGCTTATTCCTTTCGCATCAAGAACGGTGTAAAGATTTAATTTTATTACTTTAAACCAAATATTTTTCATTTGCATTGTTAACTCATTGCACGTATAAAAAAGGAAAAAACATTTGGTTTTGTTAAGTTGTGCATTAAAGTAAATAATACCATTTCTCCAACAACTAAATGCATTGTGAAAATGTCATCCGAAGAATTCCATATAAATTTTTGTTAATTATCTTTTTTAACGAAATAAAAACGAGTAGCATAAAAGCATATATTGAAACAAAAAAGATCTATCTATTATACCAATCTTACGATTCTTCTTTATACTTAATTTTAATATTATGAAATTTTTCCCGCCGGGATAATAAAATAAAAATAGTTGCGAAGGAATTTTGCAAACGAGATTAACTATTACTGCGGGTCATTATGAGCAGAATATCACAATTGCTAAAAAAAATGTCTGCGTAATTTTTGTTGTTATTTTCATTTTGCCTCTTTTAGTTTGAGTTAATTTTGGTATGATCTCAATAATTTATATTTGTCGTTTATTACGCTCTTGTAAAAAGAAATAAAAATTGTTTAATAAGCCACTAATATACAAAAAACTATCCGTTTGCAAACGCTTACAAACGTTTATACTCGCTTACAAATATTTAATACCCGACTAAGTTTTGGAGGCTGCGCTACCTTTGTATCATCAGTTTCGTTCAGGGCTTGAAACAAAACATCGGCCCTACAATTATTAACTTAAAAAATAAATATCATGAATGCATTAAGAAACAGCGTCAGGCTTATCGGCCACCTGGGAGATGACCCAAAAGTGAGAAAGTTGGACAGTGGAAAAACAGTTGCTAATTTCAGTATAGCAACCAACGAAATTTACCGCGACAGTAAAGGAGAAAAACAAAGTGAAACCACCTGGCACAAACTGGTTGCCTGGGGAAAACAAGCTGAAGTGATTGAAAACTACGTAAAAAAAGGTTCTGAAATTGCCGTAGAAGGTAAACTTACCAATCGTTCGTACGAGGATAAAAACGGTGACAAACAGTACATTTCAGAAATTGTGGTCAACGAAGTTTTATTACTTGATAAGAAGAATTAAGGAAAAATTTTAATAGCCAACAAAGAAACCGTTTTGAATACTCAGGGCGGTTTTCTTTTTTCAACTTTTTCATTCTTGATTAACCGATGTTTTTTTCGATACGCTTATCAGGAATCAGCCATATTAACGCAACCAGCACATAAAATCCTCCGGCAAGCCATTCACTTATCCAGCTTGATCCAATTCCGAGGACATATAAAACAGGCGATATTTTACCTTTAATATCTTTGCCAATTGATTTTGCCAGCAACGAATCTTTACCGTGAATTTTTAAAATCTGGCTTTGAAGAACATAATATGCAATGGCTGCCATTAAAAGTATGCCTCCATACAATGCCATTGGTTTTGGGCTGAAACTGTTTTCGCCGATCCAGCCTGTTACAAACGGCACTAATGAAAGCCAGAACAGCAAATGCAAATTTGCCCAAAGAATACTTCCACTTACTTTTTCAATGGTGTGTAGCAAATGATGGTGATTGTTCCAGTAAATTCCAATGTAAATAAAACTCAGAATATAACTCAAAATAACAGGCAACAGTGGAATCAGGTCAGAAAATTCGTCACCATGCGGGACCTTAATCTCCAAAACCATTATTGTTATGATTATGGCCAAAACTCCATCGCTGAATGCTTCAAGCCTACCTTTGTTCATAGTCAGCCTTTTTTTCTCATTACTGCAAACAGTGCCTTCGGATTGGGTTTCCGGTTTCCTTCAAATTCAGAATCATGCATATTTATTACCTCAAACTGCTCATTAAAAGTATCGGTTATCATTTTCTTTGTGAACCGGTAAGGACCGCCACCAAAATCGGGTTCTTTACTACTAAAACACTTCAGGAAAAGTATGCCGTTTATATCTAATAAATTCTTTACTGATTTTACATATTCCGGCCTTTTATCTTCATCAATTACATGAAAACACCCGCGGTCGAAAATAAAATCGAATTGTTGATTCAGCTTAGAATTCAAAATATCGTCCTGAATAAATGTTATGGTATCCGATAATTTTGCTGCCCTCTCAACAGCATCTTTTGAAATGTCTGTTCCGGTAACTTTAAAACCTTTTTTATCGAGTTCAATTGCCTGGGTTGCAGGCCCGGTTCCCAAATCAAGAAAAGAACCAGAACTGACATTTAAATCATCCAGCGCTTTTTTCAGGTCAGCGTCAAGGTCAGTGAAATACCAGGGCATTTCTTCAACAGGAACCTCTGCATAAAGTTGTTCCCATGTGAAATTTCTTTGCCGTTCACTCTGAGTCTGTTTATTGTCTGTCGAGTTGTTTGTTGTTTTCATTTTACTCATTTTGAATTAATTCCATCAATAAAAAGATATTTTTAATGTAACAGAATAAAAATGTTTTTGTTTTGTAACTAACTAAATTTCAAAATAATATCCGTTTGTAAACGCTTACAAACAATTATTGTCGATTACAAACATTTAATAACCGACTAAGCTTTGGCGGCTGCTCTACCTTTGAATCATCAGTTTCGTTCAGGGGCTTAAAACAAATACCGGCCCTACAATTATTAACTAAAAAAATGAATATCATGAATGCATTAAGAAACAGCGTCAGGCTTATCGGCCACCTGGGAGATGACCCAAAAGTGAGAAAGTTGGACAGTGGAAAAACAGTTGCTAATTTCAGTATAGCAACCAACGAAATTTACCGCGACAGTAAAGGTGAAAAACAAAGTGAAACTACCTGGCATAAACTTGTTGCCTGGGGAAAACAAGCCGAAGTTATTGAAAGCTATGTAAAAAAAGGCTCTGAAATTGCAGTAGAAGGTAAACTTACCAATCGCTCTTACGACGATAAAAACGGTGATAAACAATACATTTCAGAAATCGTTGTTAATCAGGTTTTATTTTCTAGTTAAAGGTTAAAACCCAGCAATTCATTGCAGTTACTTTAGTTTCTATAAATTTCATAGATTTACAATGTGGTCGATAATAGAATAGGCAGCCATAGTGTAAGTAAAATGTCAGTTCACCTAGTTTGGGTGACAAAGTATCGTTATCATGTTCTACAAGGTGACATTCAGCAAAGAACGCATGATTTGATAATTCAGATTTGCAACAGTGAGAATGTTCAAATTTTAAAGGGAGTTGTGAGTCGAGACCATGTTCATGTACATGTTGAATATCCTCCCTCTCTGAGTGTGAGTATGATTGTAAAGAAGTTAAAAGGCCGGACATCACGTATGTTACAAATGGAGTTTCCACAACTGAAGCAGAAATATTGGGGACGTCATTTCGGGGCTGTTGGATATGGTGCATGGAGCACAGGCCAAATAACTGATGAAAGAATATCTTGAACATCATCGGGAAAACCCAATACTGAAAGGGGGGACTGGATAATTGAGTAAGAGAGAAAAATTTCATTTTTCTTTTTTTGAACCTATGGATTTCCCAATCCATAGTGGTTTATTTTAGAATAATTCAAGTAGTTTTTGAATACGATCCTGTTTGTCGATATAATTAACAGAGTTGTATGAAATTTCAAGAGTTTCCAACAACAGCCGAATTAAATAAACATCCGATTTTGGTTCTGTATATTTTTTTATAGGTAAAAAATCATTTGTTTTTAAATGATATTCAATTTCTTTAATGCTGGTGATTGATCCTCTGTTTGAAGGATTTATATAAAATAATACATCAGATTTTATATTCTCTCCATGAACTTTACGGGCTAGTTTAGGGTCAACTATAGCAACCAATGGATTTTTGGGAAAGTCTATAAATTGTGCCGGTAATTCCAACTGGCGGGCAATAATCATATAAAGAATACACAGCGAAACCGGGTTTCCGTTTTTCGTGTCAAGCAACTGGTTTACAAAACAATTCTGCGGAGAATGAACATTTTTATGATTGATAGTAAAACCATTCACATTAAACAAAAAATGATTTAAAATGGTCGTTTTTTCCAGAAGAGTTAATGAGTTGTTTAACTCAAGCCATATTTTTTTTCTGATATTTTCAATTTTAACCTGGATCATCATTGGATTTAGGTCAGGATATTGAAACCGGTCGATTAGTAAAAGGCCTGCTAAAAGATCACGTTCATCAGCGTCGGTAATTAACCATGATTCAAGCATGTTTTTTGTTTCCTTGAACTGCAGGTTTTGAATAATATTTTCAATTCTTTCCTGGCAACAGCCGTCAAAACTGGATTCCCATTTTTCTTCGAGCACAGGAATAATATTTTTCTTTTCTTTCAAAAGTTCTTTTTCAACGATCTTGTAAACCTTTTGGTCGGGATCGTCAAGGAGTTCAATTAAAGCATTTAATTTGCTTTTTTTCATAAGGGTTTATTATTTCGTTAATTGATCTAAAACTATTTTTATCAATCTTTTCATTTCGTCCCTGTAATTCTCATTTGCTGTTTTACTAACACGGTTTGCAATAATCAGACAAATGGTTAAAGCATTATGCCCGAGCATTTTTGATAAGCCGTATATAGCAGAACTTTCCATCTCAAAGTTGGTGATTTTGTGTCCTTCAAAATCAAAGGTTTCAATTTTATGATTTAAATCCGGCTCTGCAAGTTGAAGCCTGAGAACGCGTCCTTGAGGCCCGTAAAATCCAGGAGCGGAAATAGTTACGCCAAAATGAAAATCATCAGAAGTAAATTTATTCATCAGTTTTTTTGATGCGTCAACAACATAAATTGTTGGTAATGAGGGATTCCAATCTGTATAATTCTTAAATGCTTTTTCAAAAACAAGATCACAAATCTGCTCACGATTGGCATAAAAGTTCAGCATTCCATCAAAACCAATCGATTTTTCCGATAGAACAAAAGAATTTACAGGTAGATCAGTTTGAAGGCCACCTGAAGTTCCAACTCTAATAATATTGAGCGATGTCAGTTTCTCTTTAATTGTTCTTAATTTTAAATCAATATTGACCAGTGCGTCCAGTTCATTCATCACTATATCAATATTATCGGTTCCAATGCCCGTTGAAATAACTGTTAATCTGGTATTGTTGTAGTAACCGGTAACAGTTTTAAATTCACGGTTTTGCACCGAAAATTCAATCTCTTCAAAATTGGTCGCAATTGTGTCAACACGTTCCGGATCGCCAACAAGTATAATTTGATGGGCGATGTTCTCCGGTTTTAGGTGCAAATGAAAAACTGTACCGTCGCTATTTAATATAAGTTCTGAATCTGGAATCATTTGTATTTAATAAGACCAAGTCAAAACTATTTAAAATAAGGAGAATAGCCAATTATAGATGGTGTAAAATATAAACAGTCAAGGTTTGAATTTAGGAAAATATGTTTGAAATTGTTAAAAACTCAAAATTACCGAAATGATATTTCTACCTGCAATTGGAATTTGAGAATATCAAAATATGCTTTTGATTGTAATTTAATGGGTTAAATTTTTATTTTTGATGAAAATAAACGAAAATCAGACGTATGTCATTCAAAATCTTCTCACTGCAACTTTTGGGGAAAATAAAGTCAACCGAATTCATTGAAAATAAAAGGAAATCGCTTCTCAAAGATTATAACGAATTTACAGAAGTTGAAAATTCAGAAGAGTTAAAAAAATACCTCGAATTGGAAAAATGGGTAAACTCTGATCAATTCAAAAAGAAAAAATCTGAAGTTGAATCTCTTCAATTCAAAGGGAGCAAAGAATTTAATCATTTAAAAGAGTTCGAAAAGCTTAAAAAGTCGAGAAAGATCAGAAATTATTTTAAGATTGACAGCGGTTCAGACTTAAAGAAATACGAAGAAACAAAAGATTCGCAAAAAATTAAAGATTACGATGTTCACTTTGATTACGTGAAAAAGGGGCAGTTTGCCAAAGAAAAAGGTGAGTTTAAAACCCAGCAAAAAACAAAGAAAGAAAAAAACAAATTCCAAGATAGTGAGGCTTTTAAAAAGTACTCTCGTTTTAACCATTTGAAAAACGATAGCGATATCAAATTTTTTCAAAAGTTTAGCAAATCATCGCTTTACAAAAATTACATTGCCGTAAAAGATTCGGTTGATTTAAAAAGATACTTTGAATTAAAAGAAACCTTAGAATCTGAAGAGTTCAAGCAACGAAAGGCTTACCTGGAGGATAAAAATAAATGGCAGAAAACTGATGAATATGCAAAGCAACAAGAGTTTATTGCCATGAAGAAATTACCACATTTCGTTAAGTATTTTTCATATAAAGGTGGTAATGCGTTTGATTTCTTTAATAAATGGGAAGTTTCGTTTGAAGATGACTTTAAGGCATCAAAACCTGATAAAGAAAAATGGTCGGGTAAAAACTACATTGCAGAAAAAATGCTTGGTGACAATTATTCTCTTGCCGGCGATTTACAGGTTTATACAGATGGTGAAAATATAAAAATCAATAATAAACTTTCAATTGAAGTAAGAAAAGAGAAAAAGATTGGTAAAGTCTGGAATAAGCCTTCCGGTTTTGTTCCGGTTGAATTGGATTATACTTCAGGAATAATATCATCGTGGCCATCTTTTGGACAGGAAGATGGAATTTTTGAAGCAAAAATCATGTTTTCACCTGTGAAACAAATTGTTAGCTCTTTTTATCTTTCCGGTGAGATGGGTGTGCCCCGCATAAATTTACTTGAAGCCGGTACCAAAAACAGGGTAGGAGTGATTTCATCTGTTAATGGAAAAACTGATTTTGACGGAATGGATATTTCAAACCTTAAAAAGGACAAATGGTATATATTCTCTATTGAAAAAGAGGGAAGTAATATTATTTGGAAGATAAATGAGACTGAGGTTTTTAGAACTCAAAATAATACGGTAAAAGGAAAATTGCACATAGATGCATCTGTTCTTGTGGTTGATGAAATTCCCGGTTCTCAGTTGCCGGCAACATTTGAAATTGATTGGGTAAAATGTTATAGAAAACAATGATTTTTGAAGGAAAAGAGGTTGATTGGTCTGAAGAATTTAACGGCGCTGTAACCGTTTGCGACAGAGAGGGAATTATTATTTACATGAATCAATATTCTGCTCATCAGTTTCAAAAGTATGGTGGAAAAGAATTGTTAGGTACCAACTACAATTTTTGAGGTTTTGGTCAATACAATTCCTGACTTGTTTCCAAACTCAAATTTCTTTGCTTCTTTCCCTTTTGCAATACAACTAACCTCAGGTTCATGGATGCTGTAAATCTTGTTCTTATCCCCTTTTTGTTGTGTTAAAATCTTGTTGATTATGATGAATAATTCTCTGATATCTCTTTTGTTGAGACGGGGTGAATTGCCTTTCAATATCTCTGACCTGACGACCTGCGATAGTCTTGATTTTTCTTAATGCCGCCCTGGCTTTCTTTCTTCTTTTTGGGTGATTATGAAAACGTTGGTCTATCATCAGCTGCTTTAAAGTCCTGGTATAAGTTTGGCGCAATGTGATTCCTTCTTGTTTGGCTATCTTGTTTACTTTCTCTATTATACGTTTGTGTTGTTTTGCATCGGTTGGGTAAGTGATGTTCTTTTCTTGTACGGTACTGTCAATCAATACTTCTTTTTCTTGTGCCTCTTTGCCAAATAGTTGAATTCAAATCTACTCGATTGTCACCCGGAACCTTCAAAATCTAAACTAAAGCAAATGCTTGAATCGCCCGTTGAAAATATGTACACTACTGAATCTTCTGATGGTACTAAAGTTGTTTTTCAAACTCCATGGAAAATAAATGGTGAATTTAAAGGTGTAATTGAGATATCATTTAAGCTTGCTTCCCGGCTTCCAAATTTTATTCGTTGAAATCAGAAACCTCTCTTATTGAATAAGGTATATCCAAAGTTCAATGAAAAGTAGAATTTTGTGTTGGGCTTTTCATAATAATTTACCGATAGACTAAGTGGCCCAAGTCCGGTTTGATAAACCAAAGAAGTTGCTCCCTGCAAATAATAATTGCTAAAATAATTCTCAGCAACAACAGGCATTTTTGCTTCCTGGCGTACCTCTTTTACAGGAATAAAGCCAAAACCTTCAACCCTTAAATTTACCGCTGGACTAAAATTTACTATTGCACTTAAACCTCCGGACAAATAATTATTGGCATGAAATTTTTCGATAAATAATGTTTTACTGTGTGGCGTTGGGTAAAAACCGGGAGCGGATAACAAAGCAGACCTATAATTTTTAAAAAGATCTTTATTGCTAACTACTGCTTCTGCGTGCCCTCCTAAAGTAAATAAACGGGATAGTTGAAAATATCGTGTTATATGTGCCTCCACGAGAAAATAACTGTGGTTTGTTTTTGTTTTTTGAATTTCTGATGAAGTAGATCCCGGAATATTTGTTTCACGCCCGTTTATATATTTTGCAGTAATGTATCGATAGGCGCCCTCTGTTGCAAACTGTTTGAAATTTAATGAGTTGGTCTCAATACCAAACTGGGTTGCAAATGCGCTGAACGAAGTTTCATCAGGTTGATCCGCCTTATTGAAAACATCGGTTAAATAATATTCATCTTTTGCATTTGAATAGGTTACTCCACCATAAATTTTACCATGAAGTCCTAACGGAAAGCCGGTTTCTATACGATGATTATATTCATTTTGAATAATGTATGGTGGGCGAACATCCTCAAAAAACAGTTCACTGCTTGATGTAAAATAATCCCAACGGTTGAAAGTTGTATAAAAGTCAAGATAAAATGGTAACGTTGAAGGATAATCAATTCTTCCTCCAATTTTAAAAGAGCTGTAAAATCTTCCAAAATAAATATTTGAACTTAATGTATATGCCCTGCTTTTATAGTTTCGATAGTTGAAACTTGCAAAACCCTGGTTAATTGGCTTGGTTGAAATATTTCCGCCTACTTTAACTTCCATATTTTTATTCGGCTCAACCTTTAGGTTAAGGTCAAAGTAACCTGTTTCCCTGTTGTAACTTGCAACTGGTATAACCGATTTAAGATGTTCGTCGGCAATTAATTTAAAATACTCTTTTTTTAACATATCAAGAGTAATCACGTCATACTTATGTTTTATTGACTGGATTACATATCTTATTTGCATAGGATCCCGGAGTCCTTCAACCTGAATGTTCTGGAAAAAAAGCTCGGGTTTTTTCTGATTAAAATTTTCTCTTTTATTGCGAACCTCCTCCGGCGAAATTCTCCGGTGAACAAGGTTTTTAATACTGTCAATAGCATTGGTTGCCGTTTTAACGCCTTCATTCAGAATAAAATCGATTTTATTAAAGTCTAGTAATCCAACATTTTTAAAATTTGAATCCAGCAAAATGCCGTCTTTAGATGAAATTGTGAAATTTGTTGGTCGCATAACAAGATTTGAAATCTGTTGCAGAAGATCATCGGATTCTGCTTTTTTTGCTTCGTCAGCCACTTTATGGCCAATAATAATATCAGGATTGAAAGTTGTCTTCATTAAATCGGTAGGGAAATTGTTTAAAATCCCTCCATCAAATAATAATTTTCCGTCAATAGTTATTGGCTTGAAAACAAGTGGAATTGTCATTGAGGCTCGCACTGCTGAACCCAGATCTCCTTTTCGCAGCACTACCGGCTGATTGTTAAACATATCTGCAGCTACACAAAAATAGGGGATCATTAAACTATCGAAATTATAATTACATGCCGCATTTGTTGACGTTAACAATTCCATAAACGCAAAATCCATCTGGTTTTCGGGCACCAGGTTTGTTGGAGGTAAAATTTTCAACTTGTCTTCTTTCCTTTCAAACTTTAAATCTATCCATGCCGGATCTATTTCCTGTTGCATAAAATAGTATCGATATTCTTTTTGGATTTTTCCTGTTGACCAGAAATAGAAATCGTCAGATTTAAAAAGTTCCTCCATTTCATCTGTGGTATATCCGGCTGCGTATAATCCGGCAACAATTGCTCCGATGGAAGTTCCGGCAATGTAATCAATGGGAATGTTATTTTCTTCAAGAACTTTAATTACACCAATGTGTGCAAGGCCTTTGGCGCCACCACCACTCAAAACAAGACCAACCGATTGTGAATGAACCGATTGTGAATATATTATTAATAATGTGAAAAAGAGTAAAAATGTCTTCATGTCATGGCTGCAATAAGAAAAATAAGGACATATCTCAAAATTACAAAAACTACCATTTGAAGAATTTAATTTTTTGTTAATCACAAAATATTATCGGTGAATGGCAGAATGAATACGTTTATTAAAGATCAGAAAATCAATCGCTACTCATTTTTAATTTTAAATTTTGGAACCCTTCGCCCAATATCTCTTTTGCATCCATTATTGTTATAAAAGCATCAGGATCAATTTTACTAATGTATTCTTCCAAAATAGCAACTTCTCTTCGGCTTACAACAGTATAAATTATTCTTTTTTTCTCGCCTGTGTACATTCCTTCGCCATCGAGGTAGGTTCCTCCACGTTCAAGATCAATCAAAATTTTATGTTTTATTTCTTCATGTTTTTTAGAGATAATCAGCAGGGCTTTATTGTAATCAGCTCCCTCAAGAGTCATATCAATTGCTCGTCCTGTAATATAAATAACAATCCACGAATAAAGAGGAATATGCCAGTCTTTAAATGCAACAAGTGATAGTAGAACGATTACCGAGTCAACATAAATCATAAGTCGTCCCAATTGCAGGCGAGTGTATTTTGCAATAATCATTGCAATTATATCAGAGCCACCAGAAGTTGCCCTTGATTTAAAAATCAGGCCAAGTCCGAAACCAATCAAAACTCCTCCAAAAACACATGAAAGCAAAATATCGTCGACAAGTGGAGCATTGCCATTAGAGCGGAGATAAGTTATCCCGTCAATAAAAACGGAGGTAAGAACGAACCCAACAATGGTTTTTACCCCAAACCGAGGTCCAAGAATTTTTATTCCTGCAATTGTTAATGGAATATTTATTAACAGGCCAAATAACCCAATTGGAAAGCCATCGGACCAGATAGAAAACATTCCAACTGTTAAATAATGAACAACAATAGCAATCCCGTATACTCCACCCGGAACTATTTTATGTGGTGTAATAAAATAAACATAGCCAACGGCAAGAATAAATGAACCGATTATTATCAGTGAATAATCAGTAAACCACTTTTTGCTGAAGATTTTTTCTTTAGATATGAACGACATGGCTTCTTTTTCTGCAAATCACATCAATTTTGCAGAAATAACCTGTGATAATTATCAGTGAAATAAAGAGGTATAAATTAAGACACTGTTTTGATTTTATTTGTTAGAAATATTATGATCTACATTTTGATTGGTCAAGGCGGATTCGACACGAATAGTACCAGCTATTTAAGTAAAATTCAACGGAAGTTTGAAGACTTAAAAAAAAATTAATCCAGAACAAACCGATAAGTAATTGTTCCCTGTTGAAAAGCGGGTGCTTTATCGTCGGCGTTGAATACTGCCTTTAACGCTGCCTGTTTGGCTTCATTCCAGAAACGTTCATTCATAATGGTTGTTCCTCTTGCTCCCGGCTCAGCTGCTGTAACTTTACCATATTTATCAACGGTAATTTTTACCACTACAATGCCTTCATCATCTCCCGGATAATTTGGCCGTGGAAGATTTTTTGATGAGCGACCTGATAAACTAAAAGATGGGCCCGAACCCTGTTCTCCTGAACCACTGCCACCTTGCCCGAAATTGCCGGAATTTGGATTTCCGGTTGGAGAACCCTGATTACCACCTGGGAATGTAGCTCCCTGGCTTCGGCCATTGTTATTTCCTTCACTTCCACTTCCTGAAGCATTATTGCTGAAAGCTCCCTGTACACGGTTGTTTATTTCATTTATTTTACGTTCCTGTTCTTCTTGTGCCTTTTTTCTTGCTTCTTCCTCTCTTTTAATGCGTTCAGCTTCTGCCTGTTGTTTACGAATACGTTCAGCTTCTAATTCTTTTTCAATTTGCTGTTGTTTTCTTTCTGCTTCAAGTTTCGCCAGACGCTTTCTTTCATCTTCCCGTTTTTTTTCCTCAGCAGCATCAATTGCAGCAGTTTTTTCATAATCCTGTGTCATTACCTGCTCTTTTGCAGTTTTAGGCTGACTGGTTTTTGGTTGCGAGGGTGGAGGTGGTGGCGGCACCTCTTTCTTTTCTTCTCTTTGAACGGGTTGTTGCGGAACCGGGTTATTTCTGGCCGGACTTGGTTCCCGTATCCCTGATCCATTGTCTGAAGTTCCAAAATTAACAAGAATTCCTTCTTCCCCGGGCAAGGGAAGGGGGGTGAAAAAGCCAAGAAGAATAAGGAGTAATAAGATAATAACATGATATATTATCGTTCCAATAATTCCTTTTTTATGTTTTTCGTAGAAATTCATATTAACTTTCAGCTGCAGTTGCCAGAATCATTTTGTATTGATTTCGCCTTGCTAAATTCATAATTTTCACCACTTCTTCAACGGGCACAGTTTTATCAACGTTTAAAGAAATGTAAATATCATCATTTCCAACACCGTATTTATTTTTTAAAAACGGCTCTATTTCCTGAAATGCAACTCTTTTTAAAGCTCCATCATCATTAACATAGTATTTGAGGTCTTTTGTTATTGATATTGTTGTAATAGGTTTTGCCGCTGTTTGATTGTTGCTTTCAGGCAATAATAACTTAAGTGCATTTGGTGCAATTAAAGTGGATGTAACCATAAAAAATATCAATAAAAGAAATACAATATCCGTCATTGATGACATGCTAAAAGAGGCATTAACTTTATTTCGATGTTTAAGTGCCATTTTAATAATTTTAAGCAGGTTCGTTCAGTAAATCCATAAATTCAGATGTTGTAGCTTCCATTTTAAAAACCACTTTTTCAACATTTGAAACAAGGATGTTATAAGCAAAATAGGCAATAATACCAACAATAAGTCCTGCTACTGTAGTTACCATAGCCTGATAAATACCAGTAGACAATAGTGTTACATCAATATTATTTCCTGCATTCGACATGTCATAAAAAGCCTGGATCATACCCATAACAGTTCCAAGAAAACCAATCATGGGCGCTCCGCCAGCTACTGAAGCCAACACAGGAAGGCCCTTTTCAAGTTTTGAAATTTCAAGATTACCAACATTTTCTATGGCAGCATTAACATCATTTAATGGCCGGCCAATTCTGCTGATTCCCTTTTCAAGCATTCTGGCTGCTGGCGATGAGTTACTTCTGCATAGAGCGAGTGCAGCATCAATTTTGCCACCGGTAATGTAAACTTTTACTTTCTCAAGTAATCCATTATCAAACTTCCCCGATTTTTTAATGGCAAAATAGCGGTCGAAAAAAATGTAAACCCCTATTACTGAAAGCAATAATATTGGAATCATTATCCAACCACCTTTTAAAGCCAAATCAATAAACTTCGTGGAAATTCCTTCGGGTTCATTTGTCAGTGGATCTATCCCTGCAGGGAGATCGGCTTGAATCATTAGTAATCTTAACATGTGCATTTATAAATTCTCTTTTAATACATAAACAAAAACGAGGTATAACTTTAAATATTATACCTCGCTAAATTAAGTAATATTTCAGAATGCTTTTCAATTTACAACCCACGTATTTAGGCGAGTTATGAACAACCTAATATTGAAATACTACTTTTCTATTTATTAAATGTTAAGCATTTACATCTTGAAAAAAAGTATATCCTGTAACCAGTAGATAAAAATTCCTCCAACATAACCAATAAACGCGAGCCATGTAATTTTTTTCATGTACCAAATGAAGTCTATCTTTTCAAGTCCCATTGCTGCAACTCCAGCTGCTGAACCAATGATAAGCATACTTCCTCCTGTTCCTGCGGCATAAGCCAATAATTCCCAGAAAGCGCCATCCTGAACAAAATGATGCATATATGTTGGCTCTGCCGATGCGTGTACCATTGCTTCTGTCATAATAGGGTACATTCCCATTGCTCCGGCAGTTAAAGGTACATTGTCAACAATTGCAGATAATACGCCTATTGCAGTATTAATTCCATAAATGTTATGAACATGTTCATCAAGGAATCCGGCCAATAAATGTAAATGACCGGCTACCTGCAACGCCGCTACAGCTGAAAGAATTCCAAGGAAGAAAAAGATTGTTGGAACGTCAACTTTTCTAAGAACACCAACAATGGCAAGTTTTCTTTTATCCTCATGACTTTTATTCCGATGCATAATTTCTGTTGTTACCCACAAAACTCCTAACCCAAGCAACATTCCCATATAAGGTGGGAGGTGAGTAGTGGTTTTGAAAATCGGAACAAAAAGCAATGCACCAATACCCATGAAAAGCATCAATCTGCGTTCAAAAGAAGTTGTAAAAGTAGCGTTATCATCTTCGTTCACTTCGGGTTTTTGAACATGGCCTTTCATATAAACTGAAACAATTAGTAATGGGAATATCATGTTGAAAACGCTCGGTAAAAATACCATTGCAATAATGTTTCCGGCGGTTACCTGTTTACCAATCCAAAGCATAATGGTGGTAACATCACCAATAGGAGACCAGGCACCTCCGGCATTTGCGGCAATCACAATCATACTTGCAAAAAACCACCTCGACTTTTTATCTTCAATTAATTTACGAAGTAATGCAACCATTACAATTGTTGTCGTCAGATTATCTAAAAGTGCAGACATGAAGAACGTAAGCACACTGATGATCCATAAAAGTTTGACCTTATTTGTAGTTGTAATTTTATCTGTAATAATTTTAAAACCTTCATGCTGGTCAACCGTTTCCACAATAGTCATGGCGCCAAGCAAGAAGAATAAAATCTCTGAAATTTCTCCTAAATGTTCAATAATTTGGTTATCGATAACAAAATGTTTCATTTGCTCCAGGAGATCTGCATCGGGGTTATTATTAATGAAATCGGTAAGCAATGAACTATTCCTAAAATTTTCCCATGCCTGGCTATATCCAAGGTTGAGTATTCCTGATACATCAAGAATAAGGATTGTCCAAACTAAACTACCAAGTATCAGGGCTGATGCTGCCTTGTCAACTTTTAGCGGGTGTTCCAGGGCAATGGCAACATACCCAAGAACAAAAACAACGATCATCAGAATAAACATAATTTCAGAATTTTATTTGGTTTTAAAATTAAGCTTTCGACTTGCAAAAGTATAAGATGAACTCAATATTAAAAATAAAAAATGTAGAATTATATTTTGAAAAACAATAATTTATGAAATTTAACAAAAGAAAAATACTGAACTATTGGTAATGAGGTAATTAGCTAATCGTTCTTTTTGAATAATGATGCAATTTTTCTCATCAGCTCTCCCAATGTATTGTATTCCTCGTTAAAAGAAAGCCCTACACCCTGGGTATAAGGAGCCGTTTCGTATATTAAATTGTTATTGGAATGATTGAAAGCCTTTAGTTGAATTTTACCACTTGGAACCAATTTTACCCTTACGTCAACATCACCTACTATCTGGCTGCTGTTAGATGATTCAGGATTTATATTGTTGCCGATATTTCCATTCAGGATTACCCGGTCATTAAAAATTTGGGTACTTAATGCTAATTCTAATTCATCGTTTGTTATACTATTTCCGGGGCGGTAGTTAAAACCCACATCCCAGTTATTACTGATTTGAGATAGCCAGTTGCTTAACTGGTTTGAAAATAATTCGCTTGCAGTAGTTCCAATCATATTGGGGTTTTGCGCTTCATACTGGCCCCGCATGTATTCAGGAGTATAAAATTTGCCAAGTACAATTAACGACAGAATTTGTTTGTTTTTTTCTTCATCAGTGTTGAAATACTGAAGCAGTTCGTTTTTGTCACTTTCATTTTCTTCAGGGAAATCAATATCCAACGCAATTGTTGGATTTATAAGTTCATCTGTTAGATGTATTATACAGTCAACCGGAATTCGGGTGTAAAGCTTTGAATCAACAGAAGTATTTATGGGTAAATCACTAAGTGAGGCTTTAAGTTTATAAATTGCTTTTAGGTCGATATTTGCGTTGTAAGGGTCGCCTGCCCAAACGATGGTTCCTCCCGGGGCAATTGTAAACCGTTTGTTAATAACATTTTGCAATGTAAAAAGATAATCGCCTTTGGTAACGGTGTAGTTTCCTGAGAGCGAAATTTCACCATATTTATTCATATTAAACAATAAAATACCATCACCTTCACCTTTAATAACATCGCCAATTTGTGAATTATAAATTAATTGAACTTTTGCATCAGGAGTTGCCTCTACTGTAAATCCCAAACTTAAACCAGAACTTGAATTTACTTTTGACGTGTAATTTTTGTCTTCTTCATCAGAGTTATTAATAAACCTCAGAAAATCGTATTGTTCCAGTTCACTTTCATATTCCATATTAATATTAACAGCTGTACCCGGCAGCGAAGTTCCATATCCGGTTAATGCTATCGAGTTTCCCTGACCATTAATATCCAGTTTGCAATTTGCAAAGGCATCACCGTAAAAAATCTGGTTATCAGTGTATGTTGTTTTCAGAACCATAATATTTGGTGATGTTGCGCTCATGTTATATCGCATGTTCTTGAAATTATCATGAACAATTGTACCGTTAAATTTTCCCGAATTATTTCTTTCGTCATGAATCGTAATATTATCAAAAAGGATGGTATCGGTTTTAAAATAAATACTATCATCCAAAAAATATTTTACCTGGGTATAGTCAATTTTCACTCCTCCGTTTGAAGCTTTCATGGCACCATCCATCGTTATTTTCGAAAGATCGCCTCCAAATTTCACGGTACCTGAAGTTAAACCTGAAAAATCAGAAAATCCGGTTTGAATAACCGTTTCCAATAATTTTATCGGCAGGCTATCAGCTTTTACTGTATAATTTAATTTTTTTGTTTGTGGTATGTAATAACCGTTTGCTTTTAAACTTTGGTGGTTATTATTTATAATTTGCAAATCTGTATTAACCGATAAATTAATGGGATCCCAATAACTTGAAAGCATAACTGCACCAATGGTTTGATTTTCAAATTCCATATTATCAACATCTGCATCGGCAATAATTACAGGAGTAGTGTAAACATTTGAAATACTAACACTTCCATTCAAAATACCATGAAATGAACGCTCAACAGTTTCGTCGCTCAGTAATTTTCCCAAATCAATGTTTTTAATTTCAGCAGTTAGTATGTCGGCGCTGTCTTTTGAAATTTTACCGTTAATCAACAGGCTTTGATCATTGTTATGCAGATTAAAGTTTTTTATTTCAATGTTGGAAGAATCAACAACTGCATTAAAAGTTTCAAATTGCCAGATGGATTTACTCAAAAGAATTTCGGTTGGAAGAAATTCGATATTTATGGTTGGATAAATCGATTTAGCATTTTGCATAAATTCGGTTTGGGTTTTTACTGAACTATATTTTGTTGAACCCTTTTCATTGCGCCAGACAATTTCATTTTTCAATAAATTATCGGCAATTTCTGAATCAATTGTAAGATCGTAAATACTGGTTCCGTTTTCGTGGTCTATTTCTGCAAGGTTAAATTTTGAAGCATAATGATTATTGACAATTTTGTTCCCGATGAAAATATTTTTGAATGTTAATTTTTTGTATTGCATCCCCGGAATACTACCTTCAATACTAAAATCAGCATCTTCAGAATTCATTCTTCCATAAAGGAAAAATGGTTCTTCAAACTTTAATTCAGGAACAAAAACTTCTGTCAATGGATTTAAATTTTTAGCATTTATTTTAAAATCGAAAATATTGGGTGCTGATGAATCCTGCGTTTTAAAATTAAAGGCAGGCAAAAACTGGTCAATGTTTTGTTGAAATGCATATTCTATGTCCTGGAAATTGTAAACACCTTTAATTTGAACGTCAAAATATTCTGAATTAAAAGTTAGCTCGGATGAGTTTTCGCCAGGAATTGATATTAATTGTATTCCTTTCAAACTAAAATCTCCGAATCTGTTTTTATAATAACCATCGTCAACCAAAATTGCTCCGCGTAAGTTATCCAGTTTATTTCCTGTAAATCTGGCTCTCATTGAAAAACCCAATTCTGATTTGGGAAAGTTTTCAATCAGGTTCAACTTTGCCGGAAGTATTTTATCCACATGCAAATTAAAATCGAATTCAGGTAAATCGCCGCTAAGATTAAGATCACCGAGGAAAGTAAATTGAAGATTTGAGTCGTTCATGCTTACCATTCCATCAAACATATTTTCAGTAAATAGTCCGTCGAGTTTAATATTTCGGTATTCATAACCATGAGCATCAATATTATAAATATCACCTTTAAACAATCCTTCCAGTTTTTCTGATTGAATTGAATAGTTACCGCTTACTTCCGCGTTAAAACTTATTTTTCCTAAATCTTCAAATGCAAGAAAATCTCCAAGAGCAAAATCAGTAGTAGATACTTTTCCGCTATAACGAAAATTTTTGTCTTTTTGAGGAACTACAGAAAGGTCGGTGGTGACAACTCCCAGCGAACTTTTTAAAGTACCAAAAGTTACGAAATCGGATATAAATCCACTAAAGTTTCCTGTGTATTGTAACAAACCTGCATCATAAAATGAATCAGGAAATTCAAATTTTCCTATGTTCGATTTTTCGGGGAAGTGAAATGCGCTAATATCATAAAACGTTGTTTGAAAATTTTTCAAATCAAGAAAAAGATACATCGTTTCCGGATCGTTTAATCCATTGATATAAAAATCGAGTTTAAAACTGGTATTTAAGCCGGTTTTTACAACCACATTTTTACCTTTTAAATCGTTTGCATTTCCATAAATTTCTCCCGAACATTCAACCAATTGATCCATGCCTTTCAACGCCGGCAAGAATTCGCTAAACTCGTTAAAGTCTATAATTGAAGGTTCAATACTTAAATCAAATTCCGGCAATGGATTTTCAACAGAGTCTGGTAGTGCAAATTTTAATTTAAAATCAAGATGATTAATCATCGATTTTTGGCTGTTGATATTTAAATTGTTAATTGCTATCTCTCGTTTTGTGGCAACAAATTCTGATGCGGTACTTTCAACTTTAAAATTATTACCAATATAAAGCCCAATTTTGTCAATGTTGAACCGGATAGAATCTTTGAAGTTTGAAAAATTCGAAATGCTTGTATTTAACTGGTGAATGAATAATTCGTCAGATACCTTAAGATTTGGATCTCTGTACAAAACTTCAGTATCCTTTAGATTAAATTTGTTGAAACTGATCTTCCAGAAATTTGTATTTACTGATTTTCTTTCTGTTCGCAAAGAATCGAATATAAAGCTGAAATTAAATTTATTTAAAGAATCATGAACAATATGCGCTTTGTTATCTTCAATATCTATTTCCTCAATACTGATTTTGCGTTGTTTGAAATTTAAACTGTCAACTTTTGCCGAAACCCATTTCGAGTATAAAATTGTGTCATTAACATCATTGGCAATTAATACGTCTTCAAGAATAAGTTTTTTGAAAAATACAATGTCAACCTTTCCAATACTTATTTTTGCATTCGATTTTCGTGAAAGCTGAGTTGTAATTTTATTAATAATCCAGGTTTGCACGCCAGGTCTTTGAACCAAAAAATAGGCAGCAGTTAGCATTGCAATTAGTATTGCCAACACAATAATCATTATTTTCAACCCTTTTTTGATAATTTTGACCCTTTAAAAAAACGAACATAAACTTTTTAAACAACAAAGAAGTAAGCTTTTTACAAATTTTGTTAACGAATGGAGTTTAATAAAATCATTTTATAAACCATTACAAAAACTTACTGTTTATTAACGTAATTATTGTGTTTTAAAATATATGACAACCAAAAATATTACCATATTAGGAATTGAATCTTCCTGCGATGATACTTCAGCGGCTATTATTCGCAATGAAGTAATTCTGTCAAATGTTGTTGCTAATCAGAAAGTGCATGAAGAATTTGGTGGCGTCGTACCCGAACTTGCATCAAGAGCTCACCAGCAAAACATTATTCCTGTTGTTGACCTGGCAATAAAAAGAGCAGGAATTTCAAAGGATGAAATATCGGCAGTTGCATTTACCAGGGGGCCCGGTTTGCTCGGCTCTTTGCTAGTAGGAACTTCATTCGCCAAAGGATTTTCACTGGCTTCAGGAATTCCTTTAATTGAAATAAATCATTTGCAGGGACATGTACTTGCACTATTTATACGGGAAAGAGAGGGAGAATATAATCCACCGAAATTTCCTTTTCTATGTTTACTTGTTTCCGGCGGTAATTCTCAGATCATTCTGGTTCGTGATTATTTAGATATGGAAGTGATTGGCCAAACCATTGATGATGCAGCCGGCGAAGCTTTTGATAAATGTGCCAAAGTTATGGGGCTTCCTTATCCTGGTGGCCCGCATGTTGACAAACTGGCAAAACCGGGCGACCCAACACGATTTGAATTTTCAAAACCAAGAATTCCAAATCTTGACTACAGTTTTAGTGGATTAAAAACCAATTTCCTTTATTTTCTTCGCGACAATATAAAGATTAACGAAAATTTTATTGAAGAGAATTTAAATGACTTATGTGCTTCATTACAACATACCATTATCGATATTCTTCTGAATAAATTAAAAAGAGCCGCCCGCGAAACAGGAATAAATGAAATTACCGTTGCCGGAGGTGTTTCTGCTAATTCGGGACTGAGATATGCGTTGCAGCAAAATGCAAAAAAATACGATTGGAATCTTATTATTCCAAAATTTGAATATACGATGGATAACGCAGCCATGATTGCAATAACAGGGTATTATAAATATTTGAACAAAGAATTTATCGGACAAAATATAGTCCCGTTTGCGCGTACTCAATTATAAAATTCATAATGAAATTTGAACAACAACTGGTTCATGGAACTTTAATAAAACGCTACAAACGTTTTCTGGCTGACATAAAATTAGATGATGGTACGGTTGTAGTTGCCCACTGTATCAACTCCGGATCAATGTTAAGTTGCCTTGAAAATGGGGCTGATGTTTACTTAACACCAGTTAACGACCCAAAAAGAAGAACCAAATTCACCTGGGAAATGATAAAAATAAACAATGATTGGGTTGGAATAAATACTTTACATCCAAACCGGTTAGTCTATGAAGCTATTTCAAGAGGTAAAATTGAGGGGTTGGAAGGTTTTACAAATGTGCAGCGCGAGGTGAAATTCGGAGATTCAAGATTTGACATTTATGCTGAAAATGAGTCGGAAAAATGCTTTATTGAAGTAAAAAATGTAACACTGAAAGAGGGTAATCATGCACTGTTTCCTGATGCAGTTACAACAAGGGGGAAAAAGCATCTTCTTACTTTAATCAAGGTTAAAGAATCTGGTATGCGAGCAGTAATGTTATACATTGTTCAACGTTCTGATGTGAATATTTTTGCCCCAGCCAAAGATATTGATCCTCAGTATACAAATGCATTAAAACAGGCAATTGAAAATGGTGTGGAAGTATTTGCTGTCAGGGCAAAAGTTTCACCCGGTAAAATTGAATTAACCGGTAAAATACCTGTTGAAATAATTTAATAAACTATTTACAGGTTATTATCATCATCATCATTATCATTATCTTTCTCTTTTACCAATATTTCACCATAATAGGTTATAGCCTGCCTGTCAGAACTATTTACCGTTAATGTAGCTGATCCGGTTTCGGAAATATTAAAACTAAATAAAATATTGTCCATACCTTTTTCTACTTTAACATCAACCTGGTAACCTTTTTTCCTGGTTTTTGAGATTTCGATTTCCTTAACAGGTAAATTAAATACCATTGGCGACTCAGTGCTGCCATAATCAGCTTTATATGCTCTCCCATAATAAGGCAGGTAGGAATAAACGGAATCGTTTGCAAGACGAACATTGTACGGATAAGAGACATTGAAATTTCCTGCAGTTGCAGAGAACGCTGTTCTTGCATCGAATACAAATGATTTGTTTTCAATATGATTCTTTACAATCTCTTTTTCTTCCGATAATATTTTAGCTTTTGCTTCTTTTTTTGTGATTTTATCCGGTTCCTGGGCATTAACACTAAGAACGCATAAAACAATTAAAAATGTTGTAATATATTTCATAGCTTTCTGTTTTAATAATAGTTTCACACACTAATTATAACGATCTGCAAGCTAAAGAGTTTCCTGTTTAACCTTTTTTTACATCTGCGAAAAAACCTTTCCAAACATTTTATTATCGCATTTTAAGTCTTATTTTAGTTAACCAATCTAAGAAGTTATATCTGAAACAAAATACATAAAAAATGAAATATATCGGAGCTCACGTAAGTGCATCGGGTGGAGTTGAGAATGCACCAGTAAATGCCCATGAAATAGGTGCAACCGCATTTGCATTGTTTACAAAAAATCAGCGTCAGTGGGTTGCAAAACCACTCACTGATGAAAGTACTGAGGCATTTAAAGTTAACTGTGAAAAATATGGATACAAACCACATCAGATTTTACCTCACGACAGTTATTTAATTAATCTTGGACATCCGGAAAAAGAAGCGCTGCAAAAATCGAGAGATGCTTTTTTAGACGAAATGCAACGTTGCGAGCAACTTGGTCTTGACCGATTGAATTTTCATCCGGGAAGTCATTTGAATAAAATATCAGAAGATGAATGCATTTCAAAAATTGCTGATTCAATTAACTGGACACTGGATCAAACTTCAGGCGTAATTGCTGTAATTGAAAATACGGCTGGCCAGGGATCCAATTTGGGTTTTTCTTTTCATCAATTAAAAAAAATGATTGATCAGGTAAAAGATAAAAGTCGGGTAGGAGTTTGTATTGATACTTGTCATGCGTATTCTGCCGGATATGAAATTAAAACTAAAGAAGGTTTCGAAAAGGTATTTAAGGAATTTGAAGAGGTGATTGGGTTTAAATATTTAAAAGGAATGCACCTGAACGATTCAAAAAAAGAACATGGATCGCGTGTTGACCGCCACGACAGTTTAGGAACAGGAACCCTTGGCCTTGAACCTTTTACATATATTATGAAAGATAACCGGTTTGATGGAATTCCGTTGATTTTGGAAACACCAAATGATGAACTTTGGCCAAAAGAAATTGACCTCCTGAAAAAAATGCAAAAATGAGCAACCTTGTTTATTTGAACGGAGAATTTCTCAATGAAGAAAATGCCCTGATTTCGCCCAACGACCGCGGGTTTATTTTTGCCGACGGAGTTTACGAGGTAGTAAAATATTACAATGGAAAACCTTTTCGTTTCGAAGATCATTTGCAACGATTAAAAAGATGCTTGAATGAATTGGATATCAAATATTCTGGTATTTCGCAATTAACTCATATTTGTCAGGAATTAATAGATAAAAATAATTTTGCTGCTATACATGCAGGTGTTTATATACAAATTACACGCGGGGTAAATAAAAGGGTACATTATTTTCCTGATAATATTCAGCCAACCGTTTATGCTTTTACGTTTGAATTAAATTCAAATAAAGCGAATCTTGAAAACGGAATCAAAGTGATTACTCATGAAGATATTCGCTGGCAACGTTGTGATATAAAGTCAGTTTCATTACTTCCCAACACAATGATGTTTAATAAAGCAGTAAAAATGGGTGCAGGCGAATGTATTCTTATTCGTGACGGAATTGTTACCGAAGCAACTCATTCAAGTGTTTTAATGGTAAAGAACGGAGCTATAATTACACATCCGTTATCAAATTTAATTTTACCCGGTATTACCAGGAAAGTTGTTCTGGAAATTTGCAGGGAAAACAAAATATCGGTTGAAGAAAGATTCGTTCCGGAAAAAGAGCTTTTTGAAATGGATGAAATTTTCATTGCCGGAACCGGTAGCGAAATTATGCCGGTTGTTCAGGTGGATGATCAATTGGTTGGAAACGGATTTTTGGGTGAAGTTACCCGTTTTATTCAGCAGAAGTTTTTTGAACGAGTTTAGTTTGATTATTTAACTTATACATTCAATTTGACACCACAACAATTAAATCAGGACTTTCGTTCCCGTGAAAACGGGAATCTTATCAGGTTAAGCTGCTTAGTTGTTATAGATTCCGTGTAAAATTCTGCTCCCGATTAGTCGGGATTATGGAATGACGTCTTGTGGTATTCTTTCGGACAAGATCTAATTCAACTTATAAAACTCCAGTCGAATTCGGTTGATTTTGAAGCCAGCAGGTTTTTGCGTAGTACTACATTTTCTTCTTTTTGTAGTCGTGGGTCATTTTCAAGAAGTTCGGTTGCAGCATCGCGTGCCAGTTGCAATATCTTTCCATCTTTTCCCAGGTTAGCAATTTTCAAATCGAAACCAATGCCGCTTTGCTGGGTTCCTTCAATGTCTCCGGGTCCCCGCAGTTTCATATCAACTTCGGCAATTTCAAAACCATCATTTGTACGTACCATTGTTTCCAATCTTTTTCTGCTTTCGTTTCCAATTTTGTACGAAGACAATAAAATGCAATATGATTGTTCTGCACCTCGCCCAACCCTGCCGCGCAATTGATGGAGTTGCGACAGTCCAAAACGTTCAGCACTTTCAATAATCATTACAGATGCATTTGGAACATCAACCCCAACTTCAATTACAGTTGTTGCTACCATAATTTGTGTTTCGCCTCTTTTAAAATCCTGCATTGCTTTTTCCTTTAACGCAGGTTTCATTTTTCCATGCACCATACTAACTTTTACTTCAGGAAAAGCCTCAGTTATTTGACGGTAACCTTCTTCCAGATTCTTTAAATCCATCTTTTCCGATTCTGTGATCAGCGGATAAACAATATAAATCTGGGTTCCCTTTTCAAGTTGTTGTTTTAGAAAACCATAAACTTTATTTCGCCTGTTTTCGAAAAAATGCCAGGTTTGAATTGGTTTTCTTCCGGGTGGCAGTTCATCAATTACCGAAACATCAAGATCACCATAAACGGTCATTGCAAGGGTTCGGGGAATTGGAGTTGCTGTCATTACCAGGATATGTGGCGGTATTAAATCGTTCTTTTGCCAGAGTTTTGCACGCTGTGCTACGCCAAACCGGTGCTGTTCATCAATAACAACTAAACCGAGTTTTCTGAAATTTACAGTATCTTCAATTAATGCATGGGTTCCTATTAAAATCTGAAGTTTCCCCGACTTCAAATCCTCATGAAGTTGTGTTCTTTCACTTTTCTTTGTTGAACCAGTGAGTAATCCAACAGATACTTGCAAATTATTTAAAAAGCGGGTAATCGACTGAAAATGTTGCTGTGCAAGAATCTCGGTAGGCGCCATTAATGCACATTGAAATTCATTGTCGAGCGCCATCAACATGATCATTAACGCCACCAAAGTTTTTCCGCTGCCAACATCGCCCTGCAAAAGCCGGTTCATTTGAATATTTCTATTTACATCTTTTCGAATTTCCTTAATTACTCTTTTCTGTGCATCAGTTAATTCAAAAGGTAAAAACTCATTATAAAATGTATTGAAATTATACCCAATATTTTCAAACCTAAAACCTTTGAATTTGTCTTCCCTGTTATGTTTTAACGCCAGAATTTTTAGCTGTATAAAAAACAACTCTTCAAATTTCAATCGAAAAGTTGCATTTCGCAAATCCATTGAATTTTCAGGTTTATGTATGATAATCAAAGCCTCTTCAAGCGAAACAAGTTTTAATCTTTCAACTAAATTTTTGGGTAACGTTTCCTGAATTTTTCCTTTTACAATATTACTAAGCGTAAGTTGTAGCTTATTAATTGTTTTGGAATTAATATAGGCATTTTTCATGCCTTCAGAAGTGATGTAATAACCCTGAAACAAACCGGAAGGATTTAACAATTTTTCGTCTTCAGTCTCCATTTCGGGATGAACTACGTTCATTACACCGTTAAATTCAGTAGGTTTTCCAAATACAATGTACTCTTTGTTCAGCTTCAGATTTTCTTTTTGCCATTTGATACCTCTGAACCAAACCAGTTCAATACTTCCGGTATCGTCAAAAAACCGGGCGCTTAATCTTTGTTTGTTTCCTGTCCCGATTGAATCAATCGAACGTATTGAGCCTTTTACTTGTATATAAGGCATTTGAGAATGAATTTCAGCGATCTTATAAAATTTAGTCCGGTCAATATATTTAAATGGAAAGTAATAAATCAAATCCCTGAAAGTTTTTATTTTCAGTTCTTTATATAAAAGTTCGGCCCGTTTGGGGCCCACGCCCGGAAGAAATTTTATTTCCTGATCAAGAAATTCAGCCATAAAACAAATATAATCAGAGCCCGAAAATATACCATCATAATTTTGTTTTATAACTTTTGTTAAATGTAAAGTAATAATTTTCGATTACACGCTTTTTCGTTTACATTCGTATTTTTCAGACTTAACAATAGAAAGTTGTAATATTTTCAACTGAACATGCGTTAATAAGATTTGTGGGATGGTTTTTGCTGGTGGGGGATTGTAATATATTCCAAAATCTGCTTACTGATTTAAAAACTTACTTCATGAAACAACCATGCAGAAATGCTACGCAATGCTGCCTTCCGTCAGGCAGGCAAATATTAATTAATATTGAATTTGTCCCGAAAACGGGATTGACTGTCGAATACATTTAAAAACCTACAATTTAATCAGATGAAAGAAAAAATAATTCACTTGGAATCAATCGTAAAAAATTACAAAGTTGGAACACAGGTTGTTCGGGCATTACGCTCAGTTTCAATTGATATTTACAAGGGTGAATATGTTGCTATTATGGGCGCATCAGGTTCCGGAAAATCAACCCTAATGAATATTCTTGGATGTTTGGACACCCCAACAAAAGGTACGTATATACTTAATGGAAAAGATGTTAGCCGAATGACTGATGATCAGTTGGCAGAAATCAGAAATTCAGAAATCGGTTTTGTATTCCAGGTATTCAATCTTTTACCAAGAAATACAGCTCTTGAAAATGTTATGCTACCTCTTATTTATGCCGGAAAAAGAAAACAGGAGCGTAAAGAACAAGCCGAAAAAACGTTAACAGATGTTGGTTTGGAGGATCGGATGACTCACCGGCCAAATGAACTTTCCGGCGGTCAGCGACAAAGAGTTGCCATTGCCAGGGCACTGGTAAATAACCCGGCCATTCTGCTTGCTGACGAACCAACAGGAAACCTTGATTCGGTTATTTCAGAAGAAATTATGCGATTGTTTTCAGAAATTCATAAAAAAGGTAATACGTTGATAATGGTAACACACGAAGCAGATATAGCCCGGCATGCACATCGTATTATTTATTTAAAAGATGGTGAAGTAGAATCGGATAAGTTAAATCCAAATCCTGTTTATTAGAATGGCCAAAAAATTTAAAGTATATACTAAAACCGGGGATGATGGGACGACTGGTTTGGTGGGTGGAAGCCGGGTAAAAAAGTATGATTTACGTTTGGAGGCTTATGGAACTATTGATGAACTGAATGCTGCAATTGGGTTGGTACGGTCAAACGATTTGCCTGAAGAAATTACAACTATCTTAATAAAAATTCAGAATAAATTATTCAATATAGGGTCGCGTCTGGCATCAGATGAAAAAGGAAATGATTTAACATCTGATTTGTCTATAACTCAACAAAATATTGAAGAGTTGGAGAATGTGATTGATAATTTTGAAGGTCAGCTCCCTGAAATCAGGCATTTTGTTTTACCTGGGGGAGATTTGGTTTCGGCACAATGTCATGTTGCACGAACGATTTGCAGGAGGGCAGAAAGAAGAATTTTAGAATTTGCTGAAAAGAATCCGGTTCAGACTGAAATAATCGTTTACATTAACCGACTTTCTGACTTTTTGTTCGTTTTAGCCAGAAAAATTGCATTCAACAAAAACTCAAATGAAGTCAAATGGGAAAAAGATTAAAGTACAATAACATCCTTCAATTATTCTTTGCTTAAGTTTCCAGTATTAAGTATTTGAATTTCATTTTATTACATGTTTGTTGTTTTGTTGAAACTGATTAAAAGTGTCAAAAGGTATTATTGTTTAAAACACGGTAGTTTTTTTTGTTTGTTAATTTCATTTTTTTATTATATTCGCGCCATTGTAAAAACGAGTTAAAACACTTTAAAACAACCGAAATGTATTGGACTCTTGAATTAGCTTCAAAATTAGAAGACGCTCCATGGCCGGCAACAAAAGATGAGTTGATCGACTTTGCAATTCGTTCAGGTGCTCCGCTTGAAGTAATCGAAAACCTTCAGGAAATGGAAGATGAAGGAGAGATGTACGAAAGTATTGAGGATATTTGGCCCGATTACCCGAGCAAAGATGACTTCTTTTTTAATGAGGATGAATATTAAAAAGGTTTGAAAAAATGATACAGGAAGCATCTGCATGAGCAGGTGCTTTTTTGTTTTATAATCCAAACCTGTTTAGTCAGTTTTTCATTGTAATATTTCTGACGTTTTTTATAGATTTACTTCATGAAAAAATGCCTCATTTTATTTGCACTAACTTTATCACTTATAAATGTATATTCACAAACGAAGAGCTATAAAAGAGGTGTCGCTTATGGTCACCATTCGGTAGCTGATATAGAAGAATTTTCCAAATACATATCGTGGTGGTACAATTGGGCGCCTCAGCCTGAAGCTGATATTCGAAATATTTATCAGTTCTATAATGTGGATTTTGTCCCAATGGCCTGGAATAATGCTGCCATAAATGGAGTGAAAACATGGGCAGACAAAGATGACTCTGTAAAATATCTTTTGGGTTTTAATGAACCTAATTTTATCGATCAGGCAAAAATGACTCCGTCAGAATCTGCAGCTGCATGGCCCGATTTACAAAAAATAGCAGAAGATAATAATTTGGAAATTGTGAGTCCCGCCGTAAATTACTGCGGAAACTGTGTGTCTGAAAATGGCACAATGTATACCAATCCATTTACTTATCTCGATGATTTCTTTATTGAATGCAAAGATTGTCAGGTCGACTTTATTGGTTTACATTGGTATGGAAGTGGTAATTCCATTGTTAGTTACATAAATAACGGAAGAAAATACAATAAACCAATTTGGATTACCGAATTTGCTTCAATTGATTACAGTAATCCGGTACAAAGTATCGAAGATCAAAAAAAATATCTTGCCGGAACGGTTAACTTTTTGGAACGTGATCCGGATGTGTATCGTTATTCATGGTTTATTGGTAGATCTGATGATGGAATTAATGCATTCCCATACATTGATTTATACGGAGATGACGGTATGCTTACCGAATTAGGACAATTATATGCAGATATTCCTGTTTACGATCCTGAAATGAGAATAGATATACCAGGTAGAATTGAATGTGAAGAATATTATTTAATGTCAGGCTTGTTTGCAGAACCTACTGAAGATGGTGATGGTTTTTTAAATATAGGTTGGGCTGACATTGGTGATTGGGCAGAATACAAAATTTCAGTACAAAAGATAGGAACCTATAATTTCAGTGCAAGGATTTCGGGTGCAAATAACGGTTCTATTGATTTTTTTACTGACAACGTATCTGTTGGACGGTTGTCAGTTCCAACTACCGGTGGCTGGCAAAGTTGGAAAACTGTTTCAATGGAAGTTGAACTGGAAGAAGGGGATCATATATTAAAAATGCTCGTCAGGAATGCTGGGTTTAATATTAATTGGATCGAAATCACAGATGTGACAGGTTCAACTGATTATAAAATAATTGATGCACAGGTTAATCCTAATCCGGTTTCAAATGGAATAGTAACGATTACTATGGATGGTGTCCACTCAGGCGAAGATTTTACCTATACACTTTTTGATATAAATGGTAGAACGATTTTAAGCGAGGTAGTAAAACCAAATCGGTTTTCGTTCCAGATTGATTTAAACAGTAAAGGAAATCTCAAATACGGAATTTATTACCTAAAACTTGCAGGCGAAGATAATCAAGTGATGAAAAAACTAGTTGTAAAGTAATTTCCGGTTTTATAATATGGTTTATAAACTCAATGTCTTCCAGCCATCTTTCAGGTAATTCGACAAAGGAACTCCCATGCCTTTTACTTCAATTCCCATTTGTTTTAGTGGCTCAACCACGTTGTACATACTTGCACAAGCCATGCAGGCTTCCACTTTTACACCTGCTTCCTGCATTGTTTTAATGTAATCCTGAAGCATTTTATTTTCTGTGAGTAATTTTGAGGATGGTCCCCAAACGATAAGAACCACTTCATCGAACCATCCTTGTTTTTTTGCATTTAAAGTGTACATAAAACACATTTTTTCAGCAACTTCAAGATCGCCGCTGGTCCATAAAACTGCCAGTTTGTTTGAGTTGTCTGGTTTCATTTCGTTTTGATTTTGTGCAAATACATTTACAAAGCTAACTATTAAAAGTGCAATAAAAACATACTTTTTCATTCTGTTGAATTTTATTTATGAATCAATTTTACCTGCCAGTTCCTGAGCCATGTTTTTTAAAGGTATTAAATTCGTTTCCTTAAATTTTCCTTCTTCAAATCCGGAAATAAACCCTTTGTTTAATACAAACAACTGACTGTTGAATTTGTCCTGGGGAAATGTATTTTCAAATGTAAACTCTTCATAATCAAATTTTTTAAAATTGAGTTCGCAATTCGAAAGTTCCCACTCGTTGTCATCATTCATATATATTAAAGGCAAGCCGTGTGTCCTGCAAATAATTGGCCGGTGTTCGTAAATTGAACACGAATGATCCTTTAAAAATGCGCATGAATTATCATCTTTAAATTTTGGTTGAACGTTAACTCCATCCATTTTCAACTTTTTAAGAATTGAGAAATATTCAACTGGAAATATACTATAATCCATGCAACATAAATCGCAACCTTTTTTACACTGAAGATGATTTGAATGCATTTCAGCTAATCGTTTAACTTCGTTATCAATTTTATTAATGAGCAGATTATATTTTTTTGCAATCTTACTTTGTTTAGAATCCATTTCATAAAAATTTAAAAGCAAAGTACACGAATTTTTACCTCAAATGAAATCTTAATATTATTTTTACGAATCAGTTCAACTCAAAAAAAATCAAGTAATAATGAAAAAATCATTTATCATACTCACAATCATATGTTTAAGTATTATTTCCTGTAATCAAAAACCGGAAGATAATTTTGAATTTATGGACACCAATTTACCTGTTGATGAACGGGTAGATTTACTTGTCTCACAAATGACAGTTCAGGAAAAAATAGACCAAATGGTTTACACTGCCAAGGCAATTGACCGTTTAAATGTTCCTGAATACAATTGGTGGAACGAGTGTCTTCACGGGGTAGCTCGTGCAGGTTATGCAACTGTTTTTCCACAATCAATTACAATTGCCGGTTCATGGGATACTGATTTGATGCATCGTGTGGCCTCTGCAATTTCTGACGAAGCCAGGGCAAAGAATAATGAATTTATTCGTCGTGGAAAACGGGGAATTTACCAGGGATTAACGTTTTGGTCGCCTAACATTAATATTTTTCGCGACCCAAGATGGGGAAGAGGTCATGAAACTTATGGCGAAGATCCTTATTTAACCGGACAAATGGGAGTTCAGTTTGTAAAAGGACTTCAGGGCGATGACCCAAATTATTTGAAACTGGTTGCAACAGCCAAACATTTTGCTGTTCATTCGGGTCCGGAACCACTGCGTCACCAATTTAATGCACAAGTAAGCGAACGCGATCTGCGCGAAACTTATTTACCTGCCTTCCGTGATTTGATAGTTGACGGCGGGGCATATTCAGTGATGGGAGCTTATAATCGTTTTCGCGATTACCCATGTTGTGCCAGCCCTGAGTTGATGGGGATTTTAAGGGATGAATGGGGCTTCCAGGGTTATGTAGTTTCTGATTGTTGGGCAATTTCCGACTTTTATAATTATCAGGGCTTTTCAAACGATGCGGCAGAAGCTGCATCTATTGCAGTAAAAACCGGAACCGATTTGAATTGTGGCAGTTCATATCCTCATTTGGCCGAAGCTTATGAAAAAGGATTAATAAAAGAAGATGAACTTGATATAGCTGTAAAAAGATTATTTACAGCCCGTTTCAAGCTTGGAATGTTTGATGGAGATAAAAATCCGTATTCACAAATCCCGTTTTCTGTAAACTGTTCTGAAGAAAATGACCAGTTAGCATTGGAAGCAGCAAGAAAAAGTATTGTGCTGCTGAAAAACAAAAATGACATTTTACCGCTTTCAAAAAATATAAAGACACTTGCAGTAATTGGTCCGAATGCAGATAACTGGGAAGCTTTGGTTGGAAACTATAATGGAATACCAAAAAATCCGGTTACTGTTCTTGAAGGAATAAAAAACAAACTGCCAAATACAAAAATATTTTTTGCAGAAGGGTCAAATCTTGCTGAAGGAATTAGCAATCTTCACCCAATACCTAATGAATATTTACTGACGGAAGATGGTAAACAGGGAATTGTTGGTGAATATTTTGCAAATGCAAAACTGGAAGGTGAACCAGCCTTTGTAAGAGTTGATGAAAATGTAAATTTCTATTGGGAATCAGGTTCGCCGGCACCAGAACTGGATGATGATAATTTTAGTGTGAGATGGACTGGGTATATTGTTCCACCTGTGTCAGGAACATTTAGCATTGGCTGTTGGGGGATGCCACAGTTAAATGTTTCGTTGGATGGAGAAGAAATTCTTTCATACAGTTCAGAACATCATGGATTTTACAAAGAAAAAGCCATTCAAATGGAAGCCGGCAAAAAGTACAAAGTGGTTTACGAGTACTTTAATAATTTTGGCGATGCAGATGCTAAACTTTTGTGGGCAATGCCAAATGCGAACATGCAAAAAGATGCTGTTGATTTGGCAAAAAAAGCCGATGCAGTTATTGTTGTACTTGGTTTATCGCAACGCCTTGAAGGCGAGGAGATGCCAATACAAGTGGATGGATTTTCCGGTGGAGACAGAACCCATTTGAGGCTTCCAAAAACTCAACTGGATCTTGTTCAGGCAATAAAAGCAACTGGCAAACCGGTGGTTTTGGTTTTAATGAACGGAAGTGCGATAGCTGTAAACTGGGAAAATGAGAATCTTAATGCGATTATTTCAGCTGGATATCCCGGCCAGGAAGGCGGAAACGCAGTTGCCGATGTGTTGTTTGGTGATTATAATCCGGCAGGAAGATTACCAGTAACCTATTATAAATCTGTTGATCAATTACCTCCGTTTGAGGAATACGATATGAAAGGCAGAACTTATCGTTATTTTGAAGGCGAGCCTTTGTACCCATTTGGTTACGGATTAAGTTATACAACGTTTAACTATTCAAATCCTGTTTTAGCTTCAACGGCAAATGTTGGAGAAAATATAAAAGTAAAAGTTAATGTTACCAACACTGGAAAAAGAGATGGAGAAGAAGTGGTTCAGTTGTATTTAAAAGACGAAGAGGCATCAACACCACGACCAATAGTTCAGCTTGAGGGTTTTAAACGCATTCAACTAAATGCAGGCGAAACAAAAGAGGTTGAATTTGAATTAACTCCCCGGCAGTTTTCAATGATTGGAACAGAGGACAAAAGAGTGATTGAACCGGGATGGTTTACCATTTACTTAGGTGGCGGCCAGCCAGGCGATCCAAATGCAAAAGCTGTTTCGGGAAGAATTGAATTAAAAGGCAATTCAATGGAAATAGCAAATTAAAGATATTATAGTTGAGATTATTAATGGCTGTTAATTTTAACGGCCCTTTTTTATGAAAATATTTTACTTGTAATCTCAAAGTCGGATTCTCTATCTTCCTATTCTGTATGAAAGTTTTACTAGAAAAATATTATGTCCTTTTACATCAAACAGATCAGTAAAATTGTTAGTGAAATCAAAATCCCCGTCATTATTGAAATGACCGCGGGTTTGCGACCAAACAAGATAAAGTGTTGATCCGGGCCGATATTCCCAACGCAATACAAGGTTCGATAAAAATTCTTTTACATTAAAATCAGGTTTGTCAAAACTGTAATCTGTTGAACCATTTCTGTTTTCATCTACAAAATACATATCAGAGTTTGAATCAAACGATATCTGTTCATTTGTATACGATTGAAAACGGTCTTCAAACTTATCAGCCAAACTGTTTGTAATGTATTTAAAATCTTTGTATTTGCCGCTGGCAATAAATGGCTGCCCCCAATACTGGATGCTTAAATCAGGTGAAATGTTGTAGTTAATACGTAACGACATGTTAACTGTATTCCTATCAATACGGGCCATTATATATCTTTTGTCGGTTAAATAATCCTGTTGGGTAACGTATTGCAAATTTTCATGACTTTTTGATATTCCCGGGCTAATATTAATGTTTAGATTTTTAGAAGGCCGGTATCCAATTCCAAAACCCAGGTAAACGTTTTTTCGGTAATCTTTTTGAAGACTGTTATTTATTGATGTAGAGAAATCAGCCGTGAATTTCTTTTGCTGATTGGTGCTGAAACCAAAATTGAAGTTAGTATATCCCGGTAGTTTTAATGTTGGGCCGCCTCTTAAAACAGCATTTACACGTTGCGTTCCACTAATATTTATACTTGAATACATGTCCCAGTAATTTTTAAATTGAGCATTTCCATTTATATTTCCTCCGGGTTCGGTCATGTTTCCTCCAAAATCCCAATTCAACCATTGGTTAAGGTTTAAATTTACCTGCCGAAAAATCAGAAATGGTTTATAAAACCGGTATCCAGTCCAGAAAACTTCCATAATGTTATCGGCAGATTGAAGATAGCCAACATCATTTAACTCCAGCCCCGGTGTTTTCCATGAAACAGCCAACATAAATTTTTGATTTCCTTCAAATTCGCCAAGAACAATTTTCCCTCCCTGACCAGTTAACGAAGTACGAGTTGTATCCAGTTTCATGTAATCTTGCCCGGGGCGTTGAAACGTTCTTAAAAAGGATTTTTGTGTTCTGGTTATTGCTTCTGTTGATCCGGTAACATGACTAAAATAAGCGCTAAAATCCAGCTCCCACTTTTTGTCATTCCATTTATGAACAAAATCAAACCCGCCTGAATAAGCTCCTTTATGCATAAAATCGAGATGAGGATTATTAATACTTCTGTTAACAGATGTCAGCATTCCACCTATCAAAGTATTCCCATCATTGAAATCTTTCTGCAACCTTCCAACCGCATAATTAGTGAGTGGTTCAACAGTTTCCTTTCTATCCGTTCCAATACCTCTGATAGCTGCACTTTCTTTTGCGGTTACACTTTCCAGAATGCCAATTGACCAGCCGTTTTTTGTTTTACCGGTTATTTTTGCCGCACCAATTATACTGGTTGTATTTGGCACATCCATGTATTCATCGTCTTCAAGGTCCGGTGAAAAACCGGGTCGCCGTCCAATTCTTCTTGAATAAAAAAGTCCATCGTAAGCAAGGTCGCCATCACCAAAATTCAGTTTATAGGTAAGAATATTTTTCCCTTCGATAAAGAAGGGCCTTTTCTCTTCAAAAAATGTTTCATAAGTACTTAGGTTAACTTCAGAAGGATCGGCTTCCACCTGCCCAAAATCCGGGTTAACCGTTAAATCAAGAGTGAGATAATTTGTCAGGCCAATTTTGGAATCAAGGCCAACATCCAATCCGTTACTTTTCCCGGTAGCTTTAAATGGGTTGCCAGCTTCTTTTTCAAACCGTTCTGTTCTTGCAACTGCATACGGCATTATGTCAAATGTTCGTCTGGGTTGTATATTTTTTATTCCGCTAATGGTTCCGAATTGCGATGCAAAGCCACTTTTTTCTCTTTTCATAGGTTGCCATGAAGAAAGCTCGTCTTTTCTGAAAATATAGCGTAAAACTTGCAATCCCCAAAGATGTTCGTCGGTGTCATCAAAACGAAGCTGAGAAAGTGGAATTCTCATTTCAGCATTCCATCCTTTATCTGTTTTCATTGTTTTTACCCACCAAATCGGATCCCAGTTATTATCTTCATTTTCTCCGTCATTAATATTAACAAAATCCAGTTTTACTCCCGAAGCCGATACAGCAAATGCAAAAGCAGTTCTCTTGTCATAATAGGTGTCAAACAGAATACCGGCCAAATCACCATCGGTTGCATCTCGTTTTGAAACCCGCATTGAAATACTATCCGGATTGGAATCAAGACATTTTAAAGCAACGTAAACATTATTTTCATCATAAAGCACAGCAAACTCTGTTTGTTGGTATGGAGCTGCTCCTTCGTCGGGTTCATGTTGAATAAAATTATTTTCCCAGGTAACAGTTTGCCAGGCAGGTTCATTGAAACTTCCATCAACAGTAATGTCCAAATCATTAATATTCTTAGTGTTGTAGTTTTTCTTCAGTGTAGATTGTGAAAAAACAAAATTGCAGATAAGAACAAAAAACACAAGTGTTATTAGTTTCATAAAAATACTTTTTCAGTAAGACTGAAAAGTTTCAAAAGTGTTACACAAAAACTATTCTATAATTATCAAAAGTTTATTTTTTTTTAATTGTGCGACGGATTCTTTTCTGAAGATTTGCTATTAACTCCCGACATGTCGATCTTGTTTGCACCTATAAAAAAGAATGTAGCGGCAATGGCCATAAAAATATGACTTGCAGCTATGTAGTTGAACCATTGATGAGGAGATATTTCATTCATAAAAAACAGTGCTGCAATAGCTGCAAATCCAACACCGGTTAATAAATACTTGCATGCTGTGTTTTTAGTTTTTACGAACAGAAAAGTTTCGAGTGACAATACAACGAACATTAAACCATAACCGGAGTGAAACTCAACAAAAAAGAATTTTAATGTAATGATTGTAAGGGTAAGAAAAGTGAGAAATTCAATTATGTTAATAACTTTGAGGACACTTACCACCGTTTTTTTTAACCATATCCGGGTGTGTTCAATGGTTGCACGTTCAACAAACATTATCGAAATCATGCTCATAATCCAGCCTGGCAACTTCCAATAGAAATTAAAAGCATATAAAAAGGCGTGACCAAAAATTCCGCCCAAAAAAGTTGCAATGCCCATGGTTAAAAAATAAATTTTGAATAAAGTAAAAACCTTTTCTTTTTTTTCTGAACGATGCAACCGATAAGAAAAATAGAAACAAAGAAATGAAACAATTAGGTTGGTAATGGTTACCACCGGCTCGTCAATTCTAATTCCTGCAAAATACCATGTGTTTGTGTTATTCATATTTCAAATTGTTGGAAAAATAAGTTAAAAATGAAATACATAAAATACAACAATCTTATTGAAATTAAAAACTAAGAAGAACAAGGTGTTATAGCATAAAATTTTGCTGAGATGCAGCAGCTTAACTCTTATCTGACAGTTTAATTTGAAAAAGTAACGTTATTATTATATGAAAAAAAACTTTATAAAACCTTTATTTGTTTAATTAGTGTACTATGAAATTAAATTTGACCCTCCCGGATAATTAATTAGTTTTATCCGCTTAAATACAGAATTATGAGGATTAGGCCGTTTTTGAGTTTGTTCATTTTAATCGTTTTTCTTTCATCATGCAGTACCCAAAAAGTATTGGTTGTTTCAGATAGGCAAATAGCAAAAAATGCAACTTCACAAGGAAATTATATGGCTGCCGCAGAGGCGTGGGACAAGTATTTTCAAAAAACCCCAACAGAACAAGTTGATGGTGCTGATTTTGCATCTGCTGCTAAAGTAGCATATAAAAGTGGAAATTCAGATCAGGCGCTTAGCTGGTTTAATGAAGCACGATATAAAAATTACAGCGATTTTGAAATGTATCAGGATCTTGCAGAAATGGCAAGAAAACAATCCAACATCTCCAGGGAACTGACGGCTCTGGAATATATAAAGGTCAATTTTCCCAGGCAATCAAATAAAGTCAATTCACGACTTTTTGAAATTTACACGGATATAAAGGAGCCTGAAAAAGCGCTGTATATTTGGAGTGAAATGAATCAGGAAAACAAGAAAAAAGAAAACAACCTGGTTCATTATTTTGATCTTAAAAAGTCGTTGAAAGATACAGTTACTTGTGATTCTGTTTCCAAAGAATTGCTAAAAATAAATCCAAATCAAGTGGATGCGTTGGAATGGAATGCATCAAAATATTTCTGGAAGGGAGAAAAACGCTACCAAAAAGCAATGCAAGAATACAATAAAAACAAGACCAACAGACAATACAGAATTCTTTTAAAAGAACTTGATGCATCCACTGCCGACTTTAAAAAGGCATTAACTTACCTTGAGAAACTTTGGAAAATTAATCCGGGGAAAAAATATGCAAGCTATTTTGCCAACATTTATGCCCGTTTTGGTGATGAGGGAAAAGCCAAATCATATCAAAAATACCTTCAATAAAATAAATGGTTATTTGGCAGGCGATTCTTCCAAATTTTTTTTCGCCCTGCGAACATAAAATGCATACCCGTTTTTGATTCCTAACGCTTCAACACGCGGATTTTCATCCAGTCCTTTTTTGCGGTGTATCTTGGTAGCGAAGTACACATCTTTATCAATTTCGCCGGCTAAAAGCCAATCCAAATTGTAATAGTTTTGATTGTCAGGAGGTTGTGTTTCACCGTAAAAGTAGGTAGCATAAGATCGGAAATAGATCTGTTTCAAGTAAACATCTTTTCCCTGAAATGATTGAAAATATTCAATTAGCGCAGCCTGTGTATATTTTTCAACTTTGGGAACAATAACAAACATAACCGAAAAGGTAAATAATATTACGGCAGTCCATAATGAAACAGCCCGTTTTATTATCTGTTTATTATTCAGTAGAATGAAAAGAAGTATTACCGCTATTAAGAATAGTAATCCCGGAAGAGTTTCGTAGCCTTTCCAACCGCCGGAAGCCTGCAAATTACCTAAAGTAAACGCATCATGAATAAGGTTTTTTGCAATAATGTACGGCTTGATTTTATCAATAAACGGGACTGTAATAAATAACAATGAAATGATAATTGATATTACTATAATTAAACCGGATTGCCAGCGACTCCAGGTTTGTTTTCCACGTTTTATCTGGTAAACAGAGTTTGCTGCCAGAAATGTTAACGGAAAATACGCCAGCGAGGAATAATGCATTATTTTGGTTTGAACAATGGAGAAAAGTATTAAAACAACCCAGAATAAAATTATCATCCATCTTTTCATCAGTGCAAAAAGAGGATCATCGAATGCTTCTTTTTTAAACGATTTAAGCGCGATTACTGAAGTTGGAAATGCACCAAAAAACAATACCACAAAATGATATCCGGGAAAACCACCATGACCGACATCTTCAGTACTAAATAACCTGATTTGATAAACGATGAATTCCTTCATTGTTTCAATATTACCATTCAAAATCTGTAGAATAAACCACGATCCGCCAACTGCAATTAATACAGTAAAATAGCTGACAACTTCAATCAGCCTGATTTTAATTCTGAACTTGATAATAAAAAGGTAAACGCCGGCTGTTAGAGCGCTAAGTAAAAACCCGACCGGCCCTTTGGTTAAAAAGGCAAGACCTGTAAAAACAGCTGATAAAATAATGTTTCTGAGTTTGTTTTTGTTTTCAGGGAATGAGTAAAGCATTAAAAAATAAGTGCCAAGGAAAATGAACAGGTTAAACCACGGATCAATAATACCCGATTTGAAGTAGAAAAATGGGAGAAGCGCTCCGGCAAATGCCAGTACCCATAAAACGCCAAACAAATTATCGCGCAATTTGCGGCCAATATTAAAAACAACAAGTAAAGTAACAATTCCGCAAATGGCGTTTGGAAACCGGGCTGCAAATTCATTAATGCCAAAAAATTTCATTGATAAAACCTGCATCCAGATAAACATTGGAGGCTTTTCCCAAAAGGGTTGAAAATTGATTTGAACAGTCAGGTAATTTTTTGTAACGATCATTTCGCGGGCAGCTTCGGCAAAATTAATCTCATCCCAGTCGAACAAATGAACTCTTCCTAAAAACGGAATAAATGCAAGCGCCGCTAAAACAGCAATAAAAATCTGTATTTTAATTGGGTTTGAATTATTCATTTTCTTATTAAAAAAGAGCGGTTTAACCACTGAGATTTAAATCCTGAAAACCAAACAAAACTAAAAAATATAAAGATTACGCCAATGAAGGAACCAGCGGTTATATCGACCAAAAAATGTTGCGAAAGATAAATTCTGGAGTATGCAACGAGATAAGCCAGAAAAAGAAACAACAATTTTAAGGTGTTGTTTTTTACAAGTATTGCCAGGGTAAAAAATACATTAAAAGCCGTTGCTGAATGGCCGGATGGGAAACTTTGCAACTGATGTAACTTAACACCTTCTACTAAATGAAGTTTATATGTTTCGTAAAGTTCAAAATATTTTGATGGCCGGTACATGTCATGAAAGATCAACTTCTTCATTACATTCACAATTAAAGAAGTTAACAGACTGCCGATTAAAAATGCAAAGGCATACCTGTATTTTACAAAGAGAAGGGCGATAAATAAAATCGCTATCATAATTCCATCGCCCAGGTTTGTAGCGTATTTAAAGAAAAAGTCAAAAAAAGAATTATTGGCTTTGTTCGAAACGATCTGAAGATCATTTTTCATGAAAACAAGCAGTAAAACAATGCTTAAAAGTAAGAGCAAAATGTAAGGAATCAGAAAATATTTATTCTCTTTAAACAGTTTTTTTATGTCATTCATAAGATTGATAAAAGCTAAACTTTGGAACACAAATTCGTGTGTTATTTGTAATTCTAAGCCAAAGATAAAGAATTGAAAATAAATTCAGCAGGAATAAAATTTGTGATTTTGTACTTGATGCCATAATCTTTTTAATTTCATAGATTAACCGGTTGATAGTGTCTTTTAAGCCATTTGGCAAGCCCGTCTAACCCAGGAAACAGCACACGTTCAGTAATATTTGCCTGATCAAGTTTATCCCTTATTTCCCATTTAAGTTTTGATGGAATTATAATTCTCTGATACACATCCGGATGTTGCAATAACCAATTGTCGAGTACTGAAGTTGCGCTGGTCATAATCGAAAAAAGTGCAAACTGGTTAACAATTCTGTCGTCGATTGATGGTGGTTCAAAAAACAACACATGTCCTTTACCAATAACTCCATCAAACTTTTGGAGGTTCGAAAATTCGGATTCCAGCATTTCCACTGTAAAAGCATTACATTTCTCCTTGGTTAAAAGAATATTTAATGGTTCAGGAATTAAACTGTTTACTTTAACAAAATCAATTTTCCAGATTACACCGTCGATGTTAAATTTTTCTGTATTCGAAGTTGCAAAGTGCATTGCAATAAAAGGTGAATAAGTCCAGTCGAGCAACCGGGTCGGGAGCCCATGATGCTGTGCAAGTAACAGCGAACGCAGTTGCGTGTTGGTAAGGTTTGGTTCGCTTGTTCTCGCGTATTTCCTGTAATTTCGAAGTAAATGGTATTCCAGGTCTGGCCTGTCTCCGCAATTTCTCAGGAAGCTGTTTTCGAGGCAATAATTCGAATCGGATAAACCCCTGAATGCATAATCACTTCTGAAACGCCCCAGTTGTGGGCGCCATGCATCATGATAAACTTCGTCAACCAGTTGCGACCAACTCTCTATTACAATATCGTTCGATGTTATATTACAGTTCATTGTCAGTGTTTAAATTGATATTCTTCGAAATTAATAAAAACAAAAAAGGAAACCATAGTAAGGTTCCCTTTGCTGTTTAATTATCAATTCTTTTTTCCGATAAACTATTCACTATTTTGATCTTAAGAAGTGATCGCCGGAAATTCCGCTTTTTTGTGCTGAATCTTTAGGATTTACAAGATTTAATCCTTCTTTCAGCGTGATTGAATTTAGCGGAATAGTTTTAGGAGCTTTCTCAACCGAAGTTGTTTTTTCCACAGGATTAACTTTTTTTACTACGTCAATTTTGTGGCTGACCTTCAACCCGAGAATGTAAAAGATGGAAGAGATAAGGATAATTGCTTTCATGGGTAGTTTTCTGTTTTGTTATTGAAATTAATTTGAGAACCAAATTATTGAATTATCAATAAACGGAGAAACATTATCTGTGAATCAAGGTTATTTTTCTGCGAATGACGGAATATCCTCTGCTAATGATAATGAACTTTTGCTATTCTTTGAAATTACAAAGTTAACCGGACAAGAAAATCGTTGTGATTACCGGTAGCAACCAATGAAAACTTCAATCCGGATTTTTCAGCATATTTTTTCATTTTATCCTGATCAACAAAAAGCCATTTGAATTCGGCATCTGATTTTTTATACGTGATATGGTAAGTCATTTCGCCGTGATAATCCGGATTTGCCAGGTCAACCCATTTTGATCCATCATCTTCTTCAAACAAATAGGAGATATCAGAAGAATCAATCAGAATTTGACCATTTTCCGAAAGAATTGTTTTCAGGTGTTTCAGAAGTCGTTCCAGTCCGTTAAGGGTTTCTGCAATTCCGGCGCCGTTCATTAAAAGTAAAATGGTATCAAAACTGCCTTCATCAAATTCAAAAATATCTTTATTTATTACCCTTTGTATACCTCTTTTTAAAAGAATTTCGGATGCAAGATATGATTTTTCAAGTGCGGTAATACTGTACCCTTTCTTTTGCAGAATAATAGAATGACAACCGGCGGCAGCGCCAATATCCAAAACTTTTCCCTTGCAAAGTTTCAGCGCTTTTTGTTCAATCAAAGGCATTTCTTTTTCCGATCGGAAAAAATACGAAGGCAGTATCTCTTCGTTTTCTGTATAATTACTGTTAACTTTTATTTTGGGCGCTTTTCCTTTTTCGAAGTAATCTCGAATTGCCTCTCCAAACGGGTCATTCATGATAAATATTAAAGCACTAAGTTAGAACTTATTTTTTCTATTTTAGTGTTTTTATTCAACTTAAATAATGATTTCACCCACTAAATAGGTAACTGCTTTTCCTCCAATTTCCACTCTTTCGCCATAATTTTTACACTGAAGGAGTCCTCCACGTTTTGAAACCTGCTTTGCAATTAATTCATTTTTATTCAAAATTTTCGACCAGTATGGAATTAACATTGTATGAGCCGAGCCTGTTACCGGGTCTTCGTTAATTCCAACAGCAGGAGCAAAAAAGCGGGAAATAAAATCAAATTCACCGGAAGTTGAAGTTGCAATTACACCTCTCATTGTTGATTCAGATAATAGCTGAAAGTTGGGAATCAAATTTAAAATTTCGCTTTCATCTTTAAAAATCAACATGTAATCTTCGCGTCCTTTCAAACATTTAACCGGCTGAAAATTAAATGCATTTTCCAGATAATCAGGTATTTCAATTTCAGTTAATTCAGAAGAAGGAAAATTTAATAACAGCAAATCGTAGGAACGTTTTACTTTTAAAATTCCACTCCTTGATTCAAACTGAATTTCATTATTGCTAAAATTCAGGTGATTAAAAATAACATGTGCCGTAGCCAGTGTTGCATGGCCGCATAAATCAACCTCAGCCAACGGAGTAAACCATCGGATATGAAAATAATTATGGTTCGATACAAAAAAAGCGGTTTCGGAAAGGTTGTTTTCCATTGCAATATTCTGCATCATTTCATCTGATAACCATTGTTCCAGTGGCACTACTGCTGCCGGGTTTCCTTCAAATACATTTGATGCAAATGCATCAACCTTGTAAATTTTCAGAACCATATTTTTATGCTTTTAGGTTAATGAATTTTAGAATTTTACTGTTAGTTTCAAATTAAGTCTTCTACTTGTAAGATAATTGGGAACAGCAAATTGATCTCCTTCAATACTTGAAACCCAGTAATAGGAAATTGTATTGTTAATATTCAAAAGGTTAAAAACTTCGAGGCTAACAGCCATATCATTAATATGCTGAAAAAAGCCATGATTAACCTGGTTTGAGGCGCCAATAATAACTTTTGAAAAGCCGAGGTCAATTCTACGATAAGCAGGCATTCTAAAATTATCCTGGTAGCGTTGGGAGTTTGGCGGTCCGGTTGGTAACCGCGAGCCATAAAACCCTGCAAGTTGCATTTTCCATGTTGGATTACCGGGAAGATAATCCTGAAAAAATAAGCTGAAATTAAATCTTTGATCTGTTGGTCGCGGAATATTTCCCTGTTTAACCCACTTCATATAAGATTCCTCATCTTTTAGAAAGTAAATCCAATGGTCGTCATTATAAATGTCTTCCTGGGTTGACATGATCGACAAACTTGCCCACGACTGAAGCCCACTTACAAATTCCCCATTCACTTTCATATCAATTCCGGTTGCATATCCAACAGCTTTCTGTTCGGGCAAATAGCGTATTCTAACATTATTTATCTGGTAAGGAATTAAACGATCCATGTGCTTGTAATAAGCCTCAGTAGTGAATCTGAACGGACGATCCCACGCTGTAAAAATCAAATCGGTTCCGGCAACAATCTGGTATGAACGCTGTGCTTTTGAATTGTAATTAATAGTTCCGTCGGAGAACATTAACTCTTTAAAAAAAGCGGTTTGATAATAGGTTCCAGCCGAGAGACGAAATGACATTTTCTTTTCCCAGTCGGGATAATAACTGGCATTTATGCGCGGACTTAACAAAAACTCATTATTAAAATCCCAGTAATTAAACCGAATTCCTCCTGTGACATATAAATCGCCACTACTTACAGGTATATTCCAGGTATCCTGAATAAATCCGGTTACCCTATTTGATTGAATTGAAGAAATGCTTTTTAGCTTGTAATATAAACTGATGTTAGTGTCGGAGTAAGGAATTGAATAACCTGTTGAATCACGAAAAACCCATTCGTTTATTTTATTATTAATGGCTTCGTGTTGAAATTTAAGCCCCCAGTTTATTAGTTGAAGATCGCTGTTATATGTGCCACGGTAAGTGATGCTGTAAACGGTTGCATCCAGGTAATTTCGTGCGTGATTAATGAACGACCCAACTCCAAGGTTCAAAATGCTGTCGCCAAATTCCTCGGTTGACATGTTCCGTTCCAGCTGGTTCAGGTAGTAATCTCCAAGAATATCATAAGTTTCCTTTTCAGTTGCATAATAAGCCGAAGCAATTAACTTCATATTGAGGTTTACATTCGGATAAAAATTCAGTGAAAGCGCTCCCAAATAGGTTCGAAAATCATCTGCTTCCTGTCCGTCAAAATATATGGTTGTGTTTAAAGGATTTTGCCATGTTCCAAAGGTAGTTTTTCGGGTTTGAGGAATAAAATTATATTGGTTTTGAGAGATGTTGCCTAAAAACGACAGATTGAATTTTCCGGAAATTTGATAAGTAACATAAGTTTGAAAATCAAAAAATCTTGGATCATAATTCCCTTGTTCGTCAAGACTTCCTAGCAGATACCTGTTGGTTTTATACCTCACCCCGGAGATGTGTGCAAGTTTTCCTTTCATAGCAACGTCTTCAAAATGAGCAGATCCACCCAACAGACTGGCTGAGGCAGAACCTCTGAACTCGCTTGGTTTTCGATATTTTATATCAAGTACCGACGACATTTTATCGCCATATTTTGCATCAAACCCACCTGCCGAAAATTCGATTGTAGAAACCATATCGCTATTGATAAAGCTTAATCCTTCCTGTTGGCCTGAACGAATCAGAAACGGCCGGTAGATTTCAATATCATTTACATAAACCAGGTTTTCATCAAAATTTCCGCCACGAACCGTATATTGAGAACTTAGTTCATTGTTCGAAGAAACGCCTGGCAACGTTTTTAATCCGGCTTCAACTGCACCGGTTCCCAGGTTTAAAATATCACCAATTATTTTTGCATCCAAACGAGTAATGTTGTTGCCGTTTTTTCGCTGGCTTGTTACAGTAACTTCTTCAAGTTGTAAATCGCTTTCTGTTAAAATAATATTTCGAAAAATATTCTCTTCCTTTTGGGCAAAAACTGTATCAGCAACTGATAAATATCCTACTGAAGAATAAATGATTATGATTTGTTTTTGAGCCGGAATACGGAGTGTAAATTTACCATCACGATTTGAGAATGTCCCCAAAACATAATCTTTTAACCCAATATTTACCATGTCCATCGGGTTTCCGTCCTGATCGGTAATTACGCCTTTTATGGTTGCATTGTTTCCTTGTCCGGAAGCCTGAAGGCTGATAAATATTGCAAATACAATTAATGAAAAAAGTCTGGTTTTTATCATACACACAAAACTAACAAACCAATTTTATTATGAACTTTTTATTGAAAAATAAATTGTGTTAACAAATTAATTTTACCGGATTGTGACGATTGATTGATATTTCTCGGTTTCCGCATTTATCTGAAGAATGTAATTTCCTGGTGCAGCATTTTCAACATTAACTTCACTCTCCCCTGAATTTACCATTTCCCGGTAAATTTCAATTCCCAATAAATTGTAGAGTTTTAGTTCAAGCTTTGAATTTTCATCATAAAGAGGAATGCTTATGGTAAAGTTTCCATTTGAAGGATTTGGGTAAGTAATAATCTCAAACGCTGAAGTTCCCAAATAATTTCCAACTTTTACCCGGCTATCGCGCCAGTCGCGGATTCCATTATTGTCAAGATCGGGGAGAGGAGCATTGCTTCCAATTGAATTGCAGCCTAACGACCAACATGAAATGAGGTCATAAATATCATTCAATCCATCTTTATCATTATCAATATAAAATGTTGATAATTCAATAATTCCATCGTTATCCGTATCAAATGCTTCCAGATTATCTGTTGAACCATCACCGTCTGAATCAGTGTCTATGAAATCGGGAACACCATTTTCATTTGTGTCAACAGGTTCATAATAAACTCCATTTAATTCGATGTCGTAAGCATCATCCCAGCCATTTTTATTAGAATCAGTTTCCAAAGGTTTTATATATTTTCCCTCCTTTTGCCATTCTTCGTTATCTGTAATTCCATCATTATCAGAATCAATGTCCAAATTATCGGTAATTCCATCTTCATCCGAATCCAATAACCCGCTTCCTTCATCCAGGTCAAGAATTCCATCGTTATCATTATCTAAATCAAATCTGTTGATAATCCCGTCACAATCATTGTCATTTTCAATTATGATAATAACTTCGGCTTCAGAATATTTGCTGGTTTCTTTTTTGTTATAAATCGTATATCTGAATTCCAAAATTCCAGAGTAATCATTGGGTAACGTAAGCGAAAAATTACCATTACTTCCAAATGTAAGCACACCATTTTTAGGTGCAAAAACCGAACGAATCTGAATTGTTTCGGAATCAGGAATAATATCATTTTTCATCACATTATCAACCATCATCGAATTTTCACAATTTGTCATGAAGTAAAAAGTATCATTAACCGCTTTAAATTCTGAATTATTGTTTTTGAATAGATTCAGTGAATAATTTATGTTACTGCCATTACAGAATAATGTACTTATTAAAATTAGGAAAGTTGATATATGGGTGATAACAAGAAGGTTTTTCCCGGTTGCACGCATCAATTTTGTTTTGAATGCTAAGATAACTTTAGCAGATTAATGCGCTAACTAAATGGTTATTATGTTATCAACAAAAAGTTAACACATAAAATTTACATCATTAATAGCCTAATACAGATTTCCTTTAATTATTGTATTATCAATCGGCGTGTTATTGTTGATTTGTTATTGCCAAATGAAACGATATAAACCCCGGGGTTAAGCTCTTTTGTGTTAATATTCAGGGAGTTATCTAATAGTTTTCTGTTTAAAATTAATTCACCATTAACGGAATAAACTTGGATTGTTTGCTCCTGTATTTGGTCAGTTCCATTATAAACGATTTGAACGTTATTTTGAGCAGGATTTGGAAAAATCAACAGCCTGTTGCTTATATCCGATTCTTCACTGATATTGGTTGCCGGTTCGTTTATTTGTAACAATCTGATATTATCAATGGTAAATTTTCCTAAAAAATTTCCAATGCCAAAATAGAGCCTTGTATTATCATCATCAACAGGCATGTCAAAAGGAATTTCATAGCTTTGCAATGAATTTGAAATTAGTACATTCTTTGTAACAATAGCGCCCCATTCAGGGTAGTTTTTTGAAACCGTTATCGAAATTATTTTTGCTTCATTAGCAAACGCATCAAAAGTAAGCACATACTTTCCTTTTTTCATTGGTATTCCCAATTCCTGAAACCCAAATTGCCAGTCGACCCGGGGTGATTTTGTGATGTCAATTTCAAATTGCCCGTTTTTTACTTCTGCTGTGTAGGTTGTATTCTGGCTGTTATCAACATAAAATGACCAGGGTTTCCAACTAAAATCGAAGGTACTGTTGGTTAATTTTTCAAATTTGTTTTTGAAAACGGGCGTTAATGCGGTGTTCTTATTTACAGTAAAAGTATATGGATTTGCACCACTCATATATTGCCACCAAAGAAATTCATTGTCTTCATTTGGAATTGCAGTTAATGTTACTTCAGTACCTTCAGGATAAGTTTCCATTTGAGGCGAAATTTCAACAGTACCTCCATCGGTTGGTTCAATGGTCAATGAAAACGGCTCTTCAGAATCTTGTAACTGATAAACTCTTACGTAATCAACAAGAAATTTGTGTGGAAGTTTTGAATCATCAACGCCGTCATAACCTCCCCAGGTTCCACCGTAAGCCAAATTAAGAATCAGGTAAAATTCCTTATCAAATGGCCAACGCCGGTAATCATCTGCTGGTTTAGCATAGGTATGAAATTTGACATCATTTGCATACCATTCAATTTTATCCGGTGTCCAGATTAGGCTGAACTTAATAAACTTTTCCCATGGATTTTGAATTTGACTGGTGGCCCCGCTTCCGCTGGAAGCATGCCCTGAAGTACCTGTGCCCTGAAAGTGAGCTGTGTAAAATATATTTTGCGGTTCAACGCCAATATACTCCATAATGTCTATTTCCCCGCTTTTTGCCCATTCTCCGTATTCATTGTTGGTTGGTAACATCCAAAGGGCAGGCCAGGTTCCTTTTCCCGCAGGAACTTTTGCACTGATTTCGATTTTTCCGTATTTCCAGTCGCCTCTGTTTTTTGATATAATGCTTGCCGAAGTATAATTCGCACCTTCATAATTTTCTTTTCTTGCTTCCAATACCAAAACGGTATCTTCAATACGGGCATTTTCAATTCGGTTTGAAGTATAATACTGCAATTCATTATTACGAATTTCACCCACCTCATAATCCCACTTTGTACTGTCGGGAAGCCCCGGCGTATTGAACTCATCACTCCAAACCAAAACATATTTTTGAGAAAATGCTGGGAGTGTAACTGCCATTAAAACCAAAACCAGTAATTTTTTCATTCTATTTAATCCCTTAATTGGTGTCAATATATAAATATTTTCAACCTGATGATCGATGATTTATAAAAAACAAAAATATTCTTCTTCAACAAAATGTGAAGAAATGATTTTGAGTTTATAAACCTAACTCACTTCAAATCGGGAAACCAGTGAATAGTTTTATCTTTGCCTTATGTTTAAAATCTAAATTTTTTTACGATGACATTTAAATACCAAAAACCTTTCCCTATATTAAAAGATAACACACCATATCGTTTATTAACCGATAAATATGTTTCAGTTACTGAATTTGATGGAAGAAAAATTTTGAAAGTTGATCCGGAGGGATTAGAGATTCTTGCAAAAGAAGCATTTACTGATGTTTCATTTTACTTAAGGCCCGGGCATTTGCAAAAGCTGGCAGACATTTTAAAAGATCCGGAAGCAACGGATAACGACAGGTTTGTTGCGCATACCATGTTGCTTAACCAGGTTATTTCTGCTGATGGCGAACTTCCAACATGCCAGGACACGGGAACTGCTATTGTAGTTGGCAAAAAAGGAGAAAATGTTTTTACAGGCGTGAATGATGCCGAACATTTATCGCAAGGAATTTACGATACTTACAATGAGAAAAATTTACGGTACTCGCAGGTAGTTCCTTTTTCAATGTTTGAAGAGAAAAATACAGGAACAAATCTTCCTGCACAAATTGATATTTATTCTGAACCCGGAAACAAATATGAATTTCTGTTTATAACCAAAGGAGGCGGTTCAGGGAATAAAACCTATTTATACCAGCAAACCAAGTCATTGCTGACCGAAGAGAACCTTGCCAAATTTGTAAAAGATAAAATTCGCGACCTTGGAACATCGGCTTGTCCTCCTTATCATCTTGCACTGGTTATTGGCGGAACTTCAGCCGAAGCAACTTTGGCAGCGGTGAAAAAAGCGTCGGCGGGTTATTATGATTATCTTCCTACAGAAGGCAATGAAGGTGGCCAGGCTTTTCGTGACCTGGAATGGGAAGCAAAAGTTGAAAAAATTTGTCAGGAAAGTGGTGTTGGAGCACAGTTTGGCGGTAAATATTTTGTGCATGATGTTCGGGTAGTCCGTTTGCCGCGACATGCAGCTTCCTGCCCGGTTGGGCTTGGAGTTAGTTGCAGCGCCGACAGAAACATCAAAGCAAAAATTACTGAAGATGGTATTTTCCTTGAAGAACTGGAGAAAAATCCAATTCGCTTTTTACCTGAAAAAGCTCCGGGCATGCAACCTGCTGTTGACATTGATTTGGATCAACCAATGGAAGATATATTGAAAGAGCTTACCAAATACCCCATAAAAACCCGGTTAAATTTGAGCGGAACACTAGTTGTTGCAAGGGATATTGCCCACGCCCAAATTAAAAAAATGCTTGATGAAGGAAAACCAATGCCTGAATATTTCAAGAAACATCCGGTGTATTATGCCGGGCCTGCTAAAACACCAAAAGGAATGGCTTCGGGTAGTTTTGGTCCAACTACAGCCGGACGAATGGATCCGTATGTGGATGAATTTCAAAGCCACGGTGGATCAATGATCATGCTTGCCAAAGGAAACCGCACAAAAGCAGTTACCGAAGCATGCAAAAAACATGGTGGATTTTATCTTGGATCAATAGGTGGGCCAGCAGCAATCCTGGCAAAGCACAGCATAGTATCAGTGGAAGTAATTGATTTCCCTGAACTGGGAATGGAAGCAGTGCGGAAGATTAAAGTGGAAAATTTCCCCGCCTTCATCATTGTCGATGATAAAGGGAATGATTTTTTTGAAGCTCTCTAATAGTTTAAAAGGCAAAAAAGAATGAAGGTAAATTTCGGCGGACAAGCCCGCCTTCATTATAGTCGACGATTAAGGAAATGATTTTTTTGAAGCTCTCTAATAGTTTAAAAGGCAAAAAAGAATGAAGGTGAATTTCGGCGGACAAACCCGCCTTCATTAGAGTAGACGATAGGGAAATGATTTTTTTGAAGCGTTGTAATGATTGATAAAAAAGAACCGTTTTTTTTGGTGAGAACGGTTCTTTCTATTTAAATACTGCAGTCAAACCTATTTTTTATTCTTTTTCAAGTTTTTCCATTTCAATTATTTCCTTATTCATTCGATTAAAAAATTCATTTTTCGGAAATTTGAATGTAATATAAATTGAAACAAGCATCACAAAACAAATAAGCAATATAGGAATTAGTGAGTTTTTTGAAATGATTGGAATCTCGAATACCATTGAAATTCCAATCAAAGCAATTGGGATGAACAGGTATCCAAGTTTCGTATTTCTGAATTTATATTTTCTAAGTTCAGCCAAATTCTTAGAAGTTGTGGTAATCGTATTTTTAAAGTCAATTTGTGAAAGTTTAATGAAATACTGAACTTTCCAGATATAACTTATTAAAAATACAAATCCAAACAATATTCCGCCAATAACGAAATTTATATCAGGGCGATAATCAATATTTGATATAAAAAAGATGATTAAAAATATTGGTGGCACAGTTAAGCTCAAAATAGTCCTTGCTTTTAACCAGGTAATTTTATTTTCAGCCCTTTCAATCAGGATGCTTTTAAAAATCTCTTTATTAATCCGCATATTTTCCATTAAGATTTTGTCATGTTCTCTCCAAGCGTTTTGTATATCTGCTAATTCCATAATTTTAGTTTTTTTGTTTTGCAATTTCTTTTAATTGTTCTTTGATACGGCTAATCCGAGTACCTACATTTGTTTTTGAAATTCCTGTTATCATTGCAATTTCATCGTGAGAGTTGCCGTCAAGATAAAGTATGATTATCGCCTTGTTAAATTCATTTAAATTATCAATGCATTCGTACAATAAATCAATTTGCTCATTGTCTTCTTCTTTACCGAGCCAGTCTGAAACTTTAATTTGATTTACCTCATTAAAAAATATTAAATTCGGTTTCTTTTTTCGTTTATAATTCATTGAAACATTTAATGCAATGCGATAAAACCAGGTCGAAATCTTTGAGTCACCGTTAAATTTAGAATAGGATTTCCATAATTCCAGTGCTATATCATTAATCAAATCTTCTCTATCGTGTGTAGTGTTGGTAAATGCTCTGGATACTTTTAATATGATTCCGATATTACTTTCAAAATCAGAAACAAATTGTGCTTTTTGATTATTGTCAGTCATTATTTCATAATGTTACTTTTAGGTTTCAAAATAATTTTGTGACATCACTTTACCCAATTAGTAACATAAAGTTTGTAAAAATCACGTTTTGAACGAAAGTTAAATTAATTGTTGTAAATAGCTAATAAAGATCAGTACATCTTGATTGCTCTCAGTTGGTTTTAAGCCTAATAGCTTTGTTTTTTTGTGTGATATAAACAATAAATCTGATACCAATAAAGTGGGCGGTACTTTTTATTTTTCAACTCTTCCACCTGTTTTGTCAATATAAAACCAGTTTTCACTTTTCATATAGGTATGCTCATTGTCTTTAATAGGTTCATAATCATATGCCACCTTTGCTATCCCATCCTTAAATTGGGATGCATAGCCAAACTGAGGTTTAATAACCACTTCTCCATGTGTATTTGCGAATCCGATTTTTTCATTTCTTAGTACTCTGAATAAACCTTCTTTTATGTAGTCAGGCCCATTGTCGAACCAATACACTTCATAAAGCCTGTTTTTGTTTTTGTCTATTGCATAAAAATCAAGATTAATTTTGCTTGTGTCGGCAACAATAGCAAAAGTTGTAATCGTATCAAAAAAGCAATAGAAATATTTTCCAATTGGTATAATCGTGTCTCCATTTTGGTTCACATATCCACTGGGAATTCCTAATTCATAATAATCGCCTTTACAGACCCTGAATAAAGTATCAGTTGGATGAAGGTCAGAAATATCAGCATAATTATTTTGGTTTGTTCCGGTTTGACAGGTCGCTTTATTTATCGTGAATCCACATAAAACTAATATGATTAATATTTTTTTCATTCAACTAAGTTAAAAAACATCATAATAAAATTTACAAAAAGATTAACATAAAAAATCTGTCAGGCAGGTGTTTTTTGTACCTTTGGTTTTGTTGTTAGTATAAGAAAATTTCTTCTTTATTAAATGGAATAATCAGTATATGGAAAACCTGAAAATTACAATCGTTCAGCCCGATATAATTTGGGAAGATGCAGAAGCAAACCTTCGGAGATATTCTGAAATGCTTGAAAACATTGAACAAACCGATGTGATTGTTTTGCCTGAAATGTTTGCGACTGGTTTTTCAATGCAATCAAAAAACCTTAAAGAAAAAATGGATGGCCTTTCGGTTAACTGGATGAAAAAGCTGGCAAAAGAAAAAAATGCATCGGTGGCTGGCAGCTTGATTATTGAAGACAATGGAAATTTGTATAATCGCGCAATTTGGGCATTTCCTGATGCGAAAACACAACATTACGATAAACGTCATCTTTTTTCCATGGCAGAAGAAAACCAGCATTATTCGGCGGGTAGGGAAAAATTAATTGTTGAGTTCCGTGGTTGGAAATTTTGCCCGCTAATTTGCTATGATCTTCGTTTTCCGGTTTGGAGCCGAAATGTTGAAAATTATGACGTTTTGATTTACATGGCTAACTGGCCGGCACCACGTCAGCATGTTTGGGAAAATCTGTTGATTGCCCGGGCCATTGAAAACCAGTCGTATTGCATTGGAGTCAACAGAGTTGGCAATGATGGGGCAGGAGTGAATTATGTTGGAGGCTCGGCGATAGTTTCACCAAAAGGTTTTGCCGATTTCGAAGGAGAAAATGAAACCATAAAAACGGTTGAAATTTCATATAGCGAATTGCATCAGTTCCGGAAAAGTTTTCCTGTACTTAACGACCGCGATTCGTTTCAAATTCAATAAGCAAATAGCTTATGTTTTTAAAAACCTGAGAGCGTTATCTGTTTTTTTATTTATAATTCCGTAATCTTCTTCTAAGATATTTAAAATCTGTGTTGTACTATTTTAAGACAGATTTCAAACTAAACTTTTGCTTTTTACCGGCATAGTTTTTGTTTTCATCGATTGAGTCCATAATCAACATAATGAAAACAAATAAATCAATAAAAGTTTATTAAAACTAATATATTAGTTGACGAACTAAATAATTAGTTATATGTTTGTTATAATGTTGAATTATTAAATTATTTTTAGAAACATAGGCTGGCAGTGCAAACTGAATGAACGGTAAAGTAATGATTTATTAAACTTTAATTTAAAAATTATGGAACAGAAAAAATCACCGGGAGCCGATCTTGAAAGCAAAAAGAACATGTTCTTTCTATTTGGATTGGTTATTTCATTGGGACTTACACTACTGGCTTTTGAATGGACTGGTAAGCCTAAAAAAGCTGAAGATCTGGGTATTATTCAAACGCAAAACGTTGAAGAGGAAATGACTCCACTTACCAGAGAGCCTGAAGTTAAACCGCCTCTCCTGCCGCCGCCGGCAACAGTCGAAGTTTTAAACATTGTAGATAATGATATTGAAATTGAAGACGAGCTTGAAATTTTAGATACCGAGGCAGACGATAATACCATCATCGATATTGCTCCGGTAATTGCTCAAAAGAAAGAAGAGGAAGTTGAAGAGGAAATTTTCTTTAACATTATAGAGGACCCGGCAGAATTTCCGGGTGGAGAAAAGGCATTGTATAAATTTATATATGATAATGTTGAATATCCACGGATTGCAGCAGAAAATGGAGTTGAGGGCAAAGTAATAATCAGGTTTGTTGTCGACGAACAAGGTAATGCTACTAACGCCGAAGTTATCCGTCCGGTTGATAACAACCTTGATAAAGAAGCGCTGAGAGTTATTAATAAACTACCTAAATTCCGTCCGGGAAAACAAAGAGGAAAAGCAGTAAAAGTTTACTATCTCTCAACCATTACATTCAGACTTGAATAAACTCATATTTATACATTTACTTCAATAAAAGCCTACAGGCTTGCACTACCTGCAGGCTTTTATTTTTTTATATCAGGTAAAAAAATAATTCAAACTAAACTTGTAGTTTAAAAACTAAATGATTAGTTTTATGCATTGTTTTGTTATAATTATTGTTTTTCATATAAATAATTGAAATAATGAAGGAACTTACTAAAGCAGAGGAACAGGTTATGCAACTGTTGTGGGAGATTGAAAAGGGGTTTGTTAAAGACATTGTTGAACTAATGCCTTATCCGAAACCTGCATATAATACGGTATCCACAATCATTCGAATACTTGAGAAAAAAGGTTTTGTTGACCATAATGCCTATGGAAAAACCCATGAATACTTTCCGTTGGTTTCAAGAAAAGATTATACCCGCTCGTTTATGAAAAATTTTATGCGAAATTATTTCAGTGGTTCATTTCAGGAAATGGTTTCGTTTTTTGCACGTGAGGATAATATGAGTGTAACTGACCTGGATGAATTAATTGAAGATGTAAAACGCGACCTGGAAAACGACAATACTGAAGGAAATGAATAATGCAGTTAATTTTCTGTTGGAATCGGGAGTCAGTCTGGCTTTACTGGCAACCATTTACCTGTTGCTGTTAAGAAATGAAACCTTTTTCAAACTTAACCGAATGTTTTTGTTGGGGTCAATTCTTTTCTCGGTAGTTCTTCCCTTACTAAAATTCAGGATTTATGAGCCACAATCTGTGATGCTCTCAGAAATAACAGTAACACCCTATAAAAACCTTTTGGAAACAGTAACCATTTACAGTCATGATTTTTCGGGCACTTTAGAAAATGCAATTCTTTCTACTAATTTTCTGATAATGTTATACATAGCAGGAGTCATTTTATTCATGTTACGTTTTGTTTTCAGAATTGGCCAGGTTGCTTTACTAATCCGTAAGAACGATGTTCAGCAGCAGGAATATTTTAAACTGGTTATGCTTGAAAAAGATGTAAGTCCATTTTCATTTCTGAGTTATGTTTTTGTAGGAAAAAATTCACTGAACCAGAAAGGTTATGACCGAATGCTGATGCATGAAGTAGAACATATAAAACAGGGTCACACCTTTGATGTAATATTTTTGGAAATACTAACTATTTTTCAGTGGTTTAACCCATTTATGTGGATATTGCGCCGTGCAATACGTGAGAATCATGAATACCTTGCCGACCAGGCAGTGCTAACTTCAGGAATAAACAGGGGGAATTACAAAAAGCTTTTATTAAATCAATTTGCCGGAAACCAGCTTGTTATCACAAATAATTTTAACTATTCACTCATTAAAAATCGAATTAAAATGATGTCAAAAATGAAATCTTCAAAACTGGCCATCACCAAGTTATTGCTTGGAGTTGTTATGGCCTCGGTACTTATAATTGCGTTTGCCTGCGAACAAAAAGAAGTATTAGAAACTGAAAGTGCACTTGTTGCTGCCGACAATACCATAAATCTTACGTTTGTTGACGATAAACTTCAGGTTAATGCAACGCCGGAACAAATTACCCAGCTAATGAACATCTTGAATAGCCCTACACAATTGACTGTTGTTACTGATGATTTGGGAAATACTTTTCTTGAGAAGAAGGCTGTAAAAGCGCCTGCTAATTTGGCTTCCGGCGAAGAAATATTTTTCATAGTTGAAGATATGCCCGAATTTCCGGGAGGAGATGCAGCATTGAGGCAATACATTGAATAATAATATAGATTATCCTGAAATTGCGCAGGAAAAAGGTATTCAAGGAAAAGTTTATGTAACGTTTGTAGTTACTAAAGATGGTTCGAGTTAGCGATGCAAAAATTGCAAGGGGAGTTGACCCTGTTTTGGATAAAGAAGCGCTTCGTGTGGTGAGTGCATTACCAAAATGGAAACCAGGATATCAAAAAGGAATAGCTGTTAATGTATCTTGCACAGTTCCAATTAATTTTGCATTGAAATAGATAAGAAATAAATCGTCATTCTCCGGATTTTGTTAATCTAACCCATTAAAATATTTCAGGGGAATGGTGGTTTTTTATTTAAAGTGTTATGAAAACAATAAAATATTTCATCTCAATAATTTTTATTACAAGTTTATCTTTCGTTTCTTTTTCCCAGGAAAACATTGATCTGTTGATCTTAAACAAAAAGTATGATCAGGCAATTCGGGAAATTGATAAACAGCTCGAATCAAAAAGAGGAAGCGATCTGTACTTCAAGAAAGGAATTGCATACAGTAACCTGCAAAAATACCAGGAAGCTTTGAATGCATATTCAGAGGCGTTACTTATTGATCCTGAGAATGTTGAAATAATTACTGAGATAGCAGAAAATTTATCAATCATTGGTAACAACAATGATGCTGAAGAATACTTTTTGAAAGCCATTCAGTTGAATCCGCAAAACCTGGCTCTGAAAGCAAAATTAGGCCGGGTTTACATTAATGAAGATAAATTCAGCAAGGCAAATGATTTATTTACTGAAATTTATGCCACCGACTCAACCAATGTTTACTGGAATAAACAATACGCTTATTGTTGCTTTAAAATACATAACCGATTAAAAGCAGTTGATTTGTATGAAAAAGTGCTTAAATCGAATCCGCGCGATCATGGAACATATATAAATTTAATTCATGCATACAGTTCGAAAAATGAAAGAGACAGTATTCTGGCAGTTGTTAGCAGGGGCCTGGAACAATTTCCCGAAAATGATGAGTTATATTTTGAGCGGGCGAATTTCTATTTTAGAACTAAAGACTATGAAAATGCAAAAAATGATTTTAAAAACTATTTTGCAGCCAACGGAGATTCTATTTACGACATTTACTTAAATTATGCCATAAGTACATATTTTTCAAGCGATGAAAATGAAGCATTGCCAAAATTTGAAAATCTTTTTCGTCAAAACCCAAACGATCCGTTTGTTCAGTTTTATATGGCGCTGTGTTACAAGAAAATGCATAAGTATCCTGAAGCCGCAAAATACATGCAATGGGCAATTGATGCTTTATATCCGGAGTATTTGCCTGAATTTTATCATCACTTAGGGCAAATATATGGCCTCGACAGAAAATTTAAAGAATCAATAGCTGCGCTGAAAAAAGTAAATGAATTTGACCCCACCGAACTTGAAGTTCTTTTTGAAATAGCAACTACTTATGAAGAATTCAACAACAATAAAACATTGGCATTAAATTATTACCGGCTTTATTTAACTGAAGTTGGCGAAGGAGGAAAAAATATTAGTTATGCTTTAGACAGGGTTACAAAGATTAAAGAGGATATGTTTTTTGATGAGTGATTCAATTTATTGAATACCTGTTTTTTCGCGAATAAGATTTGCAAGTTGTACTCTTGATTTTACTCCTGTTTTTGTAAAAATACGGTGGTTGTGGTCTTTTACGGTTTGCAGTGTAATAAACAGTTTTTCTGAAATTGCCTTATTTGTTTTGCCACTGCAGATTTCAAGAATAATTTCAGCTTCGCGTTTCGATATCTCAAATTGCTGGCAAAATGATTCAAAATCGTTATTGTTTGTTTCTGATTCACTTGTATTAAACTTACCTCCGGTTTTTAATATTACAGGAATAAAAATACTGACAGTGAATAGCAGAATTACAGAAACACAGATGGAAATAAAACCGAACAGATCAAAATAAAAAAGCGTTAAAGAATAAAGAATAGTTCCTGCCAAAAAAACAAAAGCCCATTTTTTTGTAAAACCAATCTCTTTTATCACAGGAGCATATTTTTTTGGAAAAAGAAAAGCGCTGGTAAAAATCAAATGAATGATAATATTTAAAATAACCAATATCCGAATAATAAAAGCATCAGGATTATTGGATATTTGAATAATTTCTTTTTGTACCAGAAGAATAAACATAAATACTGCAATTACAAACATAGAAAAGAAAATAGCTGCAAAACGGCCGGAGACCTGGTATCCGTTTAAAACATAAGCAAACCGAATGAGCATATACCAACTCACCAATAAAAAAGGAATACCAATAACCGGTATCAGAATGGTAAGTTTTGCTGTAATAATACTGTCTTGACTTAACTCCGAAATAATCTCATTAAACGCTATGTTACCCCATATTCCATAAATGTAGAATGACATTAAAAATATTTGTTGAAATAACAGAATCTGAAAAACCAGTTTCTGGTGTACATGGTACAACTGATACGATAACATGATTCCTAATGCAGCACAGCCAGCAGAAATAATGAAAGTAATTATATACGATGCAATTTCAATCCACATAAGTTTGGTTTTTGAATCAGTTGTAAAGATATCCTGAAGCACTGATTCACAAGAACTACCAAAGTAGTAAATAATAAAAATCCTACCAAAGTAGGAAGGATATTTTTTACAATACATGTACTTTCGATTCAACAATGTTCAGAATTTATTAACGGATTAAATTTTTAAAAATGGAAAATTTCAAACAATATCAAATGAATCCTTCGGCAGGAGCGAGTTTTAGTCATGCCTGGAACAGGATTTTTGGTAAAGCTTTTATTATGCTGTTAGTTACTGTGATTATTTCGGGTCTTCTTCACGGTCCAATGGGAGGATTAAACTGGAAGATGGATAACGATCATTTTTCGTGGCCAATGCTACTTTTATTCCCAGTGGCAATGGTCGGTTTAGCTTATGCTTTTTTATTAGTACCAGTAATAAGATATGGTGTTCAATATATCTTTTTGAAAGCAATGCGTGACGAAGAAGCTGATCTTAAGTATTTATTTGAAGGTTTCAGAAGACAATATTTAAATATAGTTTTGTCGAATTTAGTGGTATCAGCCCTGGTAATGATTGGGACACTGATGCTGGTAATTCCCGGCATTATCATTTGGTGCCGATTGGCATTTGTTCCGTATTTAGTTATGGACAAAAATATGGATGCAATGAAAGCTCTTGAAAAAAGCTGGCAAATGACGAGTGGTCATGGCTGGACCATATTTGTAATGACTTTGATTTCAATTCTTGTATTTATTGGCGGGCTTATTTTTTGTTTTGTTGGATCAATAATATCAATGATGTGGATTCATGGAGCGTTTGCCGCTTTGTATTACGCAGTTGATGATGATGATACCTGATGATATTGATAATCCAATTCCGATTTTAGGTGTGAATGAAGTTTAACAAGATTCAAATAAAAGTTGAAGGCCCGGAAAATTTTTCGGGCTTTTTGTTTCTATCTAAAGTTCTTTACGTATTTTGGAAACCCAAATTAAGTTAGATGAAGCGGTTAGTTTTACTTGTAATTTTTAGCATTGTTTTTTTTATTTCGGAAGCTCAGTATTTCCAAACCGGACAAGATCCTGCTTCAATTAGGTGGCGACAAATAAATACTAAAAACTTTCAGCTTATTTACCCCGATTATTATGAAAAAAAGGCACAGAAGCTGGCTCCAAAAATGGAAACAGTTTACGAAAGAGTTAGTGCAACACTTGACGATAAACCAAAAAAAATATCGATAATATTACATACTCAAACGGTTGTCTCAAACGGATTAGTTGCATGGGCGCCAAAACGTGCCGAGTTTTATACTATTCCACATCAGGATATTTATGCTCAGAATTGGTTGGAACAGCTCGCCATTCATGAATTCAGGCATGTAGTTCAGATTGATAAAATTAATGAAGAACTACCAAAAATAATTAAGTATGTTTTAGGAGAACAGGGAACAGCACTGGTTTTTGGTGCTTACATACCCTGGTGGTTTATTGAAGGAGATGCGGTGGTTCTTGAAACTGCTCTTAGTAATTCTGGCAGGGGAAGGTTTCCCTCTTTTTTAATGGAAGAAAAAGCGCTTGCCGTTGAAAAAGGAATTTATAAATACGATAAAGCTTATAATTCCTCATTTCACAATTATGTGCCCGATCATTATCAGTTGGGTTACTTTATAGTAGGTGGAGCAAGAGTGAAATATGGTTCAGAATTGTGGAATTCGGTTTTGGAAAGGGTGGGTAAAAAACCTTTTTCGCTAACTCCATTTAATAGAGCGCTTAAAGATTTTACAGGACAATCAAAAAGTCAACTGTATGAATCGGTTTTCGAGCAATTAAAAGAGCGCTGGGTTGGTGAAGATCAACAATATACTTCGCCTTATTTTTCTGTAATTTCTCCTAAAAACCGCACGTATTCAAATTACAAATACGGTCATTATTTAAATGATTCTGTTATTGTTTCTTACCGAACTGCCTTGGATAAAATACCAGCTTTCGTTAAAATAAATTCGTCAGGTTCTGAAGAGAAAATTCATATTCCCGGAACTATTTTTAATGAATCGGTTAGTTACAACGGGCCATGGGTTGTTTGGTCAGAAAAAATTCCCGATCCTCGATGGGAGCACAGTGGTAAATCTTTGATACGGTTATTAAATATAGAAACGGGAATTAAACATAGTTTTTATACCGAGTTTACGGCTTTTGCTCCTGCCATTTCTCCGACACGCGAATATTTGCTTGTTGTAGAGTCTGACTTTACAAGTAAGTATTATCTTTCTGTTTATCGCATTGCCGATAGCAAATTAATTCATCGGTTTCAAACAGAAAATAACAATTATTTTCTATCACCAGAATGGATCAACTCAAGGGAAGCAGTTGCTGTAGCTTTGTTTCCAGAAGGAAAAAGATTGATAAAGATAAATTTTGAAACAAATAAATCAGAGCGTATTTTTGAAAATAATTTAGGAGAAATAAAAAATTTGAAGGTTGTTGATAATGAACTGTTTTTTACAGCCACCTTAACAGGAAAGAATGCCATTTATAAAATGGATTTGGAGGATAAATCGGTTCAGTTAATTTATGAACCTCGTTTTGGGGCAGAGAATCCTGATCTATCTCCAAATGGTAATAAAATTATTATCAGTGATTATACTGCTGATGGTTTTCGAATAATAGAATTGGAAAGAGACAGTCTGACACCAATTCCTGTTGATCAAATAAATAAAAACAATTATTCATTGGCTGATAGTCTGGCGAAGCAGGAACAAGGTGTTATTGATTTTGAATCAATCGAATTAACAGAATATCCTTCAAAAAAATTCAGTAAACTTACCGGTTTGGTTCACTTTCATAGCTGGGCTCCACTGGCCATTGATCCGGGTGATTACACATTCAATCCGGGGATTAGCATATTATCTCAAAGCAAATTAGGCACATCAGATATTAATCTTGGATATCGTTGGAAATCAGAGGAAAGTACTGGTGAAGCTTATATAAAATATTCATACAAAGGTTGGTATCCTGTGTTTGATATCGAAGTTAATAAGGGGAAAAGCGCGTCGAAAAGCTTTCATGTAACCGAGACTATTGATCAAAGCGGGGCGGTTGTCTCACGGGATACGTCAATAAAAAGATACACATGGAATGAAACTAACATGGGTATTGATGTACGGTTGCCTCTGAACTTATCACAAGGAAAGTTTAATCGTTACTTACAACCGGAAATTAAGTTCAATTATTCATTTTATAGTCATGATTCTTCAACGCCGGAAGGATTTTTCAAAGGCAATTTCCAAACCCTGTCATACCGGCTTTATTATCAGCAATTATTACATAGAAGCTATCAGGATGTTTATCCAAATTTTGGCTTTTATGGCGACATTATATACCAGCATTCACCAAGAGGAGAAGTTGATTTTGGAAGTTTAGCACTGCTTCAGGGACATTTGTTTCTTCCTGGATTTATGCCAAATCACGGAATTAAAATTTATTCGGGCCGTCAGCACAAAAAATCAGATTCGCATAATTCTTTTTCTGAACGTATTAGCTATCCAAGAGGATGGGGAAAAATAAATACAAATGACGCATTTAGTTTAGCATTTGACTATAAATTACCACTTTTTTATCCTGAATGGAATGTTGGAAGCATTGCATATTTAAAAAGAATAAATGCATCAGTGTTTGCTGATTATGCCAGTTTAAAAGGAAACCTTTACTCAAACGGAAACTTAACAGGAACTTTCAATAAAAAGATTACTTCTTACGGAGTTGAATTAACAGGCGATGCAAATTTTCTTCGGTTTTATGCACCTGTTGAAATTGGAACGCGGGCAAGTTATATGAAGGAGATAAGTAATTTTTATTTTGAATTTTTATTTTCTATCGACTTCAATTCGCTTTAATGTAAACAATGTAATTTCACCCGGCATATTTATTCTCCAGGGCATTCCGATTATTCCCAAACCGGTATTCACATATAATTTCGATTTGCCATAGGTGTATAATCCACCCCAGCTATTTATTACAAAATACATGAAGCTAAAAGTTATTCCGGCTTTTTTTACCCCCCATTGCATGCCATGAGTATGTCCTGAAAGTGTAAGATCAATATTATCCATGTACTTCACAACCGATTCCCAATGAGCCGGATCATGTGATAATAATATTTTAAAGGCATTATCCGGAACATTTTTTAAAGCTTCATTTAAATTAGCGTATTGCGGAAAAGGCGGGTGTCCCCAATTTTCGACTCCTAAAATGTATATAGAATCATTTCCACTTTTTAAAATGTTATTTTCATTTCTTAAAAGATGAAAGCCAAACCTTTTATGGGCCTCAATAATTTCTTCAAAATTCTCTTCTTTAAGTAGCCTTGATTCCCACTGACTGTAATTTCCGTAATCATGATTTCCAAGTATTGAAATGCTGTTGACATCTTTATTCATTGCCTTAAAAATATCAGCCCAACCTTTTAATTCTTCTGAATAATTATTAACAAGATCTCCGGTAAAGAATAATGCATTTGGGCTATATTTCTGAATAAGTTGGGTGGTTTTCTTCAGATTTTTTTTTGAATGCATAAAACTTCCCAGATGGATATCAGAGATTTGCATTATTTTATATCCATTAAAATCTTGCGGCAGGTTGTCAAATTCTAAATCAACTTGCCTAACAACAACATGATTTTTTTCAAAAATACCCGAATATAAAAGGTTAGTGGTTAGTCCAAATGCGACAATAATTCCACACAATGAAACGATAACTCTGCTTTTACGAGATAAAAAAAGTCCTAAAAGAAATGTAAGTAGCAGTGGAATTTTAAAAACAAAATCAGCTGAAAGAAATAAATTAAAAATAAGCGCTAATGTAAAATTTCCGTTTCTGTTAGTGTGATCGGGCCAAATGTAAATCAAAACGAAACCTGCAACGAAAAGAAGAGAGTAGATGTATATTATCGATCTTACATGATTTCTTTTTCCATCAATAATTCGAGTAATCGATTTATAAGCTCCCCAGGTAAGGAATATATAAATCAAGATGAACAACAATAAATATAATAATTGGTATGATCGCATTGAACTTATCTATTTGTGTTTCAATTATGAATCTTAAGTTTACCTCGTTATTATCAGTGCTATAACTACTTACATCTATTTTAAAGCAATTTTAAGCCTTTCAGAATAACATATTTGCAAAAGCGTGATTCGTTATACATAAACATAGCCATTAAATATTAGTTTATTGCATTTTTAAAGAAGAACAGAATTTGAATTAATTAAATAAGAAAATGCATTTGAAAAATAATTTAATTCTGTTACTCTTTTCTTAACTATTTAATTCTATTGTTTATCCGGAAACTAATGCTAACAATTTCATTAATCATATAACAGGATAGGAGTCAAAAAAAAAGAAGTATGTAAATATTTTTTTACAATATTAATGGAAACATTTTTACACTTGATGCAATTACAATTGTATAAACAGTAAATATTACAAAAATGTAAATATTTTCAGATTCAAATAAATCATTCAAACTAAATTATAGATTAGTATAATTCCAACAAAACAAAATTTACAAAAGCGAAATCTTAAAATGAATATTTGTTGTAATGTATAAGTTATAATTACAATTTAAATTGAATCCAATTAGAATAAATATATTAATATTTAATATTCATATATCCAAGTATTTAAAACGTATTATTTATAGTATTACTTTAAATTAATTGTAAATAATGTAAAAATACGTTTACACTATAACTTATAACTAAATTTATATAATTATAAACCAGTTACTTAAGTAGTTTTATCTTAACTTAATTAGAATAATAAAATGAGCTAATTTTATTATTTATGAAAATGAAATGATATTTTGTATTTTGATTATTGCAAAAAAATACATTACATTCGTACACTCTTTTCTTAGGACTAGCAACAAATTGGGAATTTAGTTAGTAAAAATGTTTAATTCTCATAGAATGAAAAACCGGATACAACAATATATGGATTACAAAAGTATATCAGCAGGAGAACTGGCTGCTTTACTTGATGTTCAAAGATCCAACATATCACACATACTAAATGGTAGAAATAAACCAGGTGCTGCTTTTATCGAAAAACTTCTATTAAGTTTTCCGGATTTAAATGCCAGATGGCTATTAACTGGTGAGGGCGAAATGGTTGAGGGAAAAGTTAGAGCAGTGGTGCGAAATGAAATAGCGGAAAAAGCTAGGATAATTGAAGAACCACCGACTGTACTAGATGAGCAGGTAAGAGAAGAAGAACCTAAACTTGAGAAAGGAAAGAAAACTGTTGGCAAAATTGTGATATTATATACTGATGGCACCTTTGAAGATTATAGTAAGAAATTAGTATAAGTGATTGATGACTTACAAACTCCATTGTATATAATACTGGAGTTACATCGAAAGAACCGTTACAATAAGTGGCGGTTCTTTTTTATTGAGTTATGTTTTCACGAGTTCAATTATTACATATTTATAAATAATGTAGATCATTAACATCTAATTTGAAATTAGATAAAATTATTATTTGCAATTAGAATAATTTTTACTGAGCATTCTCATTAATTTTACAAATATAATCATCACGGTTTGTTCTATAGTATTTATAGTACAAAAATATAAATAAAAGGGAATGATTGATAATTTATAAATAATAGCCAATGAATACAATAGTGAACAAAATAATTGCTATAAGTTGATGGTAATAAATTAATCTAACAAATAATAGTTTACATAAGTAATATATTCTTTTGTATTGATAACGACTAAAAGAATGTGCAGGTTACGTATGTAGTAATTAATTTAATTAGACTAATTACAAATTAAACATGGGCAGTAAAATAAATTCACATATGTTTTGGTGGTTTAAAATTAATGTTTACATTTGTGTCATAGTATTACGCGTTTATTTTGAAAGTGTAAAAATTTACAAACCCAATTTGTTAGATAGTTCATAAAAGTTACAGAAGTTACTAAGGTCGTTTATTAGCGGCCTTTTTCCTTTTTATATAATGGCTAAATCAGTATATTTTGTCTTTATAACATTTGGAATAATCACTATCTTTGCCGCCAAATGAAATGGAATGAGTAAAAAATTTGTAGCGGATTTAAAAGTTGTTGAGAATACAGCAATTAATTCAACTAATTTTTTAATTAAAGTTAAATCCGAAAAAGAATTACCAGTATTACTTCCCGGGCAGTTTGCTAATGTTGAAGTTGAAAAATCAAATGAAATATTTCTAAGAAGGCCATTTTCAATTTTTGAAGTAGATTATAATTATAGAACAATCTCGTTATTAGTAAAAATTTTAGGAAGAGGATCTAAATTATTAACTGAATTGGTTGTTGGACAAAAACTCAACCTGGTATTTCCGCTTGGTAAAGGCTTCACAAAACCTCAACCAAATGATAAAGTATTACTAATTGGTGGTGGTAGTGGAGTGGCTCCGATGTTGTTTTTAGCTAAAGAATCAGGAATAAATAATAATCAGGTTGATCTATTACTTGGAGCCAAAACTAAAGAAGACCATATTAAAGTTGAAAGTTACCTTGATTTTGCCAATATGCATTTTGCTACAGAAGATGGTTCTCTTGGAGAAAAAGGATTTGTAACTCAACACACCATTTTTCAAAATCATTTAAAAGATTATAATAAAATATATGCATGTGGCCCGGATGGGATGATGCGTGCGGTTGCAAAAGAAGCGAAAAAGGCAGGTATTTTTTGTGAGGTTTCATTAGAAAATTTAATGGCTTGTGGTTTTGGTGTGTGCCTGTGTTGTATTGAACCAACCGAAAGAGGAAATGTATGTGTTTGCACAGAAGGTCCTGTTTTTAATATAAAAGAATTGAAATGGTAGATTTAAGAGTTAAAATTCGCGACCTCGAGTTTAAAAATCCTGTGATGACTGCTTCGGGTACATCTGGTTTTGCTGAAGAATTAACTGATTTTTATGACGTTTCAAAATTAGGGGCCATATTATTAAAAGGTACAACAATAAAAAATCGGGATGGAAATCCTTATCCAAGAATGGCTGAAACTGCATCTGGGATGTTAAATGCGGTAGGACTTCAAAATAAAGGTGTTGAATATTTCACCAAAAACATTTATCCCAGGATAGAGAATCTGGGAACCCATCTTATTGCTAATGTGAATGGCTCAACTATTGAAGAATATATTGAATTAACAGAGAAAATAGATGAACTAAAAAATATAGCAGCAATTGAATTAAATATTTCATGTCCGAATGTAAAGGAAGGTGGAATGGCTTTTGGTATTAGTTGCCCTAGTGCCGAGGCAGTTACACGTGAGGTCAGAAAAGTATGTACAAAACCGTTAATAGTAAAATTGTCACCAAATGTTACAGATGTAACGGAAATTGCAAAAGCAGTGGAAGGGCAGGGGGCCGATAGTGTTTCTCTTGTAAACACATTTTTGGGAATGGCAATTGATGCTGAAAAACAAATACCATTATTATCAACAATAACAGGAGGATTGTCAGGACCGGCTATAAAACCAATTGCTTTAAGAATGGTTTGGCAGGTTTATAATGCTGTAAAAATTCCGGTAATTGGAATGGGAGGAATTATGAATGCCACTGATGCAATTGAGTTTATGCTTGCTGGCGCTTCGGCAATTCAGGTTGGAACCGCTATTTTTAAAGATCCTTTTATTCCATTAAAAATTATTGATGGCATTGAAGATTATATGAATCGTCATAAAATAGATTCAGTTACTGAAATTATTGGGGCATTAAAAGTTTAAATCAGGATAATTTTATTCAATCCAAAACCGCATATTCATTAAGAAAGATTAAATAATTTAGTTTGAAGCTATTGCTTATTTTTAATTTTTTAATGAACGTTGCAAAATGGACAAATAGAGAGTAAATTAAAATTAAATAAATTAAAATTGCAATGTGAACATTTCAATTTTTAGCTTGTTGTTTAAACCGTAAATTGCAAATAATAGATTAAAACATTTAGTTATTATGTCGAATTTTAAAATAGTAATGCCTAAACTGGGTGAGAGTATCCAGGAAGGTACAATAACCAAATGGTTTGTAAAAGAAGGAGATACAGTTGAAGAAGACGATGTTTTATTTGAAGTTGCAACAGATAAAGTCGATTCCGAAATTCCTTCTCCTGTTGACGGGGTTATATCTAAAATTTTGTTCCCGGAAGGCAGTCTGGTTCCTGTAGGCGAGGTTTTGGCAGTTATTAATATGGGTGGTGAAGCCACTGTTGAAGAAACTGTTTCCGAAATGCCTGAACAAACAGAAGCGCCAACTGAAAAAATTAAAGAGGTACCTGCTTCTGAAAGTATTGAAAAAGCTCGTGAACTTTCCAACCGATTTTATTCCCCGTTAGTTCGAACAATTGCCAAACAGGAAAATATTGCATTGGAAGAACTGGAAACAATTGAAGGTTCCGGTGCAAATGGAAGGGTGCAGAAAAAAGATATATTGGCCTATCTCGAAAATCGCGGAACATCGCAGAAGTCTGTTTCAACATCAATAGATAAAACAACAGATGAGAAAAAGGTTGTAAAAACTGCTCCGGTTTCTGTTGGTGCTAACGATCAGATAATAGAGATGGACCGGGTTCGCAAATTGATTGCTGATCACATGGTGATGTCAAAACAGGTTTCACCGCATGTTACTTCAGTTGTTGAAGCAGATGTTACTGAAATTGTATTCTGGAGAAATAAAAACAAAGCCATTTTCCAGGAAAGGCATGGCGAGAATATAACCTATATGCCAATATTTACAGAAGCCGTTGCAGCTGCTATTGCTGAGTTTCCATTGCTGAATTCATCTGTTGATGGAAATAAAATCATACTTAAAAAGGATATCAATATTGGAATTGCTGTTGCAAAACCTGATGGAAACCTGATAGTTCCGGTAATTAAAAATGCTGAACAACGAAATTTAGTTGGTTTAACAAAAGAGTTGAACCGTTTGGCAAATGCTGCCAGAAGCAATAAACTTGCTATTGAAGAAATACAAGGCGGAACATTTACAATTACCAATTTTGGCTCATTCCGTAACCTGATTGGAACACCAATAATTAATCAGCCACAAGTTGCAATTTTAGCAACAGGAAGTATTGAAAAGAAACCTGCTGTAATGGAAACACCAACTGGTGATGCAATTGTTATTCGTCACAAAATGTTTTTGTCACTTTCTTACGATCACCGTATTATTGATGGTGCTCTTGGAGGTGCATTCCTGAGAAAAATTGCAGATAACCTTGAACAATTTGACATAAACCGATCAGTATAGATTATAATTATTAAGAGGTAATTATGAAAGAAATAGAAGTACCAAAGATTCATTCAATTAAAAAAACAGATAAAGAAACGCTTAAAAAATGGTTTTATCTGATGACACTTGGACGTGCCATAGATGATAAAGCTCCCAACTATTTAAAACAAGCCATTGGTTGGTCATATCACGCACCTTACGCAGGGCATGATGGTATTCAATTGGCCGAAGGACAGGTTTTTGAAAAAAAGAAAGATCATATATTTTTATACTATCGGGAAATGCTAACCGCCATGTCTTGCGGACTATCAGCTGAAGAAATAATTCTTAACGGAATTTCAAAAGCAACCGATCCATCCAGTGCTGGTCGTCACATGTCAAATCACTTTGCAAAACCTGAGTGGAATTTGCATACCGTATCATCTTCTACAGGGAATCATGTGCTGCATGCAGTAGGAGTTGCCAGGGCCATTAAATATTATGGAGAGAAAGCTGTTGCAATCAGTGGCCAGGGAGAATCATCGGTTAGCGAAGGATATGTTTATGAAGCCTTTAATGGTGCCGATAATGAGCAACTACCAGTTATTTTTGTAATTCAGGATAATGGATACGGAATTTCAGTCCCTAAAAAAGACCAGACTGCAAACCGAAAAGTAGCTAATAATTTTATTGGATTAAAAAATACGAGAATCATTCATTGCAACGGGAAAGATGTATTTGATTCAATGAATGCAATGATTGAAGCGAAACGTTTTGCAATTGAAGAGTCAAAGCCTGTCATTGTTCAGGCAAACTGCGTAAGAATTCATTCTCACTCTAATTCTGATGACCATTTGTTGTACAGAAATCAATCAGAAAGAAATTACGTACAGGAATATGATCCGCTTTCAAAATACAGAAGAATGCTTATCAGGTACAATCGATTCACTGAAGAAGAAATTCTGGAAATTGAGCAGGAAGTTAAACTTGAATTAAAGGCTGCACATAAAGCGGCATTGGCAGCGCCGGATCCTGATCCGGCAACGATTTATGATTTTGTTATTCCTGAACCATACGAACCCCAGAAATATACTGATGGCGTTCATAACGAGGAAGGAAGCAAGAAGAAGCTGATAACAGGTTTAAATGAAACTCTAAAAGCTGAATTCAGGCATAACCCCGATACTTTTATCTGGGGACAAGACATGGCCAATAAAGATAAGGGTGGAATTTTTAATGTGTCGAAAGGGATGCAGCAGGAATTCGGGGTAAAAAGAGTTTTTAACGCTCCAATTGCTGAAGACTTTATTATGGGAACTGCAAATGGCATGTCGAGATACAATGATAAAATAAGGGTAGTTGTAGAAGGGGCTGAGTTTGCCGACTATTTTTGGCCGGCTATGGAACAGTATGTAGATACGAGCCATGATTATTGGCGTTCCAATGGTAAATTTTCTCCGAACATAGTTATAAGGCTGGCGTCTGGCGGGTATATCGGAGGAGGAATGTACCATTCGCAAACAATTGAGGGGTCATTGGCAGCAATTCCCGGAGTTCGTATCGTTTATCCATCTTTTGCTGATGATGCAGCAGGTTTATTGAGAACCGCTATTCGTTCAAGAGGTTTGACCTTGTTCCTTGAACCAAAAGCGCTGTACCAGGATCCAAAAGCAGCAACTGTAATTCCTGATGATTTTGAAGTACCATTTGGAAAAGCAAGGATCAGAAAGGAAGGTAAAGATTTGACATTGTTAACTTACGGAAATACAACCCATTTAAGTCTTGACGCTGCTAAAAAACTTGAGAAAGAAGGGGTTAGCATTGAGGTTATAGATCTTCGCAGTTTGGTTCCTTTAGATGAGGAAACAATACTTAATTCCGTAAAGAAAACCAATAAGGTTTTGGTGGCACATGAAGATAAAGTTCATGGTGGTTTTGGGGGTGAGTTGGCGGCAATTATCACTGAAAAAGCATTTGAGTATCTGGATGCTCCCATAATAAGAGTAGGGTCAACATTTACACCAGTTGGTTTTAATCGAATATTGGAACGCGCCATATTACCCGATGCCAACAAAATTTATGAAGCCGCAAAAGAGTTAGTTGAATATTAATATATAAGTATTATGAGCAAAACAGTAATTATATATAGTTATCATACTCAAAAATCGAAAAAAGTTGCTGAAAAGATTATTGATGCTTTTGGTAAAGATAAATTAGAAGCTATTAATGCCGAAGACCTTTCAACAGAAGTGTTTGAAAAGAATAGCAATTTTATTCTTAGTGCTCCTACATGGTTCGATGGTGAATTGCCAAATTATTGGGATGAATTTGTTCCTGATTTAGAGGAAATGGATCTTAAAAATAAAACGTTTGCTGTTTTTGGATTGGGTGATCAAAAAGGATACCCGGAAAACTTTTGCGATGCAATTGGTATTTTGGTTGAAATTCTTGAAAATTGCGGGGCAACGATTGTTGGAAAAACACAAGCTAAAGGGTATACTTTCGAGTCATCAAAAGCTCAGAAAGGTGATGAATTTGTTGGTTTATTATTAGACCAGGAGAATCAGGCCAGATTAACCCAAAAAAGGGTTGACGATTGGGTTGCCCAACTAAAAAAGGAAATGAAATAAATTTAGATAAAATTTAAGGTTGAGAGAGAAAGGCTGTAAATATTTGCAGCCTTTTTTACATTTGTACACATGGCTTAGTGGTTTTATTATTAGATTGTTATTCAAGATTCAGATATTGTGCTCTCGAATTAAGTTTACAAATGTATTTGTGTTTTGATGTTAGTTTTATCACTTACAATTTTTGCTTTTCAGCCACGGTTAAAACAATTAAAAGAAAGTGTAAAATCTTAATTAACAGAAATTCGTTATTAACTTATCGACATAAATCTTCAATTTACCTTTCGGTTTAGTTTTTATAAACGTATAAATAATTAATTTTGGGCTTCTAAAATCAAAAACTTGAAAAAATTGCCTGAAACAAGATACATATTCGTTACCGGAGGAGTTACTTCATCACTGGGTAAAGGCATTTTGGCATCGTCGTTGGCAAAATTGCTGCAAGCCAGAGGTTATAAAGTTACCATCCAGAAGTTAGATCCGTATATAAATGTGGATCCAGGAACCTTAAATCCTTATGAACATGGTGAGTGTTTTGTAACTGAGGATGGTGCAGAAACAGACCTTGACCTCGGACATTATGAACGTTTTCTTAATGAAGCTACTTCGCAGGCCAATAATGTTACCACCGGAAGAATTTATCAGTCGGTAATTAGCAAAGAGCGTAAAGGCGATTACCTTGGAAAGACCGTACAAATTATTCCTCATATTACAGATGAAATTAAACGGCGGATTAAAATTCTTGGTTCAAAAGGCAAATATGATATTGTAATAACAGAAATTGGTGGTACGGTTGGCGATATTGAATCGTTGCCTTATATCGAATCTGTAAGGCAATTAAAATGGGATCTGGGGTACCGTGCAATGGTAATTCATTTAACATTGGTTCCTTATCTTGCTGCTACTGGCGAATTAAAGACAAAGCCTACACAGCATTCAGTAAAACAGTTACTGGAAGAAGGAGTTCAGCCTGATGTACTTGTTTTAAGAACAGAACATGATATTGATCTTTCAGTTCGTAAAAAAGTAGCATTATTCTGTAATGTTGGATTAGATGAAGTTGTTCAATCAATAAATGTTCCTACAATTTATGAGGTTCCTCTTAAAATGTTAGAGGAAAAACTCGATTTAACTGTTCTCAAGAAGTTGCAGTTGCCAATCAATGAAAAGATTGATCTTGGTGCCTGGAATGATTTTTTAACGCGGCTTAAAAATCCAACACAAACGGTTGAAATTGGGTTAGTAGGTAAATATGTTGAATTACATGACGCTTACAAATCAATTGCAGAAGCTTTGGTTCATGCTGGAGCCGAAAACCGCACCACTGTGAACATTCATTGGATTCATTCAGAAGTAATAAACACTGCCAATGTGGATCAAAAGCTTTCAAAACTGAATGGGATAATTGTTGCCCCGGGTTTCGGACATAGGGGGATGAAAGGTAAAATATTAACTGCACAATATGCCCGCGAAAATAATATACCTTATTTGGGTATTTGTTTGGGTATGCAGGTAGCAGTTATTGAATTTGCACGCAACGTTCTTAACCTTGAAGATGCTGATTCCTCCGAAATGACTCCAAAAGCTTTAAATCCGGTAATTGATTTAATGGAGCAACAAAAGGGAATTACAAATTATGGTGGAACAATGCGATTAGGGGCGTTCGAATGCCGTATTATTGAAAAAAAATCAAATACCTGCAAAGCATACAATAAATTAACCATTTATGAAAGACATCGTCATCGTTATGAATTTAATGATGCCTATCGTGAAAGGTTTATTGAAGCAGGAATGATTCCGGTTGGGGTAAACCCGGAAACTGATCTTGTTGAAATAATGGAAATACCTAAACATAAGTGGTTTGTTGGTGTTCAGTTTCATCCTGAATACAGGAGCACCGTTTTGAATCCTCACCCTCTTTTTGTAGATTTTATTAAGAACTCGTTAGTTGAAAAATAAATAATGGATAAAAAATCGATCATTGGAATAGTCCTCATTTTTGTCGTTCTGGTTATATTTTCAGTCATTAATAAGCCCTCGAAAGAGGAGCAAGCAGAATAGATCATATTAGAGATTCCATTGCACAGGTTGAAGCGAACAATGCTTTGTTGCAGCAGCAAGCCGAAGAAACAAGTAAAGAGTTAGAGTTAAAAAACGATTCAGTTGCAAACTCTGGTAAACAAAAGGAAAATACAGATCTTTACGGTGTGTTCGGTAATGCCGCGGCAGGCGATGAAGAGTTTTATATACTTGAAAATAACCTAATTAAAGCAACTTTTAGTAATAAAGGAGGAAGGATATATTCGGTTGAACTGAAAGATTATAAAACGCATGATTCATTGCCTCTCATTTTATTCGATGGTCCCAAAACATTATTTGGACTTAATTTTTCTTCTCAAAACCGAATAATTGATACGGAGCAATTGTACTTTAAGTCAAATACTTCGGATAAAGATATTGTTGTTTCAGGCCCTCAGGTAAAAAAAGGCAGTGAGGGTAAAATTAAATTCAATACTGAAAATCCAGGAAGTAAAGAATCTATTTCCTTCAGATTAGAAGTGTCGCCAGGGAAGTTTATTGAATATGTTTACACTTTAAACTATAATACATATTTACTTGACTTTGATATAAATCTCCAGGGAATGGATGATTATATTGCCGCTAATCAGTCATATCTTAATTTTATCTGGGGCATTGATGTGCCGCGCCAGGAGAAGGTATCCAAATTTGGTGAAGACCGTTATACCAATATCAATTACAAATATTTTGAGGATGATGTGGATAATCTTTCTCAAAGTAAATCAGAAGAAAATAATTTATCAACAAAAGTTAAATGGATTGGTTATAAGCAGCTATTTTTTAATTCAACAATAATTGCCGATGAATCTTTCCCGAATGCTTTGATAAAACAGGAAAAATATAAAGATGATCCAAAATACCTTGCTGATTTTTCGGCTGATATTGCATTGCCATATCAAGGGAATGATTCTGAAAATATTGGAATGCAATTTTATTTTGGGCCAAATCATTATCAAACACTGAAACAATACGATATTGAGCTTGAAAGATTGGTTTATCTTGGATATCCGGTTGTTAGATGGGTGAATATGTTTTTGGTAATTCCAACTTTTAATTTCTTACGGAAGTATATCAATAATTTTGGTATTATCATTTTACTGCTTACAATTTTTATTAAAACCCTATTGTTCCCATTCACCTACAAATCGTACATGTCGCAGGCTAAAATGAGGTCATTAAAGCCTGAGGTCGATGAACTTAATGAGAAATATGGAAAAGATAAAGCAATGGAAAAACAGCAGGCAACTATGGCCCTGTATAAAAAGGCAGGAGTTAATCCTATGGGAGGATGCTTGCCAATGCTATTGCAATTTCCAATATTAATTGCGATGTTCTTTTTCTTTCCAACTTCTATTGAATTAAGACAGCAGAGTTTTCTTTGGGCACACGACTTATCAACTTATGATTCTATTTTAAATCTGCCGTTTAATATCCCCGCGTATGGCGATCATGTAAGTTTATTCTGTTTGTTAATGACGATTACAACCATAATTTCAACCAGTTTGAACCAGCAGGCGGCTTCAAGTCAGGCAATGCCGGGAATGAAAACAATGATGTACATTATGCCTGTAATGTTCTTATTTATACTTAACAATTACTCCGCGGGTTTAAGTTATTACTATTTACTTGCAAACATGATAACCATTGGGCAAACATATGCAATTCGTTCATTTGTTGATGAAGAAAAAATCAGGTCACAGTTGCAGGCAAATAAAAAGAAACCGGTAAAAAAATCAAACTTCCAGAAAAGATTGGAAGATATGGCAAAACAACGTGGAGTTCAGCAAACCAGAAAAAAGTAAAATTTAGATTTGATATATTAGAAAAAAGGATTACCGGAAAGTGATCCTTTTTTTTACTCTTCAGTATTTGTTAACAGCTTAAAATCTTTTTTATAATGTCGTTAAACCTTTTCAGAATTGATATGTCGAATAGAACGTTATGTAAATAATACGATGTAAATAATACGATTCGTTTAACTAAAATTGGTAAAAATGAAAAAACTTGGATTTTTATTTATTATGATGCTTGCGTTAACTGTAACAAGCATGGCTCAGGGTTTTGGTGGTGGACAACAAATGACCCCTGAGGAAAGGGCAAAACAACAAACTGCACAAATTAAAGAAGCAGTTGGACTGAATGCTGATCAGGAGAAAAAAGTTCTTGCATTAAACACTGAACAAGGCAAAAAACAGTCAAAAATGTTTGAAGAAATGCAAGGCGGTGGCGGCGATATGGAAGGTATGCGTGAAAAAATGACTGCAATGCGCGAAGAAACAAACAAAAAAATGAAAGAAATTTTAACTGCTGACCAGTGGACAAAATATGAAAAATGGCAGGAAGAAAGAAGGTCAAGAGGTGGATTTGGTGGTGGTGGACCACGTAATTAAAATCAAATGTTTTGGTTTTAATAGTTAGTTTGATTTGTAGGGATTGTATTTTGCAATCCCTTTTTTTATGCCAATAAAAAAGGGTTTCCGAAATTATCAGAAACCCTAAGTATAGAGGATGTTTTATTGATTACTCTGCAACAACTTCAAATTCAACTTCAACTACAACTTCTTTGTGTAATTTAATTTTTGCAGTATAATTACCAACTTCTTTAATGCTGTCTTCAGGTAACATAATTTGTTTGCGATCAATTTCAAATCCTTTTTTATTGATAGCTTCTGCCAACTGAATGGTATTTACTGAACCAAATATTTTACCTAAGGAGCTTGTTTTTGCACCAATCGTAATTTTCTTATTCGCAAGTTTTTCAGCAATTTTAGTAGCTTCTTCTTTAAGTTTTGCCTCTTTATGAGCACGTTGCTTAATATTTTCGGCCAATACTTTTTTTGCAGAAGCCGAAGCCGCAATTGCCTTTTTCTTTGGAATCAGAAAATTAATTGCATAGCCATCTTTAACAGCTACAATATCATCTTTACTTCCCAAACGTTCTACGTCTTGTATTAATATAATTTCCATTTTGGTTCCTCCTGTTATTTCATCATGTCGGTTACAAATGGCAATAAAGCAATTTGGCGGGCACGTTTAATTGCCTGACCAACTTTACGCTGATATTTTAATGAAGTACCGGTGATACGGCGTGGTAAAATTTTACCCTGTTCATTCAGGAATTTTTTAAGAAATTCCGGGTCTTTGTAATCTACATACTTAATACCGTTCTTTTTGAAACGGCAATACTTTTTCTTTTTAATTTCTACTGACGGTGGAGTCAGGTATCTGATTTCGCTTGATCCTTGTGCCATTTTTTATCCCTCCTTTTCTGTTTTTTCTTTTTGTAATTTCTTACGTTTTGCACTGTATTCGGCGGCATATTTGTCGAGTTTTACAGTCATAAAACGAATAATGCGTTCATCACGGCGGAATTCAATTTCCAGTTTGGAAATAAATGCAGGATCAGCTTTAAATTCAAATAACTGAAAAAAGCCGGTAGATTTCTTTTGAATTGGGTAAGCCAGTTTTTTCATTCCCCAATTCTCTTCATGGATCAACTCACATTCGTTGGAAGTGATGATGTCCCTGAATTTTTTTACCGCCTCCTTTACCTGTGGCTCAGATAAAACGGGAGTACAAATGAAGACGGTTTCATACTGATTCAACATAATCATCTAATTTTTAAATTTTTACTTAAAAAATCCGAAGTTTTTCGGACGCGCAAAATTAGAAATAAAATGTTATTTATCAAATAGTTTGAAGTTTTTTAGCCGAATATTACCTGTAATAGAAAAAAGGGACACAATAATTTGTATCCCTTCTGAAAAATATATTTCGCTTTGTAATTTATAATAAATCAAAGAGGAATATTCCCGTGCTTTTTGGGTGGATTCGATTTTCGTTTGTTTTGTGTCATTTCCAATGCATCTATAATTTTCTTCCTTGTATCTTTTGGGTTAATTATTTCATCAATATAACCCAATGAAGCTGCTTTGTATGGATTTGCAAATTTTTCCCTGTATTCCTGAACCGCCCCTGCTTTTTCTTCGTCGGTAATTTTATTCCGGTGAATGATATTTATTGCGCCTTCAGGCCCCATAACCGCAATTTCAGCAGTGGGATAAGCAAAATTTACATCGGCGCCAATGTGTTTACTCGACATCACATCGTAAGCTCCACCATAAGCTTTTCGGGTAATTATGGTAATTTTCGGAACTGTTGCTTCTGAGAATGCATAAAGTAATTTTGCACCATGTTTTATAATTCCGCCAAACTCCTGGCTGGTTCCTGGTAAAAACCCAGGTACATCAACAAATGTTACAAGCGGGATATTAAAGGCATCGCAAAAACGCACAAACCGCGCGGCTTTTGTTGATGAATTAATATCGAGAACACCTGCAAGATGAGCAGGTTGATTTGCCACAATACCAACAGGTTTGCCGCCAAAACGTGCAAATCCTATTATAATATTCTGTGCATATTGCGCCTGCACTTCCAGAAAATGATTGTTGTCAATTACCTTCTGAATAATGTCGTGCATATCGTAAGGTTTATTTGGATCAACCGGAATTAACTCTTGTAAAGTTTCCTCAGCACGATCAGATGGATCGATGGTTGTTTTTACCGGTGGATCTTCCAGGTTATTTGAAGGAAGAAAACTTAACAGTTCACGAATCATCACTAGTGTTTGCTCTTCATCGGCACCATTAAAATGGGCCACCCCGCTTTTGCTGTTATGTGTATTGGCGCCGCCCAATTCTTCTTTGGTAACCTCTTCGTGAGTTACGGTTTTAATTACTTCGGGGCCGGTAACAAACATGTGACTTTTTTCATTCACCATAAAAATAAAATCGGTGAGGGCAGGAGAGTAAACTGCACCGCCGGCACACGGACCGAGAATGGCAGAAATTTGAGGAATTACTCCTGATGAAATCACATTGTTGTAAAAGATATCAGCATAACCAGCCAAACTTTCAACGCCTTCCTGGATTCTTGCACCACCGGAATCATTTAACCCGACAACTGGCGCCCCCATTTTTAAGGCAAGATTTTGAATCTTAACAATTTTGTCGGCATTGGCACGACTTAGGGTACCGCCAAAAACGGTAAAGTCCTGGGCAAAAACATAAACCAGTCGTCCGTTCACTTTTCCGTAACCGGAAATTACGCCGTCACCAGGAATTTTGTTGGTCTCCATTCCGAAATCGTAACTTCTGTGAGTGACCAGTTTGTCAATTTCATTAAATGTTCCCGGATCAAGTAATTGCTGAATTCTTTCCCGGGCTGATTTTTTTCCTGCAGAATGTTGCTTTTCAATGCGTTCAATACCACCACCTAACTCGGCTTGTTTGTTGAACTCTTCGAGTTGGCTGTATTTTTCTTTTAAATCCATAAGTTATACTGATTTATTCTATTTCAATTAATACCTGATTTCCTTCTACTGTATCGCCATCTTTAACGTGATACTTTTTTCACTTTGCCTGTTATGGGAGCTTTGTATTCGCTTTCCATTTTCATGGCAGAAATTATAATGGCAGTGTCACCTTCGTTAACACTATCGCCTTCCTTTACCAATACTGTAACAACCTTTCCCGGCATAGGCGAAGAAATTTTATTGTCTGCCGTCCCGAATCCGTTCGCACCACGATTCATAAGATAACGTGCTTCTGCATCAATAATCTCCAATTCGAATTCCTGGTATAACGTGTATGCCGTATATTTTTTTGGATGATTTTGTGGAACCAGTTCGATGTTGAATGAATGCCCGCTTTCAAGAATAGAAAAGGTACCATCGGCGGTGTGCATTAAGTCAACTTTATATTTCTTTTCGTCAACCATTACCTCAAGTATATTCCCATCCTGATTAATCAGTTCAACCCAGGCAATTCGGTCTCCTATTTTTATTTCGACAGCCATAATTAATTTTTAAAATTGATTTAGAAATGGTGTTTTTTTCCAGCGACTTGGAGCTGGAGTAAATTCTTTATTGTTATCCTGAACGTTACTTATTTTGTGGAGATAATCAATAAAGGCCGCGATAATTACCATATCGCCGCAATCTTCGCAGGAATCGTTTTTCATCAAATCTTCCTGATTATTTTCAATAAAATGAGTATCGTAATTTCCTTCTATGAAATTCTTGTTACTCATAATTCTTTCCAGATATTTTATGGAAGTTTTTACTCCTGTAATTTTATATTCATACAATGCTCGTCGCATTCTTTGCAATGATTCTTCTCTTGTTTTTCCCCAAATAATCAGTTTTGAAATCATAGGATCATAATAAATCGGAATTTCATAACCTTCGTAAACATAGCCATCTGTTCTAACACCTAAACCGAGTGGTTCTGAAATTTTATGAATCTTTCCCGCGCTGGGCATAAAATTATTGTCCGGATCTTCCGCATAAATTCGGCATTCGATTGAATGCCCGCGACTTATAAGGTCATTCTGTCCAAATTCAAGCAGTTGTCCTTCAGCTATTTTAATTTGCTGTTTTACAAGGTCTATACCCGTAATACGTTCAGTAATTGGATGTTCAACCTGTAAACGGGTATTCATTTCTAGGAAATAATAATTCAGGTTATTATCCACAAGAAATTCGATGGTGCCGGCTCCTGTATAATTTACTGCTTTTGCAGCTTCAACAGCCGAATTTCCCATTTTCTCCCTTAACTCTGGTGTCATTAGTGGGGAAGGAGTTTCCTCGATCATTTTTTGATGACGGCGTTGCACAGAACATTCACGCTCAAACAAATGAATTACATTTCCATGCTGATCTGCCAGTATTTGGAATTCAATGTGGTGAGGAGAAGAAATATATTTTTCAATGTAAACTGAATCATCGCCAAAAGCTGAGAGCGCTTCTGACCGTGCTGCCCTGACTGCTGAAACCAAATCAGATTCTTTATTTACCAATCGCATTCCTTTTCCGCCACCGCCAGCAGATGCTTTTATCATAACCGGCAATTTGATCATTTTTATGGCATCCAGAATTTCCTGTTCTCCTGAAACACTGCCTTCTGTTCCGGGAACTACCGGAATGCCTGCTTTTGTCATAGCTTCCCGCGCCATTATTTTATCACCCATCTGAACAATAACTTCAGGGGTTGGACCAATAAAAATTATACCCGTCTTCATTACATCTTCGGGCAAATGTTGCATTTTCAGATAAAAATCCGTAACCGGGGTGAATTGCATCTGCACCGCAGTTTTTAGCTACTTCAATTATTTTTTCAATATTAAGATAACTCTCACTCGACGGGGATTTGCCGATATAGTATGCCTCGTGTGCATATCTTACATGAAGCGATGTACGATCGGCTTCTGAATAAACCGCAACCGTTTCAATTTCCATTTCCCTGCAGGTTCGCATAATACGAATGGCAATCTCTCCGCGGTTCGCGATCAGAATCTTTTTGATTTTATTCATATTTTAAATTTAATCCATAAATTTTAACTTAAAATAACCGTATTCTGAATAAATTGTTTACCTCTTATTTTGGCCATTTGAAATTACTTGTTGAATGTTAATGCACAAATTTTAATTTGTTAATAAATATAAAATGTTAGCAACTAAAGCGATTTGAGCATTTATTTTTTGAAAAAACAATACATGTATTCTAAAATTTAAATCGGAGTTATTAAAAATATTTTGTTAATTGGTCAAAGAATTTAATTTTGCCGATCTGTTTAATTAAACTTATGATAAGAAGTAAGCTCCTATTCTCATTAAGTATATTTTTAATTGCAATTGCAGCAAAGGCCCAAAATTTTAATTATACTTTGTCTGATGACTCACTTGTTAATAAATACGCGAGCAACAGAAGAGTTTATTATGCTACCCGAATTGACATAAAACCCAAAATTGACGGGATATTGGATGATGAATGCTGGAAATCATACGGAACATGGGAAGGTGATTTCATACAGCAGCAACCACACCAGGCAAAAGCTCCTTCGCAGCCAACAGAAATCAAAATATTATACGATGATAAATACCTTTATGTAGGTATAATTTGTTATGACAACGAACCTGAAGATATTAGCCCTATACTTGGAAGACGTGATGATTTTGGGGTAGGTGATATTACAGGAATTGCTTTTGATTCATACAACGATAATCAAACTGCTTTTGAGTTTGATTTAACTGCTGCCGGCCAAAAAATCGACATTATGCATTTGGGTGAATATGGCTGGGATTTAAATTGGAACGCTGTTTGGGATGGAAAAACTTCGATTGGAGATTCAGCATGGTATGCTGAAATGCGTATTCCGTTTACACAGCTTCGTTTTTCAAACGTTAATGAGCAGATTTGGGGAATGCATGTTTGGCGTTGGATTCGTCGTTTCCAGGAAGAGTCGCAATGGAAATTAATTCCTGTTGACGCGCCTGCTATGGTTTACATTTTTGGCGAATTACAAGGAATAAAGAATATTCCTTACAAAAGAAATTTTGAAGTAATGCCGTATGTAAAAGGAAAATACGCTGCAAATTCAGATAACAAGACCCAGTTTGGTGCGGGGGTAGATGGTAAAATTGGACTTACTAGTAATTTCACCCTGGATTATACTATTAATCCTGATTTCGGACAGGTTGAAGCCGACCCTTCTGTTCTTAATCTAACTTCGTATGAAGTGTTATATGATGAAAAAAGGCCGTTTTTTCTTGAAGGGAATAACATTTTTGATTATAATACCGACAACGACCAGCTTTTTTACAGTCGGAGAATTGGTCATTCACCATCATACGTTCCTGCTATCGAAAATGATGAGCGTTTAAAAATGCCTGATAATACATCAATTATAAACGCTTTAAAATTAAGTGGTAAGAATAAATCGGGATTGTCGCTTGGCATTATTAATAGTATAACTTCAAAAGAATTTGCCACAATAAAAGGCGATGATTATGCGAATAAAGTTACCGTTGAACCTTTTACCAATTATTTCATTGGAAGAGTAAAGCAGGATTTTAATAAAGGGAATACAACTATTGGGGCAATTTTAAATTCAACAATACGAAAATTAGATGATGATCAGTTGGATTTCCTGGCAACGAATTCGTTAGTCGGCGGATTGGATCTCGAACATAACTGGAAAAACAGAAAGTATTTTTTTAGTGCCAAAAGTTTTGCGTCACAGGTAAATGGCAGTCAAACGTCAATAACTTATCTGCAACTTTCATCCCAACATTTATTCCAGCGACCGGATGCGGATTACTTAACCTATGACTCTGATTTAAAATCGTTAAACGGTTGGGGAGGCGAACTTAGTGGAGGAAAACGGAGTGGGAAATTCAGGTTAATTGGGGATTTAAACTGGCGATCGCCCGGTGTTGATTTTAATGATGTTGGCTATATGCGACAAGCTGATTATATAAAAGAAGAAGTTGACGTGATCTATAATGTTAATAAACCTAAGGGAATTTTATTAAAATATTATATGATGCTACGTCAACGGCATCAATGGAGTTTTGGTGGTGAGAACCTGCTTGACAGGTTAAATGCGCAATTTCAGTTTGGATTCAAGAACTATTGGAGTCTATCATTCGATTTAGTTAGAGAGTTTAATGTTTTTGATACGAGGCAATTAAGAGGCGGCCCTTCGTTGCGAATCGATGATAAATCAAGTTTTGGACTTAGCTTACAAACCAATAACAGTAAGCCATTAATGTTTGCAACCCGCCTTGTGTTTAATGATTTTGATGATAATATCTCATTAAAAAATACTTACGATTTCTCTCTTACATGGTTAATTAATAACCAAATAAACCTTGTTGCCAGTACCGGACTTATTGATGAAGTGGACAACAGTCAATATATTATGCAAATGTCCAATGATGGGATACAACAGTATTTTGTTGGTAAAATTGATCGGAAAACATTATATGCAACTTTACGGGCGGAGTTTTTTATCACTCCCGAGTTATCACTACAATATTATGGTAGTCCGTATGCATCAATAGGGAAGTATCTTAATTTTAGAAGGGTTGAAGATTCAAAATCTGAAAGTCTTGATAAAAGATATTCTTTCTTGAATGTGGTTGAAAGTGTTGATGGAAAATGGGTTGTTGACGAGAATGAAAATGTAATTATTGACTTAAAAAATGAATCTCCTGATTTTAATTACCAGGAATTCAGGTCGAATTTTGTTTTGCGCTGGGAATATAAAACAGGCTCAACATTATATTTCGTTTGGACAAACACAAGTTTTAACTACGAGGACAAATACAATTCTTCGGTTTGGAATAGCTTTAAAAATATTTCGAAGGTTCAGGCCCAAAATGCATTCATGATTAAATTTAGCTACTGGTTTTCTTTATAAGCTATTGCATTATCTTTGGCCGCGTGAAATTAAAAGAATATATCCCTTTTTATAAAAGAAACCTGCACCTTGCTGTTCCGGTTGTATTATCACAAGTTGGTCAGGTTACCGTTTCACTTGCAGACACTATAATGGTTGGACATGTTGGAACCACTGAGTTGGCAGCTTCGTCCTTTACAAATAGTGTATTTCTGATTGGGATGCTCTTTGGCCTGGGAATTACTCTTGGAATAACACCATTAATTGGAAACGCATTTGGTAATAATAATCTGAAAGAGGTTATAATTTTTTTGAAAAACGGGCTCATTACTCATTTTTTAGCGGCACTTTTATTATCCGCTTTAATGTTCGTAGTATACTTTTTTCTCCCTTTAATGGGGCAAACTGAGGAGGTTGTAGAATTGTCAAAACCCTATTATTTGTTATTGTGTGCATCGTATTTACCTTTAATCATGTTTTTTGCTGTAAGACAATTCTTTGAAGGTATCGGAAATACAAAAATGGCAATGATAATCACATTAACAGCAAATGTTATAAATATCGCCGTCAACTATTTATTCATTTATGGAAAGTTTGGATTTCCTGAAATGGGTTTAAACGGAGCTGGTTTAGGAACACTTGTTTCGCGTATTTGCATGCCGCTGCTTTTCGTTTTTTTTATATTGAAAAATTCAAGGTTCAAAAGATATTTTATTATAGCCGCTAAACAAAAGATCAGTAAAAACAGAATAATTTCTATTTTGAAAATAGGAATTCCCATAGGCTTTCAAATTATTGTTGAAATGATCGCTTTCAGCGTAGGAGCCATAATGATGGGGTGGATTGGCGAAATCCCACTTGCTGCTCACCAGGTGGCAATTGGATTAGCGTCAATAACTTATATGATTTCACTGGGAATTTCGCAGGCAAACACCATTCGGGTTAGCCATCAAATGGGAAATAGAGATTTAAAATCATTGAAAATGGCAGCCTACGCATCAACTCATTTGGTTTTGGTTTTCATGTCTGTTATGGGAGTTGTTTTTATCTTTTCAAGAAAATTATTGCCCTATCTTTTTACAACGGACACTGATGTAATTCAAATTGCCGCCGGATTACTTATTGTTGCAGCTGTATTTCAGATTTTTGATGGTTTGCAGGTAGTGATGTTGAGTTCATTAAGAGGAATAGCAGATGTTCATTTCCCCATGTTTATTTCATTTTTCTCCTATCTTTTTTTGGGAGTTCCTACGAGCTATATTTTTGCGTTTTTGCTCGGATTTGGACCGATGGGGATTTGGTACGGATATTTGTTAGGATTAGGAATTGCAGGTATTCTCTTCTATTTCAGGTTTAGACACAACCTTAAAAAAATGCAAAAAAAAACGGGTTATCTTTCTGTTTGATAACCCGACTGTTCATAGTTTAGTTTAGTTAGAACTGAAAACTTATTGGTCTAATAGAGAAAAGGTAGTTATTAAAAATTTCTTAAACTTTTTAAAATTGCCTTACGAATATAGTACAAAATCTAAATAAAGCTAAAGGATTCCAAAAAAAATATTAATAAATGTTAATTGGTTATTTATCTCACTGAAATTAAGTCTTTGATTTTAAGAGTATAAAAAAAAAGCAATATGTTTTAGAATATTTTTTAGCATTTTCGAATATTTATTTTTTTGGTTCAAAAAGAACAGTGATTGCTCAAAATATGACAAAAATCACATATTTAGATATCATTTAAATTTGAAAAAATTGGTAAATATGGTTAAGGAATGTGGTCATAAATTACCAAATAATCCTATTACTAATCAAATGTTCTTTTCTATTTTCAACTTTAGTTCAATAAATAATTTTCACCAATGAATGATTTATAATTAACTGGAAAAGGTTTCGATTTGGCTCATAGATTAGAGTAACGTTGTATTTGTGTTAAGGTCCTTGGCCATTCTTGCGGATTATCAGATCGAATACTTTTGAAGAATATATTTGAACATGAAAAATGCAATACAATAAAAATATTTTACCACACAAAAGCAGACTATCGAAAAAAAACATAAGAAATATCTCAGCATTTTGGTGCTTTAAAAAAAGGTAAAATGAGAATGAAAATTATTCCACTAGAGGAATCTATTTCGATGCCTCAGAATAAAAAAAAATTGACACAAAAACTTTATCCGATAGGTAAATCAAAAAAGCTGCATTTAATCATAGATTGCAGCTTTTTTAATTCCCCTCCTTTGGAGGAGTTAGGAGAGGCTTTTATGCATTATAAGTAGAAGAAGCAGTATCTCCGCCACGGCCTGTCCAGTTGGTATGGAAAAATTCGCCGCGAGGTTTATCTGTTCTTTCGTATGTGTGTGCGCCGAAATAGTCGCGCTGTGCCTGCAGTAAATTAGCCGGTAATTTTTCGGTACGGAAACCGTCGAAATAACAAAGCGCTGAAGTTAATGCCGGAACAGGAATTCCATTCTCCAATGCTAATGAACATACTCTTCTCCAGCCAGCTTGTGCCAGTTCTATTTTTTCTTTAAAAAATGGATCAAGCAATAAGTTTGGAAGTTCAGGATTGTTATCAAAAGCCATTTTTATGTCGGCTAAAAATATTGATCGGATTATACATCCACCTCGCCACATTAAAGCAATGCCACCATAGTTAAGGTTCCATTTATACTCTTTGGCAGCTTCCATCATCAGGTTGTATCCTTGAGCATATGAAATAATTTTTGCGCCATACAGTGCCATCTTCAAATCATCAAGCAACTGTGCTTTATCACCTTCGTATTTTGGAGTAGGTCCTGAAATTGCTTTTGAAGCTTCAACCCTTAAATCTTTTTGTGCCGACAAACAGCGTGCAAAAACCGATTCGCCAATTAAAGTAAGGGGAATTCCAAGGTCAAGCGCAGCAACACCTGTCCATTTTCCGGTTCCTTTTTGGCCTGCTGTATCAAGAATATAATTGAGTGTTTCTTCTCCGTTTTCATCTTTGTAGCCTAAAATGTCACGGGTAATTTCTATTAAATAACTATCCAGTTCCTGTTCGTTCCATTTTTTGAAAACGTCATGCATTTCAGAGTTGCTCATTCCCAGCAGGTCTTTCATCATCTGGTACGCTTCGTTGATAATTTGCATGTCGCCATATTCAATACCGTTGTGAACCATTTTTACAAAATGACCTGCGCCGCCTTCGCCAACCCAATCACAACAGGGTGATCCGTCTTCAACTTTTGCTGCAACTGCCTGGAAAATTTCTTTCACATGAGGCCAAGCGTCTGGCGATCCGCCCGGCATCATCGACGGGCCTTTTAATGCACCTTCTTCACCGCCCGAAACTCCGGTTCCGATGTACAAAAATCCTTTGCTTTCAACATACTTTGCTCTGCGGATTGTATCGGGAAAATGTGAGTTGCCGCCGTCAATAATTATGTCACCAGGTTCAAGATGCGGCATAATTAATTCAATAAAATGATCTACAGGGTCACCGGCTTTTACAAGCATCATTACTTTTCGCGGACGTTCCAGTGACGCACATAATTCTTCGATTGAATGTGTGCCGATGAAATTTTTTCCTGCTCCACGACCATTGATGAAATGATCAACTTTTTCTACCGTACGGTTAAATACTGCTACCGTGTATCCTTTGCTTTCCATGTTTAAAACCAGATTTTCGCCCATTACGGCCAACCCTATTAAACCTATGTCTGCTAATTTTTTCATATTGTTATTTTTGATTATGATTTTTGAATTGTCACTTTTTAGTCTTTTTCTCTTTTTATAGCATCATTTATATAATTGAAATGCTCAAAATTTACCAACTTATTGACATTATAATTTGTTGTGAAACCTTTTATAAATTTGTTTTTGTGTTCTCAATTCTCCTTTTCAAATTATTAGTTACTCCAATGCAAAGAACTTTGTTCCATTTATTTGTAAGGATGTAAATGCAGAAGTTAAAATTCTTCATACTGAAATTATGATGCGTTTAACGCTTATACAGGAATGACAGCTACTCTGATATTTTAAATCCTAATTTACGGAACTTTTCTACTGTTTTCTTTTCTACATTTTTCGTTTTCACTGTGTAGGTATCAAATTCCCTTCTAACCGGATAATCACCTCTGAATTTTTCAAAAAGGTGTGGCGATTCCCGAAGTAATTCATCATCATTTTCAATATCATAAGTTGAAAGAATAGCCTCTGCAATAATTGAATATTCACGCCTTTGGGTTCCATCGATTTCAATTATTGTATTTTCAGGAAGATCAACATTCTTTGGTTGCCAATCATCAACTCCAAGATTAAAGAAACGACTAACTGCCTGAACACACATTTTAGTTCCGTTAGCTTTGCCGTCTTTGGAATAACCTGCAATATGAGGCGTGCCGTATTCAGCAAGATTCAATAATTCTAAATCTAATTCAGGCTCATTTTCCCAACAATCCAGAATTACTCCCGAAATATCGTTTGCTTCCAATGCATTATAAACTGCTTCCGTATCAAAAACTTCACCACGACAAGAGTTTATCAATAAAGGCTTTTTTGTAAGATTTTGCAGAAATTTTTCATCAGCAAGATGAAATGTTGGATCAAGCCATCCATTTTCAGGGGAACATGAAGAGTAATAATATCAGCCTCTTTTTGAATCGTTTCCAGTGAAACAAATTGTTCACTGCCTTCAATTCTTTCTCTTGGCGGATCGTTTAGCAATACATTCATTCCAATGGTTTTGCAGGTTTTCGCTACTCTGGATACCAACATTTCCAACCCCAATAATTCCAATTGTCTTGCCAGCCAAATCTTCCCGTTTGCGCATTGACCAGGATTGAAGTGCAGAAGCAACGTACTGGTTAACGCTTTCAGAATTGCAGCCTGGAGAATTTGTCCATTCAATTCCGGCATTTTTACAATATTCGGTGTCGATATGATCATAACCAACCGTTGTTGTTGCAATAAATTTAACGTTTCGATCCTTTTAAAAGGCTTTCATTACAAATTGTCCGGGTACGAGTAATTAACGCATCGGCATCTTTTACAATTTCGTGTGTTGTTTTACTTCCCGGCCAGTAAATAACTTCTGCAACCTGATCCAAAGCTCCTTTTATATAAGGAATTTTATCATCAATTACAATCTTCATTTTTGTTTGTTGCTGATTCTAAAAATTTACAATTCTAAAACTTAAATATTTCTTTGTAAGCCCAGAGTCCTAACGCAGGATTCGAAATAAAAAATATTTCCTCTCCATCGGGCATTGTATTAAAACCTTCCTTCAGTTCAGCAGGATTATATTTTGCTGTCATATCATCAAAATCGGCCCACTTAAAACCTACATGTTCAATTTCTTCACGAGTGATATTTTTAACACCTTTCCCGGGACAATAAGTAATGCTAAACCGGCCTTCGGAAGATCCATGAATTAAGTGTGCTGCTGCACCCAAATTATTTCGTAAATCTTCATTTTCTTCCACCAGTTTTAATGTATGAGGTGTGCCATGGTAGCCATATTTACGAATTAGCTTGTCGATTTGTTTATCTTCTCCGAACTCAATCAGGGCAGGGGCGAAGACGATTAATTCGCCACCATCGGCAAGTGCCATTCGCGTTCGGTAAATGCTTTTATTTCCCAACCATGTGCTTTTAAATTCAGTTGGATCGAGCCAAACGACTACTTTCTTCAATGGCTCATCCAACATTTCAAAATTTACTTCCAGTGATAGCTTTGCTGCTTTGTCGAAAACGCTAAAATCATCTCCAATAAAAAGCCCGTAAGTCTGTAATTTTCCCGATTTATTTAACCCAACTACGGTCAGTACATATACGACAGGAAGATGAGATGCAAATTTTTCAGTAGCATAATTAAATATTTTCCGAACCGGTGTATTTGCCCGCCCCATCATTTTTTCCATGCCATAAGCTGCGCCAATAAAATGACTTTTATTGATTCCTTCAGCGCCACCCGTTCCAACTAAAATATTTTTGTTATAGTTAGCCATTCCAACAACCTCGTGCGGAACAACCTGTCCGATAGAAAGTATGAGATCAAAATTACCTTCTATGACTAGTTTATTTACCTGTGCCGGCCACTCATATTCCACAGCTCCATCAGAAACTTCTTTAATAAATTCGGCAGGAACCATTCCGAGTGTAACTACATCATTTCGCCAGTCGTGGTCGCGAAACAAATGGCGTGGTGTTTTCCCAAACATGAGACTGATTTGACCATCGGTCATTGGTGTATGGGTGCCAAGTGCAGGCAAAACATCAGTTAGCTTTTCGCCAAAATACTCCCATGTCATTTCGGTAATTTCACCGGCTCTTGAAGGAAGCCTTGTAGAATCAGGTGGAATAGCAAGCACTTTATTCTTAACTCCTATTTTCCTAAACGCTTCAAACAAAGCTTTTCTCAAATCCTCTGCTGAGAATGAAGTATCTTTTGAACCTTTTTCGTAGTATATCATAGCGGTTTTCTTAAGGCTTAGGCCCAGGCAAAGGCAAAGGACAAAACCTTTCTTGTATATCTGTTAATTAAATCCTCCGAAATTTCTGTTGTTATATAGTTTTCTGACTCGGCTACAAGTAACTGACTGATGGCTTCAAATGCACTCCCTCTGGATATTTTGTAAAACCGGGTTTTATCTCTTGGTTCAATTCGTCCGTAACCTTCAGCAATATTATGTACTACAGAATTTGCAGATCGCCTTAAATCATCAGTTAAAGCAAATTTTTCATCGGAAGGAAATGTGCGCGCGATTTTATAGACATCACGCAGCAGAGCAAATGCTTTTTGCCAAACCGACATGTCCCTAAAATCGTTATATTTTTTTATCATTTTATTTAAAATTTTAATCTCCTGACCTCAGCCTTATCCTGTGCCTGTGCCTGTCAATTCTATCTTTTCACCCGTGCATTTCCATTCCAAATACTCCAAACCATTTCTTCATCGGCAGGAATAGCGTAGTCTGTCATGAATGTGGTTGCCATTGCTCCGGTTGCCCATCCAAATTGCGGCCACATTTCAGGTTCCCAGTTTTTCAGGATTCCGTACAACATACCCCCAACAAAACCATCGCCGCCGCCAATGCGGTCGAGTACATGTATTTCACGTGGTTCAATTACATGCCAGTTTTCACCTTCCAGCATAATTGCTCCCCAATGATGCTGATTCACACTTACAACTTCACGCAATGTAGTTGCAAAAACCTGTGCATTGGGAAAGGTTTCTTTAACACGCATGATAAGGCCTTTGAAACCATCAATTTTAGCTTTTAAATCTTCGCCTCCTGCTGGCGGACCTGCAATGCCAAAACAAAGCTGAAAATCTTCTTCGTTGCCAATAAGAATATCAGAAACAGAAGCTATTTCCTTGAAATTTTCATGAAGTTCTTTTTCACGTCCTTTCCAAAATGAGGCGCGGTAATTTAAATCGAATGAAATTTTTGTTCCGTATTTTTTGGCGGTTCTTGCAATTTCAAGGCAAAACTGACTTGTTTCAGGCGAGAGTGCGGCAATCAATCCTGAAAGATGCACAATTTGAACACCATCTTCACCAAAAATCTTTTCCAGGTCAAAATCTTTTACATTTAGTGTTCGACCAACTTCGCCGGCACGGTCGTTATGAACACGTGGTCCGCGAGATCCGTAACCACTGTCGGCAATATTAAACTGATGACGAAATCCCCATGGATTACCCTGTTCAACTTCAGGTCCTTCAAAATCCATGTGGCGGCTTTTCAGGTTATTTTTAATGAATTGCGCAACAGGGCTTCCTTTTACAAATGTTGTGAGAACCTTAACCGGTAACCCGAGGTAAGATGAAATGCTTGCCACATTGGTTTCGGCGCTGGTTGCATACATCGTAAATTTCTCGCTTGTATGCACCGGCTGGCCATTGTCTGGAGTAATTCTAACACCCATACTTGTTGGAACAAGCATTGCATATTTACAGTTGTTTTTTAATTCCATATTTTCCTTTTTAGCTATAAGCTGCGAGCTTCAAGTCTCAAGCTATTGGCTCTTTGATTATTTATTTTATGAATTATTATTTCAATGTAGTTGCAAAGTTTTTGATTAAAGACTTTTTTAATCATTCTTGCTAATACTTAATCTTTGATCCTTAATCCTTTCTAAACTCCTCCAAAAGCGCTGTATCCGCCATCAACGGGAATAACAATTCCGGTTATAAATGATGAAATGTCAGAAATCAGAAATAATGTTGTTCCCTGTAAATCTTCCGGTTCGCCAAATTTTCCCATTGGAGTATTGTTTACAATTTTCTGACCGCGGGGAGAATAATTTCCTGTTTTTTCATCGGTAACAAGAAACCGGTTTTGATTTGTAATAAAAAAGCCAGGTGCAATTGCATTTACCCTTATTCCTACTTTTGCCAAATGAACAGAAAGCCATTCAGTAAAATTGTTAATGGATGCTTTTGCCGCCGAATAGGCCGGAATTTTTGTAAGAGGCTTGTAAGAATTCATTGATGAGACATTGAGAATAACACCTTTGCGGTTTTTAAGCATATCTTTTGTGAAAACCATGGTTGGCAGCAAAGTACCTTTAAAGTTAAGTGCAAATACTTTGTCGAAACCTTCCATTTCAAGGCCGTAAAAAGTGTCTGCAAGATTATCGATATTGTCTTCCGTCATTTGCTCTACTTTGGTTGTTGCCTGCGGACTGTTTCCACCTGCGCCGTTAATCAACACATCAATATCGCCCAACTGGTTATTAATTTCTGCTTTTGCCTGTTCAAGCGACTCTTTATCAAGAACATTTGCGGCAACACCAATAATTGTTGCTTTTGATTCTGCCGAGATTTCTGCTGCAACCTTATCGGCAGTTTCTTTATTTATATCTGCAATTGCTATTTTCATATCTACCGATGCCAGCGCTTTTACCATTGCAGTGCCAAGAACTCCGGCGCCGCCGGTAATTACGCAAACTTTGCCTTTCAGGTCGTTAAATGAAATTGGTATCATAATTCAAGTTGTTTATTTAAATTCTTTGTAATAATCTATGTTTTCCCTGGTAATTATATCGATGGAAGTATAATTTTCCATCTCAATTTTTCTTTTCTGAACTACATGTCTGAAAAGCTTATTTATGGCATTGTATCCTTGTTCTTCAGGGCGTTGGCAAATTAAAAACTGTACAATGTCTTTTCTTAAATAGGCTGAATTCTCGGTTAAAAGATCATGTCCGATAACTTTTAAGCCCTTTAAATTGTATTTCTCAATTAGCTGTCCTACAAAAAATACTTTTGAATTGGTTACGAAAATACCCTTGATATTGTTTTTTTCGATGTCCCGTTTTATTTCTTCCATCCAATATTCGTTTTCGGTATCCGACACTTCTTTTGTAAACAACTGGTGCACGTTACCGGACTTATTTTTAAACCACTCATAAAAGCCTTTTTCACGCTGAACCAAATGGTTTTGGTTATCCATTTCTTTGGCAAAATGAAGAACCAGGATATTTCCATCGGGTAAAATAATATCAAGAAGTTTGCCCGAAACCAGTCCGCTTTGGTAGGAATTCTGTCCGATATAACTAATTTGACCGGCATCTTTAATTTCCGAATCAATGAAAACAAAAGGTATCTGGCTTGCCCTCAATTCTTCAAGTAATTCTGTTGATTCCTTTTTAAAAAACGGGGCAAGAATAACGCCGTCAGGTTTTAGCTCAATTATTTTTTTAGCTTCAGATTTAAAACTCTTTGGATACGTCTGGCTAAATGTAAACGATTCAAGCTGAACGCTAAATTGCTGTAATTCTGAAATTCTTTTTTGAATTCCAACAAGTGGTTTATTCCAGTAACCTTCAGCAGATGGAGGCTGGGGCAGGAGCGTGGCAAAAATCGCCGACTTTTTGGAAGCCAGTGTACTTGCCAGAATATTAGGTCTGTAATCGAGTTCTTCAATTATCTGTAGAATCTTTTTTCGTGTTGACTCAGCAACTTCACCACGATTGTGAAGTACCCGGTCAACAGTTCCAATTGATACTTTTGCCTTTTCAGCAATATCTTTAATTCGTATTTGTTTTTCGTTTTCGATAATTTATTGAAATAAAGCTATTTAAGTGTATCTTAAATAAGATAAACGGCACAAAATTACTGAAAATTTTACGTTTTCGTGTTCGTACACGGAAAAAGTTTTTGCAAATTTTTTAGCTTGTTTTGTGATTCGTTATTCCGAGAGGTTACTCAATTTTTATTTGAGCATAATGAGACAATGACAAAGATGCTGAACCAAGTTCAGCATGACGTTCAAATCAGCATTGGTGAGTTTATTAAGTACGTCACCCTGTCCCGATTATTCGGGATTTCAGGGTCTTGATTAAAAATCTGTTATTGGTAATGAAGAGAGCCCGCCTGAACGATTATTAGGCAGGGAATCTGTTCAAAGTTCCCCGGTCAGTAGTGATAGAAAATCAAGTATTCAAAATGAATTATTCAGGATGATTTTCAAGTAATTCAGGATTTTTTATGTAATGTTTGATGATGCGAAACAATCTTCCGCCATGAGAACCATCAACTACCCGGTGATCGAGTGTAGCGGAAAGCGCCATTATTCTGCGGGGAACAATCTCATCATTTACAATAACAGGCTTTTTGTTAATGCTTCCAAGAATAAAAACCACAGAAACATTTGATGAAGGTAACAATGAACCATAACCGGTGTCGAGACCAACGCTACCAATATTTGAAATGACGTAAGAACCAAAACTATTGGAATCAAGTCCGATGCCAGGCATTAATATTCCCCAATTAATTGTAATTGTGCGATATAGTTTAAACAACCAGCTTCTGAAAGGCCATGGAATTTTAGCCAGCAAATTTTTCGATTGCATCGTGTAGTTTTCATCGCCTTTTCTTGATTCACGTATGTTTTGTGCAATTTCTTCCGATAATTCCCCGATGGTTAGCTTGTCGGCATTTTCTACTTTTACCGAACCCATTTGTCCACCTGGCAAAAGTACGCTCACTGTTGCGTCAACCTGATCACGCTGGATAATTTTTCCACGTCTGACAAAAGCATTTAATTCCGGAACTTCCTGTTTAATTGCTCGTCCCACAATCAAAGTAAGAATATATGTTAAAGTGGTTTTTACACCTTCTTTTCGTTTTCGAGTTATAAATTTCTCCAACTCAGTTACATCAAGGTCAACGCTGCCGTATATTTTGGAATCAATGGGTTTTCTGTAAATTGTTGAGGCTACTTTTCTCCAGTCGGTATTAAGGCTTTCTGAAATCCCTGTCATAAGTACTTATGATTTTGTGTTCAAAAGTAACTTATTTTAGATAATTCCATTGATGAATCAACATTTTGATTGACATTACAATGAGATAGCTGCCTTAATTATAATGAATAAAAACAACTCTGTCAGCAGATTCTTAAGGTAGAAAAGTGGTATAAAAGTTATTCTAATGGTTTTGGCAAATTTTCCGAATGCTCTTCCGGTTTATTTTTCTTTTGTTTTGATTTCTTATGCAAATCGCCCATAAAATCGTCAACCTTTTTTATTACTTCCCTTGCTTTTTCTTCAGTTTTATCTACCCAGTCTTCCACCTTGTCGGGAATATCGCTTTCCTGAAACTGCTTTGCTTTCTTTTCTATATAATCGGTGGTTTTATCAGCATATTCCGTGGCTTTGTCCAGCGTGCCGTTTTTCCGTAGTTTATCCACCTGGCCTTCGATAAAATCTTCTGTTTTTTCAGCAAAACGTTTCATTTTGCCGTAAAAATCTTCTTTCTTCTGTTCCATTTTTCTCTTGTTTTTCAATACTATAAAAGTACACAACAATAGCCAGAAATTACATTATTTTGAAGATGTTAATTATTATTTACCAGGATGGGTATTTTTTTGGATCAGTTTCCCGCATCATTTCATACACGCTTCTGAATAACCGCTCAACATTGGGTTTTGAAAAATATTCTCCATCAATACCGTAGGCAGGCCTGTGTTCTTTTGCTGAAAGCGTTTTGGGCGCCGTGTCCAGGTAATCAAAAGCCTTTTGTTCTTCCATTACTTTTTGCATCATGTAGGCAGTGGCGCCACCCGGAACATCCTCATCAACAAAAATAACCTTGCCGGTTTTCATTATTGATTCCAGAATAACATGATTTACATCAAAAGGCATCAATGTTTGAACATCAATAACCTCGGCAGAAATACCTTTTGAACTTGCCAGCAAACGTGCTGCTTTAATTGCGTGGTGGGCGTTCCATCCATATGTTACAATTGTAACATCGGTTCCTGAGCGCAGAATTTCAGGCACTCCGAGCGGAATTTTATAGTTGCCAATATTGGCAGGCATTTTCTCTTTTACATTGTAACCTTTTAATGGTTCAATTACAATGGCCGGATCGTTTCCTACAAGCAATGTATTGTAAAATCCGGCAGCCTGGGTCATATTTCGCGGAACGCATAAATAAATGCCACGTGTTGATCCCAGAATCATTTGCATGGGTGAACCGGCATGCCATATTCCCTGCAGCTGGTGTCCCCGCGTACGCACAATAAGAGGTGCGGCCTGTTTTCCTTTTGTACGGTATTGCAAAGTTGCCAGGTCATCGCTAAGCTGTGAAAGGCCGTAAATAAGGTAGTCGAGGTATTGTATTTCAGCAATAGGACGAAAACCGCGCAATGCCAACCCTATTCCCTGTCCGAGAATGGTTGCTTCGCGAATACCGGCATCGGAAACACGGTGAATGCCAAACGTCTCCTGCATTCCTTTCATTCCCTGGTTAACATCGCCCATTTTACCGGTATCCTGGCCAAATGTTACGAGAGTTGGATATTTTTCGAATAAAATATGAAAGTTTTGGCTGATGATTTCTGAACCGTTTACATCTTCAGGATTTTCATCGTATTGCACGGGAATTTCCTTCACATTTAACACTGAATCTCCACCGTTTCGGTGCAATCCTGTACTATAGGCATCAGCGCTTTTTTCTTCAAAATCCCGTATCCATTCTTTAAGCTCATTACGCTCATTTTCAACGGCTTTATTCCCATGAATTTTCATTGAAAGCCCTTTGGCAAAACTTAAATGGTGTCGTCTTGTAAGATGTGATCTTTCAGTAATTTTTATGAAATCTCTGAAACGATAGCTCTGAAGCTCAATTTTCTTTTCAATATTTCTGATGATCTGCTTTAATAAATCCTGATCCTGCTTGTACCCGTTAACAAATCCCGACCAGGCTTTTTCTCTTGCTTCTTTTGCTCTTTTTGATGCATTTCTTTCAATTTCATCCAGCATTTCAGTATCCGCCACTTCGTTGTTGAGCAACCAATTTCTCATTTTAATAATGGCATCATTTTCTTTTTCCCATTCCAGTCGCTCTTCCGGTTTATAACGTTCATGGGAACCCGAGGTAGAATGACCAAGCGGTTGCGTTAATCCGGTAATATGAAAAACAACCGGAATATGGTTTTTTCTGCAGAAATCAATTCCTTCTGAAAAGGTGTTTACCAATTCCGGATAGTTCCAACCTTCAACTGTATAAATCTTAATTCCGTTTGTATTATTTTCTTTCTGAAAACCTTTTAATGCCTCTGAAATACTTGCTTTTGTTGTCTGTAATTCAACAGGGACACTAATTCCATATCCATCGTCATAAACGGCAACAGCAAGCGGAACCTGCATTACGCCGGCAGCGTTTATGGTTTCCCAGAAAATACCTTCCGATGTACTTGCATCGCCAATGCTGCCAAAAGCAACTTCGTTACCAGAGACATTATTTTTCAGGTATTTGGCCATTTCAGGGTTTTCGCGAACAATTTTTGATGCCTGAGCCAAACCCAGTAATCGCGGCATTTGTCCACCCGTTGAAGAAATATCTGATGCTGAATTGTATTGATCCAGAAGGTCTTTGATCTCTCCGTTTTCATCGATGTTTGATGTGCTGAAATGATTATTAAAATTTCTGCCCACTGTCGACGGGTTTTTATCTTCATCAATGTCGCCATAAATCATGGAATAAAACTCTTCCGGCTGAAGCAAACCCAAAGCCAGCATAAACGTTTGGTCGCGGTAGTAACCCGAGCGCCAGTCGCCTTTTTTAAAAGCCTTGGCATAAGCAACCTGTGTCACTTCTTTTCCATCACCGAAAATGCCAAAGTGCGCTCGTCCGTTATGAACTTCACGACGGCCAAAAATACTCAATTGCCGGCTTAAATTTACGAGGTAAAAATCCTGAAGCGCTTCGTGGGTGTCAATTTTATGATTTTTCGTCAATTCTTTCTTTTCTAAATACATCTGTCACATTATTAAATCCGACTTTCTAATCTTGTATTTGCCTAGTAAAACAGTTGTATTTGGGTTTTGTTTATGGAAATAGGATTGGGGAGTTTTATTATAAGTTAATTGAGATAAACCACTGATTATTTCTGGATTATTATATTTCTAATTATTGTTGTCCTCTTAAAATTATAGATTGCTTCGCAAAGCTCGCAATGACGGGGTTTTCATAGCATTTTTTGTGGATCTTTGTGGAATAGTTTTTATTGATTTTTACCACAAAGAAACACAGTGAATTACAAAGATTTTGGAAGAATAAAAATCCATTAAAACCGCTCTGTGTAAGCATGGCAGTATGGTTCTCCGCCTTTATGCGCATAATAGTCCTGATGATAATCTTCTGCATCCCAGAATGTTTCGGCAGGTGAAACTATTGTTGCCACATCGTAGCCTTTTTTCTCCAGCAGTTTAATCAGTTTTTCCGCTGTTTTTTTCTGCTGCATATTTGCATAAAAGATTTCAGAACGGTACTGTTCGCCAATATCCGGCCCCTGGCGGTTGACCTGTGTCGGGTCGTGGATTTCAAAAAACAGTTTTGCTACTGCTTCGTAATCTGTTTTCGACCTGTCGAATTCAACTTTAACTACTTCGGCGTAATTCGTTGTATGACTGCTAACTTCTGCGTAGGTTGGATTCAGTTCAATTCCACCCATGTAGCCCGACTCGGCAGAAATTACGCCCGGAGCCTGTTCCATGTAATATTCAACACCCCAAAAGCAACCACCGGCAAAATAAGCAGTTTCGGTTTTTGCATCTTTGTCGGGCGCTGCAGGCACAAATACAAGGGAAATGGAATTTACACAATGACGTGTATCTTTATCTGTAAGTTTTTCACCAATAAATACATGCCCCAAATGAGCGCCACAGTTGGCACAGGTAATTTCGGTGCGCATTCCATCGGGGTCGGGAGTTCGCTTTATTGCGCCGTTAATTTCATCGTCAAAACTGGGCCAGCCGCAACCCGAATCAAACTTATCGGTTGAGCGGTACAATTCAGCGCCGCAACGTTTGCAAACGTAAGTTCCTTTTTCAAAAAACTTGTCGTATTCGCCTGTAAACGCCATTTCGGTGCCCTTGTTTACAATCACTTTTTTTTCTTCAGCGGTTAACGGTCTGTAGCCATCGTCGCTATTTATTGCCTGTTGTGTTACCTGCGCGCAGCCATTAAATCCCAACAGGAAAAATACGGTTACATACAAAATCTGTTTCATGGTGTTTATTTTTTTGTCTCACAAAGACGCTAAGACACAAAGAAGCCTTTCGGAAAATAAATCCCTTCTGGTGTGTCAAAATTCTTTGTCATAATTGTTTCTACTTTATCTAAATTTATACTTTGCCTTTTCAAATTTCTAATTTCTAATTTTTCATTTCTAATTAAATAAGGCATTCAACACCACAAAGGTTCAACATAAACATCACGAAAGCGTAACAATGCAATCAACTTTTTATAACTATTTGAATACCCCTCCAAACCTACCCTAAAGGGAGAGGCTTAAAGTACTCTTCGGGGATTAGGTGTATAATTCAATTTTTGAAGTTAATAAGTGTGCATAATTCGTTGATAAAAAGCAGCTAACACAAAATCGATTAACATAAATTATGGCTATTTTGCCAGTGATACAAAAATAATTAACGACAAACGGAAACCGGGTTGAACGATTTAATGATTTAATATTTAAGATAAAGTATGAAAACCCGGAAATGAATTGATAGTAGCAATAAAAGGTGTAAAATACATACCATATTGGCTTGGAAAGAACACTTTTTTTAAACGATATAAGAGAAATAAACACAATACGTTTATAAACGAGTTAGCCACAAGGCTGAGTTCGATATTTACTGGAATAAAAAGAGGAAATAATATTATTGTTTTTTAATAATGTATTATTGTTTTGTGATAAATTTATTAGATTTGAATAAATTTAACAAAAACACTTTCAACTATGAAAAATTTACGCTTATTCAAATCGTTGATTGATATTGTATTCTTTCTCCATGTATTAGGACTTTTCGCCATAGTATTATGGTTTCCTTTTGGCATTTTCGATGGTGCAAATACGGAACAGCTTCATTTGTGGGAATGGATTATTTTGACCGCTTATTGCATTATATATTTAATATTTCTGCGAGGTTTATTTTTTCTTCGAAAGACTGCAAGAAAGCTCTTACAAAATAAAATTTTCACAAAATATGTAGCTTACTCTACTCAGATAAGTGGATATCATTTTATTATCGCTGGAATACTTTTATTATTAATAATGTTATCAGAGAATTTTTTACAATTAAATTTTGAATCTCACCCAAAATCATTTTCAATAACCCCTGTTTTTTTAATTATGGTTGGACTATTCTTTGTCATTCAAAGTGAGATATTGTTAAATGCAATTGATATTAAAGATGAAAATGATATGACAGTATAATTATGGCTATAGTTGTAAATCTTGACATGATGCTTGTCAAACGCAAAATGAAAAGTAACGAGTTGGCAGGAAAAATAGGTATAACAGAAGCAAATCTATCAATATTGAAATCTGGAAAAGCAAAAGCAATTAGACTGTCAACTCTTGACTCAATTTGTAAAGCATTAGACTGTCAACCTGGAGACATATTAGAATATATTGACGAATAAAAAAAAAAGCCCAGTGGCTAACAATTAAGGTTCTGATGGCATGCAATGCCTAATCTGAACCTGGTGTTGACGGAACCGGTTCGGAGCGTATATTATGGGGAATGATTGATTTTTACGATTCTTTTGGGAGATGCAGTGTTGGTTTAAAAACCGGTTAACCTTATTTAAACGTTTCTTTTCTTTCAGTTTTTATTCTGAACGACGCACTTTTCTTGTTTCCATCCAACAATTTTCAGATCTACATGTTAATGTAAGCTCCCCCGAAAACCGGACAGTTTAAAAGTATACAAAAAGTAATAATTTTAAACTGTTAAAATGAAAAAGAAAAGATTCACACCACAGCAAATCTCCTTGATTTTGAAGGAGTATGAGAACGGCAAAAGCGTAGAAGAAATCGTCCGTGATCGCGGCGTTAGCAGGGCCTCTTTTTATAAATGGCGACAACGTTATGGCGGCATGGAAGCTTCAGAACTGAAAAGGCTCAAACAGCTTGAAGAAGAAAACCGCAAGTTGAAAATGATGTATGCAGAACAAGCACTTGACTTAAAACTTGCCAGGGAGATTATCGAAAAAAAGCTCTAAAGCCTTGTGAAAAGCGAGAAATCGCACAAGAAGTTTGTACCGAATCTTCTGTTGGCATCCGCAGGGCGTGCAGGGTTTTAAATATCAGTCGGTCTGTTTATTATTATCAAACAATTAAAGATGATACAGAAATTATTGATGCACTTAGCCAAAAAGCAAAAGATCACCCAACGGAAGGGTTTTGGAAAGCTTATGGCCGATTACGTCTGGAAGGGTATGATTGGAATCACAAGCGAGTATATCGTATATATTGCCTGATGAAGCTGAATATTCGCAGGAAGGTAAAGAAACGGCTCCCTGCCCGGGTAAAGGTTCCTTTGGTTGTTCCGGAAAGCATAAATCATTGCTGGTCGATTGATTTTATGCACGATGCCCTTGAAAACGGGCGGAAGATAAAGAGTTTTAATATTATGGATGACTTCAACAGAGAAGCTCTCCATGTTGAACTGGATCACTCCATTAGAAGTAACAAAGTAGTTTATATTTTAAATCATTTGATAAAGCGACGAGGAAAACCAAAACAAATAAGGATGGATAATGGTCCGGAATTTATTGCTGATTTATTGAAAGAATGGAGCCAGGTAAAGGGAATAGAACTTTTGCACATCCAACCGGGAAAGCCAACACAGAATGCTTTTGTTGAACGCCTGAATGGAACGTACCGAAGAGCTGTATTGGATGCCTACTTGTTCCAGTCACTGGATGAAGCCAGGGAAGAAACAGACAAGTGGTTATTTGACTACAACTATAAAAGACCGCATGATTCTTTAGGAGGTATGACTCCCATTGGATATGCAAAAATTATAAATAACCAAAAACTAAAAAGCAAAGAAAATGTGATTCATGAACCTGTCAAGGGTATATAAACGACTTCGTTCCTCAGTCGCCCTTGACAGAACCAAGCAATCACATTAAAAAAGCTTTTAGAATTTGGTTATGAAAAAGAAAAAAATCTATTTTTAGATTGTCCTAAAAAGGGGAAGCTTACAGAAACAAAATTAAATCTTTCGGAATATGAACTACACCTGGATTGTTATTATTGTAATTTATATTGTTCTGACGCATTTGATTGCAAAGAACATTGGAGAAAAGAGAGAAATTGGATATGGTAAATCAATTTTATGGTCATTGGCGCTTAGTCCGGTAATTGGTTTTTTCATCACCAAAATGAGTAAACCGATAGAACAATAATAGACTGCATACACAAGAATGTTTTTAGTTTAAGTAGCTTATTTATTGAACCTGTTTCTTTCATAATTGCACCACTTTAAGATTGCATGAAAAATGGAAGAAAAACACACTTGGCTCAAGTGTTGAATTTATAAATTATATTTGTCTTAACTCAGTTCACTTTTTAAAGACTAACAGGAGATGGCATTTTTTGTCGAAAATTTATAACCTCATTGTAATAACTAACCAATAATTCCATAAAAATGAAAACCAAATCAAGCTTATTCTCTTTTATTTTAATACTGGTTTCAGCAAGCGAATTCGCACAAACCACAACAATTTTATTAACTGACGACAACCTTTCCGGCATCTCAAACGGTGTAATTTTTAATGGCGAAATCTATTTTGTGGCAGGACTGGATCCAGTATCAAATCTACCGGGTTATCCTGATCCCAATTCAGAATATGTTAAACTTGAATTGTTTAATGAATCGGGACATGTATTTGATTTTGAACCTTCTTCGGTTGCATGTATGCTGCACAGTTCAGATTTAAAACTTACTCCTGGCAATGAACTTGCGTTTGTTTATCAAGTGCCAACTGGCCATGCTTACGGACATCGAATGCCTTTTAAAATCTGGGATGGTTCATCATTAACCACAGATGAAATTATTTTTCCAAATGCCAACTGGGGAACTTGGCCAAGGATGGAATTTGATTCAAATGGAAATGCAAATGTTGTATCTTTTGCTCATGCCGGACTTTTTCTAAAATTTCACCAACGTAATAAATATGGTTGGGTTTCAAGTTCAATCGATGGCCCTGGTTCGTATGCAGGAGATTTGGTAACTGCTATGTATGGAGATGATTTTTATATTTTGGGTCGTGACGGGTTTAACTTGCTGGATTACGGACATGCATTAAAACTGTATTCGTTTGATAATGGAATGTGGAAGGCGGAACTTATTGAACCAAACATAAGCAGAAGCTGCGATTTAAAAATTGTTGACAAAACGATTTACGCTTTGTATACGCAGGGAGGCATGGTAAAACTTGCCGAAAATTCTTCAGGCGAATGGATTTCGGAAACAGTTACAGCTAAAGATTCTGTATTTCACATGGCGGGCTTATTCTTTAAAGAGGACGGTAACCCGGTAGTTGCCTGCCAAAATTATACTTCGTTGAGTGTTCTTGAAAAGGTGGGAAATAAATGGAATGAAATTTTTAGCAACGATAAACTCATCCGAAGAGATTATTTGGAAGGGAGTCGCTATCCGTCCATTCTGTATAAAAACGATAAACTATATGTATTATACGCTGATATGAAAAATGTTTATCTTACAGAACTGGATGAAGACCGTTGAAAATAATTTTAGCAAACTGATTTTTTAATGGTAAAATGGTGTTTGCAAGTTGATAATTGAAGAAATATATATGAATAATGATTTACAGGCAAAACATGAAATTTTGTATATGAAGGGAATAGTAATCGTTTTAATATTAATCATTTCATTATGTTCCGCTTCCGCCCAAACCACAAAAAATTCTTTTTACCCTGGACAAGAATGGATCGACAATAATGGCGTGGCAATTAACGCACACGGCGGCGGAGTTTTGTTTCACAATAACAAATACTACTGGTATGGCGAGCATAAAGTTGCTGGCGCAATTGGCAACACAGCACAGGTTGGCGTTCATGTTTATTCCTCAACGGATTTATATAACTGGACAGATGAAGGAATTGCATTAAAAGTAGATGAAACCGATCCGGCATCGGATATTGCAAAAGGCTGCACGCTGGAACGTCCGAAGGTAATTTTCAATAAGAAAACGGGGAAATTTGTGATGTGGTTTCACCTGGAACTGAAAGGCAAAGGTTATGATGTAGCCCGCGCTGGTGTGGCAGTTGCCGATAGTCCGGTTGGGCCGTTTACATTTATCCGGTCGGGGAGACCCGATGCAGGAGTTTGGCCGGTTAATGTTCAGGATTTTCATAAATTACCGGTAGCCGATTCGGTGAAAGATACCTATTGCGGCGGTAAGGGTTGTTTGCCTAGCCATGTTGACAGTTTAAATATTTTAGGCAGGGATTTTACCGGCGGACAAATGTCGCGCGATATGAACCTGTTTGTTGACGACGATGACAAGGCGTACCTTATCTATTCTTCGGAAGAAAACAGCACACTGCATATTTCGCAGCTCACCGATGATTACCTTTCGCAATCGGGAAACTTTATACGGTTGTTTGTTGGCCAATATATGGAAGCGCCAACCATTTTAAAAACCAGCGCGGGGAAATACTTTTTTATTGGTTCCGATTGTACCGGATGGAGCCCCAACGCTGCAAGGTCGGCTGTTGCCGATCATATTTTTGGTCCGTGGCAGGAGTTGGGAAATCCTTGTGTTGGCAAAGATGCTTCAACAACATTTCAATCGCAAAGCACATATTTGCTGCCTGTTCAGGGGAAAAATGATGCTATTATTTTTATGGCCGACCGATGGAAACCTGAAAATCCGATTGACGGAAAATACATCTGGTTACCTGTAAAACTTACTGATGACCGGATTGTGTTGGAATGGAAAGAAAAATGGAACCTGGAAGCTTTCGATTAAAACAGTTAATAGTTAGCAGCGCATTCAGGAGATTTAATTTAACGTTTGCTGAATAATTCATTTTTTCCTTAACATATTCATTTGGCGGTCGCTATTGTGATTTAGACAAATTAAACATAACTTATACTCAAACATTCAAAATTCAAATTATGAGAAAGTTATTTACCTTATTTGTATTATCACTTTTGTTATCAACCATTGCTTTCGGGCAAAAAACATTAAAAAATCACGAAAAAAATTCAGAGAAAAGAAGAAAGACTTTTTTTAATAATACGGGATTTCAGAAAAAATCACTTTTACGGGAACAGCAGTTACAAAAAATCAACGTCGATTATAACAGTGCTTTTGTAAAATCGGCAGCTGCGAAAAAGCAGATGCTTGACAGCCTGATCGAATTGGTATGGGACAGTAACTCAAGTCAATGGTATGCCAACTGGAAAGAAACTTTTACTTATAACGCCAATGGAAAAGTGGCTGGGCACATTTATTATCAGAAGTATGAAATTAACGGACAGTGGTTTATTAATTGGAAGGCAGAATATACGTATGATGACAATGGAAACCCAACGCTGGAGTTAGATTATATTTGGGATGAAGATGCTGGCGAGTGGATTAACGCAGTGAAAAGAGAGAGCACATTCGATGCTAATGGGAATGTTTTAATGGAGATTGATTATGAACTGGACGAATTATCAGATCAGTTAATAGCTGTTTGGAAAGAAGAATATACTTACGGCGATTATGGGATTACCCAGTATGTTTATTATGAACGCGACGAAAATAACGGTCAATTGGTTGCGCTTTGGAAAGAAGTATACAGTTACGATTCAAATAATAACATATCACAATTCCTTGAATATAGCAGGGATGAAAATAGTTCTGAATGGGTTAATGACTGGAAGGGAGAATTGACTTATAATTCAGGCGGAAATTACACAATGTATATTTATTCTGTTTGGGATGAAACTTCAAGTAAGTGGTATCCATATTCCAAATCGGAATTTTCTTATGATGAAAATGGAAATATGACAGAGGTGATTGATTTTGAAACTGATTTTCTCACCAGCCTGTTTGTTAAAACCGCGAAAAGCGCCTATGAATATGATGCTAACGGAAATCCAACAATAGAAATTTATTCTGATTATGATGATGAATCTGAAACGTTTATTTTTGATTCCAAATATGATTACACATACGACTTGTCAGTTGTGGTTAACGATCTTATTTTGCCCTCGCTGTATTTATTTACGCCGGATTTTAGCAACCAAATTGTAAATAAACCGACAGAATTTACGAGTTATGATTGGGATTACGGTATTGAAGAGTGGGGAAATAGTTACAAAAGCATTTATTATTATACTGAAGGTAATTCAACCGGTGTTAATGATTTGGGTAACAATATATCAAAAATATATCCAAATCCGGTGGCTAAATATCTTATGTTTAGTATTGCCGGTAATAATACCAATGCAACGTTTGAACTTTTCGATTTGCAAGGGCAAAAACTCTTGTCGAAAGAAGTGAACAGCAATGAAAGAATAAACCTGAAGAACATGGACACTGGAATGTATATTTACCGTATTAATGTTGATGGCAATAAACAAACCGGAAAACTTATAAAAGAATAAACAGAATTGACAGTTAAAAATGTGCCATCCGGGTTATTGAAGGTCAATCTTTCAAAATCGGGTGGCGTTTTTTTATGGTTGAAAATCGGAATTATGTAAATGATAGGATTGAGTATTAATCGATTCCCCGAAACCAAACGCAACCAAAAATAGATACAATACATCATAATTTAATAGTGGGGTGTTTCACAATGCCAGGCTAAACTTTTAAATAAACGTAGTTATCCCTCAAACATATTTTTATTTCCTTAATACCATAGCTTTTATTAAAAACCATACTTTCGCATAAAAGTTAAATCATGCCAGTTATTTCATCAGAATTATGCACCCAATGCTTGAAATGTGTAAAAGATTGCCCGTCGGATGCGATTGATATTCAATTCTGGAGTATTAATGAAACCTGCATTCACTGTGGACATTGTGTGGCTATTTGTCCTGAAAAAGCGGTAACCCCTGATAATGGAGACATTATTCCATTGATTGAGCCTCTGGTTCAGCCCGCTGATTTTATTCATTTAACAGCAGGCGTTCGCAGTTGCCGGAAATACAAAAGCAAACCTGTGCCAGCAGAAATGTTGCAGATGTTGGTGGAAAACATGAAAAACTATCCGTCGGCAAGCAATAAACGTTCGCTAAAAATTACAATTGTAAAAACTCCTGAAAAGATTCAGCTACTCAACGATATGACTGCAGAAACTCTGATGAAAACATTCAGATTCATCAGTGGCAAGGTTGTAGGTGGGATTTTGAATTTAGTGGTTCCAAAATTGGGGATCAATCAGTTAAGAACATACATGAAAAAGTATGCTAACCGGGAACAAACCATGCCACAGCAAATTTGTTATGAAGCGCCTGTGGTTTTGTTATTTCACGGGCCTGCCGGGAAATTTGGCATGGTAAAAGATGATGCAGTAATTTGGGCAACAAACACAACGCATCTTGCAAATACAATGGGGTTGGGGAGTTGTTTTATCGGGTTTATCGTAAAAGCCATGGAGAAAAATAAAACCATGTGCAAGACCTTTCATATTCCTGAAAATCACCAGGTATTTGCCGCTTTAACCGTTGGCTATCCAAAAGTTACTTATGTAAACGAGGTGTCGCGAAAAGCGCCTGAATTTACGGTGGTTTAATAATAACTAATCCGATAAGAGACAATCTAAAAAGCATTATAAATGATTTTTTACTTTCAATTTATTCGCTACTGAGCCCTCTTATCCTCCCTGAAGGGGAGGAACTGTCCCCCTTTGGGGGATTTAGGGGGTCTGGAAATCAGTATTATTTTCATTATATAAGCATTTGATAAATACACTCAATTAAGAGTCCTGATGAATTGTTATTGTTACTAATCCCAGGATTAACAGACTGTGTGAAAATAAAAATTTTTATACCGTGGCTTCAGCCCGGTGGTTAAAAACTTATTAGCAAATTTGCAGGCTTTAGCCTTAAAGGTGCTGAAAATTAAAGGCTAAAGCCGACTTTCATTCATATTGAAATCACCGGGTTAAAACCCGGTGCAAAAATTAATTACTTCTTATCCTGTTATCACACAGTCTGTTCACACAGGGTAAATCAAATCTTTGTATCACCCGGACTTTAGTCCATTTCTTTTCCCCCTTCCTCGGTGAGGGAAGGGGAGGCTTTTATTTTTTTTCTAAAATCATTTGCTCAATTCAAAAAAACTGTTTTTATTTGTAGTGTATTAGTAAAGTAATACAGTAAAACAATCAACATGATAAAAATTGAACAACTAACTTTTGGCTACCGAAAACAACCGGCACTTTACAAAAATCTTTCGCTCGACATACAAAGTGGGAGCATAGTTGGGTTGCTGGGAAAAAACGGTGCCGGAAAAACTACCCTGCTAAAACTTATTGCAGGTTTGTTGCAGGCGCCTGATAAAAAGGCCATCGAAACCCTCGGTCACAAGCCGGGCAGCAGAAATCCTGAAATGCTTAGCGATATTTTCTTTATCCCCGAGGAATTTGAGCTTCCGGCGGTATCAATGAAAGGTTATGCAAAAGCAATTTGCGGCTACTATCCAAATTTCGATCAGGAAAAACTGGATCACATCTTAAAGGAGTTTGAACTGGATGCCAATAAAAAGCTGAATAAGCTTTCATACGGTCAGAAAAAGAAATTCCTGATTGCCTTAACACTGGCTTGCGGAAGTAAAATCCTGATTCTTGACGAACCCACCAACGGACTGGATATTCCTTCAAAATCAATATTCAGAAAAGTGGTTGCAGGTGCTTTAACTGAAGACCAGCTCGTAATTATTTCAACCCACCAGGTAAAAGACATTGAAACGATTATCGACAGGGTGATCATTGTCGATCAGGGCAAAGTGGTACTCAACCACAACATTTTTGAGATCACCGGAAAGTATGCGTTTAAATCGGTTTCAAATCCTGAAAAATACCAACCGCTTTACCAGGAAGCCGTGCCGGGAGGTTATAAAATAGTAACGGCGAAAAATGGCGAGGAGACCGACCTTGATATAGAAATACTTTTTAATGCAGCTACCAAAGGCATTAGTTTCGATTAAGAAAAAATAATAAAAAATAACCATGATAAAGAATGCTTTGCACAAATTAGATTCAACTAGAATGATTTCTATTCTTCGTCTTGTGTCTTGATTCTTGCGTCCTGGTTCTAATTTTTAAATAAATGAAAATACAATCTATATTTAATATAAAGCGGTTTGGTTTATTAATCAAACGCGAAACCATAATGAAGCAGTCGTTTTTATTAATGGCAATAGCAGGTGTTTTAATTACAATAACAACTGTTGTTGTTTTATTTCTTATGGCTGATCGCAGTAATCGACTTTATTGGGATAATAATATTTTCCCTGTTTCTATCATCATGTTTGCCATTTTTGGTATCCTGTTTTCAGGAACCGCATTTCCTGCTTTGAGAAATAATAAAAAAACGTTGGATTTTTTATTGATACCGAATTCAACGACAGAAAAATATTTATACGAAATACTATTCCGCATATTTGCCTATATCCTTGTTTTTCCAATTTTGTTTTGGATTGGAGCTAACCTGGCTGGATCGATTTTTAATACTTTTACGTTAGTCCACTATGATTTGGATTACAATCTTTTTACTCCTTTTAAATTCATTCATAAAGGTATGAGATATGCAGAAGCCGAAGTAAGCATGTACACTTTTATACTGTTTATTATTTCAATTCCTTTTACAGGCGCTGTATTTTTTTCAAAAGTTCCGCTTCTAAAAACGGCCATATTTCTGGCAATACTTGTAGGTGTTTCTTTTTTCTATGGTTGGATACTTGATGGAATATTCAATTTTACACATACTCGTGGCTTTAATCCGGATATATCAAAAGAAACCGGGATGAAATATATTACAGTGGTAATAATATTTTCAATCCTTGTACTTCACACATCTGCATTTTTCAGGTTAAAAGAAAGGGAGGTATAAAATGGAATTTAAAAATACAAAAAGTATCTTCCAGCAGATTGGCGACACGATTTGCGAAAAGATAATAAACGAAGTGTATCAGCCGAGTGACCGTTTGCCTTCGGTGCGGGAGATGGCGGCAGATATTGGGGTTAACCCCAATACCGTAATGCGTACTTATACCGAACTCCAAAACGATAATATTATCAGCAATAAAAGGGGAATTGGCTTTTTTGTAAATGATGATGCAACACGGTTGATTCTGAAAAACCGTAAAAAGGAATTCTTTGATCAGGATCTCCCCGAGTTTTATAAAAAAGTAGATCTGTTAAATCTGAATAAAGAGGAAATGGAACCCATAATTAATAACCTGAAAAACCGAATAAAATGAAAACAAGTAAAATAATTCTATTCTCCTATATCGGGCTGATTGCTGTGGCTTTTCTGATTTTTGTTATTTATCTCAGCGCTGCAGAAGATAACCCTCGTACCAGCATTCCGAAATATACAATTATTGAAAAAGAAGTACCTGCGTTTAAATATATTGTCGCTGATCATCAGAATATCGCATTTAACCACGATGAAAGAATTCATATATCAGCTCCCGTCCAAAATAAAGACAGTGTGTCAGAGATTAATTATTCACTCTTAAACGACACATTGTATATTTTACCAACCAAAGGCGTTGATTATGTTACAATTCATATTGGTGATGTATCTAAATTGACAATCGTTAATAATAGTGCCCGTATTCTTGCAAATGGCGTTATTACTGATACTTTAAATTACATCGGTACAGGAAACAGCGAAATTAATGGATTCAGTAATAGCACAATAGGTTTTGTTAGTGCTGATATCAGTGGATCACGATTATATGCTTATCAGGGATCAATTGATGAACTAAATCTAAAAGCAGAAAAAAGCTCGGTAAATATCCGGAGTAAAATGAGTTTAGCGAAAGTACAGCTTAGTGATAATTCAGATGTGCGTTTAGGTAACGTCGGTAAAATTGATCTTGAAAAAGATGACAGCAGTAAATTTTATTGTAATCCATAATTCTTAGTAAATACACCATAAATCATGAAAAATAAAATCAAAACCATTTTACTTGCATTGATTTGTGCATTCGCATTTTCAGCCTGCAATAATAAACAGAGTGTAACTGTAAAAACCTACATTGCAATGGATAAGCAGCCAGCGGAAGGAACAATCCTTAAATTATTTGTAGATAACAAATTTGAAGGAAATATTCCGGTTGTGAAAGGATTTAATGAAAATTCAACGGCACTGAACAAAGCTTTTTCAAAAGATTTAAATAATGGAGAATACGAGGTAAAACTCAAAAATGCCAGCGATGAAATTTTATCGGTAGCTGTCGTTAATATTGCAATTGGTTCCCGAAGTATGAATCTGACTGGCTTAGGTTCGCATTCTAATGTTACAAAGTCTAAAATATCTTTAGAGTCGTATAATACAGACCAAAATAGTCCGTACAAATTTAAATGCATTACTAAAAATGATGCAATTTATTTGATACTGCAGTAATTTGAAAATTTACTTTTAATCACGAATAGTTAAACAATGTTCATTTTTGAAACAGTCCCGACATTTACTGTCGGGATTTGTTTGTTTACATATACCGTAAAAAACATTCAGGATACATTAATCAGCACAATTATTGAAGATTTAGAACCATTTAATGACGAAACTGTTGAATATGTTGAAATTCAATAAAAACTTGTTTGCATGGAGTTTAAGTTGTTTGAAAATTATCACTTCTTCAACATGTATTTTACTTAATTTGCACTTCAAACCTGCAACACAACAATAATTACATAGAAAAAATACCTTTATGGGACTTCGATTTATCATCTTTTTGAGCATCATTATACTGGCTGAATATTACAGCTATATTTTAATCCATTCATTTCTGCGAAGTTTGCCAGCCCTTTGGCGTACTTTACTAACCATCTTGTATGTTGCAGTAACTATTTTGATTTGGCTTGGAATTCTGTTTTTCAGGAAAATCGACTGGGAAGGAATGCCCCATTTTATCCGTAATGCATATATCGCTTTGGTTCTTGGCGTGCTGGTAGGAAAAATATTGATAATGGCAATTATGATGATTGATGACTTGCGCAGGCTTTTTACTTGGGTGGTTTCATTATTTGTTTCCGGTTCTGGTTCGGAAACAGGAAATACTGCTTTTAATATGAGCAGGTCGGTATTTTTTAAACGTACGGCTATTTTGCTGGGTGGTTTGTCTGTTTCCGGATTTTTGTATGGCATGTCGAACCGATACAGCTATAAGGTAAAAAAGGTAAAACTAAAGTTTGCCAATTTGCCTGAAGCTTTCAGAGGATTTAAAATGGTTCAGCTATCCGATATCCACACAGGTAGTTTTGATGATTATGATGCTGTAGCCCACGGCATTGAACAGACAATGAAACAACAACCTGATTTAATTCTATTTACGGGAGATCTGGTAAATAACCATGCTACAGAAGTGGATGAAAAGTACCAGGAGATATTCTCAAAATTAAAGGCGCCGATGGGTGTTTATTCCACGCTTGGCAATCACGACTACGGAGACTATGTTCGTTGGCCCAGTTCAGAGGCAAAAAAAGATAACCTTGATCAGTTGAAAAATATACATGCATCAATGGGCTGGAAACTGTTAATGAATGAGCATGTAATTCTGGAAAAGGGAAACGACAAAATAGGATTGATTGGTATTGAAAACTGGAGCGCAAAATCTTCTTTTCCAAAGTACGGAGATATGCAAAAAGCCTACGAAGGGTTAGCAGAAAAAAATGTTCCCGTAAAAATACTGCTCTCTCATGACCCTTCCCATTGGGATGCCCAGGTACGAAAAGAATACAAGGATATTAACCTGACTTTAAGTGGCCACACGCATGGTATGCAGGTGGGCGTGAATACGAAATGGATGAAATGGAGTCCTGTTCAATACATGTATAAACAGTGGGCTGGAATTTACCGTGAAAACGACCAGTACTTGTATGTTAACTGTGGTTTTGGATTTTTAGGTTATGCCGGTCGGCTGGGAATAATGCCGGAAATTACTGTTATTGAATTGGTTTAACTGGTTTCATTCATATTGTTTTGGTTTAATCAAACCACTGTTATCAGATTAAAGTTTTCTTTAATTACTATAGATTTTCAAACTATTTTTTACCTCTAAAGAAACTTTTCCCTTATTCTGTCTAAATTTAAACCCTCAAAATTTTTATAACATGAAAGCAATTGAAGTAACAAAACCGGGAGAGATTAAACTAGTTGAACGTGAAATGCCGAAAATGGCTAAGGGAGAGGTTCTCTTGAAAATTAAATATATCGGATTTTGCGGTTCCGACCTAAGTACATTTTTGGGTAAAAACCCATTGGTTCAATATCCAAGAATTCCGGGACATGAAATATCGGCAGTAATTGAAAAAGTAGGAGAGGAAGTCCCCGATACATTTAAAATAGGACAAAAAGTTACTGTGGTTCCGTACACCAATTGCGGACAATGTACATCTTGCAAGCAAGAAGCGTTTTAACGCCTGTCGCTATAACCAAACACTGGGCGTGCAGCGCGATGGTGCGATGGCGGAATACATTTCAATTCCATGGCAAAAAGTTTTAATTGACGATGAACTAACCGAAATTCAACTTGGCTTTGGTTGAGCCGATTACCGTTGGATTTCATGCCATTGACAATGCAAAAGTTACCGATATTGACACGGTTATGGTTTTTGGTTGCGGAATGATTGGCAGCGGTGCAATTATCAGGGCTGCATTGCGTGGGGCAACGGTAATTGCAGTTGATATTGACGATGCAAAATTAGAAGTGGCTAAAAAACTGGGCGCCGATTTTATCATCAATTCAAAGGAACAAAATCTGCATGAGATGTTGGTGGAAATTACCAATGGTAACGGACCAAATGTTGTTGTTGAGGCAGCTGGAAATCCAATAACGTATCGTTCTGCCATCGAAGAAGTTGCTTTTGCTGGTCGTGTAGTTTGTATTGGTTACGCAGGCAGTGAAGTTGCATTCCCAACAAAGCTATGGGTACAAAAAGAATTGGAAATTATGGGTTCGAGAAATGCCAATCCATCCGATTTTGAAGCGGTAATAAAATACCTGAAAACCAGCCAGCCGGATGAAAATATTTTCATTTCGAAAAAAGTAACACCCGAAGAAGCGCCGGAAGCCATGAAAGAATGGTCGGAAGCACCCGGTAAAATTTTGAAAATATTGGTTGAGTTTTAAGGTTTTTAAAGATTGACTGTTCTGGATATTTGTAAATTCAAGAATCAAAGAATGCAATTATTTCAAGGATAGCATCTCTTTGAGAGATGCCATCCGAATTCCTTTTCGACCCGGTACGGGTCTGATATTGGTAGCCCGGGGTAAGAGAGGAACGAACGCAACCCCGGGGAATAAGGAACGAGAAAAACACCGGCCACGGTAGTTAGTGTATAAAAGCGATGTCATTGCATGGCCGGAAATGCAGAATGTTTACAAAAGTGATGGAGCGTTTTAAATTGGTTTGTAATATTATTTTAAACCTGTCATTTCTACTTGTGAGAATTCGGTGGAGAAATCAATCCATTTAAATGAGATCCCTCCTAACGTCGGGATGACAAACTAAAACGGAGCACGTCATGCTGTCCCAATTCTTCGGGATGTTTCAGCATCTCGCATTGAATATGAAAATATTACAAATTTACCAATCACCAATAAATAAAAATCAAACAGCAGATCATATTATTTTGGTGTACCAAAATATATCCATATTTTCGTGTTCGCACACGGAATTCAATATTAAAATCGATAATAAATTATAACATCAATGGAATTAGGAAAATATAGTTTTGGAGTAGGCGACCGGTTTAATCACGAAGGTGAAGCCCAACTAAGCGCATTAATTATGGCTACTTCTGAAGGAGTTGAAATTACTCCGGTTTGGAATAAATCAAACAGAGAACACAATATTGTTCACTCGGAGCCGGAAGGAACAAGAATTGAAGCAGATTCAGCAGTTAAAAACCTGGGATGGGAAGGCCCTTATTTTGTAGATGCCGATCATATTAATCTTTCAAATGTTGACCGGTTTATTGATCATTGCGATTTTTTCACTCTCGATGTTGCCATGTATATCGGCAATGAATCATCTGCCGAAGACGTAAATAAGTTTATTGATTCGTGTGCAGATTTTGGTGGCGAAGTAAATATTCCGGGTATTGATGAACCAATTGTAATTACTGAAGATTTGCTTCAAATCGGATGCAGAGAAATATCTGGCTGCAATTAAAGAAGCCGGGAAAATTTATCAGTCATATAGCAGAGAAGAAAGGCGTTGGTTATTTTGTAACCGAAGTTTCGATGGACGAAGTAGAAGAGCCGCAAACTCCGGTTGACATGTTTTTTATCCTGAAAATGATTGCAGATGAAGGTATTCCGGCTCAAACAATTGCGCCAAAATTTACAGGCCGATTCAATAAAGGAGTGGATTATGTTGGCGATGTTCAGCAATTTGCCAAAGAATTTGAACAGGATGTTTTGGTAATTGATTATGCAGTTAAAGAATTTGGCTTGCCTGAAGATTTGAAATTAAGCGTTCATTCGGGCTCTGATAAATTTACCATTTATCCGATTATGGCCGAAATCATAAAAAAACACGATAAAGGAATTCATGTAAAAACAGCAGGTACTACCTGGCTGGAAGAAGTTATTGGGTTGGCAATTTCGGGCGATGAAGGACTTGCGACAGCAAAAGAAATTTATTCAAATGCGCTGGCTCGTAAAGAAGAACTATGCGGACCCTATGCTGATGTAATTGATATTGATGATTCAAAACTGCCAACACCTGAAGAAGTAGAAGCATGGACAGGTGAAAAATTTGCTGATACTTTTCGTCATATTCCGGGACATCCGGATTATAATTCCAATTTCAGGCAATTGATTCATGTGGGTTATAAAGTGGCTTCTGAAATGGGCGAAAAATATACATCACTTTTGGAAGAAAATGCAGAAGTGGTTGGTAGTTGTGTTGAAGAAAATATTTATGAACGGCACTTAAAAAGACTGTTTAAGATAGAAGAGGATAACCAGGAAGAAAACTAAATGAATTGAACTTGTGTCAAGTAATGTATGAATCATTTTGTAGTCATGCTGTCCGTCAGCTGACGGATTCACCATCTCTTTATCTGAACCAGATTCCGAAATAAATTCGGAATGACATAAAGGCAAATTAAAGTCGACATGACACTAGTCTTAGTGAGTTTTGTATAGAAACTTGGTGACCATTTTGGTTAAATTAAATTAGAGTTATGAAAAAATTCATGGATGAGAACTTTCTGCTGCAAACAGAAACGGCACAGAAGTTATATCATAATCATGCGGCAAAAATGCCCATTTTCGATTATCACTGTCATATTCCACCACAGGAAGTTGCCGAGGACAAACAATTCGAAAACATAACCCAGATTTGGCTCTATGGCGATCATTACAAATGGCGTGGTATGCGAACAAACGGTATTGCTGAAAAGTACATTACCGGCGATGCCAGCGACTGGGAAAAATTTGAGAAGTGGGCAGAAACAGTTCCTTTTACTTTACGAAATCCATTGTTTCATTGGACTCATTTGGAATTAAAACGTTTTTTTGGAATTGATAAAATTTTAAGTCCGAATACCGCCCGCGAGATTTGGGAAGAATGCAACGCAAAACTACAGACACCTGAATATTCTGCTCGCGGAATTATCCGAATGTCAAATGTTCATACCATTTGTACAACTGACGATCCGATTGACTCTTTGGAGCATCATCGGAAAATAAAAGCAGATGGTTTTGAAACAGCAGTATTACCCGCATGGCGCCCGGATAAAGCAATGGCCGTTGAAAACACAAAAGTTTTTAATGCTTATATCGACAAGTTAAGTAGCGCAGCAGAAATGGATATTTCAACTTTTTCTGATTTGATGACAGCACTGGATAAACGCCATCAGTTTTTTCATGAAAATGGCTGTCGCTTGTCTGATCACGGTCTTGAAACTGCAATTGCTGAAGATTATACCGAATCGGAAATTCGTTCTATTTTCATTAAAATTAAAGGTGGAGCAGATTTAAATCAGCTTGAAATTCTGAAGTTTAAATCGTGTATGTTATACGAATTTGGAATAATGGACCATTCGCGAGGTTGGACTCAGCAATTTCATCTTGGCCCGATTCGAAATAATAATACCCGTATGTTTAATAAAATTGGACCTGATACCGGGTTTGATTCCATTGGTGACTTTGAAATGGCCAGACCATTATCGAAAATGCTGGATAAACTTGACATGGAAAATAAGCTTTCAAAAACCGTTTTGTATAATATAAATCCACGCGATAATGAATTGATGGCAACTATGATTGGTAATTTCCAGGATGGTTCTGTTGCCGGAAAAATGCAGTGGGGTTCAGGTTGGTGGTTTCTCGATCAAAAAGATGGTATGGAAAAGCAAATAAATGCACTTTCCAATTTGGGATTGTTGAGCCGTTTTGTAGGAATGTTAACTGATTCCAGAAGTTTACTTTCCTATCCACGTCACGAATATTTTCGCAGAACACTATGCAACCTGATTGGAAACGATGTTGAAAATGGTGAAATACCAAACGATATGGAATTGTTGGGAAATATGGTGGAGAACATCTGTTTTAACAACGCTAAAAACTACTTTAATTTTTAATTTGTCATTAAACTGTTTTAATTGAATCATGAATAAAGTGGTCACCTTTGGAGAAATTATGTTGCGATTAGCAACACCAGATTATTTGCGTTTTTCTCAAACAAATATGCTTTCTGCTACATTTGGCGGGGGAGAAGCAAATGTTGCTGTATCATTGGCCAATTATGGAATTCCAGTTGATTTTGTTACCCGACTTCCAAAAAATGATATTGGTCAGGCATGTTTAATGGATCTGCGAAAATATGGTGTTGGAACAAAGCATATTCTTTTTGGTGGTGAACGTTTGGGAATTTATTTCTTGAAACCGGTGCTGTTAGTCGTGGTAGCAAAGTTATTTATGATCGCTCTAATTCAGCAATTTCAGAAATTCAAACCGGAATGATTGACTGGGACAAAGTCTTTGAAGGCGCCAACTGGTTTCACTGGACAGGAATTACACCGGCAATCTCGCAAAGCGCTGCTGATGTTTGTCTGGAAGCAATTAAAAAAGCCAATGAACTTGGAATTACCGTTTCATGCGATTTGAACTACCGGAAAAACCTTTGGAAATATGGCAAAACAGCTGGCCAAATAATGCCTGAGTTGATTGAAGGAACAGACATCATTTTAGGAAATGAAGAGGATGCTGAAAAAGTACTCGGTATAAAACCGGAAGGTGTTGATGTAACAAAAGGTGATGTTGAAGGTGCTGCCTACGAATCAGTATCAAAACAAATTATGAAGCAATTTCCGCGATGCAAAAAGGTAATTACAACCTTGCGTGGTTCTATAAATGCAAATCATAACAGTTGGTCCGGCGTACTTTGGGATGGAAAGAAATTATATGAAGCGCCAACGTATCAGATTACGCATATTGTTGACCGCGTTGGTGGCGGTGATTCATTTATGGGAGGATTGATTTATGGATTACTTACTTATCCAAATGATGACCACAAGGCGTTGAATTTTGCCGTTGCCGCTTCTTGTTTAAAACATACGGTTTACGGCGATTTTAACCAGGTTTCGGTTGAAGAAGTGGAAAAATTGATGGGAGGAGATGCTTCCGGGAGGGTTGCTCGGTAGGCAATTAAAAATGAAAAATTAGAAATTAAAATTTCCAAGAAGTAATAAAATGGATGTTGATTTAGCTGAAAGATTATTTCAATTTGCTGTTCGGGTTATTAAGTTTTTAAGAAAATTACCTAATGATCCTGAAATTAATAATATTAGATACCAACTTTCAAAATCTTCAACATCAACAGGTGCTAATTATGAAGAAGCACAGGCTGCATTTTCAAAACAGGATTTTTTGTATAAAATAGATATTTCCTTAAAAGAAATGAGAGAAAGCAACTATTGGTTAAGATTAATTGAAGCTACTCTTATTTTGGAACAAAATTTAAGTTTTGAATTGATATATCTAATAAAAGAATCTTCAGAACTAAAAAATATTTTAGGAAAGATTGCATCATCAACCAGAAATAATATGTAAATAGATGTCAGGTTTTTAATTTTTAATTTAAAATTTTTAATTGATTTATGGCCCGATTTACAAGAATAGAAGTTGCTTTAAAAATGAAAGAAACAGGATTGGTTCCTGTATTCTATCATAAAAATCCTGAGGTTTGCAAGAATGTAGTAAAAGCCTGTTACGATGGGGGAGTACGGGTTTTTGAATTTACCAATCGTGGTGATTTTGCTACGCTTGTTTTTGCCGAATTGAATAAATGGGCAATCGAAAACTGTCCGGAAATGATAATGGGAGTTGGTTCTGTTATTGATGAAGGAACTGCTTCAATGTATCTCGCTTTGGGAGCAAATTTTATTGTTTCGCCATTGATTGATGAAGGCACAGCCAAAGTTTGTAATAAACGAAAAGTTTCGTGGAGTCCCGGTTGTGGATCAGTAACAGAAATTGGGAAAGCACATGAATTGGGTGCTGAAGTAATTAAAATATTTCCAGGCTCGCAGGTTGGCGGGCCAGATTTTGTTAAAGCAGTTTTAGGACCTATGCCTTGGACATCGATAATGCCAACCGGTGGAGTTACTCCCGATGAAGCAAACTTAAAAGCATGGTTTGAAGCCGGTGTAACTTGCGTTGGAATGGGATCGCAATTGTTTCCCAAAGAAATTTTAGACAATAAAAATTATGATTACATTTCGGAGAAATGTGCCGAAGTTTTAAAAACAATTCAAAAATATAAATAGACAAACCTGGATGAGACTAAAAAACCTGACAAAACTAATCACCGGAATATTCCTTTTATCCCTGTTTTCCTGCAACGTTAAAAACGATACAAAAGAATTAAAACTGGCTCATGGTTTACCAACCGATCACCCGGTACACAAAGCAATGATGTACATGGCTGAACGTTGCAGTGAACTTTCTGATGGAAAACTGACAATTGAAGTTTATCCGGCAGAGCAATTAGGTTCAGAGCAACAATGTGTTGAACTAGTGCAAATCGGAAGCCTTGCCATTACAAAAGTTTCAGCAGCCGTAATGGAAAGTTTTGCTGAAGATTATAAAGTTTTTGGACTGCCTTATATTTTCAAATCAAAAGAACATGCATTCAAAATAATGGATGGAGAAATTGGAAAAGACTTGCTTCAGAGTACGGAAGACAAATGGATTCGCGGCCTGACTTATTATGATGCAGGTTCGCGTAGTTTTTATACCATTGATAAACCAATTCGAACTCCCGATGATTTAGCTGGAATGAAAATCAGGGTGATGCGCAGTATTACAGCTGTTGAAATGATTCGTGCACTTGGCGGTTCTGCAACTCCAATCTCATGGGGAGAGTTATATACCGCACTGCAAAGTGGGGTAGTAGATGGTGCAGAGAATAATCCTCCAAGTCTTTATACATCTCGCCATTACGAGGTTTGCAAATATTATTCATTGGACGAACATACCACAATCCCTGATGTACTTGTAGTAAGCAAATTTGTTTGGGATAAATTAAATGATCAGGAAAAAAAATGGTTGCAACAGGCAGCTGATGACTCTGCAATTCTTGAACGAAAACTTTGGGCTGATTCAGAAAAGGAGTCATTAGAAGAAGTTCAAAAAGCCGGAGTTGAAATTATCTATCCTGATAAAGAGCCTTTTATTGAAAAAGTTCAGCCACTATTGGAAAGTTATAAAGACAATGAAGTAATCTATTCCTATATAAAACGAATAAAAGCTGTTGAATAAACCTGAAATCATGACGTTACGCAAAATCATAGATAAATCTTTGGAATGGCTGCTTGTATTTCTATTAAGTATTCTTGTTATAGATGTACTTTGGCAGGTGGCAAGCAGATACGTTTTGAATTCTCCAAGTAGTTATACCGATGAACTGGCTGGTTACCTATTAATTTGGGTTGGACTTTTAGGTGCAGCATATGTTTCAGGGAAAAGGGAACATTTGGCGATAGACATACTTATTCGACGTAGTTCTCCAAAAAGGAAATTCCGGTTGGAAATAATCATTAGTATAGTGGTGATTTTATTTGCCGTTTCTGTTTTGATTGTTGGAGGAATCTGGCTGGTTTACACGCGGTTTTATCTTTCAGTAAAATCGGCAGCGTTGGGAATGCCACTTGGATTTGTATACCTGGTTTTGCCCCTCAGTGGATTATTAATTGCTTATTTCGATATTGATAATATGAGGAACATTATTTCGTCGTACCGAAAAACTAACTAACATGGAATTTTTTGAAATATTAGTACTTGTCGCAAGTTTTATTATCCTATTAATAATAGGTGTTCCAATTGCCTATAGCATCGGAATTTCCGGTATTTTAACTATGTTGGTTAGTATCGATTTAATACCTGCATTTACCACTTTTTCTCAACGAATGGCTACCGGGCTGGATAGTTTTGCCTTGCTTGCAATCCCGTTTTTCATACTTGCAGGAAATATTATGAATAGTGGTGGAATTGCTATTCGGTTAATTGACTTTGCCCGAATTTTAGTGGGAGGAATTCCCGGTGGAGTTGCCATGGTTAATGTACTTGCCAATATGTTATTTGGTGCAATTTCCGGTTCTGCCGGTGCTTCTGCATCTGCAATTGGAAGTATTATGCAGCCCGAAATGAAAAAAGAAGGGTATCCTGAAAATTTTAGTGCAGCAGTTAATATTACTTCAGCAACAACAGGTTTATCCATTCCGCCAAGTAATATTTTGATTGTGTATTCTTTGGCCAGCGGCGGCGTTTCTATTACTGCGCTTTTCCTTGCCGGTTATTTGCCAGGAATATTAACAGGATTAGGAATTATTATAACTGCAATTACCATGCTTATTTATAAGAAAAGTGGAACAAAAGCTGCTATAAAAGCTCTTAGGAGTAGTTAGTTTAATTGCAATAGGACTTTTAGCTGTTTTTAAAGGAATTTCGTATTCAAGAGCCAATTTTTCCTCCGGAGCAAATCAAATCTTATTTTATATAGCAATTGCAGCATTTGCAGTTTGGGCTATCATTAAAACCATTCGAAATAAGAAAAAAGCGATGGAAGGAACACGTAAATTTCTGGATGCAATTCCGAGTCTGCTTTTACTGGTTATTGTTATTGGTGGGTATTGTTGCTGGATTTTTTACTGCTACAGAAGCTTCAGCGATTGCAGTTCTTTATGCACTGATACTTTCATTTATTTATCGACAGATAAAAATCAAGGATTTACCGGATATCATTCTTCGTTCAGTAAAAACTACCGGAATTGTAATGCTTTTGGTTTCAGCATGTTTAGGCTTATCGTGGATTATGGCGTACGAAAATATTCCACAAAATGTAAGCGAAGGATTGCTTTCATTAACCAGCAATCCGTTTATGATTTTACTGATTATCAACATGATTCTACTTTTTGTGGGAATTTTTATGGATATGACACCAGCAGTTTTAATTTTCACTCCGATATTTCTTCCTATTGTAACCTCGATGGGAGTTGACCCAATTCATTTTGGAATTATTATGGTTTTGAATTTAAGCGTTGGACTTTGTACGCCACCGGTTGGTTCGATATTGTTTATTGGTTGTAGTGTGGCTGGTTTAAGTATCGAAAAGGTTATAAAACCGCTGTTGCCAATGTTTATCGCCATGGTTGTGGTTTTACTTTTGGTAACATATATTCCCGAAATTTCGTTATGGTTACCCCACAGTCTTGGATTTTAATTTAAAAACTTTTTTGAGGAGGATTTAATGGAGTTTGAGATTTTTGTTTTTGACCTTGACTTTACAATTTGGGATGCCGGAGGCAGTTGGTGCGATTGTACAAATCCGCCTTATTATTGGAGAAACGGGAAATTACTTGACCAATCAGACCTTTGGATTCGTTTGTATCCTGATGTAATTGAAATTCTGGAAAAGCTAAAAAGTGAAAACAAAAAAATTGTTGCAGCTTCCAGAACATTCGAACCAATCTGGGCCAATAATTTAATACAATTACTTGATATCGATAAATATTTTGATCTGAAAGAAATTTATCCTTCCAGCAAAATCAGACATTTTAAACGAATTCAGGAACAATTTAATTTGCCTTATTCCAAAATGGTATTTTTTGACGATGAATACCGGAATATTGATGAAGTTGGTCAACTGGACGTAAAAGCTGTTTTGGTGAGAAATGGAATTAATTTCGAAATGGTTAACCAATTCTTATAGAATCAACAGATTAAATTTCAAATATTTACCATAGCAAATGTAAGTGTGGGGCAGGAGAGGAGAGATTGATTATTTTATAAATTTAACCTGGTCATTAAGCAGTTTAACAAAATCTTCCATCGATTTTACATCCGAAGCATCCTGTTCCCAGGCAGCGCCAAAATAGTAGGTAAGCAAATTATTTTCAGGTTTTAAAACAACAACGTAACTATTACTATCTTCTGTTTGCGTAATTAACTGATTTGATTTATAAAACACGCACATACCCAGCATATCATTTTGTAACGACTGTTGCCCAAAGGTTAACATGCAACTCCAACCCGGTTTTAAATCGTTAATAATTTTCATTTCTGAATTTGGTAGTTTAACAATTCCAGTGGCCAGATTGGGTATTTCTTCAGTGAGATTTACTGTATATTCTGTAAGATAGCTGCCAGCTTCAATCTCAAGCATTGTAGAAACATCGGTGGTAAATGAATCGATTTCCCAATCGGAATAATCAACAAAAACCACTGAAACGAAATCACCCGATTCAACCCGACATTTGATTTCCGAAGTTTTTTCAACCCGAACAGCTTTAGCGCCGTCCCAATATGCCAGCGACCCGATTCCCAGCGCATCGCCAACCTGCAAAACATCAACACCCCAGTCCTGGATATCATGATAAGAATCAAAATTATTGAGTCCAACATTTTGCAAAACAGGTTCGCTGGTTTTCTTTCCAAAAATATCAATTGCATTTCGCCAGTCAAGGTAAAGCCGATAAGCTATTTTATCCGATTCCCAACCAGGACCCTCAAACTGTATATCAAAGGAATGATCGGTGTGTTTTTCATCAACCGTTAATTCTGTCACCGGTTTAAATTCACCGCCCTGGTATTCATATTGTTGGTTACCGCTGTCCTTTGTCACCCAAACCCATTCTCCACCTTCTTTAACTCCTAAAAAGGCTTGTGTTTTTTGTTCTTGTTGAACATGGCAACCTTCAAATAATAATAAGAGGAGAATTAATAATGATGAAATTTGATTCTTCATTTAAGCTGATTTATTCGTTTGATTCAATACTCTTAGGTTCACAAAATTTACAATTTTTTTAATTCACATTTATCCTGTTGATCGGATTAAAAAGAAAAGTTTTGGTTTCTGTTAGTTAAAACACTGAAAAACAGTATTATGTAATTTAACTATCTAATTATGTCATTGAGAACGTAGTGAAGCAATCCGTTAAAATAAATTACTTATTTTCCGGATACCAATGTTTTTATAACAATCACTTCCAAAAAAAAATTAAAAAAATTCCAAAATATTTGTGTAGTTAAATAACTACATTTATTTTTGTAGTCAAATAGCTACACAATGAATTTAAGACGAGACGTATTTCAGGCCATCGCAGACCCAACAAGAAGAGCAATTCTGGTGTTGGTTGCAACGCAATCGATGACTGCCGGATCTATAGCATCAAACTTTAACACTGCAAGGCCCACAGTTTCAAAACACCTGCAAATACTTACCGAGTGTGAATTACTCGAACAGGAACAAAATGGCAGAGAAGTATATTATCACTTTAATCCGGAGAAGATGAAAGAAATAGCAGATTTTATTGAACCATTCCGGAAATTCTGGGACGACAGGTTTAACAAGCTTGAAGATATCATGAAAAATTATAATAGAGATTAATTAGAAAGTATGGAACAGAAAACTAAAGTTCATGCCGAAGAAGGAAAACAGGAATTGGTGATAACCAGAGAATTTGACTTACCTGTTGAATTGCTCTTTAAAGCGTATGAAGAGCCGGAAATTGTTGAACAGTGGATGGGAACAAAAGTGCTGCAACTCGAGAATAAAAATCATGGCAGTTACAGGTTTGAAACTAACGATCAGCAGAGAAATATAGTTCTGCGGATGAACGGAGTAATTCATGATCTGGTTCCAAATCAAAAAATTACACGGACATTTGAGATGGAGAATTCGTCGTTTGCCGTTCAGCTTGAGTTTCTGGAATTTGAAAAACTCACTGATAATAAAAGTAAACTTAACATGCACATTATTTTCAAATCAGTGGAATACAGGAACCAGTTACTGCGAATGCCATTTGCATCGGGCATTAACATGGCACATAACCGGCTTCAGGAAATTGTTGGTAATTTAAAACAATAAATCATGAGCAGTTTATGATTCAGTGCACGAAATGTGGCCTTCATTTTTGCTGTTGGCACTTACGGTTTTATCATGGTACTTTAGGCCACCAAACAGAAAAATCATTTTATCAGTTAATCGTTAACACATAAATTAAAAAACAAATTAAAGGAGGAATGGAAATGTCTTATACAGTTAATTTTAAAAATGTATCTACAGTTGGTTTAGAATCTTCGCCTGTTGCAGAAGTGCTTGCCGGATTGCGTGCGAACGAAGCACGTTATTTTAAAAATAAATATAATCATGATTTTACAGTTGTACCGGCCTCTGAAAGCAAGGAAACACTTGATTATGTGAACCGGATTTTGAAAGAAGAACGCAATATTGAGTTTGCATGCAAAACCTTTGGAAACATCGCGTTTTCAGGTGGAAAATATTGATTGGACCCACGTTTTTTATGAGGACGGACTCGGTGTCAATGTTCTCTATACGATTGATGATCCAAAAAAACGGGCTGTTGGTTTTAAACTTTCTGAAGGGATGGAAGTGCCGAAGGAGCTGGAGGGAAAGTTTAAGTTTGCCCGACAAAAATCTAAACTTGCAGGAACAATCAGGGGCTCGTATTTTGTAATTAAAGGAGAATATTAGACGAATAGTAGTTGGTAGTTAGTAGTGAGTATGATTGATAATCGGAGATGTCATTTCGAAAGAGGTACGAATGAGAAATCTCTTCGAACAGGCAGATCTCTCACTGCCAGCCGGCTGTTCGAGATGACAAAAACAAGCAATTGTCATTAGTAGTAGTGAGTAGAAAGTTGGAAAAAATCGGTTTTGAACATCTCAGTACTCACATCAAAGTATCAGCCGTTTATCAGGAACTTCAAACCTATTAATTATCTCGGTTGTTACTGAAGTAAAATAAGATAAATGCAAAAGCTAAGAAAAATTGATAAGGAAACAAATATTTTAACCTGGTTTGAAATTCCTGTTCAGGACATACACAGAGCCAAAGAGTTTTACGAAACGATTCTGGATATTGAGATGACCATCAGAACAGATAATAATAATGAGGCTGTTTTTTTTCCATACGACCCCAATGTTATTCAGGCAACATCTGGCAGGGTAACCGGGGTATTGTCAAAGTCAGATCAAAACAGTCCGTCAACAAACGGAACGCTTGTTTATATAAATGCAAGTCCTGATATTCAGGATGTACTCGACAGGGTGGAACAAGCCGGAGGTAAAATTCTGGTTCCCAAAACAAAAATAAATGCAGGATATATAGCAGTCATTATCGATTCAGAAGAAAATAGGGTAGGACTTCATGCCGAAAAATAAACACTGCAATGTTATATGAACAGGAAAAAACAAAAACTATCACCTAAAGAAAGCGATGAATTACTTAAAATCCTGAAATCGCGTTTTGAGAAAAACATGAACCGCCACAAAGGCCTCGATTGGAAAAAGATAGCGGAAAAGCTGGATAAAAATCCGGAAAAACTTTGGTCGCTGGATGAAATGGAATTGACCGGTGGCGAGCCGGATGTGGTTGGTTTTGATAAAAATGCAGACGAATATATTTTTTATGATTGTTCTCCTGAAAGTCCGAAAGGCCGCAGAAGCCTTTGTTACGACAATGAGGCGCTGGAATCAAGGAAACAACATAAACCAAAAGACAGCGCCGTAAATATGGCTGAATATATGGGAATTGAGCTTTTATCGGAAAAAGAATACCGCGAATTACAGCAACTCGGACAATTCGATACAAAAACTTCAAGTTGGGTGAAAACACCGGCTGAAATCCGAATACCTGGCGGAGCAATTTTTTGCGATCGCCGTTATAATACTGTCTTCACCTATCATAACGGGGCCGAATCGTATTATGCAGCAAGAGGTTTTCGGGGAAAGTTATACATTTGATATGTAAAATTATCAACTCATTTAAGTTCTGTTTTTATTACCCCGAGAATAGCATAAAACTGATTTTCTCAAAGTTTAGCTGAATCTAAAAGCGTCGGCCTTGTGCGTTTTATTTACTTGAGCGGATGGCGAAGGCAATTCCAAGAAGCACATTCTTAAAGCGTGGGCTTGTGCGTTCTATTTACCTGAGCGGATTAGCGAAGGCAAAGGAGGAACGAGCGCAGACATAATATTGAATTATAGGAAAAACTTTTCTGAGGAACTATGAATAAACTTTTACCTGCCCGAATGGTCAGGCGGCATAAAATCTTTACCGATATCATGACTTATCGCCGATATATCTGATTTTATGCAAACCAGCAGAGCTGGGCGTATTTTGTGTGGTATTCCAAAATATATATAAATACGTTTGTCCTATAATGTAGTGCATTATATTAATATTGCTTTGGTTTCTGGAAAATCAACATCAAATCACTAATAAACATCAATTTGGAAAACGATTTTAAAGCGCGTGGGCAAAAAGTTTTGGAATACGAAAGTTCTTAACGGAACACTTTTTTGCGGAGAGAAACGGAGCAAAATGGGTGACTGAAAACTTCAAATGGTATGACGTATTGTAAACTTGCTTTAATAAAATTTTAATAATAACTTATAGCACCTAATTATAAAATTATGAAACATTATTTTAGAATAGCAACTTTTGCTATTACCATCTTTATTTCACCATTATTGAATGCCAAAGATATTGTTTACATTGTTAGCGGTAAAGTTGATAATGTAAAAGTCTCCTTGGATTCTATACTGTTCGAAAACCTGAGCAACGGTACCAGGATGTTGTTTGAAGATTTACCGGAGCAATCGGATTACGAAATTATCCTGTCAGCACAGGATGATGGTACAACAGGTTTAAATTTGGCTTTATTAGATAAGCTTATTGAAGTAAAACAGAATCTGCCGGGTCAAATAACTATCGGTATTAATCGTAAGTTAGACGAAAAAGTACAGATTTCAATATATGACGTTCAGGGTAGAAAATTACATTCCAGAGAGTTCGATTGTGTTTTTAAGGAAAATATCTATGCCATTGCACTTGAACGAAATGGATTCTTTTTTGTGGAGGTTAATACAAGTTATGGCACAAAAACTTATAAAGCTGTTGGAGTAGGATATTCAAATCATGTTAATATCGCAACGAGCGATGCATACCGTTCAAAAAATGACTATTTGAAAAGCGAGCGATTATATGGCTCATCCGATTTTAAGCTTAAGGTTGGGGACAGTCTGCGGGTTTCTATTTATAAAAATGGTTATTATGCATCACCAAAAATAATAAAAGCAGAAACTTCACAAAGTTTGTCCATTGATTTGGATGGCCTAACCATTACAGATATTGATGGCAATACCTACAAAATAGTTAAAATAGGCGACCAATGGTGGACGGCGGAAAATTTGGCTACTACAAAATATAACGATGGCACAGATATTCTTAATGTTGTCGATTCTTCAGAATGGGCGCAATTATCTACTCCGGCATATTGCTGGTATAACAACGACGAAGAAGCAAATAAAGATAAATATGGAGCTTTATATAACTGGTATACAATAGAAACCGGTAATTTGTGTCCAGCAGGTTGGCATGTACCCACCGATGAGGAATGGAAACAACTGGAAATGAACATTGGCATGAGCCAAAGCGAAGCGGACGAGATAGAATTTCGGGGAACTAATGAAGGAGCAAAATTAAAAGCTAAAACCGGTTGGAGCGATGATGGTAATGGCACAGACAAATTCGGTTTTTCTGCCCTTCCGGGAGGTTATCGTCTTGGCTACGAAGATTTCGGTGCTATTGGCAACAGCGGATACTGGTATTCTTCTTCTCAATATGCAACGACGGGTGCTTGGCACCGGGCTCTGCTTTCAACTTCTATACAAGTGATTCGTTATTATTCCAATAAGAACTTTGGGCACGATGGTAAACAGGATGGATTATCAGTGCGTTGCATCAAGGATTAATATAAAAATAGCGTTAGGACTTTTTATGAATATAATGGAACTTGCGGTGTTTTTAATCCTCATAAAGTATTTTAAGAGCATATAATCGCTTTTTTTTTCAATGATAAGCAAGATGAACGTTTTAAATATTTGTCCATCCGGGAGATAAGAATATATACAAACGGAATTAGAGAATGAAGCAAAAAGTATGCATTGATTTATACAATGGACTATGGACCAACTGGATTAACAGCGCTTCGGCCAGAAAATTTGGCACGGGATAGCGTTGGAATGGGGGCGGAAGCATTACCTGCCTGCCGGCAGGCAAGAATTTTTTTGAGCTCAGAAATGTTCTTCTTCGTGTTTACTTTTCTCATCAAGTTGAATGAAGTGAAATCCCGATTGCAATAAATTTAAATAACATCGGGGAAGAAAAGTAAATGCCAGTCCGGTTGAAGCGAAGCGGAAATCCCGACTTTCCGTCGGGGCACAAGGACAAATAATATTTAAACTTTGGAAAACCAAACAAAGCAAGTGTGCAGCAATTTTTATCTACAAAACAATTATGTTAAATAAAATAATTTCTAAAAATTGTTGTACTGTTGCGACAATTCAGCAGAAAACATTAATTTGAAATACTCAACAGCTAAAAACTTTTTTAGGGAGGGATTTTGTATTTATAGATGTGCGGCTGATGCGCGATGGAAATGTGCGTTGGCTCCCGATGAAATGTCGGGACAGGCTGCGCGGCTATTTAATATAGTGGCGAATTATAGGAAAAACCATCATTAGAACCATCAGAATTTTAAACTTCCTGAGAATTGCATGAAATTATTTTTTAGCACAGTTATTCAGATTAGCAGATTTTAAAAGCGTGGGATTTGTGCGATTTATTTACCTGAGCGATTTGGCGAAGGCAAACGAGGAACGAGTGCAGACATAATATTGAATTATAGGAAAAACATTTGTGAAGAACATTTTGAATAAACTTTTACATAAAATCTTTGCCGATATCGGACTAGCGTCGCAGATATCTGATTTTATGCAAACCAGCAGAGCTGGGACGTAATTATGTGAGGTATTGCCAAAATATTAAATAAATACGTTTGTCTTATAATTGATATTATGTTAAATATAATATGTATTAAAGAAAAGGAGAGGATTTACCCCTCCTTAATATATATCTATTTTAATTCTCGCCTAATTTATTCAAGTATTTCATTGTATTTATCCAATCTGTTTAAACGGTAATACAATGTTTTTAATGACTCCAATGTTCCTATGATCATCTGGTTCAAGCTCAAACATTTTTCCATATACGGAAATGATTTTTTAAACCAATCATCGGCTTTTGCCATTTCAGTCTCATATTTTTCATTTTCATTTGGTGGAACATCTTTTGCCAAATTAAATTGTTCAACACCTTTATTATAATAAATAGCTCCAAGGTTGTACAATGCATTAAAAAATTCAGAGTCGATTTCAAGTGCTTTCTGATACGATTCAACAGCTTTATCTTCTTCGCCTAAATCTTCATATAATCTTCCCTGGGCAAAACGGTATCTTGCTGCGTTAGGATCTTTATCAATGGCTTTCTGCAGGTATTCCATGGCTTCGTCGGCCATATTCAAATCAATATAAATCTGAATCATGCCTTCAAGAACTGCTTGTTCATTAGGATATTTTTCATATCCCTCTTTTAAAATATTTAGCGCTCCCAAAGTATCTTTTTTGGCCATGTAGGCGCTCGACAAATAGGTGTAACCAGCTGCACCATTGTAACCCAGCTTAACCGCGTCTGTGTGGTATTTAATTGACTTGTCAAATTCACCTGCATTTGTTGCTGCAAGAGCTGCATTAAAAACAATAATGGTATCAATATAATTAGGATCATCAGCTTTTACAATAGGCATATTTTCGATTTCTAGAATTTGTTCGAATGATTGTAAAGCCAGTTTGTAATTCGAAACATTAAATGCCTCAACTGCCTGATTGGTTAAATCGTTGATAAGCATTGTTAGTTTGTACTTAATGGTGTTTGTATTTTTTCCTTTTTCATCAACTTCAATAGCCTTTTTTAATGATCCAATTGACATTGTTAAAGGATCATCACTCAATTTTTTAATATTCGGATCACTGGATTGAGCAATTGCTTTAAAAATATCAGCTCTTACTTCCCAGGTATCAGGCGACGAAATTGTCTTTTCTGATTTTTCATTATTTGGATCGATAGCTTCATTTATCATTTCCAAAGCTTCTCCCAACTTGCCTTCGTCCATCAATTTTTTGGCATTTGTAACTTTACTTTTCTGCGCAAAAGCAGCTGAAGTAACAAATATGACTAAGGCGAGTAAAAATGTTATTTTTTTCATTTTTTTGATGATTTAAAATTTTGCTACAAAAATATACGTTTACTCTTTTTATTCAACTACGAACATAATAATAAATTAATTTATTCTTGTTCTAAGTTATTTTCTTTATTATCAATATCTTCTTCCTCAGTAATTTCATTTTCTTCTACTATTTCAACTCTTGCAACTGAGGCAATCCGATCTTCATTTCGTAAATTAATTACCCGAACACCCTGAGTTGCTCTTCCCAAAACCGAAATAGTATTTACAGCCAAACGAATTGTAATTCCATTTTGTGTTATGATCATCAAATCGTTATCATCAGAAACACTTTTTATGGCAATTAACTTCCCGGTTTTTTCAGTAACATTTATCGTTTTAACACCTTTCCCTCCTCTGTTTGTAATCCGGTAATCCTCTATCTTAGAGCGTTTTCCGTATCCATTTTCAGAAATTACAAGAATGTCTTCATTATCGTCCTGAACACAAACCATGCCAATCACCTCGTCATTTTCATTTCCACGGGTGATTCCACGCACTCCGGAAGCAGTTCTTCCAATTGGTCGAACAATTTCATCAGGAAAGCGAATTGCTTTTCCAGAGCGAACTGCAATCATAACCTGGCTTTTGCCATTGGTTAAACGTGCTTCAAGTAGCTGGTCACCTTCTTTTATGGTAATTGCATTTACTCCATTTTGACGTGGTCTGGAATATGCTTCCAGCGTTGTTTTCTTGATAATTCCCTTTTTAGTGGCCAGAATAATATAGTTGTTATTAATAAAATCCTGATCTGCAAGTGTTTTTACATTAATAAATGTAAGAACTTTATCATCGGGCTCAATATTCATAATATTTTGAATTGCCCTTCCTTTTGATGACTCTTGTTCCTTCAGGAATATCATAAACCTTCAGCCAGTAACATTTTCCTTTTTCAGTGAAAAGTAATAGTGTATTGTGCATTGATGCAATAAAAATGTGCTCCAGAAAATCTTCTTCCCTGGTACTTCCCCTTTCGATCCAACTCCTCCTCTACCCTGTGTTCTAAACTCAGTAAGCGGAGTTCTTTTAATGTATCCAAGATGTGAAATGGTAATTACCATATCTTCATCAGCATAAAAATCTTCAGGATTGAATTCTTCAGCATTTGGAACTAGTTCTGATCTTCTTGAATCTCCAAATTTTTCTTTTACTTCGAAGAGCTCATCTTTAATAATTTCCATTCGAAGATCGACATCTGCAAAGAATATTTTTATAATGTTCAATCTGTTTCATTATATCTTCATATTCCTGACGCAATTTATCCTGTTCAAGTCCGGTAAGTTGACGTAAGCGCATTTCAACAATCGCTCTTGCCTGAATATCAGATAATTCAAATCTTTGCAATAAGATTTTCTCTTGCCTCATCAGGTGTTGCTGAAGCCCTGATAATTGCAATTACTTCGTCAATATTATCACTGGCAATAATCAGCCCTTCCAAAATGTGCGCACGTTTTTCTGCCTGTTCCAGTTCATATTCTGTACGACGGGTTACAACATCGTGTCGATGTTCAACGAAATAATGAATTAGTTCTTTCAGGTTCAGCATTTTTGGTCTGCCATTTACCAATGCAATGTTATTTACACTGAAAGAGGTTTGCAAGTTGTGTGTATTTGTAGAGTTTGTTCAACACAACGTTGCTCATTGCATCACGTTTTATGTCGTAAACAATACGCATTCCTTCCCTGTCCGACTCATCGTTTACATTTGAAATTCCTTCAATTTTCTTGTCGTTAACCAACTCTGCAGTTTTTTGAATCATTTCTGCACGATTAACCATGTAAGGAATTTCAGTCACCACAATTTTTTCACGATTCCCATCATTTTCGATTTGAACCTTTCCCCTGATCACAACTCGTCCCCTGCCGGTTTCATAAGCTTCCTGAACACCCTGGTAACCATAAATAATACCACCGGTTGGAAAATCGGGAGCAATAACAATTTTAATCAAGTCCTGAATATCAATCTCCCTATTATCAATGTATGCTATTATTGCATCAATAGTATCCGATAGATTATGAGGAGGCATATTAGTTGCCATACCAACTGCAATCCCTGAAGTACCATTAATAAGCAATTGGGGAATTCTTGTTGGCATAACCGTTGGTTCTCTCAGCGATTCATCAAAATTCGGCTGAAAATCAACTGTATTTTTATCAAGGTCGGCAAGCAATAATTCTGCAATTTTAGCCATTCGGGCTTCTGTGTAACGCATTGCAGCCGGACTATCACCATCAACAGAACCATAATTTCCCTGTCCGTCAATAAGCGGGTAGCGCATTGACCACATTCTGTGCCATACGTACCATGGCAAAATAAACTGATGAATCACCATGTGGATGATATTTACCTAAAACCTCTCCTACTATCCTTGCTGATTTTTTATAAGGTCGATTGGAATACATCCCCAATTCATTCATTCCGTATAGAATTCGACGATGAACCGGTTTTAATCCATCCCGAACATCGGGTAATGCACGTGAAACAATTACAGACATCGAATAGTCGATGTATGCAGATTTCATTTGCTCCTCAATGTTTATTCTAATAATCTTTTCACCTTCAATCATTTATATACTTTTTTTATACAGATTTTTTAGAATTTTTAAAATGACCAACAAAAATAGTAAAATGATCTGTCAAAAGGGCACTTTTTACATTGAATTAACATCTCCGTAACGAGAAGATATTAACATTTCAACTGTCAATAATTCAGTAGAACATTAATGATTTAATAACTTATGAGAATAATGGTCAAATTAAAGACCTTTTTTAAGTAATTTAGTAGGTTTAAAAATATTAGGAATAGTTTTTGCAATCTCGATAATAAATTTTTGAAATTAAATTATATGGATTCACAGTTTTCACCAAGAATAAAGGATATTATCGGATATAGCCGGGAAGAAGCAATTCGGTTGGGGAATGACTATATTGGACAGGAACATTTGTTTCTGGGAATATTGAGAGATGGAGAAGGTATGGCAACTGACATTCTTGAAAATCTGGGTATTGTTCTAAATGAAGTAAAAGAAATTATTGAAAAAAAGATAAGTACAGACAAAGTTATCGATGGCAAAGCTGATGTTGTTATGCTGAAATCGGCTGAAAAAACGCTGAAACTCGTTTATCTTGAAGCTCGTTCTTTTCAAAGCCCGACTGTAAACAGTGGCCACCTGCTTTTGGCCATTTTAAAAGATCATGACAGTATTACAACCCAGATATTGGTTGAATATGGCATTAACTATTATGTAGTTAGAGCCCAAATTCAGGATTATAAAGAAATTGAAGCAAAATCAGATTTTCCTGAAGGAGAAGATGATGAAGCCGAAGAAGGATTTCCAAAAGGCTCGATGGGCGGAAGTGCTTCCGGTCCCAAAAAGGGTATTCCTACCAAATCTGATACTCCTGTACTTGATAATTTTGGGATTGATATTACCAAAGTTGCCGAAGAAAATAGTCTTGACCCAATTGTTGGCAGGGAAAGAGAAATTGAACGTCTAGCACAAATATTAAGTCGGCGGAAGAAAAACAATCCGATTCTGATTGGAGAACCAGGTGTTGGGAAATCTGCCATTGCAGAAGGACTTGCATTACGTATTGTTAACAAAAACGTTTCAAGGATATTGTTTGATAAGCGCGTAGTAAGTCTTGATATTGCTTCAATTGTTGCAGGAACAAAATACCGTGGACAATTCGAAGAACGCATGAAAGCAATTCTTAATGAACTCGCCAAAGTAAACAATGTGATTTTATTTATCGACGAAATTCACACTATTGTTGGCGCCGGGGGTGCAACGGGTTCACTTGATGCAGCAAATATGCTTAAACCTGCATTGGCCCGAGGTGATATTCAATGTATTGGTGCAACTACCCTGGATGAATACCGCCAGCATATTGAAAAAGATGGGGCGCTTGAAAGGCGTTTCCAGAAAGTTATGGTTGATCCAACAACCGTTGATGAAACCATAGAAATTCTCAACAATATTAAAGCAAGATACGAAGATCATCATAATGTTATTTATACACCTGCAGCCATTGAGAGTTGTGTTAAATTAACAGCCAGGTATATCACCGACCGTTATTTGCCGGATAAAGCAATTGATGCTCTCGATGAAGTTGGTTCAAGGGTTCATATTTCTAATATTAATGTTCCTGAAAGTATTTTGAAGCTTGAAGAAAAAATTGAAAAAATAAAGGAAGATAAAATAAATGCCGTAAAAAGTCAGAAGTTTGAATTGGCTGCCAATTACCGCGACAAGGAAAAGAATTTTCTGCAGTTGCTTGACAAAGAAAAAGATGACTGGGAAAAAGAATTGATTAATCATCGGGAAGTTGTTGATGAGCATAAAGTTGCTGAAGTTGTTGCAATGATGTCTGGAATTCCTGTTCAAAGAATTGCGCAGGCAGAAGGAAAACGATTGATGAATATGGCAAAAGACCTGAAAGGAAAAGTTATTGGGCAGGATGAAGCAATTGCAAAAATCGTTAAGGCAATACAGCGAAATCGCGCCGGATTGAAAGACCCGAACCGTCCGATCGGATCATTTATTTTCTTAGGCCCTACCGGTGTTGGAAAAACCCAATTGGCTAAAGTTTTGGCTACCTATCTTATTCGATAGTATTGATTCTTTAATACGGATTGATATGAGTGAGTACATGGAAAAATTCTCTGTTTCCAGAATAGTTGGAGCGCCTCCAGGGTATGTTGGGTACGAAGAAGGTGGACAACTTACTGAAAAAGTTCGCAGAAAACCATACTCTGTTGTTCTACTTGATGAAATTGAAAAAGCACATCCGGATGTTTTTCATCTTTTGCTTCAATTGCTTGATGAAGGACGTTTAACCGATAGTTTGGGACGTCAATATTGATTTTAAAAATACAATTATTATTATGACCTCCAACATCGGATCGCGCCAATTAAAAGATTTTGGACAGGGTGTTGGATTTAATAACAGAAAAACGCCGGCTGATGAAAACGAACAGGCGAAGTACATTGTACAAAAAGCGCTCAAAAAGGCATTCGCTCCGGAATTTCTGAACAGAATTGATGATGTTGTTATGTTCAACCATTTGGAGAAAAGCGATATTCACAAAATTATTGATATTGAAATTAAAGATCTTTACAAGCGTGTTGAGTCGTTGAATTATAAACTTAAGATTTCAACAGCTGCCAAAGATTTTATTGCTGAAAAAGGTTTCGACCCACAATTTGGGGCAAGGCCTTTAAAAAGGGCAATTCAAAAATATCTTGAGGATGAAATGGCTGAGATAATCATTAAAGCATCAATTACCGAAGGAGATACAATTTCAGTAGGTTTTGATAAAAAGAATGAAAAACTTCAGATGCGAATTTTATCGAATAAGAAAGCATTAAGCGAATAATAGAAAAGGCCTGAATTCAGGCCTTTTTTATTTCTCTCTTGTATTTTATTGCCATCATCGAAATGTCATCGGATTGTTTTGCCTTTCCTTTGTATTTTTCTAATTGAATTGAAATGTCATCAATAATTTCGTCTGGATTTTTCTTTGATAATTGTTTCAAATTCCTTGTGAGCTGCATTACACCAAATTGTTCTTTTTCTTCATTCATCAATTCTGTAACACCATCAGTATAAAGAAAAATTGTATCACCTTTTTCTAGATTTACTGACGCTCCTGAATATTTTTTATTGGAATACAGCCCAAGAGGCATTCCGTGCGATTGACGCAACTCACTAGTTTCGCCAGAAGATTTTACGATAATTGAAATAGTATGCGCCGCATTACAATAGTTAAGTACGCCGGTTTTCAGATTTAATATTCCTATAAATAAAGTAAGAAAAAATTGATGTTGATTATCTGTCGTTAATGCATTATTAACTCTAAAAACAATTTTTTCCGGATCATTTAACCTGGCATTTCCCTTTATAATTGTTTGTGCAACGCTCATAAAGAAGGCGGCCGAAATACCTTTGCCTGATACATCACCTATTGAAAAAAACAGGTGATCTTCATCGATAAAGAAAAAATCAAAAAGATCGCCACTTACAATTCTTGCTGGCTTATAAACTGCATATAAATCAACGTCGTTCCTGCTTTTAAAACCAGAGAAGTCGGTATTAATAATGCTCATTTGAATTTCAGATGCTTCCTGCAAATCCTGCTTTTGTTGTGTACTTAACTTTTTCTCCTGAAACTGATCTATTTTGTATTTTTCATACCAGTTTCTGATTGAATTTAAACTTTCAGAAACGATTTTAACTTCATTTAGAGTATTCATTTCATTTTCCCCCGATAAGACGCTGAATCTTTTAAGTTGTGAGGTAACCTTACTCAACGGCTGTATTTGTTGGTTAGAAATGTATGTTACTATAAAGAAGATAACAAGAATTCCGATTACTGAGATAAAAAGCATTCTGAGTATAAGTATATATAGGGGAAAATACAACTCATCGTATGGTACAATAACAAGCAAAAACCAACCTGTTTCAGTAATTGGCGTGTAATGAACCCAACTTTTTTCGAAATTCAAATATTCAGGATAGCCAATTAATGATCCGGAAAGTTTATTGTTTAAAATCAGGTTGACATTTAATTTGCTTGTATCAAAACTTTTTTCAGGAATCGAAAATAAATTTCGGTTAAAAACCCATTCCTTTTTCGGATGAGTTAAGTAGGTGCCCTGTTTGTTTACTAAAAAAGCAAATCCCCTGGTTCCTATTTTCATATTATTAATAGAGTCATTCAATGTTTCAAGTGATAATTCACAAATAACAGAGCCTATTTTTTTTGTTGAATTATTATCATTGGGATTAGTAATTATTGGAGTATAATATGAAATGGTTTGTATACTACCTGAATCGCACCTGTAAACCTTTGACCACACAGAATTTTCGCCTGGTTCAAGCTCTTCAAATATTTTTCTTTCCTTTTCACAATGATATATTTTTTCGTTTCCGCTTTTATACTCTAAACGATTTTCATTTCGAGAAATAAAATAATTACTATTTAAATCTTCCAATGAATCAATGCTTACATAAATGGCATTTAGAAATGAATATCTTTCCATCAAAGAGTTCAGTAACAAGTACCCATTTTCATGTTCTGCGTAAAAAAGTATTTGTTCGGAGAGGTTTTTGGCAATTTCCTGGGTTGTGTTTAATTGTTTATGAACAAGTCCTACTGTTTCAAGACTTAAACTATTCGCTTCATTTTCGATGGATTTTTTTACAATATTCCGGTTGTGAAAAAAAATTATAAGAATAAACGCCATGAAAACGGCAACAACAGCTATTGAAATATAAATACTTAAGCGATAAGCTATTGATTTATTAAACATAAAACAGGTTTTAGATCACTGAGTATATTTACAATTTAGGGAATAATTCTGACACATGAAACCCATTTAACGAAATCAAAAGATTAATTATTCAATACTTTTTAACAACTAAAAAAATATTATGCTATGAGTATTTCAACTTTTTAAAGAAAATAATAGGTAGTTCCTTTATATTTAGTTTTTGGTAATTAAACCAGACAGTTATCAACCTTTCGCTTAGAAAACCAAAAACCCTTTTTTGATAATCTACATAATTTGACGTATTAATTCTGCTTTCAAATTCAAATAAAATATTAAAAAGCCACTGCATTAACTTTTTAAATTCCGGCTGGTGTAAAATGAACATATTATTTACATACAACCAGTTATTATTTAATGTATTATGAAAAGCAGTTAAAAATTCGGGACACTGTTTATGAATAATATCTTCAACTATTTGAAGGTCATTTAAATCATGATATTTTCGGTAGTGCTCTTTTATACTGTACCTGAATATTCGTTTTTTTGGTAATATGGCATCATAATTTTTCATGAATTCCAAAATCTCTTGTTCATTGAGAATTCGATACCTGGCTTTGATAACATTTTTAGTATAAATTATACCTGTCCTTTTTTTGTAAAACCATGTTTCGGAAAGAAAAATTTCTTTTATCCGATGCAAAAACGGATACTTTTTAGATGTAAAATAACGTCGGTAATGACAGCTTCCAATAATATCCTGACTCGTATTTTTCCAAACCCAATATAAGCCGGTTAATTCACTGTAATAATCATTTTTTTCTGAAATTGACTCTCCACTATCATCCCCAATAAAATTTTTATTTAAAGTTTTCGAATTATTTCCTGCCATTAACGGAATATAAATCTTATCAGAAATTGGAATTTCGGTTTCTTTATAATAAAAACTATAAATCCTGATTCTATTTTCGTTAATGTTTGCCATCAGAAGCGAATAAGATACATGTTGTGGAGTGATTTTTTCCTGTTATTCGGAAGAATAAATTCACCACCCCGATTTAAATAAAAATGCTGATATTGTTTCACCATTTCTGGTTTATTCTCAAGTTGAAGAATATCTTTATAGCCCGTTTCATCAGTGAAAATCCAGTCCCCTTTTTTTCCTGCTTTTGATTTAAGTTCATCATATCCGGATAACTGAATTGCCTGTGGTTCGCTGTAAAAGAATAACTCATACTGTCCATATCGGTAATTATACAAACGATCGCCCTTTTCAGCATTTTCTGTAAAATATCTGCCAGCTTTAGGTGGTGCCTGAAAGCTAAAAATATACGGATAAACATGAATGTTTAATAGAAGAGTAAGGCAAAATATTACAATTGAAGACGGACCTAAAATCCTGATTAATTGGTTGTTTACTTTTGTAAAAATGTAAAAACTTGATAATATTGCAATGATTACTATTACCCAGTAAATTTTTAAAACGCCGGGAAACAGGTAAAATGCAACGGTTAAAACTCCAGCCCACAATACAATTGTTACAATATTTTGAACGGTGAAAAAAACGCGCACCAGTTGTGAACTTTCATCAATGGCTTTGTAAATCCATTTGGCAACCAAAACAGCCATTAAAGGAACAATTGTAAATATATAGTTTGGAAGCTGACTATCCGAGGAGTTCAGAATGATGAAATAAATCCAAATACCTGTAAAAGTAAAATACTCAGTAACATTGAATTTATTTTTAATAACATTTCTGATGTCAAGAAATGCTGTGATATAAAACAAAATACTCCATGGCAAAAGTTGATAAGCCAAATTGTGCACATAAAAAATTGGATCGTTTACAGCGCTTACATAAGTTCCGGTAATTCGTCCAACCATATTTTCCCAGAAAAAGAAGTACAAACCATTCCATCCAAACTGGTTCATTAATCCAATTAAAGCCGGACTTACAACAATTAATGAAATAATTATTCCAAGATACCATCGATAATCTATAAAGCTCTTAAAGTCTTTTTTGAACATCAGATGGCCAACAACTGCAAATGCCGGTATTGCTGCGCCTAACGGTCCCTTGCTTAACATAGATAATCCGATGGCAACAAAACCCCAAATAAAATGTTTGTTTTTACCTGTTTTAATAAACTCAAAAAGTTGCCATAATGCCAATGTAACGAATGCCTGCAATGGTGTGTCAGTATGGATATCCATACTGTACAGAGAGTAAATAAATGATGAGAAAACTAGAAAAGCAGTTAATAAACCTACTTTTCTGTTGTATAAACTTTCACCAAGTTTAAATGCCCAGTAAAAACCAAATAAAACCAGTATAAAGACCGGGAATTTGAACCAGAAATTTGAAATATTTCCAACAAAAAAACCAGCAGCTCCTAACCAAAAGAGCATTGGTGGTTTTTGGTCATATGCATCGCCGTGAACGGTTAAATTTATAAAATTTCCATTTTGGTAAATTTCTTTTGCAACAGTAGCATATTTACCAGCATCACGGGTAACATCAATAAAAAGGCCAGCAACATAACTCACCAAACCAACTAAAATAAAAAATACAATTATTGTGGTGAGTATTTTATTGTTCTTCATTGACACTAAAACATTGGTAATATCAGGTGTTCATTGCACCGCAAACAGTAATTACCTGTCCACTAACATAAGATGACAAATCGGATGCAAGAAATGTAGCTACACCCGCAACTTCTTCCGGCGTACCTCCCCTTTTTAAAGGAATAGAAGCTTCCCAGGCTTTACGCGCATCTTCCGGAATTTTTGCTGTCATTTCAGTAATAATAAATCCCGGTGCAATTGCATTTGAACGAATTCCCCTGGAGCCAAGTTCGCGAGCTACAGATTTAGTAAAACCAATAATTCCTGCTTTTGATGCTGAATAATTGGCCTGGCCCGCGTTTCCGCTTACTCCAACTACAGAACTCATATTAATAATAGAACCTGATTTTTGCTTCAACATGGTTTTCTGAGCTGCTTTTGTAAAGTTGAAAACAGATTTCAAATTCACATTAATAACAGCATCCCACTGCTCTTCGGTCATTCGCATTAACAAAGTATCTTTCGTAATTCCTGCATTATTTACAAGAATATCTACCTTGCCAAAGTCTTCCACAATTTGGGCAACTACTTTATCAGTATCATCAAAATTACTTGCATCAGATGCATAACCTTTTGCTTTTATGCCTAAAGCTTTAAGCTCATCTTCAGTAGCTTTCATATTGTCATCATTAAATAAATCTGTAAAAGCCACATTACACCCCTCTATTGCAAATTTTATTGCTATTGCCTTTCCAATTCCGCGTGAAGCGCCCGTTACAATTGCTGTCTTTCCTTCCAGAAGTTTCATTTCATTAAAATTGTTAGTTATAAAATATATTCGATAGCTCGTCCCGATACTTCGGGATAACTCCCATTATTTCTATGTTGATTTCCTGCCTGCCGGTAGATTTGTGAAGCATTTCTGCATGTTCGTTTCATATCAATTAAGATTTCGTTTTAAACGTTGCAAAAGTAATAAAATTAAGAAATTATAAATTTATCTTTTGTTTAAAGCGTTTATCACAGTTTTTAACCACTTGTTTCATTCTAGTTTCTTAATATAGTATCCTGAAAACAGGAATTATTTGAAATACACTTAATTAATCGAAATTTAATTAAGAATATGGAAACAATTAACGACAAAAAGCTGTGTATATTTTCTCATTATTTTGAAGGAAATTACATCCCATTTTATGTTTTGGTATACATAAAAGAACTCAAAAAATATTTTGATGAATTTATATCTGGTCACCAATGAGCGGCCAATTCGTAATAAATCTGAAATTTTAGATTCTGTTACCACTATTTTACCTGTTAAGAATGAAGGCTATGATTTCGGAATGTTTTATAAAGCATTTAACACCATCAATTTCCAGAAATACAAACAGATAGCTTGTATTAATGATTCAAATATTGTATTCGGGAGTCTTAATTTTCTTTTTAATTGGGCCAACAGGCAAAATGCTGACTTTTGGGGATTGGTTGATTCATGGCAAAAACCCAAAATATCGGAACATGAACAATATTATCATGTACAAAGCCATTTTATTGTTTTTAACCGGAAGGCACTCGATATATTGCCATCTTATTTAAAGAAGGTTGATTTCAAGAATCTGGTTCAGGAAAAAGATGCAAAACTTGTGAGGAAAAAAGTGATCGAAATATGGGAGATTGGGGTTTCACAGTTCTTGCTTCAAAACCAGTTGAACTGTAAAACCTATATCAACAGTAAAGAATATTCAAGAACCTTTTATAATGGCGATAACATAAACGTTACGATTAAGCTTTACGAATGGATTGTAAAGATGGGAATTCCTGTTATTAAAAGAAGAGTTGTAAATAAACAAAAATGGTCAGTTCCATTCAGTAAAAGACCAAGTTGGAAAAAATTGATTTTAAAGTACGCTGACAAAAATTTTAATGCTGAACTAATTATTTTTGACCTTCAAAATAATGCGAAAAAGAGTGCATAACGCGCTTCACCTTATCTCTGGCTCATATTTTTTTATTTGTTTTCTATTTCTGAACAAGGAAAACTGTTTCTTTGTAAATAATTTTAAAAGTTTCTGTGGATAATGATTGATCAATCAACTATTTGTGCCATTTCAACTTCACCGGGAGTTGGTGCTATTGCAGTTATTCGACTTTCGGGCAACAACGCAATTTCAATTACAGAAAAGATTTTTGTAAGTCCTGATTCCAAAAAGAAACTTATAAATCAACCTGCAAACACACTACATTTTGGGACGAATTTATACATTCGGAAAAACAAGTGATTGATGAAGTAGTAATTGCGCTGTTTAAAGCGCCACGATTCTTTTACCGGCGAAGATATTGTTGAAATATCATGTCACGGATCTGTTTATATTCAGCAGAAAATTCTTGAATTACTGATTGAAAATGGTGCACGGATGGCGTTGCCGGGAGAATTTACCCAGCGGGCATTTTTAAACGGAAAAATGGATCTTTCGCAGGCAGAAGCTGTTGCCGATGTAATTGCATCAACCAATGCTGCTGCACACAAAATGGCAATAAATCAAATGCGGGGAGGATTCTCAAAGGAAATTGGTAATCTGCGCGACCAAATGCTTCATTTTACTGCAATGATTGAACTGGAACTCGACTTTAGCGAAGAGGAAGTTGAATTTGCCGACCGGACTGAGCTTAGGAATTTAACTGAGCGAATTGAGACATTATTACGAAAACTTATAAACTCATTTCAGCTCGGGAAATGTAATTAAAAACGGAATTCCGGTAGCTATTATTGGCGAAACAAATGTTGGAAAATCAACGTTACTGAATGCACTTTTAAATGAGGATAAAGCCATTGTTTCTGAAATTCACGGAACAACACGGGATGTTATTGAAGACCTAATCAACATTAATGGCACTGCTTTCCGTTTTTTCGATACAGCCGGAATTCGTGAAACGGATGATCATATTGAAAACCTCGGCATTGAGCGTAGTTATAATAAACTGGAACTGGCAACTGTAGTTTTACTGGTAATTGATACTAATAATCCCTACCCCATTATTTTAGAAAGAATTAGTAAAATCCGAACACGTTTGTCGGATAATCAGACGCTAATAATTGTTGCCAATAAAATTGACACAGGATTAAGGGAAACTATTCAGGAACTTGAATTGCTCGATTTAACCGATAATGAAAAAATAGTATTTATTGCTGCAAAACAAAGACAAAACCTTGATGAATTAATTGATTTTATGGTTCAATCTGTAAACTTTGATTCTTCAATTCAGGAAGATGTAATTGTTTCAAATGCCCGCCATTATGAAATTTTAAAAAACGCCCATGAAGCTATACTTCGGGTTGTGTCAGGATTAGATTCAGGAATTACCGGAGATTTTCTTGCCCAGGATATTCGTGAATGCATTCATTATATGGGGGAAATTACCGGTGAAATTTCAACGCACGAGGTGCTGGGGCATATTTTTAAGAATTTCTGTATCGGAAAGTAAATCGCTTTCCGATATTTGTTATCACCCTTCATTTACTGCACTTTACATGTTTTTATTTTCCTATTTTTGTTGCCCATTTACTCTTTTTTGTTTATTTTTGTTGTACAGTTGTTGCCCAAGAGTCCAAATTTGTTGCCCGGCAACAAGGTTGGCGAAATGATGGCAGCTCCTGACAGTTGAAGACAGTCATAGTCACTTAATGGCAGAAATAGGCATGAGTAGCACAATTGAAATCCAGAAGATATGCGAGCTTTGCGGCAATGAATTTACCGCAAAAACTACCGTTACACGGTTCTGCGGACATACTTGTGCATCACGGGCCTATAAGCTTAGGAAGAAAGAAAATAAGATTGGCAAAGCCAATCAAAGAAACGAACCAACAAAAACTACTTTCACTTCCGAGCTGAATATAGAAGCCATTAAGCAAAAAGACTTCCTCTCCATTAAAGAAGCTCATACCTTACTGGGGTTAGTGAAAGCACATTCTACCGGCTAATGAAAAACGGAACTATTCAGGCTACCAGGTTAGGTAAGCGCACCATTATTAAACGCTCCGAAATCAATAAACTTTTTGCATCATGAAACGAGCCACTACCAATTTATTTAGAAGTATGATTCTCAAATGGCGAGTTCCATCGAATACCATAAAACTTAAAATCCAAATGAGATGAAAGTAACTCTTCGCCAACGAACCAAAAACGGCAAAATTAGCTTGTACCTGGACTATTACAACAAAGGCAAGCGCAAACTGGAATATTTAAGGCTCTACCTCATCGACAAGCCCCGCACAACAGAAGAAAGAATCTTCAACAAAAAGACCTTACAACTGGGAGAAAGCATTCGGGCAAAAAGACAATTGGAACTGCAGAACGGAATATATGGATTTCAAGACACGGAAAAAATAAATTCAGCTTATTCCTCACCTACTTTGAATTGCTGGCCGAAAAACGCCGCGATTCAGATGGCAATTATGGCAACTGGCTAAGCGCCTTAAAACATTTGAAGAACTGGGACAAGTCAAATGTCCGCTTCGCTGACATTGACCGGGAATGGTTGGAAGATTTGAAACACTATTTTGTACATGAGGCCAAAACAAAACAAGGCCGAAACCTTTCCAAAAATTCATGCGTCTCTTATTTCAATAAAGTAAAAGCTGCATTAAAGGAAGCAACAAAAGATGGAATTATCCTCCGCAATCCTGCCGAAGATGTTGACGGAATAAAAGAAGCCGAAACCAAAAGAGAATTTCTCACATTGGAAGAATTGAAAAGTGCAGCAAAGGCATACTGCGAAATTGAGGTATTAAAAAACGCATTCATCTTTAGCGCACTTACCGGGCTTCGCTTTTCAGATATTGAAAAACTCACCTGGGCTGAAATCCAGAACTCAAAAGAAAATGGCAATTACATCCGGTTCAAGCAAAAGAAAACTAAAGGACAGGAAACCCTGCCAATTGCTGAAGATGCCTTAAAATTCATGGGCGAAAGAAAAGACGGCAACGAGAAAGTCTTTAAAGACTTAACTTACAGCGATTACAACAATGCTAAAATCCGGGAATGGATGATTCGTGCCGGAGTTGAAAAACATATCACTTTTCACTGTGCCCGGCACACCTATGCAACACTTCAACTAACTTTAGGAACAGACATTTACACAGTTTCAAAGCTCTTAGGTCACAAGAGCCTGAAAACAACTGAAGTGTATGCCAAAATAATTGACGAAAAGAAAATAGAAGCCGCTAACCGAATTAAACTGTAACCAATGGATAACAAACTCAAGCTATACAACGATATACTTTTCGGTAAACTAAGACCATTTCGAAACAGGACTATTCCATCAATTCAAATTCAGGGAACTGATAAAAGAAATTAAGGAAGAATATTACAGCCACCAACCTAACTTTGAAGTTGATTTTTTCTCTCCCCACACAGATAAAGCAAAATATTATCGCAAGCTAATTGTTAATGAAGCTATACGCTATTTCAATCACATTACAGATAAGGTTGAAAATGCTATTGGCAGATGATGTTAAAACGCTTTGGATAAAATCAACTTTAAGCGACATAATTGCTGATAAACTCAGCCAGGTTAACACCGAAATTGAACGATTAAACTATCCAATCAGTAACATTGACCCGAGAGGCAATCACCGGTTGAAAGAAATTAACCTAAGTGAAGAAACCTATGTTTATCAATATTTAAAAGTCCAGCTTATTCAGCTTTTCCTTGACATTCAGGAAACTTTCAAAGAATATGTTGATGATGACATTTTAACTGAGGATGAAATTTATCTCAGGTATTTTAACGAGGCAGCTCCTAATCCTTCTTTTATCAAAGAAGCGCCAAAAGTGAATCTGCCTGCGGAACTTCCTCCACCTAAAAAAGAAATTTTATTTGAACCGGTTTACGGTGACATCAAACCTCGTGGCTCCTCAAAGGCAACCTACGATAATATAATCTACAAACCTCAATTATTTGGCGAAATTGAGAAACGATTGTATGAATATGACATTATCGATATTAGTTCTCAATTTCATTCCAAACAGGAAAACAAGCAATCATACGCTATTAGCAGTAGTAATTCACGAACTAATACAAAATGGTTATTTCAGAAGAAATATTATCGGAACCCATAAAAAATTCACAGACACTGACATTCGCAAATACATTGACGAACGCTATTTAACCGATACCACAGCAATTCCGAAGACTTACCGAAGAACAAATTGACTTTGCAAAAACAAAATTACCCTGGTTGGACCGCATTACAAAAATTGCTTAATATGGTATTTGGTGCGGATATTACCGGTTTGCACCATTAGTAAATACCACTCATTTTCATAATTCACTATTATACTGCACTTTAAATTGGTATTGAAATACCATTCTTAAACACCATTCGCATTCCCTCTACCTTGCGCTTGTCATTGAAAATCAATGATGACTTTTGCGCAGAAGTCCATGTTTTATTCAAATCCGTAATATCATGGACGAGATTATTTTAACAAAACTGAATAGCATCGAGAAGATGCTAACAGGAGCAGAATATGCTCAAAAAAGAAGTTCTAAATTTCAATGAAGCTGCCATCTATTTAGAGGTTTCACATTCTCACCTCTACAAAATGACCAGCACAGGGATAGTCCCATCATACAAGCCTAACGGCAAAAAGCTGTACTTCAACCGCAAGGAGCTGGACAACTGGCTGTTATCGAACAGACAAACTTCCACAGGAAGAAATTGAGCAGCAAGCTGCCAATTATCTCATCAAAAAAGGGAGGGTTAAGCTATGATGGAAGTAATGCAATTGTTACTGGAGCTTTCAAGCGCTATCAAAGAAATCAAAGCTCAACTTCTGGTTCTCAAACAAACCAGAACCGAGAAGTTCAAACAAAGCTGGATTGACGGGCAGGATGTTATGCTTGCCCTTAAAATCAGCAAACGAACACTTACAATCCTTGCGGGATACGGGGATTCTCCCCTATTCCCGAATCAATGGCAAATTCTATTACAAAGTTGCCGACCTCGAAAAGCTCCTGGAAAGCAATTATTCCCGAAACCTTAAAAATGATAGCCATGATTAAGGAGAAGGATATTCTTGACTAAACACATTACGGGCTAAATATTTACGCGCATATCCTGCGAGTAATATTATCCCGATGAAATTGTGGTCCATCTTTCCGGAAAGGAATGCAATCCGGCAAAAAATCCATTTAACGAGAATAAGCTTACGCTTAAACTTATTAATGTAGGACTGGGTATTTATTTACAGTGATTCAGAATTACCCGATTTCAATGGTAATCCTTTTGATTTTGCAGAACTCTATTTCAAACTTTCAGGTAACGAACTTTTAGAAAAGCTTAACGAAGAATTAAATCTTCACATTGGAGAACAACACCACTTTTACAGTAATCGCACTTTCCCGGAACAAGTCAAAAACCGAGGAAGTTAAACCAGTGGTTCACGTTCCTAAATTCAGCTATTTCAAAGCTCCTGTTAGTAATATTCACCCTAAGAATACCCTAAGTTTAGTTGAGGCTTACAACTTGATTAAATCCGGAGAAATACAGCCTTAATAACCAATCAATTAAGAGCAATCCAGAATAAGGATGAAGCCCGAAAATTCAAAGCATCACAATTCGATTATGTCACTTTTCCGGCACTTTTTCAAAACGCAACGATAAAGCTTTGATGAATCATTCCGGTTTGCTGACCATTGATTTTGACCATATTCCACAACCTTCAACAATTGAAAAATCAATTGCTGAATGATGAATATTTTGAAACGGAATTGCTCTTTGTTTCCCCTTCCGGCGATGGGTTAAAATGGATTATTTCCATTGACATCACCGAAGCAACACATCAAAACTTCTTTCAGGCAATTGCCAATTACATCAAAGAAGTTTACCAACTGGAAGTGGACAAATCAGGCAAGGACATTTCCCGTGCTTGTTTTCTGCCTCACGACCCGGAGGTTTACATTAATCCGAAATATTTAAACGCAAAAATTGAAAAAGATGAAACGAAATAAATTTCTCGCACTTTTAAAAACGATGCTTCAAAAAGCGGCATCAGTACTCCATCCGTTGTGGTGGGTAGTAATTCCATTCCTGCTGTACTACGTTATTCAAATGTTCAAGTATTCAATGTTCACCCCAATAATATTGTAATCATGAAAAAGAAATTCGAAATACATCATTGGTTACAACAATCCGAATCAGAACTAGTTAAAACCTGACAGCGTCTCAAAGTCCCCTTCAGAGCAGTGTCTCGAAGTCGATCGGGAGGATTTAGGAGTGAATAATAACGACGTTGAAACCATCATTCAACGTCTCGAAGAATCTCACATACCGACATTACCGCCAATTATTCCGATTGGCGGGATATTGGTTTTGCCTTTGCCGATGAATTTGGCGAATCAGGCAGAGACTATTTTCACCGTGTCAGTCGGTTTTACCCGGAATATTCCCAATTCTGTTTGCGATAAACAATTTGATAATTGCCTGAAAGCAAAAGGTCATGGAGTAACCATTAAAACCTTTTTCCACCTTGCACAGCAAGCCGGAATCAGACATTGGTAACTACTCATCGCACAAATTCCTCCCCTGTTTCAGGGGAGGTGTCCGAAGGACGGAGGGGTAAAATTGAAATAAGAGCTGAAATTGATTCGAGAAGTTATTTTCAATACTCCTCAAATCCCATCCGAGGTTTATCAACAACTACCCGAAATCCTTAAAGAAAGTGCCAACATGTTTCAGGATGCCATTGAAAAAGATGTTTTCCTGATTGGTGCAATCTCAGTCATTAGCGGATGTTTACCCAATATTGAGGGCATCTATTTTGACGAACCGGTTTCCGCACATCTTTATTCCTTTATTACCGCCCCTGCCGGGTCGGGTAAAGGAAAACTAAAATGGGCAAAATACTTTGGTTTGAAAATCCATAAATCAATGGTACAGCAATCCATACGGGCGAAAGAAGAATATGAACAGGAATTGGAAAACTACAACAACCTAAACAAAAACCAACGCCAGGGAGTTGAACGCCCCAGGGAACCAAAACGAAAAATGTTTTACATCCCTGCCAACAGCAGTTCATCTGCTTTTATCCAGGCATTGTCCGACAACGATTTTAAAGGAATCATTTTTGAAACCGAAGCCGACACTTTAGCCGGAACACTAAAACAAGAATGGGGAAACTTTAGCGATATACTTCGTAAAGCATTCCACCACGAAAGCACCAATATGTTCAGGCGCAAAGACAATGAACATATTGAAATTGAAGACCCTCATCTCGCTATCGCTCTTTCGGGTACACCAAAGCAAGTACATAACATGATGCCCGATGTGGAAAACGGCTTATTCAGCCGCTTTCTTTACTATGCTTTCGAGGATTACAGCGACTTTAAAAATCCCTTTATTTCCCATCAAAAGGTAAATTACACCGATTTTTTTGAAGAAAAGGGAAATCAGATTTATGAGCTTGTATCAAATCCTCATCAATCAGCCATCGCCTATTCAGTTTTGCTTTACGGCTGAACAAGGCGAAGTATTTACAGAACAATTCAATACGCTTTACAAACGCAACAGAATGTTGCTGGGAAACGATTTTAACGCCAACAGCCGCCGTTTAGGATTGGTTACTTTTCGTATTGCGATGGTGCTTCGCACCCTTCGCATACTCGAAGATGGCGACTATTCCAATCCTTTAATTTGTAATGAAACCGATTTTCAAACAGCCATTCAAATTGCTTTTACGCTGGAAAAACATGCTATCGCAGTTTTCCAGAATTTACCCAACAACGATTTAAAAGGTGTAAAACTGAAATTCTACAATGCTTTACCGGATAATTTCAACCGGCAGGGCTATTTAGTCAGTTGCAAAAGACTTGGACATTAAAGAAAAGACAGCAGAAAAATACATTGGTCAATTTAAAGAAAATGGCTTATTGGAACATGAGCATAACAACTACACAAAACCTCAACTTGGAAATAGAAAAGGGGAAATAGGAAACAGCAGGATTTATAGGAAACTTAATGCCTTTGAAGCTGAACTGTCTGAAATCATTTCCTACGTTTCCTACATTTCCCCATCTCCGATGTTGAAAACTCATTTCTTTTTTCTTGTCTTTGTTTAGCTTTTCTTTATTAAATTAGCCATAATTTGACAAGTCATTAATACTATCATTATGTTTTTGGGAAAACGAATAAAAGAATTACGGGAAGAAAAAGCCCTCCTTCAACGCCAATTGGCTGCCGAATTGGAAATTGATACGCCCATGTACAGCAAAATTGAACGTGGCGAACGAAAGGCAAAACGGGAGCAGGTTATTAAAATGGCAAAACTTTTTCAGGTTGAAGAAAATGAACTTTTGACGCTTTGGCTGGCTGGACAAATTTATGAAATCCTTAAAAAGGAAGAAATAGCAAAAGACGCATTCAAAATTGTAGAACAAAACATTTAAAACTTTATATGACATCAGAAACACACCGCCAGATGGCGCACTTTATATGGGACATATGCAACTTACTTCGAGGACCATACAAACGTAATGAATATCGGAAAGTTATCTTACCCCTCACTGTTTTGCGAAGGTTCGATTGTATTCTGGAACCAACCAAACAAAAAGCTCTGGAAGAATACAGCAAACTTAAAGGCAAACCTGAAAGTATTGTTAAAGCAAAGATGGAACAGGCTACGGGAGTTAAATTTTACAATCTCTCAAAACTTGATTTTTCAACCTTGTTGGACGATGCCAACCAGGTTGCACCAAACCTGAACAGTTACATCAATAATTTTTCATCAAACGTTCGTGACATTTTCGACCGCTTTAAGTTTGACAAAGAAATAGCCACCATGGCGGAGAAAAATATTCTCTATCTGGTCATTAAAAAATTTGCTGCTGTTGACCTCTCTCCTTCCAGGATTGACAACCTGCAAATGGGCTACATTTTTGAGGAGTTAATCAGGATTGGAGCTGAACAATCGAACGAGGAAGCCGGGGAACACTTCACCCCGCGTGAGGTTATTAAACTAATGGTTGACCTTTTACTTTCACCTGAAGAAGATTTAGCCGAGAGTTTCAAAGTAAAAAAGATTTACGACCCGGCCTGTGGCACAGGTGGAATGCTTTCAGAAGCAGAACAGTACCTCAAACAACTCAACGACGATTCACAGCCCCATCTTTATGGTCAGGACTGGAACGACGAAGCCTGGGCAATTTGTCGTTCAGACATGTTGATTAAGGGGCACGATGAGGAAAAAATAAAGCTGGGCGACAGCTTTACAAAGGATGCTTATGATGACGAAAGGTTCGATTACATGCTAGCCAATCCTCCCTTTGGCGTTTCATGGAAACAACAAGAGAAATACATTAAACACGAAGCTGAAACTTTTGGCTATACGAAAAGATTTGGAGCAGGTCTGCCGCGTGTGAACGACGGGGCGCTGCTTTTCTTGCAACACATGATTGATAAAATGGAACCGCTTGATGAAGGTGGAAGCCGTATTGGAATTGTTTTTAACGGTTCTCCCCTTTTTACAGGCGATGCTGGAGGAGGTGAATCCAACATCCGTCAATGGATAATCGAGAACGACTGGCTGGAAGCCATCGTTGCCTTACCCGACCAGTTGTTTTACAATACAGGAATATCAACCTATATTTGGGTAGTAACCAATAAAAAAGCTAAAGAACGAAAAGGTAAAATCCAGTTAATTGACGCAAGGAATTATTGGATAAAGATGACAAAAAGCCTCGGTAATAAACGTAAACAGATTGGCGATGGCGAAGAAGGCCGCCCCAACCAGATAGCAGAAATAACAAGTATTTACGGAAACTTTAAACACGACGAAACCAAAATTCTAAAAATCAAAGAAAACGGTAACGGGGAGTATGTTGAAAAAGAATTGGTTGTATGCAAGGTGTTTGACAACGAAGATTTTGGCTACAATAAAATTACTGTCGAGCGTCCACTCCGCTTAAACTTTCAGGCTTCTGTTGAGCGAATTGAATTGTTGGATGCAATTCCGGCTTTTCAAAACATAGCCAGCAGCAAAAAGAAAGACGAAAATATTCGTATTAAAGAAATTGAAGCAGGAGAAAAACGGCAGGAAGAAATACGAACCTTGCTGCTTGATTTGGGAAAAGCACACAACCACAAATTGTACAAAAGCCGAAAAGCATTTTTAATTGATTTACGCGAGATTGACCGGGCAAAGGGAGCCAAACTAAACGTTGCCGAGTTAAAAGCGATATTGGAAGCATTGGGAGAACGCGACGAAACCGCTGAAATTTGTCGTGACAAAAAAGGAAAACCGGAACCCGACCCGCAATTGCGCGACACCGAAATGGTGCCGTTAAAGGAAAACATTGACGAATATTTCAAGCGGGAAGTGTCGCCCCAGGTACCCGATGCCTGGATTGATTACGACAAAACCAAAATTGGCTATGAAATACCACTCAACAGGCATTTCTATGTTTATGAGCCTCCGCGTGAACTGGAAGTAATTGATACCGAATTAAAATGGCTGGAAATGAACATTTTAGACTTACTCAAGGAAGTAACCAAAAGTGAGGAGGTTTAGTTATGAAATATCACAAATATGAAGAATATAAAGATAGTGACGCGAATTGGATAAGTGAATTACCATCCCATTGGGGTAATATCTATATTAGGAGATTAACAAAATATCACAATCAAGGATTTTATACAAGTGAAGATTATACTGAAGAAGGAGTTGATTTACTTAGAATAACAGATATTGATGATAATTCATATATAAGAAAAAACAATCCTCCCAAAGTATCAGTTTCTCAGTACGATTTTAATAGATTTAGGATTGATAAAAATGACTTTTTATTCGCTCGGAGTGGTACAATAGGGAGATTTGGAGTTGTAAGAGAAATTGATAAACCAACAATTTTTGCTTCATATCTCATTCGCTTCAAGTTTGATTTAGTCAAAGTGCATTCTGAATATTTAAGGTTTTGGTTTCAGTCAAAAATATTTACCGAAGGGCTATTTAGTGATTTACATGGAGGTGCAAATCAGAATATACATGCTGAGAATATTAAAAACAGATTTGCTTTCCTTCCAACTGAAAAAGAACAACAATCCATCGCCAATTTCTTGGACAAGGAAACCACCCGTTTAGATTCCCTGATTACCAAAAAGCAACAACTCATTGAAACCCTTAAAGAAAAACGGATTGCAATAATTTCTCATGCGGTTACTAAAGGATTAAAGCCTGATGTTCCGATGAAAGAAAGTGAGATTGAATGGCTGGTTGAGGTGCCAGAACATTGGGAAGAAAAAACCTTAAAATTTGTTTCTACATTAAATGATGAGACATTACCTGAAACCACTGACCCAGAATACGAAATTAAGTATGTGGATATTGGCAGTATTGACCAGAATAAAGGTATCATAAAAAAAGAGTTTTATATTTTTGATGAAGCACCGTCAAGGGCAAGACGAAAAGTAATTAACGGTGACATCATTGTATCAACAGTACGAACATATTTGCGGGCAATCGCACCGGTAATTAATCCGGAAGAAAACCTTATTGTGTCAACAGGTTTTGCAGTTGTCAGACCTCAAAAGATAACCTCCGATTATTTGTCGTTTCTGCTAAGGAGTAAATATTTTGTCGAAAAGGTAGTTTCCCTTTCAGTTGGTGTTAGTTACCCTGCAATTAACGCTTCAGTATTGGGAAGTATAAAGATTCCAATCCCAGGAGAAGATGAGCAAATTCAAATATCAAACTATGTATTTCAGGAAACCCAAAGTATCGATAAAATAATTGGATTAACTGAAAAGCACATTGATAAACTAATAGAATACAAAACTGCTCTGATTTCGGCAGCAGTAACTGGAAAAATAAAAGTACCTGAACAAGCATGAGCGCAGAATTTACCATCAAATCGTTTGAAGATTATTTAACAGTCATTAAAGACGAGTTAAAAATCGAGCATCCCTATTACCGGGGTCAAACGCGAAAAATTGTGGATGGCTACGAATTAAAGCCATCAATTGGGAGATACGACCATCTTAAACGAAAGAATCTTTCTCAGTTTTACGATTTTGAGTGCCGTATTCTCGATACCTTTGCCAACCATGTAATGGGTCAGGTAAACCATCTCCCCCGCAACGACTGGGAGTATCTGGCGCTGGCGCAACATCATGGCTTGCCTACCCGCTTTATGGACTGGACTACCAATCCGCTTGTTGCCCTGTATTTTGCCTCGCGTTATGCAAAAAAAGACACTGATAGCGCCGTATATGTGCTCACTAAAAATGTAGTGAAGTACAGCGAAATTATTCGTAACGGTGAAAACAAACACAAGGAAATTGAACCTGTTGGCGATTTAACCACCATAAAACATATTGACGATTTAGACCCCTATGAAGATTTTGAACTAGAAGAATCAACTGATGAAGTACAAGATGAAGCTATCAATTACGATTTGGGTATACCGGCATTTGAAATGACATCTTTATTGAAAGAAGATGTAAAATCTCCTTTCGACATTACTCAAAATATTATATATGACCCTGCACATGTTTCCCCGCGTATTAGGGCACAGGACGGGGTTTTACTAGCTTGTCACCAGCCGTTAAAGCAAATCGATGAAGCAGATTACATTGAAATAATTATAAAACACGATAACAACAACCATCGGAAAATATGTAAGCAATTGGAGCAATACGGGGTATTCGACAAACAATTGTTCCCTGATTTGGATGGGATGGCAAAATGGTTAAAGTATAAAGAGTTTGAAACGAGTGGAATATAAAAAAAA
>CAWKIX010000016.1:0-45592 GCA_963849775.1 uncultured Prolixibacteraceae bacterium | reverse complement strand
TTTATGGCAATGCTTGTGATGGTTGCTGTTTTCGGAATGGCCTGCGGCAAGAAAACTGAGGCGCCAAAACCAACTGAACCAGCTAAACAAGCTGAAACAACTAAGCCAGCCGACCAACCTAAAGAGGAAGTGAAATATCCAACCAAACCTATACAGGTAATCGTTCCTGCAGGGGCAGGCGGAGATACAGACTGGAATGCAAGAACACTTGGAAAATATTTTGAAAAAGAACTTGGACAGCCAGTGGTAATTCAGAATGTTAGTGGTGCAGGTGGGTCACTAGGTTCCAAGAAAGTTAAGGATTCTAAAGCAGACGGTTATACAGTATTATTTTTCCATCCTTCAATGCTGTTAAATACATTGTTTAGGATTGGTTGACTATACTTATGCAGATTTTGAAAATGCTGGAGTTGCTGTATTAGATGAGACAAATTGTTTCGTTGTAAGTGGAGAATCTAAATATAACACTCTTCAAGATTTAATTGATGATGCCAAGAAAAATCCTGGTAAAGTCAAATTTGCAACAGAAGTTGGCGCATTTACACATTTACAATCATTAGCTTTCCAGCAAGCAACAGATACAAAACTTAACATAGTTGACGTTGGAGGAGCCGCTCAAAAGACTGCTGCTTTACTTGGCGGACAAATAATGTAATAGGAACACAATATGGTTTAGTACAAGACTATATTAAATCAGGAAAATTCAAATGTCTTGGAATACTTTCAAAGGATAGAGTTAAATATATACCTGATGTGAAGACATTTAAAGAACAAGGCGTAGATATAGCATTTACAAAATTCTATTTCTACTCATTCCCAAAGGGAACACCAAAAGAAATAGTAGAAAAATTTACCAAAGCTATTGAAAAAGTTGTAACTTCAAATCCTGATTATGCAAAAGAAACAGAGAAATTCATGGTTTCAATCATTACATGGCACCCTGATGAAGCCTAAAGTATATAAAAACTCAAGAAGATTTGTTTAACTCATTTAAAGACTTAGTTTTGTCTAGCAAAGAATTAATAAAAATAAAAAAATAGATATCACAAACGAAAGATAGGCCACCGGGTTAACCCGGTCCTATCTTTTGTTTGTGAACATAATATCATATTTGAAAAAAACGTTTCAATATTGTAACATTAAGAATATACAAAATATGTTGTGAATATCCAATTACCCAAAATACCATTTCTTATACTAACTTATGTAATTACTAATTTCGCCTTAAAATTTAACTGCTTTTAGATAATAAAAGCCTCTAATAAAAGGCATTGTGGGGGGATTCAATGATAAAGATTGCTGCTATAGTTAATATCCCAGAACTCATTGAATTATTTAAAAAAACGTTTAAAGAGCATAATGATAATGCATACAGTCCCGAATACGAAAAAGAAGAATATGAAATGGAAGCATTTATAGCAAAGGGTGCCAGATGAAGTCAGGCGCTTGAAATTAGATTCTGATGTTATTGTAGCGAGGGCCTTACTAGCTTCTGCTTTGAGGAATCGGGAGTATTATATTCCTGTAGTTGAGATTCCTGTGGTAGGAAATGATTTGATTCATTCCTTATATGAAAGTAAAAAGCGTTTTAATTGCTCACGAGCAGCAGTAGTTGGATCAATTAATATGATTTTGGGTGCAGAGGAATTGGGGGAAATAGTTAATCTTGATATTAAAACTTTTCTCTGCTCAAAATGGTGAAGAAGAAATAGAAGAAGTGATAAATCAAATAGGGAAACAGGGATTTGATACTATTATAGGAGGAATAAGAACAATAGAGCGTGCACACATCCGAGGCTTTATAAAGTGGGGGTTGTATTAGATAGGTTTTAATGAGATTATTTAAAGTAATTTCAAGCAACAACAGGTTTTCTGTCCAACAAACTCTGTAAAACCATTTTTAATGTACAGTTTACGATCAATAGAAGGTTCTATCCTTTTAAAAATAGCGGCATTAATTATCATTTTTGCAGCGGCTATTTATGCAAAAGCAATCATCGCTCCCATCTTACTTGCGCTTTTTATCAGCATCATTTGCATTCAACCCATTTCATGGTTGGAGAAAAAGAAAATACCCAAATGGGTTGCCATCATTATTGTAATACTGGGATTGATTTTAATTTTTTTCGGATTTGTTTCACTTATCGGAGGAACATTATCATTCTTCCTAAGCAATGTTACAAAGTACGAATCAACTATTACAGCGATCAGCAATTCAACCATTCAGTTTTTAAATGAAAATGGTTTCAATATCCCAAATGATCAAATAACAAAACTTATTCAACCGGAGAGAATCGAGAAATTTACTTCAGTTGCGGTGAAGGAACTTTTCACCATGCTTGGAAGCGCTTTTCTTATCTTTCTTATCATTCTTTTTATTCTCATGGAATTCGGCAGTTTTTTTATTAAGGCAAAAGCAATTACAAACGGAACATACAAATCCATTTTATATTTTTCTACCATTTTAAAAAATATTCGCCATTTCCTTGCCATAAAAACCCTGATATGTCTAGCTATCGGAATTCTTATCTATTTCTCTTTATTAATTATCGGTGTTGACTATCCGCTCATGTGGGCCTTACTTGCCGGCCTGATGAATTATATTCCTAATATTGGCTCCATTATCGCCACAATTCCTGCATTTTTCTTTGCACTGCTGCAACTGGGGTTAGGCGGGGCGCTCTGGACACTTGGCTTCGTTTGTGGTTATCCACAATGTACTTGGTAATTTTGTTGAACCTAAACTCATGGGAAAAGGATTGGACCTGTCAGCACTGGTTGTGATACTTTCGCTTATTTTCTGGGGATTTCTTTTGGGACCAGTGGGAATGTTCCTTGCTACTCCTTTCACACTTACCATTAAAATAATCATGGAACAGAATGAGAAAACACGATGGATTGCCATTCTTTTAGGAACTCCTGCTGAAGCTAAAAGCTATCTTCAACACAAAGAACAAATTAATGAACAGAGCTAAAACCAATAAATATCATATTTTCAAAAGGCATTGACGAATATTTTTCAGGAATAAACGATGCCTATAAATTTACCTTACGTTTTTTTAAAGAGGTGTTTAAAAAACCTTTTCACCTGCGCGAAGTAATTCACCAGTGTTTCGAGGTAGGTTTAAAATCGCTGCCGTTAATTACCCTCACCGGATTTATTGTTGGTATCGTTTTTACAAAACAATCACGCCCTTCACTGGAGGATTTTGGGGCAACATCGTGGCTGCCTTCGTTAATTGGAATTGCCATAGTAAGAGCATTGGGGCCTTTGGTTACCGCACTTATTTGTGCCGGCAAAGTAGGTTCGGGTATCGGCGCCGAACTTGGCTCAATGAAAGTAACCGAGCAGATAGAGGCGATGGAAGTTTCTGCAATTAATCCGTTTAAATATCTGGTTGTTACCCGCGTTTTAGCCACCACCATCACAATTCCCCTGCTGGCATTGTATTGCAGTTTTTTCGGATTGCTGGGTTCATTTATCAACGTTCACGCCCAGGAAACCAGCAGCCTGCTCACTTATTATCAAAATGCTTTTTCATCCATCAGCTTTCTCGACATTTTTGCATCGGTAGCGAAATCAATTGCTTACGGTTTTACAATTGGAATTGTTGGGAGTTACAAAGGTTATCATGCCACGCAGGGAACCCGTGGAGTTGGCAAAGCAGCAAACCAGGCAGTTGTGCTTGCCATGTTCCTGATATTTATTGAGGAATTAATTTTTGTTCAGGCCGCCAATTGGATTCGATATTTTTAAAGAAATGGAAAAAACAGAACAACATATTATCATAAAAGAAGAACCGGTGATTTCAATCAAAGGATTGTATAAATCATTTGGCAATCTGGAGGTTTTAAAAGGAATTGATTTTAATCTTTTTAAAGGCGAAAATGTTGCTGTGCTTGGCAAATCGGGCTCAGGCAAATCGGTTTTAATAAAAATAATTGTGGGATTGCTAAAACCCGACAAAGGCGATGTGTTTGTGCTGGGAAAACAAGTCGATAAATTAGACCGAGTTGAATTGGATAAATTGCGGCTGCGCATTGGATTTTCGTTTCAAAACAGCGCCTTGTACGACAGCATGAATGTTTACCAGAATCTGGCCTTTCCGTTAACCATGAATGTAAAAAATCTAAGCAAAAATAGATGTTGATGAGGCTGTGGAAGAAGTGCTTGATGCAGTGGGTTTAAAAGATAAAATCAATCAAATGCCTTCTGATCTTTCGGGCGGACAACGCAAAAGAATAGGCATTGCACGCACCTTAATCCTGAAACCCGAAATCATGTTGTACGACGAACCAACCTCGGGTTTAGATCCGATTACAAGTGCCGAAATCATTGAGCTGATCAACGAAGTTCAGCATAAATACAACACCAGTTCTGTTATTATTACACACGACCTCACCTGTGCAAAAAATACGGGAAACCGAATAGCCATGTTGTTTGACGGCAAATTTTTAAAAGACGGAAAATTTGAAGACGTTTTTGATTCGGATGATGAACAGATAACAGGTTTTTTTAATTACAATTTTATACAATAAACAATGAATGAATCACCAAATAAACGCGCGGTAATCGTAGGACTTTTTGTCTTTTTAGGGTTTGCATTTCTTATTGCCGGAACGCTGATGGTTGGCAACCTGCACGAAACATTTACAAATAAAATGGAAATAGTTTCGCTTTTCGATGATGTGGGTGGATTGCAAAAAGGCAACAACGTCTGGTTCTCGGGAGTTAAAATAGGTACGGTGAGCGACCTTAATTTTCATGGAAAATCGCAGGTGGAAGTGCATTTGAAAATTGATAAAAAAGCACAACAATATATTCGAAAAGATGCCAAAGTTAAATTGAGCAGCGATGGTTTAATCGGGAATAAAATCCTTGTGATTTACGGAGGCACTGAAAGGTTTCCTGAAATTCAGGAAGGAGATACCTTGGAGGTGGAAAAAACTTTTACTTCCGAAGATATGATTAACACACTTCAGGAAAACAATATAAACATTAAGGCGATTACCGATGATTTCAAAACCATAAGCAAAACATTGGCTGCCGGTGAAGGAACCATTGGGAAACTACTTACCGACAGTTCGGTGTATTCAAACATTAACGCCGCTACTGCATCGCTTCAAAGTGCTTCCGAAAAGGCAGACCAATTGGTCGGTTCACTGGCAGATTTTAGTTCGAACCTGAATAAAAAAGGTACACTGGCCAACGAACTAACAACTGATACCGTGGTTTTTAATTCAGTAAAAGCCTCGGTTTTGCAATTGCAGCAAATTGCAGATACGGCAACTGTGATTGTTTCAAATCTGAAACAGGCAAGCAGTAATCCGAACAGTACCATTGGCGTGTTGCTTCACGATGAAGAATCAGGCACACGTTTAAAAGAAACGATTAAAAATTTAGAGAGCAGTTCGAAAAAATTAGATGAAGACCTTGAAGCTGCCCAACACAATTTTTTATTGCGCGGGTTTTTCAAGGATAAGGAAAAGGCAGCCAAGAAGGAAGCTGCAGAGAAATAGAAAAATACCTGGATTCTATGATATGCAATCAGTTCAGCCCGAAATTTTTTACATTCGGTTTGCTTCCAACATAAATTATATACTGCTGTCGGTTCGTTAAGAAGTAGATATTGATTCTGGCATTTATAACATAAAATATTTTGTACACTACATTTTGTAAAAACAATTCCCTTTTTATTTTTGGAATCCATTTCCGGTAATTACTCCAGCCTTTTATCACTTGTTGAGTTATATCTTCGCTGTAATTAATAACAAGTTCCGATTTTAAAAATTCTTCCTCGTATTGTTTTTTGTTCCAAAAATGATAAACCATTGTTTTTCCCCATAACTTCATAAATTGATTTCTTTTTTTACGGGTGGTTAAAATATCGGCAATAAGGTATTGTCCCCCGGGTTTTAGAACGCGTTCCACTTCTTTCAGAAATGCCGGTTTATCGGGATAATGAAAAGCACTCTCAATGTTAATTAAAACGTCAACAGAATTTGATGAGACCTGTGTAAGGTTTTGAGCATCACCAGCATGAAATTTTACATTTTGAATATTCGAGCGATCCCTTTCTTCATTGGCAATTTCAATGTTGGCTTTATTGATATCAATCCCGGTTACCCTTAATGGAAAATAGTTGGCATTTATGTACATCGCCTGAACTCCATTTCCACACCCTATTTCAAGAATAACTTTATTTTTTATGGGATAGAGTAATGAAATACAATAGTCAGTAAGGTTTTTCTGCGCCTGAAAGAAACTATCTGACTCTTTTGCATAAAGAGGATAATGAAGCATTGTGTACTCATTGTCCAATCTTTTAAGAGCCATATTCATCGATTCGTAATATTGGTCTTTGGTGAATCCTGTTCCGATTATTTTAAATAATTTTTGTATTTTATTCATAATTTGCTATTTGTAATATTCAATAATACTTATTTAAAAGTCATTTTTATGGGTTTCTATTTTTTTAATTTCTTTGCGCTTTTCGTTTTGGTGACAGTAGTTTTAATTCCCGGCAAGATGGATCTGAAAAAGTAACCAAAAAAATATCGTTCGGGATCTCTTACATATTCGATGATTCCCGGCCGCATTTCTTCACCCGGCATCGGGTTCGATTCAATTACAATGATATTGGCAATCAACGATTTTACCTCTTCTTTAAAAGCTGTGGTTTTGCCTGTTTGTCTGTTCATTATATCAAAACTCAATCCGTCGTAAAGCAAATTCATATTGCCTGTTGCTTTTGTGTTGTTTGCCGAAAAGCTGAAATTCATGGTATTTATTTTCCCTGAGGTGATTGTTATGGAAGCGCTTTTCTCCAAAATTGGGTTTAGTTCCGAAGCCTCCATTCCCGATAGCATTCCATTCATTGCAAATGTGTTCTGGTTGTCGAAAATTCTTGCTTTTAACAAAAGGTTGACTTTACTTTTGCCCATCAGCAATGCATTTGCGTTCAACTCAAAATAAGCTTTTTTTGTTTTGTAAATTGTGTCGTTGGTAATTTTGTAAATCCGGGCATCAATTTCGTTAAAGCTGATGCTACCCTTTTCAATGGCTTTTTCAGAATGTTCGGTATAAACAATATTTCCGCTTAAAATAGCGAAGGAATCAATGTTCATCGCCGCAGGATAATTATAAATCATATCCTGAAATGTTGGTTTTTCAGTGTGTCTGAACTTTTTGCGTTTATCCTTGAAAACGTTCATTTCAATCCCCCCGATTTCGATGTATGAACTTATGATATTCCCCGATTTGATATAGTCAGGAACCGAAAAATCATGAAAAGATATTCCACTGATATCGGCTTCAAAGCGATTCGTTTGAAACTGACTTCGGGCAGTGAATTCATATTCGGAATAATTTGGATGGACGGTAAAACTGTCAGCGGTCAATGTATTCGAAGCTGCCGAATAGTTTACTCCTATGACCGAAATCGTATAAAGACTATCAGATGTAACTGTTTTGAATTTTGGCGCAACGAAATCCAATTCACCAAAAATTTTGGTTGATAAAGTGTCATTTTTCATGACATTGATTTCAAATACTTTTAACGCCCCGTCTTTTAGCAAATAAGATTGCGCGGTTGATGTGTCATTAACGTCAACAAACAGTTTATCTAAATACAGGTTTTCAATCCTGATGTTTACCGGTGAAACTTTTGCCGGTCCGGTTTCCTTCTGTAATGTGACTTTCCCCGTTAAATGGCTGTTGAAAACATCTACTTCCCTGATATGGATGCCTTTTCTGAATAATGCTTTTATGAGATGAATACCTTTGAATTTTACAGATTCAATTTCTCCGGTTATATCAGTTTTTCCTTCATTTTCCTGTTTCGAATGAAGGGTAATATTTTTAAGTTCAACGCCCGAACGAAAGATTGAAACATGAACCTTTTCAATTTCTACCAGGTAAGCGCCCGAATTTTTATTTAGCGAAGCCTGAATTTTTTTGCCTATCCACGGCTCAACAACCACTTTCGTTAAAAGCAGCACCAGCAGTACGAAAGCAATTATCCCGTATAAAATCCTCAAGTAAATTTTCCGTTTCATTCCGAATCAAAGATGCATCAATTTGTTTTCCGCTGTGTTACAGAATTCTTTCGAAAGTTTATATCATTCACACAAAGTTAAAATGCAGGATTCCGCCCTGTATTACCTTCCATCCTGCGCTTACCTCTCTGCCTTTTGCCCTCTGCTCTTCCCCTTCCAAAAAGTGTGAATATTGTAATTTATTTCACAAGTTATGTAACACATCTTTGTTTAAAGTTCACCATTTTACCCGACAAATGATTCATAAAGTAATCATTCTAATATTAAAGACGGAAATGAAGATACCATTTAAAAATATCTGGTCAATCTTAAAAATAGCGCTTACAGAATGGTGGGCAAAAGACCCGTTTCGCGAAAGTGCAATAATTGCCTACTATGCAATTTTTGCACTGCCAGGGTTGCTGGTCGTAATTCTGACAACTGCCGGATATTTCTTTGGAAGCGATGCTGTAAACAATCATATAACAGCCCAGTTCGCATCTACAATGGGCGTTGATACCGCCCTGCAGATTCAGAATATTATTGTACAGGCCAGCGAAGCAAAAAACTCGGTTTGGGCAACAATTATCGGAGTTATTATAATGATTGTGGGCGCCACAGCGGTTTTTGCACAGTTACAGAAATCACTAAATACCATCTGGGAAGTTAAGATTGATGATTCAAAATATGGTATTTGGAGTTTTGTCAGGATTCGGTTGTTTTCATTCGGGCTAATCGTCACCATCGCGTTTTTATTGATTGTTTCACTTGTAATTTCCGCGTTGCTTTCGGCTTTTGGCGATTGGTTATCGGGTCATTTTTCAGAAACATTTTTTGTGGCGCTGCAAGTGGTCAATTTCATCTTATCATTTATATTTCTTACCGTTTTGTTTGCATTGATGTTTAAATTTTTACCCGATGCCAAAATAAAATGGAAACATGTTTGGATTGGTTCTGTTGTTACCGCATTTCTGTTTGGTATTGGGAAATTTGGGTTGGGGTTATATTTTGGAAAATTAAACCCCGGCGATGGATATGGAGCTGCAGGTTCGATTATCTTAATTATGCTTTGGGTTTCATATTCATCAATGATTGTTTTCTTTGGCGCCGAATTTACCCGTGCTTTTGCCGATTTCATTTCAGGCGGGGTAGCCCCATCAGAAATTGCCGTATCAGATATTCAGCCTGACTTTAGTTAGTTAGTATTCCCGGATTTTGGAAATTACAGCCCGCAAAAGTGGGAATAATGTAACACATTCTCAAAATTGTGTAAGATTCTCTTTCTGAAAACTCCTGACCTTTGATAAGAGATTAAATCTGTCTCATCATTCAAAAACAAAAGATTAAATGAATCTGTCGTTTCAAAAACTGTTTTACGCAATTGCCACCGTGTTTGCGCTGTTTGCAATACTGGTTTTGGCAAAGCCCATTCTCATTCCGCTAAGTATTGCTTTGCTTATTTCATTTATACTGTTTCCGTTGGCAAAAAAGTTTGAGAAATGGAAAATTGGTAAAACACTTGCTGCTTTTCTCTCCATTTTCGCTGTGATTTTAATAATTGGAGGTGTTATTTACTTTTTTTCAACTCAAATTATTAATGTAGCACAAGAATTCACTCATTTTCAAGATAAAATTATCCGTGCTTTTGCCGATGTTACGCTATTTATCAATAACCATGTGAGTTTCATGGAAAATCTGGAAAAGGATGAACTATTTAACCGGATGAAAGTCTGGCTTACTGATTCGACAGGATTTTTGGTAAGTAAAACAGTTAGCAATACAGCAACTTTTATGGCCGGACTGCTGGCAACAATTGTATTTACTTTTCTATTCCTTATATACAGAGATGGATTAACAAAGGCATTTCTGGCTTTTTCGCCCGAGAGATAATCGCGAAAGGGTATTAAAAATGTTTAAATCGGTTCAGCAGGTTGGGCAAAAATACCTGTTTGGTATGGTAATTCTTACTGTTATAATAGGATTAGCCAACAGCATTGGGTTGTTGATTATCGGCATCGACAATCCTTTCCTTTTCGGATTTTTAGGTGCTGCACTGGCCATCATACCATACATTGGGACTACAATGGGAGCAATCATTCCTGTAATTTATGCTTTTGTTTCTTACGATTCAATTTGGATAGCCGTTGCAGTTGCCATTTTATTTTGGGCTGTTCAATTGGTTTCCGATAATTTTCTCACTCCACGAATTGTGGGGGGCAGTTTAAAAATTAATGCTTTAACAGCCATACTTAGTTTGTTTATTGGCGCTGCTGTTTGGGGACTGGCCGGCATGATTTTGTTTTTGCCGTTTGCTGCCATGTTAAAAGTGGTTTGCGAAGAATTTGAAGAGCTCAAACCAATTGCACTAATCATTGGCGAGAAAAATATAAAAGTGAGTGATGGCCGTAACCAATTTTAACCAGATGGTGGAAAAAAATAAAAGGCAGTTTTAGAAAAAACTAATATTCAAATGGCTGATGTGTGAATGATGTAAACTTTTACCAAAGTTGTGTAACACTTATCATATCAAAGGTTCCGAACTTTGTCCTTTCAGTTATTCACTACTGAAAACTCACTCTTTTCAAATAAATATTTTAACACTTAAAAAGAAAATTATTATGGCAGAAATTAAAATTGAACAGAAAAAACAGATTTGGCCGTGGATACTCGTTGGCGTTGTTGTACTCGCAATTCTTGTTTATTACATTGGATTTCGTAATAACAACGACACATCAGAATTAGTAACTGAAGAAAACTATGTTTCCGGCACGAATGACACCAATCTTTTAGGTGTAAACGAGAATAACAGCACCGTGGCTGCTTTTGTAAGTTTTGTTGAAAACGATACAAACAAAGACAGCCTAAATCATGCTTACATAACTGAAGCGCTCTTAAAATTAACAGCTGCTACAAATGCAATGGCCGGTGAAATTGGGTATAATGTTCAGGCAGATTTGGAAAAGGTAAAAGAATCAGCTCTTACTGATTGACAACGAACCTTTTGAAACATCACATGCCAATAACATTAGAAATGCGGCTGATAATCTACCACTGCATTACAAAATATGCAACTGGCTAAATATCCCTGGTTGACAGATGAAGTTGAAGAATTAAAAAGTGCATCAGCATCAATTAATCCCGAGACACTTACTCTTGAACAGAAAGATGCAGTGAAGAATTACTTTGCTAAAGCTTCTGACCTTCTTCAAAAAATGAATTAATCTTTTAAAAATTAAAATAATGACAGATACAAATAAAAATCTTTTTAACCTGGATGAATTATCAGGTTATAAAGTAGCCGAAAATTACAGCGATGTAAGGGGCTGGAATGTAAAAGATGCAAATAACCGTACCATTGGAAAAGTGGATCATTTGCTGGTAAATAAAATTGCTGAACGCGTTGTTTACCTCGATGTTGAAGTTGATGAAACCTTGATTGAGGAAGGGTATAACACGTATCAAAATAGTGTAAGTGGCGGTGTGCATGAGTTTTTAAACAAGGAAGGCGAAAATCACCTGATTATTCCTATTGGAATGGCAAGTATTGATGAGAAGAACAAATTGGTAAACACAAGCCAAATTGATAGTTCAACTTTTGCTAAAACCAAACGGTTTAAAAAAGGAGATGTTATTGATTTTGAGTACGAATTAAATGTAGTTCGCCATTACAAAGGAGATACCAAAATTCACAGTTCGAATACTGTTGATGGATTTTATGACCGTGAAGAGTTTAACAATTCTTTTCATAACAGAGATTTGGAATAACTGAATTCAAAAAAAACGATGCGTTACTCGGGAGAAAATATCAAAATTTCAGTAAATAATATCACTGTAAGCTACACCGATGAAGGACCTGAAAAAGCACCTGTAATCATTTTTATTCATGGCTTTCCTTTTAATAAAGAGATGTGGGATAAACAGATGGAAGCGCTCAAAGAGAATTTCCGGGTGATAGCTTACGATGTGCGTGGACATGGGAAATCCTTTTCTGGTACTGATGATTTCTCCATTGAACTGTTTGTTAAAGATTTGATCGCGCTGATGGATGTATTGCATATTGAAAAAACCATACTTTGTGGTTTATCCATGGGTGGATACATTGCTTTAAATGCAATTGAAAATCATCCGACACGTTTTAATGCACTTTTATTATGTGATACCAGTTGTATAGCCGATTCCCCTGAAGCTAAAGGAAAACGAATGAAAGCTATTGAAGGTATTTGGAAAAACGGAATAGAAATGTTCGCCGATGAAAGTTTAAAGAATTTTTTTGCTCAGGAATCTTTTACAACAAAGAAAGATGTTATTGCCTGGGTTAGGGAGATGATTGTCGGCACTGCAGATAAATCAATTGTTAAAACACTACTAGCCTTATCAAGACGAACGGAAACCTGCAGTAAATTATCGGGAATAAACGTGCCAGTTCTGATCTTGGTTGGCAAGGAGGATAAAATCACACCTCCAGAAGCAGCACAGTTCATGCATGAAAAAATAAACGGTTCTGTATTGTCTGTTATTGAACATGCAGGACATTTAAGCAATCTGGAAAATCCGGACCAATTCAATGAACAATTAAAAAAGTTTTTGAAAAAATAATATACAATGGAACTACTTACAAAAGAATTGATTCAGGAGCTTCTGGCAGTAGATCAGGCACCATGTCTTTCACTTTATATGCCTACGCACCAAAAACATCCTGAAAATCTTCAGGATAGCATCCTTTTTAAAAATCTTGTTCAGCAAATGGAGGAATCGCTGATGCAGAAATATTCAGCCGCTGAAGTGCAAAAACATCTTGAACCTGTAAATGCCCTTGTTAACGACAATGATGTTTGGGATCACACATTAGAAGGACTGGCTGTTTTTAGTGCAAAAGGAATATTTAAAGTTGTCGGATTGCATAAATCGGTTGAGGAATTGGCAATGGTAGCCGACAGTTTCCATACCAAACCACTGCGGCAATATTTACAATCGGTTGACAACTATCACGTTTTGTGCTTAACCCTTCATGATATCCGTCTTTTTGAAGGCAACCGTCACTCACTTACTAAAGTTAAACTCACTGCTGATATTCCAAAAACCATAACTGAAGCGCTTGGTGATGAATTGAGCGACAGTCATACAACTGTTGCATCTTATGGTGGTTCCGGAGGAGAAAGTTCGCCCATGCACCACGGTCATGGCGGTAAAAAAGAGGAAACTGAAAAAGACGCTGAAAGGTTTTTCCGTATCGTTGCAGATACAATTTACGAACACTATTCGAAACCTTCAGGCTGGCCTCTTATACTTGCCGCATTGCCTGAACACCACAGCCTTTTTCATAAGGTAAACAAAAATCCTTTGTTGTTATCGAAAGGAATTTCTATAAATCCTTCGTCCGTTTCACCAGATAAACTGGCAAATATGGCCTGGGAAATAATGGAACCCGAATATAACCTGAAACTTGACAGCCTGGTTGCCCGGTTTGAACAGGCAAGGGCAAATGGCAAAGGCAGCGACGACTACAAGGAAGTAGCTGTAGCGGCAGTTGAAGGACGGGTTGATACACTTATTGTTGAAGCCGACCGGATTATTGCAGTCAGGGTAACAAATCTGGTGACGGGAAATACACAGAAAAAAGATTTGACAAATCCGAAAGTAGATGACCTGCTCGATGATATGGGTGAACTGGTAACAAAAATGGGTGGGCAGGTGATGGTTCTCCCAACCGATAAAATGCCTTCTGAAACAGGGATGGCAGCAATATTTCGTTATTAATTAAATAAATAAAATGCAAATACAATTTAATACAGATAAAAATGTAATCGGGAGCGAAGATCTTATAGCTTCCTCAACTTCCTTAATATCGGAAGAACTAAGCAGGTTCAGCGATCAGATAACCCGCTTAGAGATTCACCTCTCTGACGACGACGGCAAAAAAGACGGGTTTAATGATAAGCGTTGCATGGTGGAAGCCCGACTTGCAGGGATGAAGCCAATAGCTGTTACTGACCACGCAAACTCCCCTGAACAGGCAGTTCTGGGCGCTATAGACAAATTGAAAACTTCTTTGGAAAAGATAACCGGACGTTTGAAAGATTCATAACACAGAAAATGTGGTTTTCCAAATCAATAGAAGATGTTCTTAAAGAAATAAATGTTGATGATTCGTCGGGGCTTTCAGAAGAGGAAGCAAAAGTCAGGCTTGAAAAATACGGTGCGAATCAATTGCTTTCGAAAAAGAAAAAGGATATCTTCCAACTGTTTGTTGCACAGCTTCAGGAGTGGCTTATATACATTTTATTTGCGGCCGTGGTTGTTACCCTTGTTATGGGTGAATACATCGATGCCACCATCATCATCCTTGTCATAATTACCAATGCTGTTCTTGGCGTAATACAGGAAGTAAAAGCCGGAAAGGCCATTGAGGCGCTTCAGAAAATGTCGTTTCCAAAAGCGCTTGTCCGCCGAAACGGTGAGGTGAAGGAAGTAAATTCACACGAAGTTGTCCCCGGCGATATTCTGATTCTTGATGCCGGCCGTTTTATCTCCGCAGATATTCGTTTAATTGAGTCTGCAGATCTTCAGATAGAAGAATCGGCGCTCACCGGCGAATCTGTTCCATCCGATAAAGATGCATCACAAATTCACAGTGATCTTAAAACTCCGTTAGGTGATCGCATGAATATGGCGTTTATGTCGACCCTTGTAACCCGTGGAAGGGCAGTTGGAGTTGTTGTTGAAACCGGCATGAAAACTGAAGTTGGTAAAATTGCCAATCTCATTAATACCGAAAAAAAGGAAAAAACCCCTCTGGAAATCAGGTTGGATAAGTTAGGCAAAACGCTTGGAATGTTTGCCATTGCAATCTGTGTTGTCATTTTTGTTATTGCATTAATTCAGGGTCGTGATTTGGCCGATATGTTTATTTTATCGGTTTCGCTGGCAGTGGCCGCCATTCCTGAAGGGCTTGCAGCCATTGTAGCAGTGGTACTTTCCATTGGCGTTACCGGCATGTCGAAGAAAAAGGCGGTTATTAAAAAACTTCCGGCGGTTGAAACGCTGGGTTCGGTTAACATTATCTGTTCCGATAAAACGGGCACGCTCACCCAAAATAAAATGACGGTTCAAACGTATTTCAACCTTGAAGGTGAAAAAGCTGTTGAACGGAATTCGAAAAACGAAGCTTCTGAAGATGCAAAATTGCTGGACAAGGCAATGGTTCTTTGTTCCGATGCAACATCGGAAAACGGAGAAAGCACCGGCGACCCAACCGAAATTGCATTGCTGTTACTTGCCGATGATTTGGGAATTGACCGGAAAAAAATCAATTCTGAAACCGATCGGGCAGATGAGTTAGCTTTCGATTCCGACCGGAAATTAATGTCGACACTGAACGAAGAAAACGGGAAATACACGGTTTATACGAAAGGGGCTCTTGGTAATCTTATCAAAATATCAACACAGGTTTTGGAAAACGGGAAAGTAATTCCGATTACCGAAGAACATAAAAAAACATACCTTGAAGCAGCCGATAAAATGTCGGACAATGCACTTCGAACCCTTGGTGTAGCGTATAAACCTGTTGATTCGGTTATCGAAAGTGCTGAGATGGAGAAAGACCTGATTTTACTCGGGTTGGTCGGAATGATTGATCCTCCGCGACCCGAAGTGAAAGATTCAATTCAAAAAGCAAAATTGGCCGGAATTACTACCATCATGATTACCGGCGATCATAAAAACACAGCGTTTGCCATTGCCCGTGAACTGGGGATGGTCGACTCCATTGAACAAGCCATAACGGGCGGGGAACTGGATGCCTTTTCGGATGAAGAACTCGCCGAAAAGATTGCTGGGTGCCGCGTATTTGCACGTGTTTCGCCCGAGCACAAAGTAAAAATTGTGCATGCTCTCAAGTCTAATGGTAATATTGTTTCCATGACCGGCGACGGGGTAAACGATGCACCCTCGCTCAATGCTGCCGATATTGGTGTGGCGATGGGAATAACCGGCACCGATGTTGCCAAAGGCGCCTCTGATATGATTCTAATGGACGACAATTTCGCAACCATTGTTTCAGCCATCGAACAGGGCCGGAATATTTACAGCAACATAAAAAAGGCGGTTATCTTTCTGCTTACCTGTAATTTGGGTGAAGTAATCGCCATGTTTGTTACGCTTCTGATAGGCTTGGAAGCCCCGTTAATTGCTACCCAGTTGTTGTGGATCAACCTCATTACCGATTCTTTTCCCGCAATTGCACTGGGCATGGATCCCGGAAATCCGGAGGTAATGAAAGAAAAACCACGCGATGCAAAAGAGAGTTTCTTTGCAGGGGGCGCAGGACTTCATCTTATTCTTGGCGGTGTATTAATTGGAGCGTTAACAATACTGGCTTTCTGGTTCGGTTATTACGAACATGGGTACAGCCCGTTTGATCATTCAGCTCCGGAAAATACGGTTGAATATGCCCGGACGATGGCTTTTATGGTACTGGTAATGTGCCAGTTGTTTTTCTCGCTTGCTGTCAGAAATAGTTCAAAATCAATTTTTCAGATTGGGATTTTCTCCAATAAATACCTGGTTGGAGCCATTATTCTGGGTGTACTGCTTCAATTAATCGTAATCGGAATTCCGGTAATGCAAAGGGCATTTCATTTACAAATGCTTGACCTTGGTGGTTGGATAATTGCAATTTCCTTAGGTTTGGTTCCTCTGTTGGTTAACGAGATTGTCAAAATATTTATTCGGGCACGGATAAAACGTTCAAATGTGTAAAACATGCAATTTTTTTAAAAATAAACAATCAACATATAAATAATAGAGTGCAAATTCATTATTTTAACGTAACTTGCGCGTAATTAATAATTTAATATAATGAACAAAGGAACAGTAAAGTTTTACAATGAATCAAAAGGATTTGGATTCATTAAAGACGCCAATTCGTCGAAAGAATATTTTGTACATTCATCAGGCTTAAAAGACAGCATTGGAGAAAATGACGAAGTAACTTTTGATTTGGAAGAAGGAAAAAAAGGATTAAATGCAGTAAATGTTAAACAAGCTTAGTTGAAAATAATATTTGCAATTTAAAATTTTGTCCCGCGTAATGCGGGATTTTTTTTACACCAATTTCAAGTCCGACCTGTGAAATTCTTCGTAGGCCTGCAGCACAGTCAAATGCGAAATTAAATAAGCGAGCGAACTTTCAGCGCCCTGGTTCCGGTTAACACCATAACTTTCAAATCCATCGCAACAACCATTGGTTTCAAAATCGTACAGACTCATCCGCAAATCATTTTCACCCAGAAACCACAAAAACGAGGTGTACAACTTATTGAGATAGTCTTTGTCTTTTGTGACCAAATATGCCTGGTGGTACATTAATACCATTGCCATTGCATCAATGGGTTGTTGCGCAAAAACAGACCGTTCTCCCTCTTTTTTATACCACTTTTCATTTCCAATAATCGAAAGGTAGTTATCCTTTAATGTATGGCTGGTAAGAAAATTCATCGATTCAATAGCCGTATTTGTAATCTTATCATCGTTTAGTATTTCTGCTGAATGCAAAAGCGCCAGTGGCAAAATGCCATTATCGTAGGCAAGTAAAGACTCAAACCAATTCCAGTCAGTGGTCTGATTTTCATTATAATGTTTTACCAATACATTGGCGAGATTTCTTAATCTTTCAGTCATTGAATCGTCAGACGGGTTGCTTTTCAGGTAATAACTTATTCCAATCATTGTATTGGCAATTCCCCGGATTGATTTTAATTTTTCAAAATTGGGAGCTGCATTAAAAAAAACCAATTTGCCAGTCTGATAGTAAGCATCGTTTGGGGCATTCCCCAATAAATAGCCCAGTGCCCATATTGTTCTACCAAACGAATCTTCAGAGCCAATTTCATCCAAAAAATTACGGTTAAAACTCAGGAAATTACGAAATGTTCCGTTTGCATTTTGCATATAATGAATATAGCTTAAATAGATGGGAGATAATTCGAGCGCCCGCATATCTTTCATTTGCCGGTAAGCCATTAAAACCATTAACAAAGCCCGCGAATTATCATCAAGACAATAGCCTTCTTTTAAATTGGGAATACCAAATTTGGCATGTTGAATTATGCCGGTATCATCGGTCAATCGGTTAATATGTGTAAGTGAGAATGGAGGAAGGATGAGTAAATCAGGTTCCGTTTCTTTTTGAATAATAACCGAATGCTCATCCTTTAATATCTTTTCTGCAAGTACTACGTACTTTTCACCGATTTGCGGCCAGGTAATTTTTCTTCCATATTCACCGGCTTTATTTTTAAGTTTACTAAGTTCTTCAGGATTATCAAAGAGTTCATTAAGCGTTTTTGCCAGATCATCGGAATCATTAAAATTGAATAATCTGCCTCTTCCGTTTGCCAGCAATTCAGCGGCATGCCAATAAGGTGTAGAAAGAACTGCTGCACCCACTCCCACGGCATACGAAAGGGTTCCGCTGGTAATCTGGGCTTCATTCAAATATGGGGTAATGTAAATATCGCAGGCATATAAATATTTGAACAAATCCTGTTCATCAATAAATTCGTTTAGAAATATGACATGATTTTCGAGATGTAGGTTTTTCACCAAACGTAAAAGAAAAATACGGTATTCTTCGCCGGAATGCCGCAGTACATTCGGGTGGGTTTTCCCTAAAACGATATAAATTAAGTTCCGGAAATTTTTTAACTACCTCCGGCAATGCTTTAATTACTGTTTCAATCCCCTTGCTTCGTCCAATAAAACCAAAAGTTAAGAGTACTTTTTTGCTTTCGAGTTTAAACTCTTTTTTCGATTTTTCCGGATTAAAATGAATGTCTGGGACACCATGTTCGATAAGCGCAATTTTTTCTTTTGGCACATCGTAAATACTTAGTGAGAAATTCCACCGCTTTGTGGCTCATCACTACAATTTTATGTGCCATTTTGCAAATTTCCTTTAAAACTGCTTTTTCGTTGTAAGAAGGTGTTTTGAGTATGGTATGAAGTGTAACAATGAGCGGAATCTCCAGCCGGTGAAGCAAAGGAAGAATGTAAACCCCGCTTTGTCCTCCAAAAATGCCAAATTCATGCTGAAGGATACAAACATCGGCGCCACTAAGATTAATGTATTTTACCGCTTTCAAATAATCTTCCTGATGATCTTGTCTGATGGTTAGTTTAACTTCTTCAGGGTATTTATAGGTGAGATCGTTGTCATTTATTGCAACCACAAAACCTTCATTTTTACGTTCCTTTTCCCCATTGTCTCTCAACATTGATTTAAACAGGTTGTTTGTGAATGTTCCGATACCGCATTCCCGGGGAGGATATGTGGCAATATAAGTGATTTTCATGTATTTCAAAAATTTGATTCAGGACAGGGGAATCGGGATACAAGACAGAAAATAGTTTAATTCTTGTTTGTCAAAACTCCACAGTCTGACTTGTTTTATGTATATCAGCGATCAGATTAGACTTGAATCTCTCTTTCCTGATTTTTTGGCTGCTTTATCAGCTCTCTTTTCTTTCAGGCTTTTTACTGCTTCTTTTTTTACATTTTTTTTCTCTTTTCCTTCTTTACTTTTTGCCATGATATTTATTTGTTTATGTATATTATAGTTTTTTCTGTGATAATGCCTTTTAGTTTTTTCCTCCGATTTCCTTCGTCAGAAAGGGTTAGGAAGGATTTTATAATGTGCTTCCTTCGTACCCGCTTTTAATTACAGTCGAAATCATTTTAAACCGGCCATTTGCCTTCACCATATTTGAGGTATGTGCCGGAATAATTATTCCTTGCCCTGTATGCAGTATGTTCGGCTGATCATCAATAACAACTTCTGCCGTTCCTTCAATAATCTGAATAAAGGTGTCGAATGGCGAAATTTTTTCGGCCAGCGCTTCACCGGTATCAATGGCAACAATGCTAATATTTCCGGTAGTTTTTCGGATAATGGTTTTGCTCACCACCGAATTGGGTACATACTCAATGATTTCAATGAGGATATGGATTCTCGACTTTTCAATTTCTTTTTTATACATTCGTCACCTGTATTCATTCGTCACCAATAAAATTATCTGAGCAAATTTACTCGACCTTCAATTTTGAAAATGTTACACAATTGATTTAATAATTTACATTATTCACACATTTATGAGGATACACGGCGCAGCCCGTAAATAGTTCTGAAATGGTATCCGTAAACCGTGTATGTAATGGCATCAACCATTAATTTTGGTTTATTAAAAAGGGTCCAGATAATAAATTTCCAGTACTCAGTTCTTCCCTTGCTTAGCAAACCAATGACAAAAACCGATTTTATAAAAGCCAGCAGCAGGTTAAATTTTATTTTTCTTTGACCTTTATACAACTGGTTGTAATTCAGCAACAGCTGTCTAACTCTCTGATAGTAAGGTTTTACTGAATAAATATTGGTAATAATTCTTTTATACCCCTCCTGAAGCTCGTTATAATCCATTTTGGGAATAAAATTCATTGATGAATCGGTATTATTTCCAGTGGCTTCAACAGTTAACCTATTTTCCGTTTCCAACTGTTTGTAGAGTTTTGTGTGTTTTGGAGCATTTAATAATCCAACCATGGCCGAAACAATTCCACTTTGCTGAATGAAATCGATTTGGCGCTGAAAAACCGATGGTGTATCACTGTCGAAACCAACAATAAAACCACCGGAAACCTGAATTCCGGCTTGTTGTATCTTTTTAACGCTTTGAATAAGGTCCCTGTTTTTGTTCTGAACTTTATTGCATGATTGAAGCGATATTTCATCGGGTGTTTCAATTCCAATAAAGGCGGCATTAAAACCTGCATCAATCAGTTGCGACATCAGCTCTTTATCGTCTGCAAGATTTATCGAACTCTGGATACTAAATTTAAAAGGGTATTTATGCCTTTGCATCCACTTTTTCATTTCAGGGAGCAGGTTATTTTTTATTTCTCTTATATTTCCTATAAAATTGTCATCGACAATTGCAATAGCACCGCGCCAATTCAGGTTATAAATTTGCTCAAGTTCATCAATAATTTGTTGAGTTTTTTTCATCCTGACTCTATGCCCCAGAAGCGCAGTTATTTCACAAAAATCGCATGAAAACGGACAGCCGCGCGAAACCTGGATGTTCAATGCAGCATATTCTTTTATCGACAATAAATGAAAATCAGGTGCTGGTGATTGCGATAAATTGGCGAACTCATCGGTTTTATAAACCCGTTGTGTTTTGCCTTCATTCAGATCATTAAGAAAAAGGGGCATGGTTATTTCCGCTTCATTTAAAATAAAATGATCTACTTCCGGATAATTTATATATTCCTGGGTAAAAAGAGGGCCACCTGCAACTAATTTTTTATCCCATTTTTTACTTTCAGTAATTACCTTGTTTACCGATTCTTTTTGAATATACATAGCGCTGATAAATACGTAGTCGGCCCATCGGATATCGCTTGGCCGAAGTGCAGTGATATTTAAATCCACCAATTTTTTCTGCCAGGTTTCTGGCAACATTGCCGAAACAGTAATTAAACCAAGTGGCGGAACTGAAGCTTTTTTTGAAATAAATTTCAGAGCATGTTTAAAACTCCAGAAAGAGTCGGGACATTTCGGATAAACCAGTAATACGTTCATTATTACTATTTTGAATGATTATATTAAATGCAATTGATTACCATCTTTTTTTGGTAAATAATTTAAGTGCAACGTTTTGCATAATAAATTACGTGATTTGGGTTTAAGAATGTGTTACACAATTCTGAAGAATATTTACATTATTCACACATCCTCAAGTGTTTCACGACGCTTGTTTTTTAATTCTTTGAAATGAGTTGGGGTTAGGCCTGTATATTTTTTAAATTGATTTGAGAGGTGGGCAACGCTGCTGTAATGCAATTTAAAGGCGATCTCCGTAAGATTTAACTCATCATAAACAATAAGTTCTTTAACTTTTTCAATTTTATGGTTAAGGTAAAATTTTTCAATAGTGGTTCCTTTTACTTCCGAAAAAAGATTGGCCAGATAGGTATAGTCATAGTTGAGTTTTTCGCTAAGATAATCAGAAAGGTTCACCTTAATTTGTTCTTCGGAATAATGTACTAATTCAATTATTGCGCTTTTTATTTTCTCAACAAGAACACTTTTTTTATCATCCATTAATATCAGTCCTGCCTTTCTTAGCCCAATATTTAAATGTTTTAGTTGTTCAGGTTCAATATCTCCTATTATATCGGCTTCGCCAATTTTTACATATACATATTGAAGCCCGAGCTTTTCGAGTTCAGCTTTTACTACCATCTGGCAGCGAATACAAACCATATTTTTAATGTACACTTTCACAGGGAAAAATAACTTGATTGACTCAATTAAGTATAGATTCTAAAGTTAATACATATTTTAGAACTATATCAGACACCCGGACCACTTATTACAGAAATCAAAAAATTGATTACAGTTTGTCTGAAGATCAAAATGACCTCCTTTTTTCAAGTAAAACGTAAAAAATATAAGAATGGTTTTACAATTAAAAAGCTTCTCACTGAGAAGCTTTTTATATTTGTTTTAAGAAATATCCTTTCGGTTATACATTTCAACAATCTGTGCAACAAACATCAGGAACCTTGGTTAAGCGCGAAGTTCGTAAAATACGATGGTGTCCGAGTTCATCACTTACCGGACTTGGTCTTTGTTCTGATTCCGCTGCAAACGATACCGATCTGGCACTAAATCGCTTAACGTATTCCCTGCTAAATGCGGCTTTTTGTTCATCATTTAAAAGATTGGCAGTTGTAGTTGCTACCTGCGGCTGATCTAAATTTGACATGTGCTCAAAGATGTTTTTGATCTGAGGAAGCGTTTCAACAACCACAACACTTAGCGGCGCATCGGTTGGCAATCCGTAAATTGAAAGCAACTGCGACACTTCTTTATTGTTCCACACCGTTGTTCCATATTTTGTAGAACTTTTATTCTTTCTTAGTAAAATCAATAAGTTTTATAAAGTTACCGGCTTGTACTACAGACGATTGTCCTTTCTGAGTCTTTAATGTTATTTTACTAAGCAGTTGCAGTTCATCTTTTGTATATTTTTTAAATACATCATCGTCTTTATCCGACTCTATTTGTATTCTCCAGTCAAGTGGACGGTCGTCCAGCAAGATATTCCTGTAGTCGTTGTTATCAGCCTGTTTTACCTGTGCATACAGTAGCGCCCACAACTCAGTTCGTGGAGGAATTGCAGTAACATTTTTGCCTTTATGCACTGCGGCAGCATAAGGTGCAGTTACCCAAAGTTTGTCTTTGTCGCGGTTTGGCATACAAGTAAGCGCCGGCGCAGGGTGTTGTATTCCCTGAGATTTTAATCTCCTTCCAAAACGTCCCTGCGCTGTTGTCCATACCTTTTCAGATTCTTCATTTGGATTTACAGCAGGCCGTTCAAAATGCCCGACTCTGAATTCATAAGTGAAAAAACCAAACATTTCGTCGCTGTTAGCATGCAATCCCGGAGGCAAAGGTAAAATGTAGTGTTTATCGCTTGTTGTGCTTTTTTTCATTGGCTGCATTGCATTTAACCCGGCCAAATCATTGGAAGAAGCGGGGGAGACGATTCGCAAAAGTTCTGGGTCAATTGGCAACGGCGGTTCCTGCTGACCAATGAAAAGCGAAGGATTATTATTACTTATCAACTGGTCGGGTGAATTTGCAAGTACCCGTGCAAAGAAAGTATCCTGCGGATCTTCAACTGGTTCATCAAATTCAATCCAAAGAAATCGTTTTCGTGATTCAGAATTTTGATACATTTCATCCCGAACATACGGTGAAAGCGCAAATCCTGCTGAAGCTATTTTTGGTACCTGGGCCGGTGGAGTGGTAATCGGTAATGTTAATTCCAAAGGCTCTAAATCATCTTTTTCAGTTGCATGGCCTGCCTTGTATCTTGGTTCAAGCGTGTAACTTAAATCAATTGTATCAGGAAATGAATTCGCTGCCTGCGGATCTTTCTTTGGTTCCACTGCATCAATAAATACAATTTGCGTTGAATTCCGCTGCGGATTATCCAAAGATTCAAATGATGCTGTCCGAATCATTTTTATCCGTCCAATTTCAGCATTTTCTTCTTCAGCTTGGTTATCATGTGTAAAACCTTTGGTCCGCTTTACAATAAAACTATCTGTTTCCAGGGCATCCCACATCCAATCCCTGTCTAATTCAACATTAATACAACATAACCAGTGATTAAATAAATCAGACTTCGATGCAAATGTTATTGAAGATCCGTCAGGAGCCAGAGAGTGTCTAATGCGACTTGAACAACCAAATATAACACGTTTACCTTTTGGTGAAGTAAGAGTCAAACCACTACTCTCGATATTCAATTGATCTGCAAGTTGCTGAACATTTGCATTTTGGCTCACAATTTCATTACCAAAGAAAAGAGTGGTTAGCTTGCCATCAAAAACATTTCCAACGTCAGGTTGCATGTATAAAGCCTGTATGTTGGGAACTCCGGGAGTAAGCGCCAGCAGTCCTGTCTCATCGTTTGATGGTTTATATAATTCCACGCTAAAAGCCTCTCCATATCTTATATCCATTTTTTTGCTGGCTTCATCGATGACGCCGTAATATTCTTTTGTGTCGTTGTCATCCACTTTGTTTTCGCAAACCGCTCTGATGGTGAGACGAATGGTTCTTGCAGTTGGTAAAACCAGCTGTGCGAGATTATCAATATCGTCAGTAAGACCTAAGTCTTGTACCAGGTTGATTTCATCACCTGTATTCAATACTTTGTCGGGCCCCTCAATATCTTTGTATTCAATGGGAATATTTAGATTGGCTTCATAATTATCGTCGTTACCATTAATATCCGGGAAAAATCGCCGTGTTGTGTATAAATGGACATAATCATCTTTTCCGTTTACACTGTTTAGTTTATCTAGTTTTAACGATTCAATTTCAACCACAATTTCAACCTGATTAACATCAGGATCAGCAATTCCAAGTCCAACTCTATGTTCTGCGTTATGACTGTGATTGGCATTATCCACATCCAGGCTTAAGTTTGATTGATTCAAAAGACGTTGAATCGGATCGTTATATTTTCCTGTATAAACAACGGCCGGATATCCTAATTTTGGTCTCCTGATGTTAAGTTCGTTTAATTCAGAAGGGCCATCCGTTCCAATTACCGGATGCAACTCTCCAGCCTGAGCATTCGGAATAGCTTCTATTTCCTGTATTCTTGGCTGAATAGGAGCGATGTATCTCTTAAACAGACAAGTGGCAATGTCAGAAGGAGATTCGTTCACCGGGGTTCTTTCAATTGCGGGAGCACCACCGCTGATATCCTGCATTCGAACCCGAAATTGGTATGTTCTGCCGTACCGAAGTTCTGCATTAATAGGTCCGGGATTGTACAATTGGTTTAGATTATTTTTAGCTGCGCCGGTAACGCCTGTTCCGGTTGTTACCGGAGCTCCGTCTTTGTCGGTTGCAGGTTGCCCGTCAGGGTCGGTATCTAAATTCGGGTTGGTGGTTTGATAAACAGTAGCAGCATCTTCATCGGGTAAAACCATACTGTGACCGTTCCAGTTGGCAAAATACATGGGTAACCAGTAAGGTTGCATTTGCCCTAAAACCTGTTCTGTGCCGTCCAGTTGTTGCGGATAAACCTGATAAGGCAATTCACCATGAAAACTGTCTAACTGAATAAAATCATTATTGATGTTTGGATCTTTCAATAAAGTAAGTGGCTGTTTGCTGTCAACCCGGTTTAATGATTCCCAGGGATTTTCCGGGTTACCAGCTTCAGCCATTTCGCGAACATCAATTACATATCCGTAAACACCAATTGGGGCATCCAATCGTTTTTCGGGGCTTGCAACCGATGAATCAATCATCAATTGACGCATGTACCAGTTCAGAATTTCAACATCATTCCATCCCAGATTAACGCCTGTATCTTTTACAGGATATGAACCATCGGCTTCCTCAATTAGCGGATCGCGGTGAGGTGACTGGTGACAATGCACAATTTTGGCAAATCCATCGTCGAACTCAGCAGTTTCAATAAATAACTTGTCATAATTTCCATCATGAACATTTGAGACAGGATAAAGCAACGATGCAAAAACTTGTCGCGGTTCGCCCGGTTTCAATTCAGGAATCCTTGCCGCGTATCTTTTTATAAAAGTATCGTCTGCGGAATGCTGAGGACTGAACGTGCTTCCGCCAGCCAAATCAATGTATAAAAAACCACCATCAGGGAAAGTATCTTCTACTATCGGAATGCTTGTTGAATAAATAAACCCGGCTGCCCGCGCCAGTAATGGTTGCCTTAAAATATGTGCAAATACTTTTCCCCAGCTAATAATATTGCTGCTTTTCTTAAAGCCTTCATGAAACTTGGCCCCTTTTACAGCACAATGATACTTGTCATCGGTAAAAGCATTTTTATTTGAAATTGCTCTGTTTCCGGTTGCTTTAAGGTATGATTTTGGAATGTGCTTGTAAACACTGTACTGCATTGGCCTTGCTTTCTGAAATTGTCTTTCGGCAGGAATATTCTGAAGGTTGATATTGGAATTAATCATGCCCAGATTAAAAATCTGAAGATGATTTGCCATTGCTTCAAAAATTTCACGAGGATTATTGGGTGGGTTTGTATTTAACTGAATTAATTCACTCAACGGTTTGGGTTGAGGTAGCGGATTCACTCCAAAACCCTGTATGATTTGAGCCCCAAAAGAAAAGCTTGCGTCGGCAAATGCCGCTGTAGCATCCGGAATTTGGGGTGCCTCACCAACAATAATCGGGTTTAATGGATTATGATCGCGTGGAATTACCACTATATTTATATGAAGTTCATTTCCATCAAAATATTGAGGAAATGTCATTATTGATAATCTTTGATTTGGATTCATAACTTTAGTTTTTAAGCTATCTGACGTTGTTCCTGCCAGGATTCAGTGAAACTTATATTAATGATAAATGCAATGCTGATGTCCAGTCCAAAAGTAACCTGACATTGAAGGTCGGTACGTGAACCGCCACCAATTGCTTTCTTTGAATAGGTGCCTTTTGCCTCAATGCGAATTGTAATTGAAACGATACCTCCCAGAATTTCAGCATGGCCTTCAAAAAGCATAAATGCTGATACCTCTACAATACCTGAAGCAATAAATATTTCGGCACCTACAACAAATGTTACACTTACATTTCCAGCCACTGGGAGACCGACAACTATCTGTGCCCCAAATCCGAATTTCATCCGAAGTGACGGGCCAATTTTAGTATCGGCGGCAATATCAACATTTGCCTGCCCGATGGCATAAATGGTAGCTGCTGAAACAGAGACGCACATCACCGATAAACGGGCGTAAAAGCCTAAAACACCACCGGCGCTGGGTAGTAACTCATTGGCGTCGGTAGTTACTTTTAGCGCTGCATTAAAATAGGCTCCTATTTTTAATCCTGCTTCCAGCTTGAAAGGTGTATTCGGGTCGTTATAAACCGCATCGGGAACAGGGAAGCGCAAAACAGGAATTTCCTTTGACGCCTCAAATTTATATTCCCAACTTCCGGCTTTGTTGCTCATTGCGAGTTTTAATCCGTTTTGCACTGCTTCTCCGTAATTACCATCCTGCAAACTCTGCAGGATTTCCAGTAAATCAACCAGTGGGTCAAGTTCAGGAGCAAACTTTAAATCGGGTTTTGGGTAAGTAGATTCTTTTCCATTTTCCGAATCCCACTTACCCCGAATTGTCATCAGCCTTTTTATGCCTGCCAAATCGATAACAAGACCAATGTTATTCATTTTGCTTTTCCAGCTTTCTGCCACAGAATTGATATCAAAATCAAGCGAGCCTGATTCCTCTACATTTCCGTTTTTATCTTTCTTATCGTATTCGATATAAATTCTGAAATTACCATCACCAACATCAATTAATTCAAACTCTGTGGGCAAATCAAAAGCTTCTTCCGGATTGTGCAGTAACTGAAGTCCCTGTTGTTTAACATTGTTGATGGTATCCTGAATGTCCATCAGTTCAAATACATCCTTACCCAAATCTTTTAGATTACTTGTATTAAATGGAAAGCTCCCGTTCTTTTTCATCAGGATTGCTTCACCTAAAACTTCACCTGCTAAATTTTCTGCCTCGCCAATATTTGGGAAAATTCCTTTGGAATTCACAATACGAAAAGCATCGACAAAAAGCGGAGGAGTTTTACTGAGTAGTTTTTTTGTGCCTTTTTTAAAGGAAGGGGTAAGGAACAAAGCCTTTTGAGTGTCGGTGTTTTGAAGTATTCCGTAATTTATGGTACTTGCAACCGGTTGGCGCAGCAGTTCAGCAGGTTCAGCAATGCGTGTTAAAACATTGGCAACAGGTGTATCAATTTTTACCGTATTTCCGTTTTTAACCACTTTCCCCTGCCTTACCACCGGGATACTCAGGTTTTCAGGAACCGGACTCACATCGCCATTTCCCCGTTCGTGTTTAACCATTGTCCAACTGCCATCCTTTGGTAACAATACATTTCCTCTTCCTGCAACACAGAAAGTGGGATCGGCTCCGTTAGTGCCAAATGAATTATTAAAATCGAAGCGGCTAATACGCATCTTTTGTGTGCTTTCAACCAGGTCAACTTCACAATCGAGCGGGCCGCCAATAGTTCCCTGCCGTGTTACCAAAAGTTTCAGCGCAGCATTATTGAGTGGAAAACCTTTTGGTCCAAGTTGTACAAACCCTAAAATTCTTTTTGAAGGCACCACTTTTTTCTCTCCGTCGGAGGTGAGTTTTGTAACCATTCCGGAAAGAACACCTTCCACATCGACGTCAGCATCGAAATACACCGGCTGAAGTTCGATATCATAATTTTTAGGCGTATTTATTTCAATACCAAGCTGATCCACCGATTTTGCAAAAGTTACGTTTTCATTAAAAGGCTCAACTTCGGCGGTTTCAATAATATTATTTACATTATACAATGCTTTTACAAGTCCCGGGTGGATTTCAAACTCAGCTGAACGTTCTACCGCGATAAGTTGAGGTTCAGGATTTTCAGGTGGGCCACCGGGGAAGTTCGGGTTGTTTTCATAAATAAAATACCTGAAATCAAATTTTCCGTCACTTTCTGCACGCCAGCCACTGTCAAAACGATACACATAACCGGTATTAACACGGAATAGGGTTATCGTACGAACCACTTTTATGGCCCAAGGGTACATAATGCTTTTTACCTGTATGATTTCGTGAGAGCAACGACCTACAAAAACATCGAATTTTGCCTGGCTTGTTTCGGCGACGGCAGCTTTGGTGTTTAACCAGTTGCTGAACATGCTTGCACCGTAACCGCTTAAATCCATTCGGGTTACCGGAACGCCACGTTGCTTAAATAATTCAAAAGGATAATTGGTGTCGTAAAAAAACTCACGGTTAAAAATGCTGGTAACACTTCCTCCTAACGTGCTGTTTCCAGTTACATTACCAGTCAAATCCAGGATATTATTGATTTGAACTGTTGTTCCCATAAACATTTCGCTGTCGCCATCGCGAAGTGGTACGCCGGCATCCATTCTAAGCTGTAGCCCTGATTTTACATCGTTTTCAAATGAAACCTTAATTTTATTGAGGTCGCCACCATCTCGTGGAACATTATTGTACACATATTTTTGGCTTAACTGAGCGGCTGCTTTCATACCAAACGGTAGTGTGAAAAAAGAAAATGCCTTAAAATTACTGTCGGTGTCCCGTTTGTCAAGCAAAAAGCTGGTTACCGGCAGCGGCGCCAGTGTAACTTTTTCGACGCTGTTGTTCAGAATATGCGTTGGCCCGCCGTCATTTGGATAGTAATTGAATCCGCCATCAGGGTCTCCCGGAATGGGCCATCGGGTGGCGGGGCAGGAGGAGAAAGATTGAATACCGGCTCCCACGATATTTGAGGTACGGTAAACGCCTTTACATTGGCTCCTGCACTTACTACATTCATTCCTTCAACCTGAACAGGAAAGAAATTGGAGATCGATTCTCCGGTTGTGGTATCTGTTCCGACTGTAACTCTATAGCCTCTTTGGGAAAGAAGATCGAAACTGATGCCAAAAAGATCTGCATTTGTACTTACATCAAGTAATGCAAACAAATCTCTTTTATATCTCGATGTACTACCATCCCACTGGGGCCCGTACTCGGGTAATTCTTTCGGGTGAACCACTGCGGCGGCTGTTTTTGGTGGTTCTGACTCAGAGCTAAAAGCAGCGAAATTTATGTTTTCTGTTGCTGTAACAACCTTACTTGTTCTTTTGAGATTTCTGGAAGAAAAATTAAGATTAGCCAGACGGGAAACAGCGATGTCGGCATCAGTATTAATTATAGAACCGCGAGAAGGCTGAATATTTATATCACCCGGCGACCCTGAAGGAGATGCAGAAATTGATTCATTTGGTATCTCTTCTTCTGGTGTATCTAGTGATATTTCTCCGAACTGATTATTTAACGGGCCAAAATGGAATGAGACATTCACAGTATCATCATTATCTTCTTCAGTTGCGTCGGCCCATGCAATACGGCAAACCAGCCACGCCGTAATTTGTTGATTGAGAGAAGCAGCGCCTCTTACGTTGACTTTTGTAGTTCCTCTTATCTGTCGTTGCATAATTCCCAAATTGGCAGCATAAGGATCGGGCAATGTTGGAATATAGGCAAGAAGTCCAAAGGTCAGAAACAGGAATCCTTTTTCAACTTTGCTGAAATCGTCATTAAAATTTCCAAACAGCAGGCAGCCATTTGGTTGTGTTACTTTAAATAAAGCGTTTGTTAGCGCCAAAGCCATTTGTTCAGGAACAACGGGGTCCTGATTATTTATCTGGGCATTATCAAGTATAAGGTTATCGTCAAACAGATAGATCAGTTTATTTTTGTCACTTGCAGTGATGATCAGCAAAGAATTCAACGACTGAATAGCTGGTGGCACTCCATCAACTTTTACCGGGCGATCAATACGAAAATCGGCATTGGTATTTGTCATTAATAATTCATTACCACCTGCATTACTCACATAAAAGAACAGTACTTTTTCTGAAAAGCTTAAATTTATGGTTGTTACCATTTCATCCTTCCAAAGTGTTAGGATTTGAGTGGCATGAGGATTTCCAGCGGTAAGATCAGTAATTAGTACCTGTCCCGGGCCAACTAAAATTGCGGGCTTGTTTAAAGAGAAGCTTCCTCCATTTAATCCAACCCATTTATTGATTAGTCCATTTTTACACTGCACAAGCATTTCTCCAATGCCTGCTGCGGCTGTCGGTTGCGAAATATCAATTGCCGCAACCGGCAAAATCCATCCGCTTTTTTGTATGGCAGCCTCTTTGCTTAATTTATGAAAATCAGATTCATTCTTCTGTATAACAACATTTTGTTCTGAAGATTTAAAGGGGAAAAATATGCGTTGTAATTGCGTGTCATAAACCGTTTGCTGGTTTGCCATCCATTCAAATTGTATTTTCTGCCCATACAAATTCCATGAAGCATTACCAACATTATCAATGGTTCTTCCGTTTGCTGAAAAATGAAAACTTAGCGTTTCCGGCAGTTGCAATTGCATTTCACGCGCATCTTTACCATATTCACTATTGGTGTCTGCGTCTGTAACTTTGGGTTGATCCAGATTTAATGACACACTAACATTGGTTCCGGCAGGTACTGTAAGCTTGTTGTTAACATCCTGTGGTGTCTGGTTCAATGTAATTTTACCATCTTTAATTAATAAACCGGTGTATGTAGCTGATGGTGAATTGGGGGCCAGAAATTTGGAATTGATCCAAATTGTTCCTTTTCCAAGCGAGTAGGTTTTAGTGAGACTTGCTCTAACAGGAGCATTGGTAATTGCAGTTAACCTTCCGCTTTGTTTTATTTTGAACAACAAAACAGGTTCAGTAATACCTTGCATATAAAGTGTTACTAATTTTTCTATCGGGTAAAAATCGTACCAGAACTTACGTCCGTCATTGCCGGTAAAAGGCCCTAAACTATGATCCACTTTTGATCCGGCTGCCCAATCTGCAACTGAATTATAAAGCAATTGTTCCCTCACTGGAACCTCACGGCGAAATACTTTATAATTGGTTGTTTCATTCGTTTTTACCCGTTTACTCAAAATGGTATTAATCGATTTTTTTTGTTCCTCAGGAATGGAATCATCAGAAAAGAGATCTGTCTTTTCAATAGAAAATGCAGATTCACTTGCTTTTGATTGATCTGAAATTTCGGATTTTGACAGTGATCTTTTTAAGAGATTGAGGTTTCTTTTATCTTCTGTGGTTTCAATATTTAAATGCCCGATAAGCCCTTTTAAGGCGGAAGAAATTAGCTGGGATTCCATAAGTTAAAAGTTTAATGGTTGCTTTTATTTGTCCGTAAATCAACAGGCAATAATAATCCTGTTAAAATACTTCCGAATACAAGTTACAGTTGAATCGGTTATGAATCAATCCCCATTTTTAGGTATTTTACTCTTTTATAGCAGAATTACAGAAGAATGGATTTCGACGCTTCTTTTATTAGCTGGGCTGTATTTTTTACTTTAAACTTTTCAATCAGATTTTTTCGATGGGAGATGGCGGTGTGATCACTAATGTATAGTTCTTTCGCAATTTGTTTTGATGAAAAGCCTTCCGCAATTAATTGCAAAACTTCTTTTTCTCTTTTTGAAATTACAATCGGATCATTGTCGTAAAACGAGAATTGTTTTTTTGTTTCAAAGAAATATTCAATTCGTTCTTTTTGAGATATATCATGAATGTAACTTATAACGATGAGATCTTCAATGAATTGGTGGATTGAAAAGTCGTGGTTTACAAATCGCCACTTATTAAATACATCTTTAATATGATAGGAGAGAGAAATCATATTGAAACGTTTTCCTAAAAGTGCTTTTTTATTTAGTAATTCTAACTTGCTCTTAATATCCGGAACTTCCTCTGGATTCATTTTTTTATACCAATATTCCCAACCTCCATCCATCATTTCTTTGTTACTGAATCCTAAAACCTTATTAAAAGAGTCATTACAAAAAAGGAATTTATTATTTATTACATCAAATACACTAATCATCAGATTTTTTTCCTCTGTGCAGCAATTAGATATTTGATTCAAAACATTTTGAAGAAAGCTGTCACTGTCTGATTTAATCCTGGTTGGTTTCTGATCTGCATACATGGTTGACAAGCAATTAACTAAAAATTAAACTATTAATAACTGAAAAAGTTCAAACTCACAATTACAATTAAATTAAAAGTTCATTTGAAAACAGCCAAATGAATATTTATACCGCACCACCACAAAAAAAAGAGCCACATATAAATATGCAACTCTTTCTCTTTTCGTTTACCAGTCGGGTTTTTTACCTGATCTTTTTTAAATCGTATAATTTTCTGATTTTAAATAAAATGTCTTATGCTTTTAATTCAGTGCAAATATTGATTTGCAGTTTCAACTGATTTCAGCTTTACTGATTTTATTCTTAAAAGTATTGAAGGAATTAACGAAAACATGATTCCAAGCATTAATACAAGTGCAAACTGAATATTTACATTAAATGATATTCTGTTTAACAACAAGGCAAATGCAATTAGAAAAACGTTGGCAGTAATAAAAATAAGTGTCACTTTAATATGACTATTTACCAGTTCAAGTAATTTGTGATGAATATGACTATTGTCTGGTGAAAATGGTGATTTTCCCTGCGCGATTCGTATTGTCATTACTCTAAGCGTATCAATTAATGGTATGATAATTATTGCAAAAGATACTGAAGGCGCTGCGCCAATGGCATACAATGCCGTTTTGTCGATATTGAATTCATTAAAATAAACCACTAATGTAGAAATAACAAGGCCAATGATCAGTGAGCCTGTATCTCCCATAAAAAGCTTGTTTTTATTCCCGAATACATTATAAATAAAAAAGCCCGACAAACTGCCGGTTAAAGCAAAAGATAAAATGGCAAATTGAATATTACCTTTAATAAAAAACCAACAGCCAAATGTGGTTGCTGCCAGAATTGCCAGCCCCGAAGCCAATCCGTCAATTCCGTCAATCAGGTTAAATGCATTAATAATTACAACCATTGCAAAAATCGATAAAAAAAGGCTGGTTAAGTATCCGATTTCATGACACTCCAAACATCCCGTGCAGGTTGGTGAAACGAACGTTGCCAAGTGTTATAAGAATAATTGCAGCAAAAACCTGCACCATTAGTTTTTTTTGGGCAGATATCACCAGTAAATCATCTTTCAAGCCAATAAAAAACATGATGATTACTGATGCGATGATGTATTTTAATGAATCAAAACTTAAACCATCAGTGGCAATTATTGCACTTAATGTAAAACCAATAAAAATTGCTACACCTCCTAATGGCGGAACTATTTTGGTGTGTACTTTTCTCTCTTCGAATGGCTCAAACAAACGCTTGGCAGTTGCAACACGCATAATAGGTGGAACCGAAATAACTACCAGTAAAAAACTGATAATAAAAGCTTCTGAAGTTAAAATTATTTCCATAGTTTTTTGGGTGTTTAACTCATTTGATTTAATGGTAATGTGTTCTAAAACAATGGTAGCAAATATCAATAAAATTAATGACAAAAATGACAATTTATCGTTAATTTTTTGAATCTTAATATTATTGTAACCGCATATCCAGTTGATAATTGGAACTTTTTGGAATAAAAAAAATCATATGTTTACTTTTTATATCAATGTGAAGGTTTTGTAAAAAGCATTTTGTTTTTGAACTACCAGTTTTTGCTCACTGTGAGTTGAACGCCAAAATTATCCTTTTTATTTTTGATTTTATCGGTAGCTAATTCAATTCGGATATCAACAGGAAAATTGACGCTTTTGTAACATACCTGAACGTAAGTTGAAACCTGATTGAATTTATCCTGATACGGATTTTGGTAAGATCCCCAATGCTGAATAAAGGTAACCATTCCTTTCCATGATAAATAAGGATTTAAATTGCCTTTTGCTCCCAAATGGTGGGCAAAGAAACGTGTAGATTCAAAACCCATACTGATTTTATTATCAATAATAACCGGAAAAAAGAGTGGGGAATTCATGGCAAGTTGCTGATAAGTAGCTCCAGACCGATACACTCCATGATTGTAGTAATTGTCATATTCTTCTTTTCTCCATGTCTGGCTTCCTTCATGCCAGTAATAAAGCGAATCAGTTCGGGCGCTTTGGTTTCGGGTGTCGGTAAATTCATAGATGAAGTCGGTAATCAGCCTGCCACGGTTGTTAGCAGAAATGTGTATTCCCAAAAGATTGTCTCTCCAGTTTCTTAAATTCATTCCCGACAAGTCATCAAAAGGATGACTGATATTTAGAGAAGCTTTCCAGCCAGTAAAACGGTATGTGAATAAGAACTGATAAGTTCCGTATTGGTTGCCGGCAACATTTTTCTGGTCGGATGCGGAAAATTCGTTGTTGCCGCTCTGTCCCGAAATGTATTTTAAATATGCATTTAAGCTGGTTGGTAATTTTCCCACTTTTTCATTTTGCGAAGTTCCTCCCCACATCACGTAATGTTCAAGTCCGCCCTGCAAGTCAAAATTCTCACTAAAATTGAATTTAAGGTAAAATGATTTGTGATGCAAATGGGTATTCATTACATAACGATCATCGTTTAGCCACCCTTCTTCATATTCTCCTTTGAACATTATATATTTTCCGATCCAGGGCAAAGGCTTATAATCGGTTAAAAGCAAACTTATTTTTGGGTGAGGCCGGGCATTCCTGCTTCTGGCAATATTCCCGTTAGAAGTAGAAAGACCGCCAAACTGCATCTCGTCAACCCAAAGACCTCCTTTTAATTCCCAGCCCTTCAGGTTAAAACCGGCAAATAGCTCATTAAGCTGAAAGTATTGCGATTTATTTCCTAACCCGGCTACTAGGTCAGTTCCTGCAGAAATGCGAAAATTGGAATTGTTAATATTGTGGATACCCGAAAGATTTACATCTGTTAAATTCAAGAAGTTATTTTCAGCCATTATTTTTCCATCATTGTTTGCCCATAACCAAATTGGTTGATTGGCGGAAGAAATTAATGTAGCATTGGAAACTTTATAATAAGTTTCTGTTTGAGCTGTTAATTGATGAAATAACAGTAGAAATAAAATGAGAAAGCAAAATTGGTACTTCATTACTTTTTCAGCGATTACCCTCTTACAATTCTGATCTGAATGGCATTTTCCACCGGTTTTTCAGAAACCAGTACCAGGTAACCACCTCCACCTGCACCGCTAAGTTTCCACCCCAGTGCAGAATCTTTGTAATAATCAATCTGGGCAAGAACATCATCGTTAACCATGTGCGGGAACATTGCAATTTGAGCCTCAAAGCTTTCCCTAAATGCAATACCAAAATCCTTCAGGTTTTTATGCTGAATGGCTTGCCAGCATTTTTCGGCAGCATCGGCGAGAAGCTTTGCATTATGTTTGTTTATTTCGGTATCTGAAAGGACATCAAAATCACCGATTCGCGGCGATAGTGTAATAAACCAAAGATGTTGTTCAATAAACTCCAGGATATCATTGTCTTTTACAGATTCAATGGAAACAGGCCAGTATTTCTCCTTACTGTAATTGAGCTTGTTAACTCCAGGAAAAACAATTCCTATGGCGTCTTGCGATCCAGAGATTACTTTAGTTCCTGGTGGATTTTCGAAGCTAAACAATGTTTTTGCCAGCAGTTCACGATTTCCTTCCGGAATATCGGTTTGCCAAAGTTGAATGGCTTTTTTACGTGTACTACTCGACATGCCGCTTCGGTCGTTAAACTGGTAATCGGGCTGAATGCTAATTGTAATTACCGGCCCCGGATAATGTTTTGAAACAAAAGGCTGGTCGAGCCACCCACCTGCCAAATCAAGCCGGAAAGGAATATTACAGACTTTTCGTAATTCGGTAGTGGAACGGGCAGGTAACCCCGAGTGGGGGATGCGCTTGCTTACCAGCAACTCGGCGCCAATTTCTTTACAAAGTTTTACCTTGTCGGGGGTAAAGCCATCTTCATTTACAAAGAAGATATCCGGCTGCAGGGTTTTAATTTCGGGTTCAAAATCCAACAGGCCATTGCCGCTGTTTACCCAGGCTGCTTTCACATGTTTTATAGATTGAACCATAAAAAGCCGCTCATTTTCTGTATTAATTGTCGGACGTCCTTTTAATTGTTCAATGGTTTTATCGGAGCCGATTCCAACATAAAGATTCCCGTGTTGTGAAGCCTCTTCAAAAAAAGCAACATGCCCACTGTGGAGCATATCATAACATCCGGAAACAAAAACTTTTTTGGTCATCTGGATTTAAATTTTTGTAAAAATAAGAAAATGTTTTTTCCAATGAACGGCATTGATTTATTTAGCACAGGGGCTTGGTCTGTAAATTATTTTTATTGCCATGAATTGTAACTGCACTAATCGTGATAAGGATGGCATTCTTTGTACAGAAAATCAATTGTGCTTTTTTGATGAGATCCCTCTCTTCGTTCGGGATGACAGGTGTTATTGATTGAATGATTGATTGATTGATTGTCATTCCGAATAAGTTTGCGAATGAGGAATCTCATGCTATAACTGCATTATCGTATATGGAATGGCATCCTTTGACTCTTATTGTTTGTTTTTGTCTTATCAGACGGATTTTACTCTTTGTCTTGAAACAAAGAGTAAACAGAAAGTTCAAGACAAAATTAACCTTTTCGTTTTTCCAATGTAATATTTAAGCCCGCATCACGGAATTTTGTCGGACACGCGGTTGTTTTTTAAATTTTATTATTGGGATGAGAAGTTTTTAAGGATGCCATCCGTGTTTGACGCGACTTATACGGATAGCATCCCTTTGACGCATCCCTTGCATAAAAAAAGCCCCGGCGGGGCGATATGTTGGTAGCCCCGGCATTTCCGCCAGCGGTCGGACAAGTATGCCGGGGGAATGAGCAAAGCGAATAAAAGCGGCGCAATCAAATCGTTCAATAAAACTTGCTTGTTGTTTGTGCCGCAATAATATGGTCTTGATTAATCACCACGCGAAGGGATTCGTGCGGGAGCGAGGGTTTCCCTGACAGATTCTTATAATTATTGTGCTTAAAGTGGTGAGGCTGTTTCTCTGGCTTGTGGCGAGATCGCAGACCCGTGCCATGAATTGTAACTGCACTAATGTATATGGAATGGCATCCTTAGACTCTTATTGTTTGTTTTTGTCTTATCAGACGGATTTTACTCTTTGTCTTGAAACAAAGAGTAAACAGAAAAGTCAAGACAAAATTAACCTTTTCGTTTTTTCAATATATCGTTGAAGCCCGCATCACGGAATTTTGTCGGACACGCGGTTGTTTTTTTAATTTTATTATTGGGATGGAAGTTTTTAAGGATGCCATCCGTGTTTGACGCGACTTATACGGATAGCATCCCTTTGACGCATTCCTTGATGCATAAAAAAAGCCCCGGCGGGGCGATATGTTGGTAGCCCCGGCATTTCCGCCAGCGTCGGACAAGTTGCGGGGGAATGAGCAAAGCGAATAAAAGCGGCGCAATCAAATCGTTCAATAAAGCTTGCTTGTTGTTTGTGCCGCAATAATATGGTCTTGATTAATCACCACGCGAAGGGATTCGTGCGGGAGCGAGGGCTTCCCTGACAGATTCTTATAATTATTGTGCTTAAAGTGGTGAGGCTGTTTCTTGGCTTGTGGCGAGATCGCAGACCCGTGCCATGAATTGTAACTTGCACTAATGTATCAGCTATGTTTTTTGCCTTATCAGACGGATTTTACTCTTTTGATTAATCAAAAGAGTAAACAGAAAAATCAAGGCAAACAATTTTTTTGAAACAAAACTACGGATCAGAAAAATCCACGCAACACAACTCCTTGTCGTTCCTCCTCGTCAAACAGTATTGCTTTTCAGTCCTTGTGGTATTTTCTTTGTACGGAGATTTTGTTGAATGGGAATCAGGAGTCATACGTGATACAATCGCGCAGTAGCGGCGAAATCGTTGTATAAGCGAGGAGGTGTAACTATTAATTCAGATGTTCTTTTAACCCTGTTGAAAATCGATTTTTCCACCAGTGTGGATCACGAATGCGAGCCATTAAGTTTTTAAAAACCGATTTACTGACAAAAGCTTTTAAAAACCGGTTTACCACAACATGTTCCACCTTAAAATATTTAATGTAGAAGTGGTGTGATTTTGGATGATCTAAAAACCAATTGTGTTGAGCAACAAATTTTTTGCTTTTTACATCAACCTTTTCAAGCGATGTTGGGTCTTTTGTGAGGGTTGATAGAAAATCGAAATAGATTTTAGCTTGCTGTTCATTTTCAATTTCCGGCAAAACTTCTTCTGCATTTACCCGCTCCGATAATAAAAAAGTATCGTACAAATCTCTTAATGGCACCATTTTTAGTTTGTGCCCCCCGTTACTTAGCTGACTGTGAATGAAAGTATGGATGAGTTTGTGTTTATCGGAAGGAACAAAACAATTGATTTTATCGGTGATTTGTTTTTTGTTCTTGAAAATTACTTCGGGATTAAATTCTTTTGAATACTTTGGAATTACAGGTAAACGATGAATCTCTATTGGAGCGGGGACATCATCGCGATGCAACCGCGGATAGTCTTTTAGCGACTCAATATCATCGTAAATTTTTAAATCCTTAGTGTACCCATTTTTCAATAGTATTTCAGCCGTTTTTATGAAATCTTTATCCCGAACTAAAAAATCAATATCCCCAATCAAGCGATCTCCTGAATCGGAATATAAATGATCCAGCAAATTGGCGGTGCCTTTCAGGTAAACGGGCTCAATGTTCTCGGTTTGTAAATGTTGGTTGATCTCATTTATTTGCTGAAGTATTTTTTCATTCCGTTGTACGTTGAGGGTGTAGATATCATTTAAATGTGCTGCAAAATCATCAGGGAAGTATTTTATTAACCCAAGTTTTTTTAACCGAAAGTAAACCGCCGGTAAAACAAGGTGGTTACTGCTTAAATGAATGAACCTGTATAAGATATCCTCATTTTGCAAGAACTTTGTCTTCAATTTCTTTTGCATATTCCGGATGCCTGTCGCTGATAAGGCACCGGAAAACGAGTTGATAAAGTTCTGCATTATTCATTTATGAATAGATTCTTTTTTGAGGATAGTGTTGCCAATTGTAAATACTTTAAAAGAAGATTTACTTTTTTCTAAGAATATTATTTATCCCGTCAGTGATTATTTTCATAAAAGTTTAAGGCTGCCAATAATTATATAAGCTTAAACGATGTTTTATAAAATCACTAAGTATTTTGTTCCTAATTTTAGCTGATCGACTAGATCTAATTATTCATATTTCAAGGTTATTTCATCAATTTTTTTCACACCCTTTCCCAATCTTCATCACTGATTTTGAAAATCGTGATTTCCTTCGACAAACATTAGTTCAATGCTTGGACTAAATTTGTATTTTTCTTTTATTTCCAATCCGCCATATTCATCTTTTGTGCCTTGGACAATGAGCATGGGGGTTTTTATGTTTTCCAGATGAAGAATAACGTTCAGGTTCGATGTCTTTTTCTGGGTGTTTAAACGGATAACCGAGGCAAATGATGTGTTTGATTTTTAAATCATCCGCAATTGAGTGAAGCAACTCTACCTCCTGAAGATCTAGAAATGATAATGATTTTAAATTTGTTTTCTAGTTTTGTAATTTCTTTTTTTAATTTTTGTTGCGCGTGATTCCACCGAAATATTTTATTTCTGCCAAAATAAGAAAAATAATGCCAATGTATTAAGCCCAAATAAAATCTGAACTATTCTCAGATTTGCACTTTCTGTACAATGCTGGAAGTCGTTTTAAAGATCGATTTCATATATTTCGCAATTATGTACTATATATCGCCAGCCTGGATCGTCCCAAAATATTTTTTGTTTATATTTTTTTAAACTATTTAAGAAAGATATATTGAGTGAATTCATCCTTTTGCCAATTATCCCGTCCAACGAAGAAGAATATTTTTTTTTCCCGAACGATCTTTTGCATCGCTCAAATTCATTCTATTCAAATAAATTGCCCCAATTTTCTTAGCGTTTTTGGATAGTAAGGTAAAAACACCACCAACCTTATTTTTTCTGATTGCCCGTAAATCTTCCCGATGATTTTTGGATGATGTTTTTTAAGCTTTTGTTACTGGCGCCACCAACCCGCATTTTGGTGATGACCTGTGGCAAGTATTCAAATTTTAGTTCTGGGTCTTTTAAAATGCGCAGCATAAAATCGTAATCGGCAGCAATCTGAAACGACAGGTCAAACAGCCCGTGTTTTTCATAGACTTCCTTTTTTAGGAACAGGGTGGGGTGGGCAGGCATCCAACCATATTTTAGGTTTTTGGGGTGAAAGGGCTTACTTTTCCAATGTCGAATGGTTTTGTTGGTGTCTTCTTTACTTACGTAGAGCAAATCGCCATAAACTCCATCAGCATTTGTTTTTTCGAATACTTTTGCAATTTTTTCCAGTGTTTCGGGACTGGCTAGCATATCATCCGAATGCAAAAAACCAATTACATCGCCAGTTGACCGTTTGATCCCTTTGTTGAGCGCATCATAAATACCTTGGTCGGGTTCTGAAACAGCTTGTGTAATTATTGGCGTATCTTTTATAAAGATTGAGTTTGATCTTGAGAACCACCATCAATTACAATCCATTCAATCGCTGATAATTTTGCTTTTGAATACTGTCCAAAGTATCCAATATATTTGGATAGCTATTATATGTGGCGGTAATGATAGAGAATTTCATTATCTAAAAATATTCTTCGTACATTTCTTTGTACAAGGCTTTTGTTTGTTCATAACATATGTCCCATGAAAAACGTTTTGAATTTTTAATTCCTTCTTCAACAATTGTTGTGACTAACTCAGGACTATTTTTGATTTGGAAGATTAGTTCACAAAGATTATTAACGGAAACCTTATTCATCAGTAGTCCTCCTTCTCCGATAACTTCTGGGATTGAAGAGTTGGCTGTCGCAATTACTGGGCATCCAGCTTTTTGTGCTTCCAAGATAGGAATTCCGAATCCTTCATATGCCGACGGATAAATTAGGCACAAAGCATAATTGTATAATAAATTAAGTTTCGGGTTGGATACGCCTCCAATTTGGACGAAATTTCTTAATCCTAAATTATCTAAAAAATCTCTCTTCTGTTTTAGAAATAGTTCCTCCGCCAACAGCTACCAAGGCAGTGTTGGTTTTTTTACATGACTCTGCGGCTAGCATAAAGTTTTTGTGGTTACTTTTTCTATCCCCAACAAATAATGCATACTCTTTGCTAGAAAATGGTATTAGGTCTTTTAGTTGGGAATTTTTGTCGTTCGTCAACAATTGATATGCGCTATTAACACCATTGTGTATAACTCGAATTTTCTGCTCCTCTATTTTAGGGTAAAATTTTAGTAGATCGGTTTTGTGTTTTCAGAAACGCAAATGATCCTTTATGAATTTTTAATTGCTTTGGCTTTCTGGGCCGAATGAACAAATTTAGCAGGGCCTCTACGGAAATATTCGTATGTGAAATCATGAACAGTTGTCATATTAACTATTTGAGGATTTTTTACCGTTCTATAATAGCTTGAATGAAAAATTCCTTTACCCTTTTAAATGTGTAGGATTAAGATACCTTTGAATTGAAACTGGCAATTTTGAAAGTCCAGTACGTACAAAATACTCAGTTGGTATTTTTAATTGTTCCTTAAATATGTTTTCATTAGGAACTTCAATAAATGAAGTTTCTATTTCCTGATCTTCTAGTGCACGGCTAATTAGTTCAAACCATACTACTGATATTCCACCAGCTTTTTGAAGGGAAAAAATTATATTATCAAAGAAAACCTTCATTTGTCAATACTTTATTTATGGTGCTAGTTTGTTTTGAATAATCTTCTTGAAAAATAATAGATCAATAGAAAGAGGCAAAACCCTGATATAGTATAATGTCCTTGCCTGAGAAGGCGGAGAGCGATCATTACGAAAATACTATTGTTTAGCAGCCAGATGTTTATGGATCTTTTGTCTTCAGCCTCTTTAAATCGTATTCTATTTCGGAAGAGAAAAATCATAAATAATGAAAAGCCAATAATTCCTCCTTCAGACAAAAGGCGCAATGCTAAACTAGCAGCCTCTTTTTTATTTATGTTTGAAACTCTGTTGAATGACGGGGGGATAAATTTGTCGTAATTTACTTCGTGGGTTCCAATTCCTGAGCCAAACAAAGGTCTGTTTTCTAGAGCGAATACCGTAACAATAAAATTTGAATATACCGCAAATGTACTTTGATTGATTTCACTGGGATCTTTTACTCCGCCATTTACTGCTTTGATTGAGTCATCGATCCTAGTTCTTATAGCTGGGAACTTATATGCGGCAGCTGTAAATCCGGCTATAAGAATTCTAATGGTATTATGTATAATATCTTTTTAAAATTAAATTTCCTAAAATAAAAAATGATCAACAGCAGGGTCACCCCTATATAGGCAATTAAGGAAAATGTAAGAAGGTACGCAAAAATAAATAAGTATGACCAAGCTTTTGAAATGTGAGTTTTGATCCATAAAATATGTTTTGAACGCCTATAAAAAGTGCTGGCAAAAGAGTATATGCCGCAAACGAAGGCTCTCGATCGAATGATTGAAACCTTATTGTTACACTGCCTGGAATTGTCAGGAATGAAAAAGCACTTTTATATATATTGCCTAGACCTACGGCAAAAAGAGTGATTTGTATAAAACCAATAACCAAGAATATTTTTGCTACAGAAAAGTAATAATTTAAAATGGAATCAAGATCAAAATTCATGTACTTCAAATAAGCATAACTTATTATTAGGAAGAAGTAGACGTTCGTTAATTGTTTAATTACTATATTCAGATTTGAGTAACCAGAAATTATGGATAGGCATGTAATAAACAGAATTGTATTTAGAATATTTCTGTCTATTTTATACAAAATTCCCGCATAAATTAAGAAGAATAAAGCGATTATAAATAAAGGGAAATACCAATATATATCAAACGAAACACCCCCAATATTAATCATTAAACTGCTCAGGAAAATTGAAAGTATAAATATATATGAGATGAGGTGCTTCAACATACTATACTCCATTAAGTATTTCTGAATATTTAGATACAATCTTAGACGCGGAATATTTCGTTTTTGCTTCTAAGCTAATCTTAGTCTTATCAATTTTACTCACCAGCAGTTGTTCTAATTTTACTGAAAAATTTGAATTGTGATTGTAAGGAAAATGTTAGGCCGTTTTCCTCTTCATTAACAATTTCATTTATTCCACCTGGACATGTACAAGATAGGACATCCCGCAAACAAGTGCTTCTAAAAGCACATTTGGAAAACCTTCAAACCGTGAACTTAAAACAAAAACATCAGCCTTTTGCATATAGCGGTATGGATTGGCAACATTTCCAGTAAAAGTAATTTTGTCTTCCAATTTTAACAATTTTACTTGTTGCTTTAAACGACTTTCTTCTTCGCCCTCTCCAAGAATTGTTAAATGGAGACTCGAATTTTCAAGCTTTGAGAATTTATTAATTAAAAGATCAAATCCTTTTTGATAATTTAAACGGCCTGCAGCCAATAAGTTGATTTTATCCTTGGGTAAATTAACTATAGTATCCTCATTAAGTTTTGCTGTATATAAAGTGTATCAACAGGGTTATTGATTTTTTTAATCTTCAAAGGATTTATCTTGAAATTATCAACAAGTTCATTCACCATATCATCCGATTGGGCGATAATAACATCATAGTTATTGTAAAAGTGACGGTACATCCAGCGAATAATTGTCAGTTTCTCAAATAAGGAGGGAAGATTGGATTCCCGGACAACTTTTTAGTCTTCTTTGGAAGTAGAAATAGAAAGGTTGAAAGAAAAGCATTAATAAAAGATTCCAGCCCCCATAAAGAGAATATCCGGCGATTCTTTTCTTATATGAAAAATTAATTTTACGAGAAAAGTAACAACGGAAAAACGCAATCGCTTTTTTAGACCAAGGGATATGACTTCAACATCATAGCTAAGATCATTAAGGAAGATATTCGAACCATATTTTTTAAGAATAATAAGTTTGGGTTTAAAAAGCCTTCTATCTAAATTATTTAAAAGGATTGAAACAACCCTCTCTGCTCCCGCACCACCTAGGTTAGGCATTACAAATAGGATAGTTTTTCGCTTATTCATAATTTATAACTTTTCTTTTCAACATTTTGACCGGGTAGATCATTATAAAAATAATTATTGGAATGAACATTTGAAACAAAAATAGATATTTAAAATATTGCCATTTAAATTGTTTACTTCTATAAATGGCATTTATAATGAAGTAAGAGTAATGTAATCTTGTGCTAAATTTCCATCTATAATAACTTGTCCAACTGACCTGTTTTTTTAACTCTGCAGCAACAGATAAAATCCATTCAGTATTTTTAATTTGTTTCGA
>CAWKIX010000015.1:0-131275 GCA_963849775.1 uncultured Prolixibacteraceae bacterium | reverse complement strand
AGTTCGGGTGCAGTGTGATCCCTGACTATTTGCACGATGCGATCCAGGGTGGTCTTCGGAAAGTCACGACGGTTGAAGAGGCGAGGGCCTATTTCGCCCAGGTTGAAACTATGCTGCGGGAAGCAGTAGATTACCGGTACGAGGAATAGGAGAGTATATGGCCTGGAGAGACAAACCGGTTGGTTTTGTCGTTGACGGTTACATCGATGTGAACGAGACAATGTTGAAAGCGCTGAAAGAAGAGGGCGTTCGTTTCATCGTGTCTTTTGCCACCACGTCCCCTTGGGATGTGGATGCAGGTTTTGCCGACGTTTGCCGACACGCTGCGACGGTGGGCTTGCCGGTCTATTCGCTGCATACGACCTTCCCGGCGCTGGACAACTATACCCAGGAAGATTGCCCGGAAGCGCACTACGCTGTGATCCAAAAGGCGCTCCAGTTCAAGAAGATTGCCGGAGCTATTGTCAATGCGGAGCGCTACACGGTGGATCTTGACCTGGAACGCTATGCAAAGGGCGAGCGTACCGCTCCTCCGAGGACTGCGACCCCCTCGAACATCTATGCAACCAACAAAACCATCTACGACTTCCTGTCCAATTTGGTCGACGACAAGGGTGCCAAAGTGCTGGTGCGCACGAACGACAACTTTGTCAGCACCTACTCGAAACAGTATATGGGCAACTGGATGCCGAACGTGGAGATGTATCTGGCCGATTGGCGCTACCGTGTTCGTGCGGATGATGGCTCCTGGACCAAGTACGTCTTGACCGTGCCGGTCGCCACGGGCCAGCCCCCGGTAATTGTCGAGAACATCGATGCCCTGCGCCAGCTAATGCCCCCGGACGACAGCAAGAACCCGCTGTACCCGGGCAAGAGCATGATCTTCTGGGAGTGGTCTGGCATGCGCTATGCCCATCCGCTGATCAAGGACCGCAACGGGAAACCTAAGGCCGTCAACTGGGTGCTATTCAACGGCACCGAGGATGAACTAATGGCGTTTGCCGGTAAGGCTCAACCAGAGGAACCCCCGGTCGATCCAAGGACCCCGGAAGATCCTGGTACGCCAGAGGAACCCGGAATCCCGGCGGATCCTGAAACTCCGGAAGAGAAGCCGGCCGAGAATACCACCTTTTTTGCTCGCCTGGAGGCTGGCATTACAGCCTTTGCGCAAGTGTGGCTTGAGTTCAACTCAGAGTAACGAGTGATCAGGGGCTGGCCGGCTCTAATCCCGGCCGGCCCTTCGTCCAAATCTAGACGTGGAGTGAAGAGAAGTGAATAACAGTTGGTTGTGCGTTGAGTGTGGTCTGGAACTCGGTGAAGTCCAGGGTGGGGAGCTGGTTCCCTCGGAAAACGTCCCGCAGGCTAACCTGCGTACCCGTGGCCCAAACTTAGCGGTCACCTGCCCGAACTGCGGTTCGGTGAAGACCTGGTATACGGCCGACCCGATTGTCCGGGCGCTGTACCAGTTGATTGATGCGATGGTTACCGTCGCTGCAAAGCGTATGGTGACTGTCCTCAGTGAGCAAACGCTACCTAACAAGGAGCAGCGCTAAACACTTTTTGTGTGAAAAGGTTTGAAGGATATAGAGATGATGAATGCGGATCTTGACAAAGGTACGATCAGTACTCGTAGAGGTACCTCCTTCGCTCGGGGCGTCACTATTGACGGCTTCCTGGAGTCGGATGAGGTTACCAAGCTGTACGAGAAATGGGACAACAACTGGGGGGAGCCCCTGATGTTCCGGGGCGGGCAGACTGCCATCACCTGCGAGATGGTGGCAAGTGTCCCTCTTGAAAAGCTGACATCCACCTTCGGTAAGAAGCTCGGAGCAAAGCTGCTAACGGTGGCGCAGAAAAACTCTGTCGTTTAGGCGGTCAGATGGTTGATAAGCAACTGCATCGCAAGATAATCGGTGTGCCCCTGCAAAAGGGCATCCAGAAGAACGAAGACGGTTCTGTCCTCGTACTGGGCAAGTTCACCTCTGACAATCGGGACGAGGTTGGCGACATCATCTACCCGGACAGCGACGGAACGAGCGATTCCCCGTTACCGCCAGTGGGGGAATATCCGGTACATGCACCAGCCCCGGCCCGTGGGTCGTGTGACCCGCATTGGCTCGGCCGATGGCCTGGAATGGAACGAAGTTGAAATCAAAGTGATTGACCCGCAAGCTGCGTTCGAGGTCGAGCAGGGCCTGCTTCAGGCGCTGTCTGTTGGCATCCTCGTGAATTTCGAGGACGTTGAAATGCTAGCCGACGGCGGGTGGGTGATCAATGACTACCAGCTGGCCGAGATCTCGCTCGTCGATCATCCGGCCAATTACGATGCACGTCTGCTGCTGAACAGCATCGACGATGCAACCCGGACCCTGATTCGAGAACAGGGGCTGGTCCCGGCTCTCCGGAGCATGGGTATCACAATTGAAGGAGAAACCAAGAGCATGGAACAGACTGACGAAGTCCAGAAAGATATCGAGCTGGAAGTCCCAGCCAAAGAGCCTGTGACTCCGGAAGAGGAAGCTCCTGCCCCAGAGGCTGCGGTCTCGGAGCAGCCCGAAGCCCAGGCTGAGCCTGTGGTTGCGGAAGAGAAATCCGTGGAAGCGGAAGAAGTTGCCGCTCCTGTTGCTGAAGAGACCCCCGTCGAGCAGGCCGCCCCGGCCGCCGACCCGGTGGTCGCTGTGATCGAGAATGCATTCGGTGCCACGTCGGAGACGCTGAAGGCGATTAACATCACCTTGGCAATACTGATGGAACAGCAAAAGGCCCTAAAGGCAGAGGCTCAGGTAGCTCCCGAGCGCCCGGAAGGTGAAGCTGTAGCCACCAAGAGCCTGGATGAGCTGGAAGCTGAAAACGCCGACCTCAAGGCCCGTATCGCGGAGTTGAGCATGCCCGCTCCCGCTGAGCGCAAGGGCATGATCCCAACCGAAGAAGTGCCCGCTGAGGCTCCTGTGGAAGAGCCGGTGGCCGAGGAGAAAGCCGTTGATTTGCGGTCGGCAATCCGCAAGTATGTTGAGATGAAAAACCGGCGGTAATCCCGCCCTTTTATCCGTAGACTTATCGCTCATAAGAGAGGATTAGAAATGGCTGCTAACCAAGAACTACGCAAGGCGTTGGAGACGACCGGCAACGGCGCGAACCTGCTGCCTTACGATCTCGACCCCGTCCTGCACGAAGAGCTGCTGAAGCTCCAGCCCCTGGCCCAGATGATTGAGGTCGTCCAGGCCGAGGGCAAGACCCACGAATACACCATCCGGACCTCCCACCCGCAGGGTTGGTTCGAAGGTGAATCGACCGGCCCTAACAACAAGAACTCCACGTATGCCCGCAAGAGCACCATGCTCAAGATCCAGCGCATCTGGGGTTCAGTGACCGGCTTCGCCCAGGCGATGGACGAGCGCTTCATCAACGCCCTGTCCACTGAGCTGGAAGGCTCGCTGGAAGGCATGAGCAACGTGCTGGAATATGGCATCATGTATGGCTGCGCCGACGACTTGGGCTTCACCGGGGATGCCCTGCAATACTCCGGTATCTTCGCCCACGTCTTCAACGCTGCTCCCGGCAACGTCATCGATGGCGGCGGTGCCAAGGTCTCCCTGGATATGCTCGATCAGGCCGTGGCCAAGATCGGTGCCTTCCGGCAGACCCGCAATGACCCGAAGTTGTGGATGATGGGCCTGCGCATGCGCCAGATCGTGGACGGTCTTCAGACCCGTGTCCAGATCCCGCTGACCCAAACCACCTTGAACGACGGCAAGATCGTGATGAACAATTACGATAATGCCCCCATCTTCGAGACGGACTACCTGGTCCCCGAAAGCTCGACCCCATCGCCCACCCCGGCTGCCACGATTGGCGCTGGTGGCACCCTGGTCGACGGCACCTACCAGTACCGCATCGCCTCGGTGTGGGTGTTCGGCGAGCAGGTTGCGGGTGGCGCTTCCGGCACCGTGACCGCTGCCACCACAAACAAGCAGGCGTCCCTGACCTGGACCCCCGACCAGCAGGCGAAGCTGTACTACATCTTCCGCAAGTTGGGCGCTGGTAACTTCCAGCTGATCGACATCATCCCGGCCGTGACTTACAACGCCGATGGTTCGATCTCCGGCTACGTGGGCACCTACACCGACACCGGCAAGGCCGCCATCGCCATCAAGCCCCTGGAAGCGGGCGAACAGCAGATTGTGCTGCTCAATCGCAATCCCGAGCGTGGCGTGGCCTTCCTGGGCAAGGTGGACGATATGGGCCGCCAGATCGGCAACCTGATGCAGTACGTCGAGCTGGCCCGGGTGAAGGATACATACGACTTTTTGGTCAAGTCGTATCTAGGTGCTCGTGTTCGCTACCCAAACGTCGCTGCTGCGGTCGTACGGAACGTCAAACTGGCGTAAGCCGACTGTTAGTCTAAAGATAGACCCCCGGGCGTTATTGTCTGGGGGTCTATCTTACTTAGTAGCATTACACTTGATGTATAGATCTTTAACTTATGTTTATCAAATTGTTCATATGCAATAGGATTCGAATAATTTAAGGATTGCAGGAACATTATTAAGCACTATAATGTGATTAGCTCCTAGTAGGCGAGACTTTTAAGAAATTCTATATTTATTGCAGGCTTAAGCATCTGCTATTTTTCATTTGATTAATCTAGTACACTTTGGCGCAAATAATGAATAAGAGGTCCGAACGGGTTGACGATCAGGATGGCAGCCGTTACACTTTGATGAATACTGAACACAGAGAAGAAAGCATGCCAACACCAAAAGCAACCGAAGTAAAGTTAAGTGAAGAAGAAAAAACCGGCTTGGAACAATTTGTCCGCCGTCACAATGTGGGTCAGCAAGTCGCTTTGCGCGGACGGATCATTTTGGCAGCAGGACAAGGGGAAACCAATAGTGCGATCGCTGCGAAGTTAAAGGTAAGTATCAATACGGCCCAGCGCTGGCGCAATCGGTGGGTGAAGGCCCAAACGATCCCCTATGCGGATTTGAGTATAGCAGATCGTCTGCAAGACGGGCCGCGTCCCGGAGCACCCGCCCGGATCACGGCGGACCAACGCTGCCAAATCGAAGCCCTGGCCTGTGAGAAGCCCGAAAAATCAGGGAGACCGATTAGCCAGTGGACTGCGCGCGAAATCGCCGATGAGGTGATGGAACGGAAGATAGTCGAAAGGATTTCCGGCAGACATGCGGCCAGGCTTTTAAAAAGAGGGTGATCTTAACCTCATTTGAGCCGTTATTGGTTGACCCGGCCTACGAAGATGATTTTGACGAAAAAGTGGCGGAGATCAATGCGGTTTACCAACAGCCCCAGAACGGGCCAAACAGGGACAACGCACAGAAAGTCTGGATGAGATGACAGGCATCAAGCCTTAGAAGGCAAACATCCTGGATTGCCCCTGTCTGCCGGGAAAGTCGAGATGCGCGAGTATGAATATATCCGGCATGGCACCTTATCTTTACCTGTACTTTGATGTGGCCCCCGGTGACATTGGCTTGCACGGCCAGCTCGAACCGCAATGTAAGGACTATGTGCCACATATTCGCGACCGGGTTGAGGCCGACCCCATGGTCATTACATGGGACTTTATTTGCGATAACCTGAATATGCACCTGTCCGAAACCCTGAGGCGCTATGTCGCCAGTCCGATCTGACGAGGGATGTGGGCATTAAAGGCAAATCGGGCATTTTGAAACCGATGGCTTCCCGGGCCGCCTTTTTCATATCCAACCCATCGCATTGTCTTTCACTACACGCCAATTCACGCTTCCTGGATGAACCAGATTGAAATTTGGTTCAGTATTTTGGTTCGTAAATTTTTAAAACGGGGGAACTTTACCTCCGTTGATGACTTGAAACGCAAAGTCTTGGCCTTCATTGAATATTACATCGCACGATGGCCAAACCGTTCAAATGGACTTACAGGCAAGGCCCTCCATGCCTAACTTATCTTCTATTTATGCCAAGATGTACTAGTAATAAATAAAATTATTGAAAGCCTAAAAATATCCGAATTTTGAATGACATTTTACGCCTGTTTTTTTAATTAGTAATTATCAACTACGCTAAAGGTGAAATAATTCAAGGTGGGTTATGGAACATGAGGAGTTTGAAATACAAATCAGAGGAAACTTTATCTAATCTTTCAAGAAAGATTAGATTACATGAATGTTGTGCATTTATTGGTTCTGGATTATCTAGGTTGGTCAGTTATCCTTTATGGTCGATTTACTTTATAACTTTGAGTAACGAAGCAAAAAAACTTGTAAAGAGGAGAGTATTTAATGATGAGCAACTAGATAATTATGATAAAGCCGAAATATATAAGGAAATTTTAGGCGCTGAAAAATATACTGACATTGTTTTTCTCATGAATTTGATCCGGATAACGACAAACAACCCTTTTCATCTACACATTCTTGATTTGATTGAACTTCCATTTATTTCCTATATTACAACGAATTACGATCTTGTTATTGACTTGACTTTAGAGATGCGAATATAGCGCCGAAGTAGCGCTCGAACCTTGAAAGGACAAAAAGTTACCGAAAACCATTATCAGGCAGTGGAAGCAGCCCGATTTTGCAGGTTTTCCGCCTTTTTTATCACCGGATACCAGCGTTCTGGCGGCAGGATGGTAGCCTTAGAGAGACCTTCCCTTTTCCAGCGTTTCTGGTGTTTCGGGCCGGTGTACCCAACTGCACTGAGTCTCTAAAAGCGCTGCGCTGAACCTGCCCTGGGTCAAACCTTTCGTTGCTGGCTCGACTTAGAGCCGGATGCCCCGGCGGGTTGAGAAGACGCTTTGACTTTTCATTGCCGGCATCGAGCGGCAAGTTGCCCAGTAAGCCAGGGCGCACAACCACATCCAAAGGTACATCCGGCAGAGTTCCTCCAGCGGCACCGTATCCGGACCGGTCCAGAACAACCACATTCGGCATTTGTAACGCGGCGTTCCCATCCGGACGCAAGAACTCGATCCGCAGCACCCATCCCGACTAAGGCAGACAGTTTTTTGAAGTGCAGTCCTTGCCAGGCTTAAGAATCACGGTTTGTTCACCTAGCAAAAAGGTTTCGGCTTGCGTCAGGCATTATCGATGGCAGGGAGAGCTTCGAACTTCGCCCCATGTTTGGCTGGAGCGCCCCTTTGCCCCTTTCACATGTGGCTTGGGACGCTCATAAAACACCAAATTGCTGCGTAAGCGCACTAGCGCATAGGCGTGCTTGACCACCAGAAAGACTGCCAGGAAGATGTCAATTGCCATACAGGCTGTCGGCTACAATCACTTTCTGCTTGGGATAGCGAGACTCCGTTTTCTTCCACTTGCAGTCCCGCCTACCTGACTGTCACTGAGGCTGGTATCCACTCGCTGAACATCCACTGGCGCTACCCACGATGTTTACCAAACATTTACAGGCAAAGTTATTATTAACAGGATAGAAACTCCAAAATCAAAAACACGTTTTTTCCTTTTGTTGGAACTTTTTGAAATGGCATTAACATTTACCACATACAAATCTCCTGAAGTATGAATTGAATTACTTCCAATAATACTAATGCTTTGTGGCGGTGCAATTTTATAATCAACATCCAGTTGGGTAAGGTCAAGCATTGCCTTAATAATTTCTCCTGAACTAATGCTTTCGGCACAAAAAATAATTTCATCAATCCGGTTAATTCGAATAATTTCTGAAAGTTGACCAATTTGCCCAATATAATTTTTATCGCTGTCGTTGGCATTAACGCCAATAAAACCGGCCATTTCTATTTTTACAGGGGTATTTTCCAAAATCTGTTTTACCCGCGTGGCTTCATTTGAATGACCAACAATGGCAACACGTTTTGTCTTTTTTGTATCGAGGCGGAAACGTTTTATTTTCATCGCATGCAAAACCAACCGAAATAAATACAAGAATGAATATTGCCCATGCAGATCCCATTAAAATCAGTGCTCTTGAAAAACGATATTGTTCGTCAACCAATGAATAAACAAGTAAAATTGCAACTGATCCCCAAACCAATCCCCGGGTAATTTTATACAAGTTTACGGGTGTTTTATACCCGCCTGAAAAAGCAATTCCTGCCAACCAAAACAAAAGATATGCAGGCACCGCAATTTGCAAAAATGCTTCAGGGTAGTAACCAGATTCATAACGGATATTTTCCCAGTATGGCGTGAGAAACAGAAACCCCAGGAAAATGAAAATGGCATCAAAAACCGGTAACCAGATTTTCCCGATAACCCGTTTCAGTATTGAAATAAATGCTCTGAAGTAAATAGCCGACTGAATTAAAAAGGCAAAAATATTGGCCTTGCCACCCGAAAAATGTTTTCGCGAGAATATGATCATTGCATTGTAAAACACTTTAACATAATTCAACGAACCCTTTTTTGTGCTTTCTCCTTTATAATGAATAATCGTTGTTTCTGGGAAAGTAGTAGTTTTTATAACCAGCCTGTGTAATCCGGTACGAGAGATCAATGTCTTCGCCATACATGAAAAAAGTTTCATCAAGCAATCCCGTTTTTTCAAGCGTTTTTTTTCTTAATAACATAAAAGCGCCGGCCAAAACATCAACTTCATGAATTTCATTTTCATTGAGGTAGGAGAGGTGGTATTGTCCGAATTTTTTCGATTTTGGAAATAATTGCGACAACCCAAACATTTTGCAGAAAGCTACCCACGGAGTTGGCAATCCACGTTTTGATTCCGGCAGAAAATTTCCCTTTCCATCAATCATTTTTACGCCCAGCCCGCCAGCGTCGGGGTGTTGATCCATAAAATCTACCACTTTTGAAAACGTATTTTCTTCAACAACCGTGTCCGGGTTCAGCAATAAAATATATTCTCCTTTCGCTTGCTGAATGGCCTGGTTATTTGCTTTTGCAAAACCTACATTTTGTTTGTTTTCAATGATTTTCAGATCACTGAACTTATCCCGAACAAATTGTGCCGATCCGTCAACTGAATTATTATCGACCACAAAAATTTCAGTTTCGATGTCCTTTGTGGCCTTATAAACCGAGTGAAGACACTGTTCCAGAAAGTGTTTTACATTATAGTTGACAATAATTACGGAAAGCTTCATTCAGTATTTTTAGTTTAGCTTGATATTAGCGATTCATAATTTCATTCGAAATTTAGATAAAAACGCCGAATCATACGCTCAAAAGTAAATATTCATTTTTGGATAACGAAAAAGTGGAGTATTTATGATTAACAAGAAATCTTACTTTCCCAATAGAACTTTCGTATGGTACACGGTTTAGCAATGATCTTCCAAGTGTAATTTCATCTGTGTATTCAAGTTCATCGCCAATAGAAACTCCACGCGCCAATGTTGATAGTTTAACCGGTTTCTCTTTCAATTTTCTGTAAATATAAAAATTGGTTGTGTCGCCTTCCATGGTTGTTGAAAGCGCTAAAATTATTTCAACAGTTTCTTCATTTCCCGCCCGTTCAATCAGCGAATCGATAGTTAGTTCAGAAGGCCCAATTCCATCCATTGGCGAAATTATTCCACCCAAAACATGATACAATCCGTTGAACTGCTGCGTGTTTTCAATAGATAAAACATCGCGGATATTTTCAACCACACAAATTACACTGTTATTTCTTGAAGGGTTTGAACAAATCTGGCAAACTTCGGTATCAGAAATATTGTGGCAAACTTTGCAATGTTTTATTTCGTTTCGCAATTGAATTAAACTATTGCCAAAATTGGTTACGCTTGTAGCATCCTGCCGTAATAAATGTAAAACCAACCGCAGTGCACTTTTTCGTCCGATACCCGGAAGTTTTGAAAATTCGTTTACCGCGTTTTCAAGTAGTTTTGAAGGAAATTTCTCCATAAAATTTATTCCTGTTTCAGGCTCAAAAGTAGGGGAAAAATACAAATTCATCGGTGATTTAATCATTCTTTTTAAAACACAAATGCGAAGAACATTTGATTCTCAGAATAATTAATCTATAACCGATTGAGCATCAATAACCGCAATGGCAACCATATTAATAATTTCACGCACTGAACTGTCGCGTTGTAAGATGTGAACCGGTTTTTTCATTCCCATTAAAATTGGCCCTATAGCCTCGGCTGTACCAATGCTCTGCAAAACTTTATAAGTAATGTTTCCTGAACTTAAATTTGGAAAAATAAGTGTATTTGCATCAGCATCGCCAAGTTTGTTAAATGGAAATCGTTTTATCCGCAATTTGCCATTTAAGGCATAATTGGCTTGCATTTCGCCATCAACCAATAGTTCGGGGTGATTTTTGTGCAAAATTTCAACAGCTTCTTTCACACGTACCGGGCTTCCCTGGCCTTTATAAGCACCAAAATTGGAATAAGAGAGAAGTGCAATTCTTGGTTCAATATTAAAGCGACGAACTTCATCGGCTGTTAAAAGTGTGGTATCGGCAAGCGTTTGTGCCGATGGATTCATATTAACAGTGGTGTCGGCTAAAAATAAAGCGCCTTTTTTTGATAACATAATGTACATGCCTGCTATATGATTGTATTTTTCATTTACGCCAATCACTTGTAAAGTGGGGCGAATTGTATCGGCATATTTTCTTGAAAAACCCGAAATAAATGCGTCGGCTTCTCCTGTTTCAACCATCATTGCCCCGTAATAATCGTGGTTCAGCATTTTTTCAACAGCTTCATTGTAGGTCATTCCTTTACGTTTCCTTTTTTCGTAAAGCACTTCGGCAAATTGACTTCTCTTTTCATCGGAAACACTTTTTAGCGGATCTACAATTGTAACATTTTTTAAATCCAGTTTATTCTCTTTTATAATCGTTTTTATTTTCTCCTCATTACCCAAAAGAATTGGAAAAGCAATGTTCTCATTTTTTACAAACTGGGCAGCTTTCAGAATTTTGAAATTATCTCCTTCAGCAAAAACTACACGTTTCGGATTTTGGCGTGCTTTATTCCGGATTGACATTACCAATTGGTTGTCAAATCCGAGTCGTGCAGAAAGTTCCTCTTTATATTTTGTCCAGTTTGTAATGTTTTTCCTGGCAACCCCGGTTTTTACAGCAGCTTTTGCAACTTCAACGGCAACAGTTGTTATTAGGCGGTGATCGAGCGGTTTGGGAATAATATAATCACGACCAAAAACAATGTTTAGCTGATTATAAGCTTTGGCAACCATTTCCGGAACATATTCTTTGGCGAGTTTTGCCAACGATTTAGCAGCGGCAATTTTCATTTCTTCGTTGATGGTAGTTGCCCTAACATCAAGCGCGCCCCTGAAAATAAAAGGGAACCCAAGTACATTGTTGATCTGGTTGGGATAATCGCTGCGGCCAGTTGCCATAATAATATCATTGCGCACCGAAGTAGCATCTTCGTACGAAATTTCAGGAGTTGGATTTGCCATGGCAAAAACTATCGGATCTTTTGCCATCGACCGGATCATTTTTTTTGAAACTACATTGCCAACAGAAAGTCCAAGAAAGACATCAGCATTAACAAAAGCCTCTTCCAGTGTTGAAATTTTACGTGATGTTACAAACTGTTTTTTTATTGAGTTAAGATCAGTTCTCTGTATATTCAGAACACCTCGGCTGTCGAGCATCACCACATTTTCAGGATTAACACCAAGACTGATATAAAGTTTTGTGCACGAAACAGCTGCAGCTCCGGCACCGTTAATAACCACCCTAACATCCTCAATTTTTTTACCGATAATTTCAAGTGCGTTTAATAGTCCGGCAGAAGAAATAATTGCCGTCCCGTGTTGGTCGTCGTGGAAAACAGGAATGTCGAGTTCTCTTTTGAGCGTTTCTTCAATCTCAAAACATTCGGGCGCTTTTATATCTTCAAGGTTAATTCCGCCAAAAGTTGGTGCAATGGCTTTTACCACTTCGATAAATTTTTTCGGATCCTTTTCATTTACCTCGATATCAAAAACATCAACATCAGCAAAAATTTTAAAAAGTAATCCTTTGCCTTCCATCACAGGTTTCCCGGCTTCAGGGCCAATATCACCCAATCCTAAAACTGCTGTACCATTCGAAATTACGGCAACCAGATTTCCTTTTGCTGTGTATTTGTAGGCATTGTTAATGTCTTTCTGAATTTCAAGACAGGGCTGTGCCACGCCCGGTGTATAGGCAAGCGACAAATCGTGTTGAGTATTATGTGGTTTTGTTGGAATAACTTCAATTTTGCCCGGACGACCTTTTTCGTGATAATTCAGGGCTTCTGTTCTGCTGATTTTGGCCATTTTGATCGGATTTTTGGTTTTCGCTTAAAGATAAGCCAAATGAATCTGTTTTAACAGGATTTTAATCAGTAATACAATAACCTTCAGTCGAAAGCTATCAAATTCATAAACCAATATGGTAATAAAGAATTCATTCTGAAACCGAACACCACTGTTCATTATCGGACACTTTTCATTTATTGAATTTTAATGTAATGCTCACAAGATGAGAATGATATAATTGCGGCACGCCATTTGGTTTAATAGGGAGCAAAATTATTAATCAAGTGGACAGAGAATTATCCGAGAGTGTAAAAAAGAAACGCAAGAAGAAGCTTTTAATGCGGATGGCTATTGGTGTCCTTGTGTTTGTAATAATCGTTTTTTCTTTCAGGCAACTTATCCGGCCAGCAATACGTTCTGGCAACTTTTCGACAGCAGCTGTTGAAACAGGTGATGTTTTAGCTACCGTTTCAGCTTCGGGAACTGTTCTCCCCGAATTTGAAGAAATAAAAACAAGCCCCATTTCTTCGAGAATCATAAAAATTTACCAGAGTTTGGGAAGTGAAGTCGAATACCAGGAGATACCATACTGACTTTAGATATTAACAGTTCAAACACTGCCTTGGAAAAATTGAAAGATGAGCTGGCTTTAAAAAAGAATAATGCAACCAAATTGAAGCTTCAACTTGAAAAAACAATCATCGATTTAAATACGCAATCTAACATTAAAAAGCTAAGTGTAGAAAGTATGGAGACAGATTTGAAAGAAGAAAGATATCTGGATTCCATCGGAGGCGGGACAAAAGAAAAAATTGAAAAAGCCGAACTCAATTTAAAAATTTCAAAACTGGAGTTGGAGCAAATTAACCAAACAATTGAAAACAGTGAAAAAGCAATGGAGGCTGATTTGGTTGGGTTAAACTACGAAATTAACATTCAGCAAAACAACATAAATGAGATGGAAAGTAAAATTGACAGGGCAACAATTAAAGCCGACAAAAAAGGTGTGATTACTTCGATAAACAGCCAAATTGGGCAAACAGTAAGCGAAGGAGAAGAACTTGCAAAAGTTGCTAACCTTCAGAGCTACGAAGTAGATGGAAGCATTTCAGATATGCATTCGGAAAAACTAAGTAACGGGGCTAATGTAATTGTGCGTATTAACGGGCAAACCGATATTGATGGTGAAGTTGTCAGCATTTCTCCTGCCATAGAAGAAAACCTGATTCAGTTTAAAATTAAGCTTGCACAGAAAGAGCATCCTCAACTTCGGCCAAATATGAAAGTTGATGTATTCCTGGTTACCGCGTTCAGAAAAAATGTATTGCGGGTTAAAAACGGGGCATTTTACCAGGGAGGAAGCAAGCAAAAAGTGTTTGTGGTTGAAAACGGTAAATTGGTTCAAAAAGAAGTTGAATTTGGAGAAAGCAACATCGACTATGTAGAAATTGTAAACGGGCTTTCAAGAGGTGATAAAATAGTTACTTCCGATATGGAAGATTATGTAAAATCTGAGCAGCTATTCATAAAAGACTGACATCCTATGAAAGAAGTTTTATTGAAAATATATGTAGCTAACTCTACCAAAGTTCACCTCTTTGGAAAAGGTCTCTTTTCCCTTTTAATGATCTTTTTTACTGCAAATGCTGCTTTGGGTCAGTCATACACACTCAGTGAAATTATAGAATATGCACAAAATAACTCTCCCGAAGCGCTGAAAATTGAAACGGTAAAAGAGAACAAATACTGGCAATGGAGAACTTATAAATCAAATTATAAACCACAGCTTGTATTGAATTCAAATTTTCCATATCAGAATAAAAATATTCCTGTGTTGCAAAACGACGGAAGTATTGTTTACCGCAGGGTAAACCAAAGTGAAGCTACTGTTGATGTATCGCTGGAACAGAATATCAGCCTTACAGGAGGGAAACTGTACCTGAGTTCGGACCTTAGCCGTTTTGACGATTTCAACGGGAATATGCACAGTTACAGTACTTCTCCGTTCTATATCTGAATTAAACAACCTGTTTTTAGTTTCAATGAATTGAAGTGGATGAATAAAATTGAACCTTTAAAATATGAGGAATCACAAAGGGAGTTTATTGAAAACAACGAACAAATTGCATATAATACAGCTTATCGATTTTTCAATTTATTAATTGCGCAGATAAATCTCAGGATTGCCAACTCCAATCTTCAAACCGCAGATACGATTTATAAAACCGGACAGATAAAATATAACATGGGAAAAATTTCGCGCAACGAACTTTTACAGTTAAAATTTGGAGCAATCACAGCGCAGAAGTCGAAGTCAAAAGCCATACTTTCGCGTGAAACTTCGCAACTGGAATTGAGTTCATATACGGGGTTGCCTGTTAACGAAATGGTTACGCTTGAAATACCTGATCAAATTGACCACTTTTTTATCGATGATTCAATAGCTGTTGAAAAAGCGCTTGAAAACAGTCAGCGATCGCTTGCCTTTAAACGCGAAGTGCTGGAGGCCCAAATAAACCTTGTAAAAGCCAAACGCGAAAGTGGCCTGAATGCCGACTCTGCAATTAAGTTATGGAACAACCAACGTGGCAAACGATGTTACTTCTCTTTACAAAAATCCGCAAGCATTGCAAACTGTCAACATTGGGTTGTCCATTCCTATTCTCGATTGGGGAAGAGCCAAATCAAAGCGCGAGACAGCCCTGGCAAACTTAAAACTGACAGAACATACTGTTGAACAGGATAAAGTAAATTTCAGGCAGGAAATAATAACTCAGGTTGACAACTTTAGCATGTTGCAGGATTTTATTGAATTTACGAAAGAAGCTGACCAAACGGCAGCAGAGCGCTACGAAATTGCCAGGCTAAGATACATTGCCAACGATATCAGCCTCACTGAATATAGTATTGCATTGGAACAAAAAGATTATGCGCGGCAGGATTACATAACAGCTTTGCGCGATTACTCGGTAACCTTCTACACAATACGGATACTCACTCTGCATGATTTTGAAAACAACAAACAACTTTTGACAATCAATTAATATCGATATACTATGATAATAAACTATTTGAAAATTACCTGGAAAGTGCTGATGCGCAACAAGCTGTTTACTTTTATCAGTCTGTTTGGCATCAGTTTTACGCTAATCATTCTTATTGTTGCTGCTTCGTTTTTCGATTACTTCACAAGATCAAATTACCCTGCAAAAAAATTAGACAGAATTGCATTTATTAGCGACGTAAGAACCTGGGATAAACAACTTGGGGAAAAAAGCTACCAAAGTTATTCTCAGGTACTCCAAGTTTTTACTTACTGGATAATTATGCCCGAACTTTAAAAACTCCGGCAAAAATTTCAATTGTTTCATCACATACTACATCAGTTGACAATTATGTCCGTTCTCAAAAAATTGAATTAAAAATAAAACATACTGATGATGAATTCTGGAATATCCTGGATTTTCAATTTGATGAAGGAAGGCCTTATAATAAGAACGAGGTAAAAAATGCTCAGAAAGTTGCTGTAATATCTCAGTCCGTTGCAAAGAAAATTTTTAATGAAAGTCAGGATGCTATTGGGAAATCGGTAGAAATTGATAAAATCAATTATACCATTATCGGGGTAGTAAAAGATGTTCCTTATACCAGCCAGTATGCTTATGGAAATGTATGGGTTCCTATAACCACGTCAAAGAACGATTTGTCGATAAAAAGACTTACGGGGAATTATTCGGCTATTATTCTGGCGGGAAGCAGAAATGATGTCCCTAGGATTGAAAATGAATATCAGGCGGCGCTAAAAAAAATAGAATTTCCTTTTGATGGGATGAATTTTATTGACAGCCATGTTGTGACAGTTCTTGATAGTTTTATCCGGTTCAGCCCAATCAATAAAAAAACTTTTGGTATTCTGCTTTCTGCCGTCATTTTCACTTTACTGTTCATACCCTCTCTGAATTTGATTAGTATGAATACAACCCGGATAAGTGAACGTTTATCGGAGATTGGGATAAGAAAATCATTTGGTGCAACTAAAATTACCTTAACTGGTCAGTTTTTAACTGAGAACATTGTTATCACTATTCTCGGTGGGTTTCTGGCATATATTTTTTCATTCATCATACTGAAGTTTATTCAGCCCACAGGTATTATACCATCGGAAGGATTTCCACTGAACATCCGCATCTTTTTCACCGGCTTGATTTTCTGTTTTCTGTTCGGGTTTGTTTCCGGGGTATTACCGGCTTACCGTATGTCGCGTTTACAAATTGTTGAATCATTAAAAGGAGGTGAATCATGATAAAATCAATGTTTAAATTAATTTGGAAACGCAAACGAAGGAGTGCGTTAATGATTGTGGAAATGTTTATTTCTTTCTTTTTGTTATTCGCCCTTTTTACCATGGTGCTTAAAAACGTTCGCAGCTATGTTGAACCAACTGGGTTTGATTATGAAAACGTACAAGTGATGGATATGAATATTTGGGGAACAGGATTGACAGACGAGCAAAATCAATCGATAATCGACCAATTAAAAATGAATATTTCACCCATGCCGGATATAATCTCTTTATCGAATACATCAGGCAATTTCCCTTATTCTCAAGGTATGATGTCAACAAGTTTGAAGTACAATGAAAATGCGGTTTATCCGAATGGTGTGCGAAGTGACGACAATTTAGCAGAAGTGTTGGGTATGAAATTAAAGCAAGGTCGCTGGTATAATAAATCGGATGAAGGCAGTAATGAAATACCGATTGTAATTAATCAAAAACTAAAAATCGACCTGTTTGGGGATGAAAATGCTATAGGCAAAATAGTTAGTTCAGGCACGATAAAATATAAAGTTGTTGGAGTAGTTGAACACTATAAAATAAAAGGGGAGTTTTCTGAAGAACCTTCAATCTTCTTTTCCCGCATTTTACCCGATAGCCGTATTGAAAATATTTTACTGTTAAAAGTAAAACTGGATGCAGGAATTGCTTTTGAAGAACAGTTAATGAATACAGCATCTGGTATTGCCAAAGACTGGACCATAAAACTTGAGCCTCTGTCTGGTTACAGAAAAGCTGCTTTTCAACGTACCTGGGTGCCTATTCTTGTATTTGGAGATTATGTGTTTTTCTTATTCTGAATATCATTCTGGGGCTTCAGGGAATCCTCTGGTATAACATTAAAAACCGAATTCCTGAGATTGGGTTACGCCAGTCGGTTGGAGCATCAGCCGGGAAAATTTACCAACAGTTTATTGGGGAGATGCTGGTGTTGACCACACTTGGGTTTATTCCCGGTATCCTCGTTGCAATCCAGTTTCCACTTTTACATGCTTTCGAAATTGAAAATGAGATATATTTATTAGCCATGCTTTGTTCGGTTCTCATTATTTATGCACTGGTATTAATATCCAGTTTTATTCCCAGCGTTCGAGCGGTTAAAACACAACCGGCAATGGCATTACACGAAGAATAATAACCAATAAAAAAACGATGTTGTTTAGTTTAAAAAGTTTACACGTCAAATTACCCCTAAATCCACTAAATGGGACTTGTTCTGCTCCCCTTCAGGGGTTGGGGGTAAAATAGAGACAGCACTTAACTAAACAACATGAATTATAAAACAAAATTTTACCACTATGATAACATTAAAAAACATTGAAAAGGTTTACCAAACCAACGAAATTGAAACCGTTGCATTGAGTAACATTAACATTGAAATAGCAACCGGCGAATTCCTGTCAATTATGGGGCCTTCCGGTTGTGGAAAAAGTACTTTGCTGAATATGATTGGTTTATTGGATAAACCATCAGGTGGCATAGTTGAAATTGAGAAAAACATTATTGACGGCTGGCGAGATAAAAAACTGGCCCAATTCAGAAACCAAAAGTTGGGGTTCATTTTTCAAAGCTTTCACCTGATAAACGACTTGTCGGTAATTGATAATGTGGAGCTGCCATTACTTTATCGTAAAGGTATTTCGGGGAAAGAACGTAGAAAAAGAGCATTGGAAGCCATTGAAAAAGTTGGGCTAAGTACACGCGCAAAACATTATCCGGGGCAACTTTCAGGCGGACAGAAACAGCGTGTTGCAATTGCCAGGGCAATTATCGGGCAACCCGACATCATCCTTGCCGACGAACCCACCGGAAACTTAGATAGTAAAATGGGGCAGGATATTATGGACATACTTGAAACTTTGAATAAAAATGAAAAAACAACCATCATAATGGTTACACATGATGAACGTCTGGCAAATAAAACGCACCGGATAATTCACTTATTTGATGGCAGACAGGTAAATTAGTATGGGAGATTGAATATCGTTTAGTTAAGAAAGAAAATTAGAGAATTCGAATAACTAACAGACTTCGACTACGCTCAGTCTGACAGTCTCCCTGAGCGTAGTCGAAGGGTGTTATCACTAACTAAACGATATTTATTGTGTATTTACTGTTTTTTCTGATATAAAATGTATTTTAAACAAAAAATATAACGAAACCTTTTCTCCTGCTATGATATTAGTTATCGACGACGATAAGGCGATACGAACTTCCATAAGTCTGCTGCTCAAACAGAACGACTTTACGGTATCTTGTGCTTCAAATCCCAAAGAGGCGCAGGAGATAATAAAAGTCAGAACCCCGGAACTAATTATTCTGGATATGAATTTCAGCAATAACAGTTCGGGAGAAGAGGGATTAAAATACCTGTCGGAACTGAAAGCTGTTGTCCCTAAAATACCGGTAATTTTAATCACTGCCTGGGCTTCTATTCCGTTGGCTATTGAAGGAATTAAAAAAGGGGCATTCGATTTCATCAGCAAACCTTGGGAGAATGAAAATTTGCTGCATACCGTCAAAACAGCCTTTGAACTAATGAAAGAACCTAAAATAGGTATAAAGCGAAAAGAGTTGGACAGCAAATATGATTTCACGAATATTATTGGCAGCAGTCCTGAAATACTTTCGGTTTTAAGTACAGTTGGAAGGGTTAGTAAAACGGAAGCGCCTGTGTTAATCCTTGGTGAAAGCGGCACCGGAAAAGAACTGTTCGCAGAAGCCATTCATAAAAACAGCAACCGAAAAGATGCACCATTTATAAAAGTTAATCTTGGGGGAATTTCATCCAGCCTGTTTGAAAGTGAAATATTCGGGCATGTTAAAGGCGCATTTACCGATGCTTATAATGACAGGAAAGGGCGGTTTGAATTAGCAGATAACGGAACAATTTTCCTTGACGAAATTGGCGACCTCGATTTAAACTCGCAGGTAAAGTTACTTCGTGTTTTACAGGACAAAACGTATCAGGTGCTGGGCGAAAGTAAAACCCGAAAAGTGAACGTCAGGGTGATATGCGCCACAAACCGCGACTTAAAAAGCATGGTTGAAAAGGGTACTTTCCGCGAGGACCTTTATTACCGTATTAATCTTATTACAATCAATATCCCGGCCTTAAAAGAGCGTAAAAGCGATGTCCCGCTTTTGGTTTATTACTTCATTCAAAATTTAAAAAATATTTACAATATTGAAGACATTGAAGTTTCACCGGAATCACTAAAATGGCTAAAAAATATACAGTTTACCGGGAATATCAGGGAGCTGAAAAATTTGATTGAAAGAACATGGCTAATTTCAGGAAAAAGCAAATTTGAAATTTCTGATTTTGAAAAAGCATTGCAACAAACTTCAACGCCGGCATCAAAAGAAAACCTGCCTCCTGTTGGGGCGTTAACTTTGGAACAGATTGAAAGGGAAATGATTATCCGAACGCTGGAACGGTTTCGAGGGAATGTGTCGAAAACAGCAAAATCACTGGGGCTGAGCCGGGCTGCTTTGTACAGGAGAATTGAAAAACACGGGCTTTCTGAATTTATAAAATCTGAATGAAACTAAAAACTAGATACATACTGTTTATAATCATTATTCACCTGGCATTTGGAATTGTAACGGTTCTAATTTATCACCAGGATAAAATCCTTTTCCTTATTTGTGAAGCAATCCTGATTGTCTCCTTAATCCTTTCGGTTACCATGATTCTGCCTTTATTCAAACCATTCAAATTGCTGAATGCCGGAATTGAATCCATTGCAGATAAAGATTTCAGTATAAAATTTTTGCCCGTCGGAAACCAGGAACTCGATAAATTAATAGAGGTTTATAACAATATGATTGACCAGTTGAGGCTTGAAAGAACCAATGTTGCTGAGAAACATTTTTTCCTTCAAAAAATGATTGATGCCACGCCAACCGGAATAATTATTTTAGGAATAGGCAATAAAATTGAATCGATAAATCCGTATGCCCAAAATCTTCTGGGAATTGACTCAAAAATGGAAATGCTTGAGATTGGCCAACTGCCTCCGCCCTGGGGTTCAGAATTACTCAGCATAAAAGAAAATGATTCCGGGGTGATTCAAATAAACGGGATAAATCAATACAAATGCTATAAATCGAACTTTCAGGAAAGAGGGGTTAAACGAAATTTTTACATTATTGAAAACTGACAATAGAACTTTTAAATGCAGAGAAGCAGTCGTATGAAAAAGTTATACGCATGATTTCGCACGAGGTAAATAATAGTGTCGGCTCGGTAAATTCAATTATTGATTCTTCGATAATTTATCTGCAACGCTTGTCGCCAGAGGAGAATAAAGATTTTGTTGAAGCATTGACCATTGCAAAAGAACGGATTTTCAATTTAAATACATTTACCCGGAAATTTGCGGATATCGTCCGAATTCCGCCACCTGAAATCCAGGATTGTTTGATGCATGAAGTTATTACACGAGTCTTGTTTTATTTCAGAAAAGACTTCAAAGAGAAAAATATAAAAATCGTCACCGAATTTACATCTGGTGATTTGACAATCCCTTTCGACCCGCAACAACTGGAACTGGTTTTAATCAATATCTTTCAGAATGCCATTGAAGCTATTACTGAAGAGGGGATAATTACCATTAAAACTACTACCAATCCAGCAACTTTGACCATTAGTAACAACGGGGAAACTATTCCTCCCGATATTCAAAAGAAATTATTCGAACCATTCTTCACCTCAAAAAAAACAGGACAAGGCATTGGGCTAACTTTAATCCGGGAAATACTCATAAACCACAAAGCCGGGTTTTCATTAAAAACCTCCGATGCCGGAACTACAGAGTTTAAGATTTTAATGAATAAACACAAGGTTCAATAAAAAAGATGAGACCCTAACTTGAATCTCATCTTTCTATTCATCTGGATAAACTATATAAATTATTTAACAATCTTTCCTTTAATCATTGTAAAAGAGTGTGCCGGAAATGAATAAGTAAAACTATCCGACTTTTTCACTTTTATCGAAGTTTTTTGCTTGGTTTCAACCTGTGTTTTGCCAAAGTCATTATCTGCTTTTGTATCTGGTCCGTTAACTTCATAAACTTCAAAATCGCCATCGAACATACCGGTTTGAGAAACGAAATCAGTGGCAATTGCCTTATCCTTATGGCGGTTGATTATGCATAGAATTACTTCATCATCTTTATAAGTTGCTGATATATCAAGATAAGGAACATTGTTTTGTTGCGTAGTTACTTCGCCCATTCCAATGGCAAAATTGTCAGTATCGTAAGTTTCGCAGTCAACAAACAAATCGAGTGATGTACCAAAAACATTATTTGCAAAAAGCGACAGCGGATAATAAATGGTTTGTTTAAACATGCCGGTTTCACTGGTGAAGATTGGAGCTATAACATTTACCAACTGTGCCATATTCGCCATTTTAACAATATCAGCATTACGGACAAATGCATTCAGAAATCCGGCAATTACAAGCGCATCTTCCAAATTATAATGTTCCTCCAGTGCGTTGTTACCAACCAAAGCTTTATCCGTGCGTGCCCTGTACCAGGTATTATATTCGTCCCATGCAATGTAAATCGGATCGGAACTTTCCCTTTCAGCATTCTGCATTTCGCGAAGTATCATTCCTTTTACAATTTGAGTCCGTCTCTTCCAGGATTCTTGGAGTAGACAGATAATTATAATAATTACCTTCTGGATTTCCAACATACATGTGCAGCGCTATATAATCGATAACATCGCGCAATTCATGAAGGATTGTAGAGTTCCATTCATTTGGGTCAGCTCCAGGTGTATAGTTTGAAGAACCGGCAGCAATCAATTTTATTTCAGGTGATGTTAACCGCATCAGCTTAGCAGCTTCCAGCGCTTTTTTGCTGTAATCTTCTGCATTTAAATGTCCCATTTGCCAGTGACCGTCCATTTCATTTCCCAACTCCAGTATTTTACATTGTAAGGTTCAGCAGAACCGTATTTCTTTCTTAATTCAGCATAATAAGGACCTTCTTTTACGTTGCAATATTCAACCCATTGTTGGGCCTCTTCAATTGTGCCGGTACCCATATTTACTGAAAGATAGGGTTCTGAACCCACTTTTTTTGTAAATGTCATAAATTCATCTGTTCCAAAACGATTGGTTTCCAAACGTGCCCATGCCAATTCCATTCTTGGCGGACGTTCGTCTTTCGGTCCGATGCCATCTTTCCAATGATAATTCGAAACGAAGTTTCCACCAGGATAACGGATAAGTGATACATTTAAATCTTTTACCGCCTGTATTACGTCTTTTCGCATGCCATCCTCGTCAGATAATGTTGAGCCTTCATCGTAAATTCCGCCATAAATGCATCTCCCTAAATGTTCAGCAAAATTTCCGTAAATATTTTTATTTACTTCACCAATGGTTCGTTCAATGTCGATTTTTACCCTGGCGTTTTGGGCTGATATAAAACCGATCCCCATAATCACAAAAATAGCTGTTAGATAAGTTTTTAGGTTTATTCTTTTCATTTTAGTTATAATTAATTATTGATGTAGATTTATTTCAAATTGGATATATAGGTCATTGATTTAATTTGATATACTTCGACATACTTTATTGTTATATCATTTTAATAATGCTAATACGCAAATATAGAAAAAAGTGAGTAAGTCAGGAAAGTAGAATTTTGATAATTGAATCCAAATTGTATTGAAAGTATATAATAAGAAATGTTAGGAGATAAATATCCATTAAAACAAAAACCTGATAATGTATAAATTATCAGGTTTTATTTTGTCACATTTTGTAGCGAGAGGCGGGCTTGAACCGCCGACCTCATGATTATGAATCATGCGCTCTAACCAGCTGAGCTACCTCGCCATAATTTACTATTTCAACACTCAGCTAACCTTATAATTATGAATCATGCGCTCCCCGCCCGAATGACTCCCTGCCCGCATAATCGTTCAGGCGGGCGTTCGAACGGGTAACCAGCTGAGCTACCTCGTTATTTGCCTTTCAAAATTGCGGTGCAAATATAGTATTTATTTTTAGTTAGCCTGATTTTTTGTCCAAAAAATACCCCATGTGCAATGATGTGTGATTTTGTAAGTTGTTTGTTACAAACAGAATAATTATATTGGGCAAAAATCAAACGCATGACTGATAAAGTTCGAATTCAACTTGAGTATGTAATTAATTGTTCCCCAAGGGTTTTGTATAATAGATTAAGTACTGCTTCAGGACTTACGGAATGGTTTGCCGAAGATGTTCGTGTTAAGGGTAAAAAGTACACTTTTATTTGGGAAGGTGCAGAGCAAACAGCAGTTATGGCTTTGCAAAAGGAGAATAGATTAGTTAGGTTTGTTTGGGAAGAGGATGAAACCTATTTTGAATTCAGAATTACACAAGATGAACTCACCGGCGATGTGTCACTCATAATCATTGATTTTGCAGAAGAAGATGAAATGGATGAAACAAAAGGCTTGTGGGATACACAAGTGGCTGATTTAAAACATATTCTCGGTTCGGCATAATAAAAACACTTTCCTGGTTATTCATTCTGAATTTAAGATCATCTTTAGTTTCTTAACTTTTTTTTACGTTGGTAATTCCCAAAATAGCTTAGTTTTGTAGTCGTTTCTTAACTGAAGTTAAAAGCATGAAACGTTTACACTGGTACGTTATAAAATCTTTTTTAGGGCCATTTGTTATGACCTTCATAATTACTGTTTTCGTACTTCTCATGCAATTTTTGTGGAAGTACGTTGACGATTTGGTTGGGAAGGGCCTCGAAATTAAAGTGTTGGCAGAAATGTTATTCTATGCCGCTTTCGGACTCTTACCATTTGCATTTCCGCTTGCCATGCTGCTTGCTTCAATAATGACATTTGGTGATTTGGGTGAAAATTATGAGCTGGTAGCAATGAAATCGGCAGGAATTTCGCTCTTCAGAATAATGAGGCCACTAATTGTAATTTCTATAATTGTTACCGGAATAGCGTTTTATTTTAATAATTATGTTCTGCCGGTAACCAATTTGAAGTTTTATACTTTATTGGCAAGTGTTAAACAACAACGACCCGAGCTGGTTTTACAAGCCGGTGTTTTTACCAATGAAATAGATGGGTATAGCATTAAGGTTGGCCGTAAGGAAAGCAAATCGCACATGTTATATAACCTGCTTGTGTATGACCATACAACCCGAAACAGAAACTCGGTAAACGATAACGTAACCGTTGCAGATTCAGGATACCTTGAAATTACAGAAGATAAGAAATACATGGTATTAACCATGTATGACGCAGTTACTTATACAGAAGAACCGCCTCAAAACAGAAAGGAATTAAACACCCGGCCATTTCGGACCGATCGTTCAGGAATACAAACTGTGAGGGTTAGAGTAAATAATTTTGAATTTACCAGAAATGATGAAAAACGATACAGAAGTGTTGATAAAATGTTAAGTATTGCTCAACTAAAAGCACAGGAGGATACACTGAATGAAAGATATTACAGCACGTTAAGGGGTTACCTGTCGCAAATAAGCATCAACAGCCGCCTATCAAATAAAGTGTTTAATATGACTACGGATATAGATTCACTCAAGCATGAAATTGAATCTGTGCCTGATACAATGATTAATTATGATGCCTATTTTTCATCTCTTGATAAATGGATTAAAGCAGAAATTGCCGTAAGGGCAAAGGACAGGGCAAGTAATAACGACAGAAATTTGAACATCTACAAAGACCAATTATACGAACGAAAAAAATACATAAATAAATATGAAATGGAAGTGCATCGGAAGTTTACACTTTCAGTAGCTGTGTTGGTTTTCTTTTTTATTGGAGCGCCATTAGGGGCAATTATTCGAAAAGGTGGTTTAGGAATGCCCGTGGTTGTTTCAATACTTCTGTTTGTTTTGTATTATATTGTTTCAATGACCGGAGAAAAATCTGCACGTGAAGATGTTTGGCTTATGTTTTCCGGTATGTGGTTTTCCACATTCATATTTTTGCCGGTGGGAATATGGCTTTCATATAAGGCTGCAACCGATTCAGCAATAATGTCATCAGAAACCTATTCAAAATTATTTTCACGATTTGGTTTGCTTAAAAATATTATATTTCGAAAAAAATATAAAAATGAAAAGGGGGAATAAAAAAATATCATGAAATTTATTTCAACCTTTATGCATTAATCAATTTATGAGAATTCTCCAGGTAACAAATAAAGTTCCATATCCTACAAAAGATGGCGGTGCAATAGCCTGTATGAATTTAACCCGCGGTTTTTCACTGCTCGGTCACCATGTGACAGTACTCGCAATGAACACATTAAAACATCATATTAGAATAGAAGAAATGCCAGATTCAGTAAAAGAACTGGCCGATTTTCGTTTGGTTGATGTTCCTGCACGAATATCCGCGGTTTCAGCAGGATTTAATTTATTGTTTAGCCGAAATCCCTATAATGCTGTCCGGTTTATATCAAAAAAATTTGCTTTGGAACTGGAAAAAATTCTGAAAGAAAATAAGTTTGATGTTGTACAATTAGAAGGCCTTTATGTTTGTCCCTACATTCCGGTTATAAGGAAAAACAGTTCAGCAAAAATTGTTTACAGATCACATAATATTGAGCATGAAATATGGAGAAGATCTGCCATACTTGCAAAGGGTTTTGAGAAACGATACATGAAAATTCTTTCAAAGCGGATACGGAAATTTGAAATACAACAACTTAATAAATATGATTTATTGGTTCCTATTACACCGCGCGACGGAAATATTTTGGATAATTTAGGGAACAAAAAACCAAGTCATATTTCACAAACAGGAATTGATTCTTCGATGCTAATTCCAAATGCAAAAAACCTGGAACACCCTTCATTGTTTCATATCGGTTCATTAGACTGGTCGCCAAACCAGGAAGGACTAATCTGGTTTCTTGAAAATTGCTGGGAAGATATCCATGCCAAATATCCCGATCTCAATTTTTATATTGCAGGAAGAAATGCCCCGGTTTGGTTTCAGCGTAAATTAGGAATGACAAATGTGATTTTTAAAGGAGAAATTCCCGATGCGTACGAGTTTATAAATTCGAAATCGATAATGATAGTTCCCTTGTTTTCAGGAAGCGGAATGAGAATTAAAATTATTGAAGGAATGGCGTTGGGCAAACCAATTATTACAACAGCAATTGGTACAGAAGGAATTGCAACTACGACTGGTAAAAATATTATTTTAGCCGAAGATTCGGTGGAATTTATTGACGCCATTTCAAAATTGATTGAAGACCGTGAATATTTTGATGAGATCAGTAAAAATGCAATTGAATACATCCACGAACATTTTGATAACCTGGCTTCAGCAGGAGCTTTAATCGAGTTTTACAAAAAAAACATTGAATGATACTAAACCTGCTTTTTTGGTTGTTGCTTTTCATTTTGTTTTATACCTACATTGGGTATGCCCTCGTTTTATATGTTCTGCTAAAACTTAAAAAACTATTTTCAAAAGGAAAAACATGGAGCCCCCATTCGGGTTACGAACCCGGGGTTTGTCTTTTTGTAACGGCTTATAACGAAAAAGATTATATTCATCAGAAAGTAGAAAATTCATTTGCTCTTGATTATCCCAAAGAAAAAATACAGTACCTGTGGATTACGGATGGTTCTGATGACGGGACTCCTGAATTATTAAAAAAATACCAGGAGCTGGAGGTGCATCACTCTCCTGAAAGGAGGGGCAAAATGCATGCAATGAACAGGGGAGTGAAATTTGTAAAAGCCCCGATAATCATCTTTTCAGATACAAATACAAATTTAGGCAAAGCATCCATTCGCGAAATTGTGGCGAAATTTAGCAATCCGGTAACTGGCTGTGTTGCAGGGGAGAAAAGAATTATAAATAAGAATTCAGATGTTGCTGCCGGTGCAGGTGAAGGTTTGTATTGGAGAATTGAGTCGTGGATAAAAAAAATGGACGCTGAATTGAATACGGCTGTTGGTGCCGCTGGCGAGTTGTTTGCAATTCGAACAGAATTATTTGAAGATGTTGAACCGGATACTTTAATTGATGATTTTATAATATCATTGCGGATTGCGCAAAAAGGATATCATATTGCCTATTCACCAAATGCGTATTCCGAGGAAGCTGCCTCGTTAAATGTTAAAGAAGAAATGAAACGAAAAATAAGGATTGCTGCAGGAGGTGTTCAGTCCATTTTCAGGCTTAAAAGCCTTTTAAATCCATTTAAATACGGATTGCTTTCATGGCAGTATTTTTCGCACAAAGTATTACGCTGGACATTGGCGCCCATTTCATTATTTTTATTTCTTCTTATTAATTTATTGATTGTTTTTCTGCAAAGTAGTTGGGGGAAATTTGATATTTACACTTCGGTTTTATATTTACAAATCATTTGTTATTTGCTGGCAATAATCGGGTGGTTTTTTGAAAATCAAAAAATCAGACAGAAAGTACTTTTTATGCCGTATTATTTTGTGAGTATAAACCTTGCAGCGGTGCACGGTATTTTTCGGTATTTTAAGGGAAAACAGCCGGTTAACTGGGAACGCGCGAAAAGAGCAAATTCATAAGATTCAGATAAAAATATAAATCAATTATTGTATTATTAATTCACCCTCAACACAGTACATGTTTGTAAGGCTATTTTGAATTATTTGTTGTAATTTTGCGCCTGATTTTAAAAATCGGAGCATGAAATGAGCAGCGGAATGGAATTTACACCAAAAGATAATTAATCCGGAATTTGACGTGAAATGCAAATTCTTTATTCGGAATTTCCTTGTTCAATAAACAATTTTAAGCAGATGAATGATATAAAGCTAAGTACAATTCCCGAAGCCATTGAAGCCATAAAAAATGGACAGATGATTATTGTTGTTGATGATGAAGATCGCGAGAACGAAGGGGATTTTATTGTTGCTTCAGAGAAAGTTACCCCCGAAATAATCAATTTTATGACGATTCATGGCAGGGGATTAATTTGTGTGGCTCTAACTGAAAAAAGGTGCGAGGAACTAAAACTCGACCTAATGGTTGGAAAAAATACCTCTTCACATGAAACACAATTCACCGTTTCTGTTGATGCTATTCATCCGCATGTAACTACAGGCATTTCGGCCACCGACCGGGCTATTACTATTCAAATGCTTGTTGATGAAAAAACAAAACCGGAAGAATTAGGACGTCCCGGACATATTTTCCCGCTAAAAGCTAAAGAGAGGGGAGTGTTAAGAAGAAGCGGACATACCGAAGCTGCTGTTGATCTGGCCAGGCTCGCAGGACTGTATCCATCGGGCGTTTTGGTTGAGATAATGAATAACGATGGCTCAATGGCCAGGTTACCAGAGTTAGCTGAATTAGCCATAAAACTAAATTTGAAACTGGTAAGTATTAAAGACCTTATTTCGTACCTGGTGCAAAGTGAGAGCCTGATTGAAAGGGGAGAAGAGGTTCAATTGCCAACACATTTTGGAGAATTCAAAATTATTCCTTTCAGGCAAAAATCAAACGGCGTTGAACATGTTGCACTAATTAAAGGCGAATGGGAACCCGGATGAACCTGTTCTTACCAGTGTTCATTCATCATGCATGACTGGTGATATTTTTGGATCGTTGCGTTGCGAGTGTGGCGACCAATTGCATGCAGCTATGGAAATGATTGAAAAAGAAGGGAAGGGAGTTATTGTTTATATTATGCAGGAAGGACGCGGAATTGGACTTTTAAATAAAATTGCCGCCTACAAATTGCAAGATGAGGGCCTTGATACAATTGAGGCGAATATTCATCTCGGATTTAATGCCGATGAGCGTGATTATGGTGTTGGAGCACAAATACTTACGAAATCTTGGGATTACCAAAATGAAATTACTTACCAATAATCCGGTAAAAAGTGTTGGACTTGAAGGCTTTGGTTTGCAAGTGGAAAAGATTGTTCCATTGGAAATTAAACCTAATAAACACAACCAGAAGTATTTAAAAACTAAAAGAGACCGAATGGGGCATAATCTGAAAAATTTTAATTACGATTTGTAAAAGATTGGTTATCTCCAATATTTTTTGGACAGTAAACAGCTAATTTTTAAACTAAAACTAATAATCATGGATGGAAAAACTAAAGCAATTATTGCACATATTTACTGGCTTGGCTGGGTTATTGCCCTGATTCATAATTCAAATGAAAAAGATGAAATAACCAGTTTCTATCTGCGTCAGCTGTTAGGATTATTCCTTTTTTCAATTGTTATAGTGTTTATCCCAGGAGTTAATATTTTTGGATGGATTATTACATTCGTTTTTTGGATTATTAGTTTGATAGGCGCTGTTAACGGTGAGAAAAAAGAAATTCCTGTTGGTAGGTAATTTATTTCAGGATTGGTTTAAGAGGATTATAAATATTGAAAATATTTAAACTAAAAAGACAGGTTTTTTATCCTGTCTTTTTTTTATCTGTTATTAAATTGTTTCTGTTTCCACCTCTTTTCATATCCAGGTATCTGTAATAGTCCTTTTCTGCTTTGTATAAATGTAAGCACTTTTTTAGGAGGAAGAATTTTTAAAAACTTTTCATAATATTTTGCATTTAATTCTTCTTCTTCCTGCTTTTTTGCAAAATCAGTTTTAACAAAATTTGTAATTTCCTCATCTGAGAGCTGCTCTCTGTTATCCAATATTCTCCTTTCAAGGCTAAGATAAGTTATCTGTATATCAACCCTGTTTGCTGTCAAATTCATTATAAACCGGCCAGAATTTTTCAGCTTCAGCAGGAGTTAAATCCATGCGAGTTGTTAAAAATGCAACTTTATCTGCACGAAATTTGTCCTTCATCGCCTTCATATCTTCCATTGATGGTCTTTGTGCCATCAGCGAAAAAGATGAAAAGAGAAATAATAAAGGTTAGTATGTAATTTAGTTTTTGTTTCATCACTTATTATAATATGATTCTGCATATAATTCAAATTCTGAGGCTTGAGATGGAATATAATTGGCTATATCCTCATCACTAATATCTGTATCACCTGACAGTTCTTCGAAAAGAGCGTAAAATGAAAAATCATCTTTTTCTTCTATAAGTGAATTTACATAATCCATATAGGAAAGGCTTGGTTCTTCAGTTACATTTTTAGCAGACTGGTTTGGTGTAAATGTTTTAATTGGCCAGTAAACCAAAAGAAAAACAAGTGCAAAACTAGCTGCTAAACCTAATGCTGGTTTCAAAATTCGAATAAATCGGTTAGGTTGGTTGGGCGCAATTTCACTTTCAGCCTCAATTCTGGTTTGTAACCGGGCCGAAAAATCGTCAAAATAATGATTGGGAACCCGAAAAGGATTCTCGTTCGATGTATTTGACAACGGTGAGTTTTTGTCTTTTAAATTGTCCATTTTTCCCATTTTTTTTTGTTTGACTAACCCATATTAAAAAGGTTTAATTCAAACTGTTAATCCGTGTTTTTTATATATTCTTCTACTTTTTTTGATGCATGATGAAACGATGCTTTTAGCGCTCCTACCGAAGTATCAAGTATTTGCGACATATCCTCGTATTTCATTTCATCAAAATATTTCATATTAAAAACAATTCGTTGCTTTTCCGGTAGCAGCAAAATTGCCTCCTGTAATTTTTTCTGGATTTCATTTCCTTCAAAGTAAGGGTCTGAAGCCAGATTATTCATCAAATATTCACTGGCATCATTCATGGGCATTAAACCTCTTCTTTTGTTTGCGTGAATTAATGTCAGCGATTCGTTGGTGGCAATACGGTAAAGCCAGGTATATAGACTTGATTCCTCCCTGAAATTACCAATACTTCGCCAAACTTTTACAAAAGTATTTTGAAGAACATCGTCAGCATCGTCATGGTTCATAACCATTTTACGTATGTGCCAGTACAACCGCTCCTGGTATGTTTTTACCAATGTTTGAAAAGCACGTTCCCTTGTGGTTTCGTCTTTCAAACTGGCAATTAAATCGCGGTCGCTTATATCCATACTGTAAAATTTACTTTAAGACATCGAACACATGTAAAAGTTTAATTGAACGTGCAAACGGTGTTGTATTTTCAATTCAGTGATTCGCCAATGCAAGGCTTTATTCAAGTTCCTTTATTTGAGAATTCAACCGACACATTTTTCATCAATGTTGAACGGCATTTAGCTCCTATATTTTAGGTTGTTCGCACAAATGTAATCATTGGCTATAAATTTACCATTATAAATAAGTTGTCTTTTACTTATTTTATGAAAAGGAATTTAATTCATCCCAACATGAAATCAGACTTAATTTAATAGATTCAAAATGTTAACTTTGCCGGCAAATTTAAAAACAGAAAATGGCTTTAAAATGTGGAATAGTTGGGCTTCCAAATGTTGGGAAATCAACGCTTTTTAATTGTTTATCCAGCGCAAAGGCACAATCGGCAAATTTCCCTTTTTGCACTATCGAACCCAATATCGGTGTTATTACAGTTCCTGACGAACGATTGATTAAACTGGCTGAAATTGATAACCCAAAAAAAGTAGTACCAACCACTGTTGAGATTGTTGATATTGCAGGTTTGGTAAAAGGCGCCAGCAAAGGTGAGGGTTTAGGCAACCAATTTCTTGGAAATATCAGGGAAACCGATGCAATTATTCATGTTCTTCGTTGTTTCGAAAATGATAATGTAACGCATGTTGATGGTTCGGTTAATCCGGTGAGAGACAAAGAAGTGATAGATGCGGAACTACAACTAAAAGACCTGGAAACCATTGAAAACAGAATGGATAAATTAGAAAAGCAAACCAGGCATGGAAATGATCCGAAAGCAAAAAAATTACATGAGTTAGCTGTTCGATATAAAAAAGTTTTGGAAGAAGGTAAATCGGCACGTACTTTAAAGCTCAATGATGAAGAGGCTAAAATTGCCAGAGATTTTTATTTGCTAACCAATAAACCTGTAATGTATGTTTGTAATGTTGATGAAGCATCAGCAAAAAACGGGAATAAATTTGTTGAACAGGTTAAGGAAGCAGTAAAAGACGAAGTGGCTGAACTACTTGTAATTGCGGCTGCTACTGAAGCCGATATTGCAGAATTAGAGACTTATGATGAAAAACAACTTTTTTTGGAAGAGTTGGGTTTAACAGAACCGGGGGTAAATAAACTGATTCATGCTGCCTATCATTTGCTGAATTTAAAAACATATTTTACAACCGGGCCTGATGAAAGCAGGGCATGGACTTTTAAAGAAGGAATAAAAGCCCCACAGGCAGCAGGTATTATTCATACCGACTTTGAACGTGGTTTTATCAGGGCTGAAGTAATTAAATATGATAATTACATTAAATATGGTTCAGAACATGCTTGCCGCGAAGCAGGGAAAATAGCAGTTGAAGGTAAAGAATATGTGGTTAAGGACGCCGATATTATGCATTTCAGGTTTAATGTTTAACGGAAGCTCATTCCTGCCAACCTAAAATGGGGGATAGCAACAAAAAATGGATTGAGAATTTTATCTTCTCAATCCATTTTTTATTAAAGCACTTTCCTTTTGAAAGTTGATGACAGTTGTTCAATTTTAGAATAAAAGCCCAACAAGTTCTCTCTTAGAATTTCCTTTTTGGTGAGGTTGAGAAGAGCTTTATCGTTGTGGCTGAACGTCACTCATATCTCTGATAATACCGTTTTTATCCACTTTAATTTCAACATCTTTAGCAATTTCAAGAATAATAGCATTTTCTTTTACTTCTGAAATTTTGCCATAAATGCCGCCTGTTGTTACAACTTTATCTCCTTTTTTCAATGCTTCACGAAATTTGCGGGTTTCCTTTTGTCGTCTCATTTGTGGGCGGATCATAAAGAAGTAGAAGATGACAATAATTAACAACAAAGGAAGAAAACTCATCAACGGATTGGATTCTTGTCCGTCTGCGGGCTGCATCATTAAAATAATATTCAACATGATTATAAATTTTTAGTACATAATTTCAATATCATTATTCTCTATTGTCGCAAAAATAACCAATTGTTTTGGTTCTTTGCAATTCCAGTCTAAATCAATTGTTTTTAATTCTTTTCCAAACAATCCGGAACTGTCAAATTGAACCTCAATTCTTCCCTGTTTCCCGGGTTTTATTGCGGTTTCAGGAAGTTGTGTTGTAACACATCCACAGTCGGTTTCAGCGCTTTTTATAATTAAATCATTACTGCCTGTGTTTTTAAATAAGAAGTTGTAAACTACAATTTCACCTGATTTTATAGTACCAAAATCGTGCATGAATTCATCCATCTCAACTTCTGTCGGTCCTGTTGCTGGTATATTTTCAGCTTTTTGTTTATTACTGGTGCACGAAATGACCGCCGCAATAAATAATATGAATAAGTATCTTTTCATTGTTCGCCTATAAGGCCACGGCCAATCTTTTTAATTTTTCCGTTGGTTTTTAAATCTTTTAATGTTTTATCAAGAATTCCATTAATAAAATTCCGGCTTTTCTCGGTGCTGTAAAATTTTGAAAGTTCAATGTATTCATTCATTGTAACTTTCGTGGGTATCGACGGGAAATATAAAAATTCGGTTATAGCCAACTGCATAATTAAAACATCCATGAATGCAATGCGGTCAACATCCCAGTTTTTTGAATGTTCTTTAACCAGTTCGCGTAATTCTTCCTGATTCACTATTGATTTTCGAAGAAGTTCTTTTGCAAAATCCCGGTCTTCCTGATCTTTGAACATTGGCATCAGGCTTTGATCAGATCCTGCTGCTTCATTAAAACGTTTAATTGTTTTAGTTATCATCGAAATAACAAATTCGACATCATCATTCCAGTATATACTTTGTTCTTCCAAAACCTCGTAAAGATCTTCAGATACCAAAATTATCTTATTAAATAACTTTTCCACAAACTTGCGATCTTCCTGGTACGATCTTTCCTTACCTTCCATATACGATGCATACATTTCCGACTCAGTCATGAAAAGATACAGTTCCTTGATTAATTCCGGATGATTGACCCATGATAATTTTTTATGTTCTAGATACGCATTTAGATGGCGATTTTCGCGTAACTGATGAACGATAAGGTTATTGACAAATTTAATATTTGGATTAAGATCATCTTCGGTTGGTTGATGCTTGTTTCTTTTTATTTCAATGCGTGATTCAGCATGTCTGGCCATATCAAGAACCAGTAAAAGCAAATAATGATATAGGTCGTATGATTTCTGAATGCAGAAAAAGAGTTCTTTTTCAGTGTTGGTAATTGAATTGTCGTCGCTGGAGTAATAGGCATAAAGTACTTGTAACACCTTTGTTCTGATAATCCTTCTGCTAATCATATATAATGAACTTCTTATTTTGTGGCGGCAAAATTAATTTTTTTTTTATTACTGTAGCCATAAAAAATTTGAATTAGATAAAATGAATGAATAGTATGATTCAGATTTAGTGTTTACGGATATACAGATTATGGTGAAACAGTAGAAGATATTATATAAACTGTTGACTATTTTCATTACGATTTTATGCATTCAGCGGATATATTCAAATTACCAGATATTAGCCTAAAGTCAGAATTTTATATGAAAATAGGAGTTTAATCGCTTCAACCCGATAAGGATAGAATACCGTTTTACTTGTTCATTTACACGCCGAAATTTTATATTATTATGCCCGTTTCGCCGCGCCAGCCGGGCAGACCAATAGAAATTTTGAAAACAATAAAATACGAAGTAAAATTTATTCGGTAATTTAAAATAATAATCGGAGTAAATTTTTTTTTCATAATAAAATACATTTTTGTAATTTATTATGAATTTAAGTGGATTTTGTTGTGTCAAATGCAGGTAACTCTGCAATAAATGAAAAAAAACAGTTTTTCAAATCCCGATAAATTTTTACCGAATTTTTGATGATGATCTTGATATTAATCGATGTAATATAGAAGATTAAAGTAAATTAAAATCAAGTGCTGATGTTTTGATGAAATAAATTCCAGGGAAAATCAAATAATAAGATAATCTGCTTTGCAGGGAATTTTATTAATAAGTTTTAGCATAAAATTTTTCAGCATGAAAGCTGTAAAACACAAATTAGGGTCAAATAAAAATTTTTGAAAATGGTATTTAAAAAAGGTTTCTTTCTCGTATGTCTTTGTTTAATAAGTGTACTATCCAAAGGGCAGGAAATGATGTTTACTGCTCAAAGAATTACAATTGGTTCAGATATTATTTCAATCTCATCAATAAATGATTCTGCTCATGTAGCAGGTGTATCGAGATCCGGAGATAGTGACAGGTTTTTTATATACAACAATATTAATGTTAAAACAGTGCCTTTTTTGTCTGGTTACGACAGACTGGGCGGAATATCGATAAATAATAAAGGACAGGCTGCTGGTTCATTTTCATCAAGTGATCAGGAAACGAAGCCATGGGTAAAAGGCTTTTTTTACAGCGATGGCAATTTAACTGGCATTGGAACCTTAGGTGGAAACCATACACAGATTACCGGTATAAATAATTCAGGCAATCTGAGTGGCTACTCCGGAGTTGCCGACCCCTTCCCCTACCATGCAGCACTTTATGAAAACGGTGTATTGAAAGATCTGGGTACTATTGCTCATGATTTTAGTCGCGGCTTTGATATCAACGAGTTAAACCAGGTTGTGGGTTGGTCAAATGTGGTTAGTGGTGAAAATAACATTTACCACGCTTTTATATACCGCAATAATGCTATGGAGGATATTGGCACATTACCTGGAGATGATTTAAGTAATGCTGTTGCGATAAACGATTCGAGTTATGTTGTGGGGAACTCAGGAAGCCATGCTTTTATTTGGTATGGTTCAGGTTCGCCGGTGGCCTTGCCCACTCTTCCGGGAACATCGTCTTCAAATGCCAGAGATATTAACAATAATAATATCATTATAGGAACTTGCACAAGTAATTCAGGGACGAAACCTGCGATTTGGATAAATGGTAATGTATTTGACATTAATGATTTAATAGATCTGATGCAGGTATAACAATAAATGAAATCACCGGCATCAATAACAACAATCAGATTGTTGGAAGGAATTTTAATAGTTCGGATGGAAGTAGTAATTTTTATATTTTAAGCCCCAAGAATGCCGATTTTATAGTGAATACAACCGGCGATGAAAGCGATTTTGATTTAAACGATGAAGTGGCAGATGTCGATCCGGACACTCCCGGAGATCAAACCACACTTAGGGCTGCCATTCAACAGGCAAATCACAATCCTGGTAAAAACAAAATAGGATTTAATTTTTCAGGAGATCCAAATCCTGTAATTCAGGTTAATTCAGCATTGCCGGTAATTACCGAATCAGTAAACATTAATGGTTATTCATCTACCTATGAAAAGACTGAACTTTCAGGTTCAAATGCAGGAGTAAACGCCAACGGTTTGGTCATACAGGTAAGCGATTGCGAAATAAAAGGACTCGTTATTCACAGCTTTAACGGTTCGGGAATCGCTATTCAAAATGGAAACAACAATAAAATATATGGCAATGTTATAGGTACCGATAAAAATAGCTCAGCAGGGAAAGGAAACGGGAAAAACGGAATTTCGATCACAAACGGTTCAAACAATATTATTGGTGAATCTACACCGGAAGAATTAAATGTTATTGCCGGAAATGCAGGTAACGGAGTTTATATCACAGGAATTATAGCAACAGGCAACTGGGTAAAATCGAATTATATTGGAACTGATACACTGGGTATTGAAGAGCTGGGAAATGGAAATGCAGGAATTGAGATCGAAGATGCCGGTGAAGGCAACCGGATTGGAATAGGATTGGAAAAAAGCGCACGGTTAAAAAGTGCAACAGGTGTTTCAATCGCTATCAACTTTGGAAATGTAATTACTAAAGGAATCAACGGTATTCTTGTAAAAAATACTATTCAGACAGAGATTGCCGGAAATATTGTCGGACTTTTTAAATCACCAAATTCTGATATTTATAAACCATTGGGGAATTTACTGGAAGGGATTAAAATTCAAAATTCAAAAAAAACAACCATTTCCGATTTGGTTGCCGGCGCCATGGGAAGCCACGGAATCAGAATTACCGGGCCGGAATCGAAATTCAACAAAATCTTTGACGTTTTAATTGGTTCCGATCCTAACGGAACAGAAGGCTTGGGCTGCGAAGGAAGCGGAATTTGCATTGATAGCCTGGCTTCCGAAAATACTCTTGGAGGATGTGATTCTTTGGTTAGGTTAGTCGCAAATCAGCAATATGCGCTTCAGGTTATAAATTCAACATTGAATGAAATTCGGGGCGTTAGCGCAGGAATAATTCGAAATTTAAATTCTTCAAATCTTACAAAATCAACAACAATAAACATTAGCCTGGGAAATGTGCTTGGAGGTATGCATTTTCTCGATGCAGCAAGCAATATAGTTGGGGATTCATGTGCCCAGAATGTGATTGCTTCTAATAAGGGTCCGGGAATGATTTTCGAAGGAGAATCCACACTTCTGAATATTATTCGTGCAAATATTATCGGTACCGATAAAGCAGGCACTGAAAATCTGGGCAACAAAGGAGATGGAATGATTTTTAAGAACGGGGCTAATAAGAATACGATTGGCGGCTTAAAGAAGGCATTTGCTAATATAAGTGTTTCAAACCAGGGTAACGGTTTTGCTTTTTTTAATACGGTTGCAAATTCGATGAACAACAATATGAGTGGACTTTTTGGAATACCAAATGGAATTCTGAAAAACCTCGGTAACCAGAATTCCGGCGTCCTGGTGAAGAATTCAAGGGAAATGACCATACATCTCGGATTTTTTGGTGGAAATAAATACGGACTGCGAATAAGCGGAGAAAATTCAGTTTTTAACCGTATAAGTGGTATTATTGCCGGAACCGATTCACTTGCAACGCCAAATCTGGGGAATAAAATGTACGGCATTTTGATGGATAGCCTTGCCAATAATAATATTTTGGGTGGTATGGGCAAAGATTCTACCGTAATTATTGGAGGAAATGAAAAAGCAGGGCTGTACCTGTTACAGGCGAAACAGAATCAAATGTTTAACACGCTTTCCGGAATTATGCAAAAACTGCATGAGACTAGCATGACCGTAGTGAAAAATCTTGGTCCGGGTGTTGTCATGGACAATTCCGAAGAAAATCAGTTTGGCGATCCTGAAATGCCAAATACTGTGGCAGGGAACAGCGGTGTTGGTGTTCTGATTAAGGGTACAGGGTCATCGCTGAATAAAATTCTGTCAACCTTTATCGGAACTACAATTTCGGGTATACCGGATATTGGAAACCAGTTGGATGGATTAAAGATTTCAGACGGCGCGTTAAAAAATATTATTGGCGGATTTAATCCCGGCGAAGGCGTAACCAGCTCAGGAAACGGGGGCAGTGGTTTTGCAGTTACAGGTCGCTCAACAATTGAAAACAAAATCATTGCCTGTATGTCGGGCATTTACAAACAGCCGGGTAATCCATCGGTGGCTATGGCAAATAAAATAGGATTTCTAATAGAAAATGCACAAAGAACACAAATATTAAAGTCGATGTTTGCAGGCAATTTGTTTGAAGGCGGTTTAATTACCGGCGCAGGTGCCGAAAAAAATACAGTTGATGAATGCTGGTTTGGAACCGATTCAATATTTACGTCCAATCTGGGCAACCGTAATGGAATGCAAATACTAAATGGAGCTCAGCTAAATGCCTTGGGTAGTTTAAGTAGAAACTACTTTGTTGGCAACAGAGAATGGGGATTGATTATTAAAAATTCAGACTTAAACCAAATCGTTAACAATATTATTGGCAAGATGCCGGGTCAGAATAATCCATTCGAAAATCCGTTTGGCGGAATCAAAGTAGAGAATTCAACGAATAACATTCTGGGAAGAAGAACAGGAGTACCTTTTGGGCCAATATTAAGTTCAATTGGAAATCTGATACAAGGACATGATTCAGCAGGAGTAGCAATTATAAATTCCCCCGGCACCCAACTGGTAGGTAACGAAATTTTACAAAATAAAGTGGGTGTGATGGTAAAAATGGATTCGACATTAACTAATATACTTCAGAATTTACATATTATAAGCAATAAAATAATTCAGAATCTCCGTGCATTTGAAGGAACCAATAGCGATATCTACCTGGCGGGAAACAGCATTGTTGATAATACAGGCCTTGCAACCGGAATCCACCTTTATAATACAACCGGAACGATTAAGGGAAATTTAATTTCGGGAGATGCCGGTGATGGAATAGCACTGGAAGATGGTTCTAATCCGGTTATTATGAAAAACAACATTATGGGAAATGCAGGTTTTGGTGTCCGGAATTTCGATTCGTCAAATCTGGTGAATGCCGCGCAAAACTGGTGGGGTAGTGGCAGTGGCCCGTCAGATAGCGGACCGGGTTCAGGTGATAAAGTAAGTGAAGGAGTTGATTATTCCAACTGGAAAACCTCAATGATGTCTTTTGCCGCATTTGCTGAAAACGATACAGTTTTTCTTGCACGCGGAAACGTTGATACGGTCGAAGTCTTTTTAGCCGATTTTCAGCAGCAACCAGGAAGTGTTGATATCAGCTTTTCCGATGAAAAGAATTGGATAACAGGTTCGACTGAATCGAACATTGAATTTTCGGCAGAGAATATCGGTGCAGTCATTCCGTTGCAGATATCTGTTCCGGCAGGAACTCAACCCAATGAGGTGAACCGGGTTGTAGTTCTTTCAACATCAAAAACCGGAACCGAATTTAATAGCGCAGATACAATTTACCTGGCTACGTATGCGCCGGTACTTGCGTCATTGTCATTGTATCCCGACACTGCGATTTTTGCCGTAAATCATGCATATCAGTTTTTAGCGTTAGGTTTAGATCAGGAAGGAAAAACGATGTCTGTTTCCGGCAACTGGGAAGCAGGTGGAGGCACGATTGATGAAACCGGATACTTTATTGCAGGAGATAATCCGGGAACTTTCTTCGTGAAGGTAACCGACAATGAAACACAATTAACCGACAGCGCAATAATTGTAATTACCGAATCTACTTACGCATATAAACCAACACTTAGTGATTATAAACTCTGGCAGAATTATCCAAACCCATTTTCAGGGAATACGACTATAAAGTATAATATACCTTTTGAAAGTCGGGTATCGGTGAGAATATTTACCATGAATGGAGTGATTGTTAAAGAAGTTTTGAATTCACAACCATCAGGCGAACATCTCTTCGACTGGGATGCTTCGGAAATACCCGCGGGAATGTATTTCTATTCCATCGAAGCGAAGGAAATTAATGGCAGCCATTCGTTTCGCGATGTAAAGAAAATGTCGGTGATGAAACGATAATTTTATACGTATTCCTTATCGCATCCGGGTTTTTTAAAACAGTAAAAATAATTTGATGGCAAAAAAATTTATAGATTGGCATTTTTCAAACTGAATTCGAAAATTAATTTGTTCCAGGGCTTAAAGGTTGGCCTAAGAAAGAAGTATTTTTCTGATCATCAGTTTTAAAAAGCATAAACTGCTGATTTCCTTCAGTAAATGGTTGCCAGATTTTTTCACCTTCTCCATTTGGGTCTCCGTATTTAGCAAAGTTTGTCCAGCAATATACCATGTATTGGCTTAATGCTTTATCTCCTTCTGTAAAAGGTCTCCAGCTGCGATCAATGGTATTAAAAATAAACCACAATTCAGCCGAATGGAATGCCCCCGCATCATCGCCCGGAAGTGGATGTGCAAATTGGTATGCATAAGCTCTTCCTCCGTTTTCTTCAACGGTAAGGCAAAAATCTTCAACAGGTTTACTGTTTCCCCTCATGTCTTCTATTGTTCCACCAATTATATATGGAATATCTGCAATATTTCCGTTAATAGCAGCTTCACTAAAATTTTCCTTTAAAAGATATCCGTCAACATTCGGAGATAAATTTGCCATTTGATTTTCCTCTCTTCTGAAATCATCCATTCTGTTTTCAAAGTCGCCAAACTCGTCAGCAGGTACATTGCGCATTTCTTCAATCGAATTGCAATCATAAAACCGCATTAATCCTAATCCGGTTTGTTCAGCATCTGCAAGAGTGTAAGTCCTTCTGCTTCCCAAACCGCCTCCACTTTGGCTTATTGCTCCCTGTATAAGTCCTTTTGTTAATGGTGAAGCAACAAGCGCCTGAACACTTCCAGCGCCTGCACTTTGACCAAAAACTGTGATTTGATTTGGATCGCCACCAAATTGTTCAATATTGTTTTTAATCCATTTCAGTGCTGCCACCTGGTCTAAAATTCCATAGTTTCCTGAAGATTGATTTGGACTTTCCGCTGTGAGTTCATGATGTGCCATAAATCCTAAAACACCGAGCCGGTAATTTATGGTAACCAAAATAACATCATTTTTTGCCCAGGCATCACCATCAAACTCATTCTCATGTCCAAAACCATTGCGGTAGGCGCCACCATGTATCCACATTGCCACTGGTAATTTAGCATTGGTTTTACCGGCAGCAGGTGTCCAAACATTCAGGTAAAGACAATCTTCATTTTTTATATGCGGGCTTTGGGTATAGAATTCCTTGTCATAAAATGAACCTGGTTCGGTAAGTTTTTGTGGAGCTGCAGCGCCAAAAGTATCGCAAATTTTTATTCCATCCCATGGAATTACGGGCTGTGGCTCTTTCCAGCGTAAATCGCCAACTGGTGGAGTCGCATATGGAATTCCTTTAAAAATTGTTACTCCAGGCGTTTCTGTTTCGATACCCTGAATTTTACCTCCGGTAATTGTTAAAACATTATTCTCTTTTTCACATCCTGAAAAGATGATTATAAGGCCGACAAAAATGGTAAACGTAACAAACTTCATAATATTGGTTATTAGGTTTATTGCAAATGTATAGAATTGCAAGTTAAAAATCTGCTGGTTAATTCAATTAGTGTTTAAAATTCTGATGTTGAATCAATTTTCAGATGACAGATCATTGTTGACCACCAAAGCGAGGCCGCCTGAACCGATTATTCGGACAGGGAATCTATTTCAACTTTCGTGGACACCACTGATGATAGTTTAAACACAATAATTTTCAGTTTTAAAGGAAAGTATTCTTTGTTTGAATTCAATTGTTGTAACCTTATGATAATTAAAGGGTAGAAGTGTTCGATTATATTTTTGCGCATTAAATAAGGAATATTTTGACTTTTAATAATATATCAAATTATTTAATAGATAATTACCTGTTCAACCATGAAGCATAGTCTAAGAAAAATGAACATATGAAAATTAAACTTATTTATTTAAATCTTCTTTATTCCTTGTAATGCAAAGCTTTGAGGCATGAAATAATAGTTAATTTACAGTTAATAATGTGCAAATAATTACAGTAAATAAAAAATATTTTATCATTTTGTGGCCAATTCAAAATCGAATGATTTCATAAATCATTATAATTAATAATTTAGTTTAGTAAAGGAGTACCTGTTGAGGTACTCCTTATTTTGTGACTAATGTTTAATTTTCTGTAGAATTAATGTGTAATGATGTTTTAGTATTCACCTGTGTGATTTACGTTGTCAGCCAAATTATTTTCATCATTGTCCGATTCTTCTGATGATGAAGACTCAATTTGATCGTCTTCTTCAACTTCTTCTTCCCAGTCGAATTTATTGCGTCGGATTAAATATTTGCGGTAATAAAATGCCAGAATAAAGCCTGAAATTGCACCCCACAAATGTCCTTCCCAGGAAATAGCAGGATCGATAGGAAGTAGCCCCCAAACAAGACTTCCGTATAAAAATACAACCACAATGGAAAGCGTAAGTAATCGTAAATCATTTCTAATAATACCGCTTACAAGATGAAATGCTGCCATGGCATAAACAACACCGCTTGCGCCAATATGCCAGGCTTCGCGACCAAAAAACCATAAACAAATGCCAGCAAGCAGGTATAATTGAAAGAAAATGCGATATGAAATCCGCCGGTAAAAATAGATTAAGGCAGCCATTAAAATAAAAAATGGGACTGAATTTGAGATTAAATGGTTAAAATTAGAATGAATAAACGGCGAAGTAATAATTCCTGCTAATCCTTTTAAATGTAGCGGATAAATTCCAAATTTTACAAGCGATATTCTCAAAGTCTGTTCGGCAATTTCTATCATCCAAAACAAAAAAACAAAGATTGCCGGAAAAATAAGGCTGTGAAAAAAAATCCGTTTCTCCAGTTCATGGTCAAGCTTTTTGGGATTACTTGGATAATATTTAAAAATGCCCATTTTATTTTGTTTTAAGGTTTCCCTGCACATTCTCTGTGGCTTTTCGGGTGGTTTTTTATTCAGCAAGGTAAACAAAAAGTAAAGTGCCAGTAATAGTTATTTTACAAGCTTCTTTATTTTATCAACAAATTCATGAATTTCTTCTTCAGTAGTATCAAAAGAAGTCATCCAACGAACTTCAGATGCTAATTCATCCCAGGTATAAAAGAAGAAACATTTCCGAAGTGGTTCAATAATTTTTCGGGGAACAACAGCAAATACCCCGTTGGCATCTACTGGTTGAGTAATTTTTATTTCAGGAATTTTTGCCACTTCCGTTTCAAGCAGTTTAGCCATTTTGTTAGAATGCATTGCATTTTGTTTCCATAAATCATCTTCGAAATAGGCAATAAACTGTGCCGCTACGAAACGCATTTTTGAATACAACTGCATACTTTGTTTGCGAAGGTATTTCGTTTGTTTTATCAAATCAGAATTGAAAAAAAGAACAGCTTCTCCCATCATCAATCCGTTTTTTGTTCCGCCAAATGATAGAATATCAACGCCGCAATCTTTTGTAAAGTCTTTAAAATCCATTTTTAATGAAGCAGCAGCATTTGCTATTCGGGCGCCATCCATATGTAACAGCATGTTGTTTTTGTGGGCAATATCAGCAAGCGCAATTATTTCATGAGGTTGATAAACTGTCCCCATTTCGGTAACCTGAGATATTGAAATTACTTTTGGTTGTGAATGGTGTTCGAAACCAAATCCTTTCAAATGAGGTTGAATAAGTTTGGGTGTTAGCTTTCCGTTTTCAGGTTCAACAGCGAGTAGTTTACAACCGGTAAATTTCTCAGGTGCACCACATTCGTCTTCCTGAATATGAGCTGTTTCTGCGCAAATGATTGAATTAAAACTTTGCGTTACCGATGAAAGTCCCAAAACGTTTGCCCCTGTGCCATTAAAAACAAAAAACACCTCGGTTTCATTACCAAATTTTTCTTTAAAAATTTGAATCGCCTGTTGTGTGAATGCGTCATCACCGTACCCAACAACATGCCCTACATTTACTTTTTCAATGGCTTTTAAAATGGCCGGATGAACACCAGAATTATTATCGCTTGCGAAACCTTTTTTCATAAGTATCAATTTAAAATATATTGTTTATTTTCACTCCTTTCTACTTCCATTGTCAGATTTTTTCTGCTTTAAAGAAAAACCTGTTCGAAGTTGTAATGATACGAGTGAAAGTACTTTGTTTCTACGCTCTTCTTTTAGTTTTTAGATTTTGTGTAACTTGTTAGTTAAATGGTTTACGTATATAAAAATCAAAGGTAAAAAAAATGAATGAGCCGATTCCGTTAACAGAAAAATTGTACTTGCTCAGCATTCATCCGAAAAAAGGAGGAATTATATTTTCAGCGCGCACAGCTTCAGATTATGTAATTTTAGGAAGCTTGTTTTTAGAATTACATTTATCGCGGAATATTCAATTTGAAGGTAAGCGAATTGTGCTGTTAAATTCAAAATCAGAAAATAGAATCAAAGAATATCTTCTTGAAAAAATGGCACGCACAGATCGTAATATTAAAGTTGGCCGTTGGTTTAACAAATTCTACTTTTCATTGAAACATATTCGCGGGAGAATTCAGCAAAATCTTTCAGAAAAGAGAATTATTCGAATGCAGGAAAAGCATTTCTTATTTTTTAAATGGAAATCACCTGTTATCATGAATCGCCAGGTTGTATATCATTTGATTGATGAAGTTGAAAGAATTATTTTTAAAGGATCAGATTTGGAAGAAGATTTATTTTTGATTTCATTGCTTCAAACAGCCGGATTAATGCGTCGGGTTTTTAATTCAAAAGAAAAAAGAATAGAAGGAAGAAGACGAATAAAGGAAATGATGAGCGGAAATCAGATTTCATTTGCACACACGGAAGCCATTAATGCAGCCAAAACCATCTCATCGTCAATAAAAGCAGTTATAGCGGCGCATCATTCAGTTGCATGAAAAACAGCATAAATATATTTTGGTTTCGCCGTGATTTACGATTAAACGATAATTCCGGCTTATTTCATGCACTTATTTCAGGAATTCCGGTTTTGCCGGTTTTTATTTTTGACCGGAATATTCTTGAGAAACTAAATATCGATGATGCCCGGGTGACTTTTATTTATAAGCAGGTTCAGAAATTAAAACAAGAAATTGAAAAAGCAGGTAGTTCGCTACTTGTACTGAATGATACCCCGGAAAAGGTTTTTAAAATTTTGGCGAAAGAATATAAAATTAATGCCGTTTTTACGAATAAAGATTATGAACCTTATTCGATAGATCGGGATTCAAAGATTAACAGTTTTCTTGAATCAAAAGGTATTGGGTTTTATACTTTTAAAGACCATGTTATTTTCGAAGAAAAAGAAATACTCAAGGATAATGGCAAACCTTATACTGTATTTACACCCTACACCAAAAAATGGAAATTAGCTTTTGGAGATGAAGAAATTCAGGAATTTTCATCAGAAAAATACCTGAAAAATCTGGTAAAAATTGCTCCGTTTAACAACATAAAATTAACCGAAATTGGATTTAGAGAAAATAACATTCATTTTCCGGAACCTAATTTAACAGAGGAATTGATTTCAAATTATGCTTTAAAAAGAGATATTCCTGCTATTAATGGCACTACAAAATTGGGATTACATCTACGTTTTGGAACTGTGAGTATAAGAAGGGTAACCCAACTTGCCAGTAATCTTTCGGAGGTATTTTTGAACGAACTTATCTGGCGTAATTTTTTCATTGACATTTTATGGCATTTCCCGCATGTTGTAACTAAATCTTTCAAACCAAAATACGAATTAATTCAGTGGCGTAATAACGAAAATGATTTTGATCGGTGGTGCTAGGGGAGAAACAGGTTATCCATTGGTTGATGCCGGAATGCGTGAGTTGAATAAAACCGGTTTTATGCACAACCGGGTTCGCATGGTAACTGCCAGCTTTTTAACAAAGCATTTGTTAATCGACTGGCGCTGGGGAGAAGCTTATTTTGCTGAAAAATTATTAGATTACGAACTGGCCTCAAATAATGGAAACTGGCAGTGGGCGGCAGGTACCGGTTGTGATGCAGCTCCATATTTCCGCATTTTTAATCCCGAGTCGCAACAAAAGAAGTTTGATCCTGATAAAAAATATATTTCCAAATGGATAACCGAATACGGAACTTCGAAATATCCTCAACCTCTTGTTGAGCATAAATTTGCACGGGAAAGAGCCTTGAAGGTTTATAAAGAAGCTGATAAAATAAAAAATTCAGGGTAATTAAAGGAATAGTAATTTGATTAATCTTCCTGCAGCCATTCAATAATTCGACGGTTTTTTGGGCCTGTAATCGGTGCAATCGATTCAACAACATTGCCGTTTCGATCGATTAAAAACTTCTGGAAATTCCAGGTTACTTTTGCATCCAAAACTCCATTTTCGTTGCTGTTGGTTAGCCACTTGTAAATCGGATGTTCATCATCGCCTTTTATCGAAATCTTTTCCATCATTGTAAAAGTAACACCATATTTTTTTGTGCAGAAATCATAAATTACATCATTCCCTGCTGGATCTTGTCCGCCAAAATCGTTACACGGAAAACCAATAATTTCAAAATCATCACCTCCATATTCTTCATATAATTCCTGAAGTTTTTTGAATTGCGGAGTAAATGCACATTCTGATGCGGTATTTACAATCATCACCTTTTTGCCTTTTAATGAGGAAAAATCAAATGGTTTTCCCTCAATAGTAGTTGCCTTAAAATCATAAAATGTTTTTTGTTGTGCCAGTAATTCTGATTGTCCGGCAATCAGAATTATTAGAAAAACGAAAATTTGAATTTGTAATTTTTTAAATCCCATAAACAATAGTAAATTAGATATACAAGGCTGGTTTTGGGATAAAAATACGCAATTGTTGTTAATAAAAAAACCTTCGGAAAGAAGCAGATTTCATTATCTTTGGAGGCTTAAGCTGCAAAGCGTTTTTATGGAGAATTTTATTGTTTCAGCAAGAAAATACAGGCCAGATACTTTTCAAACGGTAGTGGCGCAATCGTCGATTACCAATACGTTGAAAAATGCCATCAAAAGCAATCAATTGGCGCATGCTTACCTGTTTTGCGGGCCACGGGGAGTAGGCAAAACAACCTGTGCCCGTATTTTTGCAAAAACAATAAATTGCACCAATCTTACTGCGGAAATTGAAGCTTGCAATGCATGCGATTCATGCAAAGCTTTTAATACCAGCCGGTCGTTTAATATTCATGAACTGGATGCTGCTTCAAATAATTCGGTTGATGATATCCGTAATTTAACCGATCAGGTGCGTATTCCTCCGCAAATGGGGAAATACAGCGTGTATATTATCGATGAGGTTCACATGCTTTCGTCGCAGGCTTTTAACGCATTTTTGAAAACGCTGGAAGAACCACCGAAACATGCTATTTTTATTCTGGCAACCACCGAAAAACATAAAATCATCCCAACTATTTTATCGCGTTGCCAGATTTTTGATTTTAACCGGATTGGAATTGCCGATATTTCGAATCATCTGGAATATGTGGCAAAAAGTGAAGGGGTGCAGGTGGAAGCTGAAGGTTTGAATGTAATTGCACAAAAAGCAGATGGCGCAATGCGCGATGCACTTTCAATTTTTGACCAGATTGTTAGTTTTTCAGGAAAAACAATTTCTTACCAGGATATTATTTCAAACCTGAATGTGCTTGATTATGAATATTATTTCAGGTTGGTGGATCAGTTTCTGAAAAATGATGTTACCGCAGGTTTTGCTGATTTTTAATGAAATTTTGAATCAAGGGTTTTGATGGGCATTATTTTATTACCGGACTAAGCAGTCATTTCCGTGATCTTGTTGGTTTGTAAAGATCCGGAAACCGTTCGTTTGCTGGAAGTAGGCGGCGAAATTAAAGAACGATACAAAGCACAGGCGCAGGCTGCTGAACACGGCTTTTTGATTGATGCCCTGCAAATTAGCAATGATTGTGATTTTCAATATAAACTCAGTCAGAATAAACGATTACTGGTTGAACTTGCACTTAATTCAGGATAGCACAGCTAACCTTAAAAAAAAAATAGCTGATACTTCGGATTTCGATATTCTTGAACCTATATTTTCCGGTTTGGATGTTGTGAATGAACAGCAGGAAAACATAGCAAAACCGGCTCCTAAAATAAATACCTCCTCAAAAACAGACGCCACCACTTCAAATAAAGGAACCTCGGCAGATTCCAAAAAGAAATATTAAATCGTTAAATACTCCTTCGATTAAAGATGCTTTGCAGGGAAAAGCAAGGAAAATGAGATTTCGGCAAAAGATCAGCATCAAATGTTCGCGAATAATGATGAAGCAGAAGATTTTTCAGCTGACAGATCTGGAAGAAAAGTGGAAAGATTTCTATCAAAATTGGATGATCGGCCCAGTTTGCAATCTACACTTTCGTATGTGCCGGAAATAAAAGAAGACTTTGAATTGCATTTGGAAATTGAAAATACGGTACAGGAAGATGCAATTAATCTTAATAAAACCAGAATTGGTCTCGTGGCTTCGTAAAGAATTGCATAACTCAAAAATAAGTTTGGTAACAAAAATTGCACAGAAAAAACGGGGACGAATTATTTATACCGATGAGGAAAAATATGCAGAAATGCTAAAAAAGAATCCAAATTTAGCTTTGCTAAAACAAAAATTTAATCTCGATTTTGGCGATTAAATTCTATGGAGACAATCTTGAAATCTCCCAATTATTTTCTATCTTTTCATATAAAATCCGGTCATGAAGCCGGTTTTCTCTGCCTTGCCAAAATTCTATTTTTAATGGTTTTACAATGAAACCACCCCAGTTTTCAGGCCTTGTCGAAATGCTTTTCCGGCAAATTTTCTATCAATTCATTATAACGTTTTTCCAACTCTTTTCTTGAACTTATTTTTTTACTTTGATCAGAAACAATTGCAGCCGCCTGGCTTTGCAACGGCCTTGATTGAAAATAATGATCAGAAATTTCACTGTTGTGTTTTCAATGCCATTCCTGTAATCCGAACTTGGCGTTCCAGTTCAGGCCAAAAAATAACTAAACTAACTTCGGATTATTTCAATATTGCCTTTCCTTTTTCACTGTCATAATTGGTGAAAAACACAAAACCATTTTCACCGTAATCTTTTAATAAAACAATTCTGCGATTGCGGAAATCCATCAATTCCTATTGTGGAAACCGACATGGCAGTTGGATCTGTTAATTTGGTGGCAACAGCTTCATTCATCCACTGGATCGAATAATTGAATCGGATTTTCAGGAATTTGATGCTCTATCGAGCATGGCATATTTATATTCTTTTCTAACGGAATTAAGTTTCATTATTAATCTTTTTTCAAATAACTAATAAAAGCATAATTTAAAAGTTATAAACTGAACTTTTTGATTTTCAATTACGTTTAGTAAAAGAGTAATTAGTATTTTATTAATCCAAAATTTGAATTGTCATGAAAAATCTTGTATTAATTTTTATAATGTTGTTGTCCGTTTCAGTAATTGCGGCAGATGGAGATGGGAAATTAGACCTTGGAGACAAAGCGGCGTTGGTAAGTGTAAAAATGCTGGATGTTTCAGGAGATAGAATTTCTTTCGATGATGCGAAAAAGGAAAATGGGTTGGTTGTAATTGTTTTCATGTAATACATGCCCGTTTGTAAAACAATGGGAAGATCGTTACCCGATGATTAAAGAATGGGCCGATAACAATAATGTAGGAATGATTGTATTAAACTCAAATTATCAAAATCGTGATGGCGTAGATTCTTATGAAGCGATGCAAAAACATGCGAATGAAAAAAACTACAATTTTAACTATGTTGTTGATGAGGAAAGCCAGATTGCAAATTCTTTCGGAGGACAAACTACACCGCATGTATTTTTGTTTGACAACGATATGCAACTTGCTTACAAAGGTGCAATTGATGACAGTTATGAAAGTGCAGAAACAGGTAAAACATGCTTATTTGAAAGATGCAATTTAAGTATTGGCAAACAGATAAAGAAATTGCTGTTTCTGAAACAAAACCTACTGGCTGCAGCATAAAACGAAAATTAAATTAATTGTTTTTTATTGATTTGGATAAAGAGCTTTTCCTTATGTGGAGAGGCTTTTTTTATTTTCAAAAAAGCTAAAATTTACTTTTCCGTATTTCCGTATTTCAGCAAAATTTTCATGCTTCGAAAAATTGAATTCTTTTGGATGTTCAAGGATTAATATTCCATCATCTTCTAAAATATCTGCTTCAAAAACAGCATCTGGAATTTCATTTAAACGGGATGAATTATACGGAGGATCGGCAAATATAAAATGGTACTTTTCTGTTGTGTTTGTTTAAAAACTTAAAAACATCTGCTTTAAATACCCGGGCATTTTCAATTTTTAAGTATATTCAGAACTGAAAGGATAAATCGGTAATGAACAAAGTCGTTTTCAACCATAACCGCATTTTACTACCTCTGCTAATAAATTCATATCCAATGCTTCCTGTTCCCGCAAATAAGTCAAGTACATTTTTGTCGGAGAAATAATAACGATTTTCCAGGATATTAAAAAGCCCTTCCTTGGCAATATCAGTAGTTGGCCTTGACCTGAAGTTTTTTCCGGGGTTGAAAATCCGACCTTTGTATTTACCACCAACAATACGCATATCATTACTTATTTAAATGAAAAATAACGATGCATTGAATTTGGAATCATTCCGGCATTTTCAATTGAATCTGATGAAGGCAAATAGGAAATCTCAGGAAAATATGGACGGAGCAAATTTTCAAGTTCTTCAATTTGTGTAAGTGCTTCTGAAATTTATAAAGTTGTTTCTTTCAAATTGAGATTTAATTGTGTAAGGGCATTTAACAGAAAGTAAACCAAATCGTTAATGTGTTCAATTTTAAAGCCATTAGCAAGTAAAACATTTTCGTTGCGGCTGGCAACCATAATAAAACCTTTTTTGGTATAGATTATAACAACCTTGTTTTTTTTACTTTCATTGGGCGTTTGTTCAATCAATAATTTTACAGGATGAGTTAATTTAGCAGCTGTAAAATTTGTATTTATAATATCCTTTAGGTTTTTTGGAAGATAAAATAACAATCTTTGATGAAATATCTGATTTTTCAATGCTGATTATTTCGGCATTCTTTTGTTCTTCTTCAGCAATTAATCGCTTCGTTGCTACTTTAACCAACTGGCTACTGTAAAGTTCTTCAGGAATTAATGAGAATTCAGTGGAAAAGTAAATCAGATTTGTTTTTGAATATTTTTTTTGAAGAATTTCCTCATTTTTGATCCAATCATCAAAATGATGCACAATTAAACTTTCGCTACTAATTTTTAGCGGAGTTTGTTTAAAACCAACTATTTTATTTTCATGTGGTGAAAATAAAGAAAAAGAAAATCCACCCAGACGTAATCTGGATGGATAATATATATTCATTCGTTTTTTCTATATCGAAAGATTCATCAACAAAATCAAACATTTGAATTACTCCCAGTTACCAGCATTGTTTATTGTTTCAGTAAGCGAACCAACCTTTAATCCCGGATATTTGTCATTAGTACGAGCCTGCTCGTTAGCATTAACAATCAACTGTTCGTCGAGGCCTCTTAAAATTACATTGTTATGAGCTTTTGCTTCGAAAACCGGAACAGTAATTCCTGACCCTGTTAGAATTGTGGTAGCTCCTAAATGAAACTCAGTTTGTTCACCCGGAACAGGAACATATTTTAAATTTCTTGCGTCAAAGTTTTTAGGAAAAATAGTACCAAGAACACTTTCACGAACTGTGTCGCGAATAATTAACCCAAGCTGAATGGCTTTCTTTTCAGTAATTTTAGCTTCTATCATACTGTCTGTCAATTCACCAACTTTTCTGATATTAACCACTGAATCATTTAAAACAAAACTGATCAATGTATCCCAACTGCCTGTGAACTTGCCATGTACATCTTTATATGCTACTTCTGCTGTTCTTATATTTTTCAACCTGTTAATAGTAACCTGGTAACGAGCTTCTTTTGCCTTATTAAATTCAATTGGATGTTGAATGCTTTGATAAATAAAATATACCAGAACTATAGCAACGATGACAAGTAAGATTTGAAGTACGGTTTTCATTTTGTTAATTTTATAGTGTTCATTTTCGTTTGCCTGCAAATTTAAAAAAAATTATAAATTACCTTACTTTACAGAAAGTTATTTTAGATGCCATGCTTAAAAATCATTTAAAAGCCATAATTACAAAAAATCTTTCGTTTTCACCAACCCAAAGCCAGATTCATTTAACTGATCTACTGGCAGAATACATGGTTTCCGATGAACCTGACCAAATAATGATGATAAAAGGTTATGCCGGAACCGGGAAAACTACAATGCTTAATACTTTGACACAAACGTTGCAGTATCTCAAAATTCGTACCATTTTAATGGCTCCCACTGGAAGAGCAGCTAAAGTTTTAACAGGATACACAAATATTCCGGCATTTACAATACATAAAAAAATATATCGTCAAAAATCAACCACTGATGGTCTGGGTCGGTTTAATCTGGATAAGAATCTTTATAAAAATACATGGTTTATTGTTGATGAGGCTTCAATGATCTCAAATGAAGTTAGTGAGAATTCTGTTTTTGGAAGTGGAAAGCTTTTAGATGATTTACTTGAATATGTATATTCAGGCGAAAATTGTCGGTTGGTTTTGGTAGGTGATACTGCACAGTTGCCACCAGTTGGGGTAAATCTAAGTCCGGCGTTAGATACGAATATTTTAGAAGAATATGGATTTGGAGTTGTTGAAATGGAGTTAAAGGAAGTGGTTCGACAGGCGGAAGGTTCCGGAATTTTATTTAATGCCACACAATTAAGAAATAGGATAGGAGAGCAGCAAAATGGGTTTTTTCACGATCGATATTACTCATTTTCATGATGTTGAAAGAATTTCAGGAGCTGAATTAATCGAAAGTATTTCTTCATCATACGGAAAATTCGGAATGTTTGAAACAACAATAGTTACCCGGTCAAATAAAAGGGCTAATCTTTATAATAAAGGAATTCGTGGCACAATTCTATATCGTGAAAATGAAATTGAAAGGGGAGACTTGTTAATGGTGGTAAAGAATAATTATTTCTGGGCAGGTGAGGAAGATTATAATCTTGAATTTATAGCTAACGGAGATATTGCAGAAATCGAAAAAATTTATAGCTATGAAGATTTGTATGGATTTCGATTTGCGAATGTTTGTCTTCGATTTATTGATTATGAGGATATTGAACTCGACTGCAAAATATTTTTGGAAACATTGAATATTGAAACAGCGGCATTAAGTTATGACCAAAACAGGCAACTATTTGAATCAGTTTCTGAAGATTACGCAGATATAAAAAATAAACGAAACCGATGGAAAAAGGTCCGCGAAAATCCATATTTTAATGCATTGCAGGTAAAATTTGCCTATGCATTAACTTGCCATAAATCGCAGGGTGGGCAGTGGAAAGCAGTTTATGTTGATCACGGTTTTGTTAACGATGATATGCTTGACAATGAATATTACCGATGGTTATATACGGCTTTTACCCGCCCAACGGAAAAACTTTTCCTTGTAAATTTCCATGAGAATTTTTTCAATGATCAAACTGATATTTTATAAGTACAGCCTTCTTTGGCAGCTTCAGTATTTTCAAAAATAGTTTTTGCCTCATTTTCAAATAGTGATGAATCATGGAACCGCGCTGAAAAATGCCCGATAATTAATTTTCCGGCATTTGCCATCTTCGCAATTTTTGCGGCATCAAGGGTTGTGGAATGCATCGTTTTTTCAGCGAATTCCCGCATCTCTTCCGGGAAAGTTGTTTCATGGTACAACATATCAACATTCTTGATAAGTTCTATTATTTCAGGATGAAAAGCGGTATCAGTGCAAAAGGCATAAGAAAGTGGTTTTGCAGGAGAAATTGTTAAGTTTTTATTTTTAATAGTTACACCATTCTGGTTATATAATCGGCTCCGGCTTTAATTTCCTTGATTTTTGTGATTGGAATCTGGTATTCTTTAACCAATTCTTTTCTTATATTGGGTTGTTTTTCAATTTCCCTGAAAAAAAATCCGCAAGTTGAAATACTATGTTTTAATGGAAACGAAAAAACTTCCAGGCGTTTATCAGAAAATATTTTTTGAGGTTGTTTGAAATTTAATGGATGAAAGATGAGTTTTATAGTCATTTCTCCCCGGATATAATCGAGTTGAGGCTGAATTAAATTCTTTATTTCTGAAGGAGCGTAAATATGTAGTTCGTTCCTTAATCCCAGCAAATTCATAGTTGAAATTAATCCGATTAATCCGTAATAATGATCGCCATGCAGGTGTGAAATACAAATGTGCTTTATCTTTCCAAAACTTATTTTATTGCGTCTTAATTGTATTTGTGTACCCTCACCGCAATCAATCAAAAAAAACCGCCCAAGTACATTAAGTACCTGAGCGGTTGGATATCTTTCAGATGTAGGTAGCGCAGAACTGCTTCCAAGTATGGTTACTTCAAAAGGCATCTATAATTAAAGATTTTCCTTTTTAGTAATTAATTGTTCAGCTTCTTCAACAGTATCTGTTATAAGCAACACCGTATGAAGCATTGAAATTTTTATCAGATTCTCAACATCGGGTTGCAAACCGTTCAATATAAATGTTCCAATTGAATCTTCACATAACCGATTAGCTACCAAAACAGCCCGAAGTCCGGAAGAGTCGCAATACGTACAACTATTTAAATCGAGTACAATATTGTTCTCACCTTCGTTGTTGACAACCAAAAGCCTGGATTTTAATTCCGGTGCATTATTCGTGTCAAGCCTGTCGGACATTACCTTAACTAAGGTATATTTTTCTTTTTTATGAATTTCGAATGCCATGCTTCAATTTACGAAATTCTGATTAAAATACAATCTTGATCTATTTATCTTTTTTCTCTTTCTCTTCCATCTGACTTTTCAACGCAGCCAATTCGCTGATATCACCCAACGTTGTTTTTTCGATGTTGTCAGTGACATTCTTCATCGATTTTTTGGTTGAACGACTTTGAGTTTTGCGTTTTTCAGTGTCCTCAGCACGTTTGGCATCTTCAAATACTCTTGAATGAGAAACAATAATTCTTTTTGCTGATTTATTGAATTCGATCACTTTGAAATCCAGTTTTTCATCCTGTTTTACCGAAGAGCCATCTTCTTTTACCAAATGACGTGGAGTTGCAAAACCTTCAACACCGTAAGGAAGTGCAATTACAGCACCTTTGTCCATCAACTCAACAACAGTTCCTTCGTGAATACTATCAGATGTAAAGATGGTTTCGAATACATCCCATGGATTTTCTTCCAATTGTTTGTGGCCAAGACTTAAACGACGGTTTTCTTTGTCAATATCAAGAACAACTACTTCAATTTCGTCGCCAATAGCTGTAAATTCGGATGGATGTTTTATTTTCTTAGTCCAGCTTAAATCTGAAATGTGGATCAAACCGTCAACTCCTTCTGTAATTTCAACAAATACACCAAAGTTGGTAAAATTGCGAACAGTTGCTTTGTGTTTTGTTCCAACACCGTACAGACTATCAATATTCTCCCATGGATCAGATTTCAATTGTTTGATACCCAGTGACATTTTTCTTTCTTCACGATCGAGAGTAAGAATTGAAGCTTCAATTTCGTCACCAACTTTCAGGAAGTCCTGAGCGCTGCGTAAATGCTGGCTCCATGACATTTCTGAAACGTGGATCAAACCTTCAACACCCGGAGCAATTTCAACAAATGCACCGTAATCGGCAATAACAACAACTTTACCTTTAACTGTGTCGCCAACTTTAAGTTTCTCATCAAGGTTATCCCATGGGTGAGGAGTAAGTTGTTTCAGACCAAGAGCAATACGTTTTTTGTCATCGTCGAAATCAAGGATAACAACGTTCAGTTTCTGGTCTAATTCAACTATTTCATTTGGATGAGAAATTCGTCCCCATGAAAGGTCGGTAATATGAATAAGTCCGTCAACACCGCCAAGATCCATAAATACACCGTATGAAGTAATATTTTTAACGGTTCCTTCAAGTACCTGACCTTTTTCAAGTTTGCCAATAATATCTTTTTTCTGTTGTTCAAGTTCTGCTTCAATAAGCGCTTTATGCGAAACAACAACGTTACGGTATTCGTGATTGATTTTAACCACTTTGAATTCCATTGTTTTACCAACGAATACATCGTAATCGCGAATTGGTTTAACATCAATTTGAGAACCTGGTAAGAATGCTTCAATTCCAAAAACATCTACAATCATACCACCTTTTGTTCGGCATTTAATGTAACCTTTAATGATTTCGTCTTTTTCAAGCGCTTCGTTTACGCGGTCCCATGAACGGGTTGCGCGAGCCTGTTTGTGAGAAAGGATCATTTGTCCTTTTTTGTCTTCAAGGCTTTCGATAAATACATCTACTTTGTCGCCAACTTTTAATTCAGGATTGTAACGGAATTCGTTCAAACTTACAATACCATCCGATTTGTAACCAATGTCAACAACAACTTCTCGTTTGTTCAATGAAATAACAGTTCCTTCCAAAACTTCTTTTTCAGAAACCGTATTCAATGTATTGTTGTACATGTCTGCAAGATTTGCTCTTTCTTTTTCAGAGTATGCATCTTGTCCAACTTCCAGGCTCGACCAATCAAATTCTTCCGGTTCTGCGCTGGTTTCTTTTTCTTTTTTCTTTGCAGCAGGCTTTTCCTCTTCTACTTCTTCTGTTTTCTCTTCAGTTTGAACTTCTTCTTCATCTTCTTCTGCAACAGTTTCTTCTTTTGTTTCTTCAGTAGATACTTCTACTTCTTCTTTTGATGATTCTTCCGTTTCCGCTTTTTCTTCTTTTGTTTCAGCAACAACTTCTTCTTTCTCTTCCGTTGCGGCTTCTTCAGCGGGGGCTTCATTTTTTGTGGTTACCTTTTCAGTAACTTTTTCATCTTTACCCGGAGCAGTTGCTTCGGCATCAAGATCTTTGTTTTTCTTTTCAGTCATGTAATTCTAATAAAATTAATGAGTTAGACAATATATTTTTGTTTACAAACGCGCGCAAAAGTATAATTAAATTCCTATATTTCAAAAGCTTTGAAAACATATTTCAATAAAAGTGGTTGAAATGTATATTAATTCTGGGTTAACGAATATAAGTAAAGTATGTTATCATTATTAGTTCCCTTGTATTTCTTCCGAAATATTTAGATATTCATTTAAACTTAATACTTTTAAAACGGTTTTGTATTAAAATTTGTTTGAATTTGTATATTGGTAAGAGCTTAAAAAAGCATACATAAAACAAAAATTTTGATAAGTTAATCACAAATTAATGACTTAACTTTGTACTTGGTATTTGTATGTCAAAATTTAAATGATTTATTGTAATAAGTTTGAAACACAATAATATGATGACTTTTTCAGGAGAGTTACCTGTCTGCCCCACGGCAGGCATTTATTATATTTAAAAGAATACAAACTTAGAAAGGTGAAAGTAAATTAATAAAAAAAATATAAATGAAAGGAATAATTCTTGCCGGAGGTGCTGGCACCAGATTGTATCCAATTACGCGATCAATATCAAAACAGATAATACCTGTGTATGACAAACCAATGATTTATTATCCATTATCAGTACTTATGCTGGCTGGCATAAAAGAAATCCTCATTATTTCGACACCAACAGATATTGGATTATATGAAAATCTGTTAGGTGACGGATCTCAATTAGGTATCACAATATCTTATAAAATTCAACCATCTCCGGATGGGTTGGCGCAAGCATTTATTTTGGGTGAAGAGTTTATTGGTGATGATAATGTATGCATGATTTTGGGAGATAACATTTTTTACGGATACAATTTCAGAAGCATTCTCGGGGAAGCTTCGCAATTAAATGATGGCGCAATTGTATTTGGGTATTATGTAAATGATCCTGACAGATATGGTGTGGTTGAATTTGATGAAGCAGGGAAAGTTATCAGTATTGAAGAAAAGCCAGATAAGCCTAAATCGAATTATGCTGTAACGGGATTATATTTTTATTCGAATGATGTCATTCAAAAGGCGATAAACCTGAAACCATCAAAACGAGGTGAGCTTGAAATAACTGATTTGAACAGATTATATTTGAATGAAGGTCGTTTAAATGTAAAATTACTTGGCCGCGGATTTGCCTGGTTAGATACAGGAACGCATGACAGCTTATTGCAGGCGTCAAATTTTATTGCCACCATAGAACAAAGACAGGGTCTAAAAGTGTCTTGTATAGAAGAGATTGCGTATAAAATGGGATTTATAAGCAAAGAACAATTAATAGATTTGGCCAGGCCATTAAGTAAAAATCAGTATGGTGAATATTTATTAAATCTGGCCGATAAACAAATTTTTTCATTTTAATTGAATATGAAGATCATAAAAACTCCTTTTCCGGGATTGATAATTATAGAACCTGATATCTTTGAAGATGATCGCGGTTATTTCTTTGAAACATACCAAAAGGAAAGATACTTTCAACATGGTATTAATACTGGTTTTATTCAGGACAATGAATCAAAATCAGTTAAGGGCGTGGTTCGTGGATTACACTATCAACTGGCCCCATTTGCGCAATCGAAATTAGTACGCGTAGTGCACGGAACAGTTTATGATGTAGCTGTTGATTTACGCACCGGGTCTCCAACTTATGGTAAATGGTTTGGCATTGAATTAAGTGAATTTAATAGAAAACAATTTTTTGTTCCCAAAGGATTTGCTCATGGTTATTCAGTTTTGAGCGAAACTGCCATATTCTCGTACAAGTGCGATAATGTTTACAGTAAAGAATCTGAACGTGCAGTATATATAAATGATCCGATGCTTAACATTGACTGGCAAATTGAACAAAATCAACAAATTGTTTCTGAAAAAGATTTGGCAGCACCAAATTTACAAAATGCTGAAATGAATTTTATTTTTGAAAAATGAAGATACTAATTACAGGAGCAAACGGACAATTGGGAAGCGAAATTAAAATCCTTTCCGAAGAATTTACGCAATGGGAGTTTGTATTTACAGATGTTGACACACTGAACATTGCTGATGGAAACGCTGTAATTAAATATTTTCAGTTGCAAAAGCCAGATTATGTTATCAACTGTGCAGCCTATACGGCAGTTGATAATGCTGAAACAGATATTGAAACCGCCGAAAAAATAAATGCCGCTGCCCCGGGAATTCTTGCCAACGTTGCCAAACGAATATCAGCAAAAATGATACATATTTCTACTGATTATGTCTTCGATGGCAAAGCATTTCTTCCTTTGGTTGAAACTGATGATGTTAATCCAACAGGAGTTTACGGTAAATCAAAACTCGCAGGTGAGCTGAACTGTACAAAGGAAAACCCGAAGTTGATAATTATAAGAACCTCATGGTTATATTCTACATTCGGAAATAATTTTGTTAAAACCATGCTTCGCCTTGGCAATGAGCGCGATTCATTAAAAGTAGTTTATGACCAGGTTGGATCGCCTACATATGCTTCCGATTTGGCAAAAGTTATTTTGAAAATTATTGAACTTTCTGAAAAGGATTCACAAAAGTTTATTCCCGGAATTTATCATTACTCCAATGAGGGGGTGATAAGTTGGTTCGATTTTTCAAAAGCTATTTTTGAGATTTCCGAAATAAACTGTAATGTTGCTCCGGTTCTGTCAGATGAGTTTCCAACGCCAGCCCAAAGGCCAAATTACAGTGTGCTGAACAAATCAAAAATTAAAAATACATTTGGATTGCAAATTCCTTATTGGAAAGATAGTTTGAAAATATGTATTGAAAAATTGACTAAGTGATCATAAAAAAATAGTAATTTAGTTTTTAATTTTTTTAGAGTCATGTTGACAAAAATAAAATTGGTGGCGGAAATCAATTAATTCCCCGATGAATTTTGATTGTTGAAGTTGTGAAATGGCTTATATTAATTGAAAAAATTGAAATCGTAAAGGAGCAATCAGAGAATGATCAAATTGTTTCAGAACCAGAAATGGATTATGAAATAAAAAAATGGTTCAATTAAACTGGACGATCCAAGTAAAAAACGACTTGAAAAATATTGCTGATTATATTTCAAAAAACTCGGTAAAATACGCGAAAATACATGTCTTATAAATCAGAAAGCTAACCGAAGTTAGAAAAACACATGGTTGCATGAGTAAGGTTGTCCGGGAATTTGATAACCCAAATATTCATGAATTTTGATTTATAGAAATTATAGCATTTATCTATAAAGTTGTATCAGAAAACAGAATAGATATACTAACAATTCATCATTCAGCAAGAGATTTGGCAAAAGGAGATTTTTGATTTTAGAAATATCTTGGGAAAAGTAAAAGTTTATAAATAAAGTCATATATGGGAAATCAGGAATTATTAAGCGAAGTAAAAGAGAAAGCTAAACTTTGGCTTTCTGATACTTATGATGAAAATACAAGAAATGAAGTTCGGAAATTATTGGATAGTGTAGACACATCCGAATTAATAGATTCTTTTTATAAAAGTCTTGAATTTGGTACCGGCGGCCTTCGTGGAATTATGGGAGTTGGCACCAATCGGATGAATATTTATACCGTTGGAGCAGCAACTCAGGGATTATGCAATTATCTGAAAATTAATTTTGTCGATTTACCACAAATTAAAGTAGCAATCGGTCACGATTGCCGAAACAACAGCCGACTATTTGCTGAAAGCAGCGCTAGAATTTTTGCTGCGAACGGTATCAAAGCTTATCTTTTTGAAGATTTACGTCCAACTCCTGAATTGTCGTTTGCGATTCGAGAATTAGGCTGCCAAAGTGGTATTATTTTAACTGCTTCACACAATCCGAAAGAATACAATGGATATAAAGCATATTGGGATGATGGGTCGCAAATTGTTGGTCCACACGATGTAAATATTGTAAATGAGGTAGCTAAAATAAAAGCCGAAGACATTAAGTTTGACGGGCCTGACGAACTCATTGAAATGATGGGTGAAGAAATGGATCAGAAATTTCTTAATGAAGTTAAAAAAGTGTCAATTTCACCGGATGTAGTAGAAAGGCATAAAGACATAAAAATTGTTTACACACCGATTCACGGTACCGGAGTTAAATTGATTCCGGCGGCACTGCGTAAATTTGGTTTTACCAATATTATAAATGTTCCGGATCAGGACGTTGTTAGCGGAGATTTTCCTACTGTAATTTCACCTAATCCTGAGGAAGAAGCAGCAATGGATATGGCCATTAAAAAGGCTTACGAAGTGAATGCCGATGTGGTAATGGCTTCTGATCCTGATTCCGACAGAATAGGTGTCGTTGTAAAAAATGATAAAGGAAAATACATCATTGTAAATGGTAATCAAACAGCGCTTCTATTCATTTATTACATAATTACAAAAATGAAGGAAGCTGGCGCGATGAAAGGGAATGAATACGTTGTAAAAACAATTGTTACCACCGAAATGATTGCAGAAATTGCAATGAAAAATAATATTGAGTATTTCGATGTTTATACAGGCTTTAAATTTATTGCTGAAATTATTCGTGAACTGGAAGGCAAGAAAAAATACATTGGTGGCGGAGAAGAAAGTTTTGGTTTTATGCCTGCTGATTTTGTTCGCGATAAAGATGCGGTTTCCTCGTGTGCGTTAATGGGCGAAATTACTGCCTGGGCAATCGACCAGGGTAAAACTTTATACGAACTGCTTCAGGATATTTATCTTGAATACGGATTCTCGAAAGAGAAAATGAAATATGTAGTGCGAAAGGGAATGTCTGGCGCTGAAGAAATTCAGCAAATAATGGAAAACTTCCGTACGAATCCTCCGAAAGAACTGGGTGGTTCAAAAATGGAATGGGTAAAAGATTATGAAACACTGGTTGCTAAAAATCTTCTTTCAGGAGAGAAGAAAAAGATCGATCAGAAAATAACCTCAAATGTATTGCAGTTTTTCACTGAAGATGGAACAAAAATTTCTGTTCGGCCTTCAGGGACAGAGCCGAAAATTAAATTCTATTTTGAAGTAAAAGGTGAACTGAAATCGCGAAATGATTTTGATGCGGCAGAGGAAAAAGCAGAAGAAAAAATTGAGGCGATTATGGATGAACTGGGATTATAATAAAGATTAATATTCGAACTTAAACCAAATAACTAAATTTAAATTAGAAATGAAAAAATACCTATTTGTAAGTTTTTTAGCTACGATGAGTTTTTCATTGTTTGCTCAAGTTCCCGAGTTGGAATTACCAAGTCATGAAATGACAGAAATTTGGGAACCTGAAGTAGAAGTAATTACACCGGGCGAAAATTATGGCGATCCGCCATCGGATGCGATTGTTCTTTTTGACGGAACTGATCTTTCGAAGGAGTGGATGGGTACACGAAGAGATACCATTCCGGGATGGAAAGTTGAAGATGGATTTTTCACCGTAGTACCTCGAACTGGCGATATTAAGACGAAAAGAAAGTTTGGCGATTGTCAGTTGCATATTGAATGGCGCACACCAGCCGAGGTTGCCGATACCAGCCAGGGAAGAGGTAACAGTGGTATATTTTTGCAGGAACGTTATGAAGTTCAGGTGCTTGATAGTTATAATAATCGAACATATCGTAACGGGCAGGCAGGTAGCATTTATAAGCAATATGCACCAATGGTAAATGTTTCTAAGAAGCCAGGTGAGTGGCAAACATATGACATCATTTACAATGCCCCTGTATTTAAAGAAGATGGAACATACCTTGTTCCACCACGAATTACAGTTTTACAAAATGGAGTTGTTGTTCTAAATGCTGTATCTCTGCGTGGGAAAACAGATTGGATTTGGATTCCGGAATACAATTACGATGTTCATGGAAAGGCGAGCCTGGTTCTTCAGGAACATAGTAATCCGGTTAGTTACCGAAACATTTGGATAAGAGAATTATAACGAGAAAAAAACCTGAAGATTTCTTCAGGTTTTTTTATGTTACTATGTATCATCAGATTATTGTCGAATGAATTTAGCTGTTGCACTTGAATTTTTGCTAATAACTTTCACAACATAAATTCCACTTTCAGCAAGTTGCCCACTACTTTCAGTCCCATTCCATTTAAAAATTTTAGTTCCTGAAACAGAATAATTTAATTTCTGGTTAAAAACAAGTCTTCCTGAAATCTCATAAACCGATATTTGGACTTTGCCCGGTGAATCAAGTTCAAATTCAACGGAAACAGGTTCTGAACGTGAACTTGGATTTTCATACACAGTTAAATTAAACCAATTCTCAATTGACAGATTTGATACTGATGTTGGTGTAAAAGCAATCGTTGAATCATAACTTTCCGAAACAACACTTTCTACCCAACAACGGTTATTTGCACCTTTAAATCCAACCAGTCGGGATCTGCCTTTTTCATTTGTAACCCAATTAACATAAGTTTGGCGTGTGCCACCTTCCTTTCCCTGGTCTTCATCATCTTTTACATAAATACCACGGGCAATGTTAACATCGCTCACACCTGAAACAACAACCCAGTGTCCACCGTGTCGATGGTTCAGAGTATCATACCATCCAAACTTTACTTCCACGTCTTCACCCTTTTCAATTTCTGATGCAAGCCACTCAAAGGTTGGATATGCACCAACCGAATCATTTTTGCTTTCTGCCGAGTGATTGTATTTACCATTTGGGGAGGCAATTGTGGTATCATAAGGAACACCTTGCCATTTAACATGCACCGGAATTTTTAATGAATCGATTGTTCCAAGTTTACCCTGAATTACACCTTTTGTATTTAATCCGTTTTCATTTGTACGGCCAGATACTTTATTAAAAATCTTCATTTTATCACGAAGATCTGTTCCTGTGTAATTTATATTTTCATCATTAATTTCCAGCCATTGCAGGCTATTTACAGCGCTTGCCGGTCCGCATGAATTCCAGTCACCTACTTCGCCTGCCATTTCACGCGGATTATATTTTGAAGAATCAAGATCAATATTTGGGACATTGCACCCTCTGTAATTCCATGTTTTAACTTCAAAACCATCAATGCCCCAATCAATGGCCGGAGCATCCAGGTATAATCCATAATCCCAGTCGTTAGAGATATCCCCACCAATATTATAGTCGCTTTCATGAACATCAGTATAATATAGTTTTGTGGCAGAAGTTGGTTCTTTAACGAGTGTATCACTTAACGAGTAGTCAAAACTTAAATAGGGAATTTTTACTCCATCAATAACACCTATTTTCTCCAGGTCAATCCAGTACGATACTACTTGTGTATCGGGAAATGCAGATACAGGTAAATTTTGAACAAGCCACTGTGGCGAAAGACTCAAATTTCCTGGCAATGTAAAATTCATATTCAGAAACTTGTTTGTTTCACTCGGCGGTAGTTTGAAATCTACTCTACCTGTACTCGAGTTTTCCTGCTGAAACGGATTTATAAAACTTAACTGGTTAAACTTGAACTCTAAACCGAGGCTTGGTTTCACCTCAATCACATAGCTTAGTGTGTCGTTCTTTTGATTTACATCGTTTAATGACGTTAATTCGTAATTAATCAGATAGAAACCGGCCTTTGGAATCCACGGGTCCGGCGCTTTTAAAACAACAGAACTTTGTGGTTCTACAGTTCCAATATCTGTTGAATACTGATAGGCAACATCAAGCGATAGTTTATCACGTATAGTTAAATTAAGAGCTGCACCTAATACCTGGTAATCTTCGGTGTTGGTAATTTCTGTAATAACAGGTTGCTCAACATCTTCCATTGCAACTTCAATACGGTACCTAAATGATACAGAAATATCTCCTGCAAACGAGTCGAACATAAAAAGCATGACTATAGTAAAAATTAAACATGCCTTTTTTAATGTTTGATGAAAAGAAAGTAAAAATTGCATCATTATCAATTGATTTTAGTTAGTAATTACTTCAATTTACGAAAAAAAATAGTCAAATCGAAAATTGAGTGTTGGGGTAAATGCTTGTCGTACAATCAATTGAAGTTTTGTAATTGTGTTTATAATGGCTTGTTCGAAACGCAAGGTCTTAAAAAAGAGTTGTTTGTGTTTTATTTGGCAGGAAATTGAATTTTTATTATTTAGAACTAATGCTTGTTTTATTTTATTACAGTTCCTTTTCATCCTACCAAAAAAATACAATCATTTTTAAACCATCAGTTTTTACCATCGGATCATCTCCTTCAAGTTTTAAAGTTTCATACACAATTTCAACTTCAAAAATAAAAATCCTCGGTGTTCTCCGCCACCTTCAAACGGACCGGATATAATTAATTTTCCCTGATCCGCGAGCCTGCTTAAATGTTCAAGGTGTGCTTTCTGATAATTTGCTGCTTCTATTTTTTTACTATTTTAAGTAACATGAAAACATACCTTTTCATCGTGTGCGTTGTGTCACCTTCGGAATAAGAAAACTCGCGTTGGGCACTGCCAGAGTAGATACAAAAAAATCAACTGGAATTATTTTTGCGTGGGTTTATAATTTTGAAGCAGATGAAATTATTTATAATGAATTATCTTTCTGTTTATCTTTAAATATTTTTCTGAATTTCTCCATCTTAGGAACGATAATGTATTGACAATAAGGCTGATTTGGGTTCTTTTCAAAATAATCTACATGATAGTTTTCCGCAGGATAAAATTTGGTAAACGGAGTAACTTCTGTAACAATCGGACGATTATAAACTTTTTCCTCATTAAATAGCCTTATTACTTTTTCTGCAATTTCTTTTTGTGATTCAGAATGATAAAAAATGGCAGAGCGGTATTGCGTTCCAACATCATTACCTTGTCGGTTCAGCGTTGTTGGATCATGTGTCATAAAGAAAACTTCAAGGATGTCAGAGAAGCTTACAATCTGCGGATCAAACGTAATTTGAATGACCTCTGCATGTCCGGTATTTCCGGTACACACTTCTTTATATGAAGGATTTTTTATATGGCCTCCACTATATCCGGGTTTCACATCTACAACTCCGTTTAACTCGTTATATACGGCTTCTGTACACCAAAAGCATCCTCCTCCAAGTGTTGCTGTTTCCAATTCTTTTGCCATAATTGCTGCTGAATTTAAAAGTATTGTAAGAAAAATAATTGCAAATTTCATGTGTTTATCTTTTTCATATCAGGCGACTTCTTTTTTGGTAATAACCGGGAAAAAAATTTTCTTTCAAAGCCGCGAAAAAATTTGTATTGACCGAAGACAGAACCAATGATTAACAAGAGTATATTATATACGGTTAAAATAACAACAATATAAACCGGTATTATTAACAATAAATGTGTTTCTGCGGTTATTCCAATCAAATCAAATATTACTTTTTTCACGTAAACAGTTGAAGTTCCTGTAATAGCAAATACCATTAAAATAATAACCACCTGAAAATTGCTTTGAATATTCCAGCGTTTTTTTAGTTTCTCAAACATCTCTTTTACAATTTAAAATTATAACAAAAGAGTTAAAAGTATGTTTTGCGGTGTGGTTAAATCTGGTGTGTTTGAAAAATAATATAACCGTAAACGGCAAATCTTAAAAGACGAAACAGGGCATATTTCAAAAATTTTTTTGATGGATAACCTGCTGAGCCAACCAGTAAGCAAACTGCCGACCATGGAACGGGAGTAATCGCTGCAATGATGATTAAAAACAAGCCATATTTTTTAAGAAGAGGCGTTTGTTTTGACAGGAATTTCTTTCTGATAAAACGAAAAGATACCCTTTTATAAAGGAATTGTCCGATTAAAAATGTAAGGTATCCCATAGTGTAAGAAACGATCGCAAAAAAGCCTAAATGCATAAAATACTGACCCGTACCAGCTTTATTGTAAGCCCATATCATAAAAAACTCTGGAGGTATAATTCCAAAGAAAAATTCCGAAGCAAAATAAATGGCATAAATAACTGCAGGCCTGGCATAAAATTGTTCAATCCATGCGACAGGCTTGTTTGATATAACGAATTTATCAAATAGAAAATAGGCTCCAAGAATGATTGTAAACCAAACCAATCCTTTTAATCCATTTTCCAACAAGAATTTAACTCTGGGACTTAATTTCATGAAGTGATTTTTGATAATTTTCAAACACCGAATTTACAGTAAAACAAATTAATAATTATTATGATTGGCATTTATGAAGCAGAAATATATTTTTGGCGGAAAGGCAAAAAAACAGGATAGTTTTTATTCTCTATCCTGCTAAAATTATTTATTGTTATTATCTATTTAATTTTTAACCTATCGACCAACCTTCATAAACCATTGAACAGTCACCGGGAACAAGATTTCCGTTAAAAGTTAAGCGGCCACCTCTAAGCCCGCTTAAAAGTGCTGTTGCCCTTCCATCAGGGGAAATTGAAAAATTAATGTCGTAAATTCCAACGGGTGTCATCACATTCATGGCTACATGAAAAGTTTTATTTTTTTCATTCTGATTTATTTCCCAATTGGTAATTTTACCTTTTGCAGTAATGCCGCCTACACCGTTTGGACCGAATGAAGTATCTGAACCGGTTTGAATAACGGCTTCATTATTGGGCATTACCTGTATAAAATTTAACCCCCGGCTAACCGGAAACTGCATTCCATACCTATCTTGTAAAATGTAACTTTCAAGAACGAAATCCTTGTTTTCCAGCATTTTTTTTGTCAATTGGTATTGTTTTTCTGTTTTAGCTTTTCTCTTTACTTTGGTTGAATCCTGTTTCTGCTCCTGCGCAAAAGTCAGCGAAGCAGAAATTGCGATTGCAAATATTAATATTAACTTTTTCATCTATGTACTCCTTCCTTATCTTCATTTAATTATTACATTAAATACATTGCAAGATGCATTCCATTAAGTTGATCTTTCGGAAAGTTATAACATTAGTTTACATGAATTAACAAAGTTTAATTTTTTGGGGATTTTGAAAAGGAATTTGTAAAATTAAAGATGTTCATTTTTATTTAGATATAGCATGTGCATCAGGTTGTTATTATATTTGAGGTTACTGCCTAAAACGATTGTGATGAACAAAACTGCTGCTAAAAAGTACTGATAAGTTTATACTAAAAAAAGACCGATTTGTTATTCGTCTTTTACTTCTTTTAAAAGATTAAAACGGCTAAGGATCATCCGGTCATTTTCCAAATACTTTTTTGCAAGGCTCTGAATGGTTTGTCCTTCAACTAAATTATTTATCCCATCACGAATAGGGGCATATTCGAAATGTAAAGGGCACGGATTATTTTCATCGCAGTGTTTTAACCCAAAACCACATCCTTTAAAAAGAGAATCGCCTTCAATTGAAACAATTACATCAATTAAAGTCAAATCATCTTTCGCAGTATCAAAAAAGAAACCTCCGTTAATTCCTTTCAACGATTGAACAAAACCCTGCTTAACAAGTCGCTGCAGAATTTTTGCAGTAAACGATTGAGGAGTTTCTATTTCACTTGAAATTTCTGCAATACCGGGCCTGCGTCCGGCATAATTTTGTAACTGTATGTAAACAAGCGCTCTTAAAGCGTATTCGGTTTCTTTTTTAAACACTTCTCAATTTTTAATTTTAATGATGAAGCAAAAATAGTAAAAAATGTAATCACTAAGAGACCTTTTAGTCCTTTTGTAAAATTATTTTATATATTTGTACCGAATTTATAACACAAACATTAATAAAAATGACACAACTACAACTTCAGAATTTAACAGTAGGAGAGATTGTTGCAAGTGATTTCAGAACTTCAACGATGTTTAAAAGTGCGGGAATAGATTTTTGTTGTGGAGGAAAACAATTGTTTTCTGAAGCTTGTAATGATAAAAAAATTGATGCCATTGCATTTGAAAAGGAAATATTGAAAATTACCGTTGAACCTCAGAATGAATTTATGAATTTCATGAACTGGGATCCCATTTTTCTTTCCGAATATATCATTAATACCCATCATAAGTTTGTTCTGAAAAAATTACCTGAAATTTTATTTTATACTGACAAGATTGCCAGTGTTCATGGTGATAATCATCCTGAACTAGTAAAAGTTTCGAAATTATTCAATGAAATAAATACTGAATTGCTTCAGCATTTAAAGCATGAAGAAGAAGTTTTGTTTCCGGCTATAAAAGAGGCAATCGTTAATAATTCTTATGATGCGGGAAAAACAATTGTTTCCGAAATTACAAGAATGTTAAAAGAGCATGATTTTGCCGGTGGAGCAATGGACGAAATCAATAAACTAACCAATAATTATGCAATTCCCGAGGATGCTTGCAACACATACCGGGTAGCTTTTAAGATGCTTGAACAGTTTGAAGATGACTTACATACTCACGTTCATTTAGAAAATAATATACTTTTTCCTAAAGCACTTGGTCTGACTAAAAACTAACTTTAAAATAATCAAAAATGAATTCGAAGAAATTATGGTTTGGCTTTATTGCCGTTATGGTTATATCGTTTGGAGTTCTGGGGTACTACGGCAGAGAAATTTACCGGGAAGCTCCGCCAGTTCCCGACAAAGTGGTTACTGAAGATGGAACTTTGCTGTTTACAGGTCAGGAAATTAAAGATGGCCAGAATGTTTGGCAATCAATGGGCGGGCAGGAACTTGGAACCGTTTGGGGGCATGGCGCATACCAGGCTCCTGACTGGAGTGCTGACTGGCTGCACAAAGAGGCAATGTTTATTTTGAATGAACTTGCAATGCAAACTGAAAACCAACCCTACGAAAATTTAAGCGAGGAAAAGCAGGCCTCCTTAAAAGTATTGTTGCAAAAAGATGTAAGAAAAAATACCTACAATCCGCAAAATAAAACATTAACTGTTTCGAATTTACGCGCAAAAGCAATTGCCGGCAATAGCAAATATTATGGCGGGTTGTTTACTAATGATCCCGGGTTGACAGATTTGAGAGATGCATACAGTATTCCCGAAAACTCATTAAAAAGTGATGAAAGAGTTGAAAAGTTGAATGCATTTTTCTTTTGGATTTCGTGGGCATGTGTAACTGAACGGCCAAATTCTGATGTTACCTACACAAACAACTGGCCTGCAGAGGAATTGGTTGCTAATAAACCTACAGCATCGTTGCATTTATGGACAGGTTTTAGCGTAATTATCCTTTTGGCAGGAATTGGATTAATGGTTCTCTATTATGCACGACGCAGAGAAGATGGAGAAACCGCACCACAGGTATTTCCTTTAAAAAATGAGAAACAAACGCCATCGCAAAGAGCAACTGTAAAATATTTCTGGATCGTTTCGGCGCTTTTACTTGTGCAGGTTATTATGGGAGTTATTACGGCTCATTACGGAGTTGAAGGCCAGGCTTTTTACGGAATCCCGCTTTCCGATTGGCTGCCTTATTCCGTTTCAAGAACATGGCATATTCAAATCGCTATTTTCTGGATTGCCACTTCCTGGCTGGCAACCGGATTATATTATGCTCCGGCTATTTCGGGTGTTGAACCAAAATTTCAGAGGTTAGGCGTAAATTTCCTTTTTATTGCATTGCTAATTATTGTTGTTGGCTCATTAGCCGGACAGTGGATGGGTGTAATGCAAAAACTGGGTTTGGTAAATAATTTCTGGTTTGGCCATCAGGGATATGAATATGTTGACCTGGGCCGTTTTTGGCAATTGTTTTTATTTGTTGGTTTAATAATATGGTTATTGTTAATGGGAAGAGCCATTTACCCGGCGTTAAAACAAAAATCGGAAAGCCGGAATCTTCTGATTCTGTTTTTGATTTCAACAATTGCGATTGCCGCATTTTATGGTGCCGGTTTAATGTGGGGACGCCAAACTAACCTTGCCATTGCTGAGTATTGGCGCTGGTGGGTTGTTCACCTTTGGGTGGAAGGATTTTTCGAAGTGTTTGCTGCTGTTGTAGTTGCTTTTCTTTTTGTTCGTCTTGAAATTATTAAAGCTGCAACTGCAACAACTGCAGTATTGTTTTCAACCATTGTATTTTTATCGGGAGGGATTTTAGGAACGTTCCATCACCTCTATTTTACGGGAACGCCAACGGCAGTTATGGCTCTTGGTGCATCATTTAGCGCTCTCGAAGTTGTGCCGCTTGTATTAATGGGGTACGAGGCTTTTGATAATTTGCGTGTCAGCCGGGCGACCGAATGGATAAAAGCCTATAAATGGCCAATCTACTGCTTCATAGCTGTTGCTTTCTGGAACCTTGTTGGCGCTGGTATTTTTGGATTTTTGATTAATCCGCCAATTGCGTTGTATTACATGCAGGGATTAAACACCACTCCGGTTCACGGGCACACTGCATTGTTTGGTGTTTACGGAATGCTGGGAATCGGACTAATGCTTTTTGTTTTGCGCGATATAGACAAGGAGGTAATATGGAAAGACAAACCTATGAAATTCGCCTTCTGGAGCATAAATATCGGGTTAGCTGCAATGGTTTTGCTTAGTGTTTTACCTGTTGGTTTGGCACAAACGGTTGCCAGCGTAAAAGAAGGTTTATGGTATGCACGGTCTGCTGAATTCCTGCAACAACCGTACATGAATACGTTTAAATGGATGCGTGTTTTTGGCGATACCATTTTTGCCGCAGGAACGGTAGCTCTGGCCTGGTTTGTTTTCGGACTGAGATTTGGTTGGAGTATTGAGAAAAAAAATAAATAAGTGAAGTTGGTTTTTGGGGAGTAGTAGTTATTTGCATCGCCCTGCTTGCGGGGCGATGCATAACTTAAATTATTTTTAGATTGAAAGTTAATCCAAAGTCATGAGTGAACATATAGATAATTCAAAATTCAGAAAATCGAAATTAAAAGAGTTGATTCTGAAACTTCATAAAGGAGGTTCTCAGGAAAGTGTAAGACAAGAATTACTTTTTAGCCTTAGCAATATTCCTTATGGCGAAGTAGTAGAAGTTGAACAGGAATTGATTTCAGAAGGATTGCCGGAAGATGAGGTTTTACGCCTTTGTGATGCACACTCGGCAGTTTTGCATGGAACTGTTGATTTGTCGGCATCAAAATCCATTCCCGAAGGACATCCGGTAGATATTTTACTGGAAGAAAACAAAATTCTGAAACGGCTCTCGGATTTAACAACAGAACAGATTCTATCACTCAGGTACATTTCTGACCGTGATTTTGAAAATGTGGTTTTGTCGTTACGCGAAGCTTTTAACCAGTTAATGGATGTTGATAAACATTACCAGCGAAAAGAATACCTGATTTTTCCCTATTTAGAAAAAGCAGGTATTACAGGTCCTCCTAAAGTTATGTGGGGAAAACACGATGAAATCAGGGATTTGATAAAAGGGAGCATTGAAATTCTTCAAACTCCTGATTTAACAAAAGAGGATTTACAGGCTTCTGCAGAAATTATATTGCTTCCGGCTTTAAAAGGGGTGTTCGAAATGACTATAAAAGAAGAGGAAATTCTTTTCCCGATGCTGATGGATACATTGGCTGATGGCGATTGGTACGAAATTCAAAAACAATCCATTGAAATTGGCTATTGTTTGTACGATCCTCAAACCGAATGGAAACCTGCAGGAATTGAAACGGAGAATATAAATGCTCAACAAAAAGAAGGAGGAAACATTCAGCTTCCAACCGGGAGTTTTACTGCAGAAGAACTGATGACTATTTTTAATACAATGCCGGTTGATATCACTTTTGTAGACAGGAATGACAAAGTGAAATACTTCTCCCAAAGCGCCGACCGGATATTCCAGCGAAACCGGGCAATTCTTAATCGTGATGTGCGACATTGCCATCCACCGGCAAGCGCACATATTGTCGATAAAATTTTAGATGATTTTAAAAGCGGACGCCAATCCCGCGCTCCTTTCTGGATAAATATGAAAGGCAAAATGATTCATATTGAATATTTTGCTTTAAGGAATGAGGCCGGAGAATATCTTGGGAACACTTGAAGTTTCGCAGGATTTAACAGGATACCGAGCTCTGGAAGGCGAACAGCGCATTTTATCGTATAAATGATAAATCGAAAATCAGAAATGAAAAATTTGCCTCCATATCTTCGAAAGGAATTTTACCAAAATTGATAAGTTGCTGCAATTGTACCCCTAAGTTGGGGGAGAAAGAAAAACATAAATAATTAATATAAAAGACAATGGAAAAACAAACATTAGTCATTACACCAAAAACAAAAGTACTCGAATTGATAGAAACCTATCCGGAACTGGAAAACATTTTAATCGAGATTGCACCAGCTTTCAAAAAACTAAAAAATCCTGTTTTGCGAAAAACCGTAGCAAGAATAGCAACGTTGCAACAGGCGGCCGCAATTGGAAATGTAAAAGTTGAAGATTTAATTAACCGGCTGAGAAAAGAAGTAGGGCAGGAAACTCTTGAAGATGGAAATGAAACCAGGTACAATTATAAAAAGCCGGAATGGTTTGGTGAGAATAAAATCTCAAATAGTTTAAATGCTTCTGAAATGCTGGCTGCAGGAGAACATCCGATAAACCAGGTGATGGCAGATTTAAAAAAACTTGAACCCGGTAAAATTTACATGCTAAAAGCTCCGTTTCTTACTGCACCAATTATTGATAAGGCCACCAGTTTAGGAATGAAACATTGGGTTGACATGCAAAGTGACGAAAATTTCTTAATATACTTTACGCGCGGGTAATATTTCTGGAAACAACGTGAGGGTTTCTTATGCCACTCTTTTTACAGGTATTTCAGAATGGATGTCAAATAAAATATGAAACTAAAAAAATCCCGGAAGTTAAATATGGTAAATATCTCCCGGGATTCAACCGTTTAAAACGATTCAGTTTATCTACACAATTTTCAGCGCAGCCAAAACTCTTTCAGGCGTCATGGCCATTTCAAAAAGACGGGCGCCGGTTGCATCGTAAATTGCGTTTGCAATTACTGCTCCCATGCAAACAATGGCAGGTTCTCCACCACCTTGCGGAGGCTCATTCCGATCAAGAATTTTTGTATGTATTTCCGGTATCCATGAAAAACGTGGAAGTTCATACGTGTCAAAATTTTTGGTTAACACTTTCCCTCCGTCAAATTCAATGGATTCTCTTAAAGCATAACCCAATCCCATGTTAATACAACCTTCCATCTGAATAGTTGCACCCTGTGGATTAACACAAAATCCCATTTCCTGGGCAACCCAAATTTTATTCACTTTTACTTCGCCGGTTTCCTTGTTTACATCAACCTGCGCAATATGAGCTACATAAGTTCCTGCATCAAAACCAATGGCAACACCAAATCCATTTCCGCTGGGCGATTTTGCCGGCTTCCAGTTAGCCATTTTAGTCACTTCTTCCAAAACATCGATTGCCCGTTTATCATTCAGATTTTTTAATCGGAATTCCACCGGGTCAATTCCTGCTTTTGCAGCCATAATATCTACATGTACTTCGCGGCCAAATGTATTTGTACTGTTTCCTGGTCCGCGCCAGGCTCCGGTTGGAAACGGATGCACAGGTGATGACCACCCCTGTCCGTAAACCGTTCTTTTTTGATGAGGTACATTGTACATGGTTTCAGAACCACGGTCGCCGGCATAATAAACATGATAATCCCAAAATTTGATTATTCCGTTATTATCGATTCCTGAATTCACCTTTACAATTGCTGCCGGACGGAATTCATCATAAAAGAATTCTTCTTCACGGTTCCAGTCGACCATAACAGGTTTTTTGGTGATTTTTGCCAAACGGGCAGCTTCAATTGCTTGCTGGTGTGCCGATTTTCCACCAAAACCTCCGCCCAAAAATGGTGGGATAACCCTAACCTTTTCTTCTTCAACTCCAAGAACCCGGGCAATATTACTTTTTGCGGGGAAAGGTGTTTGAGTACCTGCTTTCACAATCATTTTATCTCCTTCCAGATACGCCATTGCTGTGTGTGGTTCCATGGGAGAGTGTGCAACATAACCATCGTGGTACTCGTGTTCAAAAACGGTTGTAGATTCGTTTCTCCCTGCCTGAATATCTCCTTCAGTAATATTGCTTCTGCCCTGAGGAGCATTCTCCGAAAGGTATTCAAACATATTGCCGTTGTTTATTTTTTTCTCAGTATCAACAGTGAATTCTGCTTTTATGAGTTTTCTTGCTTTATCAGCTATTTCCGGGTTTTCATGTAAGGCAGCAACAAGATCGCCATCCTGAATGATTTGAATACCCTCAATTTTTTTTGCTTCAGTTGTATCAACAGAAACCAGTTTTGCTGCATGTGATGGTGGGCGGACAATTCGGGCATAAAGCATTCCCGGCATTCTAATATCACCGGAGTAAAGCGCTTTGCCGGTTACTTTGTCAAATGCGTCCTGGTGTAATTTGGGTTGCCCCATGATTCTTAATTCTGAATAATCTTTAACGGCAGGTTTCTTTTCCAGAAACCGCTCAATTTTTTTGCCTTTCGTAAGCTCCTGATAAGTAACTTTTTTATTATTGATTTTATTCGAAATAACCCCGTCATTAACAGAAAGTTGATCAACCGGAACATCCAGTTTTTCGGCTGCCAGTTCTAACAGAACGGCTCTCGCTTCGGCTGCGGCTGCTCTTACTGATGGTCCTAAAACCCGCACTGACATTGATCCAAAAGTTCCCATATCCCAGGGGCACAAATCAGTGTCGCCCAAAACCATTTTTACTTTTTCGTAAGCAACATCTAAATCGTCGGCCAATAATTGTGGAAACGAGGTGATGGCACCTTGCCCCATATCAATTTTTCCAACAAAACAGGTAATGGTTCCATCTTCGTTAATTCGAAGAAAAGCATTAAAATCATCAGGTGTTCTTCCAAACTGTTCTCCATCGGCAGCCATGGCATCAATGGCAATTTTTGGATTGAAAAAAACATACAATCCACCACCCATCCATTTAAAGAAATCTCTTCTTTTTACTCCGGGAATATGCGTTTTTAAATAGGCTTTATAATCTTTTAATTCATCCGTCTTTATTCATCTTTACTATTTTTAAATGTTTTATTCCAATGAAGCATTTATTTTTTCAATTCAACAGCGGCTGTTTGAATTGCATCAATGATGCGGTTATGTGCACCGCAACGACAGAGATTATCTTCCATTCCCCAAATTATATCCTCTTTTGACGGATCAGGATTTTGATTTAGCAGGCCAACGGCATTCATAATCATGCCGGGAGTACAAAAACCACATTGAAGTGCATCATGTTCAACAAAAGCTTTCTGCACCGGATGAAGTTTTTCTCCTTTGGCAAGTCCTTCAACAGTAGTTACTTTTTTACCTGCAACTTCGCCAATTTTTGTTGAACAGGATCTTGCTGCTTCATTATCGATAAGAACGGTGCAGGCTCCGCAATAACCTTCGCCACAACCATGTTTGGTTCCGGTAAGATTAAAGTGTGAACGTATTACCCAAAGTAATGTAAGGTCGGGGTCTGTTTCTACTGTAACCGACTTTCCATTAAGTTCAAATTTGACTTTCTCTTCCATTTGATTTATAGTTTATTAATTTCAATTTCATATTCTTCGGGAGTATCAATGTCTCTTAAAATCTCAGGCAATTTACAATTGATCTCATAAATTTCTTTCGGATATTTTTCAAGAAGTTGTTTCAGTCCCCGATTTTGATCCAGTTTTTCAATTTCGGGAATAAAGCGCGTTTCAATTAAAACCGGGTGGCCTCTTCGATTCTGAAAAACAGGAACAACAATTCCTTTCCCTGATTTTTCCCAGGCTTCAATTACGAGTTTAGCAACTGATGATGGAATTTGTGGCTGGTCGCCAAGAAATACCATTGCAGCTTTTGCATTTTCGGGTAAAGCCCGATATCCGCAAATGGCAGATGATAACATTCCGTTTTTATGATTTAAATTAATACAATGACAGACTGGATAATGATTAATTTTTGCAAGTATTTCTTCGCAGTTTGAACCTAATACAACCATTACTTTTTCACCCACAGAATCTATTGCATTTGAGATCACTGTCTCAACAATTGTCTTTCTATTGAAAGGCAACAAAAGTTTTTGCTTTTTCATCCGGGTTGATGAACCCGCAGCAAGTATTATAGCCCAAACTTCACTCATTATTTTTTATTTTGATCTCTTGCCTGTATTAATTGCGCAGCAATACTAACCGCAATTTCCTGAACCGTTTTTGAACCGATTTTTAATCCGACAGGAGCGTGAATTTTGTTCCACTCTTTTTCGGTTCCCCAGCCCTCTTTTACAGATGACTTGTGAATCTGATCAATTTTATTCCGGCTTCCGATCATGCCAATATAACCAGCGGCAGAATGCATAAAATGTCGAAGAACATCAGTATCGTTTTTATGTCCACGCGTGGCAATTACAATATACGAATCTTTCTGTGGATGAAAATTTTTAAAACATTCCTCCAGCGATCCTGCTAAAATTTTATCAGCATCAGAAAAAATTTCAGAATTTGCATATTCCGGCCTATCATCCCAGACTATTACTTCAAAATCAAGTAATTTCCCAAGGTGCGATAATGCTTTCCCAACATGTCCGGCGCCAGCGATAATTAATTGAGGTAATGGTTCAATCCGTTCAAGAAAAGCAATCTTCTCTTCTTCTGCAGTTGTAAATTCTATTTCCTGGTAATTTATATGGTTTTGTTCGCTTAACATTTTATCTGCGGCATTCAATACAACTGAATCAATTCCATCCGAAATGATTTTACTGTTTTTTTCAGTTAACCAATACCTGGAAATATTGCTTACATCAGGTTTACAATGAGTACAAATTGTAATTAAAATTCCCGGAATACGATTGGAAATGCAATTGATTAGAGTTTCAAAAACAGAAAGACTTTTTTCAGGAACTGCATCAACTAAAACACTCATGTTTCCGCCACAGATAGCAGCATCCGGAACGGTGATTTCATTGTTTAAATTGAATTGAAAATAACCTGACTTTTTTGATTTAATTTTTTCAGAAGCTAATTTTTCTATTTGAAGTTCAGTAACTCCTCCGCCAATAGTTCCCGCAAGAATTTTTTGTTCCCCAAAAACAGCTGAACTTCCTGATTTTTGAGGAGTTGAACCATGAGTTAACGTAATGGTTGCAAGCACACAAGGTTCTTTTTTACGAATAAAATACAGTAAATTGGAATAGACTAAATTTGAATTTTTTATTTCCATTTTTTTATACTGAATTTTTTATTGTTGTAGAATAAAATAAATTAAACCAAGTAGTTAGCTATAAAACTTATCCAAATAAATACTATTTCTGATAAATTTAATTCTTGTCATTGGTTGTATTCAAAGTTAGCCAAATAAAGCTAAAATTCAATATCTTCCAAAGACCCTGTCATTCCGAACGAAGTGAGGAATCTGTTAAAATTCAACCGGACAGAAAGTGGTTCAATAAGTAAAATTATCCGAATTAGTATAGCAAATTCAAATTTGTAAGACATTTTAGAAAGAACACCAATTATCAAATTGACAAAAAAGCAACAGGGAATAAAATTTTTTAGTTGCTGAACATCAAGTTTTTTAGGTAACTTTAAAAAAGGATTACGACTTGAATTGTCATATGAACTATCTTATTTATAATTACTTAGTCAAGTATTTTATTTTTAATTTATACAATGCGTACAAAATAAAACACTTTCTGTAAATAAAATCTTAATCTTTTCATTGAAGTTAAACCCGAATAGTCTTTTTAAAAAGTTTCCAATAATAAAAGTTAAATTGCAGCCTGAATATGAAAATAAAACCATCTAAAAATCCTATGGATAATCGAGAATTGGGAAAAACAGGGTTAATTTGCCCACCAATTATTTACGGAACAAGTTACCTCGGAAATTTATATCGGGAATTAAATCACGAAGAAAAATCGGCCATCATGAATGGTTGGTTTAATTGCTCAAAAGGACCAGTGATGATTGATTCTGCTGGGAAATATGGCGCTGGACTGGCGCTGGAATCAATTGGAGCCGGACTTCGCGAAATGGGAATTTCTTCGAACAACATTACCATTAGTAATAAACTTGGATGGTATCGCGTGCCATTAAAAACTCCTGAACCAACTTTTGAACCCGGTGCCTGGGTAAATATAAAACATGACGCGGTTCAAAAAATAAGTTACAGGGGAATTTTGGAATGCTGGGAGCAGGGGTGTGAACTTTTGGGTGGAGATTATATACCACAATTGGTTTCAGTGCATGATCCCGATGAATATTTATTTGCCGCTACTTCAGAAAAAGATAAAGAGAAAAGACTTCAGGATATAAAAGACGCTTATTCAGCGTTATTCGAATTAAAAGAAAAAGGTGAAGTTGCAGCTGTTGGAATTGGCTCGAAAGATTGGTTGACAATTCAGGAATTGTATGATGAAACTAAATTTGACTGGGTAATGATTGCCAATTCATTCACTTTGTATCATCATCCAAAATCAATTGTTGACTTTTTGAAAAAACTTGCCATCGACGGGGTGGGAGTGATAAATTCGGCCATATTTAATGCAGGCTTTTTAACTGGTGGCGCTTATTTCGACTATCGGATTGTTGATGAGAATTCGGATGGAGATAAACCTCTTTTTGAATGGCGGGAAAAGTTTTTTGATGTTTGTGAGAAATATGCTGTTAAACCGGCAATGGCATGTTTGAGATTTGCAGTTTCAGCGCCGGAAATAAATGCAGTTGCTTTAAATACAAGTAAACTCACATCAATGAAAACAAACTGGGAATGGCTTGAAACTGAATTACCTGCTGATTTTTGGAATGAATTGAAATCGATGAAACTTATCGATTCTGAATATCAATATCTTTAGTTAAGTCTGGAAACAAATGATTATTGATACACACCATCATTTTTGGAATTATGATCCGGTTGAATACGACTGGATTGATGATAATATGGCAAACATAAGAAGAAGTTTTTTGCCAGAAGATTTGGAAAAAATAATTACAGAAAGTGGCGTTACAGGTGTGGTTTCGGTGCAGGCTCGTCAAATACCGGAAGAAACAGATTGGCTTTTAAAGTTTGCATCAGAAAATGAGTTTGTAAAAGGAGTTGTTGGTTGGGTTCCACTTGCATCAAAAAATGTTAAGGCAGTTTTGGAAAAGTATGCTTCTTCAAAATGGTTAAAAGGAGTAAGACATGTGGTTCAGGGTGAACCTGATCCAGCGTTTATTTTAGGAAAGAAATTCAACGACGGAATCAGTTTATTGAAGAATTACAATTTGGTTTATGATATTTTGATTTTTGAGCATCAACTACCAAATACCATTCAATTTGTTGATCAAAATCCAGATCAACAATTCGTGCTTGACCATATTGCAAAACCAGTTATCAGGGAAAACAAAATAACCGAATGGGAGAAAAATATAAAGGAACTGTCCAAGCGAGAAAATGTGTATTGTAAAATCAGCGGAATGGTTACAGAGGCAAATTTCAATCAATGGACAGTTGAACAGCTTCAACCTTATTTTGATGTTGTTTTAAATGCTTTTGGATCACAACGACTGATGTTTGGTTCTGACTGGCCGGTATGTCTGGTAGCCACTCAATATAAAAGTTGGGTAGAAATTGTAAAGAATCAGATTTCTCATTTTTCTCAAATGGAGCAAGATCAAATACTTTATAAAAATGCTGTAAAAGTATACCAGCTTTAATGATTTAGCCCATATCTATATCATCAAATACAAAATTACGATTGGATCTTTCTAAAATTATTGAGTCGATTTATGGGTCGGGAATATTACTCTGATCATCCTGAAGAAGTATTGTAAAAACATATTATATCAATACTCAAACTTATATTTATATTCTTGAAACGTATGAAATATGTACAAGAAATCAAATGTTTATAATGAGAGAACATTGGAAATTATCATTTTGAATGAAATAGATTTTGTAAATTGCAATGAATTTAAACCAATAAAACCATCAATTATGAGAAAAATAAGACTCTTATTTAATTTCATTGTCTTTAGCGGTTTGTTATCGGGGAGTTTATTTGCACAGGAACCTGCAGTTATAAAAATTGATCCTGATCGTATTATTGGCACGATCGATCCTAACATTTACGGGAGCTTCCTGGAACCTGTTGGCCGTGGAGTAGTAAGTGGAGGTTTATATGACCCTTCTTCTCCTTTTGCCGATGAGAATGGATTCAGAAAAGATTTAATGCAGCAAATAAAGGAACTAAAAGTTCCTGTTATCAGGTGGCCTGGCGGGAATTTTGTTTCTGGCTACGATTGGGAGGATGGAATTGGGCCGAAGGATCAGCGTCCGGCAATTTTAGATCTTTCCAGGCGTCGGGTTGAAGACAACCTGATGGGAACGGATGAATATGTAGAATTTTGCAACCTCGTTGGGGCCGAAAATTTCATTTGTATTAATGCCGGTACAGGTACTATGGATGATGCAAGACACTGGGTGGAATACTGTAATTCTGAAAAAGGTACTTATTATGCTGATCTTAGGGTGAAATATGGTCATGAGGAACCTTTTAATGTTAAATACTGGGCACTTGGGAACGAAACCGACGGACCATGGCAAATGGGTCATAAAGACAAAGAGGATTATGTTAAGTTTGCAATTGAGACAGCTAAGTTGATGCAGTTAGCCGACAGGGATATTAAACTAATTGCCTCCGGTTCTTCAAATTACCCGTTGGTAACTTCAAACTATGATCCAAAAGATGGATGGATAGACTGGAATGATTATGTTCTTGATCGTATGGTTGGCTATATTGATTATATTTCCATACACAGATATGCAACACAAGCTTTACGTGGAATTGAAGATCAGGGCTTTGCTAACACAATGTCTTTAGGTCTTGAAATTGATCAGAAGATAAAAATTGTACAGGATTTGATCGAAAAGACAATGGTTAAATCAGGATCAAACCGACCAATATATATATCATTTGATGAATACAGTGCACGTGGTAATAATATTTCAGGATCATTGATGCTTGCACAGCACCTGAACTCCTTTATTCGACATGCCGATATAGTTAAAATGGCTAATTTAACTTTTTTATCAAGCCTCGTAGGACTTACTCCTGAAGGAGTTTATAAAAATACATTATACTATCCGTTTTATCTTTATTCAAATAACTGCCGCGGGACTTCTCTCGATGTGTACACAAATTGCGGGAATTACAGCAACGAATTATTCAATGAAATACCTTATCTCGATGTTACCGCTGTATTAAATAAGGACGATAATATACTTGTTATAAATGTTGTTAACCGAAGCGAAAAAGATGCAATTCAAACTAATATTGAATTACAGTCGGGTGAATATACAGGAAATGCAAAAGTTAACGAGATATATACTGATTCATTAACAACCGGAAATTCAGCAACAGAAGTAAATGTTAGTACAAAAACCAATGATATCAAGTTTAAGGATAATGTGATTAGCCACAGTTTTCCGGCGCATTCTTTAACACAGTTTGAAATAGCTCTGAAATAGTAATACCATAGGTTAAAAAAAAATCGCATTTAATTAAATTAATCAAGGATTGGCATTTGTCTAAATACATAGAATTATATTGAATATTTATAAGATTTCTTCAAATTTTAAAATCTAATCAAATGAAAAGCAGACCAACTATTACCGGAACATTGAATACATTCTTTTCTTTGTTTGCATTAGTAATTGTATTTGTGCTATTAAGCAATTGCCATGGAACTGGCAGTAAGAGTACTTCCGTTGTAATCGATTCAACCAAAGGACTGAAAGACTACTACGAGGATTATTTTCCAGTTGGAGTGGCCGTGTCACCCAGATCTCTTCAGGGAGAACAGGGAGAATTTATTAAAAAACAATTCAATAGTCTGACTCCTGAGAATGTTATGAAACCAGCTCTTATTCAACCTACGGAAGGAAATTTTAACTGGGAAGAAGCCGACAAGATTGTCGATTTTGCTCAGGCCAATGGAATGAAGGTACGCGGCCACACACTCTGTTGGCATAATCAAACCGGCGAATGGATGTTTAAGGATGCGCAAGGGAATCAGGCTTCGAAAGAGCTTGTTCTTGCCAGGCTGAAAGAACATATTACACAGGTTGTTTCCCGTTACAAAGGTAAAATATATGCCTGGGATGTTGTAAATGAAGCAATTGATAATCTTGATCCTGCAAATGTTGGTTACCGGCAGACACAATGGTACAAATTATGCGGTGATGAATTTATTGCCAAAGCATTTCAGTGGGCACATGAGGCCGATCCGGATGCAGTTCTTTTCTATAATGAGTACAACACAGAGAATCCAGCCAAAAGGGAAAAGACGTATGAAATGCTCAAAAAAATGCTTGCTCAGGGTGTACCGATAAACGGAGTGGGAATTCAGGCACACTGGAATATTGGATCTCCGAAGCATGTAGGACAATTGAATCAGCCGGGTGAGGGCGATTTTATTATTCCCGGGTCATCAGAAGATGCGATCAGGGAATCAATAAATAAATTTTCTTCTCTGGGGCTGGTTGTCCAGATAACAGAGCTTGATGTAACTATTTATACTTCTAGAACAGACACGCTCAACCTGGGTTTCACGCCGGAGAGAGAGCAGCGACAGATGGATTTTTATAAAAAAGCATTCGAAGTTTTCCGGGAAAAGAAAGATGTTTTAACCGGGGTGACATTCTGGAACTTATCAGACAGAGGTTCATGGCTTGATAACCGTACACCGAGAAGAGGTAAAGCCTATCCTCTGCTATTCGATGAGAACATGGAACCTAAGAAAGCATTCTGGGAGGTTGTGAAATTCTAAGATTAACGTTATATATATAACTATACTCAAGATAGATGTTTTTTTTAATGTTGTATGATATTCTATAGCTAGTTTTTTGTAAAGCTTTTATAAATTGTTTATCTTATTACTGTAATACATTTATATTTTTCTATTGCAAAGGCAGTTATATATTTTAAACGAGGAAAAATATTCTATTTCACACTTTGTATTATGCCTTTAGAAATAGAATTCAAGTGAATATATTCGATATTTTTTAAACTTAAAATCTAACCAAATGAAAAGCAGACAAACTATCACCAGAACATTGATTTCCCTCATTTCGGGTTTTGCAATAATTGCTATTGTAATGATGCTTGGCAGTTGCCAGGGAACGGGAAAGAAAAATGCTACCCTTGAAATAGATTCAACATTAGGCTTAAAAGATTTTTACAACGATTATTTCCTGGTTGGTGTTGCGGTATCGCCAAGAAGCCTTGAAGGTGAACAAGCTGAATTGATTAAGAAAAATTTTAACAGCCTAACACCGGAAAATGTTATGAAACCAGCCTTGATTCATCCTGAAGAAAACAGGTATTTCTGGGATGATGCAGACAAAATCGTTGATTTCGCCGAGGCAAACGGATTAAAAGTACGCGGACATACGCTTTGCTGGCATAGTCAGACCGGAGATTGGATGTTTGTGGATGACGAGGGTAATCCGGCCTCAAAGGAACTGGCACTCCAAAGGCTTGAAGATCATATCAAGACTGTTGTTTCGCATTATAAAGGTAGAATATACGCATGGGATGTCCTTAACGAGGTGATCACTGACAGTGACACTGCAAAATCTCCTTACAGGATGACACCATGGTTAAGATTAATTGGTGAAGAGTATATAACAAAAATCTACCAGTGGGCACATGAGGCTGATCCGGATGCAATATTGGTATATAACGACTATAATACAGAGAACCCGGGGAAAAGAGACAGAATTTACACCATGGTTAAGGGTCTGCTCGACGCAGGTGTGCCCGTTCATGCAATCGGTATGCAAAGACATGATGAAATAGGCAATCCGACTGAAGAGATGCTCAGGGCTACAATTGACAAATTTGCTTCGCTAGGCCTGGAGCTGCAGGTTACTGAACTTGATGTTTCAATCTATGCCGACAGGAATGATACTATTGGTGTCGGATTCACTCCTGAAAGAGAGCAGAAGCAGCTTGATCTCTATAAAATGGAATTTGAAGTATTCAGGGAGTATAAAGATAAGTTTACCGGAGTTACTTTCTGGAATGTTTCCGACAGGGGCAGCTGGCGTGACAGTAGAGGTCCGGGTAAAGCATATCCATTGCTTTTTGATGAGAACCTTGAACCTAAAAAGGCTTTCTGGGAAGTTGTGAAATTCTGACAATAAACTTATATAAAGTCTATCGTGGCAAAAAAGGAGAATTTAATCCTGATTCTGAATTAAGAGTAAAGCTTTTCCTATCGATTAAACTTTTGACGATTTAGGATTATTCTTTCTTTTATTTCGTTTAGCAATATAAGAGGTTAAAACAGGTACAAGAATGGCAGTGGTTATAGTTGAAGCTGCAACCTGCGGTGTGGCTATTGCCGCTACTGCTGCCATTGAAGGATCGAGCATAGCCACTGCAGCTGGTGTAGCCACTGCATTTCCGGAAGTGCTTGAACAAGCAGCACCGGCTACTCCGGTTCCACCCGTTGCCCTATCTGAAACAATGTTAAAAAAACCTCCGATCCCAACAGTCAAAAGTCCTAAAAAAATGCCGGGAAGTCCCGCCTTTACCAACATCTCCTAAGCTTAGGCCACATCCAAGTGCAAAAGCAAAAAATGGTATTAGTACAGGACCTCCTTTCATTAAAAAACTTACGTAACTCTTTGTCAAGATTTCCAACTAACATTCCTAAAAGGATGGGAAGAATAACCCCCAACAGAGATAAAAATGGAATGGAAGCAATACCAGCTGTACCTAAAGCAACCATGGTTAAAAAAGGGCCATCATTAATAGAAATAATTGCAATAGCGCCAATTTCAGTTTTATTCCCAAACTCTCCTGTAAGGGCAGCATAGATTCCTCCGTTTGTATTTGTCATCGCGGATATAATAGCTAATGAAGATAATCCCCATAATCCATCAGAACCAAAGATTAATGCCACCGTTAATCCGATTCCAACACCAACTACAAATTTTACAAGAGTTACTACAAATCCTGTTTTCAAGGTTTTTGGTGCAGCTTTTAATTCTATTCCTGCACCCATACATACAAGAAAAACTCCAATAAGAGCAAGTGCCCCATTTGCAATAGCAGTCGTAAATCCTCCAATATTTAGTATTTGTGGCGCAAACGAATTTATCAATGTTCCTAAAATAAGGGGAATTACCATCATACCACCGGGAATTTTTTCAATTGCAGCTTTTATTTTCATCTGGTCGTGTTTTAATATTTTATTCTTGTGATGACAACTTCTGAGCAAGGTTAAATGCATTTATAAAACTTACAATTGATGCATTTCCTTTATAGGCAATGTCGAAAGCAGTGCCATGATCTACCGAAGTTCTAACAATGGGTAATCCAAGTGTTATATTTACTGCCGAGTCAAATGCCAAAAGTTTAAGTGGAACGTGACCCTGGTCATGGTACATACATACTACGGCGTCATATTTTCCTTTTAAAGCCTGATAAAAAACGGTGTCGGCAGGAACCGGCCCGGTGACCTCTATTCCCTCATTTTGCCCCATAATTACAGCCGGAAGAATTTCCTTAGAATCTTCAAATCCGAATGAATCGTTCTCCCCTGCATGTGGGTTTAAACCTGCAACAGCTATTCTGGATCCTTTTCCAAGCTTTTCCAAAGCAGACTTTGTTAACCGAATAACATTCAAAATGCGTTCTTTTTTTACATAATTTACGGCCTCAAGATATGAAACATGCGTAGATACATGAGAGACGATCAACTGTTTTGAAAACAACATCATCGTATAATTATTGGTTTTGCAAAGTGATGCAATGTATCCGGTATGCCCTGAAAAATCAGGGTGACTAAGGCGCACAGCCTCTTTGTTTACAGGTAAGGTTACAATTCCGTGGAGCGATTTTTCAAGTGCAAGCCTTGTCCCGGTTTCTACATATTTTAGTGAAGCATAGCCTGTTTTTTTTGAGATTTGCCCAATGGTAATATCCTCTTTATTTAGTAATCCCAGATCAAAAACATTCAAACATCCTTTTTTGAGTTCTTTCAGGTTATTTGTCTTATTCAACGGTACTGAAAGCGCCAATTTCTCATTACAAAAATTTAAAACCTGGTAATCTCCAATGGCAATATATTCACCTGCAAGTTTATTTTCCTGATAAGCTTTTAAAAGAATTTCAGGCCCTACACCGTTTGCATCTCCAATTGATATTCCTATCATTTATCTGAATATTTAACGTGATTTATAATTTTCAAAATTACACCCCTTTCTCCATACCCCCCCGGCTTTGATAATAAATGAATTGTTCCTGCACAAGTATTGGTTTTAGCATATGCAACTCCAGTCAAAATTTCTTTTTTTGCCTCAACATATTTACTTCCTGATTCTTTCATTATCTCCATTAGAGTGTCGCCGCCAAACACACAAAGCGTTGATATCCTGATTTCATTTAAAATTGCAGATATAATTCTACCTGTTTGTTTGGAAAATAATTGATGATTCCTGTTTATTGAATCATCCGATTTCCCTGAACTGACAGAATCTGTAGTTGAAATTATTATATCTTTTTTATTTTCATGTTCCATCCGAATTTTATCAGTTATCTGTTTAAATGCATTTGTTAATCTAAAATCAGTTGTAGAAAATAGACTTCTGGGGTAGGGAAAGGGTCATCACCCCGGAATTTTTAGCGTATTGAACTTGATCATAAGAAACAGAGTTCAAACTTCCGTTAACAAAAAGAACCGGACCAATAATTGGTTGCAGGTCTATTTTTGAATAACTAAGATTTAATATTCCAGGCAGAATTTCCACAAATCCCGCTGTGCCAGCCATTGCATTTTGCCAGCCATTGCTTACAATAGTTTCACCAATAATTTGCAAATCAGATTCTGATTTGCAGTTGAATACAATGATTTCTGTATTTTTTACTACTGAATTTTCAATAAACCTTTCTTTTGGTTCAGAAAGTTTGATATCTACTTTTGATTGTTTCTTCAAAATATCAGGAACATAACTAACTCCGGCAGGCTCAAGGGGATCATTAGCAAAAGAGGTTTTATGCAATAAAATATCCTCAATATATTGAAATCCATTGAGTGTGAAACGTTTTAACTTAGGATGTGCTGGTATAAAAGGCAGAACAGATTGGCCAGTCCCTTTCATAAAGGCTTCAAGTTCACAACCGATATTTCCCCGCATAGTAGAATCTGTTTTTTTAAAATGCCATTTAATTCCATAGCCTGATACAGCGTTCAAAACGTTGCTGATTTTGATGGCCGCTTCTTTAGGTAATAAATGCCGGCTTTCCGTGTTGACAACCAGAACGGTGATGTTTTTATCTGACAGAACTGGTTGTAAATCGGTATCAGAATCAATAACAACTACTGCAGAAATATTATTTTTACTTAATTGAACCCCGGCTTCTATTGCTCCGGTCAGGTCATCTGCTATGATAAGAAGTTCTGCCAAAATTATGGTTATTTATCCTATACATCTGGATTATTAATGCTTTAAATAAGGTATGGTTTGCGGTCCTTCAGGAAGAATACAAATTCTTGCATCTGAACCAATTTTTTGAACAAGGTTGTTAACCAAAATTTGAATATTGTCTGTTGGGATCAATAACGTTTTCAATATATTAGCTGCATCCATTTTGTCGCTGTAAAGATATACATCAGCTTTTTGCTGTATCAAAGCCTGGAAATATATCTGCCAGGTATCTTTTAATATTTTTTCGTTCTTTTTGATAAAATCCATCAAATCTTCCACATTATCTACGGATGTCAGTATTTTTTCATAGTCACTGTTTGAAGGAATCCCGTCCCAACATTCAGCAACCATAATAATTTTCCCTCCATTTTTAACTATTTGAGCTGCAGCACTCATTCCCTTAACTGTTTGATAGATATTTAAATCAAGGGGAAAGCCTGAATTGCTGGTTATTACAATATCATAAGGTTCTGGCACAGCAACCATTGCTGACTCTTTTACATACTGACATCCTGCCTTATGTGCAGAACGCAAATCACCGGCAAAAACATTCGTAATTTTTTTATTCTTATTAAGTGTTATGTTTAGTAGAAAAAGACCTGGGATAAATTCGGCAGCTTCCATAATCTCCTCCCAAAGTGGATTTCCATAGGTTACTCCCCAGGAAACATTTTCCAATGATAATTTTTGAATTGAATGGTTGAATTTGATCGTTTCTACAGCAGCCATTCCGGGTATTAAAGCCTTTCCTCCTCCTGAAAAGCCGGCAAAAAAATGAGGTTCAATAAAACCGGTTAAAATTTTCAAATCATAATCCAGAATTCTTTTATTTACGAATATTTTGTTTCCTGATGTGGTTGTCCCGACATACTGATGTTGTCTTAAATTATTAGCATCATTTTGAACTATTTCATAATTTTTTACTACATCTTCTCCTAAAATTTTATTCAACTCATCATTTGTTGTAAATCTGTGTGTTCCTGTAGCACAGAAAAAACAGATGTTCTCATTGGGAATATTTTTGAGCTGTTCAAGTAATGCGGGTATGATAACATGATATGGTGTTGCCCTTGTAATATCGCTAAAAACAATTGCTATTTTATCATTTGGAGCAATTCTGTCTTTCAGCGCAGTGCTGTTAAAAGGATTCAGCAATGCTTCAGTAACTGCCAATCCCTGATCGTGAATACCCTCTGTCCACTGTGGCTCAATAATATCTATGTTATATTTATCCGATAATTCAAGTTGTAATCCTTGCTTCCCGTAAGCTAAATTCACCTTCATAGCAAATAATCTAAAGTCATTAAAGTCAGAATAAACTTACTGAAAATAATTAAACTATTGCATTAAGTTAATGTCGACAACAAATGTTGTGACGCTGCCTGGTGCCATAGTCGCTTTTAAAATATTATCATTTATCTTTAGTTCCGGTAGACCAACCAGGTCTTCTTTCTCAGAAGTCCTCCATGGCGCTGCTGAGGTAGCATTTACACCTGCCAGACTAAGTTCCAGTTTCCGGGCTTCTGCATTCTCATTTATTACTACCACCACCAACTTTTTTTCCGGTTCACTTTTGTAAGCTGATACCAGTATACCTGAACTCAATTCACAATTGGCATCCACGCGATAGTATCCCGGCCGTACAAACCTGCTGTAATTACCGATGGTATAAAGGCGTTTGTCTATGCTATATGTATGATCATTCAGGTTCAGGTGAACCAGAGTGCCTCCCTGACTTGTATTACTTACGGCCCACCAATAAAACCACGCATTGGTACTGTTTTCTGCCACATGTGTATGCAATACCTTTGCCCAGTAAATTCCATCGCGAATACCCGGGTAGTTAGTACGCAAATTTGCAGCTTCTGTTTGCCATATCTTTTTATTTTGCTTAAGGGTTTCCACTAATGGTCCACTTCTCTGCGATAACGGTGCCCAGGGATATGGAGCATGGTAAGCGTGCACGCCTACTATATCGACCCGTGCTGCAGTAACAGAATCTGCCAGTGATTCCAGTACAGGATTCTCGGTCCAGGCACTGTGTTCTCCCACTATCACTTGCGCTTTTATTTTATCCCGTTCGAATACCGGGATCAGGAAATTAAGAAAGTCATGGAATTCCTTCCCAGTCCAGTAACAGGAGGAATATCTCACAGTTACATCCGGTTCATTGGCCAGGGAGATGGCATGGATATCAATGTCATGATGCTCCTTATATCCGCGAACATACATCGATAGGTACTCGGCAAAAGCCAGGTATTTATCGGAACGTAAATGGCCACCAATAACATTATTATTGGTCTTCATCCATGCAGGCGGGCTCCACACTGTGCTCATATTCCTCGGGCAACCGCGTTTGGCTGCCTCGCGCATTAACCAGATTTCATCTTCATCGCCAGTCCAGTTCCAGACCCCTTCCTCGGGTTCAATGGATGGAGATGGGCCGTTTATTTCCGATCCCCAAGATCCTCCGTCACCAACAAAATTACGGACGATTGAAAGACCGGCACCTTTTGTAGTTGAAAACAGAGCGTCGAGGACTTCGCTGCGCTGAGGTTCCGGGAATTTCATAAGGTTAGCTGCCATGTGAAAAGCACCTGAAGCCCCGAAACCATCAATTTCCTGGGCTGTCCGATTCCAGTCAACAGTTCCGGTACTTACAGATTTGGCATTAAGAGAGGCTGCTCCCGTTAATGTAGGCACAGGAACCGGTCGTGTCGGCTGCGACTGCACGGTATATACCGTAACAGTGCTTAATATTGCACATACAGCAAATGTTAAGATCGCTTTCTTTTTCATAATCAGTATCTTTTTTAGTTAATTGGTTAATAGATTAAATGTACTAATTCATAAAAGTATCATATAATAGAAGAAGCAACATCAACAATGACATTTTCCGGACTAATTAATAAAATCGACAACCACCTTGCCTTTTTCCTTTTTCAGATCAATCTCTTTCGAAACTCCATCAACTGTTACTTTGTATTTCCCAAAAAAAGCCTGAGTTGAAAATTTTCCATCTTTATCTGTAACCCCTGATTCATTGGTCCACCATTCCTTAAAAACCAGATTTCTGTAAGCATCTGCTGCAGGTGTTGGTGTCCAGTCGCGCTTATACAGTGATGAGGTGGGAATCCAGTTTGCTCCTTCCCAGAATCCCCACATAATAATACCCTCAACTGCCGGGTGAGCAAAACATATTCTGTAATAATCAACAATATCCTTTGCCTTTGATTCCTCCTGTGCAGGCGTCTTCAATTACTGCTTGCCTTCCACCTGTAGGATACCCTCTTCCTGGCATATTGAACTCTGTAATCCGGATTGGCAAATTAAAAATCGCCAATGAATCCAGTCCTTTCTTAAGAGCCTCGCGGTCGAATGATTCAAGATGGCTGTGTCCTTGAACACCAATCCCTGCAATGGGAATACCCTGCTTCAATATGCTTCGGATTAGAGCCATGTAGGTAGCCAGCCTGTTGCCTGCAGGAGATTTAGGGATCAGAGCATCATGTTCATTCAAAAAGAGTCTTGCTTCGGGATCGCCATTAAGTGCCCATTGTGCCATGAGTTTGGTTATTTCAGGACCCAGCCTGTCTTCGTAATAATTCTCATCAAGCATCTCGTTGTTAAGGTCATATTCTGCGAACCTCCCCTTGTAATGTTTTGTTACAGACTCAGCTCTTTGTTGAAGCGCCTTTTTTAGCTCATCATTATTTAATTCCGCTACCCATGGCTGAATATACCTGGTTTTACCCCAGAATATGTTATGGCCTCTCAGAGGAATATCATTCTCTTCGCACCAATTTAAAATGGAATCTACCATCGTATAATTAACTTCACCTTTATTTCGCTCCATATACATCCACTTAAATGCATTTTCAGTAACGGCCGAGTTAAAATTCTGAAGGAAATGTTTCTTGAATAGCTTCAAATTATCTTCTGACATATTTCCGGCAAAACTATTTGGAATAGCACAGCCAAACCAAAATTCATGTCTCATCTGTTCCACAGTGACCTGAGAACCCTTTTCTGCTTTTATTATTAACTCACCTTTCCGGTATTTTGCTATCGATTCATCTAAGTCTTGATCCTGCGAGTAACAATTGTCGTTACAGGCAAAAAGAACTGATACAATCATAAATAAAATCAACATCAATTTTTTAAACGAATTCGTATTAGATTTCATGGTGATTGACTTTAGTGTTCATTTAGTACTTTAACGCAACTTTGTGCCACGCAAATAATATATTGATAATCCAAAAGGTGACGTTTTGTCCCCGGGTGCAAAACATGGCCAGGTAAAAGCTATTACCTGAAATCAACAGTCATTTTGCCTTTCGCTTTGGTCAGATCAACCTCTTTTGAAACACCATTAACGGTTATCTTATATTTACCAAAGAAAGCTGGAGTTGAAAACGTCCCGTCTTTGTTTGTAACTCCTGATTCACTGGTCCACCATTCCTTAAAAACCAGATTTTTATATGCTTCTGCTGATGGCGTTGGCGTCCAATTGCGTTTATATAAGGATGATGAGGGTATCCAGTTTGCTCCCTCCCAGAATCCCCACATCAGGATTCCAGTAACTGCCGGGTGGGCAAAACAAATTTTATAATAATCAACAATTTCCTTTGCTTTTGCCTCTTCCTGTTCAACTGTCAGTTGAGCTTGCTTTAGTTCTGAACGCATGCCTGGCATATTAAACTCTGTAATACGTATGGGTAATTTAAACGTAGCAAGCGAGTCGAGCGCATCCCTGAGATACTGTCGGTCGAAAGTTGCGAGGTGGCTATGCGCCTGTACACCAATTCCGGCGATCGATACACCCTGGTTCAGCAGCTTCCTGATATGCGCCATATACTCCGGCAGTCCTATGCCAAGCGGAGAATCTTCAATCAAAACATCATAATCATTTACGAATAAATTTGCATCCGGGTCTCCATTATGCGCCCACTGTGCCATAAGCTTTGTTATCTCCGGTCCAAGCCGGTCTTCGTAATAATTCCCATGTATCATTTCATTGTTGAGGTCATATTCCGCAAAGCGGCCCTTATATCGTCTGGTGATATATTCTGCTCTCTCCTTAATTCGCTGCCGTAGTTCATCGTCACTCATATCTTTTACCCACTGTTGCACATACTGCTGACCAGTATTTGGTGACTTCTCAATCCCCCAGAACAGGTTATGCCCCCTGAGGGGAATATTATTTTTCTCAGTCCAGCTTAAGATTGAATCAACAACATCGTATCTCACCCGATCTTTGCTGGGCTCCATTATCATCCACTTCAGAGCGTTTTCTGTTGTAGCTGAATTGAAATTTTCAAGAAATTTCTCCTTGAACATATTCAAATCATTACTACGCATACCCCCTGCCAGGCTATTTGGAATAGCACATCCAAACCAGAATTCGTGTTTTAATTGTTCAATGGAGACCTGAGAACCCTGCTTTGCCTGAATTACGAGCTCTCCTTTCCGAATTTTTGCTATCGCTTCGTCTATACCTACGTACTGGGCATTTGTTTCCGGCAGATATACTACACCAAATAAAGATAAGGTAAGGAAACAAATCATATATTTTTTAATTAAATGGCTACAATTTTTCATTTCATTTTTATAAATTACTTCAGTTGATTCTTTTAAATTATGATTCTGATACCATTTTACCTTGATTACTTAAAAGACTTTTATTTGTAATTAACCAATCTCATTCGTATTTATTAGATTTCATTTTTATACTCATTCTCCCTTTTTTATTGGAATACAGAAAAAAATGACTTTCATGATGTTTGTAATTTTAGGTGCTTAACAACTAATTCTACGTATTTTATTCTTTAAAATGATCAGTTTACTAGTTTAAGTTTTCTTTTTAGTTTCAGTAACTTAGGTTTTTATTAGCTTATTTGGCTTTAATGGAAACAAAGATGTTTGATCGCTTGGATGGTTTTTGCGGTTTCATAATATTAAATAGTGTTTATTATTCAAATAGCTGTAATCGCCAATCTCACAGGACATAATTATTATAATAAAAAAACAGTTTATACACAAAAGAAGCCCTTAATAATAAATAAGGGCTTCTTTGTTTTAAATTACTTTAACATACCAATATATTAAAGTGCTATTACCACATAATGAGCGTAATTAGACCTTATAGTTCCTACTCCTGACTCGGATGCTTTAGCTCCCACTCTGAAATAGTAGTTCCTGTGAATATTGAAAACAGATGTGTTGGCTCCCAGATCAATAGACAAAGTATAGGTTGTTGCCGGATCGATCGTTGCTGCAGGGCTGAAAGTCATACTAGGCTGCCCCGTTCCTGCAGAAACAGTTTTCGTAATATATTCTCCTACATGCATGTCAGTAAATACATACAAAGCCATACTGGCAACTTTTACAGTCGACTGTCCTCCCTCGATATTAAACGTTGCAACTATCTTGTTGTTCCCTGTATCATGAGTAATCGAAAGGTTCTTGATACGAATGTATGGAACGACATTGAAATTTATCTCATTTTCACCCGGTTTGATTACCATTTCGTCTGTAGTAAATGGATAAAAGTTACAACTTGAAAATTCAAACTTGTATGTATTTGAAAACACCAGATTGTTGCGGTATTCTCCACTTTCCATTATATACCAGTCTCTCCTTTCAGGTTCTTCATAATCGCCGAGTTCATATGCCCCGATAACTGAGCCATTCACTAAATCAGTCTCAACAAGTCCTCCTCCCTGACTATCCCTTATTTCACCATAAACCTGGGCATCCGGGCCGTCGAAGTTGTCTATTTTGAATAAATCGCAGGAAGTTATTCCAAAAAGAAGACCTGTAAATAATAAAATCAAATAATATTTCTTTTTCATAATTATCATATTTTACAGTTTAGTAACCGGGATTCTGAATTAAGTTGTTGGTAGCCACACCAGGTATTTCACCATAGTAGGTTTGTGGCTGGAATGTCCTCCCACCAGCAGCCTGGTCATAATAGTTAGTTACCCTCAGGAAAACATATTTTGGAGGATCCTCGCGCAGGTCGAGTATCGGAACCAGCGAATACCTTTTAGTATTATTAAACACGGTGTGAAATTCCCTTCTTCTCCATAGATCCCAGAAACGATTACCTTCAAAGACAAACTCTAAACGGCGTTCTTTCAATATATTATCAAGTGTGGCCGGAATCTGATCAGTGTGTCCTGCCCTTTTACGAATATCGTTCAGGTATTTTTTGGCCAGTGTGGCATCACCCTGTCCACTTTCAATTGCGGCTTCTGCATAATTAAGGTACATTTCAGCAAGCCTGAACACGATATATGGCTGTGTAGAACCACCAAGAGCTGGAGTGCTAACACTTTTTGTATCCATTAAGCCTTTCCTTAAAGCGAAACCCGTACTGCTGTAATTGGCAGAGGCACTACCGAGCAGCCCGAAAGCTGAATGACCTCCTTCGCCTTCCGAACCGTAGGTATAATAAGTCTCTCCATCCAGTCCGGTGGCTGTGCTTGCCGAATAAATCACAGGGAGCCCGTCAGTTTGAATCAGTCCTCCCTGCATATTGATAAGAGTACCATGAAACATAGAACCCGGCAATATGACACTGGCTTGCAGTCTTGCATCTTTATCTTTAAAAATATCATACTGATTGTCATAGTGTATTAAAGGCCTGGTTATGCTGGTCAGGTTTTTCGGATCGTCTTCGTAGTCATTCTCAACTCCGTCAGTACGTGTTTTAACTGGTGCACTCATACCGGTACCATCATCAGTATAATCCTCATACAGGTCAACAATATTCAGGGTAGCACCAAACCTTGCAGCCATATATGAATTCTGGAACTTGGTTTGCTGTGGATATAGCCAGTAATCAGTGTCGTGACCCTGGCCTCCGGAAGAGGAACCATCAACATACGCTTTCATGAATATAACTTCATCCCATGCCATAGTTGGAGTCTCAAACATATCCTGGTAATTCTTTGCAGCTTCTGCCGGATCTGCCGGATTAGGCTTATAGAGTGTCTTCCCGGAATTATCAATGACTTCTTTTGATGCATTGATGCACTGCAAATAATAATTATTTGCATCTGCCATAGTCATCCCTCCAACCAGGCCGGCAGTAACTGCATCACCTGTAAGAGCAGCCCTATCCCAGTACTTTGCGATTGAAGCTGCATGGAGAGCCACTCTGGATTTAAGTGCCAGAGCTGCCCATTTGGTGGCCCTGTAGATGCCATCTTCCGATGTTACTGTTGGAGGAAGGTTGGCTGCAGCAAGGTCACACTCACTAAGGACGAAATCCCATGTTTCCTTTTCAGTAGAACGTGGAACGTATAATGCTGAATTATCTTCAGACAATTTCTGAACCTCATCAATAATAGGAACACCGCCAAATCGACTTGCCATTTTGTAATACATAAAGGCAAGAACAAAGTGACCATCACCATAAAGATGTGTATATAAATCTTCAGACAGCTTACCTTCATCCTTAAGATTCAGAATAGTTTCAAGAAACTGGTTCACCTGCCTTATCGATGTATAATCCCAGTAGCTGCCGGGGAAAGTCCCTGGCATTTGGCCATTATTAGGCTCAAGTACAGCTTCATCAGTCATTCCTGCTTTGTGCCATCCACCGAATGCCCCTCCGGGGTGACTATTAAAAGCAGTACCACCAGTCCAGGTGTAATCTTCAATTGGCATTCGCTGGTAGATATTTGCCAGAACAGTTTTCACCCCCGCTTCATCTGCAAACAGTACATCTGCAGAGGTCTTATCCAGAGGTTCAATTGTCAGGTAATCATCGCACGCCCCAATGAATAACATGGAAGCGAATACTGTTATATATATTAAAATCTTTCTCATATCTTTAATGTTTAAAATTTAACTTCCAGACCAAAATTGAACGTTCTCATAAGCGGATATGTATTGCTTGTTCTATAAGCTCCTTCAGCACGTTCCGGGTCCACATCCTTAAGATTTTTATTAACTAAAGTAAACAGGTTAAAGACGTTCACATATGCCCTTACACCTGTAAGTCCAATTTTTCTGATAACATTGCCGGGCACGGTATAGCCAAGTTCAACGTTCTTGGCTCTCAGGAAAGTTGCATCCATTTGCCACTTATCTGTTGCCAGACCCGAAGTTTGATTATTTGGATTTGCTGTGAGCGCCTCCCATTCTCCCGGGATCCATACCGTTGCAGGATCGAACGGATTGGCTGTCGGATCTTGTGTATGCCATCTGTCGAGATATTTTTCCCAGAAACTACTGTACCTGGTTTGATATCCCCACTGGTCGTTTCTGGACTTGCCCATGGAAAACATACTTGCTCCTGCCAGACCCATTGAAAAATCAAAATTCATATAACTGGCATAGAGATTAAGACCAAACTGGAGGGGAGGGTTTAGCGCGTCACCAAAAAATCCTGAGTTAGAGAACATATCGAATTGTTGGTCGTTGCCGTTTATTACCCCATCACCATTAACATCAACTATTAAATCCATACCGGGAAGCATAAGCGAGTTGCCCCTGTTACCACCCATTAAAGGAGCCATCTCAACATCTGTTACACTGGTCACTATCCCATCTCTTTCATAGATTAATTGCCTGCCTGTCATACGACCGTCACCATCATTATTGTCGCGCCAATGCTGCCAGGTGCTTCTGTAGGGTGCTCTCTCCCTGTGGAGGTAGAACAGACGACTAAGAGTAAAATTTGCGTTTACACCGTAATTGAATTTCCCAATGTTATTCTTGTGTGAAATATTAAAATCGAAACCTTTTGTTTTCTGACTATTAAGGTTTTCCTGCGGAAAACTTGCACCAAAAGTATTGGGTACAGAGCTAACACGAGTTGCCAGCAACCCTTCTTCCAGCCTTTCAAAATAATCAAATACAAAACCTAATTTTCCCCTCCATAAATCTAAATCAAAACCGACGTCTGTTGTTGAGGTTTTTACCCATGTTAAATTATTGTTTACAATTCCCGGAGGAACCATACCAAGGGTAAGTACGCCGTCATTAAAGACGTATCCACCGCTTATATTGGTGAATTCATAACCTTCTACAAATTCGAATGCATTACCGGCGTCATAACCCGACTGACCCCAGGATCCCCTGAGTTTCAAGTTACTTACTAGAGGTAGATTATTTTTTATAAAATCTTCCTCAGCAATTCGCCATCCGGCTGAAACAGCAGGAAAGAATGCCCATCTCTGTTCGGGAGCGTAACGGTATGAACCATCTTCCCTAAAGCTGAATTCAAGAAGGTATTTATTCTTATAGTCGTAGTTGAAACGTCCCAGGTAGGAAACGTATGCCTGTTCGCCTCTACTTCCCGTAGTATTTTGATTTGTCAAACTCGCCTGGTCTAAGATATCCGTTGTATACAGGTCATCATATTGCCTTTGGCCAGATAATCTGTTGTTATCAATTTTTCTTACCTCATTCACAAGAGTTGCACTAATATTATGAGCCTCTGCAATGGTTGTTTTGTATGTAATCCTGGATTGCACATTTGTCCGGACCATTGTTGTGATGGTATTATTAAAAGTAACTAAACCAGGAGATCCAACAGGCTCATTAGTCTTGTAATCATACAATTGAAAAGGCTTGCTCAACCGCCTTCTGTCACCATTATTTCCGTCGTAAGCGGCAAGTACATTCAATGTTAGTCCTTTTAAAAAAGGCGCCTCATAATTCACGTTTACCGATGACTGATACTGGAAACGCAAGTTCCGGTCATACCCGCTTATGTCTCTGCTTAGCTCGGCAATGGGATTGGTGTTTTCAGCAGGGACCCTGCTAAGATGGCTCTTATCGACACCACCATCCGGTGTCAGTGGATATGGACCAATTCCAGGGTCATTCATCATTGTACGTTTGTAAATCCAGAAAACACCCTGAGTAGGCTGTACCTGATTTTCATATCTCCCGTAAAATGAGATTGTTGCCTTTAATCCTTTTGCAAGTGTAGCATCCACATTGGTACGGAAGGTGTATTTATGGTACTGTTCGTTTTCATTAATTTTGAAATATCCGTTGTCGTTATTATATCCGAAACTTGTGAAAAATCTAACACCTTCGCTACCTCCGCTTGCATTGAAGGTCGTAGTACCAGAAGTAACCCATTTATTCATCATACCATTCATCCAATCGTAACTAGTATAACCCGGTTCAGTACCAAGTCTCCATTTTTCAAGTTCACTCTCACTGATAGGCAGAGAAAGGTCGGAATTTCTCGACATTTCGTTGAACATAAAATTCTTCGTATAAGCATCGGCCAGCGACTGGTGTTCGAAAACGGTAGGCGTTGCAGCCGTATACATAGTATTGAGTGAGAACTGGGTTTTTCCCACTTTCCCTTTTTTTGTTGTTACAATAAAAACACCATTGGCTGCATTCATTCCATAAATTGAAGCGGCGGCGTCTTTAAGCACCGATACACTTTCAATATCCTCAGGATTAAGTCGCTCAAAATCCGACATATCATCACGCACTACACCGTCAATAACCAGTAAAGGTTCGCCGAAGCCCCTTATGCTTATCCGGCTGTTGAATACGCCCGGCTCACTGGTTTGCTGACGAATCTGAACACCTGGGATTTTTCCCTGTATAGAACTTGCCAAAGTATTACTTTTAGTAGCTACAAGTTCTTCTGACTCAATACTAGCAACAGAACCTGTTAGCGTTTCTTTTCTCTGGGTTCCATAACCAATTGCAACAACTTCCTCAATACCAATATTTTCTTCTGTCATGACTACATTAATGACAGATCGACCCTGTACTTCTATCTCTTGTGTTTCCATTCCAACAAAAGAGTATACAAGAGTAGCATCATTCGGAACGTTGGGAAGAGTATATTCCCCATTCGTATTGGTAGTAGTACCATTAGTTGTGCCATTGATTGTAATTGTTACACCAGGCAGAGAATTGTCTTCCGAATCTGTTACTTTACCGGAAATAGTTCGTTGTTGGGCAAACACGCTAATTACAGATATTAGGATTAAGAAGATGGTTAATTTCATCGTTCTTAATAATCTTTGTAATCCTGGGATTTTCCATTCCCAAAGGAAAAAACTGTTTTTTTTCATATTTTTGTATTGTTAAGTTTAGAATTTCCCGATTACATTAAACCGGGATTTTTTTAACATTCAAGGAGGTTTTTGCCGAACTTCCTTGTTGTTTTTCAAACAAGACAGGATTAATTCTGTTTTTTCATAGGCAATTCATTTTAAGTTAGTTAAGTTAGTTTGCTCGTTATACTAATATTCTTTTTATAATTGAAATTTTATCTGTTAATGGAATAGTCTTTTTTATTAAATTCTGAATATATAGATTAATTGAATTAACGATTACGTCAAAAAAAGGTTCAAGAGATGATCTGGTTTCCCGGGAATTTTTAATTTGGTTTCCAAGATATTTAATTCTACCACCGTAATTCAAATTTATTCTGGTTTCATCGGTTAAATGCACAACAGCACGTGAATCAATTGGAATGATAACTTCAATATAATCAATAGTTAAGCCGGTGATTTTATTCATTTGAAATGAATCTGGAAGTGTATAAAATGCAATTTCCATTAAACATTTGTTTAGAATTACCGATGTAAGACTTAACCATTTTTTAACTTTTGATAAAATGATGAGTTTGCCGCTCTTTTTTACATGGTGTTGAAGATTTATTTGGTCGTGAATTTTATCAAGCAGGTTGCTAAACTTCTTATTATCATCGATGTTAAATTCCGGTTCAAATTTTTTCCATTGGTTTAAGCTCCAATTTCCCCCATCTTTTATGTTAGCTTCCTTTTTTACCCATGAGACAAACTCTTCAAATTCTTCATCTGAACATTTGTTATTTAGATATTTTATGAGTGTAATTTCTTCCATATCGTTTTTAATTGTGTACCTCCCATTAATTTGGGAGGTACTTCAACTAAATAGCTAAACTAAATTTATTAAACTATATGTAGTAATTTAATTTGTTTCACTAATTAATACGCACGAGAATTAAAATATACCTAACGAAAAAATGCGTTTTTTTTGTTATAAAAATAAATTGTGAAATAAAATGCTGAAAGCTAATATTTTACGAATGTGGTGTTTTAGATAATTTAAAACTGTCACCAAATGATTATTCACTGTACTTTCAGAAATTTTTAGTTTTTGTGCAATTTCTCTGTGAGTTAACCCTTCATCCCGGCTTAATAAATAAATATCTCTCTGACGCTGAGTTAACAGCAGCAATAAAGTTTGTATTTTATTATTTAGTTCTTTAAATTGAATTTCATCGATTATCTTTTCAGGGACATTGATTTGTTGCAGGGATTTTAGATATTTTCTCGATTTGGTTTCATATACTCTTTTGCGTAATAAGCTCATAGTAGCATTATATGCAATGGTGAATATAAATGATTCGAAAGATGAATAAATAATTTTGCCTCTTGAATTCCATATCTTTATAAAAACTTCCTGGACAATCTCTTCGGCATCTTCTTCTTGTTTTAAATATATGAATACAAATCCATGTAATTTGTGGCAATACTTGTTGTATATGGCATCAAATGCAGCCATATCTCCTTCTTTCAAGAGCATTATAAGTTTAGTGTCCACGTTCATCTTTTTCAGTAAAATTTAGTTAGTTTATGATGACTAAGTTATTGATTTAAATAAAAAAAACAAATAAAGAGATTTTTGTATTTTGAAATTCAACAGATGAAAAGACGGAAGAACAGTTCTGATTTTGAAAATACGGTTTTACAACATCAAAATGTAAATACTAGCAAAATGTAAATTTTTATTTGTCATAAATTCAACCGAAAACCGAAAATTCGAAATAAATCCAGTCGCTTTAATTTTTTGTTTATATATTTATCATCAACATAGTCGGTATACTTATAACCAAACAATGAGAATTGGCCGGAAAAGCATAAAAAGGTTTTAAAAACCGACGAAAATCAAACTAATCTAAAATACTAAAACGGCAAGTCGCAAATAATCATTAATTCAAATATCAATGAAAGAAAAAGGAATGTTTTATATAATTATTCTGATTCTTACAGGAATTAGTTGTTCAACTGATTCAGATCATTCGGTTCTTGGTGATTTTAAAAAAACAGTAGAGGTAAAACTCAATAATTCAAAAATTGAAAGCGACGATATTGGACAAATCCTGGATATGGTCTCTTTTGATTCGCTACTTATTGTCAATGAGGTTTTCAGAGAAAAAGTATTTAAGTGTTACAATACAATTGATGGCAGTTTAGTCTCTAATTTCATTAATACCGGAAGAGGCCCCAATGAAATTGCATTCCCAGGAATAATTATTGCAGTGGACGATAGCCTGTTTGCCATGTTAGATAGAAACTCGAAACAGATGGTTTATTTTAACAAAAATGATATTGGCCGTAATTTTGTTCAAATGAAAAAGATTGTCAATTTTAATGAATCGCAATTAGTTATTTTTCAATGCTTTCCATTAAATGATTCATTATTTATTCTTACCGGTATATTCGATGAGGGGCAATATTGCATTTATAATTCAATATCCGGGAAAACAATATTTGGTATCGACTTTCCGAATGTAGAGAATCATGAAGGTGACAGTAATGATGTAAAGGCTATGGCCAATCAAGGGGAGATTGCTATAAAACCAGATAAAAAGAAATTTGTAAGTGTTTATTCAAACGGATATTTTGATATTTGTTCATTTTCAGAAGATGAGATAATTTTAGACAAAAGAAAATTGTATTTCTTGTCAGATTATAAGGCTGTTGAAGGTCCATTTACAGGAGCAGCGCATTACTCAAATTCCAAATATGCATTTCATTCGGTAGAGGCATCAGATGATTATATTTATATGATTTATTCAGGAAAATCGAGAGATGAAGCAGGCGATGCTTATGTAGCAGGAAATAATATTTTAGTGTATGACTGGGACGGAAATCCTGTCGTGAATTTTAAAGTTGATGATTATATACATCGCATGACCCTCGATCTGAATAATTTGATTGTCTATGGATTTTGTTTAGATTCAATTTCTGCAGAACCCAAAATTGTTACGTGCCAGCTTCCTGCTCATTAAAATCAATTAGCGGATGAAAAAGCGATTTTAACTGCCCCATTCGTCTGTACCGAGGGGAAAGTTGGTTTTCGATTGCATCGACAAAGAAGAAAAGAGTCTTGAAAAATTCAGATAGAAATCTGAATTTCAACCCAGCTAAAAACTTTTCAAATAAGCGGTAATAATAACCGGGTTTGAAGTTTCATTCAGCTCAAATAATTCCGGTGGAATATTGTTTTTTGATTTACTGTTTTGGATATCATTTATAATTTCGAATGCATCTTTTATAAAGTAGAATTTATTTTCAATCAGCTTTACGGGTGCTTTCCATGCGATATTGATGTTATTAAAATCATTTTCTAATCTTCGCCAATTGATCACTTTTTTATTCTCTCTGGTATAAATTATATATTTAAGTTTATTATCATGAGAGTAATTGCAGAAGAGATAATCTTTTGATTGCGCGATATATCCAGGATGCGCATAAGTAGGAAGATGCTCAAGAGGTTTTTCTTTATACTTTTCAAACGGGATATTACTTTTTTCAAAATCGATATAATAAACATCGTTTAAAGTACCATCGTTGTTTAGAGAATAAATTTGATTGTGATAAGCATACCTGAAGATTAAATCTTCTCCATTTGCCCCGGCAGTAAACACATCATTAAAAAACAGGTTTTCAAAGTTTTCATTATAGGGGAAATACTTCTTCTCAATTTTATTTTCCTTAACGAAGAAGAGGTTGTACCCAAGGCTATCACTACCATCAACTGTAAATAAATCATTTCCTTTTGTGAAAAACCAATAACTGTTGTCGCCTGCAATTGCAAAAGCATTTGCCATTAAATCAATTCTATTTTCCCGAATAAACTTCCCGTTAAAATCGTAGAAAACCAATTTTTTTGATGTTCGGTCTAAAACAATAATTTGCCTGTTTTTCCTGTCCAGATTAAAGTCCATTATGGCTGTATATTCGCCGGGTCCCCTGCCTTTTTTATTGATTTTGTTTAAGTATTTGCCATCGTCGGTATAAATCCAGATTGTAGAAGTCTTTTTATCAAGCAAATACAACTTTGAATCAGAAAATTCAATTTTATCTATGGTGCCAATAACTCCTTCATCCGCTTTTCTCAACGGTAAAAAAGTAATGCTATCGAAAAGCTCCGAGCAGTTGATGTTTTTTTCAATCGTCGGATCAACTGTTATTGTAATTGGCTCTGTTTCATTTTCTGATGAATCGCCCTTTTTTGCCAGACTACACGATGTAAGTACAATCCCAAAAAGTAGCACATAAATAAGGCAGATATGTTTCATGTAAATAATTTTTAACAAAATATATTCAAAGGAAATAAAAATAAGGTGAGGCAAAATACAGGTTTAGATTTTATTATATATATTTAACATCAATACGTTTTTTACACTTTTGTTTTTTTCGTTTTTTTATAATGCATTTAATATCAAGCAAAAAACTACAATAAATAAAATTATATCGTTAAACAAAATCAACTTAAATCAATCAAATAGTCAATTCTTTTAATTCTAAAAAACCATGAAAATTTCATTCTTAATTGCTTTAGGATTTTCACTAATTGTTCAGCAAACGTTCTGCCAGGAGAATAGAAATAATTTAATGAAAATCAGCATCAATTTCGATGAAATCGGGGAAGCTAAAATGTCCGATATTTTTTCAGAAATCCAATATATACCATTGGAAACCAAGAGCGAATGTCTTATCGGGTATATGGATATAGTTTTTTTTGACAACGAAATACTTATTCGTTCTCACGGGAATAACAGTATTTACCGTTTCACTGACAAGGGAAAATTTATAAATAAAATTGGCAACCAGGGAAGAGGGCCGGCGGAATACCAGGACTATTCTGATGTGCGTTTAATTAATGATACCGTATTTGTTATATCTGCTTTTACTGCTTCTGTGCTATGTTATAAGTTAGATGGAAATTTTTTGAAACGATATGATCTGGGTGCTGGCATTTACCCAGTGAATATAACACATCTTAATGATAAATCATTTATGATTGCATTGATGAATCAGAGCAGCCCAGGGTATATTATAAAAACAGATCGTAATTTTAATGTTGAAAAAAGATTATCAATCCAAATACCATTTGAATCCAATGCCTTGCCATTTGGATTTCAGCAGTCGGCAAATAAAATTTATTACTATGATAACTTTCTTGATACCATTTATGATGTATCTAGAGGCACTCTTGTACCATCAATCATTATTGATTATGGTAAATTTAAAATTGGAAAAGAAAGGCGATCTGTTGATCCAAAACGAAGTGAAATTTTAAACAAACCTTATATTTCAGTTTTATACACCAGCAATAATTATTTGGAATTTGAAATCAGCTATCCATATAAACATAGTAGTTATACCGTATTATATCGGAATTCTGATGGAGTACAAACCAGTTGGTTAACCCTTGTAAATGATATTGATAATGGAATTCTAGGTAACTACTATCGTCTTTTCGGGGATAAAATTGTCTACAGGCTAATGCCTGTTGAAGTTCTGAAACATTTCGAAAAAATGACTGCAAAAGAAAAATCTGATCCGAAAAATGCAGGTTTTGTTCAAATGGCATCAAACCTGTCGATCGATTCAAATCCGGTATTAATGGTTTGTAAAATAAAATAACAGAAATAGAAAAATGAAAAAAGTTCTGTTTTTAATTCTCATTGCGACTTTTTTTTCATGCGTCCATGAAAATTCAAAACCAAAAAAAGCGTCAGAAGACAATGAGTTGATTGTTTTAGATATCGATAGCTATCCGGATAATAACAAATTAAATTATTCAAATTTCTTTAGTAGCCGTAAAATCGTTCCACTAGAAACGAACAGTGATTGTTATATAGGCCAGATTGACCAAATATATGTGGCAAATGATATGATCTTTGTACTTGACAGCTACTATTCCAAATCTGTTTTTGTTTTTACTACAAACGGGGAATTTATCAGGAAGATTGGAAATTTAGGTAGGGGCCCGGGAGAGTTTAAAGCTCCAAGTGTTTTTAAAGTTAATGAACAAAATAAGGAAATATATATTTTCGATCGTAATTATCAGGTGATACACAAATACGATTTTAATGGTGAATATCTTAGTGATATTAAAATCACGGGGGATTGGGTACATGATTTTATAATAAATAATCAAAACCAACTGTATGTTAATACAGAAATTGCAAGAGATGGAAATAACAAACATTTATTAAGGGAACTAAACTTAAAAGGTGAAGAAGTAAAAAAATGGTTCCCAACGCCCGAATATGGAAAGGGATGGTCATTTAACTTATCAACACAATCCTTTTCTCCAACTCAAAAGGATATAAAATTCCATGAACCATATCTTGACACAATTTATTCAATTTCTTCAGATGGAGTAAAGCCATTTATGTGTCTTTCTTCAGTTGATCTGATAACAAATAAAGATATTCAGGATTATAAGTCAAAGGAGAAAAATGGTGGTGTATCATTGGGTTTATTAGATATTAAAAAAATTTCGGGGCCTATGCAGTATTATGAAAATAATATTCTGATTTTCATTGTAGTACGCAATAAATTTTCATCTTATTTTATACTCTTCAATAAACAAAATAATAATTCAACGGCATCTGAATTTTATAATTTTGATGATGATTTAGCATTTGCACCCTATGCAAGCCCACCGTTTGTTGGTGTAAATCAAACCGAATTTATTAAGGCCATAAAACCAATGGAAATTGCAGACTTTAAAAAAAGGCTCTTTGAAAATGAAAATCAGTTATCAGAGGATTTGAAAATTAAATTGGAAAATACAACCGAACAAAGTAATCCAATCCTTATTTTTTATGAAACAAAAAAAGAATGGTAAAAAAGCAACAATTATTATTCATTATACTTTGAAAATTGTTGCCCCTTTTTGCTTGCTCAAAGGAATTCTCAAAGTATAAAAATTAAGTTTGAAACAAGCATTATCGGACCAACGTCAGCGCAGAGGGATAATTGAATTAAGATAATTCAAAAAAATATGATGAATAAAAATGTGTTATTAAACAAAATTAAATTTAACCAATCAGATAGTCAACGACTTTAATTCTAAAAAACCATGAAAAATTTAACCTTTCTTATAACCCTATTTTTCGGAATAGTTTTGATCTTTTTCTTAGGTTGCACCGAAAAGAAAGAGACTGTTGATATTGAGGAAATTGAAATATCACCGGTAAAAAAAATCGCCGAAATTAACGACTCCACTTTTTTGTCGCTGGTAATGAATATTTCAGAAAAAGACGGCATAATCTATTTTACCGATAACAAGAACAATCGCATTGTTTGTGTGGATGAGAATTACAATCTCGTTAAATGTTTCGGAACAACCGGCAAAGGACCGGCCGATTTTAATTTTCCAGGCAAAGTTGAATTTGACAATAACCTAATGTATGTAATGGACGAGGATAACATGAAAATAAATGTTTATGATTTATCGGCAAAATTCATTGAAAATATTACCGGGACTATACCCAGATTCGGAAGTTTTATTGTTAACGATTCCGTTTACTTTGGTAGTAAAGATGATTATAATAATCCACTATTTATGGCTTCTTTAGAAGGGAAAATGATAAAAGAGTTTGGCAATAATAATCGTACTGTAGAAAATGTAAACCAGAACATGCCAAAAAATTATTTATTGGAGAAATGGCAAAATCAATTGGTAGCCATTTGTGAAAGCGACCCCGTTATTGAAAGATATACAATGGATGGCGAATTGCTGGATTTATACGACTATTCAAATTTAAAATACTGGGAGCCGGTTATTGCATTTATTGAAAAGAAACAAAAAGAAGACCTTATTGCAGGCATTAAAGGAACATCAATGTTTTGTCTGGATTCATACATTAACGTCGATAAACTTTACTTACTAATTATAGGATATGACAAAACCAATAATATGACAGAGGCCAATCGTATTTTAATTTTGAGTTTAACAAAGGATAAAATTGTTCCTGAGAAAATATTATCTCTGGATAATGAAGCATGGTATTATGCTATTTGTGTTGCAGGCAATAAATTAATTGCGTTCGATAATATTGCATGCGAAATACATGAATACAGGTTGGATTGATAACCATCAAAAAAATAAAACCATGAAAGCCAAAATCACATTTCTGTTTATCACATTAGTAACATTTCAAATGTTGCTTACCATGTGCAGTACCAACAAAACTGAGAATTCTGAAACAAAAAACGATTTTATCGAGATTAATATTGATGAACTGGACCTGAAAGATTCCGTTCGGTTTTCAACTTTTTTTAGTGGTGTAAAAATCATTCCGCTTGAAACAAATAAAAATTGTTTGATCGGCAGAATAACTGAAATAGAAATTATTAATGACACGTTGTACGTTTTGGATCAAATGAATTCAAAATCACTTTTTGTATTCGATCTCGAAGGGAACTTTGTACGAAAAATTGGTAATGAAGGCAGAGGTCCGGGGGAATATGTGAGGCCCAGATCATTTACGATTGACACAAAGCACAACCAAATTCACATTATGGACAGCGGCAGAAAAATATTAACCTATACTTTAGATGGTAAATTTATTAGTGAAATAACTCCTGAACTTTTAACTCCTTTTCTTTCAATTAAAAATCTGAATGGAGTTAATTATGTTGAACACATGATAATTAATGAAGAATCCGATTTTTTAATTTCGGCAATCGATAATTCGGGGACTATCTTAAATCAATGGCTACCGGCTAATATCTATTTAAACGGATTTGAACTGAATATGAGTTCCACAAACCAGTTAGTGAAAACTAATAACGATATTAAATATATGAGACTGTTTATGGATACGATATTCAGCATTCAACCGGATAATCAAATTAAGCCATTTATCCATATTTCAACCCAAAACAAAATTACCAAAGCTGAAATGAATCAATTAAACCAGTTGGATATAGTGAATAATCAGGAAGAAATGAATAAATATCACTTAAATAAAAGATTCCGGGGTATTACCGGATATATGGAAAGTCCCAATCTCATTATGTTTAATTTCAACAATAATATTAGTACACATACAATGTTCTATTCGCCAAACACAAAAAAATATATCTGTACAAATCATAGAATTATTGATGATCTGGCACAAATAAACACTTTCCGAAACTTCTATTCTTCCTATAAAAATTATTTTGTATCAGCAATTGATCAGACATTTGGTAGAATGGACACCCTCATCAATAACCTTAAAAACGGCAAAATTAAATCCACAAATAAAAATCAAATTGATTTTGAAAAGCTAAATGAAAATAGTAATCCGATTGTAATTCTATATGAATGCAAAGATGGTTTTTAATAAAAAAATATTTAAACTAACAATAATGAAAAAATATTTACAAATTCAGGTTCTGCTTATAACTTCAATAGCGTTCCAAATGTTGCTTACCAATTGCAACACCAGGAATAGCGACAGAACAAATAACTCTGAAACAAAAAACGATTTTATTGAAATAAATATTGATGAACTGGATCTGAAAGATTCCGTTCTGTTCTCCACTTTTTTTAGCGGTGTTAAAGTCATTCCGCTTGAAACCAATAAAAATTGTTTGATCGGTAGGATAGAAGATATTGTTATCGAGAATGACACACTTTATGTATTGGATCGATTGAATGCAAAATCTCTTTTTGTATTTGATTTCGAAGGAAACTTTATACGAAAGATTGGTAATACAGGAAAAGGCCCGGGGGAATATGTCAGACCTCAATCGTTTACGGTTGACACAAAAAATAACCAAATTCACATTGTTGACAACGGCAATAAAATATTAACCTACACTTTAAATGGTAAGTTTATTAAAGAAGTAAATCCCGAATTTGAAAATTCTTTCATAAGTTCAATTAAAAACATGAATGGTATTAATTATGTAGATCATATGATATATAATTCGGAAGAATCCTCGTTTTATGTTTCTTCAATAGATAATTCCGGGAATATCATTAACCAGTGGTTACCTAGTCATATCTATTCAAATGGATTCACATCGTTATCAGGCACTGTCAACCAATTGGTAAAAACCAATAACGATATTAAATATATGCGTCCTTATATGGATACGATATTCACTATTCAACCAGGTAATAAAATCAAGCCATTTATGCATCTTTCAACCCAAAATAAAATAACAAAAAATGAAATGGATCAATTAAACATGGTGGATTTGACCAATCGGGAAGAGATGGAAAAACTCACTTCAAATAAATATTTTAAAGGTGTTTCTAATTATATTGAAAGTCCCGAACTTATTATGTTTAATTTCAATTTTGAATATACACATACATTGTTCTATTCTCCAAACACAAAAGAATATATCTGTACAAATAGCAGGTTTATTGATGATCTGGCGCGAGTAAAATATATCTTACGATTTTACTGTTCGTATAAGAATTATTTTGTAACTGCAGTAGATCAGAATCTTGGATTTTTATCCACCCTTATCGATAACCTGAATAACGGCAATGTTAACCCCATAAATAAAAACCAAATCGATTTAGAAAAGCTAAACGAAAATAGTAACCCAGTTGTCATTCTTTATGAATGCAAAGAGAGTTTTTAATAAATCAATAAACTTTCACTGCCCCTCTTCTATGTCAAGGGGTAAGTTGGAGAAAATCACCCTTCGACTCCGCTCAGGGTGACAGTTAGACTGGACGATCTCGCACTTTTTCATTTATAGCCAATAAAAAAATAAAATAATATGCAAAAACGATTTATAATTACTTCAATATTCGCTGGCTTGTTAATTGCAATTGTATTTATTGTCATTTTCCGGAATAAGAAAAATGAAAATACTGACTTTAATAATGCAGAATACAACATTGAAATTAAAGAACGTGATATAAACACAATTGCGAAGCTTTCTGAGCTAATTGATTCAATTGAATATATTCCACTGGAAACTTCAAAAAACTGTTTAATAGGAAAAGTTACTAAAATAAAATGCTTTGGCGATAAATTATATATTTATGACGAACCCGCACAAACAATTTTATTATACAACATAAATGGCAAATTCATTTCAAAATACGATAAACTTGGCAGAGGTCCCTTTGAATATACTAATCTGAATGATTTTGATATCGACCCGGAGGGAAATTGTTATTTATTGGAAACAAAAAAAATTATAAAATTAGATAGTAACTTAAATCCGGTAAGAGAAATACAATTGCCATTTGGTTCACTACGTTTTGCAATACACAATGAAAATATTGCTTTACTTCATTTTGGAACGGAAGATGAAGTTCATATTTTAACCAGCGACGGGAAAAAGATAGCAAGTTACTTTCCGTATTGGGAGACTGAAAGAACAGTTGATTTAAAACCATTAATTAAATTTGAATCAGTACTACTGTACAAACCTATTAATAAGGACAATATTTACAGAATTAGTTCTGATACTGTATCTCTGCATACCAACATAATTTTTGAAAAACCGCTTCCCGAAGATTTTTGGGTTGAGAACAATGAGTTGTACAACTATCCGAACTTGTACATGAATGGGGTCTATGTGTATTGTGAAAATGAATCATCTATTTTTTTTCGATTTGATTATGATCATAATGGATACGACGGACCAAACTATGTATTACATTCAAAAAATAGTGGAAAAACCATTATATATACAAACGAGATTGAGAATGACTGCTATTTGAGTAAGTACCCTCCTTTTATATCGGAAGTTACTAATGATGGACGTTTTGTTGCAACAATCGATGCCGGTTTTTTTAGTGAATCAATGAAAAACTCACCTGATCTTTTCATTTCTAAAGTAGAAGTTACAGAGATGTCAAATCCGGTAATTGCGTTTATAAAGTTCAAAGATTTATAAGTTTTCAACCTAAAACAAATATTGAATACAATTATTTAAACATTTAGACAATGCAGAAAACCAAAACAACTACAAAACTCGTTTTATCAATTCTATTGGGAATATTCCTTTTCTCATGTAATCAAAACAAGGAAGCAAAAAGTAATGCTGATGAAAATGGAGTCAGGGAAATAACAGTTGATCTGAAAGCGAGTAAAGATATTGACCTCGCTGATTTTGCCGATGAAGTAAAATATATTAAACTGGAAACCAATAAAGTAGGCTTGTTTCGTGCTATTTACAAATTAATTATAAATGAAGAAGGGATATTTATATTTGACCCGATTTCTGCAAAAAAAGTGTTTCATTTTTCTCTTGAAGGTGAATTTCTAAATACGATCGGAAAAGTTGGAAATGGACCGGAAGAGTACGTTCAATCGCACGATTTTTTTGTGGATGAAATAACAAATACAATTGATATTGTTAGCGGACTTCCTTTGTGTATTTTTAAATACACAGCCTCTGGTAATTTTGTGAAAAAGTTAGAATATGGCGAGAATAGGTTGGAGCGTGTTCAACGATTACAAAATGGCAATTACTTTGTAAATTTTTCAAATACTTCTATCGTTGGTGAAAACCAGTATGCTGTTCTTTCTCCTGATTTTGAAATTATTAATGACTTTGTTCCTTTAGATTATCCCATAATGGCTACCACCGCACAAACAATAAGCAATACATTAAATAACTCAATTCTATTCACATATGGCTATGGCGACACCATTTATCAATATAATAACGATTCAGTACAATCTATGTATCCTGTTGATTACGCGAGTGCAAGAATTCCTAATGATAAACGAATACGAACAGAAAGAGGTATAGAAGCAATTAATCTTTTAGTAGATCCATCTCTTAATTATGCCGCTTATGGAAATGGTTTGTTACAGAATCAAACACATGTGTTTTTTTCTGTACTTTCCAGAAGGGAAGATTATTTATGTTGTTACAATAAACAAAAAAATGCGATTACTTTTTATTCAAATATTGTAGGTAAAAAGAAAGAAGTTTATTCACGTGCCCCACGAACAATTCATAATGGAAATCTCGTGTTTTCGATTGATGCCGTTGATATCTCTGAACAAATGAAAAAAGAGGATTCTGGTACAACCGATATGCAAAGGTTTGGCGTATTCTCCAGCTTTGAAGAGGTTCAAGCAAATACTTATGCAGATGATAACCCTATCCTTGTTTTTATGAAACCGAAAAGTGATTTATGAAAATCAAACTTTCAGTAATCAAATAAATTCCAGCTTAAAAGCCAATTAACCATTTCCTGTTTTTAGAGACAATAAAGTAGCCATAACTTAAAACTTAAAACAATGCAGAAAACCAAAACAACTACACAACTCATTCTATTAATTCTAATGGGTTTAATCCTATTTTCATGTAATCAGAAAAAGGAATCAAAAAGCATCGCTGATGAAAACGGTGTCAGGGAAATAAAAGTTGATCTGAAAAAGAGTAAAGATATCGACCTTGCTGATTTTGCCGATGAAGTAAAATACATTAAGTTGGAAACCAATGAGGAAAGCACATTTTCCGGCATTTATAAATTAGAGGTTAATTCAAAAGGGATTTTTATTTGGGATCAATATTCAACAAATAAAGTGCTCCATTTTTCACCTGATGGAAAATTTTTAAATAAAATAGGAAAGGTTGGAAGAGGGCCTGACGAGTATATACAATCGCGTGATTTTATTGTAGATACAGTTAGAAACACCGTTGAAATTATTGGAAATTTTGCATTTGCAAATTTCACTTATAGTTTTGATGGAGAATTTATCGAAAGAGCAGAATATAAAAACATATACCTAAACAGGTATTATAAATTGAATGATGGTAATTATTTTGTTCAATTGGGAAATAATTTGGGACCCGATTATTCAACATATCTGTTTGCAATTTTGTCGCCCGATTTTAAAACAGTAGTGAAAGAATTCGTCCCAGCACGCTATCCCTCAGATTTTTCAACTACGTTATCGATAAGTAATCCCATTAAAAATGCGTTTCTGTTTACCAGTGGACTTGGAGATACAATATATCAATATAGAAACGATTCGATTCGGGCAATGCTAACTATTAATTTAGGAGATTTAAGCGTGCCTATTGAAATGAGAAATCAAGAGTATGTTGATGTATATAGGAAATTAATTAATCAAGAGGGCGAAGTTGCCGCATATAATGGTGCTTTAAACTGGGATCAAAAACATGTTTTTTTTGACGTATTATACCAAAAAACACATTTTTTGTGTTGCTATGATATGCAAACACAAAAGACTTCGATTTATACAAATATTAATGCAAGTAAAAAAGAAGTTTATTCACGTGCCCCACGAACAATTCATAATGGAAATCTCGTGTTTTCGATTGATGCAGTTGATATCTCCGAACAAATGAAAAAAGAGGATACTGGTTCAACCGAAAAGAAAAGGTTTGGTGTTTTTTCAAGTTTTGAAGAGGTTCAAAAAAATACGTATGCTGATGATAACCCAATACTGGTTTTTATGAAGCCGAAAAGTGATTTATAAAAATCAAACTTTTACTTGTCATTTAAAATGCACTCAGTTACCCATTTAACCTTTTGCTCAATTTTAAGTCTATAAAACAGCCATAACTTAAAACTTAAAACAATGCAGAAAACCAAAACAACTTCACAACTCATTCTATTAATTCTAATGTGTTTGATCCTTTTTTCATGTAATCAGAATAAGGAATCAAAAAGCACCGCTGATGAAAACGGAGTCAGGGAAATAACAGTTGATCTTAAAAAGAGCAAAGATGTTGCCCTTTCTGATTTTGCTGACGAGGTAAAGTATATCAAGCTGGAAACCAATAAGGAAAGCCAGTTTTCATATGTATATAAATTAGTGGTCAACTCAAAAGGGATATTCATTTTGGATGAGTTTTCAACAAATAAAGTATTCCATTTTTCACCGGATGGAAAATTTATGAATACCATCGGTAAAGTAGGCAGGGGGCCTGAAGAGTATATACAATCGCGCGACTTCATTGTTGACACAATCAGAGGCACCGTGGAAATAATTTGCGGTTTTACAATGGCTCGTTACACGTACGGTTTTAATGGCGATTTTATCGAAAAGATAGAATATAAAAATATATACCTGAACCGTTTTCATAAATTAAATGATGGTAATTATTTCGTAAAACTGGGAAATAACCTGGGACCCGATTACGCAAAATATGTATTTGTCAATTTTGTCCCCCGATTTTAAAACTGTTGTGAAAAATTTAATTCCAGCACGTTATCCTTCAGATTTTTCAACATCATTATCGATAAGTAATCCCATTAATAACACGATTCTTTTTACTTATGGACTTGGAGATACTATTTATCAATTCGGAAATAATTCGTTTCAGCCAATATTAGCTGTTAATTTAAGAAACACAAGCATTTCTGATGAAATGAAAAACCAGGACTATACTGAAATTTTCAGGAAATTAATTGATCGTGAGGGTGAAGTTGCTGCGTATGGCAGCGGTTTATACTGGGATCAAAAACATGTTTTTTTTGATATACTATACCAGAAAAAAGATTTTTTGTGTTGTTACAATATGCAAACTAAAAAAACGACCATTTGTTCAAAAATTATAGGTGGTGAAAAAGAAATCTATTTGGATAGTCCGCATTTGGTTTATAATGAAAATCTTATGTTTTCGTTAGAGGCAGTGAATGTTTCCTCTGAAATAAAATCAGATGATTCAAAGCAAACAAAAAAATATGGTGTATTTTCAAGCTTTGAAGAGGTTCAGAAAAATACGTATGCTGATGATAATCCAATTCTTGTTTTAATGAAACCTAAAAGTGATTTATGAAGATTTGCTTTTAACTAATCCACTTCGTTGTTGTTGAATAAATTAGGTATCAAATCCACCCTTCGACTCCGCTCAGGGGGACCAATAATTTTATGGCGATTACGTGGAGCAAATTGATTTTCAGTTGCTTAATTACAAGCTTTATCTACTCTTTCGTTTCCAGCATAAATAGTACAGGATTATTATTTTCAACAACACCATCAATAATTCCTGCTACTTCATAACCTTCTTTATAAAAATAAAATAAATCGTTTTTTAAATCCAACGGTCGAACTGTTGCCAGACTATCGGTTCCAAAGTAGTCATCATAAAAACCAGCTTTTATATTGTAACCTTTCTTTCCGGCCCGATCATAACAATACCAAAAAAATTCTGTTTTGAGTTTATCATATTCAACAAAAACATAGTTCTCGGTTCGGTAAACGTTGTTAATGGTTATATTCCGAATATCATGTGCTAAAGAATTGCCAGACTGCATAGCCGCAAAATACTGATCACTTGTTACATTTCTCACGATTAGTTCATCCGAAAAATCAGTCTTCAAGACAGGGGATACTTTTGATTCTTCAATCCTGAAAAGCGTATCTCTTAAAAGCGGTTCAGGTGACTGTGTTGAATAATAAAAATAAAGACCCGACTTCAGATTTGAAATATAATAGGGCCACGAATTGATTCCAAAACCAATGGGATATACCACATCACGAAATAAAATACTGTCAACAACCTGGAAACTATTGTCGTATTTGTAGATCATGGTTTTGACACGAGTACTGAAATCAGGTTTATTGGGATCGCGATCTTCTGATGCAGGTCCATATGTTGATTTCACCATATACAAATATCCTTCAGCAATATCAGCAAATTCCAAAATTTCTCTTGATTGTGCTAATGCTTCCTCACGGATAAATTCACCGCTGAAATCAAACCAGAGAAACTTACTCCTGTCATTCACTATTATGTAATCGTTGGCTTCATCAACCATAATTCTCATAATCCTGTTGTATTCTTTTGGTCCATTGCCCTGTCTCCCTATTTTTCTGATAAAATTTCCTGAACTGTCAAACTGTAAAACCTGGCTCCAGTTGTCGCAAACAAACAGATATTCGTCTCCCTTTACCACTTGAGAGAGATAAGTTATAAAACAGGAATCTGAAGTTTCAAGTTTAATAACCGGTCCTTTTTCAAATACATTAGATAAGTTGCACAATTCGGGAGTCGTTCCACCCACTTTTATAATTTCTAAACCACTGGTGTCCGACTCTTTCTTCTTACATCCAAAGGTTAAAAAAAGTGCAAGCAAAACAAAAATAGCTGGTGTTCTCATGATTTTGGTTTTAATGAATAATAAGTTGTTGATTATGGATTCATTTATATTGATTACAATTTTTTGGACTTTTTTTTGAAACAGATGTACAAGATAAATAAAAAACAGATGCGAACTAATTAATTTAGTTGGTGTTTTATGTTAAAAAAAATCTAAATAGGCGAATAATTGTAAATCCCAAAACTTAGTTTTTGTTGCTCTCAAAGATGAAATGAAATAAAGATTAATAAGCAACCATAAATTCTGCTGTAAAGCATTCCTTTTTTCCGTTTTCAATTAATAATTTTCATAATTTAGCGCTTCTATATATATAGAACAAAACCTTCCTGGATGTTTAATTCGAAAAATGCCTCTTCACAGTCTTCCTAAAGGTGACTACAAGTTGCCTTTGGGAAGATTTGTTGGATGAATACAAAGAGATGCTAAAAAAAGTAATGCCGGATTATTATTTAATTGAGTGTTCATCCTATAAAACCAATCCTAACTTTTTATTTCTGAATTTGTTTTGTTCAACTTTTCAGAAACCGGTTCATTTGTGATTTAACTTCAAAAACAAGGGCAAATAAATAAAAATAGCCACTAACGAAAACAGTAAACCGCCCATGGCACCAACGGCAAAAGCAAACCAGAAAACCTCTTTTTGTCCGCCCCAAACAAAAGGCACTAGTCCAAGAACCGTGGATAAAATCGTTAAGGTAATGGCAACAATTTTTTGGTTATAGGCTTTTAAATAAGTCCTGATCGAAGTGGGTTTGTTTCTTCTTGCAACCAGATTATTAAAATCGTTAATAATGTATATTGCTGCATTTACAACCAGGCCGCTGAGCAAAATAAAAGAAGCAAATCCTCCCTGGTCGAAACTAAAGCCGAAAAGATAAAAAGTAAGAAATACGCCAATAAACGAAATGGGAATCAGGCTGATAACGGCCAGTGGTTTTAACAGCGATTCAAACAAAATAGCCGTTATGAAATAGATAATTACAATGACCAGCAAAAGCAGTAAATACTGATTTTTATCATTCCCGTACCAATAACTGTTGCCAGTTGTTTGGGCTTTATAACCAAGTGGCAGTTTTTCGTTTAATTCATCAATTGCCCTGTCGCGGACGATTTGCCCGAGTGGCCCCCGCGCCGTTAAAATTGTAGTTGAGGTACATTTGGTAAACCTGGTTAACCTTTTTAATGCTTGTGCCGGTTGACCGTTTTGTAATTTCCCCTGCCTGCGAAAGTTTCTTTTGACCACTCCTGGTTTCAACAGGGAGGTTATAAAACGCCCATTTGTTGTATTCATCGCTTTCTGTTAGAAATTAATTTTACTGGTACTAGTTCACTTCCGTTGTAATATGAACTCAAACCACCGTTGTATAACCGGTTTTGTAACGACCTTGTGTAATCGGAAAGATTCAAATTTTGAATGGCAAGAAATTCTTTGTCAGTTTTTAAAAAATATTCCATTCGCGAGGACGCATTATAGGATCCCGAACTGTTAATTTCTGTTTTTTCCACCCGTTCATTTTCCAGCAGTTTTTGTTCCAGTTGCCCTGCATATTTATACAATTGGTCGTAGTTATACCCGGTGAGTAAAATATGGTAATTTCTGTAATCGGTTCCAAGTGAGTTGTTAAAACCTTGCCCAACACCATAAATACCCCAGTCCATTGCACCCAATGATGTAGCTTTTGATTCAAGCTGAGATTTTAATACATATGGGAAAGATGAGTTTTCAGCTTCTTTTGTAAAATAAATATATATAGTAGCATTTTTGTAGCTGTAAATATTGGTTTCAAATTGTTCCACCTCGCTAAACTGGCTGATGTATTGTTCCATCTTCTGAACCGCGCTGTTAAGCTGCTGAATAGTACAACCCTCCGGCATTGACCCTGTGACACGTAAAGTTGTTTTGCCGGGGTCGGAATAAAATCCTCCTTCGTAAACAAATTGGGTAAATAAACGATAACTGCCACCCAAAGCTTTTTCAAGAACGGGTTTTATTTTTCCCTTAAACACATCAGATCCCAGGGTTTTATTATAGAATTCGGCCAATTTTTTGTCTTTGTCAATCGTATCAGGAATATTATTTATGGGTAACCCAAAAGCCAGTATAATAAATACAAGAAATGCCCATTTGTATTTTTTTTCGAATAAAATAAACCGGTGGTACATTTTGGTTATCCGGTTGACAACCCTTCTAATTCTGAATGGAGCAACATCAATGGTTTTCGGGCGGTACAATTTTTCCATTAAAGCAGGAACAAGAAATAACGAAACAATTAACGACACCGAAAGATTGATCAACATTACATAAGTAAAGTCGACCAGCATTATTTTTTGATTGTCTTTCAGAAAAAAGATAACTGAAAGCGCGCCCAGTGTTGTTAATGTGGCAGCAAGTAACGAGATAAAAACCCGCAGTCCTTTTTGTTTCTGAAGGTGGCTCACCATAATAATGCTGTTGTCGATGATTATGCCAAACGAAACGGTAATGCCGGCCAGCGAATAAATATGAATTTCAACTTTTAAAAGATAGTAGAATACGGCTGCAATTAACAGGTTGGAGATTAGTGAAATGGTAAGAATTGCCAGTATCCGGAAAGAACGGCTCACAATAAGTACAAAAAGCAAAAGAATTAAAAGGGAAAAGAAGGTACGCAGCCCAATTTTTGTAAGTTCTCCGCTAATGAATTCTGAAGTGTCGGAGGCAATCTGAACCGAATAACCCACGGGCAAATAATTACGAATTGATGTTAATTGTTCCCTGATTTCTTTTGAAAGTTTTAACTGGTTATTTCCCGGCGCGGAATAAATGACAAGGTTCACCACGTTTTTCCCGTTTATCCGGTAATACGATGTTGGCGGCCTCTCTTTTAACCTTATCGTAGCAATATCCGACAGTTTTATAATCCGACCGCCTGCATTGGCAACCGGTAGTGCGCCCCATTCTTCAGGACCGACGGATTTTGTGGAAGAGAGTACAGGAATAAATGTGCCTGAATTTTCTTTGTGGTTCCCTAAATATTGTTTTGTTCCAAGCTGGTTGACCACCGAACTGATATCGCCGGGGGAAAGATTATAATTATTCAGAATCTCAGGATCGAAAGTGATTTCCCACTGGTTGGGCGAAGAGCCGTATAACCTCACATCATCAATCCCGCTTATTTTTAGCAAGGAAGGGATGACTTGTTGCCGGGCCACCTTTTCGATGTAATAGGTTGATGCGCTGGAGTTAAGTGTCAATGTCATAAACGAAACGGCCTGCCCGTCTTCCCTTACGCTGGTGCTGATTTCAGGATAACTCATTTCTTCGGGCAGGTTGCTGCGCAGCTGGCGGATCAAGGTTGAAACTTCGTACCTTTTTTTATCGATATCTGCAGTTTTATCAAATTCAATGGTTATCCGGCCGCTGCCAACGGACGATTCCGATTCAATATTTTTTACCTGGCTCACCTTCCCCAGCACACCTTCAATTTTTGATGCTTCTTCTTCAATAACTTTTGGCGAAGCGCTGCTCCAGTAAAAGTTAATCGTAATCCGTGGCAATTCACGGCTGGGTTCATAACTTATATCAAGCTGCGGAATAAAGGCAATCCCGATAATTATAAATGCAAGGAATACAACAATTACCGAGAAGGAAGAAAAGGCAGGCTTATTTGTTACAGGTGTTTTCAATCTCTGGTTTTTTCTCGGTTAATTTTTAAGGTTTTTAAGATAGTTACTTTAATCAAAAATTGTACCTAAAAAGTTAGTTATTTTTTTTGGTTACATATTTTTACGCCATGCTTTAGCTTGGCGACAACTGCCAACTGCGACTGAAAACTGCCAACTTACTCTTTCAAATTAATGGCTAAAGCCAGTTTATTATCCATATTTATATCACCGGGCTAAAGCCACGGTGCCAAATTTTCTATTTATACGAACTTTTTATCATTTAAAAACTGTCAACTGAGACTTGCTACCCTTAACTTAGTCTTTTAGTTTTACCATCACCAGAAAATCATTATCGTTTTCGTTAAGCGTTTTATTAAGTTGTCGCAGCTTTTCTTTCTTTTCAGGAGATTTTACTTCACTGTTTTTGAACTGATCTGAATCAAGATAGAGTTTCATTTCGAGAGCAGAAACCAACATTATTGCTGAATTACCGTTCGTTACCATTGGCCTGAAATCGGGGCATCCTGCAAGATCATCAACAAATCCACCGCTAAGTTTTTCTTCAACTGCTGTACCTTCTTTTGTTTTTTTGTTATAAAGAACCAGCCCTTTTTCTTTTTTTTCCGATTCCAGTTTGTTTTGATCGAAATGATAGCCATAGGGAAGAAAAACATAATTTGAGGTTTCGTGTACTCCTGTCCAAATAAAATTGCCGGGCAAAGATCGCGTCCATTTTCTTTCGTAAATAAATTCCTCTGGGAGTTTATATTTTCCTAAATCAATAAAAAATTTGGGAATGAATTTATTGTTATTATCGTAAGTGTAAACTGTATCATTATAGTAGCTTTTTAAATGAAGTCTGCTTTCGAAACGATAAGAAAAATTTTGATCAAAAAATGAAGATATCGTTCCAAATTCTTCATTAGTATCCCAAAAAATATGATTTGCGATGGTTTGCAACGTATCTCCCTGTTCGTTGTATTCGATAAAAACATAAGGCTCATTTCCATCAACCGCTTCCAGATAACTCACAAACATGCTGTCTCTGCCCCAAATCCAGAATTTCATGTAATTCAGTGCCGGAAAGTGAATCGTTTTAATGTATTCTCCATCGAAATTAAAAACAAAAATGTTTAAATCTGTTGTGTAAATATATACCCTTTCGTTTTCTTCATCGACAGACATTTTTAAGCAGTTATTATATTCTTCAGGACCACGTCCCAGTTTCCCAACTTTGCGTACCAGTTTTCCATCCAATGAAAACTGAAAAATAGGTTGTCCCCATGTCTGAATAAAAACATAGTCTTTGGTGAATTCGATATTCTCAATCTCCCTGAAAAATGCTTCCGGCGTGTTCTCGAGCTGAACGAATTCAACATCAGTGACAATCTCAGACAATTTAACTTCGCGTTTATTTTTTACGATCTCGGCAAATGGAATTGTATAAAAAGAATCAGTGTTGAGATTTTCCTTTTTATAATTTTCTTTACATGAGAGGCAGATTACAAGAATTAGAATAAGCATTAATCTTAGCTGAAATGAGTCGTTCTGTTTTTTCATGATGGTGTTATTTTCGTAGTTAATTTAGTTTTTTGCCTTCTTTTTTCTTTGCAACAACCCCAAAAATGAGGGCAGTTGCTACACAATCTTTTTGTGTTATTTGGTGTTTTTGTGCTTTTGTGAATTTTTCTTTTGCCACTAAAACACAAATACACTTAAGATCACTAGTTTTTCCTTTTTAAAAACTGATCACTGCGACTGATCACTGCTTACTCTTTCAATTTCACCAGCATCAAAACCGGATTATCATTTTCTTTTATATCCTTTAGTTTTTGAAGATGGGGTGGGAGTTTTGCCATTTTTCCCGGGTTCTGTTCAAACCAAAGTTTTACCTCGAATGCTTCGCGAGAACCTATTATTTCATTATTGTTATTGGCTGAATTAAATTGAAATGGAATAAAGCCATCAATGTCATTTTCAATGCCATTTGTTGTTTTATTAACTACCATATTATTTTTTTCCTTATCAAAAATGCCGGAGTAATAGCCATCTTCACTCTGTAACCTCAATAATAAAAATCTGTTGGTTTCCGAGATTCCTTCAATAAAAATCGAACCTTCCAATGCGTAACGTGGCATTAAATTAACCATAGAAACACTAAATATAGTATCACTGTTTCTTTCGAAAAAATTTAGGTGGTTATTATACTCGTAAAACAAACCATTCCAGTGAAATACATTTAATCCATCTTTGAAAATATTCCATTCGAATGCTTTATACTGCGGGTATGTTTTTATCCGGTGATTATTTTCATTAAAAATAATAAGTTTTGTTTTTTGTTTTCCGTTAATGTTCCATACATGGCCCACAAAACAGGTGTCGTTTAAGGGCGCAATTGAAGTTATAATCTCGCCAAAATCGGAGTTCTGTAAATCCGGTTCTTTTGTATTAGAATAAGCCGTTATTTCATCCACTAATTTCCCGGAAGAATTATACCTGAAATAAACCTGCTGCTCCCAGCCACCTAAATAATAAAGATCATTTTTTTCGTCGTACGGAAATGAATAAACTGTGTTCTGGTACCCTCCTGGATCTTTTCCATAATGCCCAATTTCACGCAAATATTTTCCAGTTTCCCGATCAAACACAAAAACCTTTTGTTTTGTAAAAACAATGATTTCGGTTTTATTGGAATAAAAACGGGGATTGTCACCGATCAAACATTCTTCATTTGTTTCCAGCGGAATATATTCAATATCTCCATCGACAATTTCACTAAGCAAAACATTCTGTTTGGCCTCTAAAGCTTCCGCAACTTTTACGGTCTGAATAGCTTCATCACTTTCAGTTTTAGGCGAAGAACAAGCTAAAAACAAAATGATAATTAGAACCGGAGTTAATTTAAGCGATTGAAAAAAACAAACTGAATTGATTTTAAGTGAAATCAATTTGCTTAAAACGGATTTAAAGTTTTCCTTGTTTTCCATTGAGTTTTAGTTAAATTATTTTTTTAAACTGTTCATTAATTCTTTTAATAAATCGGGACTGCCAACTTAATATTTCAGTTTCACCAGCATCAGCACCGGATTATCATTTTCATCGAGACTGTTGGCCAGTAGTTCCAGTTGCTTTTTCTTTTCGGGGTATTTACAATCCCGAAGGGATGAAATTATTATAGCCCAAAATTTCAATAACGAATCAAACCCTGAAAGGGTGGCATTTTCAATCATACCATTCAAATAAATATTTCTCATATTTTTTCTATTTCACCCCTCCGGGGTTTTTGTTTTGTATATTTAATTCATTCTATAATCATTTCATCCCTTCGGGATTTTTACTCTTTCAATTTCACCAGCATTAAAACCGGGTTATCGTTTACATCAAGGCTGTTTGCCAGTTGTTTTTCCTTTTCGTGTTATTTTGTGTGTTGGTGCTTTCGTGGCGTTTTTCTTGTTGCCACAAAAACATGAAAACACTAAAGTTCACTAAATTCATATTCTTTTATACTGCCAACAGTGACTCCCAATAATTATAAGACTGTCAACTTATTCCCTAAGTTTATAATACATAACGATATTGTTGTCTTCATCGCTTATCTCAGCCATCAAATTCTCAATTCGTTCCTTTGTTTCGTTGGCCAGTTTGTCTGCTTTTTCTTCCAAAATCCGTTTAAGTTTTTCTTTGTATCTAATGGCCGAAAAATCCTGCGTTATATATGGTTCCCAAATTTGGTTTGTTCCCTGAAGCCCGAAAGGAATATCACCCATAAAATCATCGATAATCGTTATGTAATATGCTTCCCTGGTTTTTTTGTTGACCATGCACATTTTTCGCGTGGAAACATACCATGGCAAATCTTTATTCTGCCCGTATTTATGGATGCTTAAAAAGTAATAATTGTCCGATTCAAATTCAGGGACGACTACAAGCGACTTTGTTGATTCGTTATCTGATATCTCGAGCCCGTGTTTTAGTCTTTCTTCCATCAATTTTTTATTGGCGCTGGCGAATGATTCACTATAAAATATAGCTTTGGGAGTTAGTTTGTTTTGTTCAAAATCATAAAACATTAAAGTGTCACTAAAAGGTAAATGGATATTCCACCCATTTTTATAAGGATGAACGATTACTCTGTCCTGTGCTAATTTGGGGAAAATATTTATGTGGTTTTTTGCCGGTATCGATTTCTTTAATTTCCCATTAAAATCCTGAATGCAAATTAAATAAGGATCGTTTTCCGATTCTGAATTGCCCGCCGTTAAAAAAAGTGAGTCGTTTAAAACTATCTTAACGCCTGTTGTTTTTATCAGGTCGATAGCTTTATCAGCATCATCAGCAAGATTATATTTAAGCAGTTTGTTTCTTTGCGCATCACAAACAAAAATATTATCACCGTAAATTTGTGGGTACTCGGGAATGACAAACTCAAATGGTCCACGGCCTGAATCCCACTTTCGAATAAATTTACCTGAGCGGTTAAACAATGTTAATTTATTTTGGGTATCGGCAAAAAACAGATGGTTTCCCGAAACTGTTTGTGCCCAGACTGATCCGATATATGCGTCGCGTGTATTTTCTAAACATATTACCTCAAAAGAATCGACCAGTTCGCTTAATTTTATTTCCTGGGTTTCTTTAATGTCGTCAATGTTGCAAACAAGCACTTCATTGCCACCTATTTTGTTTATGTTAACATTTTCCGATTTATTATCACATCCAATAATTGTAAACAGTGAAACACTGCCTAATAATGCAATACCCGAAATGAATTTTTTCAGGTAATAATTTTTGTTTAATTTTTTTTGTTTCATTTTTTATTCATTCAGTTTCACCAACATCAAAACCGGGTTATCATTTTCATCGAGACTGTTGGCAAGTCGTTCCAGTTGTTTTTTCTTTTCGGGATATTTACAATCCCGAAGGGATGAAATTATTATAGCCCAAAATTTCAATAACGAATCAAACCCTGAAAGGGTGACATTTTTAATCATACCATTCAAATAAATATTTCTCATATTTTTTTTATTTCACCCCTCCGGGGTTTTTGTTTTGTATATTTATTTCATTCTATAATCATTTCATCCCTTCGGGATTTTTATTCATTCAGTTTCACCAGCATTAAAACAGGGTTATCATTTTCATCGAGGCTGTTTGCCAGTTGTTCCAGTTGTTTTTTCTTTTCGGGGAATTTTGGATTGGAATTTTTGAAGGCATCAGTACTAACCCACTTTTTTAAATCGTAAACATCTAAAGTCATAATTAACATTGAATCATTTACAAATCTGAAAGGATAAAAATTAGGACCTCCATCAATATCATTGATTATTCCAAATCTTTGGGAATCTTCTTGTTCAATTTCCAGCGATGTTTTTTTGTTTTTGTCAAACAACACCATTCTACTTTTGTTTTGGAAGTTATAAATAACAAGTACAAAATTATTGCATTCAATAATTCTTCTTAATACAATATAATTTTTGAGTTCGCCAAAATTTCTCAAATTAGACATTCTTTCAGGATTTACTATAAAGTCCCCTTTGTCAAGAATATATTTAGCTTTATAACTATCTGAATCAATCTTAAAGATTGTATCATTGTAGTGGTTCCAATAATGTACCTTGTTTTTATAGTTATATGTTAATTCACCACTTGGAGAAGGACCGTCTTTGCTAAAACTATAATCTATATTAAATTTTTCAAATAAAATGTCTGATAGTGTATCTATGACTATCCATTGATAAGGATTTTTACTTTTTGATGTTACGATTGGATAGGACAATACGAAACGGTTATCCGAAAAATCGATAAATCCAGGTAAAATTTTAGTTTTTATATTGATCTCTTTAATAAAATCACCTTGATAATTATATTTTAATATACTACCTAAATTATTATCAATATAAATGAAATTTCGACTAACATCCAGGCTTAATCTATTACCTGTTAAATATTCGCCTGGCCCCCTGCCTATTCCCCCAATTTTGTACAAATCTTCATTTATCTTAAAAGCTAATATACCTTCTGGATAAGTTGCACAAAAAAATATACTATCATCCACTTGAATTTCATTGATATGCTTAATTAATATATTATTCCTTAGAGGAATGTATTGAACACTTTCACATAAATCTGAAAGTTTATAATTTACTTTTATCGGACTTGTAAGATCAATTACGATACCATCATCAAACACTTGTTTCTTACAACTAATGGTTCCAAATATCATATACAATGTGACCAATAGCAGAACATTCTTAGAATTCATCATTTCATCCTTTAAATTAATCTTTCTTAAATTAATAATATTGGCTAACTTTTTTACAATTATTATTTTTTGAAATTACTAAAACTATAACCCAACTACTTGACTATAACCACCACATTCGGTGGTGGTTATAGTATTTTCATAATATTATTCAAGTATTACAAAACTTTAATAATTGCCAGCTATTTAAATATATCATGACTTCTCAAATTAATTAATAGCCGTATGGATCCTTATCAGTCCACCAAAAACCCGTAACATTTTGAACACCATAAAGAGTATCACAATCCGCCAAGCATCCTGAACTGCCAGGGGTTCCTCCTACTATTGCTGGTCCACAAAGAAGGTATTGATCTCCTTCTTCATTTGGATCATCGCACCAACACCAGCATCGAAACATTCCACCTCTTAAATTCACCAACTCTTCATTTTTGATTATTTTATCTACATTAATCGATAATTTTCCTAATTTTTTCATTTTCAATAATTTTTTTTGTTGACTGAATACTGCGACTGTTAACTTATTCTTTCAGTTTTACCAGCATCAAAACCGGGTTATCATTTTCATTGAGGCTGTTTGCCAGCTGTTCCAGTTGTTTTTTCTTTTCGGGGAATTTTGGGGTGGAGTTTTTAAAAATGTCAGAAGAAACATACGTTTTTAACGCATATGCATCAATCCATGAAATTAAATATTCATTTCCATTTTCTACAAAATATTCTTTTGCCAAAAAAGGTAAGTCCCCGTCAAAATCATTTCTAATACCATTTAGTTCTCCTGAATCTTTAATATAGTATTGCTCTCCAGAATGCTTATCTAATATTACTATTTCAAATTGATAATTAAATGAATAGCAGAAGTATGTAAAATTATTTGTTGCGAAAATATTTTGTATTCGCCAAAATTTAGGCATATTTATTCGAGACAAATCATTAAAATCAACCCAGGTTGGAGATTCCTTTATAAATCTTTCCGGTGTCATTCTAAATTCGTCCCTGTAGAATACCATATATTCATCATAATTCTCTTTCGTTATTTTAAATATTGTATCGTTAAATGAATTATAGTAAATAAAATTATTGTTGGATTTTTCAACAATTTGGCCTGGATTCATAGACAATAAAACTGGTTTCTCAAATTTTAAGTAATTTTTTCTTTCTTGTATAATATTGCCGTTTAAATCAATAATTCGCCAGTAATAGTCGCTGTTAGAGTCGGTGATCATTATTTTGTTATTGCCAAATGAATTAATAAACCCAAATGTAGAAGGTTCTTGCATCTTAAAACTTCTGGTATAATCTCCATCGTAATTAAATTCAATTATTTCACCTATACTACGCATTACAAATATTTTTTCTAACTCTGGATCAACAGCAAAATTGTCACTCCGGGTATACTCACTAGGCCCCCGACCTATATTTCCAATCTTTGTAATTTCCTTGCCATTTTTTGTAATCTTTATAATGCCATAAGGATGACAGGATATGAAAAAGTAACTATCTGTTGAGATAAGCTTGTTAATAGAAGTAATAGGCTTATCTAAATCTAGTTTTATATATTTTATGTCATCAGAGATATCGGAAAGATTTATCTCTTTTTCTTTTGATGTAAGCAAATTGAAATCCTTTTCTTTAACTTCTCTTCCCGCACAACAGACAAATAATAATACAATTATTGAACAAAATACTATATTGATTTTTTTCATCTTAAAAGTTTTTTTCATTTTTATATTAATTATTAGAAATCTATTAGAGAATATCATAAATTTTAATAGGCCTTTTGAATTTCTAAACAAATAAGCTGTATTAAAATCATCCTCTAATAGATTTACTCAATTAATAGTGTATACAAACTGCGTCTTGTGTAATTGTTGGAGCATAAACATAATTGCAAATACCTAAATCATTATCTGCATCACCAGTACAACCGCTAGCTTAAATTACTGGCCCTACAAGTACATGATTCCAATCCCAACACGCAAGTTCATTTCCAAAATATCCACCTTTCAAATTAATCAACTCATCATCCTTTATGACCTTTTCAGGATTAATTGATATTTTTCCTATTTTTTTCATTTTCAATAATTTTTTTTGTTGACTGAATACTGCGACTGTTAACTTATTCTTTCAGTTTCACCAACATCAGCACCGGGTTATCGTTTTCATCCAAGCTGTTTGCCAGTTGTTCCAGTTGTTTTTTCTTTTCAGGGTATTTTGGGGTGGAGTTTTTGAAGGCATCAGAAGCTACATGAGCTTTGAGTTCAAATGGTTGAATTGTCCCTGCCAGGTATTCATCTCCGTTTTCCTCGAAATATGTATCGGGTGAGAACGATAATCCTCCGTCGAAATTGTTAGGGATTCCACCTTTTTCATCTCTCTTCCATTCGTAATAACAAACAGATGTTTTTAGGCTGTTTTTGTCAAGAAATAAATAAGCAAATTTGCCTTTATAGTTATAACGGCTTATTAAATACGTTTTGGTTTCCATAAAAGTATGGGGTGAATAATATTCCAAAAGACGAACCGGTAGATCGAGCGTAACGGGAAGTTCTTCTTTTAGGTTCCCGGTGATCACCGGGAGTAATAATAAAAGAAGGTTTGTAGCTAAAATCTGGCGAAATGGTAAAAATAGTGTCATTGTAATCTACCCAATAAGAAACATTTCTATTAAAACTGTAAGCTCCGATCCGGGCTCCACTATGTGTTTCAAAAGCAGGTGTGTAATTTCTTTTACTCGTTATTACATTCCCCAACGTGTCAATAATCGACCAGAGGTATTCTGCTCTGGCACCCAATCTTTGTTGAGGGACAAAAAGATATTTGTTGCCAAATAATTGTAATTGGCCAAACCTGATATCCGGATCCTGAAATTTAAAATCCCGTATAAACTTTAGG
>CAWKIX010000014.1:0-64841 GCA_963849775.1 uncultured Prolixibacteraceae bacterium | reverse complement strand
CAACCGGAGAAGTATCGAACTTTTTAGCTAAAGATTATGAGGCAGTATTGAATTTTATGAATGTTGAAAAACAGAAGAAAAAACTCAGATTATAAAAAGTTAACTTCTTTTTTTTTGCAATTACAGAATTGAATAATGAATCAGTTTTGTAAGTAGAAGTATGACGTTAATTTGTTGTTTCAAGAATAAGTATATTTGTGAAATGGCTGTCATCTCAAAGGATATTGAGATAAAATAAGACTTAATTCAGAGGGCGGACAGATGTTTATTCTGTTCGATGGGAAAAGAAGGACGATGAGGATACTTGCCAGCAAATAAAGTTGATTGGCCTGATTACAATAAACATAAAGCGAAGGGAGGAACTTTTATGGAGTATAAGAACAAGGAGTATTTCCCAAACAAAAACGATATTATAACAAACTGCTAAAAATAGATGTCAGAAAATCAAAATATTGAATGGAAAGAAAGTTGGAGGGATGAATACCTCAAATGGATTTGCGGGTTTGCCAATGCCAAAGGTGGAAAAATTATAATTGGAAAGAATGATAAAGGAAAGATTGTTGGTGTAGCAATGGCAAAGAGATTGATGGAAGATATTCCTAATAAAATTCAAACACAGCTTGGAATTATTTGTGATGTGGATTTGAAAAATGAAGATGGTAAGGATTACATCGAAATTTATGTAAACCCGTACGAGGTCCTTATTTCATATCAGGGCAAATATCATTACAGGAGTGGAAGTACAAAACAAGAGCTTAAAGGGAATGCTCTAAACAAGCTTCTTTTAAAGAAAGCTGGTAAAACCTGGGACGATATTATTGAACCACGGGCAAAATTTGATGATATTGACTTATCAGCGATTGAAGCTTTTAAGAAAGGTGCAATTAAAAGCAAAAGATTATCATTTATCGCAGAAGAGAAAAATATAGAACAAATTCTTGATAACCTACTTTTACTGGAAGATGGTAATTTAAAACGTTCTGCAATTCTTTTATTTGGAAAAAATCCATGTAGGTTTTTCATCAACGCTTTTGTCAAGATTGGGCGATTTGGACAAACAGATGATGATTTGCGTTATCAGGAAGTGATTGAAGGAAATGCCTTTCAATTGGCAGACAAAACCCTGTAAGTTCTTGATAGAAAATTTTTTGTGTCCCCAATTTCATACAAAGGATTACAACGAGTCGAAAGCTGGGAATATCCCTACGAAGCAATTCGTGAGATTATTTTGAATGCCATCGTTCACCGGGATTATATGGGAGCCCCGATTCAAATTAGTGTTTATGATGATAAATTGATTGTTTGGAATGAAGGTTCATTGCCCGAGGATTTAACATTTGAGGATTTGAAAAAGAAACATTCATCTCGTCCGCATAATCCAATCCTTGCAAGTGCATTTTTCAAAGGTGGATTAATTGAAGCATGGGGACGTGGAACCATTAAAATCATTAATGAATGTAAATCAGCAGGTTTACCTGAACCTATTATGGAATATTCCTCTGGTGGGATTAGTGTAACTATTTTAAAGAGTCAGTTAAATGATAATAGCCTGAAAGAAATTGGATTAAGTGCAAGACAAATAAAGGCTGTGGAATATCTTAAAGAAAATCAAATAATAACGAATAAAATTTATCAGGAAATATGTGAAGTTTCAAAAGCAACAGCAACAAGGGACTTGACAGAATTAATTGAAAAATTCAGGCTATTAGTGAGGTCAGGAGATGTTGGAGCAGGAACATCTTATAAATTGATTGGCTCATAATTGGCTCAATTGGCTCATAAATGATTCAAAATGGACTCAAGAATAATTGATTTAAGAAAGCTTTTAAAAATGAATATTTTAATTTCTTCGGGAGTAAAATGAGCTGGTGCTTATTACATTTTGAAATAACTGAGTAATATATTGCTTAATTGCGTAACAGAGATTCAAGAATATTTTCTTCTATTTTTATAAGAGTCTAAAGGATGATAATTAAAGGCTATTTTTATACGAAGGAGAATGGGAAAATTACAAATGGTATTTACATTTACGGAAGTATGTTCAATTTAATTGAGAAGACCACATTTCGTGATTTTGAAAAACTAGTTGAATTTGGGTTATTTAAAAAAGAAGGAGAACGTAAATGAACATTCCATACATTGGATGTCCGAAATATGTCCGATTTAAAACTTCATAAAAAAAGAGTACTAAGACAAATAGTACTTTTTTGACGACAAGTAGTCCCAAGCGGAGAAGTATCGAACTTTGTAGCTAAGGATTATGAGGCAGTATTGAAGTTTATGGATACTGAAACAAAGAAGAAAAAACTTAAACTATAACAGTTAAATCATTGTCCTTTTCAATATTCATGTGTAGATGTTTTTGATTTTAGAAGAAACTCATAAAACAATGTAAGTCTAAGTCAAAAAAAATGAACATCATCCACAATCTACTTGTAAACTTATTTTTTATAACCCATTAACTTTAAACTAATATCCTAAAATTAATGGTTTTATATGCACATTGTATGCAAATAAAAAAGAGCTACAATTTTAATCTTTGTAACTCTTTGGTTTTTAAGTGGAGATTACCGGAATCGAACGGATGACCATATGACTGCCAGTAGATTGTGCTTAAGTGCGAGTCATTTGATTATCAATTAGATGCGAAAAGGTGGAAATCACAAAACAGTGCATTCTATAACATTTTTGCACTCCAAAAGGGCACTCCAGATAGTCATTTTATATGGTGAATTTGAGAAGGTGGTGGATGTTTAATGTTGTCAGGATTTACGAAAATAATTTATATGTAGATTTGCTATTAGCTCTTAAATGGAGTTGACTGATTTTGGGAAGTTTTCTTTTCAACGTAACCCATCGTTCGTTTATACTCGATGGAAAGAGGGATGAAGTATTTCACCAATATCATAATATCTTTAATAGTAATACTCAAATAATAATGCAGAAAAATACTTGTGATACATAACAGTACTGTATAAATCAAAATGGGTAATTTTTATGTTGGGGTTCTCACATCAATATTCGAAACATCAATGAACAAATTAAATTAACATATTAATTATGATTTTTTTGCATTTTAATCGATTTAGATTTATTGTACAACTTTCGACACAACTTATTAAAAATGAAATAGAATATTGGAACAAAATCACACAAGATTGGAACAAATACAATAAAAATTGAAGTACTTATTCCGTCTTTTTGTTTGAAAGATTAATTTTATTTCAAACAAAAATAAGAAGATGAAGAACCTGAACTTTTTATTGGCATACACTACAATGGTATTTCTGCTTAATTCATGCACTCAAAAACCACAAATTCCGCAAGATAAATTTAACTCAATAGTAGAAAACTTTCAAAAGCCTTCGGCCGACAATACCGTTTGGTGTTATTGGTACTGGATTAACGACGATATTTCGAAAGACGGGATTACGAAAGATTTGGAAGCTATGAAAAAGGCTGGAATTGGTGCCGCTTTGATTGGGAATATTAATCCGGCAGGTGTCGATGGGAAAGTTCCATTATTTAGCAACGAATGGTGGGATTGCATGGTATACGCCGTAACCGAAGGAAAACGAATTGGCGTTGATATTGGTATTTTCAATTGCCCAGGTTGGAGCCAATCGGGTGGACCTTGGATAAAATCGGATATGGCTATGCGTTATTTAACGTACAGTGAAACTGCAGTTAAAGGACCTGGAAATGTGGATGTAAAATTGATTAAACCAAAAGAAGAATTTCAGGACACACATACACTGGCTTTTAAAACTCCTGATTCTGAAAAAATCAAAATAAAGGATTTAATTGAAAAAATTACTACTAGTCTTACTTCTGTGAGAACTGAATATCTTATTGATAAAGATACAGCTTCATCAGTTAAATTTGATAAAAGCTTAGTTGAAACAGTGTATTTTGAGTTTCAGCTAAAACACCCGATAACAGCAAGACAATTTTCAATAACCCCAGCGGAACAAGTTAAATGTCAGTGTGAACTTTATGCTGTGGTGGAGGGTATGGAAAAACTTGTCAGCGCTTTTTTGTTCGACAGAAGTAACATTGCAGTAAATGTTGGTCCAATTGTTTTGGGTGAATTGGCAGTTTCCATTCCTGAAACAACATCAGATAAATTTAAACTTATCCTTAAAAACTTTGAAGGAAATATTCCCGAAGTCGCACTTTCTGAAATTAACTTTTCAGAGGCTGTTGTACTTGACCATTTTATCGAAAAGCAACTTGGTAAAATGCATCCAACCCCCACCCCAAATTGGAACACTTATGTGTGGGATACCCAGAAAGTTGTTACCGATAAATCTTTACTAATAGGTGAAGTTATTGATGTTTCTGATAAAGTTGACGAAAATGGACAGTTAAATTGGGATGTTCCTGAGGGTAATTGGACCATTATGCGTATTGGTTTAACTCCAACCGGAACTAAAAATTCACCTTCTGCACCCCAGGGAAGAGGCTATGAAGTTGACAAAATGAACAAGGGGTTGTTAAAGATTCATTTCGAGAATTTTGTAGGGGAATTTTTGAAACTAATTCCTGAAGAAAGTAAGTCGGCCTTTAAATATGTAATTGCCGATAGCTATGAAATGGGCTCTCAAAACTGGACCGACTATTATGAGGTAAAATTTAAGGATAAATATGGATATGATCCCGTAAAGTATTTACCTGTATTATCCGGACGAATTGTGGGAAGTGTTGAAGAATCGGAACGTTTTTTGTGGGATTTGCGCCGTTCTGTTGCAGATGATATTGCTACTGAATATGTCGGTGGTTTGCGTGAGTTTAGCAACCGGCACAATCTGAAAACATGGCTCGAAAATTATGGGCACTGGGGATTTCCATCTGAATTTATGATGTATGGAGGACAATCGGATTTAATCGGCGGTGAGTTTTGGAACGAGGGCACCCTGGGAAATATTGAGTGCAAAGCTTCGTCATCAACCTCACATACATACGGAAAAGGCAGAACATCGGCAGAAGCGTTTACTGCTGCATATAAGTCATATCTCAGGCATCCGGCAGAATTGAAAAAACGTGGCGACTGGAGTTATACGGAGGGAATCAATCATTTTGTGTTGCACCTGTATATTCAGCAGCCCGATGATAACCGGAATCCGGGGATGAATGCCTGGTTTAGCACCGAATTTAACCGCCATAATACCTGGTTTGGACAGGCAAATTACTATATCGATTATTTAAGGCGTTGCCAGCACCTTTTACAACAGGGACAATATGTTGCCGATGTTTGTTACTTTATTGGAGAAAGCGCACCAATAATGACAGGTGGCCATGACCCCGAAATTCCTGCAGGTTATTCCTATGACTACATTAACGCTGAAGTTATTTTAAATCGCTTGTCGGTTAAAGATGGCAAATTTGTTTTACCCGATGGAATGAGTTACAGGTTAATGGTTCTGCCTCCGTTAAAATCGATGAGACCGGAGGTTCTGGCTAAAATTGAACAACTGGTTGCACAGGGTGGAGTAATTCTCGGTTCAAAACCCGAAAAATCGCCAAGTTTGCAAAACTATCCTGAATGCGATAAACTGCTAACCGAACTGGCTTCCAAACTTTGGGGGGGAGAATATACCAGCGGTAAAATGAATAATTCTTACGGGAAAGGTTTGGTTTTGGATGGGTTCAACCTGGAATCAGCTTTTGAACTCCTTGAAGCTGAAAAAGACGTCGATGCCGGTGATGCACCAGTTTTATGGACACATCGCACACAGCCGGGAATGGATATCTATTTTATTACAAACCAAAGTGATGATGAAATAAACATTAAACCTTCATTTCGTGTGACAGGATTAAAACCTCAACTGTGGGATGCTGTAACTGGCGAAATTCGGAAATTAACTGATTATAAAACGCTTGACGGAAGAACGGTTATTCCTTTAAAAATGGAAGGCCGCAGAAGTTGGTTTGTTGTTTTTACAAATGCAGTCAATTCTGAAATTAAAAAAGGATATAATACAAATTTCCCGGAACCGACTTTGCTTAAAGCGATTAATGGTCCCTTTGAAGTGGATTTTGCCAATAAAGTTATTGGTCCCGAAGAACATCAGGTTTTTAATGCTCTTGATAGCTGGTCGGATTCAGAAAACGAAAGAATCAAATACTATTCAGGAACTGCAACTTATAAAACGACATTCACTCTAAATGTTCTTCCATCAAATGAAGAACTCTATATTAATTTAGGAGAGGTTGCTGTAATGGCGAGGGTGAAAATAAACGGAACGGAAGTCGGAGGAGTTTGGATTTCCCCGTATCGTTTAAATGTTAAAGGAATGGTAAAACAAGGCGAAAACGAATTGGAAATTGAAGTGGCCAACCTTTGGCGTAACCGAATGATTAAAGACAAAATGATTCCGGAAAATGAAAGATATACCTGGACTGTTGTAGAAGATATCGCAGAAGGAGAGCAACCGCATATTTCTGGCCTTTTGGGACCCGTAACTATTGAACTTATTAAATAAATTTCATCAGATGAAAATATTAATTATATCTCTGTTATGTGCTTTTATCGCGGTTTCTATGTCTGCTCAGAATCCAATTTTGCCAATTGGAATTTATGTGGCAGATCCTTCAGCCAAAGTCTGGAATGATGGCCGCTTGTATATTTATGGTTCACGAGACGAGAGCACAGACTATTGGTGTTCCTTCGATCATTATGTAGTTTCGACCGACGATATGATTCATTGGAAAATTGACAAGGATGCGTTTTATTCGAAAGGGAAAAACGATCAAGTGCCGTATAACGACAAAGTATTGTATGCGCCCGATTGTCAGTATTTTGATGGCAAATACTATTTGTATTTTTCGCAACCCGATCCAAAATCTCCCGAAGGAGTAGCGGTAAGCGATCGACCGGAAGGCCCGTTTGAAAATGGCGTAGCAATCGACTTAAAAGGCTACAATCAAATCGACCCTTCGGTATTTGTCGATGACGACGGGCAAGCCTACTACATTTGGGGACAGTTTACTTTAAAAATGGCAAAACTAAATCCCGACCACAAAACGTTGGATATGAAATCCGTCCAAGACAGTGTGCTTACCGAATCGGAACATTTTTTCCACGAGGGATCGTATCTGACCAAAAGAAATGGAATTTACTATTTGGTTTACGCCGATATGAGCAGGGCGGGTATGCCAACATGTATCGGTTATGCAACCAGTCGTTCGGTATATGGCCCTTACAAATATGGTGGAGTTATCATTGATAACGACCATTGCGATTCGGGAGTTTGGAACAATCACGGGTCAATTGCCGGATTAAATAATCAATGGTATGTTTTCTATCATCGTTCGTCGCATGGATCGGGCAAAATGAGACGCTCATGTGTGGAACCAATATATTTTAATGATGATGGCAGTATTCCTGAAGTACAAATGACTTCACAAGGTGCCGGCTTACCGCTGAATGCCTTTCAAGATATTGAAGCAGAACGCGCTTGTTTAATGTATGGTAATGCGCATTTGCAGCTTTGGAACCCAAACAATGAAGAACTGGCAGGAATGGATGGTGGAGATCGTGTAGCCTATAAATTTGTTGATTTCGGAAATGGTGAAGCAAAAAAAGTGGAGTTTTTGGTTAAACCCGGAAAATCTCCCGGGAAAATTAGTGTCAATATTGATAAATCGTGGCATCAGAATATTGCTGTTGTTGACGTGCCAGCAAAAAGTGAAACCGATGAATGGATTACAGTTTCGGCAGATGTTACAAGCATTTCCGGTGTTCACGAATTATGGCTTACAATGGCAGGTCAAGGAAAAAATATTTATTCAATCGATAAGTTCCGGTTTGTAAAATAAACTATGCGCACAAAAACATACATACTTTTATTGAGCTTGCTCTTTTTTGTTTTTGCATGTTCTTCAAAAAATCAACATAAAAATAGTGAACGGCCTAACATTGTTTTTATAATGGCCGATGACATGGGATACAGTGATCTTAGTTGCTATGGAAGTGAAATTAAAACGCCTCATATAGATAAAATTGCGGAAGAGGGTGTGCGTTTCAGTCGCTATTATACAACTCCAATGCGTGTTACATCCCGTATTGCTTTGCTTTCCGGAATGGAATATATGGCTGCAGGAGGTGAAAGTTTACCCAATGATTTGAGTTTCGTGCAGTTGTTGCGCGATGCAGGATATGCCACCAGCATGGTTGGTAAAAATCATGGAATGGGTAAATTCAGGATTGGAGAAAAAAATACCGATTATGGATTCGACCATTTTTATGGTTTTAGTGGAGGCGAACTTAACAGTTTTACGGGTTTAGGAAATGTGGAATGGCAAAACGACGGAACTATATTTCCAAATTCCGAACTTCCGAAAGATTTTTACACCACTACATTTTTTACTGATTACGCCATTAAATTTATTTCTGAAGCCATTAATAACGACCAACCTTTTTTTAGCTATGTAGCTTACAATGCTCCACATACACCATTAAATGCTCCTGAAAGAAATGTACGAAAATATTACAACCCCGAAAATGGCGTAAATATTTATCGCGATGGTTGGGAGAAATTGAGCAAACAACGTCTGGAGCGAATGAAAAAAATGGGATTGGTTGAAGAATCGGTTCAACTCTCACAACCTGGCGTTGAAATACCTGATTGGGAACTACTTCCGGACACTTCACTGAATGACTGGGAATTGCAGAAAAAATTTGAATGTTTAAGTCGAAGCGCATATGCAGGAATGGTTGATAATCTGGATGAAAATGTGGGACGGCTTATATCTTTTTTAGATGACCCGAATAACGATGGAAATAATAACGATAGTGAATTGGATAACACAATAATTATTTTTGTTTCTGACAATGGGGGTTGTTATGCCGGCATGTACACCCGCCGCGATGCTTTGCCCTGGAATAAAAATAATGGTTGGTTTACAACTAACTATGGCTGGGGAACACTAAGCAACACACCTTTCAGATATTATAAACATGCCAGTCACGAAGATGCTTTGCGCTCTCCATGTATTGTTCGCTGGCCTTTAGGATTAAAACTTCCAACGAGTAGTATCAACAATGAAATGATTCGGATTTGGGATTTTTACCCGACCTTTCTCGAACTTGCCGGAGCAAAATATCCAACTAAAAATACAGCCATAAAACCTTTAATGGGGAAAAGTATTCTGCCGCTTCTTGCCGGAGAAGAGTATCAATCAGATGAATATTTTGTAAGCGTTTATTTTCGATCAAGGGCGATAATAAGGGGAGAATGGAAATTGGTGAATTATTACGATGGTCCATTTGAGTTGTATAATTTAAAAGAAGATCCTACCGAGTTAAACGATGTTTCACAAAAATATCCAGTAATTCTGAATGAATTGATTCAAAGATGGGATGATTATACGGTAAAGCACAGTTTTACAGACGATCTCAAATGGAACAGACCAATAGGAAACAAAAAACGTGAATGGGGATACGATTTTTTGGACCCGGGAATTGTTCGTACCACGCCCGAATGTATGTCAGAAAATGTCCCCCTCGATGTAAAATTGAGTTTTACACTAACTGGAAACATTGATCTTTCTGCAACCCAGGGTAAAAGAATCAGGCTCCAAAAATATGGGGATCCGAAAATTATATGGTCAGCAGATCCTGACGAATTTTCAACAAATCAAAAAAGAAATGAGATAGTTTTTAATGATTTTCCAAAACTTGAACCGGATACGCACTATTATTTAACCTGGGACCAGGGGTGGTTAAAATACGAAACAGAGAAAGAATTAAACCCCATCCGTGCTTGTATGGAAAGTGCATTTGCATTTCGGTTTAAAACGATAAAATAAGTGAAATGTGTTTGTCAAATTTTTACACATAATTAACCTTTTCTAAAGTCATGCATGTCCCATGGCATATTTCACCAAAAAATTATCAATTTTTTTAAAATGAAGCAAAACATTATATTTTGATGTACTGGATTTTTCCAAAACGGAAATACATTACGTCAACAGATGTTATCCTGCAAACTAAAAAAGGATGGACTATAAGATTAACAATGAAACATAAAAAAATTGAATCAAACGTTTTGAATACTATTCATCTCGCATCCGGTTCGCATTTAATACAATTCTTTAAAAAATAGAAACATTTGTATAAAAAATTTCTTAATCCTACCTGTAAATTTAGAAATTAGAAAACAGTCCGATGTAAAATTCGAAATAGCAATAATCGAAAAGTCTTCCCTCTGAATCCGATTTTTCTGAATTATTACCCGATATGGATTCAAACTGACTTTTGATTTTATTGGGGCTATAAGAATTGTAAAGGTCGGCAACATTACCGAATTTTTCATGAATGTTGACAATGCTCCTGAAAGACGGGTCAATTGCCAGTTTCAAGATTGAATGACTATTAAATAACTTAAATTGACTAACAATGACTAATTCTTCTAAAACGCTAACGTTGATGGTGTTAATTGTGATTTCATTTTTGCAAGCACATTCTGTCACCATTATCCTCACCAGCGATCAGCAGCTGAATGACCTGCTCAATCCTGATAAAAAGATTGACATGTCAACCGGTTTCACCAAACGATTTGCTAGTTTGAGAGAAGTTTGCGAAAATGCCAGGCAGAAAAATGACCACATCCTGACCATCGCTTTCGATGAATTCTTCAGGCAATACCGCGAGCAGGCAGGAACCGACAGGCTTCTGACTCCCGATAGTGATGAATACATTGATAAAATAAAAGTGATTGCAGAATTTGCCGAAAAATATGGCCTTGGTATCGGTTTGAGTTTGTTAAGCCCGCTGGAACTTGGTCCCGCATTTAAAAAGCAGACAGGGGAGTCGGGGCAGTGGGTTCATTACAAAGTAGGTAACCGTGATCCGAAAACAGGCAAATTTAATGTCGCGCTTTGGCAACAATTGTACTGGACGAACAACAAAGGAAAATTCACTATAAAACTGAAGGGAGTAAAAGCTTTTGCTTTCAGGGGAAAACAGTTGCCAAACTCATCCTTTATTGCCGTGAACCGTGATGAGATTGTTGAATTGAAAGATGTAAAATGCGACCAATGGGCAATTCCTGACCCCATTGATACCAAAGAAATGGATACCGACCTTTGGAGTTCAACCTCCGGCTCAGGCGAGAATGTTGACCGGGCGAGGCAAATTCAGGTTTTTTCGAATGGCTCGGAAGAACTAAAGGGATATGACAGGGTGATGGTTCTGCTGGAATATGAAGTTCCTGAAATGGAATATTTTAATCCGGAAGCAGCGCCTTTCCTGCAAAAACTCTTACGCAAGTACCATGACAAGGGAATAAAACTCAAGCATTTTTATTCCGATGAACTGCACTTGCAGCAAGACTGGGTTTATTTTGGGCACCACGACAATGGGCAGCTGGCAGTTCGCTATTTCACACCTGCAATGGGTAAATACTATCAGTCACAATTTGGTGTTCCCTTTGAAGAAAAGGATTTACTCTATTTTGCTTTTGGCCCGGATATCAATACCAATTCGGTAATGGCTTCCCTAAATATTCAATATGTCAGGGGAGCTTCACATCTCGATGTTCAAAAAACCTTTCTGTTCAGGGACAATTATTACCACATGCTGAATGATTATGTGGTTGATTTGTTCAATAATGCAAAAAAATACGCCATCAAATTATTTGGCGTGGAAGACTGGGGTACAAGCGGACACTCCTCCTGGGCAGAAAGCCCGACTGTTGATATGTGGGATGTGGGCGATCTCGACCGCCATGCCTATAAATATGAATACACGCCAAATTTTGTTTGGGGGAATACGGTTCAACAGGCTGCCGCAGCTTGTTACGACTACTTTAAATGGGGCGAGTATCTCGAACCAACCCGAAACGATTTCGCCGAATTGGGCTGGAACGACCGCGATTACTATGGCGCTGCCATGGCGACTTCACTTGGTGTGTTAAACCGGATTCCGAATTCGTATCCTGCATTCTGGGGTATGCCCAATGCCGTGAGTGAGCGAAAAGCTGCCATCAATGATGCTTTTGGTGGAGACCCCCGATCGAAATCCCTGGATTTAATAACTGGACACATTCACCGCGATGTGGATGTTTTGGTACTTTATCCGATGAATTTAGTTGCGGTTGAGGAACGTTTTGGTTCATGGATAACCCAATATGGTTATTGCAATTACATTACTGCCGAAAAACTTTTGGAACTGGGCACTGTCGACGAAAAAGGTGAGCTACACATCAAGGATAAAAAATATACCACTGTGGTTGCCCTTTTTGAGCCTCTTCCGAATAAAGGCCTGCTCGATAAAATGGCAGAAATGTCAGGTAAAGGTGGAAAGGTAATTTGGTTTGGACCTCCACCCATGATCAATGACCAGGGCGAAAAGTGTTTGAATCAATGGGAAAATCTATTTGGCATCAAATACACTTCTGCTGAATTTCAGGGAAGAATAGCTTCGGGTATGCGCATCGATTTTGCCAACCAACTAAAAGATGTTCCATCCCAATTTGTACTTAGTGATTTTTTGGTCGACCGGATTTATCCGGTTGAATCTGAGTCAGGAACATCGAAGCTCGCTTTTTGTGACAATAATCTGTTGGTTGGAACCGGCAAAGGAAATGCCTTTTATTTTGGATTCCGTCCGCGCGACGACCAGTCATCCAGTTTGGGTTACGAAACCCGCACCCTTTTCGAAATTCTTGATCAGTTAGGCGCGTATAAACCGACTGGTGCATTTGCAAACGTAAACGATAATACCGAACATGTTTCCCGAACTTCGGATTATCTGGCGACCCGTTTTCCGAATGGAGCTACTGTTCTGGTAAAACACTATAAAAATCACAGGGAAACCTGGGCGGGCGGATTCTCCCGAAACGAAGAAGAAGATGCTAAGGTGCTGGCCATAAATCCGTTGCCTTCTGCCGATCTGAAGCTGAATAATTTTAAGGTTAACAGTCATGAAATTACCTATAACGGCAGGCTCACAATGGCATTCAGAATGAATGACAATAAAGAACTGATTGCATTTGAAGGACAAGATTGCACCCAGTGTATCATCGATGGCAAAACATACAAATTTGCTGAATCGGCTTTAAAGAAGATTGCTTTTGCTCCTTCGCTTGATGGGAATTCGAATGAAATTAAAGTATTTGTAAACGGTGAAGGCAGCGTTGTAATTCCGTTGCCCGAAAAAATGAACTGGCAGAAAGTCGCCTTGCGTGATGAGAACGCTAAAGCTGTTAAGCATGTGCTTTCGGGTCAAACAATTGCTTTCAAGGTCGATCAATCAATTAACGGGAAATGGTTAAGCATTAACATGTCAAACTAAAAATGAAATTTATCAAAAACGAAATGGAGAGATTCATTAATAAAGACGAAACATGAAAACAAGGTATCTTCTTATGTTGGCAATTGCAGTTATAAGCATGTCATTTGCCCGTCCTGATAAAGAATTTAAAATTTTTCAGTTTCCACAGAACCAGATGCCTCGGATCGACGGAGATTTTTTGGATTGGGATATGGTGCCGGATTCCTACACGGTGGGAACCGATGAATTGATGAATACAAAATTTGGCGAAGGAAAACCGATTGATCCTAAGGATTTTGATCTGAAGGTGAAAGTTGCCTGGGTTAAAGATTTAAATCGCCTCTATTTTTATATTAACGCTTACGATAATTACTGGGATTTCATCGATCCGGTAATGCGGCAGGACATTTTTGAAATGGTGGTCGATGCCGATCTTTCGGGTGGACCTTTTATTTATAATGACAATGAAAACAAGAATGTGGTTTCGCCAAGCGAGCTTTATTTTAAAGGACACGGCGCTCACGCCCAGAATTACCATGTATTTACTCCTGCAAAAGACAAAGATTGGGCAATGCCTTGGGGAAATACGCCTTGGATCAAGGAATTTCCTTATGCAAATGCAGCTTACAAATACAATTTTAAATCGGGAGAAAGTGGCCGCCTACAAATGGAGTTCTATATAACACCATTCGATTATGCCGCATTTGAAGGTCCCGATCGTTCAATTATTTCAAAACTGAAAGAAAATGAACTCATCGGTTTGTCCTGGTCGATGCTCGATTTCGATGGTGAGAAATGCAAGGCTTTTATGAATCTTTCGCACGATTTGAAGATGATCAGTAATGCTTCATATTTGTGTGCCTTTCGTCTGATGCCACTGGAAGATAATCTCAAAAAAGCAATTGATGCCAACTGGAGATTTATTACTGAAAATCAGGATGAACGAATTATCCGGTTTTACGACAATTCAATTGGCGATATTACAAAATGGAATTGGGATTTTGGTGATGGCGAAAGTTCCGAAGAGAAAAATCCGGTGCATCAGTACAAACAAGGGAGAGAATGGACAGTAATTCTTACCGTTGAAGGACCTGCTGGCAAATCTGTTCGGTCCAAAGTATGGGACGTGGTTACGAAATAAGAGGATCTAAACTTGATTGAAATGAAAAAATTAAAGCTATTCATTGTCCTTTCGTCTCTTATCTTCAATGCTGGTGCTCAGATAAAACCTGTCAATTTAAAATGCGAGTACCTCACCAATCCCGAAGGTATCGACATGCACGATCCGCGGTTTTACTGGCAACTGGTTTCAGAAGAGAATGACCAATTCCAAAAAGCTTATCAGATATTGGTGGCTACTTCTCAGGAAAAACTGGATAAAAATTTGGGTGATGCTTTCGACTCAGGAAAAGTAAAAAGCGGTCAAACTACCCATGTCGTTTACAAAGGGAAAACGCTTCAGGCTTCGTCCCAATATTTCTGGAAAGTAAAAGTCTGGGATAAAATGGGAAAGGCTTCTGGTTGGAGTGAAACGGCCAGATTTTCAACTGGTCTTTTTCGGGTTGAAGATTGGAAAAATGCCCAATGGATTGCCTGGAGGCCGCAGGAAAAGTGGGAAACAGACTGGTGGACGCGGAAAGAGGTCGAATTAAATTGCACCGAATTGTATCTGCCCAGCTATTTTGGTGCCCGGATGAACATGTGGGAACGGTATAATTTTCATCAAGAAAATCCTTACGATCCTACTCCGCTTTACCGCAAGGAGTTTAAGATTAAGAAACTGGTAAAAACAGCCAAAGCATACATCATCGGAATAGGGTATTACGAACTTTTTATTAACGGGAACCGGGTGAGCGATCATGTACTGGATCCGGGTTGGACCAATTATAAAAAAACAATCCTTTATGTGGTTCACGATGTCAGTAAATTCTTTCAGCGGGGAGATAATGCAATTGGTGTAATGCTTGGCCGCGGAAATTATGGCATGTTGGCAGTCGACCACTGGGGTTTTTATCAAAAGGGCGGATACATTGGGCAACCAAAATTGAAATGCCTGTTTATAATTACCTATGACGATGGTAGTGAAGAAAACATTGTAAGCGATTTAAGCTGGAAAGTTACCGGAGGACCCATACTTTACGATTGTCCGCACATGGGCGAATTGTACGATGCAACCAAAGAAATTGAGAATTGGAATAAACCCGGACTGGATGATTCGGCATGGGATAAAGTGCAATCAGCTCCAGCCCCCGGAGGAGTCTTGAAATCACAGCTTTGCGAGCCTATCAGGGTGGTTAAAACATTCAAACCGGTTAAAGCCGAAAGAAGAGGCTGGGTTTTCTGGGCCGATGCCGGAACCAATCTCGCCGGTTGGATTCGCCTGAAAGTTAATGCACCCAGGGGCACACGGATTGGAATTTATTATGGTGAAAATGAAAATCCACAAGATCATGGACAACCGGGCGGATACCAGCAAATGGCTTATGTTGCCAAAGGGGTAAAAGATGAAATCGCGGAATGTCATTTCTCGTACAAAGGATTTCGATACGTTAACATTGTGGGCTACCCCGGAAATTTGACCGCCGATGATATCGAGGTTTGTCAGGTGAATACTGATGTTACACCGGTAGGCAATTTTTCGAGTTCTGATTCAACGCTAAATGCCATTCACCGAATATGCAACCGATCGATGATTTCGAACCTGCATAGTATCCCAACGGATTGTCCGCATCGCGAAAAAAACGGATGGATGGGCGACGCAGTAACCGGGATGGAATACGGGATGGCCAATTACGACCTGGCTGCCCTGATGACTAAATTTACCCGTGATATGTTCAATACGCAGGATAGTGTTGGCCGCATGTCGACCATTGCTCCTGATAACAATTATACAATTGGGCTCTCAAGCTTATGGCCGTCGGCTTGTATTCATGTGCCCTGGTACATGTACAATTATTATGGCGACACCCGGCTTTTTGAAATGTACTGGGACAAAATGAAATTGTTTACAGAGGGTGTTTGGAATTACAATCAACTGAAAGATAAACCGGGCATTTTTACCGACGTACTTGCCGACTGGTGTTCGCCACACGGAAACATTGGCGACGAAGGGCCCGAAGTTTATACGACCATGAATTTTTTCCTGGTTCTAAAACGGCTTTCTAAAATGGCTGAAATTCTTGGCAAAAAGAAAAATTCTGAAGATTTCAATAATCAGGCAGAAAAGGTCCGTGAGGCAATTTACAAATATTGTTTCGATGAAAAACAGGTAATTTTCAACGGGGTCAAAACTTCGGACTATCGCCAAGGCCCAAATGCAATGGCTTTGCAATATGGAATTGTAAAGCCAGAACATCAAAAGCAGGTTTTAAAACGATTGGTTTATGATATTTCAGTCACTCGTGAAAACCATTTTTACGGCGGAATTTTTACAGGCCATGCCCTTTGGGAATTGATGCCAAAAACTGGGAATGCGCAACTGGCCTACGATGTGGCGATAAACGACACTTATCCCGGGTACGGTTTTATGCTAAAAAATGGAGCTACTTCTGTTTGGGAACACTGGGAAAATACTGCTTCTCATATACACCATTTTATGGGATTTGTGGATAACTATCTAATTCGGCATGTGGCTGGGATTAATTTCGATACAACCGGTACTGGCTTCAAAAAAATAGTTTTAAAACCAGTATTTATTAAAGAACTGGACTTTGCCAAAGCAAGTTACAGTTCAATTCATGGTGAGATTAAAGTAGAGTGGAAGAAAACAAGTGAGGGAATTTTCGAATATAAGGTTGTCATCCCTGTAAATTGCACAGCAGAAGTATTTCTGCCATCCGGCAAAACGGAGTTAAAGGCCGGAAACCACCTTTTAAAAATAAAACATTTGTAAGTCGTTTCATAAAAATAACAACAGGATTAAAATTGAATTCCGAAAAACGCATTCTCTTTCGCCTCAAACGATAGGGAGTTAGCAGACAAGAAGCAAAAAAAGGTTTCTGACTGAATCGCCTGCCTGCCGGTCAGGAAGGGATTCTTCGTTAGCTTTGTTATGAGGAATTTCAATTAAATGCAACGAATTAAAAAGTAATTATCAGTAGCAAAGTACTATAGGTGATACAAGTTAATGAAGGTTCTATTTTTTAATTATTCCAATCTATTTGGGTAATAAGTTATGATATAAGATTTTTCCACCCAAATACCTTTTTATGAATGACAGGGAAAAGCAATGAAATGTTTCGGAAAATTTTGTCATTATTTACAATTAGGATAAAATCAGAAACACTTTTTATAAGAAAACTAGATTTATGTAATGAATTTTGGAATTATCAAATCTGAATTATAAATGACCGTGACAAAAATCCTGAGTTTAACTTTTTTTATTCGAGGGGTTTTTGCAGGTATGTTAATATTAAAAATACTGAAATGAAAACCGGAACCAACTCCTCTTTCAAGAATTTGTTTAACACGCTGTTTATTTTACTATGTTCGTTAACTAGTCTTGCGCAAGTAGCAGAATTTGACAGCGATAAACCCGTTGTAAATTACAATACAGAATATTCACAAACATTTGCCGGTGCATGGGATGGAACAAAGTTTTATGCACAGTGGGAAGCAAAAGATCAGAATATTTTTACAGCAACTGATATAGCTGGCGGCTACTTACAATTCGTATGGATCCCAAAACGGATCATCATGTCCAAAAAATTTTACGATTCCCCTTATGTTTTTGAGATTGAAACGGATTATGCAGAAGGTAGCAGCCGCGGGGGAGTAATAATCAGAGCCAATCCGGAACAAATAGACCAGGTTCAGGAACCGGCAGGTGGCGACCCGGGTTTTAACCGCGAAGGAATTGCGTTTTATCCAACCGATGACGGTTCGAAAATGATTGTTCAGTTAACGGGCATTTACAATGGCGATGCTACATCTGCAACTCGTATTCAGGTAGCGAAACCCGAAGATTCGGATAATCTTAGGAAAAAAGGGATTCTTCGAATTGAAGATTTTGACAGCACAATTTACATTTACCGCAACAATGCCCCTTTTATTCGCATTGAACTGGAAGCAACAAACGGATCGGTTTATACTTCCGGGAAAGTGTACGACGCTTCCATGCAACTTGCGGGAACATTTTCTGAAATGGAAGTGGAGAAAAAAGGGAAAGTGGCCGTTGCACAGCGCGATGCCACATTGCGTTTGTATTCGGTATGCGTCAAAAACAACGAACTGGAAAATCAAACAATCACCTTTGATCCAATAGGTACAAAAAAAGTAAGCGACCAGCCATTTGTTATTTCAGCCAGCGCTACTTCCGGGTTACCGGTTGATTTTTTTATTGAAAAAGGACCGGCAATTATACATGCCGATACAGTTTTTTTAACTGGTGAGGTGGGTTTGGTTGAAATTGTGGCAACCCAATCTGGTAACAATGTATTTTCATCTGCTTCGGAAGTAAAACAAACATTTTTTGTTCAGGCCGATAACGGTAATACATCCTCTGATCTCCTCAATTTTAATCAAAATTGGGTGGCAACCGATGGCGCCGGCAGAATTTTGCCTGATTTTGAAGAATCGGGCCCCCGTAAAGAAAACAAACTGGTTGGTGTTTTTTATTATTTATGGCAAGGACATCACGGAAACAAAGTGTACGATATCACTAAAATAATTGCCGCTTATCCTCAAGATCCATTGAGTCCTGACAATCCGGGTTGGGGACCTGTAAATTCATTTCATTTTTGGAGCGAACCCGAAGAGGGTTATTTCAAAGCTTTAGATCCCTGGGTTATCCGACGAAATTTACAAATGCTCAGCAATGCCGACGTCGATTTTATTTTTTTCGATGTTACCAATGCAGTAACCTATCTCCCTGAAATTCTTGCGCTTTGCGACATGTCGGTAAAAATGCAAAGCGAAGGAGTACAAACTCCTGAAATTGCATTCATTACAAATGCAAGCAGTGGAAAGACAATGAACGGTTTGTACGATAATTTTTATGCCCTGGGTTTGTATGAAAATCTTTGGTTCAAATGGCAGGGAAAACCCTTGATACTGGGAAAAGCGGATGATCCGGATTTACGTCCTGAAGTAAAAAACTTTTTTACCATCAAATACAGTTGGGCGTGGACAAACACAAAAAATGAACCGAATCACTGGCAATGGTTGGATTCGTATCCACAAGACTGGGGCTGGAGTACCGATCCAAAAATCCCTGAACAACTTTCGGTGTCGACTGCTCATCATCCTTCAAATCCGTTGGGTAAAAGTTATTCAAACGGCAAACAACCCGCAGTTGATAAAGATTACCTGACTGACTTTACCGATCTGGGTTTGCAATTTCAGGAACAATGGAAACGGGTTTTTGAAGTGAATCCTCAGGTGGTTATGATCACCCAATGGAACGAATGGATTGCCCAACGCTTTATCAAGGAAGGTGATGGAAACTATGCCGGGAAACCCATTAAAAGTGGCGATACCTATTTTGTTGATGTTTTTAACCGCGAGTTCAACCGCGACATGGCTCCCATGAAAGGCGGCTACACCGATAACTACTATTATCAACTGGTGTCAAACATCCGGAAATTTAAAGGAATGGACGAACCCTCACCAATTTCGGCACCCAACAGCATATCAATTAATGGGGAATTTAAAGACTGGGAAAATGTTAGTCCGGTTTTTAAAGATCCTCCGGGTGATATCATGCACCGGAACTTCCCCAGCTACGATCCTACGGTAATTTACACGAATATCACCGGAAGGAACGACATTGTCGAGTCACAAACAACCTACGATGCAGAGAATATTTATTTCTATGTAAAAGCTGCTTCGGGGCTGACTTCGTACAGCGATCCAAACTGGATGTTGCTGTTTATCGATGCCGACAGAAATAAATTTACCGGTTGGGAAGGATACGATTATGTGGTGAACCTGGGTGTCAAATCAGCCACTACGACCACACTGAAAGTTTGGGATGGCCAGAATTGGGGAAATGAAATTGTTGTTCCGTATCAAATGTCGGGTAACGAGATGGAGCTGAGCATTCCAAGAACTGCGCTTTCGATGGATAAAACGACACCTGAATTTTATTTTCATTGGGCAGACAATCCACAGCAATTGAAAAATATCACCAGCTTTTTTACCGATGGAGAATCTGCTCCCGACCGCCGGTTTAACTACAATTTCAGCAGTTCGAAAATTCAAACCTCGGTTCAGGCCAAGTTTAAGGATCTGACGATTCCGGACACTGTTGAATTTGAAGATTTCGACAATGGCGGAGTGGGTGTTGCATATTCCGATGCCAACATTGGCAATACCGGTGGTTCGTACAGACCAAGCGAATCGGTCGATATTGAAGCTAAAACCGGAGGCGGCTTTAACATTGGCTGGATTAACACGGGCGAATGGCTCGAATATACGGTTGATGTAAAAGCCATTGGACTATTCACGGCAAAAATAGCTTATGCGGCCAACGGTGAGGGAAAAGAAGCCAAAATGTTCATCGATGATATCGATAAAACCGGGATAATCTCGTTTCCTTCTACAGGAAATTTGAATACCTGGGCGGAAAAAAATGTTGATTTGAAGCTAACTATGGGGAAGCACATCCTCAAATTTTACATTCAGAGTGCGGCAAACGACTTTAAGCTCGATAAAGTTGTTTTTACCGAAAAAGATGTCGTTTATCCCGGAAATGGAACAGGACTGTCTAAATCCTTTTGGAAAGGATCCGCACCCGGAACCTGGTTCAAAGATTCCATTTGCAGCGAAATTGATCCGGTAATCGATGAAGTTTGGGAAGATGTTTCTCCCGGATGCGACATCGACAAAGATTTCTGGAATGCACGCTGGCAAGGCGAAATTCAGGCGCTTTTTTCCGAAGAGTATACTTTCTATCTGACCCTGAATGATTTGGGAAGACTTTGGATCAACAACCAGCTTGTTGTCGACAAATGGACTGGCGGTGGCGCAGGCAATACGTTTACCGGAACAATAACATTAACGGCAGGACAGAAAGTTCCTATTGTTGTTGATTTTGCTGAGAAAGTTGGCGATGCCAGAATTAAACTTGAATGGAGCAGCTCAAGCAATTCCCAGGAAGTTGTACCTCAAAGTCAGTTGTATCCGGCCATTTTAACTGTATCCGAAAAAAATATGTTAAAAAGTTCAATTCAGGTTTACCCAAATCCGACAAACGATTTTATTCGAATTGAAACCAACATGAACAATTGGGATTATAACTTAATCGATACAATTGGACGGGTTATCATTTCAACAACGTCCGTGGTTGGAAACCAGCAAACCGTGGATATTGCAAAATTGAAAAGTGGGTTTTATATTTTGAATGTAACGGATAGTAAAGAAACAATATCGATTAGAATAATAAAAAAATAGTACAATAATTTGCAGTAAACAGGAAGCATTCTATTCCAAATTTTAAATCAGTGAGACTAAAGTTTTGAGTAACAAAACTATTTAGACGAAAAGGTAAAGGAACCATCGATCATTTGTATATCCGAAGGTAATCAGGGTTGGCATTCGATTAGTTTATTGGAATTTTAAAAATCAATTTAATTGTCCGAAATGCAAGGTTCTTTGTGTATTTACGATACAAAACCACAAAAAAGTAAAACATATATAATAAAAATGCTAGCGAAGAAGTGCCACTTTTACTTGTAAGAATATCATTTGTTTGCCTGATTGGATTGGATGATGGAAACATGTGCTTTTTTCTATATCAAATATTTATCACATCATGCTAAATTCCTCTTATTACAAATCAATTGTAGTGTTTGTTTCACTTGTGGTTTTCTACTCTTGCAAAAAACCTGAATTTAAAATAACCGATTTTGAATCCGTGTTTATATCAAACATCGATAACAACCCCATTTTTTCATGGAAGATCAAATCAAACACCCCTGACTTTTATCAAAGCGCTTGTCAGTTGTTAATTGCTGATAACCAGGCCGATTTGGAATTTGACAGGGGCAATATTTGGGATTCAGGGAAAATAGAAAAAATGAATGATTTTCAAATAAAATACCCCGGAGATAATTTGGCAAATGGGCATAAATATTACGTCAGACTAAAAGTGTGGAACGATAAAAATGTCGCAGGGAACTGGAGCGAGGTAAAGGAGTTTTATACACCTCTCGAATATCCAAAAAACTGGGAGGCAAATTGGATAACTAATAATTATCAACCTGATTCTGCATTGTCGGTTTTTAGGAAAAAAATAGAGTTAAACAAGGATGAAGAAATTGAATATGCGCGACTTTATATTTCGGCCCCTGGATTTTATGAGGCATTTTTAAACGGTGAAAAAATCGGTAAGAATGTTTTGGATCCGGGGCAAACCAACTACGAAGATTATACTTTCTATTCTGCTTACAATCTTGATTTAAATACGATCGGTAATTCTTTTGTTTTGGGTGTTATGTTGGGAAATGGCTGGTACAACCAAAATGTGGTGTGGGGTAAAGATATGATTTACGGACAGCCGGTATTTATAGCTCAGCTTGTAATTCAATACAAAAACGGAACAAGAAAAATTATTGGTACCGACGAAAGCTGGTTGTGGAAACCTGGCCCGATAACATTTACAAATGTTTATGCCGGAGAAACATACGATGCAAATAAGGAAGTGAAAGACTGGTTTGAATCTACAACTGATTCATCGTGGAATAGTGCTTTGTTATCAGATAATCACCCCAATAATTTATTGGAACAGTATGCCCAACCCATTCAGGAAATGGATACCCTGAGTGCAAAAAAGATAATCACAAAAGGGGATGGGCGATATATTTTTGATTTCGGACAGAATTTTGCCGGTTGGGTAAAAATAGAAGTTGAGGGAGAAAAAGGTCAGGAAATTACCTTGCGCTGTGTGGAAGTGTTGGATGAAAACGGAGAAATTGATCCGCGAACAACAGGCGTGCGTGCAACAAAAGTTATTCAAACTCAAAAGTACATTTGCAAAGGAGAAGGGAATGAAACCTGGAAGCCGAAATTTACCTATTTCGGATTTCGCTATGTTGAGGTTGAAGGGTTGACAGAGCGTCCGTCGAATGATTTTTTAACCGGGATTGTCGTTTATTCATCGTTGCCCAAAACGGGCAACTTTTCATGTTCAGAAGAGAATATCAACAAGTTGCACCAGTTGGCCGACTGGACAATAAAAAGCAATATCCACAGCATTCCCACCGATTGCCCGCACCGCGAAAAGTGCGGTTGGACAGGCGATGCACATGCTGTAGCACAAACATTAATTTATAATTACAATGCACAGCAATTTTTGCGTAAATACATTTTCGATATGCGTTCATCAGCCAGAAATACAAATAAAGAATTGTATTTCGGAATAAATTTCTCAGACCGAAGTATTATCGATAAACCCTTTGGAATTCCAACAATGATTGTCCCTGGCAAACGAACAAGCGGAACCGCTTCGCCCGATTGGGGAACAGCAATGACACAACTGCCCTGGTATTTGTATTTGTATTATGGCGATGAAATTCTGCTCCAAAACTTTTATCCAGATATGAAAGTCTGGACGGATTATATTCAGGCAAAAAGCGAAGATGGACTAATTCAACATGGTTTGGGTGATTGGTGTCCGCCTGGTGGGAATAAAAACATCGATTGCCCTGTTTCGGTAAGTTCTACGGCTTTCCACATCCTCGATTTAAAAATAATGGCGAAATCGGCCAAAGTACTTGGCATTGAGGCTGATTACGAATACTACGCCAATCTTCACAAAAAGGCAGTAGCCGATTTTAACCGGCATTTTTTCGACACGGTAAATTATACCTATGGAAGCCAAACTGCAGACGCAATGGCGCTCGAAATAGGAATTGTTCCCGAAAACCAAAAACATAAGGTAGCGGAGTCGATCGTTAAAAATATTCATGAAAAATATGAGGGATTTATCAATACCGGCATTTTTGGAATCGCCCGGCTATTCGGGGTTTTAGCCGAAAATGGATTTGAAGACGAAGTATATCGCTTGCTTTCAAAAAAGGGTGATAATAGTTTTGCTTTTATGTGGGAAAATTATAATGCCACAACGCTTTGGGAGGTTCTGCCGGTTCGTTCGAAAGAATTCGACGACATAAAATATCGCTCTCACAGCCACCCCATGCAGGCTGGTTTCGACAAATGGTTCTACTCCGGAATTGCCGGAATAAATCCATTTCAGGACGGTCCGGGATTCAATAAAATTTCATTTAAGCCCTATCTTACTAGGTACATGGAAAATGCAGATGCATCGTACGAAACTGTTTATGGGACGGTAAAAAGTGCATGGAAAAACGAAGGAGGAAAATTTGTCTGGCATATACAAATTCCTGAAAATACAAAAGGTGAAATTAATGTGCCAAACTACGGAAATGCTGTTTCTGTATTAGTAAACGGCAAAGAGTCGGCGCCTGAAAATACAAATTCCGATTTTACTTTTATTGGAGAATTTGGATCGGGAGAATATTTTATTGAAATGCAGAATTTATAAATACAATAACAATGACTAAACTAATTACAACCTTTTTTTTGCTGATCTTTTCAGTTATTATGATTCAGGCCACTAAACCGGCAAAAACAAATAGCAAAAAGCAAAATGTTATTTTTATTCTGGCCGATGATTTAGGCTGGAAAGATTTAACATGTTATGGATCCGATTTCTATGAAACGCCAAATATTGATGCACTGGCTAAATCGGGGATGCGCTTTACGAATGCATATTCTGCAAGTCCATTGTGTTCTCCAACGCGCGCTAGTATTTTAACCGGACAGGAACCCGGGCGTTTGCGTTTTACAACCCCGAGTGGGCATGTAGCAGAAGTGGTTCTCGACCCTAAGGAAACCACGAAAGCAGAACCATTTAGTAAAACTGCAACTCCTGAAACCTGTACTCGTTTATTGAACGAATACCTCACTTTCGCCGAAGTTATAAAATCTAAAGGGTATTCCACTGCATTTATGGGAAAATGGCATTTGGGGCGTGCTCCTTATCTTCCTGAAAACCAGGGATTCGATGTGGTGGTAGGAGGACGCGAACATCCCAGTCCACCACCACCCGGATATTTCTTTGCTCCCTGGGATTGCGAGACTCTCCCCGTTGTTCCGGAAGGAACTCATATTTGCGATGCGCTTACTGATGAAGCCATTAAGTATATCCAATCAAAAAAAGAAGAACCTTTTCTTTTATGTCTTTGGTACTATGATGTGCATGCACCCTATCAGTCGAAAAATGATTTAAAGGAAAAATATGCAAAAAAATTAAATGGTGGAAATATTCAACGCTGTCCAACCATGGGAGGTATGATTGAAAACATGGATACAAATATTGGCCGTCTTCTAAAATCTCTTAAAGAACTTGATTTGGATGAAAATACAATTATAATTTTTACTTCCGATAATGGGGGTAATATGTATGATGGTCCTGAAGGAACAATTCCCACAAATAACTATCCGCTTCGTGCAGGAAAAGGATCAAATTATGAAGGAGGGGTGCGTGTACCACTCATTGTAAAAGTACCCCGTTTAACAAAACCCAATTCAGTTTCTGATGTGGTTACCTCAACAGTAGATCATTACACCTCGTTGCTGGAAATTCTGAATATTCCATTTCCTGAAAATGTAATAACGGATGGGTTTAGTTATGTTCCGGCCTTAAAGGGCAATGAATATTTTCGTCCACCTGTATATTCCACTTTTTGTCATAACGTACCTGCTACTGGAAACAGGGCAAATATTTCAATGCGTTTCGGACCGTGGCGGTTATATAAATTTTATTTTGACGGACCAAACCGCGAACATCGTTACGAGTTGTACGATTTGGGAAAAGATATCGGTGAAAAAAACAACCTGGCTTATTTGATGCCTGAAAAGGTTGATTCTATGGTTAAACAATTAGATGCACATGTGGAAGAAGCAAAAATTCTGCTTCCTCAAAAAAATGAAAATTATGAGGGAAATACTGCTGATGCATGGCATGGATCTGTGGATGCGGAAATAGGGGTTGAAAAAGATGCAATTCATATTAAATCAATAGGTACATCATCGTTTATAGAAACAAAGTACACTCCCAATGTATTTGATACAACTTTCTACCTCAAATTTCAAATGAAATCAAACAGTTCAGGAGATGGTAATATATCGTGGAAAGTGGCCGGGGATAAACAATATATGAAAGATAATACCAGTCAATTTAAAGGAATAACCGATGATAACTGGCATGATTATAAGGTTGAATTGCCATTGAAGGGAGTTTTAAACTCCATTCGTATTCAACCATCTGGCGGCAAAGGCGAAATTGAAATTAAAAACTTTCAATTGGTCACACAAGATGGATATTATATAAGGGACTGGCCGATAAATTAATTATATCCGTTATCCTATTTGTTCATAATGAAAATAAAAATTTAAATTATAACTACATGAGAATCCATAGCTTTAGAAACAGGCTTCATTTTAAAGAAAAATCAATTGCATTTTTTCTCATAGTTTTACTTATAACATCAATAAAAACTTCAGGTCAAAATATTGTTTTTAATGAAGTTGTAGCTTCCAATACTTCAATAATTTTCGATGAAGACAATAGTTCCAGCGATTGGATTGAACTGTACAATTGGGGAGATTTCGATGTTGATTTAACTGGATTTGGTTTGTCGGACAAAAAGGGCGAACCTCTTAAATGGATATTACCATCGGTAGTTATACCTGCAAAGGGGTTTTTATTGATTTTTGCTTCAGGGAAAGACCGAAAAACAACACCGCTTCACACAAATTTTAAAGTAAGTACCTCCGGAGAATTTCTCTCTGTTGCAAGTCCGTCAGGAATTATAATTGACAGTATCCAAACACCTCCGATAATAACTGATATTTCTTATGGACGGATTCCTGACGGAACAAAAAACTGGGAAATTCTCAGCAAACCGACGCCAGGCTCAGAAAACGACAATACTTTATTTTTACCACCATGTCAGGCACCTGTTTTATCTCTACCGGGAGGGTTTTATACCGGAACAGTGTCAATTGAAATTTCAACATCAGAACCACAAACCAAAATTTACTACACTTTTGATGGAAGCCAACCCGATACAAGTTCAACTTTTTACTCTGAACCAGTTAAAGTATCATCAACCACTGTTTTGCGGGCCAGGTGTTTTGCGGAAGGTTCATCTCCGGGTTTAATTACTACCGAAACTTATCTGATTGACGAAAATATCACTTTTCCTGTAATTTCAGTAACAACCGATCCGTACAATTTGTGGGATAAGAAATACGGTATTTATGTCGATGACGGAGGTTATCCAAATTGCAATTCTTTTCAGGATTGGGAGCGAACGGTTAATCTTGAATATATTGAGAAATCGGGTGAAATAGGATTTAAGCTCGATGGGGGCGTTAAAATACATGGAGGGTTAACTAGAATTGTTGAGCAAAAAGCACTAAACTTTTATGCCAAAAAGAAATATGGCACCGATAAAATAGAATATAAATTATTTGAAGACAAAGACATTGATACATTTGAATCGTTGGTATTGCGAAACGGTGGAAATGATTATAATTATGGCATCTTTCGCGATCCGATGATGATGACTTTGGTAAAAGGAAGAATGGATCTTGAAACACCGGCGTTTAATTATGTAATTCATTTTCTGAATGGCAAATACTGGGGAATCGAATGCCTTCAGGAAAAATTTGATGAAAATTATGTGGCAGCCAATAATCATTTAGATTCCAAAGACGTAAATTTAATCGAATATCAGGCATTCAAAAGTGAGCCTGCTGTTATTTCAGGATCAGCAGATGAGTATAATGATTTATTAAAGTTTGTTGAGAATAACGACCTCTCGGTAAAAGAGAATTATGAATATGTAATTTCAAAAATAGATATTGATAACTATATCAATTATATCATTACCGAAATTTATATCGACAATGGCGACTGGCCTGCAAATAATATCAGAATCTGGAAATCGGATAAGCCGGAAAGTAAATGGCGCTGGTTACTATGTGACCTTGATTTTGGTTTTGGGCTGAGTCCGTTTGGTAAAGTGGAAGACCATACTAACCATAACACTCTGGCAGTTGCCACGCAACCCGACTTTTCGGACAACTGGCCAAATCCGCCTTATTCAACTTTATTACTTCGAAAACTGATTGACAACAACGATTTCAGCCAGAAGTTTATAAATAATTGTTGCGACCACTTAAATACTACTTTTCAGCCGGAGAGGGTAAAAACCATAATCAACAGCTTTAAAACCTTGCTGAGTCCTGAAATTGATAGGCATAAAAAGCGGTTTCTACAATCGGCGCCTAAATGGGATAATGAAATAAACGTAATGCTCACTTTTGCTGAAAAACGGGCTACCAACGTGTTCTACCACGTGATGGGTAAATTTAATTTACAGCGCCCAACTATTCTGACATTTGACTCAGATTCAATAAAAGGTACAATACAGGTGAACACTATACAGCTGGAATCATATCCCTGGAGTGGAAAATATTTTAAGAATATTCCTGTAACTATATCAGCTATTCCAAAACAGGGACATACATTTAAAAGTTGGTCAGATGGTGATACTTCAAAAATTAAAATCGTTGATCCGGGTACTCTTCAAAACTACACTGCCTACTTTGATAACGATGGAAATACTTTGGCAAACGTTCTATCTGTTTCTACAGACAATGATGAGCTCAAACAAAATTATCCAAATCCATTTTCTGAATCCACAAACATTGAATTTAAATTAAAACAAGAATCAAAAGTAAGCCTTATAGTTTTTAATGTTTTAGGAGAAGTAGTGAAAATCCTTGAAGATAAAATACTGGAAGCTGGCATTCATTATTATAATTGGAATGGTACCGACCAAAATGGAAAAAATGTCCGTCAGGGTATGTATCTGTATCGGATTAATACTGAAAATTCTCATCAAACAAAAAAGCTTTTCTATCTCGGATCGAATTAGAGGTTTGATTCGCTGGCTTAAGTTGTAAATACAAAAAAAGAAACAACAATGCAGAAATGTAATACAAACAGGTTTTATAAAAAAATGGGAGTTCTCCCGAAAAATAGGATCAGGCTATCCAATATTGTTAAGAACTTTAAAATTTAGTCAGATGAAAAAAATAAGAATTTTATTTTGGGTTGTGGTCGTTGGATTAATTAACACCACTGTGTTTTCCCAACCGAATTTTCCACAACCTATCAACGGCGATGAAATTGGTTTTGTATCCATTTTCGACGGCAAGTCGCTTGCGGGCTGGGAGGGAGATTCAGTTTACTGGAGCGTTAAAAATGGTGCAATTGTCGGAGAAGTAACTCCTGAGACTTTATTAAAACGAAATTCATTTCTTATCTGGCGCGAAGGCACAACCGGCGACTTTGAATTAAAACTGCATTATAAAGTTTCTGCGGAAGGAAATTCGGGAATTAATTACCGTAGTTTCGAAGTTGATGGTATCCCACTGGCACTGAGGGGGTATCAGTGCGATATTGATGGAAAAGGACAATGGAGCGGGCAAAATTACGAAGAACGGGGTCGGACATTTCTGGCGCTTCGGGGACAGGTAACACAAATCAGTGATGGCGAAAAACCTGTTGAGATTGGAACGGTTGGTGAAAAAGATAAATTATTTGACTTTATCAAAAAGGAAGATTGGAATGAAATCCACCTGATTATCCGGGGCAATACGTTAATTCACGTGATTAACAATCATGTGATGAGCATTGTAACCGACAACGATATTGCTAACCGGAAAATGGAAGGTTTGCTTGGCGTGCAGGTTCATGTTGGTCCGCCCATGACCATAGAATACAGGAATATCAGGATTAAAAAGTTTTAAGGAAGGAGTGCTTTTCTAAGGTTTCAAACTATAGAAAAGTTAAAATTCATATCAGGTTATTTATAATTTAAAAATCCGAATCTACCGGAAATTAGGGAATGCATGTACATCAAATAAAATATAGAAAAATGAAAATTAAATTAGTTCTTTTTTTTCTCTCAGGAATATTGATGTTTGGCTGTAAGAAGCAACAAACCGAAAAGACCAACCTGGTTTTTATATTTTCGGATCAACAGACTTTTGATATGTTGGGATGCTACGGAAACAAACAAATTAAAACTCCCAATCTGGATAAATTTGCGGAGGAAGGATTACGATTTTCACATTGTTTTTCAAACGAGCCCATATGTACCCCTTTTCGCGGAATGTTGATGAGTGGCCAACAACCATTGTACAATGGCGCATTTGTGAATGATAAACCACTGGTTCCGGGTCACGGGAAAAAGTTTGCCGAGGTTTTGCGCGATGCCGGATACAATACGGCATACATCGGAAAGTGGCATTTGTTGGGTGGCGAACGTGACCGGCCGATTCCTCCCGGCGAAATGCGCTATGGGTTTGATGAACTTTTTCTTAGCAACAATTGCCATGTCGATTTTCGGGCTGGGCATTGCTTTTATTGGAACGAGGAAGGGAAAAAGGTATTTTTCGACAAGTGGGAAGTTTACGGACAAACCGATCAGGCTTTGGAATATCTCGATAGCCGTAAAAATGCCGAAAAACCATTCGCGCTCTTTGTCTCCTGGCATGCACCACACGATTGGGGCAAATTTAAAGGCGAAGACAGTTTGATGCATTATAAATACGACGCGCCTGAAGAATTGATGGCGATGTATGATCGTGACAGCATAAAGATGCGTCCTGGCGTTGAAAATACCCATGATCGCCGCCGGATGGTTCATGGACAAATGGCAATGGCAACTGGTGTTGATATTGCTTTTGGCCAACTCATGGCCAAACTTAGCGAATTGAAGCTCGATAAGAATACATTGGTTGTTTTCACTTCCGATCATGGCGACATGCTGGAGTTTGACGATGCCATTTATCCGAAACAATATCCCCATGATTATTCTTGCCATACACCATTTCTGATGCGATGGCCTGGAAAGCTGGAATCCGGATCAACTACCGGACTTTTATTCAGTGCTTTGGATATGATGCCTTCTATTTTAGGAATGATGCAACTGGATGTACCACAAGAGTGTCAGGGTAAAAGTTTGGCAAATGCCATTTTTACGCACGATTCTACTGCCGTAGATTATGTGCCAATTTGGTTATATGAGCAAAATAACTTCCGAGGTGTGATTACCCGCGATTATACTTTCGCGACTAAAAAGGATGAAACCAAAGGTTCTTTGCACAATGTTTTATTCGATCGAAAAAACGATCCATACCAATTAAACAATCTTTTTGCTGATCCTTCGAAAACAGCTGTCAAGGAAAAGTTATGGAACCTTACACAGGAATGGATGGCTAAATACAACGATCAGTTTTGGAGTAGTGAAGATTTTAAAAATGCAGCGGGTAATGAAGAATGGAACAATTCACCTTATATCAGGCCGGTTGATGTATTTAAAAAAAAGTAATTAAAAGGCAAAATTGAGTTATTCACGCAACGGAAATAACATGGAACTGACAATTCCCCGGAAATTATTAGGCTTAAACGGAAATGCGATCACCTGCGATTTCAAGTGGTCTGATAATCCAATTGATTTAGTCAATCCAATTTCCTTATGCACTGATGGAGATACTGCTCCAAACAGAAGATTCAATTTCCGGTTCATCTGGAAAAAATAAAATAAGTTGTTTATACTGAACCTGATTAAAGTTTAAAAAATGAAAGCAAAGTATTTAAAATCCATTTTCTTTCTATTGCACTTATTTTTGTGCTGTTACTATGTATTACATCATACGCTCAAAAAAGTGAGCGGCAAAACTGGATCGATACGGATTACCCCGATTATATTACAAAAGTTACTGATTTTGGTGAACGTGCCGACTGGTCACACGATGGCAAACGTATCCTTTTTGTTGAACGATCGTTTGGCGATGTGTATGAGTATAATCTTGAAACAGGTAAGTATAAACCTCTTACGCATCATTATTATCACGGTGGATATGTGCGGGCATTGTATTTAAGCAACGGTGATATTTTATTGTCGGGAGTAAAGGATTTTCCGGGTGATGATTGGAAAGAAGCACGATTCCGTTTGGCCGAACTTTGGGTGTTGGACAAAAACCTTGATAAACCGGCGACCAGACTTGGCGAATTCTGCTGGGAAGGGCCTGCTGTTTCACGCACTCATCTTCGTATTGCATGGGCTCAGCATCACGGCTTATATCCCGATAATAAAAGATATTACGAGTTATGGGTAGGTGACATCGATTATTCTTCGGGTAAACCTCAAATTGTTAATCAAAAAGTAGTGTTGAACAATAGTATGGAGGAAGTGAAAAATATGGTATTGGAACCGCAGAATTTTATTCCTGGTAAAGAGGAAGAACTTAACTGGCAATATGGAATAAGGGGAATGAGAAGATGTATCTTGTTCAATTGCGTTCAGGAAATAACCAGCAAACCCGAAAACTTTACTGTTTGTAAAACAGGTTAATTACAATGTCTTTTTGAACTGCAAAGGTGAAACTCCCTTCTCTTTTTTAAACAAAACGGAGAAATTACTTTGACTGCCAAATCCGCATAAATAACTGATTTCGCCAAAATTATCGTTGCCACTTTTTATTAATTCGATGGATTTGTTAATCCGGTATTTTGTAATAAAATCTTTTGGCGACACGTCCATTACACTCATAAACTTTCTGTAGAAACTGGTGCGGCTCATGTTCATTTTTTCGGCAAGAAAAATTACATTCAATTCACTCGACTGAAATTCACTTGAAACTATGGATTCAATTCGCTTCACAAAATTCAGTTCGAATTGGTTAGTAATTTCTAGAGGTTGGGCATTCAGTATTCCTTGTTTATAGGATTGTTGCAGTTTTTTCCTAAGATGTATCAGGTTATTTATCCGGGCAGTTAAAACATTAATCTCGAATGGTTTTGAAATGTAATCGTCAGCACCATATTCATAACCTTCAATTTCATTTTCAACATCGGTTTTCGCCGTTAATAATATGATGGGGATATGTGAAATTAGATCGTCCTCCCTAATTAATTTGCATAAGGTCAATCCGTCCATTTCAGGCATCATTATGTCCGAAATAATCAGATCGGGTAGTTGGTTCTGAGCCAGTTTAATGGCTTCTTTTCCATTATAACACGAAATCATTTTAAATCGGTTGTTTAGCGAAATGTTAAGGAATCTGTTTAATTCCAGGTCGTCTTCAACCAAAAGAATAACTGGTTGTCCTTTTTCTTTTAAGTCAATATTTTTTGATAAACTTAGTTTTGTTTCAATGTGTTTTTTATAATCCTGTTTTGAACTTATCCAAATGTCATTTTCATATGTTTTTTCTACGAGTGATAATACAAAAGAAAACCTGGTTTCCACATTTTCAATGCTTTCAGCCTTGATAGCACCGTGATGCAGTTCAATGATCCGTTTGGTAAAATTCAAACCAATTCCTGTTCCCGAATAATCGGGTTTGTCATTATTGATTTCTGATTGCATAAACCGGTTGAAAATATTAGGCAAATCCTTTTCTGGAATTCCCCGGCCATTATCAATAACCGATATTTTTACGAAATCAATGCTTCTAAAATTATTATTCCCCGAAAAAAATGAACCTATTTCTGAAGGTTCAGGATTTTCTATCACAATCTTTATAATTCCGTTTTGTTTTGCAAATTTTAGTGAATTTGATAAAAGGTTACTGATTATTTTTTCATATTTATCTGTATCAATTGGTATAATCAATTCATCAAAACTGGTTTCAATACTTAAAGTGATATTTCTACCGGAAGCAACATAAATGAATGATTGGCTTAGGTTTTTGGTGATTGATATAATGTCATCCATTTTAACATTCAAGTCGAGCGCATCGTTTTCAAGTTTTTTAACCGATAAAAGCTGATTAACCAACCTCAGCAGTCGTTCCGTACTATATCGTAAACCGTTTAAAGACGAGGCCTTTATATTTTTAACAGCCAATTCATTCGACAAAAGATCGGTATTTCCTTTAATTAAAGTTAGCGGTGTCCTGATTTCATGTGAAATATTGGCGAAAAACCGCATTTTCATTTGGGCAATTTCATTTTCACGCAGGCGTTCGTTATGTTCTAACTCCAGGCGGCTTTTATAAAGTTTGGCATTCAAAATCAACCTGAAACTGATAAAAATGATGACAACAAGCAAAATAAAGTAAATTATAAAAGCCTGAATAGTCAAAAATGGAGAGGGTTTAACTTCTATTTTAACGGATGAAACTTCAGACCATATCCCACTATTATTTTGTGCTTTTACCTTAAATACATAATTACCGGGGATCAGATTTGAGAAATTGGCATAGGTACGTTTACCTACATTGTTCCATTGTTTATCAAGGCCTTCTAATATGTACGAATACCTGATTTCGTCTGCAGCAATATAATCAAAGGCATGATATTCAATTGTAATAATATTTTGCTTGTGGCTTAGTGTTATTTCCTGTGTATTATTTAAAATAGTCTTTAAAATTTTGGTTTCATCATTTGGCGTAATATTTTTATTTTGAACATTTAGATTTTCCAAAATAATTTTAGGTGCACTAATGTTTATGGTTTGTGAAAATGCCTGAGGGTCGAAATAATTTAGCCCATAATTTCCACCAAAGAATACGGTTCCTTCCTTATCGATATAAGCTGCTTTTGCATGAAATTGTAAATTTTCAAGTCCTTCATTATAAAAGTAATTGATAAATTCCTTTTTTTTATCGAAACGCGACAATCCATAGGATGTACTTAACCACAATTTGCCAAATTTATCTTCCACAATTCCAACAATATCATTGTTGGGCAAGCCATCTTCCATAGTATAGGAATTAAAGCTATTATCCTTTAGGTTGAGTTTGTACAATCCTGACACATAATTTCCAATCCATAAAATATTATCTGAATCTAAATACATGGTAATGGGCTGGTTCAAATTGGAATTTTCCGAATTGTCTGATTTGTGTATATTATTTGAAAGTGCCGATTCAATATTGTAAATAAAAATACCAAATTCGTATGAGGAAACTATTATTTCTGATTTATTAAAGGGAATGACCTGTGAAATATTACTCCAAAGTTTTTTTTCCTGTTTTATTAGCTTTCCGTTAGAATCAAAAATAAAAAAGCCCTGAGTGTCGGAACTGGCAATGATTTTACCCCCCTGTTCGCAAAATGAAACCATCCCATTGTTAGGGCCGGGTATATTAAAATCTATTGATTTCTGCACATTTAAATTTGTAATGTGCAATGTTTTTTCTGAAGCAATCCAAAGTTTTTTATTTGAATCAATAAAAATAGTTCGAATATGATTGGTAGTTAAAAAGCTATTTCCTTCGTGAAAGTGCTTGTAAGTTCTGTTCGCAGCATTATAAATATAAAATCCGTCATATCGGGTCCCGATATAGTAATTTTGATTATTATCGCTGGTAATACAAGTAATGAACTTATCAAAGGTTAATTTATTGAGCGTGTTGTCGAAATTGAGATTGCTTCTATCTTTAAAGGCTATATTTACACCGTGATCAAAAGTCCCAACCCAGATATTGTTATCCCTGTCTTTAAATAAGCAGGTTGGCCAGTTTGATTTTAAATCTGAGTTTGATTTATTTAAATTTAATAAGGTATTTGTTTCCAGGTTAAAAATATAAAGTCCATTTGTTCTGGTACCAATCCAAAGAATTCGGCTCTCAATTTGTTTTATAAACATGATTTCCAAGTCCTTAATTTTATTGAGATTGTCCCATTTTTTAGGAAAAGGGTTAAATGTGAAGGTATTAAGATTAAAAATATGGAATCTTTTCCCTGCGATAACAATTAAATTATCTATTTTAACCAGAACTCTTTCTGTATTATTTTTATCGTTGTCAGGGATTATAAATTTGCTAAAAGTGTGTGTGCCGGGATTATAATTCACCAGGGTTGCCGTATCAACAGTTTGCAATGAAGATGCAGAAAGGGGAGCAACAGCCAGACCCAGATTGTTAATGGATTTCGCCCAAATTCCAGTTCGCTCATCCGAAATAAAATTATTAAGTAGTCTATCGTTATCAACATTAGCAATTTTATCGAAGTTTTTTTTTTCTTTGTTGTAAACACATAATCCTTTTAAATCACTAACTGCATATGTATTGTGGTCAAAATCAATAAAATCATAAAAATATTCTTTGCTCGAACTTATCCGGGACATTTTGTCTAAAATTGGTTCAAATAGGTTTAACCCATATCTTGTGCTGCAAAAAATTTTACCTTCATAATTTTTATGAAGTCTTGAAACCCAATCATGAAAAAGTGAGTTTTCTCCTTTATCATATAGATAGTATTTAAATGAAGTTCCGTCAAATCTATTCAATCCCCGCGCAGTTGCAATCCAAATATAACCCAGATCATCCTGTGTTATAGAGAATACATTCAAGTTCGTCAGCCCGTCTTTTAAATCCAGTTTTTGAAACTTAGGTGGAGCATATTTGTTGTTTTCCTGAGCCAAAACAGCAACGGAGAATAGGAACAATATGAAGAGAGGTATTTGTTTCATCAATTTTTTAAGGCGAATCTAAGCTTTTCCAAAATTCAAAAATATAAAAAAAAGAACCACTTCCCTTCTTTATTATCCTTGCTAAACCTGTTTGATATGATGCTAAATTTCAAAATAGCATTATGGAACATAATTGCTTGTTTTGGGAAGAGTTATTCTTTAACTGCATTTTTGTTGGCCGGAATGATTTGATGTGAACGTGGAACAATGACGAAAAAACTGGAATAATTCAACAAAAACTTATAGATGGGTACATATAAAATAAAAATTGGAACAAACAGAATAAGAAATTGAGTGTAAAGTTGCGAGTTTTACGCAACAATCAAACGAAAACTTTATGAAACGAAACTTACTTCTGTTATTATCAATCTTTCTTGTTTTTGAATTATTCGGGCAAAAGGCAATTACCGTTAAGGGAACTATTTCGGACGAAACAGGAGAAATTTTACCCGGGGTAAATATTGTAGTAAAAGGAACGGTTAATGGCACAGCCAGTAATATTGACGGGCAGTACGAACTAAAAATTTTAGAAGATAACCCAACCCTGATTTTTTCATTTATTGGATACAAAACTCAGGAAATTGCTGTAAATGGACAAAAACAAATCGATGTTATTTTGTCTTTTGACACAGAAAACCTGGAGGAAGTCGTTATTACTGCACAAGCCAAAGGACAAAAAAATGCCATTCGCGAACAAATCAATTCGAATACAATTAAAAACGTTGTAGCGTCAGACCGTTTACAGGAAAACCCGGATGCCAATGCTGTTGAGGCAATTGGTCGTTTACCCGGAATTTCAGTTCAACGAGCTGGTGGCGAAGGTGCCGGTTTGGTAATTCGCGGTCTTGAGCCGAAATATTCGTCTGTGACATTGAATGGTGTTCAAATGCCTTCAACAGGCGGCGAAAGCCGTGAAACAAATATTTCTGGTATTTCACAATACGTTTTGCAGGGAGTGGAAGTATACAAAGCTTTAACCGCTGATATGGAAGCCAACTCTGTGGCAGGAACTGTTAACCTCAAACTGCGTGAAACTCCAAAAGGATTACATTATGATGTTATGGCCCAAATGGGGTATAACGACATGAACAATTATTGGGGAAATTATAAATTGCAGGGTGATTTCAGCGATAGATTTTTAAATGATAAATTGGGTGTATTCTTTTCGGCCAATGCCGAAAGAGTGAACAGGAGCACTCAAACGATGAGTGCGGGATACGGAATAGAAGCTGCAAATAAGATAGATATTCTTCTCAACAATGCAAATCTGAACAATATTGAAAGTATTAGATACAGACGTTCGGCAATGCTTTCGCTCGATTACAAATTGAATTCTTCAACAAAGCTTTCGTTATATACACTATATAGTAATGCGAAAAACGATCAAAATAATCAGGCGAAAAGTTACACAACTACAGGAATTGGGGGAGTAGGATACAATTTTAGCTATAATCCATACCGAAAAAACGATATGGTGCAATCGGCAATTAGTGGTATTACAAATCTAAATTTTCTGAATATGGAAATAAATTATGGAGTGGCTTATTCCATGAGTGTAGTAGATGATCCAAAATCAAGAAGTTGGAATTATAATTATCAAAAAGTACCAACTGATGCTGTTTTTAGCCAGGAATTGAGAAGGTCGGATCCCTCCGAAGTAATTCCTTTATTTAACGACGATGGGACTCACCTTCAGGATTTACAATTACAGTCGATTGGTCAATCTTCAGATAATATATCAGACAAGAATTTAACAGCTTATTTGGATTTTACAATACCTTTTAAAATAGGAATAATAACAGGGAATGTAAAAACAGGAGGAACTTATCGCCAAAAAAACAGAGTTCGTGATGTTATTTCAGGTTCTCAAGCTATTGTTACCAATCAGTTTGCCAAACCTATTATTGCTGATAGTCTTGACTGGATTAAGCAAGATCCTTTAACCGGAGCTTTAACTGCCGAGGGAATGCAAGATGGAGCGATTAACAAATTTTTGAATGGGCAGTATAATTTTGGCACTACATTTAGTTTTGATAAATTAAATCAAATTACTGATGCCTGGCAAAACACCTCGGATTACTGGTATGCCCAAGGGCAGGAAGTATGGAGCCAGTATTTTCCAAAAGAAAAGTTGGGTTTTACTCAAAATATAGCGGCATCGATGATCAACGATCAGGATATTGTAGAGGATTATTATGCTGCTTATTTTATGGCGGAAATCAATATTGGCAAATGGGTAATGATGCTTCCGGGAGTTAGGTATGAAGAAACAAATACCTCAATGCAGGGATTTGAAGCGCTTCAGCCAACGATATCTGCTCCGGTATACGAACCATTACCTGGAAGCGCAAGATCAGCTGAGCGTGACGATAAATTTTGGTTACCAATGGTTCACTTGAGAGTTACACCTCTTAAATCGTTTTATGCCCATTTGGCATATACGCAAACTTTAAGTCGCCCCCATTTTAATGATATTTCTCCAAATACTTGGATAAACACCGGATTTCAACCTTTTGCATATTCCACTCAAAACCCGGCGTTAAAAGCAGAACAATGGGAAAATTACGATGCCCAGCTCACTTTGCATGGAGATAAAGTTGGGCTTATTTCGGTTACTGGTTTTTATAAAACAGTACAGGATAAAATCTGGACACGCAATTTTAAACGAATTAAGGGAGACCCGATTATTGAACCATTCCCGGATGCATCTGTGGTTGATGTTACACGGCCAGAAAACCACCAGGAGAAAATTTATGTGAAAGGGGTGGAATTTGAAGTTCAAACATCTTTCTGGTATTTGCCCAAACCATTCAGTTTTTTTACAGCAACTGCAAACTACACTTTTACCCAATCAGAAACCAAATATCCGTTATCATGGATTAAAAACATTATTCCACCCCAGGGAGGAAGGCCTGTGCCAACGCGAATTGATTCTATTGCAACAGGGCCAATGTTGTTTCAACCAAAACACATCATCAATGCATCACTTGGATTTAACAGGGAAGGCTTAAATGTTTGGCTTTCTTTTCAGTATAACGGAGAAATTTTTACAGGGAAAAATTACCAGTTGGAAGAATTAGATCCCTTAAAAGAGAAATTTTATCGCTGGGATATACAAGTGTCGCAGAAACTGAAAGGAAAACTGAAAGGATTTGAGATTGTCGGGAACTTTGCCAACCTGACCGATTTTATGGAAAAGTCGAGATTAAGGGGAGACGAAAGGCCAACCTATCTCGAAAATTACGGATGGACTGCTGAACTTGGTGTTAGGTATCGGTTTTAAACATGTGAAAGAAAGAATTGAATTTCTAATTATCCAATATTTACAATTTAAATTTTTACAATTATGAGAAAATTTACTTCATTTTTAAGTGTATTTACCTTGTTGTTATTTGCAATAACAACATTGGCCCAGGATGTGCTTGTTGTTGAGCCTGGCGTAGGAACTTTAAATGCTGCAATAGCAGCTAATGGTGGAAACAAAATCTACCAGTTAAAAGCCGGGCAATGGTACCAGTTAGATGGAATTATTGAAAATGTAGATTACCATTTGCAGATTATAGGTGAAAATCCAACTAACGGTGGAATGCCTGCTACTTTGCAGACCAATGCAGATGCTGAAGGTGCTGTTTTCGGGAATATGTTTAATGCATTTGGCGACATTTCCATAAAAGGGATATATGTCGTAAATGCCGACTTAACTGGTGTTGTTGGAGGCCCATTCATAACACAAAATGATTCACTTGGTCGTATTGTGGTTGACGGATGTATCCTTGATCCGGTTTCTAATGGTAATGCCATTATTCTGAGTGGAGCAAAAACTTGTACCTATTTTACCAACAACTTGGTGCTTCGTATGGGACATCAGTTAAATCCAAACGATGGACACTTTTTTGTAGCAAATGGAACTTCAGGTGTAGGTTTAGATACTCTTTATGTAGAAAATAATACGTTTGTTTGCATGGGAACAAATATGTTTGCTGGTAATTTTAATGCTGTTGTACATGGTTATATTAAGTTTAACCACAATACATGGGTAATGCAAAAAAGTCAAATCGACTGGTCGGTTTGGGAAGAAAGTTTTATTTTTACCAACAACCTGATGTTCGATTTCAATACCCAGGTTTGGGCAGCCAACTGGCAACCAATGCCTGGCGCAGATGTAAGCCAGCCAAAACCGGCTTTAATTTATGCTGATACAATTCCAGGAGAGACATTACCTTCAGTAAGACAACAATTCTGGGAATACAACATGCTCTACAGGAATCCTAAGTTTTACGATTTGATAAATGAGTTAAATGTAATTGCTGTTGACAGCGGAAAACCAGTTGTAAATTATATGCCGTTACTATGGCCTGTTGATTCAATAAATGCAATAAATCCAAATAACATTCCAAGGGAAACAGTTCTTTTTGCTGATGATGTTGATTTTCCGAACTGGAAAGAAGGAAATAATAAGTATAATTTAGATCCACAGTTCGAAGACACAAGAATTTATGAACATTCTGATAAATTTGTTGAATGGACTCGTCCGGCATCTTTAATTCATGCACTGGGGTTCCCTTCCGACAGGTTTCCACCAGCTTCTCAGTGGGCTCAATATTGGTGGGATCTTGATGGCGACCCTTCTATAAATGAAGCATGGCCAGTGTTTAATGGAAAATATACCAACCCGGAATTGCTAAAAGCTTCTATTGAAAATCTACCCTTAGGAGACTTAAACTGGTTTCCCGAAGCCAAAGCTAAATGGGCATCTCAAAAAGATGATATAGATGCACATATCCATGCCGGAAATGAAGGCAAATTTATTTTTACTGGTATAAAATCGGATTTGGAAGTTAACCGATTCTCAGTTAATATTTTTCCAAACCCGGTTTCAAATCAGTTCAAACTGTCAAAAGTTGTTGATGTGGTTACGGTTTCGGATATAGCCGGACGTCAATTGAGAAAATTAATAAATACTGATATCGTTTCAGTGAAAGATTTGAAAACAGGTATTTATTTTGTTTCATATGAATTGAATGGCCAAGTTGGTTCACAAAAAATTACAGTTCAGAAATAGATTTTTTAGTTAACTAATATTATGGTCATAGATAAAATTTTATCTATGACCATTTTCATAATTTTTTACGTCCTGGATTCTTAACTCAGGTTATAATAAAGAAAATTCCAATCAAAAACCCTGTTTATATTTTTTGAAAATGAAAATCGCACTACTATTCATTCTTGTTTTTTTAAGCTTTACCATTTATGCTCAAGGTAAAACCGAGCCAGCCCGTAAGAGTAACCAAATCAGAACTTACCTGGCTGCTAAAAAAATTGTGTGGATTTCGGATTCAACAAACCAGCAAATCATAAATTCTCAGAAATTACTGATTTCCGGAAACGGACAGGCAGATTTATCTAATGTTAATCTTTGTGAATTTATTAATTCCAATAATCAGGTAGCGTCTTTAATTCTTGATTTTGGTAAAGAAATACAAGGTGGGTTGGAGATTGTTACAGGGAATCTTTCAAATAAGCCACAAGTAAAAGTCAGGCTTAGATTTGGTGAATCGGTTGCTGAAACATTTTCTGGAGTCACTATTGATGGAACGGCAACTAATGACCATGCCATGCGGGATTTTGAAATCGAACTTCCCTGGCTTGGTAAAATTGAAGTAGGAAATACAGGATTTCGCTTTGTTCGAATCGATTTACTGGGCGAAAACAGCAAAATGTTATTAAAGGAGGTAAATGCTATTTCGATATATCGCGATATTCCTTACCTCGGAAGTTTTAACAGTAGCGATACTTTGTTAAACAATATTTGGGAAACCGGTGCCTACACTGTGCATTTAAATATGCAGGATTATCTGTGGGATGGAATAAAACGCGACCGTTTGGTGTGGATAGGCGATTTACATCCCGAAGTAATGACCGTTAGTTCAGTTTTCGGATATAATGATGTGGTTCCAAAAAGTTTGGATTTAATACGAGACATAACTCCTGCCAATGAATGGATGAACGGGATTAGCTCCTATTCCATGTGGTGGATTATTATTCATAAAGAATGGTATTACCATATTGGCAAACTGGAATATTTAAAGGAACAAGAAATATATTTAGTCGAATTATTGAATAAATTTTGTTCACTTGTCGATGAGAATGGACAAGAGCATCTGGATGGAAACCGTTTTCTGGATTGGCCAAGCAGTCCTTATCCTAAAGCTGTTGATGCCGGTTATCATGCCTTATTAAAAATAACACTTGAAGCTGGTGCCGAACTCTGCACTATTTTAAATGATAATGAAACAGCCGAGTTATGTAATTCAAAATTGGAATTAATGGCAAAATTATCACCCGATCCTGTAAACTCAAAACAGGCTGCTGCATTGCTCACTTTGTCAAATTCTATCACACCTGAAAAAGGTAATTCCATCATAACGGAAGAAGGAGCACAAAGATTTTCAACCTTTTACGGTTATTACATGCTGTTAGCCATGGCTAAGGCCGAAAATTATTCAGGAGCAATGGATGTTATTAAGGAATACTGGGGCGGGATGCTCGAATTGGGCGCTACTACCTTCTGGGAAGATTTTGATGTTGACTGGATAAAAAATGCAAACAGAATCGACCAACTTCCAATTGATGGAAAAATCGATGTTCATTCAACTTATGGGGAATACTGTTACATTGGGTTACGTCACAGTTTTTGTCACGGCTGGGCTTCGGGACCAACACCCTGGTTATCCGAATATGTTTTGGGGATAAAAATTCTGGAACCCGGTTGTAAAAAAATAGCTATTGAACCTCATTTGGGCAATCTTCAATGGGTGGAAGGGACTTACCCAACTCCTTTTGGAATTATTAGTGTAAGACACGAAAAGCAGCAAAACGGAAAAATAAAGTCCAAAATTTCTGTGCCAAAAGGTATTAAAGTGATGAAGTTATAACTTATTCTAATAAAAATACAAGAATTGTTCATCGGCATTAAAGTTTAATGAAACTATTTTCCAATTTGTCTAAAAATAATTAAGAATGAGATTTAACATTCAGTCAAAAATATTCTCCAATTTCAATGCTTTTAAGGGAACTTTTAAAAAGTGGAAAGCTGAAAATGAAAGAATAGTATTTACAAATGGATGTTTTGATATTATTCATCAGGGACATATCGATTCTTTACTAAAATCAGCCGAATTGGGCACAAAATTAATTGTTGGACTTAATTCCGATAAATCTGTTTTTCTTCTGAAAGGAATTAACCGTCCGGTTTTTAACCTAAATGCACGTGCAACAATTTTGGCCGCCCTGGAATTTGTTGATGCTGTTGTCATTTTTGAAGAGGAAACCCCGGAAATACTAATCTGTCAAATAGTCCCTGATGTTTTAGTTAAAGGTAAAGATTATGCATTGCATGAAATTGTTGGACATGAATTTGTTTTCAATAGTGGCGGTGAAGTAATAACTTTAGAACTGTTGCCTGATATTTCAACCAGTCTTGTTATTCAGCGGATTAAATTATTGGAAGATGGAACGGGTAATGACTGCTTTGAAAACGATAGTATTTACAAGGAAGTTGAAAATATGTGGATAAAATAAAGTTGAAATATCAAAAATGATGCAATGAAGAATTTGCGGCAATTTACTATTAATTTTCTCCTTTTAATATCTGTTTTGTGTTCTTGTAATCAAAAAGGAATTAATCTTCAAGCCAATCTACTTCTTGGAAATCTAACCTGCGAATACCTTCAAAACCCAATGGGTATCGAAACCCAAACACCCAGATTCTCATGGGAAATCACTTCAAAAGTTAACGGAGAATTCCAAACTGCATACAGAATTATTGTTTCCGATTCAGAAATCAGTATTAAAAACGAAAAAGGAAATATATGGGATTCGGGAAAAATTGAATCGGCAAACAGCAACAATATTAATTACAAAGGATTGGAATTGTATCCTGCAAAACGCTATTGGTGGAAGGTGAAATGGTGGAATTCCAAAGGCGTGGAGCAAAACTGGTCGGAGGTTGAATGGTTTGAAACCGGATTATTTTCAAAGACGGATTGGAAAGAAGCAAACTGGATTGGATTGGCAAAAGATTCACGTTCTGACGAATTTAAAAGCCGGCCTTTGAAAAACAAGGTGATGGAACAACCTCAAATGGAAACCTCTCATCCGGCACCGCTTTTCAGAAAAGAATTTTCAGTCAGTAAAAAAATTAAAAATGCCCGGATTTATCTTTCGGGACTCGGATACAATGAGTTGTATATCAATGGAGAAAAGGTTGGAGATGCGGTACTGAATCCGGGGCAAACTTCGTATGATAAACGGGCATTTTACGATATTTATGATGTTACCTCTTCCATAACTAATGGAAAAAATATTATCGGGGTAATGCTCGGCAATGGATTTTACGGGCAAAATATGGCTTTTGGCGTAAAATTTCTGGATTATGGAAAACCCGTTTTAAAATGCTTGGTAAAAATTAATTACGAAGATGGGAGTGATGATAATATTGTAACCGATGAAAGTTGGTTAAGCTCATGTGGACCAATTGTTTTTGACAACGTCTATGCAGGCGAAACGTACGATGCGAGGGAAGAAGTTAAAAATTGGTGTAATGTTGAAGGTGATGTATCAGGTTGGGAGAAATCAGAAATTATGAATGATATTGAAATCCCTGTTCTGACAGCTCAAATGATACAACCCATCAAAAAAATAAAATATATTTCTGCTGTCGATTTCCTTAAATCCAAAACCGGAAAATATATCTACGATTTGGGCCAGAATATTTCGGGTTGGGCAAAAATTAAAGTGAATGAGCCTGCCGGAACTAAAATTACTATCCGGTATTCCGAAATTTTAACAGAGGATAAACAGGAGTTGGAAACAGCAACAACAGGTGGTTGGGGGCAGGCTACCGGTTTCGACCAAACCGATATTTATATTTGTAAAGGAACGGGAGAAGAGATTTGGGAACCACGTTTTACTTATCACGGATTTCGATTCATGGAAATAGAAGGAATTTCTAACCCAGATATTCATTCTGTTGAAGCTTGTTTTGTGCGGTCGTCGGTAGAACGGGTTGGGAATTTTAATTGTTCAGATGAAATAATCAATCGAATATATTCCACATCGATCTGGACCATCGAAGATAACCTTCATAGTGTGCCTGAAGATTGTCCGCACCGCGAAAAATGTGCATGGCTGGGCGATGCACACGCATCAGTAGAAACAATGAATTTTAATTTCGACATGCGTCGTTTCTGGATAAAATTTATGGACGATGTGGCAACAAACCTCGGTCAAGGAAGTGTAACGTATGAACAAATACCTGCTACTGTAGGAATTCCCACCAACATTGCCGTTGGTAAAAGAGTGTGCCAGGAGGCCCGCCCCGATTGGGGTTCCGCCATAATTCTAATTCCCTGGAACAATTACTTGTTTTATAATAACGAAAAGATTTTAGAAGAAAATTATCCGTACATGGTTCAATGGATGGCATATTTAAAAAATTACCTACAGGATAATATTCTGTATCAGGGATACGGAGATTGGTGTCACCCGGACTGGAAAGGCGGAGAAAAAATCCCAACGCCGACTGCCCTTACTTCGACTGCATACTACCATTACACCTTAAATTTATTGGCTAAAATCTCAATGTTGTTGGAAAAACCAAATAATGCAAAATCATATTTAGATGAGGCTGAGCTCATAAAATCCGCATTCAATCAGAAATTCTTTAATAAAGAATTAAAAACTTATGGCACTCAAACTGCTAATGCGGTTGCACTTGATATGGGATTGGTACCAGTAGATCTTGAAAAGGAGGTTGCTAAATCACTGGCAGAACTGGAACTGACACAAAAAAAAGGTGGTCATTTTTATACTGGTATTCATGGTGCAAAAAGAATGTTTAAGGAATTGTCTGACTTCGGTTATGAAAATGAATTGTTTGAAATGCTGGGAAAAGATGATTTTCCATCTTTCAAATATCTTTTTAATCATGGTTTTACCACCTGGCCTGAAGCTTTTTATAATTATGACAAGGAAATTTGTTCCATAAAAAAAGGTTCTCACAATCATCCGATGCAATCGGGCTTTGCAGTTTGGTTTCATCAGAATGTAGGAGGAATTCAACCCGATGAATCTTTACCGGGATTTAAACATTTTATAATAAAGCCATTTGGTTTTCACCATCTCGAATTTGCGAATGCAAGCTACAAATCTATCTACGGAATGATATCCTCTGAGTGGAAAGTACAGCAAAATCAGTTCATCAATTCTGTTGAAATACCTGTAAATACTTCGGTAACCGTTTTTGTTCCAACCTCAGATCCAGGTTCAGTTAAAATTGAGGAAAAGCAATTGGGTTCTGAAATGGATATCGAATTTCTCGGAATTGAAAAAGGATATGCAAAATACTCCTTAAAATCCGGGTTGTACCTTATTAAATCAAACATATAAACCAATCAAAATCAGCATTATGAATAAAGTCACCAACAAAGCTGTACCCCTTATTTTCCTTTTTTTTATTTCGGGTATTCAATTGTTTGCACAAACTTCAATACTACCCGATTTAACTAAGAAAAATGATTTGGAAGTTGAAAAATCCGGAGCCGGTTACTGGCAGTTTATAATCAACGGAAAAGATCCTTATGTTTTCACAAACCCTTTAACGGATAAATTGCCAAATGACAACCGCGTGCTTTCTTTCGAATATTTTTGCCCTAAAGGATTGGATCACCTGCAAATATATTTTGGCCCGGAAATTAGCAACAAGCATTCAAAAATTATTTCGGAAATTGGGGTTGCAGAAGGGTGGGTGAATTTCTCTGTCGATTTAACGGAAGAATTACGTGGTTGGGGAGAAATAGGAGATTATATGAGGCTTGATTTTGGAAACAGGCCAAACGTAAACCTACAGATTCGAAATATTGTTTTGCGGCCTTTGAGCGAAAGAGAAAAACAACTGGCTTTAAACCGTGAAAAGCAACGGGCAGAGGAAAAATTAATGGAGGGGCGACTGAAAGATTATCTTGCTGCTGAATATACTTCTAAAATTCAGGAGGTTTCGGTTTCCAAAACTTCAGTAATAATAAAAGGGAACTCATCTGGGAATGAAAAGCTTTTTATCTGTGAAGTTACTCCTGATATGGATGTAACAGAAACAACAAATTTTCTTAACAGTTACTCCGTAAAAAATGGTTCTTTCGAGATAGTTTTAGACCGCTTTACTGAGCAAAACAACATTCGTTATGACCGTTTACTTTCAAAATGGGTTCTGGCAGCAAAAAGCAAAAAGGATTTTATCATAAAATCTCATGCTCGCTATGCTGACGATATTGCAGCAAAATATAACCTTCCTGATGAAAAACCTGCAAGCAAAAAGGGTTTGGGTGGTTTTAGCACAGCAAGAGGGCATCTTGAGGATTTGAATGATCTGGACATTACAAGCGCCACTGTTAATATTTGGTTTACCAGGTTTATGTACACTCAGCCCGCTGCCGATAGGATAAAACATACATATAACGGAAAAGACTGGTATTTTGGAAAAGACGAAGTGGAAAAAATGGATGCCACTTTCCGAACATGTTCCGAAAAAAATATCATTACCGCAGCAATTTTATTGATATCAAAAGCCGAACAATGCCCCGATCCCGAAATAGGCAGGCTGTTGCAACACCCTGATATGGATCCGGCGGGAATTTACAGTATGCCCAACATGACAAGTCCTGAAAGTGTGGAGTGTTATGCAGCTGCGCTCGATTTTCTGGCAAGCCGTTACAGCCGCGATGACAAAAAATATGGTCGCATCAATCACTGGATAATGCATAACGAAGTTGATGCAGGCTGGGTTTGGACGAACATGGGAGATAAAACAGAATTGATTTTTATGGATACATACATAAAATCCATGCGGATGTGTTACAACATTGCCCGCAGCTACAATCCACACTCCGAAGTATTTATCACCTTAACACATTACTGGGCCTGGACCTCAGACCCTAAATTTTATCCCTCCAAAAATCTGCTCGAAATCCTTATCGATTATTCACATACAGAAGGAGATTTTGAATGGTCGGTGGCACAACATCCTTATCCTGAATCACTTTTTGAACCCAAAACATGGTTGGATCAGAAAGTGGATTTTACATTCAACACACCATTAATTACTTTTAAAAATATTGAAGTTTTAAATGCCTGGATACAGAAACCGGAAGTACTGTACAAAGGTAAATACAAACGCACGCTATGGCTTTCGGAAAACGGAACCAATTCAAAAACATATTCCGAACAGGATTTAAAAGAACAGGCAACCGGATTTGCCTACACCTGGAAAAAACTTGAAACTCTGGATGCAATTGATGGATTTCAGTGGCACAACTGGTTCGATAATAGGGGTGAGGGAGGATTGAGAATTGGCTTGCGGCGTTTCCCTGACGATGAAAAGGATCCTGGGGGCGCAAAACCCGTTTGGTACGTTTATCAGGCAGCAGGCAGAGAAAATGAAAATAAAGTTTTTAATCCATATAAAGCGGTAATTGGAATTGAAGACTGGAATCAGGTAAATTATATAGGGCAAATCGATCCGGTATTAAGGGGAAAGTCCTTCCGTGATATTCAGTCTGACACTTGGGTAGCTGCAGATGCTCTAGGGCGTGAATTGCCGGATTACGACAGTTGCGGGGCTGTAAAAGATGACAGGTTTGTAGGAATGTTTTATTTTATGACCCATTTAAAACAAGATGCTGAAGGACCGTTTGACGTAACAAAAATTAAAGCAGAAAATCCTGAAAATCCAAAATGGGGTGAGGGAAGCCACTATTGGGGAGAACCTGAGATCGGCTACTACCTTGACAATGAAAAATGGGCACTTCGACGGCATGCTTATCAACTGGCCGATGCGGGAGTTGATGTAATCATATTTGATGTAACCAATAATAAAACTTTCCCAGAAGTATATATTCCCCTTTGTGAAGCTTGGCGAGAAATGAGGGCTGCAGGTGAAAAAACACCCGACATCGCTTTTTTAGGAAGCGAAATTTCGGTGAATATAATTTGGAAAGATTTTTATGAAAAGGGTATGTATCCTGACTTGTGGTTTATGTGGAAAGGAAAACCTTTACTGCTTTACGGCTGGCACGAACAACCTCAGCGCAATAAAATGAATGGGGTGAAATTTTCTGATGATATCCTGAATTTTTTTAGCCTTCGGCAAAGTTGGGCATGGACTTCTTTACCTTGGTATCAAAGCTGTCCTTACGGAAAAGATAAATGGCCCTGGGTCGATCATTTTCCTCAAGCAGTTGGCTGGCACGAATCGCCAGATAAGGCAGAAATGGTACCTGTGGCAGTTGCGCAACATCCGTTGTCAAACATCGGGCGAAGTTTTCATGAGTTTCACCAACCGGAAACAGACAAATATGATCTTACGCCATTTACCGGACAGGGATTACATTTTCAGGAACAGTGGAACAGGGCGCTTGAAATAGATCCCGAATTTGTTTTTGTAACCGGTTGGAACGAGTGGTCGGCAGGAAAACAGGTAATGCAGGAACCCATAATTCCTAATTTGCTGAAATGGAATTTTTACCCGGGAGCACATTTGGGAAAAGCAGGGAAACCCCTGAAAACAGGCGACACTTATTTTATCGATCAATACAACCAGGAATTTAGTCGCGATATCGAACCCATGAAAGATGGCCACAATGACAACTATTATTACCAACTAATCAGTAACGTACGAAAATACAAAGGAGTTGGCAAACCTGTAAAAGCCGGGGAAAAAGTACGTATTGATATCTCCGGAAATTTTGAACAATGGAATAAGGTAACTGCAACTTATTACGATCATATTAATGATGTGGAACACCGAAACAGTGACGGTTACGGGGCGGCAGGTCCATACGTGAATACCACCGGAAGAAATGATATTATAGAATCAAAAGTTGCCCGGGATGACAAATACGTTTATTTCTATGTTAAAACGAAGGAAAATTTAACCGGTTATAAAGATAAAAACTGGATGCTGCTGTTCATAAACACCGACCAGGATTATTCAACCGGATGGGAAGGTTATGATTTTTTAATCAACGATGGAATTGAAAATGAAAAGGTAACAACCATAAAAAAATACCACGATAAAAAATGGAAGGAAGAACAGAAAATACAATTTCGGTATGCCTGGAACGAATTGATGATTGCTGTTCCAAAAGCTGTCATTGGGGAAGATAAAGTTTCATTCGATTTTCATTGGGCAGATAATATTCAAAATAACAATGAAATAAATGAATTTTTCATGAATGGAGATAGCGCCCCCGAACGTCGCTCGAATTACCGGTTTAACGAAAATTAATGAATTTAATATATTAAAAATACTAATCATGATTAAAATAAAATTTTTGATAATTGCCTTAATGTTAATGTTTCTGCAATCGGCATTTGTCTATATAAAATACGATGCGAAAGCCAAAGACGAAAAAAGGGAACCTAATTTGAAACAATCCAGTTATGGAGGTGAATCAGTAACATTGAAAAACGATTTTATCGAATTCAATTTTTACAAACGAATAAATGGCTGGGGCTGGGGAGAAATAGTTACCTCATCAGGTGAAATGTTTGGAGTGCTGGAGCATTTGGGTGAAATTATGTTACGCGACCAGGATATTCCAATGCGTTTAGTAGCCGAATCATTTAAGAAAGAGCAAACCGATGCTGGCGAAACGATTGAATTTGAAGTAAAATCGGTTGTGGTTCGCGATGTTTTGGATGGAACTTCTTTTGATAACTGGATGGTTTATCCGTTTACCGAACCTGCAATTACCGGATTGGTTTCCTTCACATTAACTCCCAATTCATCATTGGTTAAATTGAAGTACAGGTTAAAATCCACCGGTAATTATTATGCGCGATACATTCGCGGACCATGGTTAAAAGTGGGTGAAGCATCGTTTGGAACAGAAAAAGACGATGCAATTTTGCCGGGTGTCGATTGGGCAATTGATGATGAATGGACAAGTGGGACAGATTTTTTTAAAGATCCATGGGCATTGCGCGTGGCACCACATCCATACAAAGTAACTGCTCCGGTAATGGCAATCAGCCACAAAGGTACAGCAATTGCTATGTCATGGGATGCCAATCAATTTGCAACCCGTTGGTTCAATTATCGGGAACACTTGCAACAACCGGTTTTTGCATCTCCCAATTTTGTCGATCGAAAAAACAACCAGTTGATGGGTTTAATGGTTCCTGATGCAACAATCGAAGGGCATGAAAACGAAGTTGTAGCTCAAATTCCGTTGGAATTGAAAATAGGACAAAGGATAAACTTCGATGCTGAAATATGGTTAAGTAACGGGAATAGTGTGAGCGCACTTACCGACTGGGTTAAACGAAACGGATTACCCGAACCTTCAGAACCAAAGTGGACATACGCCGAAACTCTGGATAAAATTGCGAATGCATACAACACCAATTTCTGGCACGAAGGCGAAGGTTTCGGGCTATTACAGCGCCCTCAGGATAAAGCCCGACCCAGTGTTTCTGAATTTCTTTCTCGTTTTGCAGAGGAAAATAAGACAACACCTTTAGCTAAAGAACTGAAAAAGAAAATTGACTGGTGTCTGGCTCAAAAGGATATAGGGAAAGGGCATACCAATGACGACATTGATGGTTTGAAAAGAGAAGGTGACCGTATAATTGAAAAACAAAATCCTGATGGTTCGTTTCCATTTAATCCTGACATGGTAGGAAAAGATGATTTTAAAGTGGCAACATCGTTTATTGAACCCATGGGATTAACGGGCGAAACAGCTTTGGAGATAACAATAAAGCCTGCATTAATGCTACTCGATATGGGAATACAAACGGGTGATAAAAGATTTTTGGATGCGGCCAAAAAAGCCATAGATTTTTGCATGGAAATGAAGCGTCCTGAAGCTGGCGATTTTTGGGAAACCCCGCTGCATGCTGCAAATTTACTGGCCGCCGGTCATGCGGCAATTGCCAATTATCGTGCATTTGAGCAATTTGGTGAGCTGAAATACAAAGAAAAGGCGATTTACTGGATGCGCACATTGTTGGCGTTTACCCATTTCTGGGAACCCAAAAATGTGAACAACCTTTATTCTACCAAACCGGTATTGAGTTCAAGCGACTGGTACTTTGCCAATTGGGTGCGCGACCATGTGCAATGGGAAGTTCTTTCCGTTTTTGCTGAATCAGCAAAACGAAGCATTAACTGGAGCGAAGTTGATAGTGAAATTGATTGGTTAAAATACCAAAAAGGGATTACCAATGCGGCCATAAATTGGATGAACATTCATACTGATAATAACTGGTTTCCACATAATTTACCTGAAAGTTATGAAGCCTACCAACGCGGCGATTTCGACTATGCTTTCCCGGATACCCACAACAGCGTAACCGGAAATTTTGGTGGCATGATGATCATTCCTGCACCCATTGCTGAAAATATTTATAATATTTTAGACCAAATGAGGAATGGTAATAAATAGATTTAAAGTATTACAATCAATTCTGCTGTTAAGTATATTCGCCTTTTTGCAAATTTCATGTTCAGCGCCAAAAGAACCAAACCATAAACCCAACATTGTTTTCATTCTAGCCGATGATATGGGCTGGGCGGATTTACCTGTTTATGGAAATCGGTTTAATGAAGCACCCCGCCTATCTAAAATGGCGGAAGAAGGAATCCGTTTTACAAATGCTTATGCAGCATGTCCGGTATGTTCACCAACACGCGCCAGTATTCAGTCGGGGCAGTATCCGGCAAGGGTTGGTGTAACCGATTTTATACCGGGACATTGGCGACCATTCGAGGAAGTAATTGTACCTAAAAACCGGACGCAATATTTACCAACTAATATTACATCACTGGGAGAAGCATTAAAGGGTTCGGGGTATAAAACCGGTTATTTTGGTAAATGGCATTTAGGTTTTCTAGATGAGCATCACCCATCAAAAAGTGGTTACGATGAAGCTTACGAATATTCAGGTGGAGGATATTTTAATCCAAAATTTAAACCTGAATATATTGTTGATAATCCTAATCAACCTTTGTCTGATATTCTAACTGATATGAGCCTGAATTTTCTGGAAGAAAATAAAGATACATCATTCTTCCTGTTTTTGGCGCATTACGATGTGCATGTGCAGCTTGATGCCGATTCAACTTTGATTGAAAAATACCTTAAAAAAGAGAAAGTGGCTGGATACCCCTGCAACGCTGTTTATGCTTCAATGGTTGAAAGTGTAGATAAAAGTGTAGGCCGTGTTCTGGATAAGTTGGATGAACTGGGCCTTTCTGAAAATACAATCGTTGTATTCTTTTCTGATAATGGAGGATTAAAAAGTCGTTTCGACAAAATTCCTTTGCTCGACAATTCGAAGCAACATATATATGAAGGAGATTAACTATTGTATATCGCATCTTCAAATGCTCCATTAAGAGCAGAAAAAGGAACTGTTTATGAGGACGGAATTCGTGAGCCGTTCATTGTGAAATGGCCCGGGAGAGTAAATGCAGGGCAGGTATCGGATGCATTGATAAGCAGTGTGGATTTTTATCCCACTTTTATTTCGTTGGCTGGCGGTAAATTGCCGGAAGGACAGATTTTTGACGGGAAAATATAATGCCGGAAATATTAGGAAGCAACGAAGAACCGGAACGATCGCTGTTTTGGCATTACCCTGTTTATCATCACGATGTTCCCAAAAGTGCCGTTCGTAAAGGGGATTGGAAGTTGATTGAAAACCTGGTAGATAATTCTTTTGAATTATATAATTTGAAGGAAGATATTTCGGAATATAACAACCTGGCTAAAAGTAATCCGGGAAAATTAGCAGAATTGAAAACAGAATTGGATTCATGGCGAAAAGATACAGGAGCAGAATTACCGGTTAAAAACCCGGATTTTGATAAAGCAAAACGAGAGATCTGGGGATCTCACCCTGATCTGGAAAATCTTTTTCAAAAACCGAAAGAAGAAATCAATAAGTAAATTATTCCTAAAAAATAGGGAAACAAGTAAAACTGTAAAGGTAAATACAATGATAATTGCGATTGGAAATGATCATGGCGGATATGAAATGAAATTAGTGATTCTTGAATGGATTAAAAATCAGGGATATGAATTGAAAAATTTTGGAACCGATTCACCCGAATCAGTGGATTACCCTGATTATGTGCATCCACTTGCCGATGCCGTGGAGAAAGATGAATTTGATTTTGGGGTATTAATTTGTGGCACTGGGCAAGGCATGTCTTTTACGGCCAACAAGCATCAGGGAATAAGAGCTGCACTTTGCTGGAATATGGAAATCTCCAGATTATCGCGCCAACACAACAATGCAAATATTTTGTGTTTGCCGGGACGATTCATAGGAGATAAAGAAGGTATTGATATTTTAAAAACCTTTTTGGAAACAAAATTTGAAGGAGGTCGTCATCAAAACCGGATTAATAAAGTTATGGTTGATTCTATTTCATATTTATAATTCACTAAAAAAAACTGAACTTATGCAAAGAAGTAATCTTATTAAATTTTTATTCTAACTGGTTTAATTATATTAAAATGACGACAAAATTCTCCTGTTAAAGACATAACGCAAATTCAGCTATTACCGGCATTTGGAACAATTGTAAAAATATATGGGACATTAAAAAAAGGATATTTATAATAAGTTGAATTTTAAAGCTGTACAAAGGTTTTGATGTTAATTTCAATGGTGAACTATTTTGTAATAAAATGTTCAAAAAAGAAATATTAGAAAGGAAAATGTTTAAGATTAAATTATTTATCTCCTTTATTTATCTTCTTATAGCAAGCGCTTTAACTGCCTATTCGCAGAGAAAGTTACCTTTTAAGGTACCAGGGAAGCCGCTTTCATTATGGTTAGTTGAGGATCAGAGCTGTAATACATCGAATGGGTGCGACTTAGCATATATTTCCGTCAAAGTTATTGATGAATTCGGGCATCTCTTTCAACAGGGCAGTCACAAAATCCAAAAAATGGTTGAAGGAAAAGGTGGACTACAAGGGTGCGGAAGTGGTTATCAAACAGACTAGTAATTAATTAATTATTTAAATTAGAACCAATGAAAAATTATTTATTTCTATTTTTTTGTTTTATGTTGTTTATTAATGTTACTGCCCAGGTTCCTTATGCAATTCGGGACAAACAGGGGCGGCATGTGGTTCCGAGAGGATTTGTGGTTAATACCGACGATCGGACCGGAACGATGTACTATACCCCGGATGATTATCAACGTATGGTCAAGCTGGGGGCCAATTTTCAAGTTATTCGGCTCCGACTTGGGCACCTCGGAGGCTATCCAAATAATGAATTACAGGAATCCTACCTTCTTCATCTTGATTCCTTGATTCAAATGGGCAAGAATGCAGGGATGAAAACGGATTTCAAACTTACGGTGTACAATACCAAAGGCTTTGATTGGGGGGATTTTTGGCGAAATGAAAACAATCAGTTTAAAATGCTTGAAGATGCCTGGCGATTGCTTTGGGATAGATATAAAAATGAATCGGCTGTATTTGGGTACGATCTGTTGAACGAGCCCTTAAAGGGTGATTTTGATGGTTCTTACGAGGAACTGGAATCGAAATACCTGATACCGTTTATCCAGCATCTCATCGACGAATGTCATAAAGTCAACCCGGATAAAAAGTGTTTGTACCAGGCAATTTTAGTAAATGATCCGGACCGGGAAATTTATGATCCGCCTTTTATTAAAATGAAAACTCCTGTAAGAGGTAAAAATGTTTATTATGCTCCGCATATCTACGAAAACAAAATATCAAAAATTCAAAATTGGTGGAAGCAGTATTATAAAGATGCCAGTATTTCAAATATGCCACTTTTTCTAGGAGAGTGGGGCTATGCTACTTTTGATTCAACAGATATGTGCCTTTCCAAACAGGCCAATTACCAGGATCTTTACTGTGAAACCGTAGATATAATTGATAGTCTTGGTATTGGCAGCATAAAAGCATGGTTTGCCGGAACCAATTTCAAATTAGGCGAATCAGAAAATCCTTATACGTGGTCCATCTTTAAAGATAATAGATCGGTTGGCAATGTGGAAAGAAAATATATTATTGATATCATTGCGCGGCCATATCCTCAATGTATAGCGGGTGATATACTGAATTTTAATTTTGACCTGCCAACAAGAACATTCAACCTTTCGGTGATTCCTGACAATAATTTAGGAGTCTCCCGGATTTTTATCCCTGCCGACCGTCATTACCCCGATGGTTTTACAGTCACAATTGGTGATGCTGAATTTGTGCTGAATCCCTTAAAAAATATGGGGCTGGAAGTAACCAAAACGTGCTCAAACGGAGACGTCCCGGAATTGGTTTGGGATCCTTATCGTTTACAATTAGTGGTGACCCGGTGGGCACAGGAAAAACAGCCAATTAATTTAACTGTACAACCCGGCATCAGTCCGGAGTTTCTCGATTAATAATTTGACGAAATAAATAGATTTAATAATACAGGGAAACCTAATATTTATAAACATTTCGAAACGTGAAATAATTACTTCAATTATTTAAAATCATTGCTTTACTATTTGTATTTGCCTCTCCTGCAATTGGTCAGGATTCGGTTCCATTCGAAGTCGTGGCAGTTCCTGAACCTCCCCCAGGTGGAAATTACAGTGGCGGGCTGGAAGGAGGGATGGCCCCGCTTGGATATGTTGAAATTCAAGGGGTGTCGGCAAGTATATTTAATCCGGAATACTGGCAAAACAATACACTGTACTGGGTTCCCGAATCGCGTTTTCCACTCCTGGCTCCGCGAATGGGCGGTGTATTTCGTAACATTTATGCCCCAAGTGCAATTGAAGTAGAAAACGGCTGGCGTTTTTTTTACGCAGCCTGGGATGGAATTGAATCGGGTACCGACCGGGTGTACAGCGTAACCACCCCCGACTTTATCGATTTTTACGACCGACATACAGTAATAGATAACGGAGAGTTTAAGCATGTTTCAAACGTAAATGTCCAAAAACTTCCGGATGGCACTTTGCACATGTATACTACCGCAGCGCCCGACCGGAACAGAACAAACAGCCCGGCTCATTTTGTTAGTACTGATGGCGGCAAAACCTGGAATGGTTCACCCGAACCTTATGCGGCCAGGCACGATGATGAGGTTATTATTGAAGGTTATGACACTAGAACTGAAAAACAAAACTTAAATGGGGCAAACGTTTTGCTTTACGACGAAGGGAAATTTAAGGTATACTTTACCAACTGGCGCGACCGTGGCAAAATGTACTGGGCAGAAGGAGAAAATCCCAAAAAACCGGTTTTCGGTGGACTGGCACTGGAAACACCATACGCAATTAATGACGTTAAGAAATTTAAGGTAGACGAAAAAGAATGGTATCTCGCAGCCTTTCATAAAAAGGGAGATGCCAGTCTTGACCAGAAAGACGTAAACAAACTGTTTTTCAGCCTTTCAGAAAACGGAAAAACGTTTGAAAAGGAGAAGCTGATGGTGAAAGCGCAGGGTGAGCTCGACCGTAATATTTTTGCAGTGGGATATGTTGCCCGACACGACCGTATTATGGGGGTTTTGTACGGTGCAGGTCCTTCAGAACGTTGCAACCGCAACCAGATTTTTGGATACTGGTTGCAAAAACGTATAGTACTTTCTGCCGGAGGTACTGGAAAACAAGCTGAGTTTGAAGCCGAATCCGCTTTAGGCCCCGATCGCCAGCTTATAAAACTACCTCCTTTACTTCCTCCCTTACAAGGAAATACGGTAAACGTAAATTTTGAAGGGACTCTAACGGTTTACGATGATGATGGAATTACACCACTGGGAACGCAAAAAGTAAGCCTACGGCCCGGAACGGTTTACCGAATTGTATGGAAATAATTAATATTTAACGCTGCAACACCCCAGATGTACCCAACTAAAAATATCATCAATACCTTATTGTATAATTTTAATTTTGGCAGGATTGACAAAATTAGAATGGTGAATTTTATACCAAGGAAATATTGAATTAATCAGTACATCGGAGAAGTATCGAACTTTTTGCTAGAAGATTATGGTGCTTTATTGAAGTTTATGAATGCTGATTTCCAAAAAGGAAAACTAAAATTGTAATTTTATGAGAATGGATAAAACAAAAAAAGTCCTTCTGGGCTTTTCGTTCATATCAAACCGTCATCGGCAAAAGAGAAATAAGATTCTTCTGTGAGTATGATATGGTCAAGAACCGTACAGTCAAAAACTTTTAAAGCTCGGCTATTTTCTTCGTTATTACTTTATCTGCTTCACTGAGGAAAAGGGTACCCGAAGGATGATTGTGGCACAGAATTACAGATTTTGCCAGAGCCTTCACGCAATACATGGCAATTATGGTTGTATCGATTACAGTTCCAACAATATCACCTTGAGAAATCTTGGCATATCCAATGGTTGTATTGCTTCGATTGAGTAAAAGGATGAAAAAACATTCATAGATTTCGATATCATGCGAGTAGAAGTTGCGGACAAAATCATTGGCATCTGGCTCGCCTGTTAATTTTGAACTGGGAACAATTGAGCAGACCGGATTCTGGGAAAGGGCAAATGTCATAAAACCTAACATCTCACGAACACGAATTAATCCAGAGCTTAGGTTTTTGACCGAGCGCAAAGCATGGCTTAACCATAGAAATTAGAGATAAAGCCACCCTTGACTTTTCCGGGATGCGTAAATATTTTTGTGATAAAATTGAATGAAGTAGTCATTTTTTTTCTGCAATAACTTTTTCAAAGTGAGAGTATACGGGACAGATTTTTTTGTCATTCGTTTGAAACAATGGTTGTTGCAGAAAATTCTGTCAAAACTATTTCGAACAAATTTAATTTCATGCCTGTTACAATTTTTATTATGATTTACAAACTTCTGAATTAAGGTTTCTCATTAAACCTCAATTCAGCAAATTTTTATTGTTAATTACAAAACCAGATTCTATGAAGAAAGCAAGTTATGGGGAGAAGAATCTTATTATTGATATACTAACCCAATCTTTTGATACCAATCAAAGCGTTAATTACATTGTAAATCAGGATAGAAAAAGGCTGAGCAGAATCCGGGCATTAATGGATTATTCGTTTGAAGTATGTACGCTCTTTGGTGAAGTGTTCATTTCCGAAGATAAAAAGGCTTGCGCACTCATCATGTATCCGCACAAAAAGAAGACTTCTTTGAAATCAATATTGTTGGATATTAAATTAATTATTCAGTGTACTGGTATTAAAAATGTAAAAAAAACATTGAACAGAGAAGCATTGATTAAGAAAATCCAACCCAAAGAACCGATGACATATTTATGGTTCATCGGTGTAAATCTTGAAGATCAAAACAAAGGTTTAGGCAGCAAGTTGCTGCAATCCATAATTCAATTTAGTGAGCAAAAAAACAAACCCATTTATCTGGAAACTTCAACAATTAGAAATCTTCCCTGGTACAAAAAGTTTGGTTTTGAAGTTTACAGTGAACAAGATTTAAGCTATCGTCTTTATTTTTTAAAATGGAACTTAAAAAATAGAAAACAATGTTAGTCTTCGGAACACAAATGCATATTCTAACATTCCTTTTTGTTAGTGTAGAAGTTGTTATTCTCTTTTACCTAATAATTATTCGGTTGGCAAGACCTGACGATCGTACTGTAATTTTGAATATAGTTCTCATCTTCTTATTGCTAGCGTATAATATAATCGGTGGTCTGCTACCCGATCCTCGCTTAGCTGGTTCCAATTTTTTACAACTTTCAATTGCGTATGCCGCTGGTTTTATTACTCCTTGTTATTTTCCCTATTATGTATATAAGGCCTTTGGGTTGAAAAGACTAAAATTTCAAGCTTATATAGGTATTTATTTATTCCTTATTATACCCTATGTCATTTTTGTTGTTGTGTTTGCAAAAACCAAAGATTTGAAACTTGCCCAAAACATATTTATTTTACCGATCTTGTATGGCTTCTGGCTTATAAACTTGTTATTTCGCGCTATACGTCATAAATACAATGATAGCCTAAGCAGTAAGGATTCAAAACAAGAATTAATTGTACTTCTAATAAGTATTTCACCTTGGGTCTGTCTTCCAGTCATTGACGTTCTAGATTTGGGCCAGGCAACTGAGGTTTCTATCACCAATTTTGGCTTTTTGTTACTATTCAGTCTACAGGTAAAACGGAATATTAAGCAATTTAGAATTGATAATCAAAAGTTAATAGAATCTGAGAAGCAATTGATAGCCCTTAATACAAACCTGCAGGAAGAAGTAATGAAGCGTACAAAGGAATTGGAAGAATCAAACCAATTAAAGACCAGGAACTTTATTAATCTTGTCCATGAAACTAAAACCCCCTTAACTCTTATAAAAAATTATCTTGATGAATATATCAACAAGCATGGGGCAGCAGGGGAACTTGATATTATAAAAAGTGGAATCGACAAATTGACTGCAGATGTCATAAATTTATTCGACATTGAACGATTTTCAAAAGGTATAGATGTTTACAGGCATAACAAAATTTCAGATTTCAGCGAAATTTTAAACAATAGTCTTCCTTTATTTGAATACTATTGCAGTAAACAAGATATCAGTTTACAGACATTTATTGGGGAAGATTTATTTGTTAAAGCTGATCCTAATGCCATCAACCGTATAGTAAACAATATAATTGAAAATGCTATCAAGTTTTCAGATGAAGACGGCAAAATAACAATATCATTATCAAACGAGAATGACAAAATCCTCTTCTCGGTTAAGGACAATGGCATAGGAATACCCCATTCTCTGCACAAAAAGATATTTGAGCCTTACTATCAAATCGGTAATAAGAATACAAGTCTTCAAGGTATGGGGCTCGGCTTACCGATTGTAAAGAAAGTAGTTGAAAGCCTACATGGAGAGATTGTAATTGAAAGTAATCCTCAGCAAGGTCCCGGAACTAAGATTGTCATTATCCTCACCAAACATGATCTAAAAATTGAAGAATCACCCACTCAAAGCTTGAACGAACCAGGTGCTTCATACTATCAACTTAATGATTCTAAAATTGAAGATAGTGCCTATTTGCCGGATAGACAAACTATTTTGTTGATTGAAGATAATAAAACAATGCTAAATTTTCTTAACAAAAAGTTTAGTGGAACATACAATGTATATTGTGCATTGAACGGTGCAGAAGCATTAAAGAAACTGAGTGAGATACCGGTTAACCCTGACCTTATTCTTTCGGACATTATGATGGATAAAATGGATGGATTTTCATTTGCAAAAATAATTTCAGAACAAGTTAGCTATAACCATATTCCAATTGTTTTTTTAACAGCAAAATCAACTTCTACAGATCGGTTGAAAGGGCTAAAGCTCGGGGCAATTGATTTCGTATCAAAGCCATTTTCATTTGAGGAATTAAACCAAAAAATCGAAACAATTCTGTTGAATATATCGAAACAACAAGTAGCATTATTAAATTCCTCCATTTCAAACCTAAAAACTCAAAAGCATAGAAAAACAGAAAATTCACCAGTTAATTACAATTCGATTGACAAAAATTGCAGGTTGTTTATGCTGACTCCTCGTGAGATAGAAATATCAAGGCTAATCGTAAAGGGGAGCACTTATAAAGAAATAGCAAAGGAATTGTTTATTTCAGAAAAAACCGTAACAAAACATATTCAAAATATATTTGGGAAAGCCGATGTTTCTAATAAAGTAGAGCTCATTAACAAACTAATATATTAGCATTTAACAAGTAAAATACTGGTTACTTCGTATAAAAATAGTAGAAACTACGTATCTATTTCAGACTAAATTATCCGAAATTCACCAATAATACAGTTTGTTTTATTTCAAACTATGGACTATGGGCGAAGGATATGTTTTAGAATGGCTGGATACTTTGATTTCCGTAACATTAAATCCCGATAAAACCAATGTGGAATTGTTACATTCTCATGAAATTGCATTGCTTCAAAATTACATAGACGATGAAAAGAACAAGGTTATGCTCGCTCTTAAAAAAATGGTTTTTAAGATGGACGATAAAGCAAAAACCAAATCTGCTGTAAAACTATATTATTCCAGTCTTATTGTTTTGCTGGATCAGGCATTGAAAAACCAAATTCAAATTTCAAAATATCCGCAGCTTAAACAAACATCGAATAATCTCATTGCCTGTATCAATGAAATATTTCTTCTCATAGAAGGCCGGTTCGCAAACTATTTAGATCCAAACGAAAGACTTCCAAAGACTTACTTTGTTTCTGCCAAAAAAGAACTTATGACAAGGATTATTACGATTGAAAAGCAGTTAAACAATTACCCTGTATTAAAACCGGTTGCTGATATTATGATTCAGGATTTAGTAAGTTTTCTCAATGTTCCATCGGCAGAACAATCAGTTACTTTTCAGGAGATTGAATACATAAAAGAGTTGTGTTCAGAGCTTGAAGGCATTGAGTATTCAGAGAGAAACGTAATTTTTTCCAGGCTCGATGAGTTATTATTCTGTATGAACTTTAACAGCAGGCATTATTTAGAAAATCTCACTCAAAGGTTAACTACTGAGATCAATAGCTATGGAAAAAGAGAGAATAAAATGGAACGGCTATTATTCTATTTCAAATTACTAAAACAGTTGCCGATGAAGACTAAAATTATTTTCGATTCCAAGCAGCCTGATTTAAATAAAACCATATGCAATTGGTTTCTCCAGGAAATTTTATATCTCGAAAAAAAGTCGCATTTCTCTGTCAGTCCAAAAGATTTACATACTCAAAAAGTTTCTGCGGAAAATCCCAAACAAAAAGTCATGTGCGCTCTTTCTTCCGATCAAACCGGGTTGATTTTAAGAGCAGCAGATGATTTGCAAATATTAATCGCCAAATCAATGAGCGAAGTCTTTAAAACCATTGTTCCACATTTATCAACACGATATAAAAAAGACCTTTCCTACGATGGAATGCGCAGTAAATCTTACGCTGCCGAGGATCGGGACAAACAAATAGCAATTAATGCGCTTCAACGTATTATTAAAAAGATTGAAGAATATTAACTTTCTTAAACGTCATAATCTATGCGGGGTTTCAAAGGTTCCAAAAGGGGTACAACCTAAAGTTGGACTTGTGATGCCTTTCGTCACGCCGTTTCTTTGTACCCAAGATTAAAATAAATTCATTCCTATGTTTATCGAAGAAAGAAAATTTGAATTTTGGATGAACCGCCTGGTGTCGCATTTTGAAACAGTGAACAAAAAGATTGACAAACTTTCCAATACTGAAAATAAAATCAATGATGAAATGTTGCTGGATAACCAGGACCTCTGCCTGCTATTAAAAGTTAGCAAAAGAACCTTGCAACGGCATCGTAGTTCCGGCAAATTACCTTACAAAAGAATTGGCAAAAAAACCTACTATCTTGAATCGGATGTTCATAATTTCATCCAAAATGGTTTTTCAAAAACTAAATAATATGAATAGTTTTATACAAGTTCAGACTCTGAATCTTGCTTTAGATTCAGATATTTCAACCGCCTTCTTTTCTGACGGAACTTGAAGATTTTGAGAGTTTACATTCTTATTTTGCATATCTGTATTTGCAGAATTCTCCCCAATTGTCATTTGAATTTTTCGTTCCAACGCAGCCAAATCACTTTTTAATTTTCTGAGTTCATCCTCCTTTCGCCATTGGCTATTTACAACTTCCTCGAAAACAGGAAGGTCTTTTGCCGCTTTTTCCGCGTACGCTTTATGATTATCAATCAGTGATGGTATCCGTTCCAGAGCTTTTAAGAAATTAAGGGCTGCAAGTGTTGGGTCTTTGGCAATATGCCCATTGTTGTAAGTGTATTTGATTTTACTTTCCCCTTCAATGAAAAAACGGTTCTCCTTAAAATCAAAACCATCTTTCATGCTGGCTTCTGTTTTTACAAGAATGTTAAACCCATAAAGAGTCCCAATTTTTTTGTATTCATCGTTGGAC
>CAWKIX010000013.1:0-42643 GCA_963849775.1 uncultured Prolixibacteraceae bacterium | reverse complement strand
GTTCCAAACAAACTGATTAAAAGAGGAATACAAAAATAAAGGCAAATATAAAAATTGTGAATCTTCCGGTTTTTTTGTAATATCGTTAAACATTAAAACTAAATTTTATGAAATCTTTCCTGTTTACATTTTTCCTCGGCGCTTTGATCATATCTTCCGCTATTGCGCAGGTAGGAGGACAAGGCAGACCCGCAATTGTATCACCTGAAGTATCGACTGATGGCCGTGTAACTTTTCGCCTGGAAGCACCAATGGCTTCCACAGTTTCCGTTTCCGGTGATTTTGGCCCGGATGCAGAAATGAAAAAAGGTGAAAACGGTATATGGAGTGTAACTGTTGGGCCGCTTGCACCTGAAGAATATGTATATTTTTATCTTTTAGATGGTGTGAGGTTATTGGATCCTTATAATCCAAGGGTAAAAATCGGTTACGTAATCAGCACTACTACAAGCTTGCTAAAAGTACCTGCTGGTGAACCTGCTTTTTACGAGGTGCAGGATGTTCCGCATGGGGAAATTCGAACACATATATATAAATCAGAATCGAACGGAGTTGTGCGGGAATTGACTGTTTATGTTCCACCGGGTTATGACGAAAACCCTGATAAACACTATCCTGTGCTTTATCTTCTTCATGGATTTGCTAACGATCAAAATTCATGGCATCGTTACGGCAGGGCCAATGACATTCTCGATAACCTGCTTGCAAAAGGATCAATTGAACCGTTCCTTGTCGTTATGCCTTTGGGCTATGGTGGAGCACGTATTAATGGAGACGGAACCGGACTGCCACCTGAACAGGGAGGCAGATTTGGCGGAGATGCTGACTTATATGAACGCGATATCCTGGAGGATATCATTCCTATGATAGACGGAAAGTACCGAACTATAGCTGATCGCACGCATCGGGCAATCATTGGTTTCTCAATGGGTGGTGGTCAGGCCGGACGTTATGGTTTAGGCAATTTGAATACATTTAGCTACATTGGGATTATGAGCGCCGGACTTGGTGGTGGAACGGACACCGAACCATTTAAAACTCTGGCTGCAAATCCTGAGAAAGCAAATGAACAGATTGACCTGTTGTGGATTGGCTGCGGCCAGCAGGATTTTGCGTTCAGTGGTGCCAAAACGCTATCAGATAATCTTAACCAGATTGGTATCGAACACACTTTCCATCCCACTGAAGGGGAGCATCACTGGAGGGTTTGGAGACGCTACCTTCGGGATTTAGCGCCCTTACTGTTCAAATAATTCTTTCGTGGTTGAAATTTTTTACCCAGCAAAACCTCAATTTACTACTATGATTGTAGATGGGATGGTATCACTATCTTCCGCGTGCAACCCCGGGAAAAACCGGCAAACTTTCATGCCCTTCTTCATCCACCGATTGAACCGCAAAAAAGTAATTATCCTTTGAATAGGGTAGGGTAACTTCTGTTCCGGTAACAAAGATTTTTTGTTCCCATATCGGCTGACTGGTTTCCCGCATCAAAATGTAATAACCGGCAGGTTTTTCTCCTTTTTCTGGGTTGTTCCAGCGAATGGTTGTTTTGTTTGTCAGTCCGCGAACAACAAGTCCGACATTTTCAGGTTCGTAAGGCGCAGAAGCCAAATTAGCAAGTGTTGCCACATTAATTCCCGTATTTTTCCGCACGTATTCAAAATCCACGTATTCCGGCAAATCTCCGTATTGAATTCCATTTTCCATCCGCGGAACTTTGTGTGTACGGTCGTAATTTTCATTGTATTCAGTAATTCTCACCGCAGTAAATCCCTGCTTGCAAAAAGGGGTGTGATCGCCGCTGCGGCCAAACCGGTCGTTGCGGTAAATTAACGAAACGGTTAACTGATCAACATATCGTTCTCCAACTTCTTTAATATAACGCGCAAATTGACGGGCTTTTCCATCGTTTTCGCCGGAAGTGGTTTCCCTAAGTCTTGCCATTTGTTCAGTTTCAAAGGCGGGCACTCCTTCGCTAAAAATCCGTAAGCGCATATTGTCCCTGAGTTCTGTTTCACTGGAACTGCTGTTCCCAATCATATCGTTATTCAGCATGGCAACCAAATTCCATTTTTCATCTTTGGCTTTTTGTGCCATATGAGCCGCTCCGTACAATCCGTGTTCCTCGCCAGAAACCACCATAAAAACAATAGTTCCTGAAAATTCATGTTTCGACATGATGCGAACCATTTCCAAAATGGCTGCCACACCCGAACCATCATCATCGGCGCCCGGGGCAAAAGATGTACTATCGTTAATTTCCTCCACACGCGAATCAATATGGGCGCTTACAACAAAAATCCGGTCGTCGTTTATATTTGTACCTTTTAAGGTTGCGACCACATTTTTTAGTTCCACTTTATGGTCGATGCGTTCTCCTTTTCCTCCAATAGTGTAAGGTTCAAAATCAACAGTAAATCGTCCTTTTGACATGGGAACCGACTTTTCCATTTCTGCTTTTACCCAGTTCAAGGCAGCACCGATTCCCTGTGTTGGATTATCCTGTTCACTTAAATTGTGCCTGGTGTGAAAACCAACCAGTGAACGAATATTCTGTTCAATGCGGTCGCGGGATATTTCCTGCACCATGAGTTCAATTTCAGCATCGCGATTGATAATGGTTTGTGCAAATGCAAATGATAACAGGCAGTTAACCAGTAACAAAGAAACGAGGAGCTTCTTCATTATTTCAGAATTTTAGTTTAGTTATTTTTCAAAATTAAAACTGGTGCGGTTTTATAACCCGCACCAATTCCAACTAATATAATAAAGTATTCTATCTATTCCTCAAAACAGTACAAAGAATGAAACCCCTTTAACAGAAGTTTATTTCCCACAATTACCGGCGAAGCATGAAAATTATCATTCAACGTATTCGAAGAAAGCAGTTCATAAGTATCGCCGGCTTTAATTACCAGACAAATATTTTCGGCAGCAATATAAATTTTATCGCCCACACCAGATGGCGAAGAATACAAATCCCTGATTCCATCCAGTCTGGCTTTTGAATATTTAACCTCACCTGTTTTTATATCAACATTGGTTAATTCTCCATTGTTGGCTCGTAAGAAATACATTCTTCCATTTAAAATCATATTATCGGGAGTGTATGGGCAATCCTTTGTCAATTGACCAAATAATAGCGTCGCTTCCGGTAATATCGCCTTTTGCTTTGGCAATATCAATTGCCAGGCCTTCATTTCCCCTGAACCCGCTTATGGCATATAAAATTCCATCGGCATATTTTGGATTTGGAATCACATTGTCGGTTAATCCTGCACATGTCCAGATTGTTTCGCCGGTATTTGCATCATAACTGATTATACTATTGGTAGCACAGGCAATTAACTGCGGTTTTCCGTTCACTTCAACAACAAGAGGTGTAGACCATGATGTACCTTCATTGCGTTTTTTTGTCCAGGCCTCTTTTCCTGTCTTTGTGTCAAGTGCGTAAAGATAGGAGTCACCTTCATGATCCCACTGAATATAAATTTTGTCTTTGTACAAGTAAGGTGAGGCTCCTTCGCCAAAACTGGCGCGTTTTTCCATTTGTCCGAAATCTTTTTTCCAGATTATATTGCCATCAAAATCGAGGCAATAAATTCCGCGTGAGCCAAAATATGCATAAATATTTTTACCATCGGTACATGGTGAATTTGATGCCCAGCTTCCCAGCTCATGGGTAGGTTCTTCCGGTTTTTCAGTTGTTACTGTTTTTTCCCAGATTATTTTCCCGTCGTTCAGGTTTACAAGAATTACCCTGTAATCAAGTACCATATCTGTTGATTTCGATTGTCTGAAACTTTCCATATCGGCGTTGGCATCGTGCGGAGTTGCAGTTTCAATAATTATTTTATCTCCCCAAACAATAGGCGTAGCATGTCCTTTTCCCGGAATCGGGGTTTTCCATTTTAAATTCTGAGTTTCACTGAATTTTACGGGAGGATTGCCTTTTAAAGCAACACCGTTTGCAATTGGTCCGCGCCATTGTGGCCAGTAATCCATTCCGTCCTGTGAGGTAGCCATTTTTCCAAACGAAAGAAAAATAAACAGGATAAATCCGGTAAGAAATGTTGATTTGAATTTCATAGTCATTTTAGTTTTTTTTATGTTGATTTTAATATAAGACTTGTATTAAATAACCAGGTTTAATATTGAATTTAATTGAATTTAAGATTGTTATACCATATTTGAACATAAGTTTGCAAAGTTTTACTACACTAAAAAGTAACATCATTTTTCTTCTTTTTTATCATTTGTTATTCTCCTGATTTTAATGTTAAGATAAGCAAATAAAATGGTCATCAGCGGGCTGATAATATTAAAAAATGCATATGGTGCATAAGCCATAGTCGGCACTCCCAACACCCTCGATTGTGTTGCTCCGCATGTGTTCCACGGAATCAAAACAGATGTCATTGTTCCACTGTCTTCGAGCGTTCGGCTTAATAATTCAGGTTTTAATCCATTATCCCTGTAAGTTTTCCGGAACATTCTACCCGGAACCACAATTGCCATGTATTGGTCGGATGCAGTGATATTAAAAAAAATACAGGTAACAACAGTTGAAGCAACAAGGCTTCCTGTACTTTTTGCATATTTAACAATGGGCATTGTAATTCGCTTTAATAATCCTGCCGATTCCATAACACCGCCAAAAACCATTGCCGATAGAATCAGCCAAATGGTATCAAGCATTCCGCGCATTCCTGATGTGCTGAGTAATTCGTTTACTTTCAGATCGGAAGTGGTCAGTGAAACATCTCCAAACATTGCCTGCATCACCGCAATGTATGATGCCTTTGTATAATCTCCGGTAATATTTGAAACCTGTTTAATAATTTCAGGCTGAAAAATAACGGCGAAAATAGCTCCAAGTATTGTTCCTGCAAATAATGCGGGCAGAGGTGGCATTTTCATTATAATAATTGTCAGTAAAATTACCGGAACCAAAAAAAGTAACGGACTTGTATTAAATGTTCCGCCGATTGCCTGTTTTACTCCTTCTACATTTACTACGGTTTGGGCAAAATCGTATTTAAATCCAATGATGAGAAAAATAACAAGTGTTAACGTCATAGATGGAACGGTGGTAAATGCCATGTATCTTATGTGTGTAAACAAGTCGGTTCCCGCCATTGCAGGGGCGAGGTTGGTTGTATCGCTTAACGGACTCATTTTATCCCCAAAATAGGCGCCGCTGATAATTGCTCCTGCAACTACTGCTTCGTTAATCCCAAGCGCTTTACCAATTCCCAGCAATGCAATTCCAATGGTTGCAATGGTTGACCATGAACTTCCGGTGGCAACACTTACAATAGATGTTACAATTACCGCAGTAAAAAGAAAAAGTTTTGGATTTATAATATCAAGGCCATAGTAAATCATTGCCGGAACAACACCACTTATCAGCCAGGTTCCAGCCAGTGAGCCAATTAATAATAAAATTAAAATTGATGGCATCGCCGAACCAATGGTTGATACAATTTTATCACTGATTTTTGTCCACTTGTATCCTAACCGGATCGCAATAATGCCTGCAACAGCAGCCGTAATCAACAATGCAATTTGGTTCGCCCCGGTTAATGTGTCTTCAAAAAGAAAAACATTTAATGTAAGTAAAACAATGAGAATGATTAGTGGAATAAGCGCTTCCAAAAGTGATGCTTCTTTAACTGGTCGATTTTGATTATTGATTTTCAAAGGATAATTTTTTACTTAATTCCTGATTTTTACTCCAATCGTATGATTTTACAATCACATCATAAAAATGGGTAAAAAAACGACAAACAAAAATTTTTACATTTAAAATGCATCTAATTTCAAATTAAATTGAGGTGATTTGTTCAAAATGTTTTTCTTTACCGGTGCTATAATTTATTGTTTTTATCTTCGTTTTTATAAAACAGCAAAAAGGGTTTTATGAGGGTATTTTATCTGAAATTCATAAGTTTAGTATTACTGGTTTTTACTTTTATTTTTCCGGCCACTGCACAAAGGAGTAGCGGTATTGCATTGCAGGGAAAAATTTCTGTTCAGCAGGGATCGGTTGATGGCGCTGTTATTCAAATGTATATGGATGGAAGCCGTCTGGATGATTACGGTGTAGGTGCCGATGGAAACTATAAAGTTGAATTGATTTATAATCATAAATACGAATTGATTTTTGTGCGAAAAGATAATTTTCCTCAAAAGATTTCAGTTGACGCCACTCTCCCGCAAAGTGTTATAAACAGCAATCCTTTTTTTCCTCCTTTTCCGTTGAATGTAACGCTTTTTACTGAGATTCCCGGAATTGACAAATCTTTTTCGGAGAATGCGGTTTTAAAAATATTTTACAGTTCCAATGTAGATAATTTCATTTCTGAAACTTATTATAATGATGCCCAGATAGCAAAGTTGATTGAACAGGCAATTTTACAATCGCAGGTTATTGATAAGGAAGCGGATTATCTTTCAAAACTTTCACGGGCTGAACAGGCCGAACTCAGAAGAGAATACAACCAGTTGCTTGAACAGGCTGCAAAAGAATACAGCAATGAACAGTTTCTTGCGGCGCTTGATGGCTACAAGGCAGCCAGCCAGATTCTGCCCAAAGAGCAGTTTCCAAAAGACCGGATTGCAGAAATTAATGACCTGCTTGGAATTATGATGGCCGCCGCCGAACTGGATAAAGCAAAACAAGATCGGTTTAATGCTTTAATAACCGATGCCGATCAGTTATTTAACCGGAAAGAATATCAGTCGGCAAGGAGTGCATATAATCGGGCATTATCAATAAAACCAACAGATCAGCATGCAACGCAACAAATAAAAACGATAGGAGATATTTTACGCAGTCAGTTACAGGCTGAGCAATACGATGATCTTATCGCTCAGGCCGATAATTCGATGAGACAACTGTTATATAACGATGCCATAACCCGTTTTAACGAGGCATTGAAAATCAAGCCAAATGAGGCTTATCCAAAAACTAAACTGGAAGAGATCAACGGAATTCTTGCCAAACAGGCAAAAGACGTTGAAAAGCAGGAAAGCTACCGCGAGGCGATGTTGGAAGGAAATACAATGTTTGAAAAGCAGTTTTACGATAAAGCGCTGACATCCTTTGAAAATGCATTAAAGTTTGTTCCCGGCGATGAGGCGGCAACAACCAAAATTGCAAATGTTAGACGGATAATGAAGGAAATTGCCGATAAAATGAGGTTTGATGAATTGGTTAAATCCGCTGATAAATCATATAAAAAGAAAGATTATGAACCGGCTTTAACTGAGTATAGTGAGGCGGCTGCAATTCTTCCCGGCGATGCTTATGTAAATAAACAAATACAGGAAATAAACCAGATACTTCAATTGGTTGAAAATTTCTCTGACCTGGTTTTTAAAGCTGATAACCAGTTTATCAATGAAAATTACGAAGCATCAAAATCATTGTATCAAAAAGCGCTGGAACTAAAAAATGAGGATAAACATTCACAGGAAAGAATAAGCGAAATTGATGGTATTCTTGCCGAAGAAGGCTTGAATACTAAATTTGATAGCCTGGTTGCACGGGCCGACGAGCTTTTAAATGCAAAAAATTATGCAAGTGCAAAAAACACATATAATGAGGCTTTGGTTGTCAAACCAAAGGAAAAATATCCGAAGGATAAAATTATTGAGATTGATGCAGTCCTGCAGCAAATTGCAAAAACCGATCAGAATTACCAGCAAACCATTGCAAAAGCCGATGAATTAATGGCAAAAAAGGATTATGAAAAGGCAAAAGCAGAATATGTTACTGCTGGAAATTTAAAGCCCGACGAGAATTATCCAGTCGAAATGATTACAAAAGCTGATAGTTTGATTGCCGAACAAATCCGATTAGCTGAAGAAACAGAAAGAGAGAAAGCTAAACTGGCCGAAGAAGCCGCTGCCGCTGAAGCAGAACGATTGGCAGCCATTCAGGCAGAAAAAGATAAAAATTACAGTGATGCAATTGCAAGGGCAGATAATCTTTTCAATGAGAAAGAATACGAAAATGCCCGAACTGAATACCGAGCATGCATTGGAAATAAAACCGGAAGAAACAGTTCCTCAGCAAAAGATAGAGGAAATAGGAACATTGCTTGCACAACTTTCTGCGTCACAAAAAGCGTATGAAGATGCCATTGCAAAAGCTGACCGTGAATTTAACCGCGAAGGATTTGATGCAGCAATTGCAGCCTACAACGAAGCAAAAACCGCTAAACCCGAAGAAAGTTACCCGGATGAACAGCTTGCGAAAATCGATTCGATTGTAACCACAAGGGCAAGATTGGCCGAAGAAGCCGCTGCCGCTGAAGCAGAACGATTGGCAGCCATTCAGGCAGAAAAAGATAAAAATTACAGTGATGCAATTGCAAGGGCAGATGCACTTTTCAATGAGAAAGAATACGAAAATGCCCGAACTGAATACCGTTCTGCATTGGAAATAAAACCGGAAGAAACAGTTCCTCAGCAAAAGATAGAGGAAATAGGAACATTGCTTGCACAACTTTCTGCGTCACAAAAAGCGTATGAAGATGCCATTGCAAAAGCTGACCGTGAATTTAACCGCGAAGGATTTGATGCAGCAATTGCAGCCTACAACGAAGCAAAAACCGCTAAACCCGAAGAAAGTTACCCGGATGAACAGCTTGCGAAAATCGATTCGATTGTAACCACAAGGGCAAGATTGGCAGAAGAAGCCGCTGCCGCTGAAGCAGAACGATTGGCAGCAATTCAGGCAGAAAAAGATAAAAATTACAGTGATGCAATTGCAAGGGCAGATGCACTTTTCAATGAGAAAGAATACGAAAATGCCCGAACTGAATACCGTTCTGCATTGGAAATAAAACCGGAAGAAACAGTTCCTCAGCAAAGAATAGAAGAGATTGGAACTTTATTGGCTCAGCTTGAAAATGAGAGAAAAGCAAAAGAAGTTCTGGATAAAAATTATATTGATTTGATCACACAGGCAGATCGTTTTTTTACAATAAAAAGTTATGATCAGTCGAAGACAAAATATAACGATGCATTGGGATTGAAACCCGATGAAACGTATCCAAAAGAACGGATTGCAGAAATTGATAAAATCCTGAACTCAGCTCGAAGTTGATGAGCAGTACAGAACAATTATTGTTGCCGCTGACGGATTTTTCAAAACCGCGGATTACCTGCAGGCAAAATCGGAATACGAAACTGCACTTGGGTTAAAACCTCAGGAAGCTTATCCTAAAAACCAGATTGCAAAAATTGACGATATTCTGCAAAAAGAACAACAAAAAATACTGGCTGATAAAAAGGCAGAGGAAGACTTGCAGCGCCGAACGGAAGAAATCTCCCGGATGAATCAGGAAACTGAAGTTTTGGAACTGGAAAGCGAAGCTGAAATTTTAAATCTATACGACCAGTATGTAAATCAGGCTGACAATTATTTTGATGTCAGGCAATATAATATTTCGCGTGCATGGTATTACAAAGCATGGGATGTTAAACCCAATGAAAAATATCCTCAACAAAGAATTGCTGAAATTAACCGGCTGGTTGGAGGGATGATGTCCAATCAGCGCGATCGCGATTACCAGCAATTTATTGATCTGGCAGATTCTACATTCAGGGCAAATGAATATGCAGTTGCCCGTGGGTGGTACAACAGGGCTTTAAGTATTAAAGGGGATGAGATTTATCCCAAAGATCAGTTAAAAGAAATTGAAAATAAAATCGCTGAAAGGATGGCAGGCCAGTCGGGAGAGCAATTTGCAGGGAATATTGATAAAGCCTCAAAAGCTTTTGATCAGGGCAATTTTAATGTAGCCCGTTTCTGGTATAAAAAGGCCCTTGAGTTACGACCAAATGACGATGATGTGTTAAAACAACTGGAGGAAATTCAGAAGCAGATTAATTAACCATTACTCAATGATCAGATCTATAACCCGACGCTATTGGTACTTTGCTCCCTGTGCTTTACTCAAAATAATTGTATATTTATTAACCATTTATTTTAATAGCAAAAACAATGAAAGTAAGTGTAGTTTGCGATCATGCCGGTGTTGACCTTGCAGAAATTCTGAAAAATGAAGTGCTAAAAAACGATCATGAGTTGGTGCCTGTAAATCCTGAAATTGGTTTTGACGATTATCCCGATGCAGCTGAGGTTATGGCAAATGCCATTATTAGCGGAAAGGCAGAGCGGGGAATTTTAGTTTGCGGAAGCGGAGTGGGAGTAGCTGTTGCAGCCAATAAATTTCCCGGGGTGCGTGCAGCAGTTTGTCACGACTACTACTCAGCCCATCAGGGTGTTGAACACGACAGAATGAATGTGCTTTGCCTTGGGGCGCGTATAATTGGAAAAGAACTTGCCCGCGAACTGGTTAGGGTTTTTCTTGCTGCTCAGTCTTCCAGTGAAGAACGGCATGTAAGGCGGTCTCAAAAAATTGATTTAATTGAAAAAAAATATTTTAAATAAAGAGGCTGACCAAAAAGGAAATGATTTTGAAATCATACTTTCAATTTGTAATCTGAAGCCTGAAAACCTCCCCAAACCAAACCTCGCTACAACAAAAATTATCAAAAGGTTTGTCATTCCGAATCGCTAATTTTTATTGGGCACAATGAGGTAATGACAGATCGGGAGTCTGACTTTCCAAGTCCGACAAGTTGTCTTCGACTTGGAAGGTAGAAGTCCTGATATCAAAGATATTTCTTATTTCATTAATGATAAGTACTTTATAAAAATCTGTCATTGGAAACGAAGAGAGCCCGCCTGAAAGATTAGTCGGACAGGGAATCTGTGCAAGGATACCCGGACAGTAATGAAAACCTTTATAAACTCAGGTTTACTAAATCGTCACCTGCGCCCAAATCAATTAAATGATCTTTAATATCGTCAGCAAAATTATCGGGTCCACACAAATAAAATGGCTGATTAAAATCTGAAACATATTTTTTTAGCACTTTCTTATTGATTCGGCCCTCATACAAATCGCTTCTCTCATCGCGTGTAATTATGTTAATGAAATTATCGCCAAGTATATTTTTAAATTCATCAGCCATAAAAATATCGTCTTCCGTTTTATTTGAAAAGAGTAGCATACTCTTGCCCACCGAATCATCAGCAAACATTTGCCTTAACAATGCAATAAACGGTGTAACGCCTGTACCTCCGGCGATAAATACTCCTGGCCCTTTATTTTTAAATGAATCCCACGGATCGGTAATTACAAAGAAATCATCCACACTTAATTTGGAAAAGGCATGTGTTAACCCGTTATGTTCAGTATAAATCTTAATCGTAAATTGGATGAATTCGTCCTTGTTTAAACTCGTCATGGTAAAAGGAGCCCAGTCGTTTTTAAATTTTGGATCATCAAGGGTTATTTCAACTGCCTGACCAGCGGAATAATTAAATCCCTCCGGTTTTTCAAGCGTGAATTGAATAACATCGTAGGTGAGGTAATTCATATCCCTAATTTTTGTTTTATGTTCCATATTGCTGAAAATTTAGCTTCTGTTCTAATAACAGATGAAAGCATGGGTTGTTTTTAGATTTGGACTAATTCTGATTAAGGTAATCTGAAGTCGATTTTAAATAAAAAAATTACTGTTATTTTATTCTATTTGTTAAGTTTGGGAAGGAAAATATTTGATAATCAAATCTATTGGCGAGAAAAATAAACTATTTGTATTTTAAATTATTTAGTTGAATAGTAGGGATTATTTTTCATTTTTATTAACCGCGATATAAAAAATGTGGGCTATGGGAAAAAATAATAACGAACTTTTGATCGAGAATGAAGATTTAAAGCAGAAGTTAAATGAGCTTGAGAAAAAATATCAGGATGAAGTAAGCAGTTTTAAAAAAAGGGAAGAGGAACTTCAGTTACGACTTTTATTTTTCGAGGGCATTGCCAATTCTACTGTCGATGGTTTTCTCGTAGTTAACCCATTTGGCCAGAAAATATTACAAACACAAAGAACAATCGAATTATGGAAAATGCCGGAAGAGGTAGTAAATGAACCGGATGGAATGAAACAGGTGGAACATGTTATGTACATGGCTGCCGATCCCCCAAAATTTTTGGATGAAATAAAATATCAGATAGAACATCCTTATGAAAAAAGGTTAGATGAGCTCGAACTGATTGATGGCACAATAATGGAGCGTTATTCTTCTCCGGTAATTGATGCCAATGGGGAAAATCACGGTCGTATTTACACGTTTCACGATATCACCGCTCAAAAAGAAATTGAAAAGAACCTGGTTCAACTTAACAATCAAAAAGATCGATTTATATCAGTGCTGGCGCATGATTTACGAGGTCCCGTCAGTGGACTTTTAGGAATATCCGGAATATTATCAGAGGAAATGGAAAATCTTTCAATGGATGAAATCAAAGAAATGATATGTGCGATAAATTTTTCAGCAAAAAAAACATTTGATTTACTGGAAGATACACTTGCATGGGCAAATGTTAGTTTGGATAAAATTACGTTTAATCCCGATAAGATAAATATAAATGAAATTATTAACGAAGTAAATAGCATTCTTGAACCGGTGGCAAAAGAGAAAAATATTTCGTTAATCAATAATTCAACTTATGAATTAATGGCATATGCAGATGTTTATATGCTCAAGGCGATACTCCGTAACCTTATTTCAAATGCAATAAAATTTACAAACAGAGGCGGTAAAATTGAAATATCCGTTTTAGACGATGCTGTAAATACTACCATTCAAGTTGAAGATAATGGAGTAGGAATACCACACGAAAAACTGGTAAAACTGTTTAATATATCATCTATTTACTCAAGCAAAGGAACCGCAAACGAAACAGGAACCGGGCTGGGCTTAATGCTATGTAAAGAATTTGTTGAAAAACACGGTGGGAAAATATGGATTGACAGTAAAGAAAACGCTGGAACAAAAGTGGCTTTTTCAATGCCGGCAGAGGTACAATAAAAACTTGTATTATAGAGACAAAGGATTCCATCCGTCAACCGACGGGATGGAATCTTTTTTTGCAATATTTTTGGTCAAATGGTCATTATTTCTTAAAATTGATCCTGGAAAGCAGGTGTTGCTTCATGCGGGAGAAAGAATCGCAGCGATTGCCAGCCACCAAAGGATAAATCACCAAAATCAAAACCGATGAACAATAAACAGGTTGAAAAATTAATGAAATTACTTATTGGAACCTCTGCATTATTAATTTTAACAGGAGCGTTATTCAAATTGGAACACTATCCACATGGGAATCTGATACTTTACGTTGGTCTTGTAGCAAGCTTTATTTTTGGTAATATTGAAATTTACCGTTTAAGAAAAAGGATTAAAAAGCTTGAAAATCAAAATCCTGCTAAGTAAGCATGATTGAACTGTTGACATAAGTATACATTTTTTTAACTTCAATAAAATAACCTGAAAAATGAAAAAGACGATACTTCTAATTTGTGTTGTTTTATTAAGTTTTGGTATAAAAGGTTTCTCTCAAACCTATCCGATTCCTGCACCTGGTTCTCAATGGGGCGAATTAACATTTATTTTTTTCGGGGAAGATTACGGATCGTTTTATTCCTATAGCGGTAAGGATACCATTCTTAATAACCTTACTTATCAATATTGGTTTGATAACACCTTTACCAGGTATGAAAATAACAAGTTATACAAGCTTGAAAGTTACTGGTCAAATCCCGACTCAATAATTGAGGCTGTTTATTACGATTTTAATTTAAAAGTAAATGATAGTTTCTTACTTCCGGTGACTTATGACAGTATTTACGCCTATGTTTCAGATGTTTCTTATTTTTCAACACTGAATGGACAGACAAGAAAAAGAATAGAACTCTGGTCACCTGAGGAAGGTATAAGGTTGGATTGGATTGAAGGTATAGGTGATGTGTGGAACGGTGTATTTTATACGGCTCAAATTGGGTTACAAGATGTACATACAAGTGTTGTGTGTTTTTCTGATAGTTCAGGTGATGTTTATAAAGATAAAGATTTTGATTATCCCTGCGAATTATTATTGGAATATGAAGAGTTGAAAATTGATGCAGGCATAGATAAAATATTTTGTGATTGCGGGTGCAAGGATATATTTTATTTGGGAGGCAATCCAACAGTTATTTATGGGGAAGAACCGTATTCTTATAATTGGACAACGATTAATTCTTATCCGGCAAGCTATTTTTTAAACGATACTACAAAAGCAAATCCAATTCTAAATGTTGGAAGATTAAGTTCAGTTGGAGAAAATGTTACGTTTGTACTCACCGTAAATACTTTTGAAAGCCAAAAATCAGATAGTGTTACTTTAAGAAGTATAAAAATAGGTCAAACGCTGGTTTATTATAATCCTCAAATTAACAAGGGAGATTCGGTGACCTTACCACATAATGAATTTTATGGAGGCATAGAACCATTGACTTATTACTGGACGCCCGATTATAACATTTCAGCAACAGATGTAAGTAATCCGAAAGTATGGCCTGATACCAGCACTACTTATTATGTTTATGTTGTAGATTCAATTGGATGTAAATCGTCGGTCGATTTTGTAGATGTTACTGTAAATGATCCTTCAGGTGTTATATCAATGAAATTAAACAAAGGGGAATCAACGGTATTTCCAAATCCAATAACCAATAATTCGGTACTAATTTTTGATGCGGAACTTCAATCGGAACTGGCTTTACAAATCATAAATGCTAACGGAACTGTCGTTTTTAAAGGCGCATTCTCTGAAAGTCCATTTCCAATAGGAAATTTTATTAAACAAAGTGGCATTTATTTTTATACAATTGGTGATGATTCAGAAATATTATCCAATGGGAGATTTGTTAAAAATTGAAACAATTTAAATTATGAAATCAATACTACTTTTTCTAATTTCTTTACTCATAATAAATACAGTATATGCCCAATGGTCAATCAAGCATTTAAATGAGGATTCAGAAAATACAGGTACCATAAAATTCAGGAATGATTCTGTTGGAATATTTATGGGTGGGTATTCTACCTGCCTGAAAACAACAGATGCTGGAGAAACATGGGTGAAAAAGTCTTTTAATATAAATGGAGATCTTACTGTTTTTGATTTTCAGTTTGTTGGTGATTCATCAGTAATCGCAACCGGTGTGTATAGCAATACTAAAATTTTAAGTAGTGAACTGATAAAATCGGACGACCTTGGAGAACACTGGTACAAAATCTCAAATTTTATGGAAGAATATTTGCAGTCTGTTTGGTTTTTTAATATTGATACGGGTATAATTGCAGGCGGAGAAGGAATTTACAAAACAATCGATGCAGGCAACACATGGGATACGGTTTGGAGTATTTCAAATAATTATAAATATGGTGAAGTAAAACAATTGTATTTTCCAACAAATGAAACCGGATACGCAATTGGAATTGGCAGAAACCAGCATAATGAACCTCTTTTCGACAACTATTTATTAAAGTCCTATGATTCCGGCGCAAAATGGGATACGGTTAAAACATTTTTTCATGCAGAGCTTACCTCTTTATATTTTATTAATCAGGATACTGGGTTTGTCGGAACTAACAATGGAAAGATATTAAAAACCACCGATGGCGGTTATAATTGGGAAGTGATGCAAATTAGTGAATGGTGTGAGATTCGATCAATTCAATTTATTTCGGAGATGAAAGGTTTTGCAGTTGGTGGAGAAGAATGGATTTTTGTTACAGGTGAAAATGAACTTTCATCGAACGGAGCAGGCGGTTATTTTAATTTTATTATTTCGAAAACCATTGATGGCGGGGAAACATGGGTGAGTTACGATACAATTGGAGTTGATTTATCCTCTGTATATTTCATCAATGACTCTGTGGGATTTGTTTCCGGCAGATACGAGTTAATTATGAAATCGAATGGAAAGGAGATAAATCAATTGCCCGAAGATTATCCCTGGCATTTGATCCGTGCAGGTGGGAGCGGGGTTGCTGAAAACAACCAAATAACTTCTGATATAAATGTTTTTCCAAATCCGGTTCCTGAAACGTTAACTATTCAGTTTAAATCCCCGGGGAAGAAGGTTCGATCAGTAAGTTTAGTGAATTCAACAGGACAAACAATTGAATACCAAAGTCCAATTTCAAACAGCCATAGCATTAAGTTTAATATGTTGGGTTATCCACAGGGGATGTATTTAATAAAGGTTGAATTTGATGACAAAACAGAAATTGCAAAAATCATTAAACAATAAAAATAATTTCAACATATTGATACACAGTTCGACTCCGCTCACTGTGACTGTCAGACTGAGCGAAGTCGAAGTCTGTCCAAATGCATTTGTAAAATAACTTTGTTATCAGATAAAAATTTCTAATCACTCACATATTCCAAAATATCCCCCGGCTGGCAATCTAGTGCTTCACAAATAGCTTCCAGCGTACTAAAGCGGATAGCTTTTGCCTTTCCCTGTTTTTAAGATAGAAAGATTGGCCAGTGTAATATTTACTTTTTCAGAAAGTTCGTTTAACGACATTTTCCGGCGGGCCATCATTACATCCAGATTAACTATTATTGCCATAATTAAACGGTTAATTCATTTTCTGATTGAAGCTCAACACCGCGCTTAAATATCTGCGAAATGATAAAAACCAGGCCTGACATAAAAAGGAATTCTCCTGCCTTCAAATTTTCCTGCACATCAGTTATCCTATAACTCAACCGATTGATAAAAATATGGCCAATCATTGCCAATACAAATATTGAAAACAATGTATAACTTATAAATTCCAGTTTACGGGTTATTTCTTTAGTAAACGGATTTTCCAATTCAATTTTAGAAATAACTTTGGCAACCATATACCACACAACAGCCTTTAATATGCCCAAAGTGATGATAATAAAAACCATTAGGCTGTAATATCCAAAATCGTATTGATACAGTTCAGAAAGCCCATAGCCCAAAGGTAGGTTTTTGGCACTTTCGGGTTCAACCCAGCTTACGAAATACGCAATAAGATATGCACCCGCACCGACTATGAATCCGAAAAAAGCAATCCATGCAATAAGTTTCAGAATTCTAAGAATTTCTCCGGTTTTGGTTAATTTGCTGAATAGAGCCATCTTTCTATTTGTTAAGTTTTGATGCAAATATCAATAAATAATTATTGATAAACAATAAATATTGAATTAATTTCAATAATATTTTCATTATTGTCCGGATAAAAATTTTTGTATAGAATCGCTATGGTGATGAGGACGTTTATTTCAAATTGTTTACAGAAGAATGTGGTTGGTTGGCGGCAACAACGCCATCCAACTACCACCAAAGCCAAAATATCGTCACTGCGAACACAATGAAGCAATCTGTTAAATGGTCCGAGGATGGCATCCCTCGAAGGGATGCCATCCTTATCCTTGAACTACGCCAAGCACACAGCACAATGCTCGTAGCTTAATAAAATTTCCTTTTCTTTGCACAGTCAATGACTGAGATGTTAAATGAGGTAATTTATAGATATAAGCTAAGTCGGAGGCAAACAGAAATTTTTAAATAAAAATTGGATGGAAAAGAAGCGGGTGAATGTGGTGACGATGGGATGTTCCAAAAATCTGGTTGATTCTGAAGTTTTGCTTAATCAGTTGGAACAGGGAAAGTTTGAGGTGATGCACGATTCAAACGAAACGAATTTTGATGCAGTATTTGTAAATACCTGTGGATTTATTCATGATGCCAAGCAGGAATCCATCGATATGATTTTGGATTATGCCGAAGCAAAAAAACGAGGCGATATCGGGAAACTGTTTGTAATGGGTTGCCTTTCGGAGCGCTATCAAAAAGAATTGGAAGAGGAAATCCCTGAAGTGGATCGCTACTTTGGTAAGTTCGACCTGAAAGCGATGGTTGATGAACTAAAAGTAACCTACCAACCGGAATATATTTACGAGCGTAAAATTACAACACCTTCACATTTTGCTTACCTGAAACTGGCGGAAGGCTGTAACCGGTCGTGTGCATTTTGTGCTATACCACTGATGACTGGCCGCCATAAATCAAGAACAATTGAAAGCCTAATTCTCGAAGCGCGGTATTTAGCAAAAAAAGGAGTAAAGGAAATTTTATTAATTGCGCAGGAATTGTCGTATTACGGAACCGATATTTATGGAAAATCGCGATTGGCAGAATTAGTAAATCTTATTTCAGAAATTGACGGAATCGAATGGATCAGACTTCATTATTTGTACCCGACAAAATTTCCGTTTGATATTTTGCCAGTGATGCGCGAAAATCCAAAAGTGTGCAAATACGTTGATATGCCGCTGCAACACATTGCCAATCCGGTGTTAAAAAATATGATGCGTCATGTAACCCGCGAAGAAACCGAAGCCCTTATTCGAAGAATTAAAAATGAAGTTCCGGGCGTTGTTCTTCGTACTACTATGCTCGTTGGTTTTCCGGGAGAAACCGATGCTGATATTGAGGAGCTGAAATCGTTTATTGCTGAAACAAAATTTGAACGTTTGGGTGTTTTCCCTTATTCTCATGAAGAAGGAACTTATGCGTACAAAATGTTCGAAGATGATGTTCCTGATGAGGTAAAGCAAAACCGGGCCGACGAAATTATGGAAATGCAGCAACAGATTTCAGCAGACCTTAATCAACAAAAAGTAAGTCAAACATTTAAAGTGATTATCGACCGAAAAGAAGGTGATTATTATGTTGGACGAACTGAATATGATTCGCCTGAAGTGGATGGTGAGGTATTGATTTCAACTGAAAAAAATTATAAAAAAGGTGATTTTGTAAACGTTAAAATTACTGGTGCAGAGGATTATGATTTATATGGGGAAGAGGTTTTTGTTTAATTATTTTTAAAAAATGGCAAATACGGTTAAATACCACAACATTTAATTTTTAATCATTTTGTTATTCGCTAAGTCATATTAGTCAGCAAACAACCTGTTTTTTTGAGTTTTTGCAGATTTGAATAAATGTTCCGGTTGCTTTGTAATGCACAGATTAAAATTAACTTTGCTACCTCTAAAAGTAAACTATACGAATGAAATTATTTGAAGGACATACTTTCCACATTCCTGTTCTCGGTGTGGGATATTCAATTGACACCCCAATTAAAGTTGCACCTTTTGGAATATCATCAGTGATTTCGCTTGTTGATGATACCACAATTGAAAACATGCGCGAATTTTACAGTAAGAAATTCGACATTCCTTTTCAGGCTATTTCAAAGAAAGTAGATGATTTCAGGGCAAAACGGATTGCATCTTATCTGAATTTGGTAGATGAAATTGTTAAGCGGAAAGTCAGGGAATTAAAAGATTCAGCGGCAAAAAAAAGCAGCGAACTTGAAAAATATGTTTCCATGCTGCCCGATTTTTCAGCTATAAAATCGAAATTCAATTTAGCTGAAAAAAGTCAGCAAGCAGCCGATGAACTTGCAAAATGGATAAACGAAAAATTGCACGTGGGGTCAATTGATGTTAATATAATGACCAAATTAGATAAAGCCAATTATAAAGATGGCGTTGAATTGCCTGTAGAATATAATGACGCACACGCGGCGTTGCGTGGATTTGCAACAAGTAATTTAAATTCATCACTGGTGCTTTCTGCCGGAATGAGCCCCAGGTTATATAGCTATATTGAAAATTTCGAAGATTTTTTCCCTGATAAAAACGGGAATATCAAAAAGAAGATCATTTTGAAGGTAAGCGATTTCAGGTCGGCTTTCGTTCAGGGAAAGATGCTATCTGCAAAAGGCCTGTGGATTTCTGAATATCGTATTGAATCGGGCGTAAATTGCGGTGGCCACTGTTTTCCTACCAACGGCATTTTGTTTGGCCCAATACTCGAAGAGTTCAAACAAAACAAAGAAAAGCTTTACGAAACCTGCATCACTGCATATAAATCGGCAATCGAAAAAAAAGGGCTTGTTCAGCCCAATGAAACTCCGGTTATAAAAATTAGTGCACAGGGCGGGGTAGGTACTTCAGAAGAGCACGATATGTTGTTGAATTATTACGAACTCGACAGTGTGGGCTGGGCAACTCCATTTATGTTGGTTCCCGAAGTGATAAGTATCGACTCAGAAACGCTGGATATTTTGGCTAAGGCTAAAGAAGATGATTTGGTTTACAGCGGACTTTCTCCGTTGGGTGTACCATTCAATGTTGTAAAAGGCGTGTCGATGAGTTTGCACAAAATGGAGCTGGTAAAAAATGGAAAAGCCGGAACTCCATGTACCAAAGGTTTTTTAAAATACAATACTGAATATACCGAAAAACCGATTTGTACCTCTTCGAGGCAATACCAAACCCTTAAACTAAAAGAACTTGATGAATTAAATCTGCCAAAAGAGGAGTATCAAAAAACTTTTAACCAGATTGTTGAAAAGGAATGTTTATGCAAAGGGTTGAGTACTTCAGCTTTAATTTCGAAAGATATTGATGTTAAATCAGACTTTAAAGTTACCGCTTGTCCGGGACCAAATTTGGCCTATTTCTCAAAAGTATCAACACTGCAAGAAATGGTTGATCATATTTACGGACGCAACAATTTGCTGGATGACCGTCCGCGCCCACACATGTTTTTAAAAGAATTGGGCATGTACCTCGATATTTTTAAAGAACGCATGGAGGAATTTTTGAAAAATCCGGAAAATCAGAAAGAGATAAAAAATCTAAAATCATTCCAGATCAATCTTATAGATGGCATTAATTACTACAAAACCCTTTTTGCCGAAAAGAAGAAAGAAGTAATAAATGATTTGGAAGGAATGCTGCAAAAATATTCGGTGATAAATATTGAACTTTAATAGCTGTTCTATTTTATTTACAGTTTGTAAGCACAAAAATATCTAACAAAAGTTGCTTTAGATAACTCATAATCCGGCTACTGTTTTCAACTATTCATTTTATGTCATACAGCATATAAATCGAACGCTATTCTAAGCTATTTTTTTGTAAATTGTATAAGCTGATTTTCAACTAGCTTAAAGCAAATACATTATCAACTATCAATTTAAGCTTCGATCATATGAAAAAGATAATTTTATGCGTAGTAGCAATTTTATCAACTTTTACTGTTTTAGCAATAAAAGTTCCTAATCAGCATCGATTTCTTAATCATTTAATTCCCCAGTTTAAAACTGAGAACAGTTTACATCATTTTAAGTTATCCAGGGATCAATTTCAAAATCAAAAATACTATCAGTTACAATTTTTAAAAAACAGCAGTTTACTAAAACAACGGCTGGATAGCGTAGTTTATCCCGGCAATACAAAGGAGGAATATAATTACGATACCAGTGGCAGAAACATCCGTTATACTTTTTTTGAATGGAAGAATAACAGTTGGGAAAATTCGGAAAAAAGTGAATATGTATTGGATTCAAATGGATATGTAATACAGGAGAATATGTACTATTGGGATGAGAGCCAGTGGATTTACTACTATAAATTGGACTTTGCCTATAATACAGGTGGAAAACTTATTAGTGAAACCATTTCCACTTCGTTAGACGATAATGATAATATATGGTTCATTGAATTTAAGATGGAGTACACTTTTGATAGTTATGGAAATCGAACAATGATTATTGTTTATATGGGGATGGGTTCAGGTGACAGCGAACCTATAGAAGTTGAACGATTGGTGTATGATTATAATGAACACGGGAATGTGATTCAGGTTTTATATTATAACAATGGAGAAAAATATTCACAGACCTTAAATACTTTTGATGAACAGGGGAATATGATTTTAAGTACTACAGAAGAATGGATAGATGAACAGTGGATTCCCAACAGTAAAGAAGAGAAAGAATATAACGATTATAATCAAATAGTTCAGGCACTTATTTTTTACTGGAACACAGCGCAGGATGATTGGGAAATAATTGAAAGACAGGAGTATACATATAATATTATGGGATATCTGGCAAGCCATAAATGGTATCAAAACGAATTACTTTCTCAAACTGAAGAATCAATTTATGATGAATATGGTAATTTAACAGAATTTATTGAATCATACTATCCGGAAGGGAGCAGTTACAAATATAAGACTGTCTACACCTATGATAATGGTTATACTTACGAGGATTTATTATTACCAGTTTTTGCTGTAAATCCTGAATTTTCTGATTTAGATCTCCCGGACTTGAATTCAATATTTAAACATAAACTAACTAATATACAGTATTTTGAAAATGAGGGGTTATCCTGGAAACAGTTGGAGAACAGTACCTTATATTATTCTGAGCAAAAAATTACCGGTATTGATGATATTAGCTCAATTGATAAAGTTAGTTTATTTCCTAATCCTACAGCCCAATCTATCACGTTCCAGCTTACCGAGGGATCGGAGCAATTTCAGGTACAATTGTTTGATATGCAGGGTAAAGAAGTTTTTTATCAATTGATTCAAAACAATAAACCTATTTCTATTGAATTCCTGAATGATGGATTATATTTATATCGCTTAATAGGAAACGGTCGGCATCATACTGGGAAGTTTCAGATTATTAGATAGTTAAAAGTTGTTTGTTTCTTGTAAACAGGTGTGTTTTTTTATTTTCCTTTTCTTAACCGGCGGGTTGCAGATTTTAGCGGTATTACGCCCTGACTAACAAACCGAACATCTTCAATGGTGTAAAAAGCTTTTGGATTATATTTCTTTATTTGTTCAGTAATCTTTGGTAATTCGGTACGTTTAAGTATTGAATAAATTATACTAACATCTTCACTTGCCCCTTTCGCATCGTGATGGGTAATTCTGTATCCGGATGATCTCAAATTTTGAATAAGTTCATCAGCTGTTTTGCGGGTAATAATCTGTATTCTTACAATTCCCATTGCCAGTTTTTCTTCCAACATCAACCCAAAATAGTTGCCTACTGCAAAACCAAGGGCATAGGCAAAATAACAAATCCAGTTGTCCAGGTCGTCAAAAATTCTTGAAATAGCAACCAGCCATACAAATACTTCGAAAAAACCAAGAATTGGAGCCCATATTTTTTGCCCTTTTGAAACCATTATAATTCGAACCGTACCAATAGTTACATCAACAATACGGCTAAAAAATATTAGAAATGGAAGAACGAAATAGGTAAACGCTGCGCTTTCAAATAAAGAATTCAATAAAGACATTTTTTGATTTAAAGGTATTAAAATTCAGAGGTAAAATGAAAACTGATTTTCTTAAATTCATCCTGTGCCATTTGCAAAATGAAAGGAGAGTCGGCCATAAATACATCACGCCCAAGCTTATCTTTTGCCATTTTCTGGTGCTTTCTTTTTTTGAATTCATCAAGCATTTTTTTGTCTTCAGATTGAATCCAGCAGGCTTTGTGCATTTGTATGGGTTCAAATCTGCATTTGGCGCCATATTCATGTTCAAGCCTGAATTGAATAACTTCAAACTGAAGCTGTCCGACAGTTCCTATAATTTTTCGTCCGTTAAACTGGCTGGTGAACAGTTGAGCCACACCTTCGTCCATCAATTGGTCGATTCCTTTTGCCAGCTGTTTTGATTTCATCGGATCGGCATTTTCAACGTATCTGAAAAGTTCCGGTGAGAAGCTAGGCAATCCTTTGTAATGGATTTCTTCACCTTCGGTTATGGTGTCGCCAATAATCAAATTTCCATTATCCGGAACACCAATTATGTCGCCTGGAAATGCTTCTTCAACAATTTCTTTTTGCGAGGCCATAAAAGCAGTTGGGCTCGAAATACGAACCGTTTTGCCGGTACGAATTTGTTTGTAAATGTTGTTGCGAACAAATTTACCCGAGCAGATTTTTACAAATGCTATCCTGCTCCGGTGGTTCGGATCAATATTGGCGTGTATTTTAAATACGAAACCACTAAAACCCTGCTCGTCAGGTTTCACTTCCCGTTCCTCAGCGCTACTTGCTTTTGGCGAGGGTGCAATTCTTACAAAAGAATCGAGCAATTCCTGTACTCCAAAATTGTAAAGTGCGCTACCAAAAAATACAGGAGCAAGGTCGCCTGCCAAATATGAATTGGTATCGAATTCAGGATAAACACCTTCAATTAATTCAAGTTCCTCACGAAGTACATCAGCATCTTTTCCAATGTATTCTTCCAGTTGAGGATCAGATAAATCTTCAAATTTTATTCTTTCCTGAATTGCCTGAATATCGGGATTAAACAATTTCAGGCTTTTATTAAAAATGTTGTAAACGCCCTTAAAGTCGGGGCCGTTATTTATTGGCCAGCTTAACGGGCGAACTTTTATTTTTAGCTGATCTTCAATTTCATCGAGTATGGTAAATGAATCCTGTGCCGGGCGGTCCATTTTGTTGATAAAAACAATTACGGGCGTTTTACGCATCCGGCAAACGTTCATCAGCTTTTCGGTTTGCGGTTCAACACCTTTGGCAGCGTCAATAACAATAATTACACTGTCAACAGCGGTAAGTGTGCGGAATGTATCTTCCTGGAAATCCTGGTGGCCCGGGGTATCAAGAATGTTGACTTTATACCCTTTGTATTCAAAACCCATTACCGAAGTAGCAACAGAAATTCCTCGTTGACGTTCAATTTCCATAAAATCGGAGGTGGTACTTTTCTTTATTTTATTGCTTTTTACAGCACCTGCAACGCGAATCGCACCACCAAAAAGCAATAGTTTCTCGGTCAGTGTTGTTTTCCCGGCATCGGGGTGGCTAACAATTCCAAATGTCCTTCTGCGTTTTATCTCCTCAAGAAATGTCATACAAGTAATTTTGAAAATCCGCGCAAAAGTAAATAAACGTTTTGAAAGTTAATTCTAAAATGAAGAATTATACGAATTGAACTTGTTGTACGTCGAATTCAGGGCCTTCAATTTATATTTATTAAAAGTAGTTAACCGGATAGTTTTGCTATTTTTGGGCTTATTTTTTCAATTTTAACGCTATCGAGGAATGAGCCAAAAGAACTTAGTATCGCAAGATAAAGTTTTCTCTCTGCTGTTTGTATTTGCAGCTTTTATATACATCACAAAGGTGGTGAATCCCTATTTGTGGTTTCATAAAATTCAACCGCCTTTTTTGCTTACTTCTGATTTTTTTCAGAGTTATTCAAAGGTTCCGGGCGGATTGTCAGAGTGGTTTGGTAATTTCGTAATGCAGGCTTTTTACTATCCGATTAAGGGTTCAATTTTATTTTATCTTGTAGCCATAATTACATCGGCAATGGTTTTTGTTTTGTTACAGCGGTTCAAGGCAAATTCAATGAATAAAATACTGGCAATAATGCCACTTATTTTAATTGTAACATTGGCGGGTAATTATTCTTTCCCGTTTTCTACCATTGTTTCACTTATTTTAGTAGCCTTGCTTTTGTTACCTTTCCAAAAGATTAACAATCAAATTTATTTTCTGATATATTTTCTGATTTCAGCCATTATCGTTTTCTATATTTCAGGAAACGGTTTTCTCGGTTTGTTCTCTGTTTCAGCCGTTTTCATTGTTTTAAAGCAACGCAATAAGGTAAAAAAGTTAAATCTGGTTTACATCGGATTGTTATCTTTTTTAATCATATGGATTGGGAACAACTTTATATTTTCGAGTGCAGAAAACAAAGGTTATTTTCAGTTTTTTGGATTGAAAGAAAACATTGATTATGAACCAAATATTATCTTTTATCTATATATGTTTTGCATTCCGGTTTTAATGGCATTTACTCAAATTGTAGAATACTTTAAAAAGAAAAACAGAAATAAAACAGTGCCGATATGGTTAAAATACGTTCTTGTTTTAGTTGTTTTACTTGCTGGTTTTGCAAGTCATAAACTTTCGTTTGATTCTGATTCAAAGAAGATTGTTGAAAGTGATTATTATTGCTACCGGAACGATGTTAATAAGACAGTTAAGGCTGCTATGAGTACTGAAAAATATGATTTTTCGGCAAATATTAACTATAACCTTTCGATAATGAAAGCTGGAAAATTAACAAGGGATTACTTTAATTTTTTCCAGATGTCAGGCACTGACGGACTTTATCCCGATAAACGTTTTCCTTCAAAAATGACATTAATTTCAACTGATTTTTATTATGAATTGGGCGATATTCAGGAAGCAAAATACTGGGCTCTGGAATCGTTTAAAAAAAATCCATACAACAGACGGGTTCTTCAGAAACTTGTGAAAATTGAAATCATTACCGGAAATTTCAATGAAGCAAAAAAATACCTTAATATTTTAGATGCTGAGTTCTTTAACCATGAATTTGTGAGAAAATACAACTCATATTTTAGCGATACTACATTAATAAATGCTGATGAGGAAATCATTCAAAAAAGAAGTTTTATACCTGGTTTTACAGAGGTTCCTGAAACGCCATTAAAACGTTTTGAAGGGCTTCTTGATGCAAATCCGGGAAACAAAACAGCATTTGAATGCATGATGCTTTATTATATGCTAAGCGGCGATCTGGAACATTTTGCCGGGCTTTACGGTGAAACAGTAAATTATTTTAAAAATTCTGTTGATGTATATGAGGAAGCAATTTTAATGTATGGAGCAATCAATAGTTTATCGGTTGCAGAAGATTACAATATTTCTGTAGTAAACATTAACCGGTTGAAAAAATTTGCTGATGAATTAAAGAAAAGGGGAGATAAAGACCGGGTAGCAATGAACGAAATGTTTGATGAGTTTGGTGATTCATATTTTTTCTACTATTATTTTATTTTGCCACAGATTGCCATACCTGATTATGCCGGAGAAGAATTAAAGACAAATAAAGAAAAAGAGGATGTTCTGAATTAGTAATTCAGTTGAATATCAGCTTTTTTGGATAAATACAAAATCATTTGAATTATAAAAAATTCGATGAATTATGCCAGCAAGGTTTTTGAAGTTTTTTTGATTTTCATATTAAACTTTTCATTATCAGAAACGTCTTAAATGAGCAGGCTGCAAAAGTAAACCTGACTAAATTAACGCTCTTAAAATGAAAAAAAATCAACCAAAGAAAATAGTTCATAAATGGTTGGCATTTCTGGTTTTCATTTTTATATTTTTTGTACTACATGCTTTTTATATTTTTCCCGAAAATGAAAATGAGGAACCTGAACTTATTTCAAAAGCCAAATCATTTATGGAGATGTACCCCGATGAAAAGTTGTATTTGCATCTCGATCGACCTACATACCGCGCCGGAGAAGATGTGTGGTTCAAAGCGTATTTAATAAATCCGTTTTATTCGCAATGTAATATTTATGTTGAGGTTGTTAATTCAGATGGTAAAGTGTTGAACCGTAATCGATGCTGGGCGCTGAAGGGAATGACTTACGGGAGTTTTCATCTTGTTGATACACTGGAAGCCGGAGTTTACCAAATTCGTGCCTATACCGACTGGATGAGAAATTTCGATGATATTTGGTTTTACAGGAAGAATATAATTATTTGGGGAGTGGCTGACAATGCATTAAAATCTGACTTTAAAAAAATGAAGTCTTCCGATATCGATCTGCAATTTTTTCCCGAGGGTGGCACTTTCATAGGTAATATTGAAAACCGGGTAGCCTTTAAAGCGGTTGATGACAATGGAAAAGGACTAAAGGTTGAAGGAATAATAGCTGATAGTAATGGAAATAAAATTCTCGATTTTAAAAGCACCCACAATGGAATGGGAAGTTTTGTTTTTGTTCCGAAGGAAAGTGAGAATTACAGCGCAATTGCAATGGTTGCTGATAATTGGGACAAAACCATTGAATTGCCCAAAGCGCTGAAAAACGGAGTACAATTGGCTGTTGAAAATACAGATCAGAATAAAGTTCAGTTAAAAATTACATCGGTGCGACCGGATACAGAAAGTCCAAAGGAATTTAATATTGTTGGTCTGGCAGATGATCAAATTCAATACGTTAATAAAATAGTGCTTCATGGAGAATCAACATCGGTTGAAGTTGAGAAAGATTCTTTGCCAACAGGAATTGTTCAGTTTACATTGTTTGATGATAAAATGATTCCGTTATGTGAACGGCTGGTTTTTGTAAATCATAAAGATTACATATCAGTAAATATTGAACCTGATAAAAGATCATACAAAACGCGGCAAAAAGTAGTTTTAGACCTGGAAACCTTGACAAGCAGCAAGGAACCAAAAATTTCAAATCTTTCATTAACCGTTTACAATCCAAATGACCAGTTAATAACTGAACAATATCCGGAGAATATCCTGACTCGTATTCTTTTGAGTTCGGAGATGAAAGGCAAAATTGAAGATCCGGCCTGGTACTTTAAAGATGACAGTGTCAGTACCCTGAAGGCGCTTGACTTTTTAATGCTTACTCACGGTTATCGGTATTATAGCTGGGAGAAGATTAATGAAGACTGGGAGCCTGTTATTAACTATCCACCCGAAACCAGTATCAGGGTGTGGGGAAGGGTTAGTCATGTTTTAACAGGGAAGCCAATTCCAAATGCAAAAGTTACCTTATTGGTAATGAAAGGCCCAATGGAGATTCGTGAAACAGAAACTGATTCGCTTGGATTCTTTGTTTTCAGTGATTTCTTTTTTACCGAAACAATGGAAGTTGCAATTCAGGCCGGTGACGAAAAAGCACGCAGAAACCACTGGATTGACCTTGACAGTAGAACGTCAATTCCGGCTGATGCAAATTATTTACCACTTACTTATGAATATGTAAATGAAAAACCAGTTAATACAACCTATTATCTGATCGAAGAAAACAGCGAATTAATAAATCGCAAATGGCATTTAAATGATACCATAATGTTGGGAGGAATAAGTATTATTGGCAAAAAACCACGTGAGACTACGATTCATTTAAGGCCTTATCTTGATGCTGATTATGTTTATGATGCGACTATACAGGATTATCAGATTTATACCGATATCATTGAAATGATTGAAACCACTTCCGGTTATCTCAGAAATTTTCTGGAAAAAAGTCCGCAATATTTTTTAGATGGCGTTATGGTTGATAGCGAGTTTATTGATGGTATTCCGGCTAGTTGGTTTGAAAAAGTAGAGGCTATTAAACTTGCGCCTGTGAGAAACGGATTTGGGCCTGGATTATTTTTCTACACCAAACGAGGCGAAAATCAAATGAAAACCGATGATGGGTTGGGTAAAAAAAGCGCAATAATTGGTGGATATACACCAATCAAAAAGTTTTATTCACCCAATTATGATCTGCAACCTGATCTTAAAGATCAGGACTTTAGAAACACATTATACTGGGATCCTTTTATTGCAACCGATTCGACAGGTATGGCACAGGTCTCATTCTTTAACAGTGATGAACCAGGAGATTGGCAGGTAATTGTTGAGGGAATTACTGATGACGGTAAATTATGCAGAGGTGTTAAAAGCTTTACCGTTAGGCCATGATTTAAAACAATGTAGAATTTTAAAAAGGATTTAATTCGAAACTGTTTTTTACCTTGTAAAGATTAAATTGAATTATTACATGCAAATTGAAGCAAATTCACCGGAAGATTACATTAGTAAACTACCAGAAGGTCGAAGAGAAACAGATGAGAAATATAAACATTGTTCCTTCATGGAGTCCCGATTCCAAAAAGATCGCGTTTGTATCTTATATTTATTAAATGAATGAAGATTAATTTAACACGATATTTTTCAAAGCATCTTTTTCAGTTGAAATAGTTTTATTGCGCGAATATGCTGAAGGCAGAGTAAAATAAAACAATGATCCATCTCCGTTTCCTTCGCTTTTAATACCAACTTTTCCATTTAGCTTTTCTACAATTTTCTTAACGATTGTAAGTCCAAGTCCGTAGCCGTCTGCACGTTTTGGCTCCAGGCGAACGAAATTATTAAATAATTTTTTCTGATCTTCTCTGGTTAAACCCTTACCATTATCCTTAACCCAAAACATTACATTTCCGTTAACTGGTTTTTCAGCTCCAATTTTAACTTCAGCAGGTGTGCCACCATATTTTATTGCATTGCTGATATAATTGGTCCAAACTTCCTCAATCCATGGAGAGTAACCAATTGCTTCCGGTAATTTATCCGTTATATCAATTTTTACTCCTGATTTTTGAATCAGGTCAGATAATTGACTAACTGCATGAGACACAATCTCATTCATATTGAGGTTATGAATTTCAATATCCTGTTTGTCGGTTGTTGCTAACAGTAATAATTCCTTGGTTATTTGAATTGATTTACCTGCAGAATGATTTATCAGGTTAGTGAGCTCTACCAGCAAACTATTATCATTTTGCTTAATAATTTCCTCCATAACCTCACTTGCAGAGAAGATTGATCCCAAAGAATTTCTTAAATCATGAGCCACAGTATGAGCAAAAGCATCGAGCTCATCAATAAGTTTTTCCCGTTTTTCAATTTCAATAAGCAATTGTTTATTCTTATTTTTTAATTCCTGTTCAGCTTTTCTGGCATTGGTTATGTCATGAAACAACAACAAACTGCCCGAGTATTTTTCATTTCTGAAGATTGGAGAAATATTCACCTGGTAATGGGTTGCAGATTTATTAATTACAATCTCTAAATGTACCGTTGCAAGTTTTTTTTCAATCCCGTCGATAAGGTTTCTATATTCTTGAAAGGCTTGATTAAAAGGTGTTTTAATAATTGTTTGGTACTGCCTGTTAAATATTTTATAAATAGCAGGATTACATTCTTCGATAAACCCTTCAGAATTCACAACAATAACCCCGTCATTCATAATATTAAATAATTTGTTTTTAGCGAGCGGAATCAAGTCGAAAATTCGGTAACGTGCGATACCTAAGGCAATAATGAATCCTGTCATAACAAATGAAACTGGTGTCCAGTCAAATCCCGGATAAGGGCTGATATTTGTAAGATACATCAGGTTACCAACTATAGGAAACAGAGAAGCCAGAAGAAGAACCCCAATCTGAGATTTGTAATAAGAAGTAAACTTATATATTGAGTGAATTAAATTGTAAAGACCAAATGAAATTAAAACTTCAGTATAAACAAAAAAGAGCCAAAACCACGGGCCATGTTCATAATGAGCGAGGTTTTTTACCGGATCAGCATAAACATTGGTCCAAACAAGATGATGGCTGTCGTTTGTGAATATCATGAAAACGGTAATGATTGGTAAAATAAATAGCAAATAAATATTCCCTGATTTAATAAACTTTGTTTTTTGGCTGAATGATGTTGCAAAAAGATAATAAAGAACAGGTAAGGGGGCAATTCCCAGATACGATACTTTTGACCAGAATATTTTTGTACCCAAATCATAAGTAGCAAATTCCATACAATAGGTAAGTGCCCAAATTGCAACAAATAACTCAAGGTAAACAAGGTATTTTACCTCTGGAGATTTTCTGAAATTCCATAACAAAAAAATGGTGAGTATTGCAGCTAATGCTGTCAATAATTGTATTAGACTCCCAGTTGTAAATTGGTATAGCATCCTGATTTTAAGAATTCGATTTAATAGTTGGGATAAATATAAAACAAAAAGATAGAACCAAAAGTGATATAATTACAACAATTAATAATAAAATAAACCATTTTTCTATAAAACCCTCATTTCCTTTAAATAACGCTTTGGCTTATTGTTAATAACTTAACAATTTGTAGAAATTATTTTTTAAATGACCTTTTAGCAAAAAATGAAATGGAAATTAGGATAATGATTATCCCAACTGAAAATAACCCCCATTGATAATGATCGGGAATGAATGTGGTTAATATGGCATTAAATTCAGGATCATCAGGTAAGGAAATTAAATTACTAAAGAAATTTCCCTCGATAATAATTTTACCAAAATCGTATATAAATGTGTATAAAATAAAGCCGGCACCAATAAAAAGTAACATCAGTTCGGCAAACGTTAATCGGTAGGTTTTTTCATAATACATCGACCACTCGAAAAGCATTGCCATCCCGAGCATTACAATTGAACAAATTACAGGTGCTACAACAGGACCAATCCATGTAATTGGAATCAGAAATAAAATATCCCATGTTAAAAGTGATTCCGGCCAATCAAGAAAAGCTTTCAGCCCGATATAATAAAATATATCCCACAGGCCAAAAACAAAAAGAAACACGGCAAGTCGCTGAAGAAAATTTTTTCCTGCAATCCATGCTACTGTTCCAAGCATTAAAAGCGTGCATAGTTCACGTACTATTTCCACCAAAATTAACCAACCCGGCATCGGTTTTAAAGGGAATTCAAAGCCTTCCGGATAGTAAAGCTCACGCACATAAACAACAACAATGGCTTCCAAAAAACCCATTGCAATAGCAAAAATCGTGAGAGCAATATATTTTTTCCTTAAAATTTTCTGATGGAAACTCATTCTTTTTTTTCTGCAATTTCCAATTTAATCTATGAATTAGCAAAAGTAAACCAGATTTCATTCACACTATTATAAAGCAACAATAGCATTTTATTATCATCATCATTGTTTAATTGAATTTTTAACGCTTTTTTTATCTTTTTGTGAATTTTGTAAATAAGAAGTCAACATCATGGTAAGAAAATCAATTCTTGGGTTAGTTTCTTTAGTTATGTTTTTAACCTCTTTATCAGCCAAAGAGGGAATGTGGATTCCCATTTTGTTGGAAAAATACAACATAAAAGAGATGCAGCAAATGGGCTTTAAATTAACCGTCGAAGATATTTATAACGTAAACAATGCCAGCATGAAGGATGCAGTTGTAAACTTTGGCGGAGGTTGCACGGCTGAACTTATTTCGAATGAGGGGTTATTAATTACAAATCACCATTGTGGTTACAGTAGAATTCAGGCACATAGTACAGTGGAACATGATTATCTGACCAATGGTTTTTGGGCAAAAAACCGAAGGGAGGAATTGCCAAATCCGGGTTTGTCGGTGAGTTTTCTGGAATACATGAAGGATGTTACGGATGAAGTAGTTAAAGATACTATCGGATTTGCTGATGCAGAAAAAGATGAAAAAATAAGCGCTAATATTCGTCAAATTGAATCGAATGCCATGGAAAATGGTAAATATTCAGTCCAGGTTAAGCCACTTTTTTATGGCAATCAGTATTTTTTGTATGTCTATAAAATTTATCGTGATGTTCGTTTGGTAGGGGCGCCGCCATCGGCAATTGGCAAATTTGGCGGCGATACCGATAACTGGATGTGGCCGCGCCATACAGGCGATTTTTCGCTTTTCAGAATTTACGCCGGAAAAGATAACGAACCGGCAGAATACTCTCCTGAGAATGTTCCGTACAAACCAAAAAAGTTTTTTCCCATCTCGCTTAAAGGAATTGAGCCGGAGGATTTTACCATGGTTTTTGGTAACCCGGGTAGCACAATGGAATATATACCTTCTCAGGAAGTTGATATTATTATGAATCAGCGCGATCCTGACAGAGTGAGAATAAGAGATAAAAAACTGGAAATTATCAGCGCCGATATGAAAAGTGATCCCCGAATCCGGATTCAATACGCAGCCAAGTATCAGTCAATTAGTAATTCATGGAAAAAATGGCAAGGAGAAATTAAAGGATTACAACGTTTAAATGCGGTGGAAGAAAAGCAAAAATTTGAAGCGGAATTTAAGAATTGGGCACAACAAAACGGCACTTGGGAAAACGGGTATCAACAAATGTTTAATGATTTTGATGACATTTACTCACGGTACAAAAAATACATTAAAGCGGGCGATTATTATACCGAAATTGTTTCGCGTGGAGTTGAAATATTCGGGTTGATTCCACAAATTGAAACGATAATTAGCGCTATTGAAAATGATGATTCAGAAAGGATTGAATTGCAAAAAATAACGTTGAAAGCAAGATTATTCAGTTTTTATAAAGATTTTAATCAACCCACCGATGAAAAACTTTTTGAGGTGTTGATGCCGCTTTTATTAAATGACCTGGACAATGAATTTCTGCCAAAGGATTTCATTGAAATGATGAGTAAAAATAATGCCGATCAAAGAATTGAAAAAATATATCGAAAGTCGGTTTTAGCCGACAGTATTGCACTGAGTAAATTAATTAATAGTGGTTCTGATAGACAATGGCGAAAATTACAGAAAGATCCTTTGATTCAATTATATAATACACTGAATTTTTATTACTTAATCAATATTTTACCAGAAATATATAGAACGACGCAGGATATAAATGCGAACATGAAAAAATATATGGCAGGAATAATGGAAATGAAGAAAGGGGAGGCTTTGTACCCTGATGCTAATTTGACACTGCGTGTAACTTATGGAAAAATAGAAGGTTATCAGCCAGCCGATGGAATAATTTATAAATATTACACTACAATAAACGGGATAATAGAAAAAGATAATCCTGAAATTTACGATTACGACGTACCTGATAAATTAAAGGAATTATTTAATAACAAAGATTTTGGCCGGTACGAAGTTAACGGAACCGTTCCGGTTTGTTTTATGGCATCAAATCATACCTCAGGCGGAAATTCCGGTAGTCCGGTAATTAACGGAAATGGTGAACTGATTGGCGTAAATTTCGACCGCTGCTGGGAAGGCACCATGAGCGATATTATGTTTGATCCAGACATGTGTCGTAACATTTCTCTCGATATTCGCTATGCACTTTTTATTATAGATAAGTTTGCAGATGCAGGTTATTTGCTGGATGAGATGGAAATTGTGGAGTAGATTTTTACTTAAAGCCGCAAGAAATAAGGATGGTATCCACTGTTTAGAAAATTAAGTTTAAATTGTAAATTTGATACTTGGTCTCGCCTTGGGCGGGAGGAAGAACAGCAGCGAAAGAAAAGCCCACCAGGATTTCAGGAAATTAAAGGAAGATTATGTTGAGCATGAAAGGTTCGTTTTACAATCCTGGTTTATTGGAAAGAACACATTTTGTTACACATAGATTAAAAATAAGAGGAATAAAAATGATATTATAAATACGTTAGCCTTCATTATTACAGAACAAATATTATGATACCAATTTTTAGAAAAATACGTATGAAAATGGCAAGTGAAAATAAGCCAATGGCGTATATTAGATATGCAATTGGTGAAATAATACTTGTCGTTATTGGAATTCTAATTGCATTGCAAATAAATAATTGGAATAGTGAACGCATTGCTAACGCAAAAATGAAAACCTATCTGCACGACATAAAGGAAGATTTAATATCTGACACGCTTGGCTTTAATAGAAATATTGGTTATTATAAAAACTTTGTTGAATTTAAATACAGGTTTTTGTCTCTTACTCAATTTGAAAATATTTCAACAGATAGTCTTTCTAACTTAATCATTCCTCAATATGGAAAATACGATATAAATACTACGACATTTACTAAAATTACTAATTTAGGAATATCTGAACTATCGAAAAATGATAGTCTTTCCCAAAAGATATACGATTACTATACAACCAGGATAAAGTATTTCAATACAATTATGAACTGGGAGCTTGATGCTACAACCATCGAAGCTAACTATTGGTTGTATAGCCAAAAAGAATATGAAATAAAGCTCACTAATGAGTTTCCAAAATTTCAGGATAAAAACGAAAATCGACGAAATTTAATAAAACTTATTTCTGAAACGAAAGGGAGAAATTATCTCTTATTAGATTACCAAAGAAAACAAAGAGTTTTAGAGGTTTATGAAAATATGAGAAAGATAGCCATTGAATTAATTAACGAAATTCAAAATGATTTAACCGACAATTAAAATAACGCAGGCTAATATAAAAAATTGCCTAAAGAATAGTGATATTACACCTTGTAGCCCGATTATACTTTGTGGTAAATTGGAAAATAAGTGCTTCGAAATCGGCAACTTTTCATATACTTAACCGTTACAAGCAAAACAAATTGAATATTGGAAAATCACATCATTAAACTTTTAGCACTGGCATTTATAATATTTTTAAATGCTTGCAAAACCGAGATGTCTGAAACAAAAAAGAATGATTCTTCAACAGAGGAAAACCTTTATTTTGGATATAAACCTCCAGGATTAATTCCTGAAATTTTTATTCCTAAAAAGAGTACTTCTGAAGCTTGGAAATTAGGGAATGAGGACTCTTTGGATATGCAAGAGTTTTACTTCACTTACTCAGGGAACGATTACCCATTTCACCCGGCTGTGGTTGTTTATCGGCAAGAAGAAAGTTATTACAGTGTCAATAAATATACTTTTCTCCCTGGCAGTACTGAAAATGGAAAAATCTTATACTCAAGACATAACTATATTGAACGTTCAGATTCTGGTTGGTCAAAGATAAAGAGCTTGGGCCCAATGTTTGACAGGGAAGATTGGGGCATTATGGTGTTGTCAGTATCCTCTAAAGGGACTATCGTTTTTGACGATTATAAAAGCAATGACGTAATCCGTATATCAAGGATTAAAGACGGAAAGCGGGAAGAACCAAAACTACTCGGTAAGGAGATTAACTCAGGAAAATGGACAGCCCACCCTTATATAGCACCAGATGAATCCTTCTTAATATGGGGTAGCGAGCGAGAAGATGGGTATGGTATGTCTGACAATTACATCAGTTTTCGACAGCAAGATGGTTCATGGGGTTCAGCCATTAATATGGGCGATAAGATAAATTCAGAACTAGAAGAAAATGGTGCGAGGTTAACACCTGATGGGAAATATTTGCTTTTTGGAAGGTCAGAAGAAAAGGTAAGGGAGGACGGTAGTAAATATTGGGAAACAAAAGAATATTGGGTTGATGCCAAGATTATTGAAACCTTTAGACCTCATTAATGATTTCATGTGAAAATTTAGGAGTATAAAATATAACTACCGCCCACAATTAAGGTTCTGATGGCATGCAATGCCTAATCTGAACTTCCGATGGTCTGATGAATTTTTTAATTTATTGTAAAACTACGATGAATTTGATTATTTCAAACGAGAAGATTTTTCGATTCTATTGGACAACAAAGAGAACTTCGAAAAGAAATGCTATCCTTTAAAACCGTTTTCAGCCATTCCTATTTTACAGCTATAAGTAAAATATGGATAAAACAGTGCTTTGTAACAGCTGATTTCACTTCTCAGAAAACAAATAAAGAGCAACAGCCAATTGTCAATTTATGGAGTGTCGATGCTAACGGTAACGACATGCAGCAGATCACGGATTCGTCGGGCACCGAGTACATGCAGGACGTGTTGTACTGAGAACTGAATAAGTATGTGTAGTACCAGGAAGTTTCCCCTGCTGGCACGTCCGGAACAATCGGGATGTAATCCTTGCTAAAAATAGGCACGGTTTAGAAGAAAAGCAGCAATAAAATGCTACCGCATTCATACCGTTACTGTTAGCGTCTATGGTTAATGAACTTTAAATAAATGAAGGTATTTTTCAGTTGGTTTTTATCAAAATCAGTCTTTTTTAACTATTTTTAAACTACAAAAACCAAAAACTCAAACTTGAAAAGGCAGTCTCTTGTAGAATAAGAGATATATAAATTACAAACGTTAACAAAAGTAACAATTGCAGAACCCAATAATTTCCTTTAGATTTTGATTAACAGCCTCATTTTTCGGTACAATACGTTCGTTTTAGCTAACATTATTTTTGCTTTGCTATTTTTGCTTTGATATAAACAAAAGTATTCCATGCTCAACCCAATAGAATTCCATATTTCTGTAATCCGGCAGATAGAACATTTCTTTATTATTTCCCAAAAACATAAATTACAGAAAGTTGCTGCTGCTGGTCGAGGTCACTCCAGTCGATTACATGGAACGAAAGATTAAAACTCCCTTTTACTTTTTCGTGGTTGATGAAGTACCAGATTACATCGGTTCGCCAATAATTTTTTGCGCGGTAAAACCGATCGCCGTATATAAAACGATGCGACGCTCCAAGGCTCATAACCGATTTGATACCATAGTTTTTGTATCTTCCGCTGGCTTCGCCAAAAAAACTGTTTGCTACTCTAAAACCATCTGTAACATAACGTTCCCGGTAATCTGAGTTTAAAATACCAGCTTTAATTTCTCCCTGAAAAACAGATTCCGGGTTGGTTCTAATTCCGGCTTGCACGGCAAAACCAAGATAATCTTTAATATGGTCACCCGGGATATCAATTGCAGGGCCAGCGTCATGAAAAAGAAGAATATAATTTTGCAGAAAAATTTTTCCTGTAAAAATTTCACCTGAAAAACCAGCCATAAAGTTTTCACGTTTTACATCCGTCTGTCGGCTTACCCAATCTACAAAGGTGTTTTGTTTTCCCCAATCCCAGCGGACTTCCGCAAAGAAACCTTCAATGTTCGGTCGGTAATATAACAGAGTGTCAGTTAACATTGCCAGTGGGAAATCAATTCTTCCGCGTCTTGGAAATGCGCCAAAAAGAAAATCCTTCTTTTCGCCTGAATATTGATAATACAAAATAAGTTTTGGCTTTTGTGCATCAATGTCACTCCCGAATTCAAGAAGTTGACTTAGTCCACCTCTGATTTTATGATTATCAACATTTATCCCGATTTCAAAAGCGCCGCGACTTCCCAGAATAGTTTGAGGATAGGCAATTGGATTAAAATATTCACGGTTGTCGCCTATACCTTCAAATAAAACCTTGTATTCAAATTCCTGCGAAATGGCAGAAAATGAAGTCAACACAAAAATCAGGATAAATAATTTCTTCATTGTTTTCAATTTGAAGCACGAAATTAATAAAATAGCCGAAAACTGAACACTGGGACTGCCAACTGATTTCAGTCGCATAAAATGTAATTGTCTCGTCTGGGATTAACTATTAAAATTGGCAATGATCCAGCTCGTTTAATTATTTTTCTTTCGGGTAGCCCAATAATCAAATCGATTGGTGTTATTACCGAACTTCCTAAAATTATCAATAAATCGCAACCCGATTTGTTCGCTACTTCAAGTGCTTCAAAAGAGTTGCCTAAACTCGATTTTTCGCCTTTAAAAATCTGATGTGAAATTTTGAACTTTTTATACAGTTTCTTCATTACCAAAATATTACGAGCAACTTCATTTTGTGCATCCTTTGAGCGGTCGTTTGCAGCAACAATTACAATTTCTGATTTATTAAATCTACCAAAATAAGAGCTCCAAAGTCCACTGTCTTTATTCTCGCTGCGTAAATCGGTAGCTACAATTATTTTCTTGAACATTGAAATCTCCGGTCTCTTTTCGTCAACAAAAAGAAATGGTAACGGACTTTCTTTCAAAGCATCAGAATATTTTGTTAACGATGTTGTAGAAGTAATAATCAGAATAGCTTCATGTTCATCTGCTAAATGATCGGGAAGATTTTTGTTGGATTCCGATAGCTTTAAATGCGAAACTTTAATCCCAGGATCGTTATTCCTGATATCAGAAATATAGTTTTCAACCTGATTCAACCAGTTTCCGGGGATTTTATTTTGCTTTTTTCTGTTATGTATTAAAAGGCAAAGTTCCTTTTTAAAAATAGTTGCCAGTTGAATCCCATTATCAATTAAAATCGGGTCCGATTCGTTCAAGGATAAAATAACTACAATCTTTTGTTCTTTGTATTCGCCCATTCAAAAACTTTTTTTAAAACTAACCATTTTTCGAGAAATTGAATTAAATCAGTAATCGTTGGTGCAAATTTCCCTAATTTTAAACCACCAAAATACGGGTGAATGATCCATAATAAATTACTACATCCAAATAGTATTGCAATAATCGGGGCTTCAAATAATATTTCGAAGCCAGGAGGAAAAATCCTTAAAAACCTTATTGATCACAAGTTTAACGGTAATCTTTATCCTGTAAATCCAAAAGTAAATTATATACAAGGAGTTAAAGCTTTTAAAAATGCGCTTGATTTACCGGATACCGATTTGGCTGTGTTGGCAATTCCTGCGCAACTTTGTCTTGCTGAAGTTAAAGTTTTGGCAGAACAAAAAAATACAAAAGCTTTTATAATTATCTCTGCCGGTTTTGGTGAAATTGATGAAAATGGTAAACAACTGGAAAAGAAAATTGCAGACGTTGTAAATCATTGTGGTGGAACATTAATTGGTCCCAATTCGATTGGGGTTATGACGCCTTTTCATACAAGTGTTTTCACTACTCCAATTCCGGAATTAACATCAAAAGGTTGCGATTTTATTTCAGGTTCGGGTGCAACTGCAGTTTTTATTATTGAATCAGGAATTCCCAAAGGATTACGTTTTGCCAATGTTTTTTCGGTAGGTAACAGCGCACAGGCTGGCGTTGAAGATATTCTTGAATACCTGGATGAAACGTATGAAGAAGGGGTGAGTTCAAAAGTGAAATTACTTTATCTTGAGACTATTTCTGATCCAGATAAATTTTTATTTCATGCCATATCGCTGGTTGAAAAAGGGTGCAAAATTGCTGCAATTAAAGCCGGGAGTTCATCGGCAGGTAGCAGGGCGGCTTCATCGCATACGGGCGCTTTAACTTCATCGGATGCAGCGGTTGATGCGTTATTTCGAAAGGCAGGTATAGTTCGTTGTTTTGGTCGAGAAGAATTAACAACTGTTGCCAGCATTTTTATGTGCAATGAACTAAAAGGACGAAAACTGGCCATAATTACCCATGCCGGCGGCCCCGGAGTGATGCTTACGGATGCACTGGAAGCTGGTGGTTTGAAAATTCCGCGAATTGAGGATTCGCCAGAAAAATCGGCTTTGAAAGAAAAATTATTTCAAGGTTCTTCTGTTGAAAACCCGATCGATTTTTTAGCTACCGGAACAGCTGAACAACTGGGCGATATAATTGATGCCTGTGAACGGGATTTTGATGTGGACGGCATGGCGGTTATTTATGGAAGTCCGGGTTTGTTTCCCATTGGCGATGTTTATGATCTGCTTGACCAAAAGATGAAAATCTGCAAAAAACCAATTTACCCAATTCTTCCATCACTGATCAACGTGAAAGAAGCTGTTACTGGTTTCATATCTCACGGAAATGTAAATTTTCCCGATGAGGTTTTACTTGGGCGGGCTCTTACAAAAGTAATGAATACTCCTCGTCAGTCGAAAGGCGATGTGTATATAGAAGGCATTGACATTGAAGAGATTCGAAAAATTATTGATCATTCAAAGAGCGGTTATCAATCGCCTGAAACAATACATAAATTATTTGATGCGGCAGGAATTCCAAGAGTTAAAGAACTGATGGTAAAAACCGAATCGCAGGCTGTTTTGGCAGCAACAAAAATGGGTTTTCCTTTGGTAATGAAAGTAATTGGCCCAATCCATAAAACCGAAGTTGGCGGTGTTGTTTTAAATGTTCGGAATTTGGATGATGTTCGAAAAGAGTTCCATCATTTAAATGAAATTGATGGCGCAGAAGGAGTTTTGATAGCGCAAATGGCTTCTGGGACTGAACTTTTTCTTGGCGCCACTTACGAAGATAAATTTGGGCATGTTGTTTTATGCGGATTGGGCGGAATTTATGTGGAAGTAATGAAAGATGTTGCTTCGGGACTTGCACCTTTATCTCACGATGAGGCCATTTCGATGATTAAAAGCCTGAAATCATTTCCAATACTGAAAGGTTTCAGAAAACAACCCGGAGTAAATATTGAAAAGTTTGCTGATATTTTGGTCCGGCTTTCCAGTTTGCTTCGTTTTGCAACCGAAATTAAGGAAATCGATATTAACCCGTTACTCGGCAACGAAAAGGATGTTTTAGCAGTCGATGCCAGAGTGAGGATAGAAAAATAAATGGTGAAAACCCAGGATGGCATCCCTCCAAGGGATGCTATCCCTAAAAACAAATAGATGAATGCGATTGAAAATCACATCACCCGATTAGTAATGATAAATTGTAAAAATGATGCAAACAAACAATCAAAATAAATTCTATACTTCAATTTCAAAATATTATGCTGAGATATTTCCATCCAATCCGGCGCAACTGAATTTTGTAAAGAATAAAACAGGTGATTTGCACGAAAAACAAATTCTTGATATTGGTTGTGCAACCGGAGAATTGGCCATTCAATTGGCTAATTCAGGAGCAAAAGTCACAGGAATAGATTTAAACGAAGATTTAATCACGCAGGCAAATAACGGGATTGGCAAATTCCGATTCGCCGGAAATAATAAACTTGAATCAGAATATATATCTCCAAATCCAATATTTCAAAACGGAAATATGTTGGATTTGAAAATTGATTTTCAGCCAGAACAATTTGATATCGTTTTATGCTTTGGAAATACTTTGGTTCACCTTGAAGATGAAAAACAAGTTTTACAAATGTTTGAAGGTGTAAGTTCTGTATTAAAGTCGGGTGGTAAATTTTTATTGCAAATTTTAAATTATGATTATATAGTTGATGAAAAAGTTTCAGAACTTCCTTCAATTGAAACTGAAAACATAAAATTTATCCGCAAATATCTTTTTGAAAATGATTTAAAACATGTGCTTTTTCAAACTGATTTGGTGTTGAAAATGGAAAATGAAGTCATTTCAAACGAAACAAAATTATTGGCCTTGAAAAGCAAGGATATTGTTCAAATGTTAAATAAATCAGGATTTAAAAATATCGAATTGCATTCAAACTTTAAACAGGAACCTTTTGGCGGAAAACACTTGCCGTTGGTTTTATGTTGTAATAAATAGCGGAAGGCAACCTGTTTCCGGGATCCGCGCTTTCTAATCGCCGATATTAATTAAATGCGGTTGGAAACCCTGCC
>CAWKIX010000012.1:0-169083 GCA_963849775.1 uncultured Prolixibacteraceae bacterium | reverse complement strand
CGATTTTTACTTATTACATTTATTTTATTTATAACAACATTTGCCGTTAGGGCTGATCAACAATGGAGAACAGTTATTTTTGCTGATGATGTCTGGCAATATTTTCCAGGCACACAAGAACCATCAAGTCAATGGAAAACATTAGGTTTTAATGCTTCTGACTGGGCAACGGGGAAAGGTGGTTTTGGTTACAGTGATAATGATGATAACACTGTTGTGGCAAGTACTATATCGCTTTTCATACGCATTAATTTTAATATTGATAATATTTCTGAAATTAGCCAGGTTGCTCTTCATGTGGATTATGATGATGGATTTGTTGCCTATCTAAATGGGCTGGAAATTGCAAGAAAAGGGGTATTGGGTAATCCACCTGAATACAATCAAACAGCATCCGAAAGCCATGAAGCTATGATGTATAAAGGGGAAAAGCCTGATCTGTTTGAAATAAATTTAAACGCTTTGAAAGAAGGAGAAAATGTATTGGCAGTTCAGGTGCACAATCTTTCACAGACATCAAGTGATTTAACCATTAAAGCTTACCTGTCTGTTCTTTGCGCTGATGGTGATAAATACAGAAATACACCCAATTGGTTCTCACTGCCGGCTCCTTTTAAATCTTCAAATCTGCCTTTATTCATCATTAATACTGAAAGCAACGAACAGATACCCGATGAGCCAAAAATAAAGGCGACCATGAAGGTGATTGATAATGGTAACAGGAATTATATTACCGATGAGCCAAATATTTACAATGGTAATGTTGGAATAGAAATCAGAGGCCATTATTCCTCAACATTGCCGCAAAAACCGTATGGAGTTGAAACAAGGGATGCGAACGGGCAAAACAACAATGTTGGCTTTTGGGATTTTCCTGAAGAAAATGACTGGATATTGCTGGCCAATTATAACGATAAATCTTTTTTACGAAATACCCTTGTCTATCATTTGTTTGAGAAAATGGGACATTATGCTCCTCGCACAAAACTTTGCGAAGTTGTTTTGAATGGGAGTTATGATGGAATTTATGTTTTTACCGAAAAAATTAAAGTGGATAAAGGCAGGGTGGATATCGCGAATTTGAAGACCGACGATAATGAAGGCGATGAAGTAACCGGCGGGTATATTTTTAAGATTGATTATTTTGATGGTGATGATGGTTTTTACAGCGCTTTCAATCCCATTGATGATCCTGAAAGAAGTGCTTTTTATGTATTTCACGATCCCGACGAAGACGATATAACAACACAGCAAAGAATCTACCTTGAATCATTTATAAAAAGCTTTGAAACGGTTTTGTACAGCAATGAATTTTATAAAGCCGAAACCGGATATAATAATTACATCGATATACCTTCTTTTATCGACTATTTTATACTTGGTGAGTTGAGCCGTAATTCTGATGCTTTCAAAAAAAGTAAATATTATTATAAAGATAAGGACAGTAAAGGAGGATTAATCCATGTCCGGACCTGTCTGGGATTTCGATTGGGCATTTAAAGATCTTCAGTTATACGGGTTAACCAATGGCGAAGGCTGGATGTACCGAATAAATGAATGGCAACGCACACCGCCTTCTGATGGTTGGATGGTACGACTTATGCAAGATTCAACATTTGTAGATAAAGTAAATCAGCGCTATTATTCTTTGCGAAACACACTTCTAAGCGAAGATTATCTGTTCGGCTATGTCGATTCTGTTCAGTCATTACTTGATGAAGCACAGCAACGTCATTATCAGCGATGGGATATACTGGGTAGAAATGTCGGCGCTTCAGAACTTGGGATTCCACCCAATACTTACGAAGGCGTAATCGATCTGTTTAAGGATTGGGTAACAACTCGTCTTCAATGGCTTGATAATAATATTGAAAAGCTTTATGAGTCAGCAACAGTTCGTCAAACCACAGGAATAGAACAGTTAACTGCCAATTTCAGGATTTTCCCAAATCCGGCAACCAATTCAATTTATATTGAAAACAGCACGGGAATTCAGCAACTCGAAATTTACAATTCCATTGGAAACAAAGTGCTTTCTGAAAATTATAATGGGGAATATTCCGTTCTTTTGGCAATTGATCAACTTACTACAGGTATTTATGTTGCGAAGGTAACATCCAATGATTTCAATATTCGCGTGTCTAAGTTCATTAAGAAATAAAAACGATATTTTGGAATCGTAACACAAAGATCTTTTTTAAATCATTTTACTCTTAAAAATTGAAAAGGCGTTATGGAAACCATAACACCTTTCGATAACACTTAAGTATCAATATTTTATCCTTAACTAGGAGTATTAGTATTTATATTGCTTGAAATTCTCAAGGTTGTAGTTGGATTTTTAGGATCGTTGGTAATTACCGTAATTGATTTACTCTGACGACCACGTTTTCCACGAGAATCAAAAGTAACTTTAATCGGCGCTGTTTCACCCGGTGCAATCACACTCTTTGAAGGAGCAACCGCTGTGCAGCCACATGAAGAACGCACATTACGTATTATCAGATCAGATTTGCCATTATTGGTTAATGAGAAAGTATGTTCTTTTTTCTCCCCCTGAGTCATATCCCCGAAATCAAACGCTTTTTCAGTGAAAGCAGCTACCGGTGCATTGGCAACCTGTTCAGGCGTAAGATCTGAAAAATCCTCTTCAATTGTAGCGCTAACGCCTATTGAGGTTTTATAATCATTGCTACCATTTTCGGTTAAATATATACGATGAGAAGCAAAACCATAGGTATTAGCTTCTTTAGCGTTGTAGGTCACACTTAAAACTCCTTTGCCATGAGCCGGAATAGTTTCCGGGTTAACTTTTGCAGTAAGATGATTGGGAACTGACTTAAAACCAACCTTAATTGGCTTGTCAGTATCGTTTATCAGTTCCATTTCTTGCGTTTCAACATCATTAATTTTTATTTGAGCAAACGAAATATAGTTAGTCTTTGAACGCAAATCCCCAATTTGTGAAGGATATTGTTCAGCTAAAGTTTTCTCACGTTGGTCAACTGAGCCTGAAATACGCAAAACCACAGTTGGGTTTTCGGCATTTGAACTCACAGTTATTGTTTTGTTAAATGCTCCCGGTCGGTTTTTTGGGTTGTAACTCACCTGTATTTCACCCGATGCATTTGGAGCAACAGGTTCACGTGTCCATTTTGGAGTTGTACAGCCACAAGATGCTCTTACATTGCTCAATACCAAAGGAACACTCCCTTTGTTGGTAAATTTAAATGTAGTAGTTTGAACTCCTTCTGATTCTTTAAAAGCTCCAAAATTATGTTCCATCTGTTCAAAAACAATTTTTGGTTTTTCCTGTGCATTAACAAAGTTAAACGCAGCTACAAAAAACAAAATTAGGGTAAGGTGTAAAGTCCGTTTCATAACTTATGTATTTTAAGTTGTAAATTTATTCTTTTATTTTGTGATGACAAAATTAACATGCTTACAGCCTAATAGTGTTAATCTACTCTAATATTTTGTTAATGAAGTGTTAACGAAAGTAAATAACAAAAATGTTTTATATTGTTGTAAATCCGTTGGTTAAATGAAAGGAAAAGCATTAAAATATATCATCTTCCTGGCATCTGTTTTAGTTGCCGGAATATTGATTATTCAGTTCGGATTTTTAAAAACCTCGTACTCCAATACCGAGAAACAATTTCGGGAAAGTGCAAGTGTTGCACTAAAGGAAGTCGCCTGGCAAATTATGCTGGCAACGGGGAATACAGCTAATTTCGATAGCTTGGCCCCGGTTGAAATTGTAAACAACAATTACTACCTCGTTAATATAAATGCTGCTGTTGATAAAGAATTACTTAAATCGCAATTAAAGGAAGAATTAAAGAAACACGAAATTTATTCTGATTTTGAATTTGCCATTTATGATCCGGAATCGGAACAGATGGAAGATTGCACATTGGTGAGCCATCAGGGAGAAACTCCTTCTTCCTTTGTTTTTCCCAGAAGCGAAATTTTTACCCATTATTTCGGAATTCATTTTCCAGACCGAACAAAATTCTTCTACTCGCAACTTTCCGTTTGGTATCTTTTTACAGGACTGCTGATAATTGTCGTATTATTTTTTGGATACACCCTTTCCGTTATAATCCGGCAACGGCAGTTATCAGAGATTCAGAAAAATTTTATTAACAACTTGACTCACGAGCTAAAAACCCCAATTTCATCCATCGCTATTTCTGCCAGTGTGATAAATAATGAAAACATACTGAAAAATCCGAAACGGTTATTTGAGTATGCAAAAATAATTCAGGATCAAAATCAACGCCTTTCTAAAAATGTGGAAAACGTTCTAAATTTAGCTTCACTGGAAAAAAACAGAATTATTTTAAACCGGGAGAAACTTTCGCTGAACGATACTTTAAATGAAATTATCGAACAATTTAAACAGTCAGACTTTGGCCATAAAGCAACAATAAAACTTAAAAGTACTGATACAAATGTGATGTTTGTTGCTGATAAATTTCATTTTTCAAACCTTGTTTCCAATATTTTGGAAAACGGTGTGAAATACTGTGAAAAAAAACCACAAATTATTATTGAAGTTAATACAAACGCCAAAAATCTTATTTTACGTTTTATTGACAATGGAATTGGCATACCAAAAGACCAGAGAAAGAAAATATTCAAAAAATTCTACCGCATTCCAACAGGAAATGTTCATAATGTAAAAGGGTTTGGTTTAGGCCTTGACTACGTGCATAAAATTGTTGTAGCCCATAAATGGAACATTAAAGTTGATGAAAATCCCGATGGAGGAAGTATATTTACATTAATTTTACCACACAAGAATGGAAACTAACGCCTTTAAAATTTTATTGGTTGAAGATGATGAAGCATTAAGATTCATTGTTAAAGATAATCTTGAGCAAAATAATTATATCGTGGATGTTGCCAAAGATGGCGAAGTTGCTCTTTCACTTTTCAACAATGAAAAATACGATCTTATTATTTTGGATGTTATGCTGCCAATAATCGACGGATTCCAGGTGGCACAAACCATACGAAGAAAAAATGAACAGGTTCCTATTATTTTTCTTACAGCAAGGTCGATGACTGAAGATAAAATTACTGCGCTTACAATTGGCGCCGACGATTACATTCCGAAACCATTCAGCATGGAAGAATTGCTGCTGAAAATAAAAATTTTTCTAAAAAGAAGCCAGGCTCAACCTGTTACAAGTCAGACGATAGTCAAATCCATTCCTATTGGCAATTACGAATTTCACCCGGATGAGTTAACTCTTACCATGAACGGAAATCAACGTAATCTGACAATGAAAGAAGCAGAACTTATTCGATACTTTGCCGACCATAAAAACAAGGTTTTGAGCAGAAACGACATACTGGAAAAGGTATGGGGCTCAAACGACTATTTTTTGGGACGGAGCCTCGATGTTTTTATTTCACGATTACGCAAGTATTTTAAAGACGATGCGGGCATTAAGATCACAAACCTCCATGGTATAGGATTTCGCTTTTCAATAAAAAACGAAAATTAATTATGACAATAACCCAGCTTATAATATTAATTGTTGTAGGAATTTTATCAGGTATGCTTGCAGGTATTTTTGGTGTGGGCGGTGCAATAATAGTAATCCCGGCACTTGTTTTTATTCTTGGATTGTCACAACACGATGCCCAGGGCACCAGCCTCGCATTTATGTTACCTCCTGTTGGCATTCTTGCAACATGGAACTACTGGAAAGCCGGGCATGTAAATTGGAAAATGGCATTAATACTTTCGCTCACATTTGTATTAGGCGCTTATTTAGGATCAGTTTTTTCAATTAATATCTCCGATAAAACCCTGCGGCGTTTGTTTGGTGCACTTATGTTAGTAATTGCCATTAAAATGATTTTTTCGAAATAATCTCCTGAACATCACATCAAAAAATTATTTAAAAGAAACGCAAAAAGATGTTTTAGTTTTTGGAAGAGATAAAAAAAGAACTATTTTTGCAGTCCGAAAAAATGGATAGAGAAATATAAAATTAAATAGAAATGAAAAGAACATTTCAACCATCGAATAGAAAAAGAAAAAACAAACACGGTTTCAGGGAAAGAATGTCTACTGTAAACGGCCGTAAAGTTTTAAAAGCCCGTCGTGCAAAAGGAAGAAAAAAACTTAGTGTTTCTGACGAGCCAAGACACAAAAAATAATTCGAAATACGAATAATATTTAGCAGAAAGGTAAAGATTAATTTCTTTACCTTTCTGTTTTTAGGCTACACATTTTCCGCGATATGTAACCTTCAGCCGGCTTAAAAAAATATCCCTCAAATTTTTATTGGTAAAAATGGAAATAAAAAACTCAGCATACTTTTTTTGAGTTATTTTTGTTTCTTAATAAAAACCCATATTAAAAAATGAGTTTACGAAATTTTTTAACCAGTCGGATATTCTTTAAAAACCTGCTTCTTGCAATTGCAATAGTTATTATTATCATTTTTATTGTAATGCAATGGCTGCGCACTTACACTCACCACGGAGAGGCAAACTCTGTACCCGATTTTTCAGGAATGACACTCGATGAAATTAAAGCAACAGCTGCCCAAAACAACCTGAAGTTTGAAATCATCGACTCGGTTTACGATAATACTGCATTGCCCGGAGTAGTTGTTGATCAACAACCCGAAGCAGGTTTTAAGGTTAAACTAAGCAGAAAAATATTTCTTACTGTAAATTCAACTCAACAGGAGCAAATAGCTTTGCCGAAGCTAACAGATATTTCATTCAGGCAAGCCCAGGTTTTAGCTGAAAATTCAGGATTAACAATTGGAAATATTTCATACGTACCTTCTGAATTTAACAATCTTGTTTTGAGGGTTGAACAAGACTCATATCAATTGAATCCCGGTGATCTAATTTTAAAAGGAAGCAGCGTTGATCTGGTTCTTGGACGTAATCATGGAAACGAGGAAACTCACCTGCCCAATTTAACCGGAGTGAATGTAAATGATGCTAAAACAGTTTTAACAAACGCCATGCTAAATATGGGAGTATTAATTTATGATGCTTCATGTACCAATGCAGAAGATTCATTAAATGCATTTGTTTGGAGACAATACCCATCGGCAAAAAATACAGAAATGATTGGGCTTGGCTCATCGGTTGATTTATGGCTAACTATTGACTCGATGAAGATCGCATCACCTAATGAACCTGAGGAAATAGAATAATAATGGAAGATTTTTTTGATGATACTGAAGAGCTTGAAGAAGAAGGCGCGTTATTTGAACATTACCGTGTAACTGTTGATTCAGGCCAAACGCCCGTAAGGATAGATAAATTTCTTTCAAACAGAATAACCAATGCTTCGAGAAGCCGGCTACAGGCAGCCGCAGATGCCGGAAATATTCTTGTAAATAACTCCGCTGTAAAATCAAATTACAAGGTAAAACCCAACGACGACATCCAAATTGTAATGGATTATCCTCGCCATGAATTAAAAATCATTCCTGAAGATATTCCGTTAAATATAGTTTATGAGGATGAATCTGTGATTGTAATTAATAAACCGGCTGGTCTTGTGGTTCACCCGGGACATGGAAATTATACCGGAACACTCGTTAACGCTCTTGCCTATCATTTCAGAGATTTGCCATTGTTTAACAGCGAAGATCCTCGCCCAGGGTTGGTTCACAGAATTGATAAAGACACCTCAGGCCTTCTTGTTGTTGCAAAAACAGAACAAGCAAAAAGCCATTTGGGAATGCAGTTTTTTAATAAAACCACAGAAAGAAAATACCAGGCTCTGGTTTGGGGAAGCGTTAAAGAAGATGAAGGAACAATTGAAGGAAATATTGGCCGTAGTTTAAAAAATCGCCAGGTTTTCACTGTTTTCCCGGAAGGTGAGTATGGCAAACCTGCAACTACACATTACACGGTTTTAAAACGAATTGGTTATGTAACTTTGGTTGAATGCCGGCTGGAAACAGGCCGAACTCACCAGATAAGGGTGCATATGAAATACATTAATCATCCGTTGTTTAACGACTCAAACTACGGAGGAGACCAGATTTTACGCGGGACTACTTTTAGCAAATATCGTCAGTTCGTACAAAATTGCTTTAAAATTCTTCCCCGTCAGGCGTTGCATGCCAAAACCCTGGGATTTATCCATCCTTCAACAAAAGAAAAAATGAGCTTTGATTCACCTTTGCCGGAAGATATGGCAATGGCTGTTGACAAATGGGAAAATTATATTGCTTACAGAAATGATTAATAAACCAAATATTGCCGTAATTGCCGGGGGCGATTCATCTGAATTTGTCGTTTCGGTGAAAAGTGGAGCTAATGTTTATAAAGCTATCAACACTGACAAATACACACCCTGGCTGGTACAAATAAAAGGCAGCGAATGGATTGTTTTAAAAGACGATTTAAAAATTGCAGATATCGACAAATCGGATTTCAGTTTTGTTTTGAACAGCGTGAAAACAACTTTTCAGTTTGCCTATATTACCATTCACGGAACTCCGGGAGAAGACGGCATATTACAAGGTTATTTTGATCTGTTGAAAATTCCGTATTCAACCTGCGATGTTCATTCATCGTCGCTTACTTTCAATAAATGGTTTTGCAACAACTACCTCAAAAGTTTTGGAATTACAATGGCAAAATCAATCAAAATCACTGAAGGAGAAACCATTAAAACTGAATATATTATTGAACAACTTGGCTTTCCTGTTTTTGTTAAACCCAATGCCGGTGGATCGAGTTTTGGAATTACCAAAGTAAAAACCCGCGATCAACTTGTTTCGGCCATTGAAAAAGCGTGGAAAGAGAGTAACGAAGCGCTTATTGAACAATTTATAAATGGTAATGAATTTACCTGCGGACTGGTTAAAATTGGAAATGAAAAAATAATTTTCCCCGTAACTGAAATCCTCCCCAAAAACGAATTTTTTGATTATGAAGCGAAGTACACTCCAGGTGTTGCAGAAGAAATTACACCTGCCCGTTTACCTGAAAATCTTTTCAAACAGTGCCAGGAATTAAGCTCACGAATTTATGATCTGTGCCGATGTTCAGGAATTGTACGGATTGACTTTATTTTGAAAGATGAAAAATTCTATTTTCTGGAAGTCAATACAACACCGGGAATGACGGAAACAAGCTTTATTCCGCAACAAATTAATGCTATGAAACTGACACTTAAAGAAGTTATCACACGTTTAATCGATCATAAGTTATCAGAATAAAATAGTATTAACAATTGTGAATAATCCACGTTTAAAACTTGGATATTTAATTCTTTCTTCACCACTCAAAATTTGTACTTTTAGATTCGCTTTTAGAATCAAATTTATATCGCAATTATGGCTGAAAAGAAAAAAAGTTCGTCGCAAAATATAATTGAACAAATTAATGCACAGTACGGGAAAATGCCACCTCAGGCAGTTGAAGTTGAAGAGGCTGTTTTGGGTGCATTAATGCTTGAGCGTGATGCGTACGTAACAGTTGCTGATATTATCGATACAAAAAGCTTTTACAAGGAGGAGCACCAGAAAATTTTTGATGCAATCAGGGCGCTTTCAGGAAAAGAAAAACCGGTTGACCTGTTAATGGTTACCCAGGAATTAAAAGACCGTAATCAGTTGGATGAAATCGGTGGGCCGGCCTACATTACGCAGCTAACACGCCGCGTAGCTTCGGCTGCTCACATCGAATTTCATGCCCGAATAATTGCCCAGAAATTTATTCAGCGTGAGTTAATCCGTGTTTCAAGCGAAATACAAACCCGTTCATACGATGATACTGTTGACGTTGATGACCTTATTGACTTTTCAGAATCATCCCTTTTCCAGGTGGCACAAGGGAATATCAAGAAAGAAACTTTACCTATAAAACCGGTTTTGAATGAAGCCATCATTCAGATTGAAAAAGCTAAAAACCAAAAAGAAGGACTAAGCGGGGTTCCTTCAGGATTTACGGCTCTTGACCGCATTACTTCCGGATGGCAACGAACCGACCTTGTGATTGTTGCCGCGCGCCCATCAATGGGTAAAACTGCATTTGTATTGTCAATGGCCCGAAATATGGCTGTTAACCACAACAAAAAAGTTGCTCTTTTCTCGCTTGAGATGTCATCCATACAATTGGTCACCCGTTTAATATCGTCGGAAACAGAACTGGGTTCTCAAAAATTAAAATCAGGTCGTTTGGAAGATTGGGAATGGGAACATCTGAACCGCAAAATTGCAAGTTTAGATCAGGCTCCGATTTTTATTGATGACACTCCTGCCCTCTCCATATTTGAATTCAGGGCTAAATGTCGCCGTTTAAAAATGCAGCACCAAATTGAGGTTGTTATTGTCGACTATCTTCAGTTGATGACAGCCGGCTCTGACAACAGAGGAAGCCGTGAGCAGGAAGTAAGTACTATTTCAAGATCGTTAAAAGCAATTGCAAAAGAACTTGACATTCCAATTCTTGCATTATCTCAGTTAAACCGTTCTGTGGAATCGCGCGAAGGAAGAAGGCCTCAATTGTCTGACCTTCGGGAATCCGGTGCGATAGAACAGGATGCGGATATTGTTGTATTTATCCACCGGCCTGAATATTATGGCATTGATGAAGACGAATCGGGTAATTCATTACGTGGTGTTGCTGAAATAATTATTGCAAAGCACAGAAACGGGGCAACCGGCGACATTCATCTTTCATTTAAAAAGGAACTTGCCAAATTCTCCGACATGGAAAATCAGTTTTCTGCTGGTTTTGAAAATACAGAACAAACATTCAGTTCAAAAATGAATGAAGACAATGATTCGCTTGGCGAAGGAATAGTATCGAATAATAATTTTTATGGCAAGGGATCAACTTCCGACACACCTTTTTAATTATGAACCAAAAACAGTATTAGGTTGTATATAAGTTCAGAAAACATCAGCAATGAAACGAACATGAATTTTAAGATGCTAAAATAAACAAACAAGCATATTAAAAGTCATCGAGAGTTACATCGAGTGCAACTCAAGTAAACAATTTAACGAGATGAAATATAAATTCATTTTAATAATCTTCGGATTAATTCTTTCCATGCAGGCTAAATGCATTTTTTTACTTATTCCAATGGATGATGCCCAGAAAGATCATTTGAAATCGTATGGAATTACTTATTGGGTACTTAAAAACGGAATTGAAGTAAAATGGTTGTTGAATTATCGCGGAGGAAGTTTTTTAATTCAACATTCTCCTACAATTGAAAATGAATGTATTGTAAGAGGAGTTTCGTATGAGAATATTTCTGATGCCCAGGCAAATGCATTATTAAACGAAATTGCTCAGCCCGCTATAAACCAGGATGCTGTCAGCATGACAAAAGCGCCAAAAATTGCTGTTTATTCACCACCAAATAAACAACCCTGGGATGATGCTGTGACCCTTGTTTTAGCTTATGCTGAAATTGATTACGATGTTATTTATGATACAGAAATTCTGGAAGGAAAACTTTCAGATTACGACTGGCTGCATTTACACCATGAAGATTTTACCGGGCAATTTGGAAAGTTCTGGAGAAGTTACCAGAATGCTCCCTGGTATCAGCAGGATGTTGCCATAAACACTCAATTAGCAAAAGATCTTGGTTTTGCCAAAGTTTCGGAAATGAAGTCGATGGTGACGCGGGAAATCCATAATTACGTATTAAACGGGGGATTCTTGTTTGCCATGTGCGGCGCTACCGACACCTACGATATTTCGATGGCAGCCGTTGGAATTGACATTTGCGAATCGATGTTTGACGGAGATCCGGCCGACAGACAAGCCAATGAGAAGCTGGATTTCAGCAATACGTTTGCATTTGAAAATTTTCAGTTAGTAATGAATCCCAATGAATATGAGTTTTCGAATATTGATGCAACCGAGACAAGACAAGTTCAACGCGAGAACGATTATTTTACACTTTTCGAATTTTCTGCCAAATGGGATCCGATTCCAACCATGCTTTGCCAAAACCATAAGAATTTAATAAAAGGTTTTATGGGACAGACTACCGCATTCAGAAAAGAAGTTATAAAACCAAATGTTCTGATTATGGGCGAAAATAAGCCTGCAAAAGAGGCCCGTTATATTCATGGTGAGCTTGGCAAAGGATTCTGGACATTTTACGGAGGGCATGACCCCGAAGATTACCGGCATTTAATTGGTGATCCTCCTACCGACTTAAGCCTGCATCCCAACTCGCCGGGATACCGGTTGATTTTGAATAACGTTTTGTTTCCGGCAGCTAAAAAGAAGAAAAGGAAAACCTGATCCATTTAGTTTACAACAATCTGTTTTTTACAATATAACGTTTCACCTTTTTTTGTAAACCCCTTAATTTCAACATCATAAACACCTTTGTTATCTGAAGTCACAAAACTGAAATTATATTCTGAAGAATTTAATTTAACATTGGGGTTCCAGAATAATGTTGTCCTGAAATCAGGAATCAATTTGCTTTTGTGATTAACACTTTCAAAAAAATTGGTATTAAATTGCGGCTCAACCGTTGGATATTCAATAAATATTGATGATTCAGGAAATTCAACTCCGGCAAAATTATCTGTTTTAGTGGTTATCATTATAACACCTTTAAACGTATTTTCACCGAGTATATACGCTGAATTAATTACCTCAATTTTTTCTATTAATGAAATATCAAGTTTCATTATGTTGGTCGGATCAAAAATTGGCACTTTATCCAACAATACCAATGGTTCTTCAGAAAAAACATTTCCATAAACATCAAAAACGGCAAAAGAGTATTTATCATTTTGCTTTTTAAATTTTACTGTTGGTACAATTTCGGTGAACAGCTCTTCCATATTTTTCAGGCTAATAAAATCAGCTAAACTGGTTGTTGTTTTATTGTTATCAATATTAAATGAACGAAGTGATTTTTTTTGCGAAAGAGGTACTTCTGGTTTTACTCGAAAGTGTTCGTTTATCTGAGCATTTCTGTATAATTCATTTACCAGCACAGAATCCTCCAAATTAAGAAATGACAACATCTCCCCCATCTCGGGAAACTCGTTTGAGAAACTATTTGAAACCAGTATTTCATATTCAGTATTTCCCGTTTTTTCCGGACACAAAAAGACATCAGTGTTTCCGTAAACATTGTTTAAGGTGAACATAAATTCTCCGTTGTCTTTTGATTTACAAACGTGTAACTGTGGATTGTTGAACAACACAGAAGCATAAATATTAACGTCTTTTACAGGTAGTAAAGTTTGTTTGTTTCGTACAATTCCACTCAATGTAACGTCATAAATTTCAGGCAAATAAATCAATTTAGGTGGTTTACGATCAAGAATTTTTTCTTCAAAAAATTTACGGTTCAAGTTCTTATCAAACAAGGTCATTATTTGTTTTAGAAATTCACTGTTTACTTCATTATTGTTTTCCAAATAATCAATAAGAATCAGATTGTTTTTAGTGTATAATTCAGGATTAAAGTTATTGTCCTCTTTATGTGTTTTGTGCTTACTAACTGAAATAGTTACAAATGGTGATTCATCTAAAATATTTTTATCCGTCAGAAGTTTTGCCTTTACAGTGTCGCGACTGTATATTTTGTCATTACTAATTTTTAAATCAGCAAAATAGGTTTGGGGCTGAATAAAAATGCTATTTATTTGCTGAATGGTATCCCCGGAATCAAATAATACAATATAATTGATTTTTCCCCTGCAACTCTTTTTTGGAATTGTTGTTTCGAAAGCACTGCCGCCAAAGGAAATATCTTTTTCATACAAAACATTATAATCATTTCCGAAGAGTTTTATTTTATAATTTTTCTCCTTATCCTCAGAGTCTAATCCTACGGTTTTAATTGAATATTTAATGTCGTTTTCCACACACTCTATTTGCGTTTGAATTCCCTCTTTTTGGATTTCCGGAAAATTTGTAACAATTGAATCACCATTACTTTTAACCACTAAAAATTTGTATCTATTAAAAAATCTTCCCTTAAATTCAGTTTGAGCAAAACCTTCGCTGGAAACAATTACCTTTTTTACAACATTCGATGCGCCTTCCACTATGTAATATTTATTTTCTACTGAAGTTAGATACCTGGGAACTTTTATAACTATGAGATTCGCAGTGTTATCAAGCAAAATATTTCCTTCAGGAACAATCTCAATGCTATCTTTTTTGTGTTGAATGATTAATTCACTCTCCTGATCTGAAGGATTAATAATAGTAAGGAAATGGTAGCTGCTGTTAAATACAGAAAAATTGCGCTGATACTGTGTGTAAGCACGAAGTATGTAATTTCCTGTTTCTGTATTTTTGGGAATAGTTAAAGCACCACTTGAATAAAAGTCGGTGAGTTTGAGTTTTTTCTGAATAACGCTGCTATTTGTTGCACTATTAAAAAGTTCGATATAAATAATGGTACTTAATACCGGAGTATTTTGGGTTTGGTTAATAAAATAAGCTGCTGAAAAATAAATTTCCTCAGCAGAAAAGTACAGATCCCGATCGGTTTCAATTCTAATGTCTTCTTTTACATTATCCAAATCGAAATCTACATTCTGCCCCGACAAATGATGAGAAAGCAGAAATGCAGCGAATATTACTATCGTCCGAAAATATGTTAGACAACTCAATTTTTCCATTTTATAACAGATCATATTACAGGATTAAGGATCAATCCAAAAATCCGGTTTATCGATAACTCCTCCCTCCGTGCGACAGTCGACGCAATCCTCGTGAACAACATACATACTATTTTCCTTTAAAATTAAATAAACCGGTTGTTTCTTCTTATTTAAATCAATAGGTTCGGCAGTATATCCTTTTTCAAAGTAAAAAGTAGTATTAGGGCGGTTATAATAAATTCTCTTTTTATCCACCGATGCAACAGTGAAATAACCAAAGGTAACTTCCTTTTCATCGTTTATATTAATTAGATTTCCTGAAATGTTATATGGTTGTTTTGTATTCAGAAAACTCTCATCAGTAATCTGGTCTTCAATGCTTTCCCAGAACTTGTAAGCGTCTCTGGAAATGGTATATTGTTGAACAAGCAGACTGTACCTGATAGAAAGTTTTTTTGTTTCAGTGGTAACAAAATTCAATGGCTGTTTTTTAATTACCGGAGTCACCAAATTTGCCGTTTGCCCTGTATATATGTCTTTTACAGTTTCTGTCCTCCAGCAAGTATACAGCGTATCATAGTTTAATTTAGTTATATCAGTTATCTGGTCCATATCAGTTTTTACATAAAACATATCTCCATAAAAATACAAAGCGTACAATTTGTAATCTGCTTCATATTGATAGGTTTCTGTTAAATTCCATAAAACATAGCTTTCCATATCCGACACGGGTTTTGTATCCACATAAAACTGGTATCCTGGCAACCCGAATGGGTAATCCAAGTCCTCAATTTTATTCAATTCTGCATATACTGAATCGATCTGTACAGGGGCTTTCATTTCAACAAAACCGGTTTTGTATTCTTTCCCGTCAGGTGTTTTTACAGATAATGAATATTCATTGCCAACGGTACCTTGAATTCCATTCTCAGAGGTTATATAAACACCTGGTTCTGTTTCCTTAAGAATTTCATTTGTGCCGGTATTATCCGAAATTGCAACCACACAGTTTTCATATGGTACGCGCAATGGCTGATTGATAGGCAATGATGTTGAAAGGCGTATTTGATATGGCCCTACATTATTGGTAATTCCTCCTTCAACAACCAAAATTTTATCTTTTGTATTGAAGTCTAACCTGAATTCCTCTTTACAACCGGAAATCAATATTATGAGTAGTATTATAATTCCCCTAGTTTTCATAATTTCCCAATTTCAGATTATAGTTCAAAGTTGGAATAACAGCTCCAAGAATTGATATTTTATAACCTTTCACCTGCCCGTCTACATTTTGAAATACCATGGAATACGTATTTCTTCTTCCTGTAAGATTATAAAACGATAATGACCAAAAACCATGTGCTAATTTGTTCTTCTTTAAATTCCCTTCCAAACTTATTGATAAGTCTGTTCTGAAATAATCAGGAAGACGATATTCGTTTCTCATAGAAAAACCAGTGATCTGAACATCATTCAAATAATAAACTGTTGAAGGAAAAGTAATTGGACGACCAGTTGAGTAAACCACATTTGCCGAAACCATTAATCTTTTCGAAATTTTATAGTTCATTGTCATATTGGCGGAATGAGGCCTGTCGTAATTTGCAGGATAGGGATAACCCAGGTTATTCATTTCACCCGTAATTGGATTAAAGGCAGTTACCTCCGCTTTCGACCAGGTATAATTGACCCAGCCTGTAAGTTTATCCATTTTTTTCTTCAGCATAAATTCAATTCCGTACGATTCCAAATCTCCCTGAAGAATATTTGTTTCTGGAATTGTATTCGTGATGAACTCAGCACCATCTTTATATTCAACCAGATTTTTTACATTTTTGTAATAGGCCTCAATGGAGGTTTCAATACTGTTGTCCGCAAAGTTCTTATACAATCCAAAGGAAAACTGCTCCCCTTCCATCGGTTTCAGGTTTTGGTCGCTTAACTTCCACTTGCTGGTTGGTGAAACCGATACAGTATTCGACAACATATATGTGTACTGATGTAATCGATTATAACTTGCCTTAATTGAAAAATTATTTGTTAATTCAAATTTAGCTGACAAACTGTAATCAACATTATTATAGTTTTTAATAAATCTATTCTTTCCAAAATAGGTTGTATCTGTTATGTTATCAATATCTTTTGGTGCGTTTTCAAGATATGTGTAAACTGTTTTGGGCCCGAGATAGGAATAAAGTGTTGCCCTAACACCGGCATCAATGCTAAATCTTGGTGAGATATCCCACTTGTAATTACCAAACAAACTATTGCTCATTGATTGTTCAGGCTCGAATGAGATTGGGATTAAAGACGATTCATTATTTAAAGGTAAAAAATCGCCATAGTTTATTTTTACGAGTTTACTGTTAATTCCAAATTCGATGATTTTTCCATGCCCATTGGTATATTTAAAGCCGTATTTGAACTCATTGTGGTACAGATCAAACGAATGTTGATTTGCCAAATAAACAATTTCTCTGTTAATTTCTTCATAAGCATAACGGCTCATTGCGAGGCTCATCTCGGCAGACAGTCCCTGGTTAAATGTATGGCTCCATTTTACAACAGAACCCAGGTTTGAATATTCGTTTTGAATGCCGAAAGCTAAATCCGCAAAATCGCGACTCCAGTATGAAAATAAACCCAGTTTATTATTGTTATTTAATTGAAAATTAAAGTCTATTAATGCATCCTGAAAAGCAGCCGAACTATTTTGTACATCCAGATTATTCACCTGTTTTAGCAGCCAGTCAGAATAAGATGAACGAATACTTACCAAATAGCTACTCCGATCTTTTTTTATGGGACCTTCCGCCATTGCTTTTACTGAAGTTGGTCCAATACCGGCACGTGCTGAAAAATATTGATTGTTTCCTTTTTTCACTTCGATATCAAATACAGAAGACAACTGTCCTCCGTATTCAACCGGAATGCTGTTTTTATAAAACTTGAATTCATTAATTGCATCAGAATTAAATGTGGTGAACAACCCAAATAAATGAGATGAATTATATATTGGCAAATCGTTAATAATAAACATGTTCTGATCGGACGGACTTCCTCTTACGTTGAACCCGGAAGAAATTTCACCTATAGTTTGAACCCCTGGTAATAACAAAGCCATTTTTACAATGTCTTTTTCGCCAAGCATTACCGGAAGTTCTTTTATTGTTTTTGCCGTCATTCTCTCAAAACCCATGGTGGTTGTACTCAGGTTTTGATTTCGTTCAGCGGTTACTATTGTTTCATCAAGTACAAATGATTTTACTTTTAGCGGCAGATTTACCGTTCCATCAGAAAGTACTGTTAACCTGAAGGTTTTCGTGAACATTCCCAAACTACTAACTGTAATGCTATAATCGCCTAATTCCAATTCCATTTCGAAAACGCCGGCAGCATTCGTAACAAAATTTTTCGCAATTTCTGAAACATATATTCTGGCTTGATCAACCGGATTGCCATTATCAATATCATAAACAACGCCACTTACTTTTACCTTTTCCTTACTATTTCCTGCTTTATTTGTTCCCACTACAAGATCGTCGGAAATAAATTCATCATAAGTTTTTAAAAAATCCTTTCCCACGTCGCTGATTGTATCAAATCGATCTTCATTTAATTCAATCTTTTTAAAAGATTCGTTTGCCTGAAAAAAATGTTTGTCAATGCCGGGGTGAAGCTTAAAGTCCTTAAACAAAAAATAATTCCCCTGGTTGTCTTTCGAAACAATGATACCCTTATCCGCAAAAATTTCTTTGAGTGCTGTTTCAAGTATCACACTATCTTCATTTATTTCAATTTGAATATTCTTAATTGCTTCTTCATCATAAAAGAACCGAACATTAAACTCTTGCTCCATTTTTTGAACAAAATCGTTCCAGCTTTTATTTTGTTTGTTTATGAATAAGATTTCTGTTTTCTCTTGCGCGAAAATTATTTGGGGTAAAATCAAAAAGAAACAGAGTATAAATAAAAATATTTTCATTCTAATCAGAGGTAAATTTTTCGCAATATTTCATTAAATCAGTTACTTGCGAAGCAGAAATCTTCTTATATTTTATTTTGTTGGATTTTAGATATTTATTTATCAAGACGTGGTCTGGTTTTTCAAAATTGTTCAGAAATGATTTCTTATTGTTTATCTCAATCAAATTGTCATTATCAAAAAGATACATGTTATATTTTTGTGCAGAATATTTTCCGAAAGGAGAAGTACTGTTATATGTATCTATAAATCGTTTGTAGTAATGTCTAAATACCGATAATTTACCCTGGTAAATTTTTTCATAAAATGTATTTTTCTCCTCATCAGGAAATAAATTTCGTGAATTAACAAAAACAAGAGAACCTATTTTAAATGAATCCACCTGAGATTTATTGATAACAATAATTCTTTCTATTTTTTGTTCTGTTTTTGTTTTAATTATTATCTCATCAACAATAAGATTGTATTTAATTGAAATTTGCGGGTAATATCTGTTATTAATAAATAATGTAGCCTCAAACCAATCAGTTGTTTCAAAATATGGATCTCCTATTATCCGCGAATTTGACACTGGATATAAAAATCCATTAACATACTCATCATTAGCAGGATATAAAGTTTTAGAAATATTGTAAAGTTCATTAATAACTGACTTCAGATCCGGTATCGCAGATTGTGCCTTAACGAATGAAGGAAATGCTAAACACATAAAAATTAGCCCTGTAATAAACTTGATAATTGTTCTGAAAGTAGTAACAATAAAACTTTCGCAAAAACACATAATGCTTATGAATTAAGTAAAGCCACTGAATATAATAACAGAAAAAAAGGCCGGAGAATGAGGTCTCCAGCCTTTTTATAATAGTTTTTTATTTACTATTTAGATAAACCTGCAATCCTTACTTCTTTAAAAATATAGGGCCTTGCAGTTAAAATCTTACCTGCTTTAGTTGCACCAACTACCACATCTTTATAATCAGATACTGTAAATTTGCTGCCTTCAACTTTAATTTTACACAAAATACCATTACTTGCATAACCTCCTTCATCATCTGCACCCGGAACATCTGCATTAATCACACTTGACGGGTCTTGTGCAATTTCCTCATCGAAATCGGTACCAACTTGGTATGCATGTGTCGTAACCGGTATTTTAGTTGTATTTCCATAACCGGCAAATCCATTCGACCATAAATCAAACCATACGATGTATTCACCATCTTCCAGATCACCAGGAGCAAGTTCAATTACTTCAGGATGACTACCGGTAGCTGCCTGATAAATTCCAACATCAGTAGCCCATGGGTCATTGATATCAAATCCTTCTGCAGTTGATATTATCGCATCGAAATCAACATTAGTACTTGTTGGATATATACCATCCGCTCCAAGGTCAATATCTTTTTCCCAAGAGAATTCAAGTGTCAGATTTGCTGATTTAAAGTTTGTTACAGTAGTAGTTACAGTATTAAATACATTATCAGGATTAACCAGGTATTTGTCTGCAAGACTATTAATCTCAAGCTTAATTGCCAGCGTTTTAGAATTCTCCTGCACTACATCACTATAGGTGTAAACAATCAGTTTCCCTTCTGTTTCCCAAGGATTAACAGTAACTGGTCCTTCAATATCATAATCATCATGTTCTACCAATGTAGTTCCTTCTTCAACTACAACAGGTGTGAACGTGATTGACCTGTCAATGGGCTTATTCATTTTTATAGTATAAACTATAGTATCGCCTTCAGTAATAGTTCCAGCGTTATCAATTGCAAATGATTCAATGTACGGGTATGTATCATTTGGTTCGACAATTGGCGTTGCATCCTGTTCTTGTGTTCTGAGCAAATCGCAAGAAGAAAAGCCCAATAAAATTAAAAACAGGCCAGGAATAATATATTTTGAAATATTTCTCATTATTATCGATTTTTAATTAATTCTACTCGTAATGTTAAAACTTAGGTGTAAATACTTCCCAGAAAATACGATCACCACCAGTACCGGAATAATAGTAGTAAAGATAAATTTCGCCGGTTTCCGGATCGTAATGTGATACATGTGTTGGATCTTTAGGATCACCCATTTTCACATCATAAGGCCAGGTAACATCAACTTCATAAGTAATTGAATTATCAGCATTTACTGTAATCCAGCAAAGGTCTGTATCAAACCAAATTGCAAAGCCAGTTTCACACTTTCTTCCAGTCACGGCTGAAAGAGTTTTTGGATTTACTTCATCACTGTATGGTTCATCCGGATAGCTACCACCAGCAGTTGGATGGAAATATTTAATAGCAGCATCATAATCTCCTGCATATGGATTAGGTGGAGTGAAGTTCAAATTCACCTGGGCGGTTTTTCCTGAACCTACAACACCTTCTGCTCCTGTTACGTTAGATACCTTCAGGTATAAAACAGGCGCTTTATAGGTTTCAAATTCAGGAGTGCCTTCCATTGGAGGAGTATTACCATCTGTAAGTAGTGTAATATTCAGATAACCTAAATAATTATCGCTTTCTTTTAACACAGTGGTTTTCTCCAGTGTATAATGAACTCCTTCTATCGCTGTTGATTCATCAGTAGCCTCAACAGTAACAGTTAGGTCACCTGTGATATCAAATTTGGTTGGCCCCACCAAAAGAATTTTGATGGTTTTGTCGTATTCAGTTCCGTTGGCTAATACAGTTAAATTAACCAACCCTGTGCCGTCAAAAGTTACTAAACTTGGTCCTTGACCATTTAAATCATAAGTTGTTGTATCATCAACAAGACATGAGTTTAATAAACCAAGACTCAGCACAAAAAATAAAATATATTTTAATGTTTTCATATTGTATCAGTTTTTAATTATTTACCCCAGAAAATCTTAGCAGTAAAGGCATCAGGCTGAGTAGGTACATTTTCTCCGTTTGATGAATATTCGCCTGCAGGATAGAAAATACGTACTGGTCTGTCAGATTTTGCTGATTGTAATGAGATTGGTAAATTTTTAGGATATCCAGTACGGTTATAATCAAACCATGACTGTTCTGCAGTAATACCATTTACAGCAATCCATTTTTGAGTAATTATAGCTTCCAGTTTATCGGCTGAAGAGTCCCAGTTAACAAGGTTTTTATTTTGAGCGATATAAATATCAAACCTGTCTTCTGCCACTCCAAGATAATTGAATGAAGCTTCAATACCTTTTTCAAACAATGTTTTTGCATCATCTCCAGTAGTAATTAAACCTCTAAAACGAGCTTCTGCCTGGTTTAAATAACATTCAGCTAATGAAAAAATAATAGCATCCTGAGACGGACTTTTTAATAAACCTGGGCCAATATTTGAAACTTTATCAAAATTATAGGCATCCACAACGGGAGTATCATAATCAAGTAATCCTTGCGGAACACCTAGGTGTCCGGTACTGGGTTTTTCGTACAAGCGGTCAATTCTTGGGTCTGTTGTAGTTGAAAGATATTCAAGAACATAATCAGTAGCACACGTTGCATTATTATCCATTGTAACAGTACCACTTGCGTCCCAACCAAAATAATTATAGAAAGGATTTTGTTTGTTTTCTTCTTTTACATAACCCGGGTTAACGCCAACATCTGAAGAGATATAACCTGATCCTTCGCTTTCAATTTTTGCAATTTCGTCCTTAATGTAACCGTCCCGTCCGGCCATACTTGATTGGCGAACCAAAATTCTAAGTTTAACCGTATTGGCAAACTTTTTCCAGGTAGTCATATTTCCTTCAAACATTACATCATCGGCTCCGGGAACCAATGCTGTACTGGTTGCAGCATTTATTAAAACAATTGCTGTATCCAGTTCAGAAATGAGACTCTCGTAAATCGTTTTAGCATCATCATATTTCGGTGTAGCTTCCTCACTTCTTAATAATGCTTCTGAATAAGGAATATTTCCGTAAAAATCAACCAAAAGCTGAAAATGATATGCTTTCATTACTTTACTAATTGCGCGATAATTAACATATTCAGCACCTTCCAGTTGATCCAGAATCTGGTATTGTTTTAATGCTGTTGAATAACTATCATTAAAAATTCCCTGGTAAAAAGAGGAAGTTACATTGTATTTAAATTCATCGGTGTACCATGAATAACCATCACTTTGGCTCCAGTTGTACATTAACATGTTACCCAAGCAGTTCGCTCTTCTACCGTTGTCAATTATATCAGCAGTGTATTTCTGAGCAGTAGGCAAAACCAGGTCGGGTGTAACACTTACCGGGTTGTTCGGATCGATATTCACATCGAGAAACTCCTCGCAGGATCCGAACAGAATGACGAATAATAACAGACTCGTATATTTTAATATCTTTTTCATATTGATGTATTTTTTAGAATTCTACATTTAAACTAAACCCTAATGATTTGGTTGGTGGCGACTGAATATATCCGCCAATACCAATTGAGTTCGGATCATCAGTTGATCTGGTGTTATTGAATTCCGGGTCAGAGAACATATTCTCTGCAGGCAACCAGGTTAAAAGGTTTCTGCCAATAAATCCAACTGTAACTTTTTGAAGCGGAGTTTTAGAAAGCAAGTTAGCCGGTAATTCATAATTAATCGCTAATTCTCTCATCTTAAGAGCGGTAGCATCTTTTACATAGTTTGATTTCACATCGTTGTAAACATCTGTCCAGTAACTTTGGCGACCACCTCGTACCTGAATGTTTGTATTCTCTACATAAACACCCTCACTGGTTTCGAGAACTGAATTAGGAATAACAAAATCCTGACGGTTAGATGAAACACTTGCCATTGAGCGACCTGTAAACTCCATCTGATCTGATCCCTGTTCGTAATATACATGTCCGGTACGATAATCCCAGGTTGTGGAAACGGTAAAACCTTTGTAACTAACCGATGATGTTAACCCTACAATATAATCAGGAGTTGTTTTACCAAGGTTTGCCAATGCTGTTTCAACTAATGGATGACCACTAACCGGATCAACAATTAATCTACCATGTGGATCGCGTTGATAAACATTAGCCTTTATTTGTGGAAATGCCTCACCAACAACGGCATAAATACCATACTGACCTGTTGTAGTTACTGCTACTTCGTCCAAACCTTCATAAATTTCATTTACTACAGTTTCACTTGAAGTATAGTTAAGATTAAGATTCCATTTAAAACCACCAGAGTTCACAATATTTCCACCAACTGTAAGTTCAACGCCTTTACCCTGAAGCTCACCAATATTAGTAAGAAAATCAGTTGAAGCTGAAGTAATTGAAGGTGTTGTGAATGTAATCAAATCAGAAGTAATTGTATTAAACCAGGAAGCATCAAGCCATAAACGACTTTTAAAGAATCCAAGGTTTAGTCCAAGTTCTGTTGTATTGATCTTTTCTTTGGAAATATTGGCATCAACAGCTATATTCGATAAATAGAAGCCATTGACCGAACCAAACGGAAATCCTGTAGATTGCGAATATGTTTCATTAATTTGATACGGATCAAGGTCATTATAAACCGTTGAATTACTAAAAGTAACTTTTGCAGAAGACAATACTTCGTTGTTTTTAAGAGCTTCAATAGCGTCTGTTACAACAAATGATAAACCAACTGACGGGTAGAAGTAACTGTTATTCCCTTTTGCTAAAGTAGAAGTCCAGTCGTTACGCCCTGAAAAATTCAGGAAAAGATAATTTTTGAATCCAAAAGTGAAATCACCAAAAAATCCATAATACCTTTTTACATATTCATCTACGCTTCCTACCAACTGCCCGGTGCCATTTGAAATATCATAGAAACCGGGAATACTTAAATTGTTAGCACGAATAGTACTTTCTCTGTTATCTGTTGAATAAATTGTACCTCCTAAAATTGCTTTTAGCGAGAAATCTTCTGCAAACTCAAAATCTCCGGATAATAATAAATCACCTGTATAAGTTTTTGTCTGAAATTCAGTGTCTTCTACAAATGACGAAACAGCTCCAGCTGCTGGTTGCAATTCTTCACTATAAGTTTGTGCTGCTCTCCAATTTTTGCCATTTCCCCAAACATCATTTATACCTGCTCGAGCGGTAAGATTTAACCAGTCGAGAATATCATAAGACAAGTTGAAATTACCGATTAATCGATTTGTTTCGTCAATATTGCGGTTAGTTCCTATTGCCCAATATGGGTTTTGGTAATAAGCATTCTGGTAATTATCGGCATAACCATAACTTAGCGGATTTTGCCAGTCTTTATACGTTGATAATGGAATATTTGCTGAGGTATTTAATATAAACCAGTAAAGCGGACGATCCTGATCACCAATTGTATTACCAACAACATCAGTTTTATCGGTAAAATAACTAGTACTGGCCGACAACTCAACTTTTCCTATTTTTTTACTTGCATTTACTCTGAAAGTATTTCTTTTATATGTGTCATCAGGAACAATACCATCAGCTCTTTGATCTCCGATAGAAACATAAAATGTACTATTTTCACTGCTTCCACTCAGGTAAACTGTATTATTAACTGTTTGTCCATCTTGGAAAAAGTTTAATAAATTATTCTCAACCGGAGCGTAAGGAATCATTTGAGTGGCAAGACCATAACCTTCAGGGAAAGTTGGGCCTACCTGTCTGATTGTTCCATCAAAACGAGGTCCCCAGTTTGTATTTTCAATTGCATCATACGCACCTTCCCATCCGGTACCATATTGTGTTTGGAATTTCGGCATATAAGCTACTTTCTCAACCGTATATGATGAATTTACCCCAACAGTGAATTTACCACCTTCTTTACCTTTTTTTGTAGAAACAATTAATGCACCATTACCTGCACTGGAACCATACAATGCTGCTGCTGTTGCTCCTTTTAAAATATTGATATCTGCAATATCATTTGGGTTTAAATCATCGAAAGCACCTTGCGAAGCAATTGAACCATCAATAACAATAAGTGCAGAGTTATTACCACTAATCGAACGTAGCCCCCTCAATAAAATCTGTGTTGATGGATTAACACCATTATCCTGAACGTTAACCTGTAATCCTGCAACTTTCCCTGCTAATGCACTTGCTGCTCTTGTAGGTGATGCTTTAACCAACTCATCATTTTCAATACCTTGAGTTTGATAAGCCAATTCTCTTTTGGGTCTGTTAATACCAATTGCGGTAACAACAACCTCATCAATACCAAATACATCGGTCTCCATTGTAACGTTGAAGTTAGTTTGAGAACCAATTACTACTTCAAAGTCCTTCATCCCAACAAAACTAAACAACAATGTTTTTGCATCATTAGGAACCTGAAGTTCAAATTCACCATCCAAATTTGTGATTGTCCCCAAAGTAGTTCCTTTCACTGATACCGATACCCCCGGAATTGACTGATCGTCCTCAGCCGCTGTAACCTTACCGGTTAAAGTCTTCGTCTGAGCATTTACGACCAACGATCCCATGAAAAGAAGAATCGACAAAAAAATCGCAATTTTTTTCATAGAAATAGTTTTAAATTAATAATTAAACAGCTTTATAAATGTAAAATATCAAATAATTTTCTTCCTAAACTCAAAATTTTTATGTTAAATCAAACGGGGTGATTTCTTATTTCGGTTATATAGAATTCTCTTCCTTAATTAGAACCCAACAATTAAGAAAAAAACAAAATATGAAAACTGAAGACTGTTTCAGTATAACAATACTAATTGCTTTATTTATTGCGATAACTTCTCAGAAACCTGAACAATTTTGTTATATAAAATAATTGAATATTAAAACCGTATTCCTAATAGAAATAGTTTTAAATCAATAGTTAAACAGCCCAATTTTTTCTTATTCTGATTTTAATTAAATCCTATTTTTCTTCTTTAAATATCAACGTTACACAACGAAATAGTACTTAATCAACCTATAAATGTTAAAAAATTTAACAAACAAATTTAGCAAAACAATCCATATAAAAAAGTGAATTCGATAATTAGTGAAAGCTTTTAATATCAATTTGTAATTGTTATTAAAAAGAACATGATTTTTGTCATTTATTTGTCTGTCAACTAAACATAATCACAATAAATAATTCAAAATTGTACTGTTTTAACAGAATTATTAAGTACGTTAAAAACGTATTAATTTTTATTCATAGAATGCATATTATTTCCCGAATATCTTGTATAGAATATAATTGAACTTTTTGTTTAATTCCATCATTTCTCATTTGAGTATCCATATTAACATCTGCTAAATTGTAATGTATTGCGTCCATTCCAAAATTTAGCGCTCCCAAAACATCTACTTCGAAATCATCGCCAATCATTATACTTTTTGATTTTTTTGCATTGGCTGATTTTATTGCGTACTCAAATATTCCTTGTCCGGGTTTTGGAATTTTCACATCCTCTGATATAAATACCTTAGTAAAATATTGGCTCAACCCGCTACTAATCAACTTTTCATTTTGAACCTCACGAAAGCCATTGGTAATAATAAAAAGCAGGTAATTTTTTTTTCTCAAATAATCAAGTACTTCAATCACTCCGCTGTTTAATTCTCTTTGTTTTGGCATTACCTTTAAATAATGGTCGTTCATCTTTACCGGGTCAACATCATGGATATTTAGATCTGAAAATGTATTCTCGAAACGCTTTTTTATTAATTCCTTTTTACCGATCTTATTATTCCGGTAACTCTTCCAAAGCTCTGTATTGTGGGTCGAATAAATTTCGAAGAACAATTCAAAATTTACCTGATTTTGAATGTGGTAAAAGTAAAAAGCCTCTTCCATTGCTTTCCTTGAATTCATTTCAAAATTCCAAAGTGTGTTGTCAAGATCAAAAAAAAGGTGCGTGTACTTTTTATTCATCATTATCTCTTCGGGCAGATTGCTTTTCCAATCCACCAACAATAATTACTATCTCTCCTTTTGGTGTATTCTGGCTATAGTATTCCATTAATTCAGAAACAGTACCCCGTTTTATTTCTTCGAATAATTTGGTTAATTCACGGCAAATGCATGCTTTTCTGTCTGCACCAAAAAATTCAATAAACTGAGATAAACATTTTACCAATCGAAATGGTGATTCATAAAAAATCATTGTCCGGCTTTCTTCAGCAAGTTGTATCAAACGTTTTTGCCTTCCTTTTTTTTGAGGAAGAAACCCTTCAAAAATAAAACGATCTGTTGGCAATCCGGAAACGGCAAGCGCCGGAATTAATGCAGTTGGCCCGGGTAAACATTCAACAAGAATGTCGTTTTCAATGCAAGCCCTGATTAACAAAAATCCGGGATCTGATATTCCCGGTGTTCCTGCATCTGAAATAAGTGCAATTTTATTTCCTTCCTGAATTTTGGCAATTAAAGAATCAATCGATTTGTGTTCATTATATTTATGGTGTGTCCAAAGTTTCTTTTCAATTCCCAGGTGTTTTAATAAATATGATGAAACCCTTGTATCTTCCGCCAAAATTATATCGGTTTCCTTTAACACTCTTATCGCCCGAAGCGTAATATCCTCCAAATTACCAATTGGCGTAGGAACCAAAATTAATTTGCCGGGATTAGTCATTCAAAAATCTCCGTTTTATTAGATTGACAAATTTAAGGCTGGTTTCGTTTTTCTTCCATTTATAATTTACCTGCAAAAACTGAACTGCCTCTTTCAAGTTACTCTTTCGGTCCAGTTCTTCAACCGTGTTTACAAATTCATCTGCCTTTCCTTCAAACAATTCGCGGATATATTGAAAACGGTCGTTTATTCCAATGGCCGACTGAATACTTGTTACAGGCCTGTTCGATAAAGTATGCTCTAATTTATTGGCAGCAGCAAGTAAATCGTTCACCGACTTTTCTTTCGTAAAAACGTCACCCAAACGTTTGTCGGTATTCCCTTTTATTTCTTCTTCAAGTTCAACATCACCTGTTTCTTCCACAGTTTCTTTTATAATTTCCGTTTTTTCTTCCTGAATTTCAACATTGGTTTTCTGTACCACTTCAGGATATTCAACTTCTTTCAAATTCTCTTCTTCTTTCAAATTCTCTTCTATTTTAGGAGCTTCAACAATTGTTTCTTTTTCAATAACTGTTTCCTGAATCGTTTCATGAACAACTGTATTTTCAATTTCTTTTCCCGGAGTAGAACCTAAACTATCGCGATCAACAATAATCTGCACCAATTTTATTGCGCCCTTTAACCGGGTTTGGATAAATTCAAGTTCAAGCGGATCAAAATCGCTTGTATTTTTCTCTGAAAAGAGTTCATCAATTTCATTCAGGTCTTTGAGTAAAAAATTCAGAAGCTTTTTATTTTCCATTCTGTACAGGCTAATGTTATAAAATTTTACTTTTGTAAAAGTACTAAATTCTCATACAAACAAACGGTAAATGTTTATTGAAAGGTACATCAGCGGCAAGAAAAAAATTGGTTCAATTGAAGTAATTGCGGGATCGATGTTCTCAGGAAAAACTGAAGAGTTAATCAGGCGGTTGAAAAGGGCGCAATTTGCAAAACAGAAAGTGGAGATTTTTAAACCTGCTATTGATAACCGGTATTCTGAAACGGAAGTTGTTTCGCATGATGAAAATTCTATCCGGTCAACACCTGTTGAAAACTCAGCCAATATTCTACTTTACTCTGGCGACGCCGATGTGATTGGCATTGACGAGGCTCAATTTTTTGATAAAGGGTTGGTTGAAGTAGCAATGAAACTAGCCAATATGGGAATTAGAATAATTGTTGCCGGGCTTGATATGGACTTTAAGGGTATTCCGTTTGGACCAATCCCCGGACTAATGGCAGTGGCTGACGACGTAACTAAAGTTCATGCAATATGTGTTAAATGCGGAAATATTGCCCAGTTTTCACATCGTCTCTCTGATAAAGAACAAGTGGTTTTATTGGGTGAAAAAGATATTTATGAACCACTTTGCCGCCGTTGTTTCAATGATGCAAACCAAAAGTAATGACCGAAATTACAGTTACAGAAATCAGCAAAATTGTTCAAGGTAAACTGGCAGGAAAAAAGTCAGCTTTCAATTTGCCAATTTCGAAAATTATTACCGATAGCCGAACTTTTTATTCAGGAAATAATGCCCTGTTTTTTGCATTGACAGGGCCACGAAACAATGGCCACAATTTTATACCGGCACTCGTAAAAAAAAATGTATCCGCTTTTGTTGTTTCCGATGAGACTGTCATTTGTGATGATGCGGCATTTATTTTAGTTGACAATACAACATCTGCATTACAAAAACTTGCGGCTTATCACCGACAAAATTTTAAATATCCGTGTTGTTGGAATTACAGGAAGTAACGGAAAAACAATTGTGAAAGAATGGTTGCATAGTATCCTGGGAAACAAATTTCAAATTGTACGAAGCCCGAAAAGTTATAATTCGCAGATTGGCGTTCCATTATCCGTTTTGTTAATGGATTCCAATTATAACCTGGGAATTTTTGAGGCTGGAATTTCAAAACCGGGTGAAATGGAAAACCTGCAGAAAATAATTGTACCAGAGATTGGAATCTTTACCAACATCGGGGACGCACACCAGGAGAATTTCGAATCGTTTCAGCAAAAAACGAAAGAAAAACTTCAACTTTTTAAATCAAGTAAAAACTTGATATATTGTGTTGACCAAAAACTTTCTGCAGAAATAATCGATAAATTTTGTCAAAATAATTCAATTGAAAAAGTTAGTTGGAGCTTGCAAAAAAATCCTGCCAGAATCACAATTTTCGATAATAAAAGCCGATGATTCAACAAAAATTTCAGCAACATTAAATAATCAGAATTATTGTTTTATAATTCCATTCACTGATCGATTCGTCCATTGAAAATGCTTGTCATTGTTTTGCCACACTTTCTGTGCTCAGCTCTTCCCTTTCAGAATTTCTTCCTGCTTTTGAAAATCTTGAACCCATTGAAATGCGGCTTGAAATTAAACAGGGAATTAACAACTGTCTTTTGGTCAATGATTATTATAATTCTGATTTACACGCTTTGGCAATTGCGCTTTCGGTGTTACATCAACAGGCAGCAAAAAAACATTTACGTAAAGTAATCATTCTTTCTGATATTACAACAAACCGGACTGCCTGAAAACGAACTTTATAAAAGGTAAATGAATCTACTTGAAGAGTGGAAAATGGATGAAATTATTGGCGTTGGAAAAGAAATTTCAGGACAATCCGATTCATTTTCAATGAAAAAGGTTTTTTTTGAAACACGCACCGATTTTGAAAAGCAGTTTAATCGGGAGAATTTTCAATCTTCTGTAATTTTAATAAAAGGGGCTCGTCAATTCGAATTTGAAAAAATATCTTCACTACTTCAGTTAAAAGTGCATTTAACCAGACTGGAAATTAATTTAAATGCACTGGTTGAAAATCTCAATATTTTTAAAAGTCTGCTGAAACCCAAAACTAAAATTATGGTTATGGTGAAGGCTTTTTCGTATGGTAGTGGAGATGTGGAAATTGCCAAATGCCCTTCAATACCAAAATGTGGATTATCTTGCAGTGGCAGTTGCTGATGAAGGTGTGCAACTTAGAAACGCAGGAATTCATACTCCCATTATTGTTATGAATCCCGAACAAAGTAGTTTCCAGCTTTTAATCGACTATCAGCTTGAACCCAATATTTACAGCATTGAACTTTTACAGAAATTCATTAAAACAATTTCTCAATTTGGATTAAAAAATTTTTCAATTCATTTAAAAATTGATACCGGGATGAACCGGCTAGGATTAAAATCTGTTTCAGAAATTCAGGAAATAGTTCAACTAATTTCAGCCAGTTCACAAGTCAAAATAAAATCTGTTTTCTCGCATTTAGCAGGTAGCGACGATCCTGTTTTTGATAATTTCACCAAAGAACAATTTTCACGGTTTGAACATCTTGTATCAATCATTGAAAATTCTTTTTCGTACAAAATTGATCGCCATATTCTTAACTCAGCAGGAATAGAACGTTTCACTGAAAAACAATTTGAAATGGTCAGACTTGGAATTGGATTGTATGGTGTTTCAGTAATCGGATTGCCTTTGCAACCTATTGGCGCACTAAAAAGTACTGTTTCGCAGGTAAAAAAAGTTGAACCTGATGAAACATCGGGTACAGCAGAAAAGGAAAAGTTTCTAAAGAACAGCGAGATTGCAGTTATTCCGTTTGGTTATGCCGACGGGCTTGACCGGAAATTAGGAAATGGCGTTGGGCAAATTTTTGATTAATGGAAAAACGTGCACCGATCATCGGAAATATTTGTATGGATATGTTCATGGCTGATGTTACAGGATTAAAGTTCATGCGGGTGATCAGGTTGAAATTTTTGGCCCACATATATCACATTTTGGAAGTTGCAGAAAAAGCAGGAACAATTCCTTATGAAATTTTAACAGGAATATCGCAACGGGTAAAACGAATTTATTTACAGGAATAACCGTTAAATCTGGTTATAAAATTATCCTAAGTTTGCTTATTCTTTCCAAACTTGTTGATATCGAGGATCTTTAATTTTTCGCCCGTCAATTGCAATTACCTTTTCGCTTGGCAAATGTTGAAAGTGTTCGAATTGCGTTTGAAGTTGTCATGTTTGATAAATTGGCAATGTCTTCCCTCGACAGGTAAACGCGTAAAGTAGTATTATCATTTTCAAAACCATACTTTTCCTTTAAGTAGAATAAGTGATTCAGCCAATCGGCCTCGAATATGTTTTTGTGTTAATGTAACTGTTCTGACATTGGAAAAACCAAGTTCACGAGCCAATTTCTGTATTACTTTAAAAGAAAAATCACTGTTTTTCAAGTGCATAATTAATCATGAACTCCTGACTTACTGTACAAATAACAGATTCTTCAATGGTTACTGCAGATGCAATGTGAGTTTCGTTTGCCAACAAAGCCCGAAATCCGATAACACCAAGTGGTTTTGCCATTCGGATAATTTGTTCTCTTCCTCCAACACCCTCTTTAAAAATCTTTACCTTACCATCAGCCAATACCAACAAACCGTTAGGTTTATCACCTTCCTTAAAAATAAATTCATTTTTTTTATACTGGGTAAATGAAACATGATGACGAATTTCTTCTTTTTCCTCCTGACTTAAAAGATAAAAAATTGACTTTTGATTTTCCAGAATATCCTTTAATCCTTGTTCTGTATGTAGCATCTGTCGGTAGAATATGTTTTATAGCATCAAATCTAAAAAAAATTGTTATAAACAAACTCATTTTTAACAACTAAATTAGCCAGTTGTTATGACAAAAACCGAATTTTAAATAATATCATCAATATAACAGTTCTAATCCATATTTTGCCACTAATGGCATTTTTCTTCCAAAACCAAATGCTTTTGAACTTACTCTTAAAATTGGTGGTGCCTGAAAACGTTTATATTCGTTCATGTTTACCATCCTGATAACTCTATTCACCGTTTCAATCTCAAATCCTTCAGCAACAATTTCTTTTGGCGATTTATTCAGTTCAATAAACCTAAAAAGAATTCCGTCAAGAATTTCATAATCCGGCAACGAATCAGTATCTTTTTGATCAGGCCTTAATTCAGCCGAAGGTGGCTTTGTGATTGTATTTTCAGGAATAATTTCGTTTTTCCGTTGATGTATCCGCGACATTTTAAAAACATCGGTTTTATAAACATCGCCCAAAACCGAAAGCCCACCATTCATATCACCGTAAAGCGTTCCGTAACCAACGGCACTTTCGCTTTTATTGGTTGTATTCAGTAAAATTTGGCCAAATTTATTTGAAATTGCCATTACGTAAATTCCGCGGGCACGTGCCTGAATATTTTCTTCAGTTATATCTGCATTTGTGTCTTCAAAAAGCGGTGCCAGTTCTATTTCAAACTGATCAACAGCTCCCTGGATATGAACAATATCGTATCGAATTTCCAGGTTTTCTGCTAACTTCCGGGCATCTTCTATGCTATGATCTGATGAATATTTTGAAGGCATTAATAATACCCGAACGTTCTCTTTACCAAGCGCCTGTACCGCAAGCACAACAGTAAGCGCAGAATCAATACCTCCCGACAGGCCAAGTGTTGCCCTGTTTAAATCCCATTTTATGAAAATAATCGCTGATTCCCAAGAATCAATGCATCATGTATTTTAGCAATATATTCCGTTTTTTCCTGAAGTTGTTTTACCCCCGGATTTGCTGTTTCCACCACCAGGAAATCTTCTTCAAAATATTTCAGCTCTTTGATAATTTCTCCATCAGAATCAATAAATACTGAGCCACCATCGAAAACAAGTTCTGTTTGAGCCCCCACCTGGTTAATGTATAAAATCGGGGTTTTAAATTTTTTTGCTTTATTAATCAATACATTTTTTCGCCAGCCTTCCTGGTTATACGAAAATGGCGATGCGGAAATATTAACCACAAAATCAGGATTAAATTTCACCAGTTCTTCCATTGGTGAAACCTGGTAAAGTTTATCTTTTCCAAACTCGTTGGCAGTGGGCTGCTCGTCCCAAAGATCTTCACAAATTGTTATGGCAATCTTTTCGCCTTTGTAATCAACTACAGCAAATTCGCGGTTGGGTTCGAAATGGCGGTATTCATCAAAAATATCATACGTAGGAAGTAAGGTTTTATTTTGAACTTGCTGAATTTTTCCATCAGAAAGAAAAAAAGCTGAATTGTACAATTTTTTTCCGCGATCGCTTTCATTAATTCGCGGCGCACCAACAATTGCCGCAATTCCGTTACAATGCTTCGCAATCATTTCAACCGTTTCAGCTGCCCTTGCTATAAATTCCTTTTTCTCAAGCAAATCGTGCGGATAATACCCGGTAACCGACAATTCTGAAAATATTACCAAATCGGCACTTTCATTTTTGGCCTTTTCAATGTGTTGAATAATTTTCCCTGAATTACCCGGGAAATCGCCAATGGTGTAATTTAATTGTGCAAATGCAACTTTCATAAAAAGAGTTTAAAGTTTTAAGTTTCAGGTTCAAAGTTCCGGTAACTATAAACTTTGAACTTTAAACTTTGAACTTATTGAGTGATTGCAAATCTCCAATTTTTAGTTCAATTTCGCAATAATATTTTACCAGAACCGTATTGAATTAAATTTCATATAAAAAATGAGACTAAAAACGATTCATAAAAAAAGTAATAATCAGAATTTTAAATTTGTTTTAACGATTAAATTTCTCGGATTTGTTTTTCTTGTTGCAACCATTATTTTTTCAACTTCATGTAAAAAGAATCGACTAAAAGTTGACATTTCAGACATTAAAAATGATATTGAAGTTGTTCATTTTACTAATGAACTTTTTGCGTTAGACACCACCAACCTGAAACAATCAATCACCGAATTCAGCAATAAGTATCCTGATTTTTTTGACCTTTTTACCTACCGGATTATCAGAATTGGAGGAATTGCCGACAGTGGATTTTTTGATCTCATGCATGAGTTTTTGACAGATACTATGATTTTGAATGTGAATAAATTGGTTGATGAAGAATTTGGTGATTTTGATGAAACAGAAAAAAAGTTAAACAAGGCATTTAAATACTACCAATATCACTTTCCAAACAAAAATGTGCCAACTTTTTACATTTATACTTCGGGCTTTAACCAGTCGGTTGTAACAGCTCAAAATATTATTGGAATTAGTCTTGACAAGTACTTGGGCAGAGATTGTCCTTATTATAAAATGCTCAATTCAACTCCTGCATACAAAGCTGCCAACATGCATAAAGACAAAATTCCATCAGATGTGGCTTTTGGCTGGGGAGCCTCGGAATATGAAATAGCGCCAAATGCAACTACACTGCTCGATAATATGATTTACCAGGGGAAGCTGATGTATTTTGTTGATGCCATGCTTCCAGGAGAAGAAGATTCCCTGAAAATTGGTTACACTTCAGATCAAATAAAATGGTGCCGAAATAACGAAGCGCAAATGTGGTCGCAATTAATTGAACAAAAAATGCTTTATTCAAACAAACGCATGGATATTATCCGCTATATAAACCCGGCGCCTTCAACAAGTGGCTTTCCAATGGAGTCTCCGGGGAGAACAGGAGTTTGGCTTGGTTGGCAAATTGTGCGAAAATACATGGATAAGTTCCCCGAAACTACGCTTGAAGAATTAATGAAAAACAATGATTACCAAAAGATTTTGAATGACTCTGAATATTTTCCCGACTAATCTTCCATTTTAAGCTTTTTCAACACCAATTTTGTCCATTTTATTTTTCCCTTCGAAAATCAAAAAAATTATATATTAGAAATTCAACTATAAATTCCGGAAAATTCAAATCTGCTTTAAGCGAAAAATAATTGTCTTGGATGTAAATCATTCGATGAAACGCAATCTTAATATTATTTTAATACTTTTGTAATCTTTAAAAATTTAGAGACCGATCGAACCTTGAATAGTATTGAATCCATATTAAATAAATTTAACCCGGTATCGCTGGAAGAAATTGATGCGGTTAAGTTAATGAACCGGATTGATCGTAAATACTGGTTTCATTTGTCAAAGCTATGGACGTTGCTGGAAGAGGCGCTTCCATATTATGATGTTCTTGAAATCAATGGCCTTCGGTTAATGGATTATCAAACAACTTATTTTGATACTGCTGACAATGCAATGTATCTGAAACACCACAATCGAAAACTGAACAGACACAAAGTAAGGCAGCGAAAATATTGTTCAACCAACAGTAGTTTTTTAGAAATTAAATTTAAAACGAATAAAAAACGAACAATAAAAGAAAGAATAAAATGTGATTTGGAACCCAATGAATTTATCCAGGGTGAAGATAAATTTATCGCTAAGAAAACACCTTTTCAGGGAAAAGATCTTGTACCAAAACTGAATAATAAGTTTAAAAGAATAACATTAATTCATAAAGATAAACTCGACAGATGTACCATTGATATTAATCCTGTTTTCTGGAATGAGAATGGGAAAGCTAAATTTGAACATCTTGTTATTTTTGAGCTTAAACGGGGAAAAAGTTTAAAATCATCGCCAATGATTGATTTAATGCGAGAATTAAAAATCAGGCAAAGAGGGTTATCAAAATATTGTACAGGCAGGGCAATGCTTGAGCAAGATTTAAAAAGAAATATGTTTAAACCCAGACTTCGTTTTTTAGATAAAGAGATAATAAATAATTAAAACATGGATTTAGCGTTTATTTTAGGAATTGTAACAGATTTACTTACTAATTTTTGGGTTCTGGCAGTACGTTTTGGGTTTAATATTTTGGCCACAGTATGTGTTGTATTGCTTTATGCCAGAATAAGCCGAAGAAAAGAATTCTATTTTAGTTATTTCGCGATAAGCATTGCCGTTTTTCTTCTTGTTTTTCTTCTGGAAAATGTAAAAATAGAACTTGGTTTTGCCTTAGGCCTTTTCGCTATTTTTGGCATAATCAGGTACAGAACAGATACAATTCCACCCAAAGAAATGACTTATCTTTTTGTTATTATTGCAGTTTCAGTTATCAATGGAATATCAAAAGACTATTTTGGCTACCTCGAGATTGGACTTGTCAATCTTATTTTAATCGGATCTTTATGGGTACTTGAAAAAGTACTTATGCTCCGACAGGAAGACTCCTTGCAAATTATTTACGAAAACATTGAAAACCTGCACAATGATAGGGAAAATGAATTATTGGCAGATTTGGAAAGAAGGACAGGAATTAAAATAAAAAGATATCGAATAGACAAAATTGATTTTCTTCGCGATGTTGCCCGTATTACCATTTACTTTGATGTAAACGGTTCAAAAATGAAAGAAACTTCGCTATGAAAATCAGGTATTTTTTTCTGATTTTGTTCCTTTTTATTTTTTCTTTCGGATTTTCACAAAACAATTTTAGAACCTGGTTTGAGTTTGAAATCAGTAAAAAGGTTGTAAAAGATCTTGATTTCAGCTTCATTCCTGAAATACGCTTCAATTCTGATTTTTCTGTTGATGAATATATTCTTGAAGGTAAACTCAATTACGAACCATTCAGGTTTTTAGAGCTCGCAGGATCATATCGTTACAATACGGAAGTTAAAAATAAGGGAAACGAAATAACTCATAGCGCTGTTTTAGATTTAACAGGAAAAACCGATTTCGACCGCTTTGATGCTTCGTTACGCACCCGGTTTACAAACGATTCTGATGGTGATGAATTAAGAACTTTCTACTTCCGGCCACGTGCGAAACTCAGTTACAATATTAAAGGTTCAAAACTGGAACCCTATACAAGCTTCGAGCTTTTTATGAATCTAAAAGAAAGCAATCTTTATAAGCAGCGGTTTGATATTGGAGTTCAGCGAAAAATAGGCGACTATCATCGCGTTGGATTATATTATCGGCTGCAGGATTATTTTAATGATAAAACCTCTGTAAACATTCTTGGTATCGACTACCGGTTTAAATTCTAAATCGCTTAAAACAAATTCAAATATTAAACGCCCGGGAAGATCAATTTTTATTCTATTATCTTCTTAAACTAGTGTTGTACGTTGTAATTTTTATACTGAAATTTATACCCTTATATCAGAATTCAGCAAAAGGTTTTTCAATGAACAAATTATTAATCGTGGCAGGAATAATAATCATATTTTTTTCCTGCTCACCACAGCAAAACAAACCTCCCAAAAATGAAGCAGCTTTAAAACAGGACAAAAAAATGGAATGGTGGCGTGAGGCACGTTTCGGAATGTTTATTCACTGGGGTATCTATTCCATTCCCGCCGGAGAATGGAAAGAAGAGCGAATTCCCGGGATTAGTGAGTGGATTATGGCTAATGCAAAAATTCCTGTGAAAGAATATGAACAACTTGCCCCGCAATTTAACCCCACAAAATTTAATGCTGATGAGTGGGTAAAACTGGCCAAATCTGCCAGAATGAAATACATTGTATTCACATCAAAACACCACGATGGATTTGCTATGTTTGATTCTGATGCAAGCGATTATAATATAGTTGATGCCACTCCTTTTGGCCGCGACCCTTTAAAAGAACTTGCTGAAGCATGCAAAAAGGAAGGAATAAAACTAGGATTTTATTATTCTGAAGCCCAGGACTGGCATGAACCCGGTGGCACTTATTACAATATTGAAGAAGGAAAACCACACTGGGATCCGAATTTGAAACGCGAACCATTAATGAATTACATAAGTGGAAAAGCAGTTCCGCAAGTGAAAGAAATTTTGGAAAATTATGACGGATTAGATATACTTTGGTGGGATACACCCTGGGGAATGACTGAAGAAGCAGCCAATGCTTTAAAAGCAGTTACCGACGATTACCCCGATTTGATTACCAACAACAGGCTGTACAGCGAATGGCCCGGAGATTTTAGCACGCCTGAACAGTACATACCGCCAACTGGACTGGATTACGACTGGGAGGTGTGCATGACCATGAATACAAGCTGGGGTTATAAATGGTATGATAATGACTGGAAATCATCACAAACATTGATACATAATTTGGTTGACATTGCAAGTAAAGGTGGTAATTTTCTTTTAAATGTCGGCCCAACCGCTGAAGGTTTGATACCCGATTCAAGTGTTGTTCGACTGAAAGAGATAGGTGAATGGATGCAAAAAAACGGAGAATCAATTTACGGTACCTCAGCAAGTCCTTTTTATAAACTACCCTGGGGAAGGTGTACCCAAAAACAAACTGACAAGGGAATAAGATTGTATTTGCATGTTTTTGATTGGCCAAAAAACGGGGAGCTACGTATTCCGGGATTAAAAACAAGATTCAGCGATGTTTATTTATTATCCAATCCTAATCAAAAATTCAACTGGATGTTTAAAGATGGTGATGCGGTGATTTATGCACCTGCTGTAATTTTTGATCCGATTAATACCGTAATTGTGGTTGAAACGAAAGGGAAAATGGAAATAACAAGTAATATGCCGACACTTATAGATGGAAGCATTTTGTTACCTGCTGATTTTGCAAACATTCATAATACAGGATACAGAGAACATGCAAGGATTTCAGGAAATGGAGACAAATCGGTAATTAGAAACTGGATTGATCCCAAAGTAAAAATCGACTGGATGTTTAATTCAACAGAATCTGGTAAATACACGATCGAATTTCTTGTAAAAACCAATAGTGCCCATAAAATTAAAGTAGCTATTGGCGATACAACTAAAATGGTTGAGATCCAATCAACTAATGGCGAGTTTGACATCGTCTCCTGTGGAGATATTGATATCACAAAGACCGGTAATCTTTCCATAGTATTAACACCTGTCACAGAAAACTGGGCTGATGTAGAACTGATGCATGTTGAGTTGATTAAACAAAATGCATTGTAGAAATTAATGAAATAAAATTCTTTTTTGGATATACTTCTTTGTTCCTGATGTAAGTTCAATGATTATACCACCATAACCAAGATTGGAATTATTTATGATTTTACTATTTATACCATTATTCATCTGAATGTCTTCAGACAAGAGTAAATTTCCTGTTAAATTATAAATTCTTAAGTGCGCCTTTTCATTTCTTTCTGACTGATAATTAATTTGAATAAAACCAGAATTCTGGGAAACTGTAAAACTTGAACTAAAATTAGTTTTTTTATTAGCGGAGGTCTGATCATCTGATTTAATTTCCAGTGTAAAAGGATTGCTAACCCCAAAACCATTATTAACAGCACTAACCGAGATTTCACCTGACTTAAAAGATGTGTCGAAATCTATATTAATAGATGTTGAATCACTTTCTCCCTGCATGCCATCTTCTAAACTCCACTTATAACTTGTTGCATTGAAAACCGGTTCAACAATATATTTAATGCCCTCCGACGGAGACGATATTTTATCCGGTCCTTCTATTATTACAGGCGAAACAGGCACATTGTACCATTGAATTGAATGCATTTCCACATCATCATGCAAAGGAATCAATGTGAATTCTACCGTGTCGGGCAAAATATCTACTTTCATATAATTTTCATCGGCTACCTCCCCCATTCCTGAAGACAGTAACGTTACATTTTCCCACTTATCATACGAGGCTGAAATGGCATCAGGATTTCCGCCAACATCGCCGGCAAACAGGTAAAACTCTTTTTCCTGGTATGCTGTCAACAGCGGATAAACCTCATCCCAAAAGTTGGAATGATCTTTCATTTGGTCATATCTTGATCGGCTGTTACTTCTCACCAATTGATATTTTTCCAGGCTGTTCCAAATTATTTCATGAAAAAAAATAAAAACCCGGTTCTGACTTGCTGCTGCAGATTTCAAAACTTCATCCAAAAAACTTAATTGCGATGAGGAAATGGAACGGTCTGATTCGGTACTGTTCAATACAATAAAAATTTCATTTTCAGAAGAAAAGCTATAATGCGTGCCACCAAATTTTTGCTGAAATTCATTTTGGCCAACTGAATTATTATCGTGGTTACCCATTACATAATAAGCGTTTGCTCCAATTTCGGAAAGTTCGGTTTCAACTTGCTGCCAGCTTTCTGTTGTACTTTGATTTATAATATCACCAGTTAAAAAAATGTATTTGTAAGTGCTGTCAACATTCTGTCTAAGTTTTTCCAAAAATGGCGGGTGTAATCCAATATTTGTACCTGCATGTGCTCCGTAAGCATGACCTGCTACAATTATAGAATATGCAGAATCCTGCTGTGCATTTCCGTTATCGCAAATCATGCAAAAAAAGAAAATGAAAATTATCGGTAGAACTTTTGTTTTCAATTGAAATAGAATTTGCTGACCATACAAAAGTACAAAAACTAAGGAATCCATCCCTTCAAAAACAAAATCTAAATAATGTAAAAAGAACCGTTCAAAAAGAACCGTTCCCTTCAAAAAGACCGATTCTTTCTCACTACTATAATCTTATTACTCAATACTATTTCATCATTTCTGCAAAATATTTGTAAAACAATGGTATCGTTCGGATTCCGTTATAAAACTGTTCCAACGGGTAATTTTCGTTGGGCGAATGAATGGCATCCGATTCAAGGCCAAAGCCCATTAAAACTGATTTTATTCCCAAAACTTGTTCAAATGTTGAAATAATTGGAATACTGCCACCCGATCGCACCGGCACCGGCCGTTTTCCATAAACATCAGCATAAGCTTTTTCTGCAGCTTTGTATGCAGGAATATCAATTGGGCAAACATAACCTTGTCCGCCATGCAGGGAAGTAACTTCAACTTTCACTGAATTTGGCGCAATACTTTCAAAATGTTTTTTAAATAATTCGGCAATCTTGTTGTGATCCTGATCAGGCACTAACCGGCTCGAAATTTTTGCAAACGCTTTTGATGGCAACACTGTTTTTGCTCCCTCTCCGGTGTATCCTCCCCAAATACCACATACATCAAATGATGGACGGATTCCAGTACGCTCCATTGTCGTGTATCCTGCTTCACCAGCCAATTCTTCAACATCAATCGCTTTTTTATATTCTTCAATATTAAATGGTGCCCAACCTAATAATTCACGCTCTTCAACAGAAACGTCCAAAACATCATCATAAAATCCGGGAATTGTAATTTTACCCTTTTCATCAACCATTTTTGAAATCATTGATGAAAGAACATTAATCGGGTTAGCCACCGCGCCCCCAAAAATACCGGAATGCAAATCGCGATTCGGACCGGCAACTTCTACCTGCCAGTAAGCTAAACCGCGTAATCCGGTAGTTATTGAAGGAATATCACGAGCTATCATCGAAGTATCAGAAACCAGAATTACATCAGCTTTAAGCATCTCTTTGTTTTCTTCGCACCACTTTCCAAGGTTTGGCGAACCAACCTCTTCTTCACCTTCAATCATAAATTTTACGTTGCATGGAAGTGTGTTGGTTTTCACCATCAATTCAAATGCTTTCGCGTGCATCATTCTTTGACCTTTATCATCGTCGGCGCCACGGGCATAAATCTTTCCGTCACGAACTACAGGTTCAAACGGATCGGATGTCCACTTTTCAATCGGGTCAACAGGCATCACATCCATGTGCCCGTAAACTAAAACTGTTGGCAATGAAGCGTCGATAATTTTTTCGCCATAAGTAACCGGGTTGCCGGCTGTTTCATAAACCTCAGCTTTATCGGCACCCGATTTCAGCAACATCTCTTTCCAATATTCAGCAGCTTTGTACATGTCGGGTTTATGACTTTGAACCGAGCTGATGGACGGAATTCTGATCAAGCCAAAAAGTTCTTCCAAAAAACGATCTTTATTTTCTTCAACGTATTTGTTTATGATTTGCATAATGAATTTATATGTTTGTTACAGTAATTTTACACTCACAAAAAATACACCTTTTGCGTGGATTAAGAAAGCAGATTCGTCATAAAATGCCATAAAAAAAGGCAGTCAAAACTGACTGCCTTCATATTATTTTAATTGATTTCCAATTAATCAACAATTTCTTTAAATCTTGGATTTTCGAAATAACGTGCAAATTCCATATCGGTTTTTGCTTTTGCTTTCATTTCCGGATTAATTCTGCAAGCTTTTTCAAGGCTTTCAAACAGAAGCGATTCCTTTGCAGTGCGCGCACCAATAATAGCTTTCAAATATTCTTTCATAGCGTTATTCGGATTATCATAAGCTTCCAAATCTCTTAAAGCTCCATTGTTATTTCCAGCCATCATTTTTGCCAAAGCCGAATTAATATCTTCATATTTACTGAAATAGCGAACTGCTTTGTCGTATTCTGCTTTTTTCAAACTTACAATACCGAGGTTGTAATTTACCTCTTCGCCTGAACCGGCTGCTGAACCAAATAATGCTTCGGCATTGGCAACATCGCCTTCAGTCAAAGCAATTGCACCAAGGTTATTTTTTATAATAGGCTCTGAGTTACGCAAAGTTTCAGCCTTCTCGAACAATGGTTTTGCCTCTTCATATTTTTCTTGTTTTGCCAAAACGTAACCGGCGTTATTTGGTCCTCTCCAGTCGTTTGGATAGTTTTTGATAAATGCATTATAAATAGCCAGCTGATCATCCAAACTTTCAAACAAAGTGGCAGCATAAAGCAATTCAGCAGGATTTAAAGAACCTGGATTTGATTTTGCAACAGCTTTCAATTCATCATCAGTTTTACCAATAAAATCAACCGATGTTGTCATTTTTGCACGACGTAACTGTGGTAAAATCTGATCGGCTACTTCAGTGAATGTTTCACTCAGATTTTTAATTTCACGTTCACGAACTTCAGGATCAGTGTACATTGAAAGAACCCTTAAAATCAATTCCTTATCCTGAATATTTGATTTTTCCAGCAAATCTTTAAAGCCATCCCAGTCTTCAGGTGTGTATTTTGTTCTAAGATCAATATTAATACCTGCTTCTTTCAATTTTCTTTGCAGAAAATCTGATGAAGATTCTTTACGGTTTGCAGCAAGATTTGTATTTAAATCGATGCTACCGTCAGGAGATGCATAAGCCGCGATCTCAACTCTTTTCAAATCAATGTTACTATCATCGTTCGCGTTTTTGGTATAACTTTCCAACGCTTTTACATCATCAGCTTCAGTTTCCTCGTTTCGTACGTTTGCCCTGTTAATAAGGTAATGAATATCCGCCATCATTTCATCAGGAACAACTCTTTGAAACGGATCGATATTCGGATCGTACTTACCGGTTGTATTAGCCTCGCGACGAACACCCAAAATTGGTTTTGGTACAATGGCTACGTTTTCGCTTGTTGCAATTACGCCATCGGCAATTTTAACAGGTGCAAATTCAACTGATTTTGAGCCTTTCGAAGCTTTCATATTAACAAACAATTCCGATTTACTCATTTCAGGTTTGTAAGGAAATTTGTCATTGTAACTTAAATTTCCTCCGGAATTGTAACTGATAACTTTGTTGTTGGCTTCAACACTTTCGCCCTGAACAGTAACCGGATCAAGCGTGGTTGATCCACCCTCATATTTCAGCACCGGCGTAGCTGTTAAGATTACTTTTTTATTAAAGTATTTTGAGGGGAAACGGCCATCGACAGCAACACTTACCTGCCCTGCATGACTTTCAAGTACTTCGGGTGTTACTTTAAAATTGATTTGATCGGCGTTCTTCTTCATTTTATTCAGACCAGCACAGCTCGACAAAACCACTAACAATGTCAGAAAAACAATAGGTTTAAAGCTTAGACTATTCATAACAGAAATTATTAAAAATGATTTATTAAAAGATGATATTCAGCCAGCAAAAATAGAAAGCTTTTTTTGATTTAAAAGAAGCATATAAAGTTTTTTATTCCATAATTACCCGGTTCATGCCTAATTTATAATCGCTTTTAAATACAACCTCCTTTAATTGCTGATAATCATCACTATTTTCAACAAAGTCGATATTATTTATATCAACAATCAATACAGGAAAACTTGTTACACCTTTTAAAAACGTAAAATACCCGTTTTTTATTTTTTCCAGATATTCAGCCTGAATGTTTTGTTCATATTCCCTACCCCTGATTTTTATATTCTGAAGAAGTTTTTCGGTGCCTGAATGAAGATAAACATACAAATCAGGCTTTGGCATCGATTCGAAAATAATATCATAAATCTGCCGAAAAAGGTGGTATTCATCCTCTTTTAACGTGTTCTGCGCAAAAATGGAAGACTTGGAAAAATAATAATCGGCAACCAGAAAATTATGAAATAGATCGAGATTGAGAATTTGTTTTTTAATCTGATGATAACGATCGGCCAGAAACGACAACTCCAAAGGGAAAGAGAACCGGTCCTGATCTTTGTAAAACTTCGGTAAAAACGGATTATCGTCAAACTGTTCCAGCACCAATTTGGCGTTGAACTCTTCTGAAATCATGGTTGCCAAAGTTGTTTTCCCTGCTCCTATATTTCCTTCAATAACCAGGTAACGCATACTTTACATCAATTTTTCGCCGAATCTAATTTTACTGTCTTTACGCGAACCCAGAACATAACCGATAACCAAACTTGCAGAAAAACCAATTGAAAACATGGCTTCCGGATTGGCAGGTATAAACAGGAACATTATATACCCCAGAAAAGCGCCAGCTACAAATCCGTAAAATGAATAGAGGTACGTAAAATAAAACGGAGGAAAAAACCCGTGTTCTTTTCTCATGTGAACCGACAAACGGCTGATCAATCGATCGTAATTTCTGCGTTTAGCGCCGGGAACATCAATCGCTTCGGTAATATTTTCTACAGCATCGGCAATATCAATTTTTTGTCTGTTACAAATACCACAACTGTTTGAAAACTGATCAACCCGTATAATATTGCGTTTAAACTCACCTACCCGAAAGAAGCGAATGTCTTTTTCATTGGCATTGGCAAGGTTTTTATCAATTTCTGTATTTAGTTTTTCTGCCCAATTTTCCATTTCAAATTTATTGCTCTTCATATCATTTGTAAAAATAGAAATAAAGATTGAATGCCATGACTAAGGATTTCATCTTTTTGAAGAGATGGAATCATTCCTGAACACAAAAAAACCGCTCAAATAATGAACGGTTTTAAACTATATTTTTCAAGCCGGAGATTTTAAATTCACGAACTTATTTTTAGCATATTAATCGTTATCGCGACGAGGGCGGAAATTGTTATCCCGGCGGTCGCCTCCTCTGCGGTCATCTCTGCGATCTCCGCCACGGAAGTCATTTCCTCTTCTGTCGCCTCCACCTCTGCGGTCATCTCTACGATCATCTCTTCTTGGTCCACGATCTTCTCTTGGCGGACGCTCTACATAACCTTCCGGTTTAGGAAGAAGCGCTTTATGCGAAAGTTTTAACTTACCGGTTTTTTGATCAACACCAATAAGTTTCACTTCCATCATGTCGCCTTCCCTGGCAAAATCTTCAGCATTTTCAACACGTTCCCATGCCATTTCTGAAACATGAAGCAATGCTTCTTTTCCTGGTAGTATTTCAATAAATGCACCAAAGGAAACTACCGATTTTACTTTTCCGGTGTAAACTTCTCCAACTTCAGGAATAGCAACAATGGCTTTAATCCTGGCTTTTGCAGCCTCAATTGGTTCCAATCCTGTTCCGGAAACCTGCACATATCCGAAATCATCTTTTTCTTCAATAACAATAACCGTTTGGGTTTCTTCCTGCATTGCCTGGATGATTTTTCCACCTGGCCCAATGATCGCGCCAATCATATCTTTCGGAATCTGAATGGTTTCAATTCGTGGCACATTTGGTTTGTATTCGGCACGTGGTTCAGAAATCACTTCCACCATTTTACCCAAGAATATGCATTCTACCTTCTTTTGCCTGTTGAAGCGCTTTTGCCAAAACTTCGTATGAAAGGCCGTCAACTTTAATGTCCATTTGAGTTGCAGTGATCCCTTTTGCAGTACCGGTTACTTTAAAGTCCATGTCGCCCAGGTGGTCCTCATCACCCAGAATATCAGAAAGAACAGCAAATTTATCAGAGCCTTTATCAGTAATCAATCCCATGGCAATTCCTGAAACCGGTTGTTTCATTTTTAATCCGCTATCCATCATTCCCATGGTACCGGCGCAAACTGTTGCCATTGATGATGAACCGTTGGATTCCAGAATATCGGAAACAATACGCACCACATAAGGAAAATCTTCAGGAATCATTCGTTTCAATGCACGGAATGCCAGGTTTCCATGGCCAATTTCGCGACGGCCCAACGCCACGTGGGGTTTTTGGCTTCGCCAACACTAAATGGTGGAAAATTATAATGAAACAGGAATTTTTCTTTTCCCTGGAAAGTAACACTATCAATATTTTTTCATCCATTTTTGTACCAAGTGTAATTGAAGTTAAGCGCCTGAGTTTCGCCACGGGTAAAAATTGCTGAACCGTGAGCCCCCGGCAAATAATCAACTTCACCCCAAATCGGACGGATTTCACTGGTTGTCCTGCCATCCAATCGAATTCCTTCGTCAAGAATCATGCGACGCATGGCTTCTTTTTCCACTTCGTGGTAGTATCTTTTAATCAGATTTTCATCTTTCCAGGTCCAATTCTTCATTTTCGGCATTGGCTTCTTTATAAGCTTCAATCCATTCATCACGAACAGCTTCGAAAGCGTCCGTAACGTTCACTTTTATTGGTAATTTGTTGTTTTGCCATTTCGTAACACTTGTCATAAAGTTCTGCTTCTACTTTTTCGCGTAACTCTTCGTCGTTGTTTTCGTGACTGTATTCACGTTTTACAACGCCAAGTTCAGCAGCCAGTTCTTCCTGTACTTTACAATGCTTTTTAATTGCTTCGTGGGCAACTTTAATGGCTTCCAGCATAACTTCTTCAGAAACCTCGTCCATTTCACCTTCCACCATCATAATATTGTCATATGATGCGCCAACCATGATATCAATATCAGCTTCTGCCAATTGTGACTAGGTTGGATTGATTATAAATTGTCCGTTAATACGTGCCACACGAACTTCTGAGATCGGTGTTGCGAAAGGAACATCGGAAACAGCAATTGCTGCTGATGCTGCCAAACCGGCCAATGCATCGGGCATTACTTCCTTATCAGCCGAAATCAGCGAGATCATCACTGCAGTTTCCGCATGATAATCTTCAGGGAAAAGCGGGCGAATAGCGCGGTCAACCAACCGGGCAATTAAAATTTCATCGTCGCTTGGGCGGGCTTCACGTTTTAAAAATCCACCCGGGAACCGGCCTGCTGCCGAGAATTTTTCGCGGTAATCAACTGATACCGGCATAAAATCAACATCTTCTTTTGCTTCTTTTGCTGAAACAACTGTTGCCAGCAACATGGTGTCACCCATTCTTACAACAACTGCACCGTCGGCCTGTTTTGCCAATTTTCCTGTTTCAATGGTAATTGTCCTGCCATCGGCAAGTTCAATTGTTTTAATATTGCATTTACCATAATTTTTAATAAATAATAAATTTAAATTACGAATGGGTGGTGAGGTTTTGCAATTAAATAAAAAAAGGCAACACATTTCATTGCCTTTCTTCTATTTTTACCTACGTAATTTCAATTCTTTAATAATAGCACGATATCTTTCGATATCTTTTTTCACTAAATAGTCGAGCAAACTACGGCGTTTACCAACTAATTTGATTAATGAACGACGTGTGCTGTAGTCTTTTTTGTTTTGTTTCAGGTGTTCTGTCAGGTGATTGATGCTGTACGTGAACAATGCAATCTGACCTTCTGCAGTACCTGTGTCTGCCGCATTTTTACCATGTTTGTCAAAAAGCTCCGTTTTCTTTTCCGGTGTTAAATACATTTTAAAGAACAATTTATTTGTGATACAATGTTTAAGCCGCAGCATCGCGTTCAATAACAACAGCTTAAAATTAATTGGCCGCAAAAATAGATAAAAGATTTTGATTTACAAAGAGGTAAGAAAGTTTTCAGTCCGCCCGGCCTGCCCAACTTTATCATTCAGGCGGGGCAGAATGATGCCATTCGGACAGGTTCGCAGTGGCAGTTTTCAGTAAAATCAAAAAAATAAATAACCAACAACCTTTAAAAGATTATGATACAAATGATTAAAAACATTTTGGGTTTAATTTCAAATTTGTTTAATTTTAGTGATCAAATGTAAAAATCGATTTAACCAACATTAACCCGAAAAACGATGAAAGCAAAAATTCGAAATATTCTTTTAACAGTAATTTTATTTTTAATCTATCCAATAAGTTGTTTAAAAGCTCAGAATACTGACAGCACTCATACCAGACCAAGTGTATTTTATTGGGACGATTATGATTTTGTATTTTATAACACAAATGAAGATGCAGGATTTATTGCCAACTTTCCATTAGTGAAAATAGAACAGAAAATACCTGAAGATGTTTTAAACGGATCGCAAATAGATTATAACATTTATACTTCAGTTGAGAATGCGGAACTGGCGGTGATAGAACGGTTTGAAACGACTAATATTGGGATGTATAGCATGATCGATTCTATGTTGCCAAACGGACCAATCGGCAATAATTGCTGGCACCAACTTCGGATGGGTGCAATCCGTTTTATCAGGAATAACGTATTTGTATCTGTTTATTCACCTGGATTTTCCAATGCAGAATATCCTACAGTTGAAGAGTTGGCGAGAAAAATCGATTCTATTCTCATTGAAAGTGATAAAGTTTATAATGAAGAACTTATTCCCTCACCTGAAATTCAGTCCATTGAAATTGTATCAGATTTACCTGAAAATTGGGACGATAATGTGGAACTAAAGATAAACGCAACAGACCCAAACTCACAACAGTTAAATTTCCGACAATATGGAGCCGGATCTTCGTTTAGTTCAAATAAAGGTGATTTAAAAGTTTATATATCTGAGTATATGAAAACGCCTGAAGACTTAACAATAGCAAGAGTTAAAATTTGGGTTCGGAACGAAGACAATATTGTGGAATTAATTGAATACGACATACCACTTAAATCATCTACTAATGTTAATAATAGTTCTTTGCCAAATTATATTAAAATTTACCCCAACCCAACAAATGAAACATTTGCCATTGAAACACAAAATACTGAAATTTCTGTTGCCCGGCTTTTTAATTCAACCGGGGAATTAATAAAAACCCTGCCGGTTGAAAATGGAATAAATTCTTACAATATCCCGGAACTTAAAAGTGGTATTTATTTTATTCAGGTGCTTCAAAAAGAAAATGTAATTGTTAAGAAACTGGTAAAGAATTAACCAGCTTGTAAAATCATATCCAACCGAAAAAACAACAAATTTCTTTAATATCTGCCCGGGCAGTTCAAACGATAAACCCCGACCAAAAGGTCAGGGCTGTATTTTTATTCATATTGTAACGGACCTGAAAAATCCGTGTCCCATTCTTTTTTACTCCTCCCCTTGGGGAGGTTGGGAGGGGCTTCTTAAATCCCGCTAAAATCAACACCTTCAAACAAAACAGATGGTGCCAGTAACGATGAATTTTTATTTACATCGTTGCCAATTTCACCAATGTTTGCCCAGAGTTGTTTCATGTTCCCTGTTATGTTCATTTCCGAAACAGGTTTGACAATTTCACCGTTTTCAATCAGAAAACCATCAATTCCGTAAGAGAAATCCCCGGTTGTTCCGTTACAGTTTCCTCCGTTGAAACCCGTTACCAGAATCCCTTTTTTAACCGATGCAACCAACCCATCCAAATCTTTATTTCCGGTTTCAAAAACCAAATTAGTAGAACTACTACTTGTTGGTTTCATATCCAATTTCTTGCCGTAATAAGTATCAATATAATAGGTTTTTAAAATGCCTTTTTCAAACACTGAACGAACCTGTGTTGCCATTCCTTCACTGTCGAACAACCTGGAAGCTCTGCCACCTACAATAAACGGATCGTCAGTAATGGTCAGTTTTTCAGATGCTACCTTTTCCCCGAGCTTATCAATTAGAAACGAATTTTTTTGCTGAATTGCAGAGCCGCTAAGCGCCGAAAGTAATGGACTTAACAACCGGCCAACCTGTTTATTTTCAACAATCATGGTCATTTTACCTGATTGTAATTTTTCCTGACCAATTTTTTCGAGGGCTTTTTTTAACGCTGTTGTTCCCACTTCATCCTTTTTTAAATCGTCAAAACAAATGGCACTTTCTGACCATCCTCCTTCCGGGCGGGCATCTCCACTTTTTACCGATACCGATGTATAAATACCAAACTGACTTGAAGATCTGTCGCCTTCAAAACCATTGCTTGCTACCATTAACCTTTCGTCGATACCATCATAATAGGCTGCAGTAACAGAAATTATCCGTTCATCTTTCCCCAATGCTTCTTTTTCCGCAGCAAACGCAAGGTCAATCTTTTTCTGCGGATCGATATTTTCAAATTCGGGATCAAGTGTTCTCAGGTCTTTTTCTTCGCCTTTAAAATAAAGATCAGGATCAGGCAAACTTCTGAACTCATCTTCTGCCAAATATTTGGTTCCCTCAATCGCTTCATCAATAAACCGGGCAAGATCTTCTTTTTTCAACCGGTTAGTTGAATGTGTTGAATATTTATTATCAACAAACAAACGAATTCCCAAACTACTTTGGTTGGCTTGTTCCAGCGTATCAATTTTCTCATCGCGAACCTCAACGCTGCTACTTTTACTGTTTGATATGATGACACTAACCTGCTGAGCACCATTTTCAAGTGCATGGTTCATCGCCCATTTTGCCAGTGTATATTTTTCTTCTTTCGTCATTTTATTCAATTTTTTATTTCAAACATCAATCTCTTTTTTCATCCCCATCGCTTCTTCGTCGCGATTCCCCCTTCGAAGGGGGATTGAGGGGGATGTTTGATCTATTTCAAACGACCTTTATTTGTCAGGCATTCGTTCCACCAACGGTTAATTTTTTTACCAATACTGTTGGCAATCCGCAGGTTACCGGAACCGACTGTCCGTCTTTTCCACAAGTCCAGGTGCCGTTATCTATTAAATAATCGTTGGCAGCCATCGTAATATCAGCAAGTGCCTGTGGCCCGTTTCCAATAATATTAATATCCTTAATTGGTTGCGTAAGTTTTCCTTTTTCAATCAGATATCCCGATTTTACAAAGAAGGTAAAATCGCCAGCTCCAATTTTAACCTGTCCGTTGCTGAAATTGTCAACATAAACACCATAATCAACATTCGAAATAATATCGTCTTTTGAATGTGGCCCAACTTCCATATAAGTCGCTCTCATTCGCGGAATTGGCATATTACGGAATGATTCTCGCCTACCATTTCCGGTTGGATTAACACCGTAATAATTTGCACTTATCCGATCGTGAATGTAACTGTTCAGAACACCGTCTTTAACCAAATAAGTTTTCTCAACATCGTTACCTTCATCATCAATATTAATCGACCCACGATTGCTTTCCAGTGTTCCGTCATCAATAATATTAATAAAACTTTCAGCTACTTTTTTGCCCATTTTATCGCTAAAAATAGATGTCCCTTTACGGTTAAAATCGGCTTCGAAAGTATGTCCAATTGCTTCATGAAGAAGAATGCCAGACCCGCCGGCGCCCATTACAACAGGCATTTCACCTGCTTTGGGCTTTGTTGCCAGGAATAACAAATTTGCTTTATCAACAGCTTCTTTTGCCAGTTCATCAACCAGGTTTTCGTTTATCCATTCGAAACCTTTTCGGAAAGAACGTGCAGCGTAAGCATTTTCAATCTGTTCATCTTTTTGCATGATGCAATACACACCAAAACTGATCATTGGCCTGTAATCGTAAGACAAACTTCCTTCCGAATTATAAAATAAAACATAGCTCGTATCGTCGTTCATAAATGCATTGGCTTTTACTACTTTGCTATCCAATGCAAAAACCTTATCGTTAATTTTTTGCACAAACGGAACTTTATCCTTCACTGAAGTTTCGTCCCACTTTTTTCTAATACTATAAAAACTTGCCGGTACTTTTTCGCTAACCGATCCTGCATTAAAAGTCTTCTCTTCATTTGCAATGTTTGCCGCAAGTTTAGCAGCATTCAGCATTTCTTCGAGTGTAATATTCTCGGTATAAGCAAATCCGGTTTGATCGCCTTTCAGTACTCTTATTCCAACACCAAAATCAATATTGGAACCTGCCCTGTTTACTTTTCCGTCTTCCAGTGATAAGCTGTTCGAAGTTTTATGCTCAAAAAAAAGGTCGGCATAATCGCCACCTTTACTCATTGCTGCAGCAATTACTTTTTGCAGCATTCCGGTAGTTACCTCAAAATGATCTAAATAATTTTTCACGTTATCAGAAATTTGAATGTTTTGGCAGGACTTCAGAAACGGAGGAATTATAATACTTCCTGCCACAGCAGCACTGCCTGTTTTAATAAAATCACGTCTGCCTAAATTCATCTTGTTAATTGATTTTTGATTTGGTTGTCGAAATTATGAATTTTGAATGAATAATAAATGATAAGTAACCTAATGTTTCTTCTATTGAGATAAAAGCATAACCTTTTATTATAAAAAATCAAAAAAAATCTTTTTGTTATGTAAAGAGAATAATAAATCTTTATATTTTCATCCAAAAATTACTAAGCTTAAAATTTTTGGGGTATAGTCAAAAAATAATCTTAATTATTTCATTATAGTAGTAGTATTTCTTAAGGTATTTTTGACAATATGTCTAAATTTTTGAGTAAGTACACTGTTTTTTATGGGGTTCTGACAAATATCTAATTTTAATGTAAAATTTGTATTAATTTATTACAAATTGACAGAAAATTGCAAAAATATATTTCAATCTCATTTATTTTTGACAACTCAGAATATAAAATATCGACATTAACTAATAAATATTTACAACATGAAATCGAAATTGGAATACATTTGGCTGGATGGTACTGAACCTTCTCAGCAGTTGAGGTCAAAAACAAGAGTAGCTAAAGATTTTAGTGGAAATTTGGAAGATTGTCCAATATGGAACTTCGACGGTTCTTCTACTAATCAATCAGGAGGTGGTAAGTCTGACCTACTATTAAAACCTGTTTTTATCTGTGAAGATCCTGATCGTAAAAATTCCTATCTCGTAATGACCGAAGTTTTAAATGCTGATGGTACGCCACATAAAACCAATGGTCGTGCTCATATTGAAGAAGAAGATGAAGATTTCTGGTTCGGTTTTGAACAGGAATATTTCCTTTATGACCCACAAACCCGTCTTCCGTTAGGATTCCCGGCTGGTGGCTTCCCACTGCCACAGGGACCTTATTATTGTGGAGTAGGCGGTTCAAAAGCTTTTGGCCGTCAGATTGTTGAAGAACATCTTGATTTTTGTTTAGAAGCCGGGCTTAATGTTGAAGGTATAAATGCTGAGGTTGCTGCAGGCCAATGGGAATTCCAGATTTTTGCCAAAGGCGCTCACAGTGCTGGTGACCAGATTTGGATGGCTCGTTATATTTTGGAACGAACTGCTGAAAAATACGGTGTTGATGTTGAATGGCATCCTAAGCCGCTGGGTAAAGAGCTTGACTGGAACGGTTCAGGTATGCATGCTAACTTCTCAAATGGGTTAATGCGTACTTGTGGCGACGAAAAAGTATTTACAGCTATTTGTGAAGAATTCGCAAAACATATTCCGGAACATATTGCCGTTTATGGCGCTGGTAATGACCAAAGACTTACCGGTAAACACGAAACACAGTCGATCGATCAGTTTAGCTATGGGGCTTATGACCGTGGTGCATCGATTCGTATTCCGGTAAACACAATTGAAGACGGATGGAAAGGTCGTTTGGAAGACCGTCGCCCTGCTTCAAACGGTGATCCTTATAAAATTGCTGCACGTATTATAAAAACAGTAAAAGGAGTATCTTTTTAAAAAATATTATACACAGATTTTAAGCTGTTCGTCAGATGATGGACAGCTTTCTTTTTGCTGCAATCAAAAAATTATTCGATAACTGCTGAATCGCAAACGTAAGTTGGAATAATTCCAGAACCGCTTATTCTGATTTTTGCCATTTCAGGCAGCGTATTTCCCGAAAGAACAAGCGCAGTATCAAGACCAAATTTGTTACCGCCTATAATATCGGTGTATAATGTGTCTCCTACCATTAAGATTTCGCTTCTTTTCAATGCCAAATCCTGCAAGGCTCTTTCATAGGCCAGTAAAAACATTTGAGCATCAGGCTTTCCAAATCGAATAAAGTTTTTCCCTACAATTTTTTCTACCATATCTGCAAGGCTGCCGATAGCTACGGAAATATCATTTTTACTCACCGGATAATTAATATCTGTGTTTGCAACCACCACTGTCATATTCTTTTTCCGTAACAGGTTGATGGTTTTATTAACATCCTCTCTCCAATCAAACCCTTCATCATCAAGAAATGCAAAAGATTCAACATGATCAACATTATTTAAATCAATTTGATTAACAGGAATCGTTTGCAGACCAGCTGTCTCAATATAATGTGCTGAGCTTTCGGTTCCAAGGAATGCAACTGCGTTACCATTCGTAATTTTAGCCTTAAAAAATTCCATTGCCAACATGCCGGAAGAAAGTATTTTATCAGTTGTTATCTGATGTATTCCTTTTTCCTGGTACCATTTTGCCAATGCCTCCGGACTTCTTGATGAATCGTTCGTTAATATATAATACAGAATTCCCTTTTTATCCAGGTAATCAAATGTTTTTTCAATACCCGGAATTACTCCCTGATGATTTTTCAATACTCCAAATGCATCAAAAAACACAGCTTTATATTCTTTAACTACACTTCTAAAACTTCTTGTCCGTACCGTCATTGGCTATATTTTTAATGTTTTTAAAATTTTATCCACATTATAATTGGTTTCAATAGCAGGAAAATAGGTATCAAAAGCCTCTTTAATTAATTTACTGGAATAGATCTGGCGGAAAAAATAGGGTCCGTCTTTAATCACATAATTCAGGATAAAGAAACGGTAAGCTTCAAGAATAATGCGAACTTCCGGCTCAGTTAAAGGGAAGATGCGATGATATTCTTTCAAAAAAATCATAAAGCGATCTTCCATAAGTGTATCAACCAGGTAACTAAAAACTGAGCGATCGCCAACATCAGAAACAACGCGGCTAAAAAAATAAAAATCCATTACCCGTGACGACATCCTAAACCAATCGTAATCCCAGCGCGAATATAACTTACCATCTCCGGAAATTGAAAAATTTCCGATATTCCAATCTACAAAAACCGGAATTGTTTCAATTTCTGTAGTATAATTCACCTGATCAGCATTGTTCAAAAATATATCGCAATGTTTCTTTACCATATCCTTATGATGATCGCACATTTTAATTTCATTCCGGTTGACTCCTTTTAACAGGTATGAATATCTGTAACCACTGTTTTCGAGGGGTTGGGCAATTGGTTGCAAACATTTGTACAAGCCCTATGAAATCGCGCCAGTTCACGCCCTAATTTCCGAATATACTTTTCTTCCAATCTTTTTGGAAGTTTATTTACAACCCTTATTGGGTTATAAAAAACAACCCAGGCACTGTGATTTTCCTGGTGAAATAAATAAATGAATAACTCATTTTTTTTCATCAGTGACTGGGCTAAAAAGTTTTCATACGGCTGTTCGAGATTATTAGCCAGATTATTAATAATAATATGATCTTCCCTGAAATCTTCAAACCTGCCATAATCTGAAAGTTTTGCGAACACCGGCTGCCGGTTATAAAATGAAATTTTATAAACCTGGTTAGTTGAAACGTAAGCACTTACATCAAAAATACCCTTAATTTCATGCCGATCATCAAATTCTTTCCAGGCATGCTTAATAATTTGTATATAATCAATGGATTGCATTAACTTCAGCTATATAATTTCAAAATAACGTTTTAATTCCCAGTCGGTAACCTGCTTCATATATTGTTTCCATTCCGACTCTCTGGTTTTTGTGAAATGATTAACAAATGGTTCACCAAAAAGCTCTTTTGCAATTTTAGAGTTTGCCATTATTCTTGTTGCATCTAAAAGGTTATTAGCCAGAGTACCATTTTCTTTAGAATCGTAACCACTTCCGGAAATAGGTGGAGCATCAAGCTTCAGTTTGTTTTTTATCCCATACAAACCGGAAGCCAAAGCAGCAGCCATCGCAAGATAAGCATTGGTATCAGCTCCCGGAACCCGTGATTCAATCCGTGTGCTCTCTTTCTTACCACGAATAACGCGCACCGCCGCAGTCCGGTTATCGAAACCCCAGGTAACGCTAGATGGGGCCCAATCACCATGGCCAATTCTTTTATAACTATTCACTGTTGGAGCAAACATGGGCAGAATTTCAGGTAAACATGCCAGTTGTCCGGCAATATACTGTTCCATTAATTCGCTTATCCCTTTTTCATTTTCAGCATAAAATAAATTATTTTTACCTTCACTGTCCCATAAACTTTGATGCAAATGCCCTCCGCATCCGGGTAAATCCTTGTTCCATTTAGCCATGAAACTGGCAACTAAATTGTGCCTGTAAGCAATTTCTTTTACACCTGTTTTAAACAAGGCAGCTTTGTCGGCAGCAGCAACTACCTCATCATATAAAATAGCAGTTTCAAAAACTCCGGGCCCCGTCTCCGTGTGAACACCTTCCAAAGGAATTCCAAATGCTTCCATCCCATCAAACAATTCATTAAAATACGTTTCATTTAAGGAGGTACGAAGTATTGAATATCCAAACATACCTGGTGAAAGAGGCTCCAGTTTTTGAAATCCGTTCTGACTGATTTCATCTGGTGTTCCTTTAAAATTGAACCATTCAAATTCCTGGGCAAAAAATGCTTTAAAGTTCATTGAAGAGCATTCTTCTGCTACTTTTTTCAGAACACTCCTTGAACACGCAGTTTCAGCATATTTTTTATGCTCACTAAAATCAACCAGAAAAAAGGGAACTGAATTTTCCCATGGTATTTCCCTAAATGTAGAGATATCAATCGTTGCTTTTGCATCAGGATAACCTGTATGCCAACCTGTTAGTTCTGAATTATCATAACAAACATCGCCCGAATCCCATCCAAAAACCACATCACAAATGCCTATATTTCCATTTACGACTTCCAGAAATTTATTTTTGTGAATGTATTTTCCGCGTAAAATTCCATCGATATCTGTTACAGCAATTTTAATTTTTGATTCAGAACTGTTTTTTATTTTTTGTATTATTTCCTGTTTATTCATTCATTGCAAAATTTGATGAAAAGTAGTGGTTGTTTCAGTAATTATCAAATTGTACATAACTAAAATTAGCTTTACATTTTTTGATAGTATACTTTATTTTGCTTCCAACACCCGTAAAATAACACAAATCCAACATCACCCCCTTCAAAACAGATACTTTTAATAAAAAAACACAAATAAACATAACACAACTCTGTAATTTTACACCCAATTCAAATGATTTAGTTATTTTTGGGTTTGAAAAATTTATCAGCTAAATATTAAACAGACAGGCATGGCACAATTTAGATTTAACGCATTAAATGAAGTTCTTAACCGGGCACCTATTGACATTGTACGGGAAGAGAATTTAGTATCCGATTATTTCGGAATGTTGGTTTTTGATCAGTCCAAAATGAAAAAATACCTTTCGCGTGAAGCTTATAAAGCAGTGATGGATGCGATTGAAAACGGTACAACAGTAGATCGTAAAATGGCCGATCAGGTGGCACAGGGAATGAAAGCGTGGGCAATTGAAAATGGAGCAACGCATTACACGCACTGGTTTCATCCGTTAACTGATGGCACTGCAGAAAAACATGACGCTTTTATTGTTCATGGAGCCGATGGAGGAGTAATTGAATCGTTTTCCGGAAATTTACTTTCACAGCAGGAACCGGATGCATCTTCTTTCCCCAGCGGAGGTATCCGCCAAACATTTGAAGCCCGTGGTTATACTGCATGGGACCCAACTTCTCCGGCATTTATCAGTGAAACAACATTGACAATTCCAACCATTTTTATCTCGTATACCGGTGAAGCGCTTGACTACAAAACGCCTTTATTAAGAGCAATTAATGCCGTTGATAAAGCAGCTACCGAAGTTTGTCAGTATTTCGATAAGAACGTAACCTCAGTAAAAACCAATCTTGGCTGGGAGCAGGAATATTTTCTGATTGATGAAGCTTTGTTTATGGCACGCCCCGATTTGATGTTAACCGGAAGGACCTTGATGGGACACGCGTCATCAAAAGATCAGCAATTGGACGACCACTATTTTTCTTCCATTCCTACCCGGGTAAACCGGTTTATGCAGGATTCTGAAAATGAGGCCTATAAACTGGGAATTCCTATTAAAACAAGACATAACGAAGTTGCCCCGAACCAGTTTGAGGTAGCTCCCATTTTTGAAGAAGCAAATTTGGCAAATGACCATAACCAGCTGGTAATGGATATTATGCAAAAAATTGCCCGCAGGCATAAATTTCGCATTCTTTTCCATGAAAAACCTTTCGCCGGAATTAATGGTTCCGGGAAACATAACAACTGGTCGCTTTCAACAAACACAGGTGTAAATTTGTACTCTCCAGGCAAAAATCCAAAATCAAATCTTCAGTTTTTGACTTTTGTTATTAATACATTAAAAGCTGTTTATGATAACCAGGATTTATTGCGCGCAAGCATAATGAATGCAGCGAACTCACATCGTCTTGGAGCAAATGAAGCTCCTCCATCCATATTATCAGTATTTCTTGGAACGGAAGTTTCAAACATGCTCGATTTAATGGAAGAAGCAGTTGTAGACCGCAAAATGACACCTGATGAAAAAACCGCATTAAAACTTAATATTGGCCGTATTCCAGAAATTATACTTGACAGTACCGACCGTAACCGTACTTCGCCTTTCGCTTTTACAGGAAATCGTTTCGAATTCAGGGCTGTTGGTTCATCTGCAAATAATGCTTCTGCATTGATAGTACTGAATTCTGTTTTAGCCAGCCAACTGTTAAAATTTAAAGCTGCAGTTGATGCGTTGATTGAGAAAAGTATTAAAAAGGATGAAGCCATATTCCAGGTGTTAAAAAACCTGATTATTGAATCAAAACCGATTCGATTTAATGGCGACGGGTATAGTGGAGATTGGGTAAAAGAAGCTGCAAAAAGAGGTTTAACTAATATCACGAGTGTGCCCGAATCACTTACAGCTTATTTGAAACCGGAAAACAAAGCATTGTTTGCCCAACTGGGAGTTTTGAATGAATCGGAATTAAATGGTCGCGTTGAGGTTGAGTATGAAAAATTCGTTATGAAGATTCAGATTGAAGCACGCGTTCTCGGTGATATTGCAATAAATCATATTGTGCCGGTGGCTGTTGACTACCAGACAATGTTACTAAAAAATGTAAAAAATCTGAAAGCTGTTTTTTCAACAGAAGAATTTGAAGAACTTGCCGGTGCAAGAATTGACCTGATAAAGGAAATTGGAATACACATTTCAGCTATTAAAGCCAAACGTAAAGAAATGATAGAAGCACGCAAAAAGGCAAATGTAATTGAAGACATAATTGAAAAAGCTTACGCCTACGAAAAAGATGTCAAACCCTTTCTGGATGATATTCGGTACCACATTGATCAACTGGAATTAATTGTTGATAATGAAAAATGGCCTATTCCTAAATATCGCGAATTACTGTTTGTAAGATAACAGGATAAAAAACAAGGATAAACAAAGGCTGTTCCGACATTATTGAGAACGGCCTTTTTTATTTCTGCGAAAAAAAAGCTTAGTTATTTTGAAAACCTGCCAGCTGGCATACTTAAGCTTTTATTCCAACGTTATTGTAAAAATATTTACATTTACAACCCGAAATTAAATATGGGTATGAAGGTTAGATTCGCTTTATTTCTTTTACTTATTATTGTTTTGAATGGATGTGGTGTTGCCAAAAAAGGCAATGATGCATTGCTTTCGCAGGAAATTGGTGAATATTACAAAGCAATTGAAAAATACCGAAAAGCCAGTCGTAAGGAAAAAGACCGCAACAAACGTATGATTTATGCTTTTGAAATGGCCGAATGTTATCGATACATTGGTGATTATGATATGGCAGAATTGTATTATAAAAACGCTATTCGTCGCGGATATCCTGATGTTACTGTACTACTTCGACACGCCGATATGCTGCGGGCAACCCAGGATTATGAAGAGGCAATTGAAACCTATCGAACCTATCTTGATTCTGTTCCTGGTGATGAACGCGCAATTGATGGATTGGAAGCGATCAGAAAAACGCAGGAATGGGTGGCAAACCCAACCCGTCATATTATCAACCCGATTAAAGAAATGAACTCACGCGAGAGTGATTATTCACCTGTTTTTGTTGGTGGACGCGATAACGAAGTAATCTTTACTTCAACAAGAAAAGCGGCCACCGGAAAGCGCGAAAGCATGATTACCGGGCAAAGCTACGCCGATTTATTCCGAAGTACATTTGGAGTTCAAAAACAAAAATGGGAGGAACCACAATTAATTGATGAAGCGTTAATTATTGATACTGAAGACGAAGAAGGTGCTGCAACTTTATCAGCAAGTGGAGAACAGATGATATTCACGCGTGCCCGATACGATAAAACACAAAGTTTAGGCGCCGAATTATATACCGCATCACAATCACGAGGTTCATGGTCGGAACCAATAAAAGTTAATGTTGCCGGTGACAGTATTGTTGCGGCTCATCCTGCACTAAGTCCGGATGAAAAATTACTTTATTTTGTGTCTGACATGCCCGGCGGCATCGGTGGAAAAGATATTTGGGTAGCCGAAAAAAATGGCGGTTCATTTTCAAACCCGGTAAACCTGGGTGAACCTATAAATACTCCCGGCGACGAAATGTTTCCGTTTATCCGTGATAATGGAGAAATTTATTTTTCTTCGAATTACCGAATTGGAATGGGTGGCCTCGATATTTTTGTTGCAACGAAAGATGAAGATGACAATTGGTTGATTAAAAACATGGGGTCGCCAATGAACTCTCCTGCCGATGATTTTGGAATTGCATTTGTAACCGGTCAGAATAAAGGGATGTTCACATCGAACAGAAAAGGCTCAAGAGGTGATGACATCTACTCATTTATGGTTCCGCCAAAAATTTTCGAAGTTGAGGGTGACATTTTTAATAAAGAGAATAATTCAAGGTTAGACGGAGCAGACATCCGTATTATTGGAACTGACGGAACTAATCTTAAAATGCGTGCTACCAATGGCAAATTTAAATACAAATTAAAACCCGAAACCGAATATATCTTCGCGGCTTTTAAAGACGGCTATCTGCGTGATAAGGCAATGGCAACAACCGTTGGATTAGACGACAGTAAAAATTTTACGTTTGAAATGCACCTTACTCCTACCGATTCTCCGATAAAAATAGAGAATATTAATTACGAATTTGGAAGCGCCGATTTATTACCTGCATCAAAATTGGCTTTGGATACATTGGTTCAGGTACTGATTTTTAATCCAACTATTACCATCGAGTTAATGTCTCATACAGATTATGTGGGTACCGAACAATCAAACTTTGATTTATCTCAAAGAAGGGCGCAAAGTGTTGTAGATTATTTAATTGAAAAAGGAATAAGTCCGCAACGACTGGTAGCTAAAGGATATGGTGAAACATGGCCAAAACAGGTGACCCGTGAACTTGCCCAGAAATATGATTTCCTGAAAAGAAATGATGAACTTACCGAAGATTTCATTAAAAACCTGACACCTGAGCAGCAGGAAATTGCCAATCAAATTAACCGTCGTACCGAGTTTAGGGTTCTCTCAACTGATTATATTGAAAGGTTTGATGCTGAGCCGGAAAAATAAAGTATTGTAAAAATTATTCGCCTCTTGCCATCCACTCTCGAAGTTTGCTTATCTGTTCAGGATTTCCAAGAACAAAAAGCTGGTCGTTGCGCGAAATGATCATTTGCGGATCAGGATTAAACACATATCGTGCTCCACTGATTTTTATACCAATAATATTGGCGCCGGAAACTTCGCGTACTTTTAAATCACCGATTGACTTTCCGACAAATTTTTGCGACAACAGTTTACACGATACTTCTTCAAGACTTACATCTTTAGATTTTTGCAATAAAATATACTCAATAAATTCAACAACATCGGGTTGGTGAACAAGTTTTGCCATCCGCTGGCCGCCAATACGTTCGGGCATAATTACATTGGTTGCACCGGCGCGTTTCAATTTCATTTGTGATTCCAGCTCCGAGGCCCGACTAATTACAATTAATCCGGGATTCATGCTTCTGGCAGTTAATACAACAAAAACATTATCAGCATCGTTTGGAGTAGTTGCAATTAATGCTCTTGCCTCATGAATACGCACTTGTTCCAAAACTTCTTCATGAGTAGCATCTCCCTTAATATAAAGTAATTCCGGATTCTGCCTGATTCTGGAAATAACATTATCACGTTTGTCAACAATTACAAAATTAACGCCATGCTCTTTAAGTTCCATTGCAGCCTGCTCACCATTTCGGCCATAACCAACAATTATAACGTGGTTTTTCAGTTTTGCTATTTTTTTGTCCACTCGGTATGTTTTTATATAATGTGCTAATTCCCCGTCGAATACAAATCGTGCCATATTCGATCCCACATACGCAAGACTACCCAAACTTGTTATAATCAGCCCAATGGTAAATATTTTGCCTTGCGGTGAAAGTGGTTCGCTTCCAACTTCTTTGAATCCAACTGTTGATACAGTAATTACAGTCATATAAAGACTGTCAAGGATATTCATCCCTTCAATAAAATGATAGCCAGCTGTTCCAAATGTAATGACTGAAAGCAGCAAGCCTATTCCTATTTTTAAGGTTCTGCTCGATGCTTCCTGGAATTTATTAAACTGCTGACTCATTCGGTTTTTCAGGGATGGTTTTTACAAGTTTCACTCCTATGTGGCAATTTAAGCATTTTTTCTTTTCACAATATTTATTTTTTAACTGAATTAATGCCTGTGTTTCAAATGCAGAACGCGTTTCAACACCAAGTTTCTGCCACCCTGAGATGATTGAATTTGTTTCGGGTGGTAATTTTTCAAGAAATTCGAGGGCACGATTTTTTAATTCATTTTTATTTTGTTTTTCGCCATAAACAAACAAAAATGGAATTACTACATTGATAATAATTGTATTAACCGAAGCTTCACCCAATTCTTTAACCACATTAATTTTTGAATGTTTGTTAAAATGATAGTGACTATCCCAATATTCTGATGCTTTTACTTTAAACAATCCTTTAAGTGAGTCGAGGTTATCTATCTCTATTATTTTAGAGAACAATCCGTGTGAACGATGAATTAACGCGGCAAATTGAGAAATACGAACAGTTGGGAAATTTCCTGGCCGCATCCGCATAAATTTCCATAAGTGGCCCTCCATTCCTTTCAACCCGTATTTTTTATACAGAAATGAATATTCATTTCGAAGTTCCAGATAATAATCGTCGCCCAATAAGCTGCTCGTTTAACAGTCCTGAATTTCCGAAAAGCAAGGCTTCAATTTGACGAAGATTGTTTTTATGTTTTCCTATTACCGACAATGGCAACGACTTTGCGAGCAGATCGAAAGGCAAAGCATTTACTTTGAAACCAAACATTCGGGCCATTATTTGATAAAATGTTTCGTTCCAATCGTTGCTATTTTGCTCAAGACGTTCCAGTATTTGGGTCGTTTTATCTTCCAGACGCTCAATCATTAACCGGTTAAATCCAAGTTGCAACAAAATCGGATCAGCCTTATAAAACTGATCCTGGCAAGCGATCCATGATTTTGATTTCAGTAACTTTTCGTAGTTATTTCGAATGTGCATCGGGTACATTAACTCCAACGTTGGAATAACTTCACCGTTGGTTCTAAATACTTCATCATCAAAATTTTCTACTACATGCAGAATAACATTATCAAAAGCTTTATTAGTATGATGCTGATGTTTTTTCCAGTCGCTTGAATTCTTATGTATTTCAATATTTCCAACCCAGATTGTATCATTTAGTTTGATTCTGGCATTAAAGAAATCAGGTCCTGAGTCCGTATTTCTTTTACCAATCTGAAGTATTTCAAGCAACTGTTCATCAGTTGTTTTTAGATTTTCACCATGAAATAACCTGTTTTCCCAGATGTAGTGAAAAAATTCTTCTGAAATTTCTTTTTGGTTGTTCATGATCTTGTTGTTCATTTCCAAATAAAAATAAGGAAATTAGTTTAAGCTCAAAAACAAGAGGAGGAATAAATCAAATCAGGAAAAAATTATCGGTTTAGTTTCGCAAAAAAATCCCATAAAATAATTCCCGCGCTTACCGAAACATTAAATGAATGTTTGGTTCCATATTGAGGAATTTCAATGCTTCCATCGCAAATATTTACTATTTTTTGCTGAACTCCTTTTACTTCGTTACCAAAAACAACAGCTATTTTTTTGTTTTCTCCAGGATTAAAATCATTCAGCATTATACTTTTTTCAACCTGTTCAATGGCGTAAACTTTATAGCCTGATTTTTTTAATTCAGAAACGGCATCTTCGGTCTTTTCAAAATAATTCCATTCTACCGATTTTTCAGCATCAAGCGCAGTTTTATGGATTTCTTTATTTGGCGGGGTAGCAGTAATTCCGCACAAATAAATTCTTTCGATAAGCAATGCATCCGAGGTTCTGAAAATGGAACCGATATTATTGCAACTTCTAATATTATCAAGAACAACAATAAGTGGAATTTTCTCTGTTTTTTTAAATTCTTCTATTGAAAGCCTGTCTAATTCGCTGTTTTTTAGTTTTCGCATTTTACCATTTACCAGTTTAATTCACCTCTTCTAACCGGCATTGTCATACAACGTGCCCCTCCTCCGCCTCTTGCCAGTTCAGACCCTGCTATCAGCACAACGCATTTATCATAATCATTTACCGAAACTCTTTTGTCTATAACATCATTGGCTTTTAAAACTGAGTAACCTTGATCATTCATTGCTTCAATGGTATGATTATTTCTCTCGTACCCAATAATTTTTCCGGGGGCAAATGCTAAAAAGTTTGCGCCACTGTGCCATTGTTCACGTTCCTGAATCCAGCTATCATTATTACCTCCGCATAAAACAGGGTTAAAATCAATACCTAAGGATTTTAACGCAACCAAAATATTTGCAACCTCTTCAATGCATGCAACTTTTCCATTGTCGATTTTTATATGGATTGTTCGAAGCCGGTTCATTTTGGTAATTACCTGTTCATAAATCATGCATGAATCGTAATTCAGCATTGTAAAAACCATATCAAGATGAATAAATGATTCAGGGGTTGCCGGTAACTCCTGAACAATGATATGATGTGGTTCTTTTTTCGCCTGCTTAATATTTTCGATAATAAAGTCGATTCCTTGAGTACTTGTTCTGATTCCGGTTCCGATTACAAATACATCTTCCCGCGCTACCTGAAAATCGCCACCTTCAATTTTAGATTTCGGATTGTATAAAATACCTGGATTTGGATTGGCAGGGTTTAGTATTTGTGTTTCAATTCCGGGATGATAATTAAAAATTGCTTCCATAATTACACTTTCTCTTTCACGAACCGGATTTGCCATTTTCCCGATAACCATGTGGCTATTCATTCCCATTGCCGAATCGCGTGTAAAAAAAAGATTGTGCAGAGGTCGAAGCAAAAAGCGTTCTCCGCTTAGGTAATTCGTTAAATTACTCTTTTCGAGAACAATACCTTCTATCAATAACGTTGCCAGTTCATCAGGAGTATGATGGGTCAGATTTTCTTCTTTTAAAGTATCAATTTCATTTCCACAAATCTTTTCCAACAACTTTGTTTTTACTTCATCTTGTATTAAAATATCTGTCAGCAAATCTTTTATCCTGAAAACTTTTGTTACGGTATTCAAAACTCCCTCGAGTTGAGCAAATTCTTTTGATGCTATTGATAAATTTAAAATATCGCTATATAAAGCACGTTCTGCATTTTCAGGTGTCATATTCTCCACCTCAGACCCCGGATTATGAACGATAACCCCCTCCAGTTGTCCGAATTCAGAATGAATGCAAGTCTTCATTTCTTTTGGTTTTTGTTTGGAATTTTCCTGTTTCAAAGATATAAACTTTGCTCTTCTTATAATGCTGATATAAATTTTTCGTTCTAATTTTGTAACAAACAAAGTGAATTGAAAAATTTAATATATATAGTATTTCTATTGATTTTTACCCTTGGATTACGAGCTCAGGAAAAGGACACTTCTGATATTACATTTGGATTTATTGAAGGAAACGATACTATTATACACAAAGAGCTTAAACAGGTTATTGTATTTCCAAATCATAAATTAACAAAAAAGCAACAGCGAAAGTATTCACGTTTAGCCGCTAAAGTAAAAAAGGTTTATCCACTCGCAGTTGAAGCGCGTGAACTAATTAAAGAATATGAACCAAAATATTATGCTTTAAAAGATAAACGAGATCGAAAAAAATTAATGAAAAATATTGAAAAAGAACTTTTCAGCAAACACAAGGAAGAACTTAAAAAATGGTCGATTTCTGATGGGAAAATTCTTTTAAAATTGATAAACCGGGAAACAGAGCGAACACCCTATAGTCTGATAAAGGATTTCAGAGGTGATATAAGTGCGGTTTTTTGGCAAGGTATTGCCCGCATTTTTAGCAATAATTTGAAAGATGGCTACAATCCTGACAATGAAGACTGGATGATTGAGGAAATTGTTACACTTATTGAAATGGGTTATTTATAATAACTTCGACAAAAAATGTAATACTAAAACCTGTTTGATTGACTAATCTCTTTCTCCAATGATAGCTGCTATTGATTTCAAACAATTCTATTATTGATTTTCAGTCGATTATTTTGTAACTTGTGTTTAATCAAGAAAAACCAAATCATGTACAAAACCTTTATTTTCTTATTTTTTATCCTAACTGTTAATTTTATTTCAGCCCAGAACAAAGATTTAATTGTAACAATTGATGGGGATTCATTAGCCTGTAAAATTTTAGATGTGAATGAAAATGAAATTTCATTAATAATGAAATATGACAACAGAGATGTAGAGACAACAATAAGTAGAGATAAGATTACCACATATAAATATGACGTTATTCAAAAAGATATGTATAGGTACAAATCGGGGACATCTTATATTACCTCAATAAAAAAGAATCCCGGCTATTCGATGTATACAAATAAAAAAAATTCATTCTATTTTCAATTTGTTTCCTTTGAGTTTCCGTCAATAAATTATGAGAGAATAATTCCTTTTGCTGATAAAGCTGGTATTACATTAGGATTTGGTGGAATTTTGAAACAAGGCGAAAGGCCATTTTCACGAGTAAACTGTGGATTAATTTTTGGTGGTCCAAATCATTTTGTTCAACCAGAATTATCTTTAGTGGGGTTCTATTCAATTATTGGATTGGTTAATTATAAATATCAATCAAACAACGGTATTTATTTAAAAGGTGGAATTGCAATTGGTGCATTACTCGCACCAACAATTGGTGTCGGATATTCTTTTTAGATTAAATCTTAAAATTTCAAACTCAATACAAAAAAATTAATTCTTTAAGGCCAAATTATGGCTAAAATGAATAATTCCAAACTTGGTAAAATATGTTTTTGCCTGAACCTAATCGGCATGATTTGTTAGTTGCATTTAAAATTACTTTCCCATCTTAAATCCGCAAAAAAAAGAGGCTGTAAAATTTACAGCCCCCAAAAATTCTAACTAAACTAACTATATCGCGTTTTCTCTTTTCTTATCTGTTCCAAACCATTGAATCTGTCATCCAGCACTCAAGTTCCATCAAACTTTCCAATTCTGTTTCTGTTTCCATGCTTTGTATATTGTTCCAGGTTTCATTGCTAATCATCCAGTCTTCCAGAACCAGCGATTCTTCTGTTGATTCTTCCATAATAAAAGATGATTCTATATTCCAAACTGTTTCGTCAATCATCCAGTTTTCAAGTTCCAATGTTGCTTCACTGTTTTCAAGGCTTGAGGCTTTTGTTACTTCTTTTCCTTCTGCACGTACATTTACTGCTAAAAGTAATAAACCTAAAATTGTACCTGCTGCTAATTGTTTCATTGAAGTTTTCATATTTTTTGTTTTTAATTGTTTACACATTTTGTTTTCTTCTTGTTTTGTTTTTGTTGTCTTCGTTTTAATAGACTAATAACACTTTTAAAGGTTACATCGGATTCTGTTAAAAAGCCAAAAAACTTTGTTAATGATATCTTAAGACCGGTAAATGGCGAATATTATCGGTAATTAAATTTATTTGTTCTACCGAAAACGGAGGGGATATTTTAATGCATAATCGATCAAGTTCCGGGAGCCACTAATTTTGAAAGTGATAGAAATTCCATTATTATAATATAGCAGTTGACTATGCTGGCACCAATAATTAAAAATTTAAATGAATGAATTGTGAAAGTTAAAACCGGGTTTGCAAATTCCTTTATATTATAGACAAAAAAAGAGGCTGTAAAATTTACAGCCCCTAAAAAATTCTAACTAAACTAACTAAATCGCGTTTTCTCTTTTCTTATCTGTTCCAAACCATTGAATCTGTCATCCAGCTCTCAAGTTCCATGGAACTTTCCAATTCTGTTTCTGTTTTCACGTTTTCTAAGTTTTCCCAGGTTTCGTCGCTAATCATCCAGTCTTCCAGAACCAGCGATTCTTCTGTTGCTTCTTCCATAATAAAGGATGATTCTAAATTCCAAACTGTTTCGTCAATCATCCAGTTTTCAAGTTCCAATGTTGCTTCACTGTTTTCAAGGCTTGAGGCTTTTTTTACTTCTTTTCCTTCTGCATGTACATTTACTGCCATAAGTAACAAAGCTAAAATTGTACCTGCTGCTAATTGTTTCATTGTAGTTTTCATATTTTCTGTTTTTTAATTGTTTGCAAAATTTGTTTTCTTCTTGTTTTGTTTTCTCTTTGTTTTCGTAATAATAGACATAAATCTACCACAAAGGTTACATCACATTTTGTTAAAAAGAATGAAAACTTTGTTAATGAAATCTTAAGACCGGTAAATGTCCAATACTATCGGTAAATAAAAACACCTTTCGGTATTTTACTATCGATATCTGCCGGTAAATTGCGAAATAAACCGAATACAGAAGAGCCACTACCCGACATGGAAACGTACTCCGCTCCGATGTTGCAGAGCAATTTCTTTAGTTCAGAAATTTGTGGAAACTTATTAAAAACAGGTTTTTCAAAATCGTTTATTATATGATTTTTCCACTCAGAAACAGGATGATTTAATAATTCCGGCAAACCGTGTTTTGGCTTTTGAGGCACAACATTTTGATAAGCATCTTTTGTACTTACAAAAACATTCGGCTTTAGAATTATAATCTGATAAGCTGAAAGATCAACATTTATGGGTTGAAACTGATTACCGATTCCGGTTGCAAATGTTGGTTTATTATGAATAAAAAAGGCGCAATCTGCTCCTATTTTTGAGGCGTAACTTTCCAATTGAAATGTTGAAAGACCGATTTTGAATAATTCGTTGAGCATTTTTAAAGTAAATGCGGCATCAGAAGAACCTCCTCCCAAACCTGCTCCAAAAGGAATTACTTTGTGTAAATGAATCTTAACCGGTGGCAAATGAAAATCTTCTTTTAATAGATGATATGCCTTAATTATCAGATTCTCGTTGGGATTTCCATCTATTATTAATCCCGAAAACGTAATTTCAGTTTTTTCAGACGGAACAATTTCCAAAGCGTCAGCAAGTGAAACCGGATAAAAAACGGTCTCAAGATTATGGTATCCATCCGATCTTTTGGAAACCACATTTAATCCAATATTTATTTTAGCATTCGGAAATGAAATCATTATTTAAAAGAAAACCGAATAAAATTGTCTCGCTAATTTTTTATTCTTTTGTTAGTAACTCATATTCTTCAGGTGATCCGCAGGTACAAATCAAATTCCTGTCACCCCAGGCATTATCCACCCTGCCAACCGGCACCCAGTATTTGTTGTCTCGAACCCAGGCAAGCGGATAAGCAGCTTTTTCACGACTATATCCGTAATTCCAATTATCTGAACTCACTTTTACTGCCGTGTGCGGCGCATTTTTAAGGACATTATCCGTTTTATCTGATATTCCGTTTTCAATTTCTTTTATTTCATTATAGATAGAATTCATTGCATCAATAAAGCGGTCCAATTCCTCTTTCGATTCACTTTCAGTAGGTTCAACCATTAATGTTCCGTGTACCGGGAAAGATAATGTTGGTGCATGAAATCCATAATCCATCAATCGTTTGGCAATGTCTTCCTCAGTAATACCTGAATTTGCTTTTAAATGACGACATTCCAGAATCAACTCGTGCGCAACTCTTCCATTCTCACCTGTATAAAGAATACCATAATTTTTCTCCAAAGCTTTTGCAATGTAGTTTGCATTCAGAATTGCCACCTTTGTTGCTTCTGTTAAACCCTCTGCCCCCATCATTTTAATATAACCGTAAGTTATGGTTAATACCGAAGCGCTTCCCCACGGAGCACCTGCAACGGCTCGTATTCCAACATGCCCGTTATTCATTATAGAATGTGATGGCAGAAAATCAATCAGGTGACTTGCAACTGCAATTGGTCCAACTCCCGGTCCTCCACCTCCATGCGGAATAGCAAATGTTTTATGAAGGTTTAAATGGCAAACATCAGCTCCAATATTTTGTGGATTGGTAAGTCCAACCTGTGCATTCATATTTGCACCATCCATATAAACCTGACCACCATTTTTATGGACGATTTCGCACATCTCAACAATGGAAGATTCAAACACTCCATGCGTTGATGGATAGGTAACCATAAAAGCAGCCAGATTATTCTTATGCTCTTCAGCTTTCTTTTTTAAATCTTCCAAACTAATGTTTCCCATTTCATCGCAGGCAACAACAACAACTTTAAAACCGGCCATAACCGCACTTGCAGGATTGGTTCCGTGTGCTGACGATGGAATTAGAACAACATCCCTTTGACTTTCGCCTCTGCTTATATGATATTCACGAATAACCATTAACCCTGCATATTCACCTGCTGCTCCTGAATTTGGCATTAAGCTAACATCTGCCATTCCAGTAATTTCTGCAAGGTCACGGCGCAGTTCCTCCATCATTTCGTGATAACCACGTGCCTGGTTTTTGGGCACAAAAGGATGTATTCCATTAAATTCAATCCAACTCAATGGTAACATTTCGGTTGCAGCATTCAACTTCATCGTGCATGATCCCAATGAAATCATTGAATGTGTAAGGGAAATATCTTTATGTTCCAATTTTTTAATGTAACGAACCATTTCAGTTTCCGACCGATACTTATTGAATACCTCCTGAGTCATGAAATCAGTTGTACGAACAAACTTTTTGTCGATGTTTTCCATTTCAGGATATTCCTGAACAATTGCCCATCTTTTATTTGCAGCCTTTGCAAAAACTTCGAGAATCCAGGTCATATCTTCGCGGTTGGTAGTCTCATCAATACTAATTCCAACATCGCCATTATCGAAATACCGGAAATTCATTTCAAGTTCGTGCGACAACCATTCGATGTCTTCGCGCATTACGTGTTTTGGAAGAGCAAACCGAATAGTGTCAAAATAATTGATATTAAGTTGCTTATATCCCAATTTCTCTACTTCCATTGCCAAAAATGTCGCAATACTGTGCACGCGATCAGCTATCATTTTTATTCCTTCCGGGCCGTGATAAACGCCAAAAAATCCGGCCATATTAGCCAAAAGCGCCTGTGCCGTGCAAATATTTGAAGTTGCTTTTTCCCGCTTTATATGTTGTTCACGGGTTTGTAATGCCATACGTAAAGCACGGTTGCCGTGAATGTCTTTTGTAACTCCGATAATTCTTCCTGGCATACTTCGTTTAAATTCTTCCCGGGCAGTAAAAAATGCTGCATGTGGCCCGCCGTAACCCATTGGCACTCCAAAGCGCTGACTGCTGCCAAAAACAATATCGGCACCCCACTCTCCCGGTGGAACAAGAATTGCAAGCGAGAGCAAATCGGCTGCCACAGCAACTTTAATATCTTTTTCGTGTGCTTTTTCAACCAATTCTGAATAGTCAACAATTTCACCATCTGAATTTGGATATTGAATCATAACACCAAAAATATCATCGGTAAATTCAAACTTATCTTTGGGAAGAATTCTTAATTCAATTCCCAACGGTTCAGCGCGTGTATATAAGATTTCAATGGTTTGAGGCCACATTTTTTCATCAACCAGAACAACGTTGACACCATTTTTTACCATTTGGCGCGAACGAAGATTCATCATCATTACCATTGCTTCTCCGGCAGCTGTTGCCTCATCAAGCAATGATGCATTTGCAATGTCCATCGCAGTAAGTTCACAAACCATCGTCTGGAAATTAAGCAGCGCTTCCAGTCTTCCCTGCGAAATTTCAGCCTGATATGGGGTGTATGAAGTGTACCATGCCGGGTTTTCCAATACATTACGCAAGATTACTGCCGGCGTAATCGTATCATAATATCCCATCCCAATATAGGTATTGAAAACCTTGTTTTTTGCTGCCAGATCAAGAATTAAACGGTAGTATTTCCTTTCCGTTAAACCCTCTTTCATTTTCAGCGGTTTTTTTAAACGAATATTTTCAGGAACAGTTTGGTCTATTAACTCATCTATTGAAGAAACGCCAATAAAATCAAGCATTTCCTGAATCTCGTTGTTCCTTGGGCCTAAATGGCGGTTTACAAAACTATCGTGAGACATATATTGATATTATTTTTTAATTTACTGCAATGTTAAAAAACCGGATGTGCCGAAAAAATGATTTTAAACCATTTTCAATAATTAATAAACTGTTCGCAAAATTACGTTAAAAACGGATTATTATGCTTTTCAAAACCAATTGTTGTTTCCGGCCCGTGACCTGAATAAACTTTGGTTTCATCGGGCAAAACAAACAGTTTCTCCTTTATTCCTGAAATAAGTGTTTGGTAATCCCCTCCCGGAAGATCAGTTCTTCCTATACTTCCATAAAAAAGTACATCGCCGGCTATTAGTATTTTGCTTTCTTCGCTGTAAAATACCAGATGCCCGGGTGAATGGCCCGGAACATGAATGATCTTCATCTCTGTATTTCCAAATTTCACTGAATCATTTTCATTAATAAATTTATCAATGGGAGAAATTGGTTTTGTTTCAAATCCAAACATTTTTGCCTGTTCTCCTGCCCGCTCAATTAAAAAAGCATCTTCACTATGAGCCTGAAACGAAATTTTAAACTTTTCCCGAATAAATTCAACCCCCATAATATGATCAAAATGACAGTGTGTATTTGAGATATTCACCGGCTTCAATTTATTTTCAGAGATAAAATCAACAATTTCTTTGTGCTCTTCTTCATAATAAAAACCAGGGTCAACAAAAATACATTCCCGGGTTTCATCAGATAATACATAACTATTTTCACCCAGCGGGCCAACAACAAATTTTTCTACTTTGATCATATCTAAAAATTTACAATTCCTTTAAGTAACGGAACAAAAACAAAGTCGCCATGTTTTTCATTTCGAAATTCATTTTCCGAGATTCGGGTGATTACATTCATCACCTGACGATTTTCATTCCCAACAGGAATAACCATCCGCCCATTTACTGCCAGTTGATTTTTCAAATCTTCAGGAATAAGAGGCGCCCCGGCAGTTACAATAATTTTATCAAATGGTGCAAAATTTGGAAGTCCTTTATAGCCATCGCCAAAAAAGCATGCAGGATGATATCCGATTTCAGGAAGAAATTTATGAACCTTATTATACAACTCTTTTTGGCGTTCGATGGTAAAAACTTTTGCTCCCAATTCGAGTAAAACAGCAGCCTGATAACCTGATCCGGTTCCTACCTCAAGCACTTTATCGCCTTTTTCAATTTGCAACAGCTCCGATTGTAACGCAACTGTTAAAGGCTGTGAAATGGTTTGTCCGGCACCAATCGGAAAAGCCTGGTCTTTGTACGCAAACTTCAGGAATGTACTTTCCATGAAAAGATGCCGGGGAACTTTCCCAATGGCTTCCAAAACTTTTTCGTTTCGTATTCCTTTAATTTTTAAACCTTCAACCAGTTTCTTTCGCATTCCCTGGTGACGCAATGTGTCGTTGATAACCATTCGTGAATATTATTGGGTAAAATTAATCGAAAATAATTTTCCATCTTTAGTTTCTGTTTCAATATTAACAATAAAGGTTGATAAATTGTAATGAGAACTGTACAAGACATGAACCCTGATTTCTATATTTGTGTTTAACAGGTAATTTGATATTAAAATATGTACAATATAGGATTGATTGGAAATACAGAATTTTTGGAACCGTTTGTAAAGCGAATTCAAAAAAATAAGCAGGTGAATGTAATTGGGAAAGCTTCTGTTGGCAGTAGTGCGCAATTAAACAGTTTTCACTTTTCAATTCCAGAAATTAATCGTGTGGAATTAATTGAACGATCTGACATTTTGTTGATTGACAATTCTTCGGTACTCCCTTTTAAAATGCTGGGCGATGTGGTTAAAAAATCGAAACATATTTTTGCCGCCGGGTACCCGGGCATTAACATTGAAGAATGTACCCAACTTGTTAAATTAGCCAACGAATCAGGATCAATCATCCAGGTCAGCAATCCGTATTATTTTACACCGGCAATTCAATGGTTAATCCAAAATGTTTCGACACCCAATTTTCTTGATATTCTTGATTTTACAGGAAATACGGGAAAAGAAGAGAAATTATATCCAATTATTATGATGATTTTGGGTATTACCGGAACCAGTCCGAAGAAAGTTGGGGCCGTAACATTTAAGTCTACGCCACATCATTCAGATTTTTCAAACGTACGGCTGGAATTTGGTGATGCATCGGTGGTAAATATCAGCTATGGAACAATGGATTCGCTTCAGGAATTTAAAATCAGAACGTATTCAAAAAACCAGTTTGTTACCTTTAATTTTTCCAAAAAAACTTTTGTCTCTAATAATCAACCCATAAATCTTACTGATTATTCGATTAATGAATTTGATTCTTTTATCAATGCCATAAATAAACCAGGAAAAAAACTGAGTAGCCTTGAAGATTATTTAATTGCCATGCATTTGGTTCAAAAGATCAACAAAAAAATTGACCAGTTTTTTACCCAGTAATTGGTTCCAAAAAACTATTTTTGCCGCAATAATTTAGAATTTATCCCGTTCATGTAACAGCTACTGTTACATTGGACTAAACTTAACGGGCAAGATGAATAAACCTTTACAGGTTCTTAAGTATGTAATTTTCGATTTTCTGGCCGCCGCAATCAGCTGGACCATATTTTTCATCTACCGAAAAACTGTAATTGAACCTCAGCGATTCGGGATAGACATTCCCATTGAATTTAGCACAAAGTATTATTTAGGTTTAGTTTTAATCCCTGTCTTCTGGCTTATCGTTTACTACATCTCAGGCTTTTACAAAAATATCTATCGCCGGTCGCGGTTACTGGAACTTTGGCAAACATTCGTCACTTCGCTTTTGGGCGTTACATTTATCTTTTTCACCCTTATACTCGACGATTTTATACAATCGTACAAAAATTATTACCAGCTGTTTTTCACCCTTTTCGGGCTACATTTTGTAATTACTTATTTTTTCCGATTGATGATTACTTCGCAAACCACACGCAATATTCACCAGCGGAAAATTGGGTTCAATACTTTAATTATTGGCAGTAACGAAAATGCGCTGAAAATATATAATGAGATGAATAACCAGATCCGGCCTGCAGGTAACCGGTTTGTTGGTTTTGTTGGACTGGAAAACAACAACGATGCATTACTTGAAAAACATATTCCGAAGTTGGGTAAAATAACCGATCTGCTGGATATTTTTGAAAAGGAGAACATTGAGGAAGTGGTAATTGCCATTGAAACTGTTGAACACAAACGATTAAGCGAAATTCTTACCATTATTGAAAACCGGCAGGTAACCATTTGGGGAGTGCCCGATTTGTACGATTTTCTTTCGGGCATGGTAAAAACCAACACCATTTATGGTACTCCTCTTATTAAAATATCGAACGGGCTAATGCCTGGTTGGCAGGAAAATACAAAGCGACTACTGGACGTATTATTATCGTTAATTGCGTCAATTATATTTTTACCGGTTTTTATTGTTTTGGCAATTGCAATTAAAGTAACTTCAAAAGGACCCGTTTTATACAAACAGGAGCGTGTAGGAAGATACGGAAAGCCGTTTCATATTTACAAACTTCGGAGTATGGTAAATGGTGCAGAAAACGGAACTCCTGCACTTTCATCAGAAAACGATAACCGAATTACACCAATTGGCCGGTTTATGAGAAAAACCCACATTGATGAGATACCCCAGTTTTATAATGTAATTATTGGTGATATGTCGTTGGTTGGACCTCGCCCCGAAAGAAAATACTACATCGATCAAATAGTAAAACTTGCTCCGCATTATACTCACTTGCATAAACTACGTCCCGGTATTACTTCGTGGGGACAGGTAAAATATGGCTATGCTTCGGATGTTGATGAGATGCTTGAACGTTTACCATACGATATGATGTACCTGAAAAATATCTCGTTATACATCGATTTTAAAATACTGATTTACACGTTGCTGGTAAGTTTTAAAGGAAACGGGAAATAACATTATTCTCCTTTCTCAAATCCATATTCACGTTCTACTTTGGCAATTCGAACTGAATAACATTTATACCATTTTTTCTTTCCTGTTAAACGTGCTATAGTGTGTTCAGAATTATCTCTCCAGTTTTTTATCGATTCCATATCTTTCCAGTATGAAACTGTAATTCCTGTTGCCTGACGTGCCGAATCAAATCCCAGGAAACCCGTTTGTTTTTTTACCAGCTCCTCCATTTCATCCGACATTGCAGAATAGCCTTCATCAATTTCTGTTCTTACAGAAGTAAATATAACTGCGTAATAGGGAGGCTTCGGTGTTTCTGTTATTAGTTTGTTCATTTCAGTTTAAATTTTCCAAGTGGTTTGTAAACTGGCTCATCACTGTTCAGAATACTCTGATAATAAATTATTTCGGTTACCTGAACCGTTTGAAATTCCTTCTCTTTCCAATCTTTAATAAACAGTAAAAAACTTTCAATGTTTTTAATAAATTTGATTCTGGCAAGCGTTAGATGCGGATTAAATTTCCTGTTCTCAGGTTCAAACCCTGTCATTACAACTTCTTCATCAATTGACATTGCAAGTTCTTTTAGAGATTCTGCATCGTTAATATCAACAAAAAGTACTTTGGGCGCGCGATTACTTTTAAAATAACCTGCCCCCTTAAGTTGAACCGGAAATCTTCCAGTTTGAAATGCAATTTTTTCCAAAGACCGGGTTATCTTTTTTACCTGTTCAGCAGAAGTTTGGCCCAGAAACCGCAGGGTGAGGTGAAGATTATTTTCATCAACCCATTTTATTGATTCATCGTTGAAGGCAATTTTAGCCTTTCCGATAAATGACTTCAGTTCATTTTCAGGAACAATTTTTATTGCAATAAAAGTCCGGATTGCAGATTTCATATTAGATTGAAATAACTTAATTTCCGATTAAAACTATGAATCTAAAACAAAAAAACCGCGCAAATGATTGCACGGTTTTCTATTATTCATGTAGTTTCGAAAAATTCATTTCAACTTTTTTGGTTCAATTTCCATCATCAAATATCGATTTGGAATAACCTCATCTTTTTTCACATACATTTTTTTGATCACCCCATCAAAAGGCATACGCACCTGGTTTTGCATTTTCATTGCTTCAAGTAATAAAAGTGTTTCGCCTTCTTTTAATTTATCGCCCGGTTTAACGTAAATATCAATAATTGTTCCCGGAATAAAAGAATAAATTAAATTCTTGTTTGGCGTTTCCCACTTAACGCGCTCCTCGAATTTGCGGGTGTAAGTGGTTTTATAAATGGCCCCCTGAACAATCAGGGTTTTCATTTCCTTTTCTTCTGACATAATTTTTGTTTTAGTACCGATTAAAATGGAGGTATTCCATGTTTTTTTGTTGGAAGAAATACACTCTTATTTTCAGAAACCTTCAATGAATGAAGGATACGGGCACGCGTTTCTTTTGGTTCAATTACTTCATCAATATATCCTTGTGCTGCAGCTACGTATGGATTGGCAAATTTCTCCTTGTATTCCTGAATTTTTTGCTGACGCATTTCCTCCGGATTTTCAGCTTCCGAAATTTCTTTTCTGAAAACAATATTCGCAGCGCCTTCAGGCCCCATAACGGCAATTTCGGCAGTTGGCCATGCAAAAACAAAGTCGGCGCGAAGGTGACGCGAATTCATTGCAATGTAACCACCACCGTAAGCTTTACGCATAATAACGGTAATCTTTGGCACTGTTGCTTCACTGTAAGCATAAAGAATTTTAGCCCCATGACGGATAACACCGGCATGTTCCTGATCAACGCCCGGAAGGTACCCTGGAAGGTCTTCCAATGTTACAATTGGAATATTAAATGCATCGCAATAGCGAATAAAACGGGCAGCCTTATCCGAACTGTCGCAATCAAGTACTCCGGCCAAAACCATCGGTTGATTTGCTACAAATCCTATGGTTTCACCATCCATTCGACCAAATCCGATAATAATGTTTGGCGCAAAAAATTCCATGATTTCGAAGAACTCAGAACCATCTGTAATGGTTTTGATGATATCCCTCATATCATAAGGAATTCTTGGATCCGACGGAACCATATCTTCAATTTTCCTCCCTTTTAACGGAGGTTTTGGTTTCCCTGGTAAAGCCTTTTTTAAGTTGCTGCGAGGAATGTATCCAACCAGTGTTTTAATTTGCTCAAAACACTCAATTTCTGTTTTTGCATAGAAATGAGCATTCCCTGTAATTTCTGCATGAACTTTAGCGCCGCCAAGTTCTTCCATCGAAATTTCTTCTCCTAAAACCGATTTAATTACACTTGGCCCTGTGATGAACATTTTGGAAATGTTCTCAACTACAAACACAAAGTCGGTAAGTGCAGGCGAATAAACAGCTCCGCCGGCACAAGGGCCCAGAATAACCGAAATCTGCGGAATTACACCTGATGCAAGCGTATTTCTAAAGAATATCTCACCATAACCAGCCAGTGAATTTACCCCTTCCTGAATACGGGCGCCGCCTGAATCGTTAATACCAATCAGTGGAACTTTCATTTTCAGGGCATGGTCCATTATTTTTGTAATTTTACGTGCATGCATTAGTCCGAGCGAACCACCGGCAACAGTAAAATCCTGGGCAAAAATACAGATTGGTTTGTTGTTAATGGTTCCGGTGCCAATAATTACTCCATCACCGTGAAGCACCTTATCTTCCATTCCGAAATCTTTTGCGCTGTGCTCAACAAACAAATCGTACTCGTGGAATGAATTTTTATCCAAAAGGGCAAGAATTCGCTCACGTGCCGTGAGTTTACCCATTTTTGCCTGTTTTTCTATGGCTTCGTCTCCTCCACCTTTCTGGACTTCTTTTTTTCTTTTCCGAAGGTCGAGAACGTTACTTCTTAATGACATAAATTTTTGTTTAAGTTAAAAATTCCTCCCTCAGATTGGGAAGGATTTGTAATTCACTTTGATTTATTACCGCGGCAAAATTATAATTTATTTTCGATCAGGTTAAGAATTACTGTTATGTATTACGAAAATTGCCGAAGTAAGATACATTGACTTCGAATATTGGATTTCAATGTTTGAAAAGTAACCGAAACTGTTTTTTTAAGGAATAGCATTGATTCGTTTGGAATAGGAGTCTTTTTTAATCTAAACACCTGTTCCCTATATACTTAATTGATAAGATAACCAGGTTTGTTTATTTGTAAAATATATTGTGGTGCATTTTGACCAACATGCCGATAATGATTTACAAATCGAAATAAGATTAATTATCTTTGACGTCAGTAATGCAAAGCGGTAACATGATTGTCTCATTTGGTTCTAAGGATACTGAGAAAATCCGGAATGGAGAACCAGAAAAAAAGATACCCATAGAAATACAGCAAATTGGACGGAGAAAACTGAGAATGATTAATAACTCCTAAAAAAGGACTGATTTGAGAATCCCAACATCTTACAGCTTACAGATTATCAAAAGATACAGAGTTATCGCAGACCCGTATTTCACAGATAATTAAAGGGAAAAGGAGGATAACGGCTGATACTGCCCTGAGATTTTCGTCATATTTTGGTACGACTGCAAAATTTTGGCTTGGACTTCAAGATGATTATATCGAAGAAGAGAAAAAAAATAAGCAAGATATTCTGACTAAAATAAAGATAAAAGCACCACTTGCAGTATAGCAAATAAGGTTTTCAGTGGTTTGCGAATCATTTTCTCCCTCATCAACTTCTGTAACGGTGGATAAGAAGAAAATTAAATTTTACCTCGCAGCCCAGCGGTAAACAAACAGGGCAATTATGCTGTAAAGAATATTGGGAATCCAAACCGCTAATAACGGCGGGGTGTTTCCGCTAATGGCAAAAACGGTTGATATCTGCATAAAAAGAATGTAGGAAAAACTTAATAAAAGGCCAAGTCCGAGATGAAAACCGAGTCCGCCCTTAATTTTTCGGGAAGCCAGTCCAACACCAATAAGCGTTAAAATAAAAGCTGAAAAAGGCCCGGCCACCCGTTTGTGTTTTTCAATCTCCCACTCTACCGTTCTTACCCCTCGCATTTTCATGGAACGAATTTCAGCATTTAAAGCAGGTGTTGTATAGGTTTCCATTTCATTTTTAACGGTCTTAAAATCACTGGGAGTCATGTTAAGAACCGTATCTAAACGATAACCCGTTGACATTGCATCGTAATCATCATATATAATCCTCCTCCTCCAATTATTCATTACCCAACTTCCACTGTCGGCATTCCAGCTAATGTTTGGCGCTGTAATTTTTTCAATCAATTTCGACCCGTCAAATTTCTCCAGCGTAAACCCTGCCCCCACATTTGCCGGACTAAATCTTTCCATATAAACATAAACCCCGGGCTCAATTTGCTGATGGATATTTGTTTCTGATGTTGGCCTCGCATTATCAATATTTTTCTGCCGGAACTCGTTCATTGTTCCGTTTGCCGGGGGAATAATATAATTGCCTAAAACATAAGAAAAAGCAGCCAGTATAAATGCCGAAACCAGGTAGGGCCGCATTAATCTTTTATAAGAAACACCGTTGCTTAAAATGGCAATAATTTCGGTATTGTAAGCCATTTTTGAGGTAAAGTAAATAACCGCAATAAATGTAAAAAGCGGACTAAATAAATTGGCAAAATAGGGAATGAAATTGAGATAGTAATCGAATATAATTTCTTTGGCAGGTAAGTCTTTTGAAAGAAATTCATCAAGGTTTTCAGAGAAATCGAAAACAATGGCAATGCTTAATATTAATGCAATAGAATAAAAAAATGTACCCAGAAATTTCCCGGTAATATAAAAATCAATGGTTTTATAAAATCTGTTCCGCACTGTTACAGCCTTTGTTTTAACTTTTCAATTGTTTGCTTTTTCCAGGCAACAAAGTTACCGTTAATTATCTCCTTTCTTGCCTCTTTTACAAGCCACAGGTAAAATGCCAGGTTATGCTGGCTTGCAATTTGCGCTCCCAGCATTTCATTTGAAATTACCAGGTGCCGAAGATATGCTTTTGAATACTGATCGACAAACGAAACGCCTTTTTCATCGATGGGCGAATGATCATTTTCCCACTTTTTATTCCGAATATTAATGTTGCCTTCGCTTGTAAAAAGCATTCCGTTTCTGCCATTTCTTGTTGGCATCACACAATCGAACATATCAATGCCCCGGTCAATGGATTCCAACAAATTTACCGGAGTTCCCACGCCCATTAAATACCGGGGTTTATTTGGCGGTAACCCGGCAGTAACAACTTCAGTCATTTCGTACATTACCTGCTCAGGTTCTCCAACCGAAAGTCCGCCAATGGCATAACCATCGGCATCAAATTGTTTTACATGTTCAACAGCCAGCTTGCGTAAATCAGCATACGTATTTCCCTGAACAATTGGAAATAATGACTGCTGATAACCGTATTTTGGTTCGGTAGCATTAAACTGCCCAAAACAGCGGTGAAGCCATCGCTGCGTAAGTTCCAGCGATTTTTTTGCGTACTGGTAATCTGCATCGCCGGGCGTGCACTCATCAAATGCCATAATAATGTCAGCCCCAATCGAACGCTGAATATCCATTACACTTTCGGGAGTAAACATGTGATATGAGCCGTCAATATGTGATTGGAATTTTGCCCCTTCTTCGCTCAATTTTCTGATATCGCCCAGGGAAAAAACCTGGTAACCGCCACTGTCGGTTAAAATGGGTTTGTCCCACAGGTTAAACTTATGAAGCCCGCCTGCCTTTTCAATTACATCAATGCCGGGACGCAAATACAAATGATAGGTATTTCCAAGAATAATCTGCGCCTGAATATCTTCTTTTAAATCGCGCGTATGAATACCTTTAACAGAACCGGCCGTACCGACAGGCATAAAAATCGGCGTTTCAATTTTACCGTGCCCGGTTATAATTACTCCGGCCCTTGCTCTTGAGTTTTCTGCTATTGCTGATAATTCAAACTCCATTCTGATTTTTTGAGGGTTCAAATATAGCTATTCTCGCCGAAAAGAAAGGTGAACAAACAACGCCTGCCTGTTAATAAATTCTAAGAGAACTAAACAAAAAATAATTTTGAAATTGCATTGATTGTTTCCACTTTTGAGGCACTGATCATGTGATCGTTTTTGCTTGACCAAAATGATTCAAACTTTACAACAATTCTTCCCCTCGCTGAATGGTTTCGGGTTCGTTCTTTTTGCTGTTTTTTTGATATTTTACATTATCCGGCTTACTTATTTATTCCTGGTTACCGGAAAGATCGTTTTCAGAAAAAGTAAAACAAATAAAACACCAACATATTCGCCTATTTCGTTACTGTTAACTGTGCGAAATGAAGAGGAAATGTTAAGGAAGAATCTTCCGGAATTATTGACTATTGGTGGCGTGGATTATGAAATAATTGCTGTTGACGACTTTTCGCAGGATAACACTTATCTTGTTCTTGGATCGTTTAAGAAGCAATACCGAAGGTTGAAAATTTCTTCGCTTAACGAGGAAACCCGTTTTTCATTAAAACTATCTCAAAATATTGCGATTAAAGCCGCAGCTTATGATTGGGTGCTGCCGGTGCCGGTTTCAATTATTGAGCCTAAAAGCGAATGGTTGTCTTCTTTTAATGAAGAACTTACGGAAAACAATTCAGTTGTAATTGGTTATTCAACCATTGAAAATAATAACCGGTTTTACAATCGCCTTTACCGAACATGCAATTACTGGCATTTTATGAAAAGTACTGGATATACGCTTAATGGTTTTCCAATGACATACTCCGATGAAAACCTGGCTTTCCGTAAACAAAAGTATTTTGAAACGGGAGGATACGGAACAAAAATAAAAGAGCCATTTGCCAACCTTGAATTGATTATCAATCAATTTATCGACAAAAAAACTACTTCCATTCTTTTTTCACCTGAAAGTGTTGTAAAAAAAACACAGGAAGTTCACTTAAATGATTCTATCGATTTACTAAAAAAAGGTTTTCGCATTGAAAAATATCTTTCGGCGACGAAACAGTTTATTTTGCTTTTTGATGATTTTACCCAAATCATATTCCTATTCCTTTCAATTCTTATAATGAGCTTACTAACTGATACTTGGATTATTTTTACCACATTGATTGGAATTAAAATAACAGCGCATTTACTTATCATAAAAATCTCGCAGAAACGTTTGAGAGAACCTAAAATATTCATACCTTCGTTAGCGTATGGTTTTATAATACCATTTTTCAGCTTATTTTACAGGTGGTATTTTAACTATCGAAGCAGAAAAAACAGATGGAGGAGCAAGACCTAAAATTATCGGATAAAGCGCTCCAGGACTACAAACTGGTGAAAACTGCCCTTAGTGGCGACGAAAAAGCTTTTGCCCGGCTCCTTGCCCGATACAAAGATGCCATTTATTTTATGCTGCTGAAAATGGTTAATAATCGAAGTGATGCGGAAGACCTGACACTTGAAGCGTTTGGAAAGGCATTTAAAAATCTGCACCAGTACACTCCAACTTATGCATTTAGCACCTGGCTTTTTAAAATTGCATCCAATAATTGTATCGACTTTCTGCGGAAGAAAAAGGGAATATTTGTATCCATTGAAAACAATGAGACAGATTCTCATGATTTAATAAAACTGCCGGTAAAAGAACCAAACCCGGAAGAAAAACTAATCCGCCAGCAAAAAGCAATTTTATTGCGAAAGGTTGTGCGACGATTAAAACCGCGCTACCAAAACCTGGTGGAACTTCGTTATTTCAGGGAATTTTCATACGAAGAAATCGCAAAAGAACTAAATTTGCCGCTCGGTACGGTAAAAGCCCAGTTATTCAGGGCCCGCGAAATGTTGTTTAAATTGATTGAAAGTACCGAGATAAACGAAAAGTACTAAAGGCAAATCCATGCAAATTATTCAGAAATATTTCCCCAACTTAAATGAGAAACAGTTGCAATTGTTTGGGCAGCTTGAATCGTTATATGCAGAATGGAATGCTCAAATTAATGTAATTTCAAGAAAAGATTTCCCGGAATTTTATGAGCGGCATGTACTGCATTCGCTTGCCGTTGCAAAATTCATCCGGTTTACGCCCGGAACAAAAATACTGGATGTTGGCACGGGTGGAGGTTTTCCCGGAATTCCACTGGCCATTTATTTTCCCGAAGTCAAATTTCATTTGGTTGATTCCATTGGGAAAAAAATTAAAGTGGTTAACGATGTATATCAATCTTTGGGACTGAAAAATGTTTCAGCAGAACAAATCAGGGCTGAGCAAATCAAAGATAAATACGATTTTGTTGTAAGCAGGGCAGTAACCCAACTACCTGAATTTGTTCCATGGGTTAGAAACAATATTTCGCAGAAAAATTCCAATGCGTTGCCAAATGGCATAATTTATTTAAAAGGTGGCGATATAACCAGCCGAATTCAAACCTTTCAAAAAGCAAGTGTTATGTTCAGGAAATCAACAATTATTTTGATGAAACGTTTTTTCGAAACCAAAAAAATTGTGCATTTACCAGCTGTAAAAATTTGTTCCTGTTCCGGTTGACAAAATTGATTTTAAATCCTGAGCCACTCCGAAAAGTCTGAACCACTAAATCCTCTGAAGGGGACTTTGAAGAAAGCTACCGAATGTTAATCAGTTTTTGAAATACTAAGAATTATTTTTTCCTTTAATTACTTCCATGAAAAAATTAATTATTGCAGGCACATGATAGTCAAATGAAAATTCCAACCGATGTTTCCATACATTATCCCGAATACTTTTCATCAATTGCTTATCAGAAAATATTTCTGCCAGTTCATCCATTTCCTTAAAGAAAATGCCAATTCCCAACTCCCTGCAAATAGTTTGCGTAGCAACAACATGACCCGAATTATCTCTTTGTAACATTGGCAATCCAGCAACTGCTAAAGTTGCCATTCTTGCAGGTATATTCAGATCCTCCCAGTTTGTTCTTAGAAAATCACCTTCGTTTTTACTTTCAAAAAAATGCAGCCACCCTGCATCATATTGCGAAAATTCCTCAACCCAATTCTCCTGATTACAGGCCGGATGTAAATGAACATGATTCGGGGCAAGTTCCATTGAAGATTTTACAAGGTGACCATATAAACTATGCCAGCTTTCACCATAAAAATGAAAATGAATATTATTAGCAGCCAGTGTACCGATATGTTTTGGTGATAAGCCAAATGGCCTTCCGGGAACAACCGTGTGGAAGCCTCCAATAGTTTCTGAAAGTAATGGTTTACTTGTGTTTTTAAACCAGTCCTTTTTAGGAAGTTCTCCGTCAAAAACCAGATAATTGGTGTTTCTGATAAAAGGAAAACAATGATTGTAGAAATGACGAATATCTTCATTTATATAAATGATCCCATCTGCCCGTTTAAATAAAAACTGTATTGAATCCCATAAACCATTTTGTCTCGCATAAAAAGGACTCTCTTTTAAGTGCCAGACAAAAGGAATATCCGGAAAATTCTTTACGACCTTCTCCACCAACGGCGCTACCAATACGGTAAGCAATCCATATATTATATCCGGCTTAATCCTTGAAATTTCTTCCTGCCAGTTGTCTTTTGAAACCTCTTTTACATTGCCAAAAGGTAAAGGGCCAACAGTATGAAAATTCCAGCAATTTTCCGCCCATAATCCATAAATATCATGGCCGGCTTCTTCAAAAGCGTAAATTCTTTCCGGATTAAATGATAATTCTCCAACAATAAGTATTTTGAGATTTTGTTTAGATGTTGGAAGTTTATTTCTAAATTTTTGATATAATCTTTTTTCGTCAATTATCCCGCCGTTCTGCTGCTGAAAAATTAATGGGGTTTTAACGTTATAATAACCCCGGTAAATATTTATCCCACTATTAATTTTTTTATGCCGTTGATTTGGATGATCGACCAAGTGACAGGTAATTAGATTTGTTGGTATAAAAGCACCCAATGCTGAAAGTTTATCCCAATACATCCGTGAATAATCATCTGTTGTGCATTCTTCTCTTTCCATCCATTTAAACTTATTCTTTTTGTGCATTACCTGTACCAACTGCAGCGTACCTCCTTTACTATTTCTTTTATGAAGGATTTCATTTGTTCCCATTACATTATTATTGGCTCTGCATAACTCCGCTAAAAGTCAGAATTGCTGTGGGGTTCTTTTCAAAGGCTTCGATGAGTGTTTTTAAATGTTCAGGAAAAAATACATCATCAGATGGCAAATAAGAGATAAGATCAAACTTTGCTTTCTCAATACCAGTGTTTAAGCATTTACCTAATCCAAGATTATCCAGGTTTTTAAAATAGGACACTCTTTCATCTTCAAGAAAAAACTTAACTGTTTCATCGGTATCGTCGGTACAACCATCATTGATAATAATAAGTTCCCATTTAACGTGTGACTGGTTTAATAAACTATTTATTGCCATCGGAATGAATGAGGCTTGATTATATGTTGGCATTATTACCGAAACCCCGATAACAGAAATTTCCTGATTTGTCATCATTATCTATTTTAATGAATATTTAATCTTTTACCTCATCCGCAAATTGATTACCTCTGAAAACCCCAACCCTAAAGGGAGCAGAGGTAATCAATTCGCTCCCTTTAGTTACGGGGGTTAACGAATTGATTTTCTGAATTAAACTCTAATAATAGTGTCGTGTCAAGCATATTTCATTTGAACGTCATGCTGAATTCATTTCAGCATCTCCGTTTAAACAATAGATTCCGAAATATCCCGATAGCAATCGGGACGGAATGAGGATGCGACATTTTGAAGTTGATACAACACTAGTAATAATGCGAATCAAGGGTTGAAAATAATATAAAAAAAGTTCATTAAATAGTTGAAAATCAACCCATTAAATTTGTTTAAATCCTTGAAAATCAGTATCTTAGAGTCAGTTACGAATTGACAATTTGATATGATTTCCAAGGATAAAGACGACAAGTTAATAAGAATTTACTTTTATATCTGCGATAAGTTTGAAGAATTTCAATTCTATTGTGAAAGATTTAGTAATAATTGTAAAGCCAGAATTTACAGACCATGAGATTATGACCATATACCTTTATATAATGCACCATGAAGGGCATACCAAAGTAAAGCATATCCATCGTTTTGCTTCGGAGTAGCTAATGTCGTGGTTTCCCAAGTTAGGGAGTTACCATGCTTTCAATAACCGGTTGAATAGACTGGGAGGTGCTTTTACCAGGCTTGTAGAAATCCTGCTTGCAGATTTTCAGCCCGATGATTGCCTGTTTGACCAAAGTTTATTAGACTCAATGCCAATCATAACCTGTTCAGGCAAACGTTCTGGCAAGGTTGCAAGAGAAATAACAGATAAGGGTTATTGTTCGACAAAGGGGATGTATTATTATGGATTTAAATTGCACTTGTTAGGTTTTCGGCGTATTGGGAAATTACCCCTATCCTGAACAAATATTGTTTACCCCGGCTTCGGTCAATGATGTAACCGTGTTTAAAGATGCATGGTCTGGTATTAGGGATAGGACTTTTTGGGGCGATAAAATATACTTTGTTAACGAATTGAACGAATAAATGGTAGAACATCAAAACTCTGAAATGCTTGCTCCTGTTAAGGCTGTAAAAGGAATGCCAGAAGTAATAAAACAAAGGTTTAAAGCAGCTAATGATTTATTTTCGACAGCTGTTTCAAAAGTCAGGCAGCCTGTTGAAGCAATTTTTAATTGGCTGATTGAAAAAGCAGATATTCAAAAAGCAAGTAAAGTTAGATCGACAAAAGGATTAATGGTTCATGCCTTTGGAAGATTGGCCGCAGCTTTTATAACTTTAGCAATTTAACTCTTGTTCAATTAATAACATTAAGTAGTCAATTTTCTTTCTATATCGGATTATTCTTCTGCCTGAACAAATAGTTTTTCAAAATCGAAATCCAAATCCTGTCAAATAATTATTAAATTCCTGAGTGCTTTTCATCATCCGCAATTTTAATAATTGGCGGGTGTTTTCGTATTTAACTGATTCTGAAAAGATATAACGAAATATTTTTATTCTGCGTGCAGGCTTTATTGTAAATCTTATATTCAACAGCGTTTCCATGATGAACTTCTCTCTTGGCTTCAACTTCCACTCTTTCAATAAAATCCTGTAAATATTTTGTATGAAAAACCACCCCTGTTATATCTGCCAAACGAGCCCCGTTTATGGCATGCATTCCGCCTGTCAGATAAACATTACCTGTATTCTTAAACAATGATATTTTTGAAAGATAATAATGGCGAGAAACCCCGGCAAATTGATTAAATACTCTTTCTCTCATTCCACCAGAAAAAATTTCGGTAGTAAAAAATGTCCATTTTTTTTTATCGAATAATTGCACAATCGCTTTGTAAAAACCTTTATCGAAAAATGGACAGCTTTGCAATGGATTTGTCCCAACTATATAGTTTGTTTTAATTATTGGACTTTTTGAATAAATATCGAGGAAAAAAGAACGTATGGCTTCAAAATTATTCTTCTCTAAATAATTTATCAATATTCTTAATGGAACGACCTCTGCATAAGGATAGGCAAATAACTCATCAATATCAACAACCATACACCACCGGCCTTTCCCATATTTTTTAAGAAAGTATTCCATCCAGTACCATGATTTTTTAAAACTTTCTTTAATTTTAAAAATATGCACATTAGGGTGAGAAAGAGCTATTTTACAAGTATCATCAGCTGAATAGTTATCAATCAGGAAGATCCTGTCAACTCCCATATCCGTATAATATTTCAGGAAATAAGGCAATCGAAGAGATTCATTGCGCGCCATGGTAAATAAACGAATTTCTTCTTTTTTATTCGGAACGCGATTCTTATCAATTTTTGAATACACGAACCTGACGCGAAACAAATTCCATTTGTAACTTATTCTATTTTTATTAAAAATCTTCATAATATACGATTTGTCATAACCGGTAACTAAGATCCACTGTCAACTAATGATTTAAGCGGATTAATTAAACGGTATATCATTCTCATTTCACCAGTAATGATATCGGCAGTACCATCCATCTCCTGGACAAGTTTTAAGTGTTCACTGTAACTTGATAACATTCCATCGCTTAACCTTATCTCTACAATATAACCTTCTTCAATGGGCACCAGCGACACTAGAGCTAATTGTTCCATTTAACGTACCATGTTCCATGTATGGATAGCCTGAGAGTTTAATATTTACCTTTTGCCCAATGGTTACTTTACTAATCCCGGAAGAAGGTACTACTGCCCTGCAAATTACTACTGAACTGTCAGGAGGCACAATAGTGGCAATCAACTCTCCTGCTGAAACGACATGGTTTTCACTCCAATATTTAGTAAGAGTTACCTTCCCCTCAACCGGGCTACTTAACAGGTACTTATCCTTCCAGTTCTTCAACTGGTTTTTTAAAATGCTGATATTATCACTGTTGTTTGATTCGAACTGTTCAATTTCATTTCGATACTGTTCCTGTAATTCAAGTAAGGAACGATTTTGATTTATTAAATTTATTTCAGCAGATTTTAAAGACGACAAAAAACTTTTATACCCTCTTTCTGATTGTATTAACCTAGAACGTTCTTCTTCCAGCTGTATTTCTGATACTCCACCAATAGAAAGCATACTTTCATAACGTTCAAATCCTTTCCGGGCTATTTCCAGTTGTTGTTCCATCATATCTTGTTCTTCCAATGACAATTGAAACTGCTGTTTTTGCTTTTCCATTTGCTGTCGAAGCAAGTCAATCTTTTGAGGAAGAAAATCCTCTTCAAGGTATTTTTTATAATTCTCGCTATTTCGAAAAACCCTGTTATACAATTCCTGTAATTCGCCGAGGACCAAATTTTCAGGGAATTCATAATCTGTAATAATTCTCATTTCTGATGAATCGAGAACATTTAGTAACCCATCCAAATGAATGATGTCTTCCAATTTTGCAGAATTGTCAATCAGTGCAATTTTTTCACCTGGTTTTACGGCCTGTCCATCAGAAATAAACCAGCGTGCAATACGGCCCGATGTTTTAGCAATTATTGGAGCCGGCGGGTTATTTGTTGTAATAACAGTAGGAACGGATACAACTTCCTTAAAAGTAAAAAAATAACTCCCAACTATAACCGAAAGGAAAATTAAAAATATAATAGTTAACCCCCAGCGAATAAGGCTGCCAGGAATTTCTCTCATAATCTCCCTTACTTCCTCGTTATAAATTTCTATATTTTGTTTTTTAGCCATCCACTGAGTTATTATTTGAGTATTCCAGGAACAAGCTTACTTCATAACTTACAACCACTTGATAGAAACATTTTTAGTTATAATACCATGGCAATAAGTTGTATATATTTTAAAAATTCCCATGTAAATCAATCTTTTAAACTTGCAATCATTACTACCGGATTATCGCTCTCTTTTATATTTCTTAGTTTTTGGAGATTGGTTGGGAGTTTTACTGCTTTTCTCGGATTTTCCTTAAACCAATTCACAATTTCATATGCCTGAACAAGACCGATAAGCTCATTATTAGAATTTATATATTCCGGATTCATTTGAATAAAATTATCCACATCATTTATTAGTCCATATTTTTTCCAGGTGTAATAATAGCTATCTACATCTTCAGAATCTGCAATAAATGTGATATCATCTTTTTTGTTATAAAGGCCAATCCGAAGTTCTTCATTATATTTTAACGTAAAAAACAAGAATTTTGATGATTCAAATAAACCTTGAATCCAGAAATATTTAAAAAAATCTTCATCTGACATGTAGTCTCTCTTTTCATATGGGGGATGTTTTTGGCCAAAATCAAATATGTATTTCGAATTAGCACAAATAGGAATACCACTTAATTCAAATATGGTATCATTAAATAACTCTTTTAAATAAAGCTTATCATTATAACGATAAAACCATCCTTCATTATCTCCGAAACTTCTAATTCTACTCGGATTATCAATAAACCTATCATATTTGGGTAAAGTTGACTGCAGTTTTCCATCCCAACCAATTATAGTCAGTTTTACACTATCCATCCCTGAAAAATTTGGATTATAAGCGATATAAGTTGTGTCATCAATTGAAGTAAATGATCTAAATGCATTTAGAATTGAGGGTTTTGAAACTTCATTCAATATTTCACCCTCAATAGAATATTCAATTATTGCCCCATCCAAACCTCCTGAATAAATTACATTCTTTGGTTCATCAAATGCAAGGTTAAATTTTGTAAATAAATATGCACCTGGGTCTCTCCCATAGTGACCTATTTTTCTAATAAACGCACCTGTTTTACGATTAAATAAGTACTGTTGTCGGAATGCAATAACTATAATATAATGCTCATTTGCAAAAACTCTTTGGGCTTCTCCCAATAGAATTTCCTTATCAGTTTCAAGAGTTATGTAATCAATTTCGTTAACAATTGAGCTTAGATTAATATTCTGTTTTTCTTTGAAAGCCTTCATTATATCAATTCTTCTAACTTGCTCCTCGGCATTATCATTATTGCATGACAAAGAAAAAAAACATATGATAATAATAATGATAGTTTTTAATGATTTCATGAAATTTAAGTTTAAAAATGAACATTTAAGTATTATGTTATTGAAGGTTGGTCTAAAATGGTTTATGCCTGGCCATAACAAATAAAATTCAAATGAGTTAAATCGCCCAGAATAAAAAAACCTCATTAAACCAACCTTATTTAAATGAGCTTAAACATTAAATAGCTCGTCACAACTTCCTAAACCATTTGAACAATTGTCGGCAATAGTTGCATCAGCTGCTACTTGATCCGTATAGCAGCCTCTCCATAATCCAACCGCAGGATATTCACATTTGCATTGAAATGCTTCTAATCCAAAATAATCCCAACAATATCTGTCCCATGTTCCACCACCTGGTGGACCATAATAGTCTCCACCCCTCAAATTCACCAACTCATCATTTTTTATTATTTTATCTATGTTAATAGATAATTTTCTTAATTTTTTCATTCTATTAATTTTTAATTTTAATACTATTTAATTTGGGATTCACATACCGTTTCATTGCAAGGTCGGCAACCTTTTTCGGATTTGTTTTTATCTTTGCCATCACCTCCTTTCTCCCGATAGCTATCGGGATTTAAGGAAAGGCCAGACCCGGCTACTAACGCAGCCGGGCAGGCAGGAAGCAGACAAATGCAATTCGTTCAGGCTTCCTGCCTTTTGCTTTCCAAAGTTTTATATTTATATGTTCTTTTTCATTTATATTCATTCTTTATCCTCCCCCTTGGGGGAGTTACCTACCTAAAGGGCAGGCAGGGAGGGGGCTTCTTTAATTTCCCAGTTCCAACTGATCTTTAACTAAATTAAAATACACGCCTTTTGCCGCAACTAGCTCATTGTGAGTGCCTATTTCCACTATTTTCCCCTTATCCAGCACAACTATTTGATCTGCTTTTTTTACCGTACTTAACCGGTGAGCTACAACAACCACTGTTCTTCCCTGAAAAAACCGGTCAAGGTTTTCCATTATCACGCGTTCATTTTTGGCATCCAACGCATTTGTAGCTTCATCAAAAAATAGATAATCCGGATTTTTATATACTGCCCTCGCTATTAATATTCGCTGTTTTTGCCCCGTACTTAAACCGTGCCCCTGACTGCCAATTTTTGTATTGTACCGTAGGGGCAATGTTTCTATAAAATCTTTTATGTTTGCCGTTGTAACTGCCTGTTCCACTTTTTGAATATCCGGGACTTCATCTATAACACCAATATTGTTTACCATTGTATCGGAAAAAATATACCCTTCCTGCATAACCACCCCACAACGCTTGCGCCATGCCGATTCACTAAACTGCTTCATTTCTGTCCCGCCCAAAGTAATTTTTCCTTTTACGGGCTCATAAAAACCTAACAGCAACTTAATTAGCGTAGTTTTGCCGCTTCCGCTTATCCCGACAATTGCCGTCACTTTATTTGCCGGTATTTTCAGATTAATTTTCTTAAGTACTTTTTCAGAATGCGGCCCTTCATACTGAAAAACCACATCTTTTAGCTCAATATCTGCATTTTGGGGGATTTCACGTATTTTGTTGTCTTCCGGTTTTTCTTCGTCTTCCCTGTCATGGATTTCGCCCAAACGTTCAAGACTTATTTTTGCATCCTGCGCCTGTTGTGTAAATCCAATAAACTGCTGGATGGGCGCGTTTAACTGCCCAAGAATATATTGTACAGCCATCATCATACCAAGTGTCATATCGCCCATTATAACTGCCTTTGCCGTTAAAAAAGAGATAAAAAGATTTTTTGCCTGGTTAATAAATGTAGCGCCCAATTCCTGGTTTTGTGATAAAGCAAGCCCCTGAATGCTCACCCGGTAAAGCCTTGCCTGGATGCTTTCCCACTCCCAGCGTTTCTGTTTTTCACATGAATTAAGTTTTATCTCCTGCATGCCATTTACCAGTTGAACAATACTGTTGCTGTTTGCCGATGACTGCTGAAATCGTTTATAATCCAATTCTCTCCTACGTTTTAAAAATAAAATTACCCATGCACTGTGTAAAGCACTTCCCAGGAAGAAAACACCCAGTATTCCCAAATCATAGGAAGCCATAATAAATGTGTACATTATAAGGGTGATAAATGCAAAAATGATATTGATCAGTGAACCAGTTAAAAATGATTGTATTCTGTTATGATCGTTAATCCGTTGCATAATATCACCTATCATTTTTATATCAAAAAATGCAATGGGGAGCTTCATTAATTTAATCAGAAAGTCGGTGATAAGCGATATACTAATCCGGGTAGTAACATGCAGCATAATCCAGCTACGAATAAGCCCATTAGCCGTTTGTCCAAATGTTAGCACCATTTGGGCAACCAATACCATAACAATAAATGCCAGGTCGCTGTTATTGATACCATAATCAACAACTGCTTGCGTAAGGAACGGGAAAATGGCGCTGATAAATGTACCTGTGAACATTCCCAACCCCAATTGAATAAAAAATTTAGTATAGGGCCGGAGATAACCAAGCAGGTACATAAATTTGAGTTTCCCTTTTTCCTCATCTTCATGCCGGTAAAAATCAGGGGTCGTTTCCAAAAGCAGCGCAGCCCCCACTTTTTCTCCTTCGTTTGCAGTGCTTAGCCAGCAATTCAGAAATTCTTCTTTGGTGTAAGTCAACAAGCCTTGGGCTGGGTCGGCAACATGTATTATTGTTTTTGGGCCGTCTTTTCTTTTGACCTCACCCCCGACCCCTCTCCAAAAGGAGAGGGGAGACTGCTTCTTAACATTTATAGCAAAAACAACAACAAAATGGCGTTGTTTCCAGTGGACAATGCATGGTAAAGGTACTTCATCGCGCAGTTCTTCCCAGGTAAGACGATAGCCTCTAGTTCGAAAACCAATATTCTCGGCTGCCTCGCTAATTCCTAACATGGAAACACCCTCACGGGTGATATATGAGCGACTACGTAAATACTGTAAAGTATAGCTTTTACCATAAAATTTGGCCACCATGCGCAGACAAGTTGGGCCGCAGTCCATTGCGTCGAGTTGTTTATAATGTGGAAATTTTGGCATCTATTTTTTTAACTTAACAATCATTACAATCGGGTTGTCGTTCTCTGATATATTTTTGAACTTTTGAAGATGAGGCGGAAGCTTGGCTGCTTTTTCAGGATTCTCTTTGAGCCATTTAACTAGCTCAAAAGCTTCTATAAAACCAATTAGCTCATTGTTCTTGTTTATTGATTGTGGCACAAAATCAACAAAATTGTCAAGGTCATTTTTGAATCCATTAACACTTTTCAATCCAATATCTGACACATAACATTTATTATTTTTTTTGTCATACTTAACACAATATGTTTTTTTATCAAAACTTAACTCAAAAAACAGGTAATTCGTATTTTCAATAAACAATCTCGTCATAAAATACTCGGTTATTTTATCCGATTCAAAATTTCGGTAGGGGGATTTATATTTACCACAATCAATCTCATACTTGGGAATCAAATCACTCTGCGTAACCTGAAAAAGTGTATCGTTAAAAAATTCCTTGAAAAACAGGTTGTTTTCAAAGTGGTAAAACCATCCTTCGTAGGCACTATAACCGGTATATCTAACAGGAATCGATACTTGAAAATTAGGAAATGTTTTTATCGTTTCCTCCTTGTTTCCATCAAAAAGTACAATTTTCCTGTTTTCTAACTTTCTTCTATTTGGTATAAATGCCGCATAAATATTATCCTTCAATTTTGTTGTATTGCTAAACTCTTGAGGCGTTTTTAATCTTATGGTCAATTCTCCTTTCGTGTTGTAAGCAATTAATTCGTCACTTCTTTGGGCATAAATGTTATTTGCTACTTCATCAAAAGCTTCAACATGCCTTGTCCTATTAAATTCGTTCGGTCCTCTTCCGTATTTCCCAAGTTGTCTGATATATTTTCCAGTAGCTCGGTCAAATAAATCAATTTTACGGTAGCCACTTGATACGATGAACGAATCAGTTGCAAATATTCTTGGTCCGCCACCCAGAATAGCATTACGAGAAGTTCCCAGTTGAATATAGGATATTTCATTTGCTATGGAACTAAGCTTTATAGCTTTTCTGTTAAAATATGCATCAACAAGGTTGATTGATATAAGTCCATAATTTTTTTGCTGATCAATGGATTTACAGGAGAACAAAACGATGATTAAAATAAAGATAGCAGAAATATTGTACTTCATATTTTCTAATTATTTATAAAAGTGAGGAAAGCCTATGAAAACTTTCCTCATAAATGTATTTCACTGTTTAAATTAATTCACATGTCCCTGTATGAATGTCCCAGCAAGCATCCTTTTCCCAATGTTCAGCGCCCCATGTATATGTTAATATATCTTCTTCAAAATGAACATATCCACTACTATCCACACATTCACAATGGTACCATTGTTTATTTTCACCGTAATAATAATCCCCGCCCCTCAAATTCACCAACTCTTCGTTTTTCATTATTTTATCTACGTTAATAGATAATTTGCCTAGTTTTTTCATTATAGTTAAAATTTTAAGTTATAAACTCATTTTTTTTCAGGGGTAACATACCGCATTATTTTACTATTGGCACTCTGTTGCGGATTTTTTTATCTTTGACGTCACCTCCTTTCTCCCGATAGCATCGGGATTAAAGGAAAGGCCAGGCAGGAAGTGCTTAATTGCAATTGGAGCAAGCTTCCTGCCTTTTGCTTTCCATTGTTAATTGTTTTATATCATCAATAAAATATTCCAAATCGTTATAATCATATTGATTTGGGAATTTAAAGCCGTTTACAAAAATAGTTGGAGTACCGGCTATCTTAAATTCATCAAATAATCTTTTACTGGTTTCAGCTACTTTTTCCGCAATAATATATTCTTCCGGTATAATCTCATTTTCATATAATACTTTTCTTGATTGCGGAGATGATGTGTACCAACTATTCAAAAAAGCAAGAATATCGTTTGTACCTTTTGCAGAGTAGCGGTAGTAAATTGTATTAACCAGTTTTTGAGTTTCTTCATCATTGTAAACTGAAATAATCGCATTCAATTTTACCTCAGGACAAGTTTCGATTAAAGCCTTTAGTTTTTCAAAAGCTTTTGCACAAGGGTTGCAATACAAGCTTAAAAAGGCGGTAATGGTTACCGGGGCATCATGATTTCCAAGGATCAGAGATTTACTGCTAATATCAAACTCTGCATGGCCGCCATTTGTTAGCAACGACCTGAATATATCCGGGTTACGCTTTAACGCCCGGAATGTGTATAGTTGTTGATCACCCCAAATAGTCTTTTCCCGTAAAGTTTTATAAAGAATCCATGTAACCGCAGGAAATAAAAAAGCGGTCGCCAAACGAAGAAGATCGATCCCTGAGAATGATAAATTCCTGAAAACTGGTAGCAAAACAATAAATCCACCTATTAATAGGGCTTGTACAAGCAAACAAAACGGGCACCATTTTCTTAACTTAATGCCTTGATAATAGATTGAATAAACAGGATAAGGTAATGAAAGAACGCTCAAAATTGCCAACAAACTCAATGACGATAGACTAGCCGAACCTAACAAGAAAATAAATACTCCAACGAAATAGATTAATCCTATATCCGCCCAATTAATATCCCCGAATAACCTGGAGGCATTAGTTGAGAGTACTGAATCGCAATCGGTTTTTGAGCTAAAACCACAGAGTTTATCGCCAACTGAAGTATGAATTTTAAATTCATGCAAAACCAAAAATACAGATGCTGTAATTCCTAGTACAGCTATGATTAAAATTTCTATAAAAATTAGCTGTTTATAGAAACCGGCCTCTATTTTGGGCATAAAATTATACGAGGCAAACAATAAAAGTACAGCTATACTTAACGGCAAAAACATCTTTCGTATAAATTCATTTTGCGTATCTTTTTGGTAGTCGGCAACCAAAATTTTTTGGTTCGGTTCAATTAATATTACTGCTCCAGATATTTTTTTTGCAAATTCCTCAAAGTCTTCTGTCTGTTTTTTTGTACTGCTCAGAAAGTATTCAACTTTATCTTTTTCTATCTTTTCTACGAAAGCCAATTGACCACCGGAAATACTTAAATGTGCAATAAACGGCAGCTCCAGAGCCTTAATCTCATCATGCTCCAATTTTAGCGGATAATGTTCTATTCCCCATTTTTTAAGCGCATCGCAAACACTTTTTAATGTCGGAAAATAAGGGTGGGCATGCAAAAAGCTTTTTATTGCTATCCCGGAAACCTTCATTTTAAATCTTCTCATTATTTTATGAAGGACAAAAACTGTATTATCTTCTATTGTTCTAATCATTGTTTATATTGTTTAAGGTTAGATATTTTTTGCTATTTTGCCCAATATAAATTCATAGTTTACATTGCATTACTATATGATGTATTTTTCAATCCCTTCAATTTCTATTTTTTCAGATCGACTATAAAAATTACCGGGTTTGAATTCTCATCTATTCCATCAACGATATCAACCAATTCGTAAGCGTCTTTCATAAAATACATCTGGTTAAAATTTAAATCCAACGGACGAAGCAAAATTTTCCCTGTTTCAAAAATATCATCATTGAAACCTTCGGTAAGGTTGTGTTGGATGCTGGTTAAAAAATCGTAAATAAAAAGTCTGGGTTTTCTTTTGTATAAATATTCTACAAACAGGTACTTTTCACTTCGGTTTATATTATTTATATTGACATTTTTCCCTTTATCATCGGAAGTGGCAAAATCGCTCATATCAACCTTGAGAGCAGGAATTAACCGATTTTCTTTTATCGAATATAAAGTATCCCTGATTGTTGGCTCTTTAATTAAAATAGGACAATACAGGTATGTATTACCAGAAGCTTCTGAGAGGTATTGATAAATAATACCTCCCACAGCCACTTGGTTGTCCATCTGTATTTTTTTTAGTAATATTGTATCTTTCAGAACTCCTCCTTCCAGTGAATATTGGTACATAATATTTCTGTTTTCATATCTGCCGTCATCTAATCTTCCATAACTGGTAAAAAATGCCCAGAGTTGGTTGTTGTAAACATTAAGCCTGTCAAATCGTGTATACTTTTCGATCTCTTCAATGAAATTCCCCTGAAAATCAAAACATAAAATTTTTCCTAAAGTGCTTATGTAGATTCTTTCATCGTTTGCATAACAGGTGAAGTTTATGATACTCGTATATTCATGAGGTCCACGTCCTACTCTCCCAATTTTTCGTATAAATTTCCCATTTTTATCGAATTGGAATAAGTTTTTGTAGTCATTTACAAAAATATAATTTACGGTAATTTCCACATGAGAAACAGCCCCGATTAAACAGGAATCATTTGTTTCCAGTTTTACCATTTCTGAATTCACAACAAAATCAGAAAGGTTGGCCGAAGTATTTTCTGATTGGTTGACTTTTATGACCTCGAATTCGTCCAGACTGTTTTTAGCATTATGCGTACAACTGTAATTTAATACCACAATTGCCAGCAAACTAAATAAATAATTTAATGTTTTCATCGTTAAAGGGTTAGTTGATTATTTAAGTTTTATTAAAAAAATAACTGGATTTGATTCATTTTCAATTCCCGGAATTTTATCCGAAACCTGATACCCGAATTTGGTATCATAAGCATAATTTCCTGAATTTGTTTTGTTTAATCTAAAATATCCGGTATTGTAAATATCATCGTTTATGCCAGTTACATAGGCATTATCTTTTATATGCAATTTAAGGTTATAGCTTTCACCATTGGTTTTATTGTATATATAACAAAAGTTCTTTTTGGAATAATCTCTGTACCCATAATAGATGTAATTGTTAAATACAATTCTTTCCGGATGTATGACGGAATCAACATAATTTTCGGGCATATTCCTGAATTCGAACCGATATGATTTTTCAACCTGATTATCTCTGTTTACGCTTACAAGCTCATTTTCATAATCAATATTGAAATAAAGTTTATTGTCGGCAACACAGAAACTGGAACCTGCAAAAACACCCATTGCTGTAGGTGTTAGATGTTTGTATTCATATAGAGTATCATACTGAAGAGTTGTAAGGTCTCTGGAAATCCAATTGTAGACTTTGGCTTCCGGTTCTGAAATAAGACTATATTTCCATATCTTATTATTATATACTTTTGTTAAACCCTCAAGTATTACATTATCTATTTTTCTTTTAAATTTTCCATCAATATCAAAAATAGCTACGTAATTTTCATAAGATATGGCCAACTCGTTAGTATTTTCCAGATGAGCCATTACATAAGCTATACTAAAATCGTTTGCCTCTTCACTCTTTATACCAACCTGTCTGATTAACGTTCCGTCTCTTTTTACCTGAAAGATTTTCTTTTCTCTGCCGAAACCTCCTTCCGATAAACACACAAATAAATGATCTGAAGTAACGATTAGCTTTGTTAGAAACGGTTCATTCATTGGAATATCCTTTAATGGAATTGCAATAACCTCTTCAGCAATTTGCGAAATGTTTAATTTGTCGTTTCGCGATGCGTCAATGGTAATCACTTTTGGAGAAGTTTGGAAATAGCAAAAAAATATAATAAAAATAATTAAACGCATCATAATTTTAAACAATTGAAATAATAGGGAACCATAAAAAGCTCCCTATATATAAATAACATTAATCAAAAATAATCACTATAAAGACTGCATGTGGCCGTTGCAGGCGAACCGCCACAATGCGCCACTGCCTGATCTATCGCTCCATATATATCATTATATGCTACTGTCACTGTAAATACGCCACCTGTATAAGAACCTTCTGACCCACATCTACAATAATATGTATCTAAACCATAACCGTAATAATCACCACCCTTCAAATTCACCAACTCTTCGTTCTTTATTATTTTATCTACATTAATAGATAATTTTCCTAATTTTTTCATTATAGTTAAAATTTAAGTTGTTTAATACTTTTGTTTTGGGTTAGCATACCGCATTATTTTACTATTGGCACTCTGTTGCGGATTTTTTTATCTTTGCCGTCACCTCCTTTCTCCCGATAGCATCGGGATTAAAGGAAAGGCCAGGCAGGAAGCGCTTAATTGCAATTGACACAGGCTTCCTGCCTTTTGCTTTCCCGTGTTTTATATTATTCTATTCAACTTTTATATTTATTAAGGTTATTTCAACATATTTTTTAGCCATTTGAACTGCAGTAAATCCATCATTTGCTCTTTTTATTGCACATTCCGAAAATTTCTTTCTTAATTTTTCATTATTCAAAAGGATAATCATCTGTTCAGCCATCTGCTCAATTTGTGGAGCTATACCAAACACATTTGTGGGATCTGCTATGGTGTCAACCAATAAGGCGTTTTTGTTATGAATAAAGATTTCTTTTAACCCTCCAAGATTTGAGGCCACAACCGGCAAGCCTGAGTGCAACATTTCGAGGGCAACATAACTGCAGTGTTCTTCCAGCGAAGGAATAACACCAATCGTTGCTTTTTTGTACAGCGTAACTAAATCATCAAACGGGATAAAACCAAGATAATTCACATTAGAAGATACTTCCTTACAAGCATTTATTAATTCCTCATGAAAACTTTTAAAACAATATTTGGTCATCAAGCGCAGGCTGGTGGAGACACAATCAATTGTATCCAATTGTGTATAATACAAAAATTTCATTTATTCTTTCAGGTTAGCTAAAATAATTATTGGATTGTCGTCAATTCTTAGATTTTGTATTGCTTCATTGAAGGATTTAGGAAATTGATAATTATGTTTATTTTCCTCATAATAAGATATTGCATCAATTGCATTAACAAAAGACAGCAAACAGTTTTCTCCATCTGAAAAATTTGGGTAGAAGCATGGATAATTTTTATCATCTTTTGATATAAGTGAAATTGTTCTATCGTTCTTATTATACAAACCAAGTCCAACTAAACCTGCTTTTTTATCTGGATACAAAGGGAAAGGCAATTTATCCCGCATTCCTCCCCATCCGCCTATTTGTATTATTAAATAATCGTTTGTTTCAATAACTATTTTTCTAAAATAACTAGATGAATTATTATAGAATATATTCCAAGGAACTATATCGGGTCTGAATTTACCGGGAATTTTATATTTGCCTAATGCTATAATATATTTTGGGTTTAATTTGAAATCATTGCTGATTTCGAATATTGTATCATTATCAAATGTTGTGATTTTAAGTGATTTTTTTGTCCCAAATAAAATATCGTAATACGGGTAAATTATTGCACGATCTAAAATCTCTTTTTCGTCAACATAATATCGCACCGAGTCAGTTAACAGGCCTTTGGAATTGTAAAATTCTATATAATTATTGCTGTAATTAAGTGAAATAAAATGATTTCGTGTTTTATTAACGTATAATCTTCTGTATTTTGAATTGAACTGGAACGAGGATAAAAATCTGCCATCAAATGTATCAAACGCTAATATTTTGTTGGAAGATATAATAAAAACAGTATCTAATTTAATAAAAAAATTATCCAAAATATTGTAATCATTGGGACCTCTCCCTTTTGTACCTATTTGGCAAATATATTTTCCGTCTGAACTGAACTTAAAAAGGTGATCATAGTCTCGTATAAAAAAGGCTCCTTTGTAAAGCCTAATTTTTTGTATTTCGCCAATGAGATTATCTTTTTTTGTTTCAACGGGTATGTAATGTATATTATCAATTAATTCATTTAAGGATTTTCTTTTTGTTTCAGATTCAATCGATTTTTCAAGATCTATAGTTATTATATCAGTTTCTTTCCGTTCATTTTTCAAAAAACATCCTGACATACAAAATAATAAAAAAAGTACACTTATATTTACCACATGTTTATACATATCTGTAAGATTATTAATAATTTAAATAAGCTAAGGGAATAAAACCCTTAGCTTATTTTACACGTTATTATTATCTTTAACAATTACATTTTCCCTCTCCATAATATGATTCACATACCCTATTTGCATCATTTGCATTATTTTTATAAAATGTATGCGATTCACCATCAACACAACATTGCCAATAACCACCACTTATTGATCCTGGAGTACAACCATAATAATAATCTCCTCCTCTCAAATTCACCAATTCTTCATTTTTTATTATTTTATCTACATTAATAGATAATTTTCCTATTTTTTTCATTTTTAAACTTTTAGTTGTTAAACTCTTTTGTTTTGGGTTAACACACCGCGTTATTTAACTATTGGCACTCTGTTGCGGATTTTATTATCTTTGCCGCCGCCTCCTTTCTCCCGATAGCTATCGGGATTTAAGGAAAGGTCAGGCAGGAAGCAGCTATTGCAATTGGTGAAGGCTTCCTGCCTTCTTCAATTTTATAGTATCAATTATTCTATTCAACTTTTATATTTGTTAAGGTTATTTCAACATATTTTTTTGCCATCTGTGTTGAAGTAAATTCATTGTTTGCCCTTTTTATTGCACTTTCTGAAAATTCGTTTCTTAATTCTTCATTTTTCAAAAGTGTAATTATATGTTCTGACATCCGCCCAACTTGAGGTGATATACCAAACACATTAGTTGAATCGGGTATAGTGTCAACCAGCAATGCATTTTCGTTATGAATAAAGATTTCTTTCAACCCTCCAAGATTCGATGCTACAACCGGCAAGCCGGAGTGCAACATTTCGAGGGCAACATAACTGCAGTGTTCTTCCAGCGAAGGAATAACACCAATCGTTGCTTTTTTGTACAGAACAACCAAATCATCGAATGGAATAAACCCGAGATAATTCACATTTGAAGATACTTCCTTACAAGCATTTATTAATTCCTCATAATTTCCATTACCGGCAACAACCAAACGGCAATCCGGTATTTCCTTAACTACTGTTTTAAACGCCTCGGCAAAATACTTTAGCCCTTTTATAGGGTCAAGACGTCCACTGTATAAAATAAATTTGTCTTTACTGCTTAATCCATATTTATATAAAACAGTGTCATGTTCAAGTTCAACATTAAATAAATCAGGATTAATGCCATTGTAGATAGGAGTAATTTTTTTATCACTACCGACCCGATTTTTAAGATAATCTTTCCCGTGTTTGGTAACTGTAATCACATGATCAACGATTTGATAGATTCCGGTTTCAAGGTCAAAATCATATTTTTTGCTGTCAAATTTTTCTGTAAAAACATGTTGGGTACATATTACGGTCGCATCAAATTTGTCCCTGAATTCCTTTCCTAAGAAATACTGGTAAATGAAATTCAGATGAATTACCGTCTTTCTATGTTTAGGTATATAAGGTTGCAAAACACGTAATGTGTTTTTGGCATGTTTTGACAAATTTGATACTGTATCTTTTGCATTCGTATGCCAGGCTTTGTTAAAATGGAAATAGGTTATGCCATCATTTTTATCGATATAAAAATCCTCATTTTTAGTCCCGCCTATTTCCAGAACAAATATTTCAATATGAGGAATTTGCTGCAATCCATGCAACATATTCCTGACAAAAGTACCAACACCATAATCAACACCTCTGCCCCTGCTTTTTACAATAATCCAGTTAGTTTTTTCCATTGAGAATAAGGTTGATTCCTGCAATTCCATTTAGTATTCCGTAAACCTTATCTTTGTTCTCTTTATCGATAAAGAATCCTGCATATCCCTGTTCTGATTCAGGGATTTCATAACTACTATTTTTCCAATATTCATATTCCACATTGAAAGCAGGATTTGCGGTTAAATCAAATAGCTCTTTATATATAAAAGCTATCCCACTTGTACCATTTTGTAAGAATGCAGATTTTTCAGCAAGCTCTTTTGAAATTAAATCACGGTTTATTCCAGTCAGTAATTTATCGTTTAAATTAGTGTGTTCTAACTCTGAGAAGTTTCCCAACCTGACATGCTTCAATCCCTCAATTACTAATGAAAGAAGTAAACGATGACTGAACAATTTGGGAAGAAAGACAGCCCCTCCCTCCCGATAGCTGTCGGGACTCCCCGAAGGGGAGAAGTTAAAAAGTAAACGGTGAACTAATTGTTTGGCTTCGCCGGTGCTTATCTGTAAATCCATAATCCTGCTTAAGATCCATAAGGTAGCCGGATATTCCCAGGAAAGATCAAATTTATCCGGCTCGTTCCACACTACTTCAGCGTCGGCTTCCTTCTGCTGTTCATTGATGCATTGTTCCAATAATCCTAAAGCCTTTACCAAAGCTTCACTTAAAGATTTGCTGAAAATGGGATTTGTTTTATTGGAACTTAGCCTGTAATAAAAATATAGAATATAACCAGACATTCCGTTTAAAATACCTATGCCCAGTGGAGTATGAAAAGTGATTTCATGGATAATCTTATTGTCGAATTCCTCCAGTACTTCGTTGGTATCTGCATCAATGAATTTGTTTTGAACAAGGTATTCTATTCCGCAACCAATGCCAGCGAGCCCATTTTCAAATCCGCATAATGTTTTGGCATGGATTTCCTCGTAAATTTCATCAATCAATTCACCGGCATAATCCTCATAAACTGAATTGCCTGTTTCCCTGGCTAAATGAAAAAAACTGATGGCTATGCCCATCTTTCCATGCATTAAGCCGGGATTATCGATAAAACTGGCATTTAACAAAAGCGTATTTACAATACGTTGTTGACGGGAAAACTGAGTCAAGGTTTCCATTGTTGATCGGTTTTTTACTTTAAATTTATGGATTAAATATTTTGCATCTTTAACTAAATGTTTTAAAACCTATTCGTAATTTCATTTCATTACAATTTAATCTGCATATCCGAAATAATACCACAAACTAAGAACATATTGCACGAACTCTCCCTCACTCCCTCTCTTCGCGAAGAGAGGGACGATTGTATCGCAGATATAATCAGGGTGAGTTTTCCAAATATTTTATGACAAGTTACACGTTTATAGTACATTAGCGATGTTTTTAAAAAGTTGTGGCATGAAAACGGATACCTAAAAAATTTAAAATCTTTTAGGTATCCGTTTCTTAAAAAAATAATTCAAATAATAGTTGTTAATAATTTTTATTGAATTTAAAATATTGATAACTGGCCGTATAATTTCAAACGGGATCCATAAAGGCATCCAACGATACCGCATTAAAAGTGGAAATGTAGTTTTGCACAACTGAATGTCTTGTTTGGAAAAATCAGGAAAACTGATCGTAGCTTCCTGCCGCTCAAAATAAAACTCTTTATCAGGTACCCAGTTATTCTTTAAACATTCTTCACCTAATTCTGTATATTGGTAAGGATAAAAAATCGATGGATCGCCTCCTGCTTTAACTTTCCTGCACAGTCGGACTGTGTCAAGAAATAATTTCCTGTTCTCATGTGGCATGCCTACCATCATAAAGTCAATATGTTTAATATCGTATTTATCAAGCCATTTAAAGGTTTCAACAATTTGCCTGTTCGACATATTTCGTTTTAAAACCTTTTTTCGAAATTGTTCGTTACCGTGTTCAATACCAACACCTACATAGTTACCGCCTGCTTCTTTCAGTAATTTTATCATGTCCTCATTTACGGTACCAACCCGTAAGTTACACCTGAACGGGATTTTGAAATTTCGCTTGTATTCATTTAAAAAATCATAATACCATTTTTTATTCAATGAAAACAGGTCATCATCAAATGTTATAAAGCCGATTGGGCGTCTTTCCACTGCAAGTTTTATTTCTTCAATTGACTTTTCAACACTTCTAAACCGGGTATATTTTTTACTATTAGGATAAAGTTGCGATAAAGCTTTATTTGAGCAATAAGTACATTCATAAGGACATCCCCTGCTGAAAATAAACCTTACCCCATTTGGGCTAAATCCCGTATCAGTAGCTTCCATATTATCCTTGTCCGGGAACGGAAGTCCATCCAAATTTTCAATTAACGGCCTAATTGGGTTTTCAATGTATTTATCCTCATTTTTAAAGCAACAATTCTTTATTGAATAATAATCTGATTTATTTCTTAGCGCATCCATTAATTCCTTCATCGCATGTTCCCCTTCTCCGCGTACAACACAATTCACGCCCGGGACGTCAAGTACTTGCCCTGGTGAAAATGTTGGATGGACGCCGCCACAAACAACATAACTGTCAGAGAATGTCCGTAAATGTTCAACAATCAGTTTCAGATATCCAAATTGTGGGGTTGTTACCGAGAACCCAATGACATCAGGATTATTTTCATTAATCTTCTCAAGCAAATCGTTCGCGCCATCTTCATCCTGAACTGAAAAGATAGTTGTATCATTATAACCATGTTTTTTTAGATAAGATGAAATATAACCTAACCCATAGCTGTAAACATTATTAAGAGGAGAGTTTATAACTAAATAAACCAGGTATATTTTTATGGAATTTTCTACGTCCATGCTGCATTTATAACTATTGAACAAGATATAATTCAATTTTTTAAATGCCAAGCTATTTTCATTCCGATATCATGAATGGGGTGGTTTGTTATCATGAATGCAAAATGATCACCGGATTTTTTGGGAAGTAAAGGGGCGGATCATTTCACAGCCACTAAATTCATCACAGTTATCACAATTTTTGCATGTCGGGAAAATCAACCTTTCGTTTTTTTGGATGAAATACCTGATTTTTGTTTTATTCTTTTGGGAAACCGGGAGGAGACGATCATTAATGCGAACTCCATGTTCGTTAATGGATTCAATAGTACAAAGATTCACGATTACTGACCGGTGGCATCTGAAAAAAACAAGCGGCAGGTGATGTTCCAGTTCACTCAGCGACTCGTAAATATACAGGGGAGTTTTCTCACCGCGAAGTATCAATTGAGTATGTTGGTTATCAGCCTGTAACCATAAAATATCGGCATACCGAATTATTTTAAATCCATGACTGTTGGGAACAGACATTTTAAAATGATGGAAAATAACTTTGGGCCTGGGCATGACTTTTTGTTTGGTTTTGCCCCTAAAGTTATAAATTAAACCGGAATATCAAAGTACAAAATTGTTATTGCGTACAGATCTAAATAACTTAATCCTTTAGCCTTAAAATTAATCCTTTAGCAAATATTCATCGCCAAAAGAAACGCCCATTTTACGCGCTTTCTGAATTAATCCTAAATCGGGCTCAATCAAACGAAGCTTTCCGCCAACTTCTCCCAAAGGCACTGTAGTAAGTCCATTGTTTTTTAACGCAACCATAGTTCCAAAACTACCTTCGACAATACACTGTGTAGCAAAAGCGCCGTAACGGGTTGCCAAAATTCTGTCATTTGGCGTGGGGCTTCCGCCTCTTTGAATATAACCGAGTACCGTTTCGCGAGTTTCAATTCCTGTATAAGTTTGGATTGCTTCCGCTAAATAAGAGGCAACGCCAGTGTTTTTCGGGTGTTCAATACCTTCAGCCACAACAACAATGGAATAAGGTTTATTATCTTCGTATCGTTTTTCAATCTTCTTGCAAACCGAACGGATATTGTAATTTATTTCAGGGATAAGAATGATATCTCCACCACCAGCCAAACCAGAATAAAGAGCAAGCCAGCCTGCGTGGTGCCCCATAATTTCGATAATCATTACACGCTGGTGAGAGTTGGCTGTTGTGTGCAAACGGTCAATTGCATCAGTAGCAATTTGCACGGCAGAATCAAAACCAAAAGTTACATCTGTACCCCAAACATCATTGTCGATGGTTTTAGGAATTCCTATAATATTCAATCCTTCCTGTGAAAGCAAATCAGCAGTTTTCATTGTACCATTTCCTCCGATACAAACTACACAATCAAGCCCGAGATTATTATATGTTTCAATTATTTTTTCCGGCTTATGATTCGCCTCCCCCTCATCAGACACCAGTTTGTATGGTTTTTCACGAGAAGTGCCAAGAATTGTTCCACCAATGGTTAATATGCCTGAGAGTTGTGATTCTTTTAATTCGATATAATCATTGTTAATCAACCCTGAAAAGCCGCCATTAAAACCAAGGACCTCCATTCCATATTCAACAATCGCTGTTTTTCCTACTCCCCTTATTGCTGCGTTTAATCCGGGGCAGTCGCCACCTGCGGTTAAAATTCCTATCCTTTTTGGTTTTCCCATTTTGTCAATTTTTTGTATGGTTTCTGATTTTAAAAGTACCTAAGTTAAAAACAAACTTTGACAATATTAAATCTGACCGGACAGAAAGTAAATAATGATTAAAAATTTAAACTAACCCAGTTTATCATTCAGTTGTTGCTGCTAAAGATTATTTTTTTTAAAATTAATGGATCACTATTGTCTACTAAAGTTGGAAGAGATTTCTCACTCTGTTACTTATGCCAGATTTTCAAATCAGACCCTGAAACAAGTTCAGGGCGACGTTCTTAAAAACTCACCAATGATGATTAAACGTCATGCTGAGTCACCACCCAATTTTTATTGGGCATAATGAGGTAATGACAGATCGGGAGTCGGACTTTCCAAGTCCGACAAATTATCTTCGACTTGGAAAGTCGAAGTCCCGAATATTAAAGATATTTTTTATTTCATTCATGATAAGTACTTTAAAAAAATCTATCATTGGCAACTTGTTTCAGCATCTCTGTCATCTTCCAATCACTGATTATCAAACCAAAACAAAACAAAAAAACCGATCAAAAACTGACCGGTTCTTTAACAATAATTCTCATCACTAAAAACATAAAGAAAAAAAACTATAAAATTATTTTCTAAAATACAAATGGCTAATTATTTACTAAGTTCATTTAACTCTTTTTCAAGAGCCATTGCTTTGTTCACAGTTTCCACAATTAGGTTTTCTTGTAAACTTATGGTTTCCTTCAGTTTAATCTCTTTTGATGAATTGCCAATTTCAAGTGTATAATTTCCACTTTCTGCAATCCAGGAAGATGATGTAGTTTCAAAAGAAGCCAAATCTCTTGCATTAATTATAAAACTGATTGTAGCTGTTTCTCCCGGATTCAACAATTTTGTTTTAGCGAAAGCAATTAATTCGCTGGCAGGTTTTTCAAGTTTACCATCAGGTTTTGAGACATACAATTGAACTACTTCACGTCCTGCAACATCACCAACATTCTTCATATCAACAGAAACATTAACTTTTCCATTGAATTCTTTTTTATCGACCTTCATGTTACTGAATTCAAAATCGGTGTAAGAAAGTCCGAAACCAAACTCATAAGCAACCGGAACATTGAAAGTGTTATAATAACGGTATCCAACATAAATATCCTCTTCATATTTCACTTCCCATGGTCTGCGGCGATTCCGTGAAAATCCTGACTGATCCGGAGTATTGTCTTCTGCACCTTCCTGTTCAATTTCTTGCCCGGGAAAATTCATTGCCGTTGGTGTTTCATCGTACGACATCGGGAAACTAACAGCGAGTTTGCCCGAAGGATTAACTTTACCTGATAATACATCAACTACCGAATTTCCACCTTCCTGACCGGGTTGCCATGCACATAAAATTGCATCAGGATAATCGCGCCAGCTGGCTGTTTCAATTACTCCGCCAATATTTAAAATTACAATTGCATTTTTCCCATTTGCCTGAAATGCTTCTGAAACCGTTTTTATCATTTCCTTCTCATCAGGTGTTAAATAAAAATCTCCTTCTTCTGGTCTGCGGTCACTTCCTTCGCCTGAATTTCTCCCAATTGTTATTAATGCTATATCTGCTTGTTGTGCCATTTTAGTAGCCATTTCTCTGGAAACGCTCATCTCAGGAGCTCTTCTTCTTCCTCTGAAGAAAAAATTGTTTTGTCCACCTCCTTGTCCCTGTTGTGCTCGTTCTTCAGCTTGCCTGATACTGTCCTGTTTAAAATACTCTTTATAGATATTTGTTAACTCGGCATTTGTTTGATAGCCGCCATTAGTAATTCCCTGAATGAGCGAAATTGTGTAAGCTTCGTTTACATCTCCACTACCTGTTCCACCTGAAATGAAATTATAAGAAGTATTTCCAAATGCAGCAATATTATTAACATTTTCTGACATCGGAAGTGCATTTTCACTGTTCTTTAATAGTACCATTCCATCGGTTGCAGCCTGCCGTGTAACCTCTGCATGTAATTTTAAATCAGGTTTATTAGAAAATTCGTAGCCTTTATAGCGAGGTGTTTTCATCATAATTTTCAGAATTCTTGAAACATTCTGATTTAATACAGATTCTTCAAGATTACCATCATTAACCGCGTTTTCCAAAGTTTCAATCTGGCTTACTGAACCAGGCATAAGCAAATCATTTCCGGCATTCATTTGAGCAACCGGATCACTACCTCCGCCCCAGTCAGTCATTACATATCCTTTGTAACCCCAATCTTCGCGCAATATCTTTGTTAGTAAATCATGGCTTTCAGAAGTATATTCACCATTTAATCTGTTATATGATGACATTACCGTCCATGGTTCACCTTCTTTTACTGCAATTTCAAATCCTTTCAGGTAAAGTTCACGAAGCGCCCTTTCACTAATTACTGCATCAACCGAATTGCGCATTGTCTCCTGATTATTTGCCACAAAGTGTTTTATTGATGTACCAACTCCATTCGATTGAATTCCTCTTACCATGGCTGCTGCCATTTTTCCTGCTATCAGCGGATCTTCTGAATAGTATTCAAAGTTACGCCCACAAAGTGGATCGCGTTGTAAATTTAATGCCGGGCCAAGTATTACATCTGCACCATACTCCAGCACTTCTTCTCCCATAGATTTTCCAACAGATTCAACTAACTCTGTATCCCATGTTGAGGCAAGTACTGTTGCAATCGGGAATGCGGTACAATAATAAGTATTTTCGTCATCCTCTCGCGTTGGAGAAATTCTCAACCCCGCAGGACCATCAGCTAATACCTGGCTTGTTATACCTAAATCAGGAAATTCAGCTGTTCTTCCGGCAGCACCCTGAACATAACCACCAACCCGTTCAGCCATTTTTTCATATTCAGTTGGCTCAGCTGGTTGCGTATTTTCCTGATCAGCATTGCGTCGCTGCCTTGGTCTGCTGGCACCAATAACCAGTTGAGTTTTTTGTTGAAGCGACATTGATGATACGATTTGTTCAATCTTTTTATCTTGACTGTCACCACAGCTAACAAATAAAAATGCGATAAATAAAATGGCCAAACTGCTGATGCTAAAGGTCGTAACTTTCGTTTTTTTCATGATATACTTCGTTTAGTTTTGGTTTAATGTTTATAAAATTAAATCGATTATTCGATTTATGATGTTATTAATCAAATTATTTAGTTCACCCTGAAAAAATTTTATGCGCTAATTTAAAATTCTATTTCTTTAAAAGGCTAATTTTCTTTTGTGGCACCAGCGCTTTTGAAACTGTTTCAGCTATCAAATCATTGGCAACCGAGATGCTTTCTTTTAATTTGATATCTTTTGATGAAGCTCCAATCTTTAGCGTATATGATCCTGATTCAACCAACCATGAAGACGTTTCAGCATCAAATGAGGCAATATCTTTTGATTCGATTGTAAATTTTAATATTGCTGATTTTTCTGGTTTGAGCAAACCCGTTTTACTGAAGGCAACCAGCTCATCCGCAGGTTTTTCCAGTTTCCCGTCAGGTTTTGAAACATACAATTGAACTACTTCACGTCCCGCAACATCCCCAACATTCTTTACATCAACAGAAACATTAACTTTTCCATTGAATTCTTTTTTGTCGACCATCATATTACTGAATTCAAAATCGGTGTAAGAAAGTCCGTACCCAAATTCATAGGCAACAGGAATTTTAAATGTATTGTAATAGCGGTATCCAACATAAATATCTTCTTCATAATACGATTCCCATGGCACTCTTTGCATCATTGAAAAACCGGATTGATCCGGAGTATCATCAGCAGCACCTTCCATTCTTTTGCCGGGGAAACTTTTTGATGAAGGAACGTCATCGTATTTGATTGGGAACGAAATGGCCAATTTCCCTGAAGGATTTACTTTACCCGTTAATACATCAACGACCGAATTGCCTCCCTCCTGACCTGGTTGCCAGGCACACAAAATGGCATCCGGAATATTCCGCCAACTTGCAGTTTCAACAACTCCGGCAACATTTAGCACCACAATTGCCATTTTGTTTTTTGCGTGAAATGCTTCGGTAACCATATCTATCATCTCTTTTTCGGTTGATGATAGATAAAAATCTCCTTCTTCGGGTTTTCTGTCTTCACCCTCTCCTGCATTTCTTCCAATGGTAATTAATGCCACGTCTGCAGTCGCGGCCATACTTTCTGCCAACTCTTTTGTCATTGGCATTTCAGCAACCGGAACCATACCGCCCATTAATGCGGTTAAAAAATTTGTTGATCTTTCCTGATTTTTACGAGCTGCTTCAATGTAACCCGTATATATTTCTTTTAATGCATTGTTAGGTACAAATCCAGAATTTTCTAATCCCTGTATCAATGAAATTGTGTAGGCTTCATTAACATCGCCGCTTCCAGTTCCACCTGAAATAAATTCATACGATGTATTTCCGAAAGCTGCTACTTTCTTTATTGATTTACTAATGGGCAATGCTTCATTTGTATTTTTCAGCAATACCATTCCATCGGTTGCAGCCTGTCGTGTTACTTTTGCATGCGCTCTTAAATCAGGGCTATTGGAATTCTTTTTCCCCTTAAAACGAGGAGTTTGCAGCATAATATTCAGAATTCGTTCAACATTAACATCCAGAATATCTTCATCTAATTTGCCGCTTTCCACTGCACTAATTAATTCTTTTACCTGATTAGGAGAACCCGGCATAATTAGATCGTTACCTGAAATCATCTGAACTGCAACATCGCTACCACCGCCCCAGTCTGTCATCACATATCCTTCAAAACCCCAGTCATTGCGTAATATTTTTGTAAGCAGATCATGACTTTCAGATGCATAAGTTCCGTTAATTTTATTGTAAGCCGACATTACTGTCCATGGCATTCCTTCTTTAACCGCAATCTCAAATCCTTTCAAATATAATTCGCGTAACGCCCTTTCGCTAACAATCGCATCAGCCGACATACGCATGGTTTCCTGGTTGTTAACTGCAAAATGCTTAATTGAAGTTCCAACGCCGTTGGATTGAATGCCACGAACCATGGCAGCTGCCATTTTTCCTGTTACCAAAGGATCCTCAGAATAATATTCGAAGTTACGGCCACAAAGCGGATCACGCTGAAGATTAAGTGCTGGCCCAAGAATAATATCGGCACCATATTCAAGCACTTCACTTCCCATTGCTTTACCTACTTTTTCAACCAATTCTGTGTCCCACGTGGACGCCATTACAGTTGAAATTGGAAATGCAGTGCAATAAAAAGTTTGCTCATAACCTTTTCTTGTTGGCGATATTCTAAGCCCGGCAGGGCCGTCGGCTAGAACCTGTGTTGTAATTCCGATCTCAGGAAATTCAGCTGTATTTCCGGCAGCACCGGGAACATATTGTCGAATTTTATTTATCATTTTTCCATAATCATTATCAGGAAGGTTTCCACCGATGCCAGCCGGCATTGTTCCCAAGAGCGAATCGGGCAATTCAAATTGCATACCAGTTCCGATGACCAACTGCGCTTTTTGCTCCAAGTGTCATCGAATTTATAATGTCTTTAACTTTTTTGTTTGTGGGGGTAAAACCCATTGTTAAACTGGCCATTAACACCAGAATAACCGGCATTAAGAGGTACAATCTTTTTGATAATTTAATTTTCATTGATAAAAAATTTATAGATACTATTTAAATCTTTAATATATTTTGATATTTGATTGCAAAGATAATTAAAAAAAGCTTTGTGTCAATTCGACACAATAATAGATTTTTTTTCAATTATATTCAAATAAAAGAAAAGGATTTTGTTATTTTGTTCTCACAAAACAGGAATTATATAAAATGTATTTTAACCCGGAAAATCTTCTTAAACATATCTCAGTTGACTGTGTAATTTTTGGATTTCATGCCAACCAGTTAAAAGTTTTATTACTACATATGAAATATTCAGATAAATGGGCATTACCTGGCGGATTTATAAAAGTTGATGAATCATTGGAAACCGCAGCCAGTCGCACTTTGGAAGAACGAACCGGGCTTTTAGATATATTTTTAAAACAGTTCAGGGTGTTTAGCGATCCAAAGCGATCAAAATTTAATCCCGCAGTTAAAGATTTGCAAAAAACGGAAGGCGATCAAAGCCTGAAATGGTTCGATATGCGATTTATTTCAGTAGGGTATTATGCACTTGTTGAATATTCAAAAGTAAATCCTAAACCTGATTCTTTTTCAGATAAATGTGAATGGAAAAGTTTGGATGAAATTGAAGATTTAATAATCGACCACGAATTAATTCTTGAAAAAGCATTGGCAACATTGCGCAGGCAACTTAGTTATCAACCTATAGGATTTAATTTATTGCCATCTCAATTTACGATGCCCGAACTCCAAAAACTTTACGAAACCATCCTCGGAAAACCACTCGATCGTCGGAATTTTCAGCGTAAAATTCTTTCTTATAAAATATTGAACAAGCTGGGTGAAAGAAAAGCAGGACAAGCCAACAAGGCACCATTCTTATATGAATTTAATATCGAAAATTATCAGAGAGCACTGGAAAACGGATTTAGTGGAGGTTGGTAGTTTCATTTATTGTTTATCAGAAGAGGTTATCCAAAAAATCTTTTTTACTGTCATTCAGCGAAGTCGAAGAATCTTCTGCCTTGAAATACAGATATTTCGACTACGCTCAATATGACAAAACCAAGTAAGGCTTAACTTTTTGGACAACCTCTTCTGATTAATGTTTTATTTTAAAGCAACTTCCTTGTTCAATTTAATATCTCCAGCCGATGCCCCAACAAGTACTTCAATATTACACAAATCATCGTCCCAGGCATGAAGTGTCTCGTTCCAGTACTGAAGATTTTTAACTGGTATTTCAAGGGTAACTGTATTACTTTCTCCCGGTTCAAGTGAAACTCTGGAAAAAGCTTTCAATTCTTTATATGGCCATTCAACCGATGGATTAATGCGATGCACATAAGCCTGAACAACTTCATCGGCTGCCATTGAACCAGTATTTTCCAGATCAAACGTAACTGAGATTACATCCTTTTTTCCAAACTTATCTTTATTTGTATTTAAGTTTGAATATTCGAATGTGGTATAAGTCAGTCCATATCCAAATGGGTACATTACAGGCAAATTTTTAGTATCAAACCAGCGGTATCCAACCAACGATTCTTCTGAATAATTAGCTGTATTTGGATCGCTGTTATCAACTTTTGCCTGATTGCCAGTTGCATTTTGTGTTGCAATAGAATCGGTTTCTGCAACCAAATCAGTAAATACATCGCTGCCACTTCTTCCCTGTGGATAGTTACCCAAAGCATAAGCAGGTGAATCTTCCAGTTTTACAGGTAAGGTAAAAGGCAAGCGACCACTGGGTGAAATATTTCCAACCAACACATCAGCCAGTGCATTTCCACCTTCAGTTCCGTTAAACCATGAAATGATTAATGCTTTTGAAGTTGGCTTAACAATATTAAGATCGTTTGGCGCACCACTTACAAGAACAGTAGCAATATTCGGATTTACAGCTGCGATTTTCTGAATTAATTCATCCTGACCAAAGGGTAACATGATATTGGTTCTGTCGCTTCCTTCTGTTTCAACAGAGCGGTTATCGCCACCAATAAATAAAACAATATCCGCTTTTGCAGCTATATCCAACGCTTCTTTTTCCAGTTTTTTAGCTGTTTCTTCTCTCTCTTTTGCCTGTTGTGCTTCCTGCTCCGGTGTCATTCTTCTAAACCTGCCAAAGCCACCTCCTGAAGATGCCTGATAACCCTGAGCTACTAAAATCTCCGCTTTATCTCCAATTCTATTTTGTAATCCTTCCAACGGAGTCACTTCATACAAAGTTTTTACACCTGCGCCAACTCCTCCGGTTGCCATAATTTGGGTTGCATTTGCACCGATTACGGCAATTGTAGGTTTTTCATCCAAATTAATTGGAAGAATGCCACCTTCATTTTTCAATAAAACGATTGATTTTGCAGCAACATCATATGATATTTTTTGCTGTGCAGGCTGAGATGTAATTTCAACGGTTGCCTGATCAACAGGAATAGAATCTATTGCCAATCTTACCCTTAGGATTTCACGGACTCTCAGATTAATAACATCTTCAGAGACTGCACCAGCTTTAACAGAATCGAGCAATGCTTCACCAAGGTACCTGCCATCAGGCATCTCAACATTTAGTCCATTGTTTACTGCGTCAACGGTGCTGTGTGTGCCTCCCCAATCGGAAATCACAAATCCTCCAAAACCCCATTCATCACGTAATATTTTATTCTGAAGGACATCGTTTTCAGAGCACCACCTGCCATTTACTTTATTGTATGCAGCCATAACACCATAAGCATCTGCTTCAACAACGGCGGCTTTAAACGGAGGCAAATATATTTCGCGCATGGCACGTTCGCCAACAATTACATTTACTGATCCACGGTTGTTCTCCTGATTATTTAAGGCATAATGTTTAAGGCAAACAGCCATTCCATTTTCCTGCACACCATTTGTATAACCCACCGATAAACGCGAGCTTAAAAACGGGTCTTCACTTAAATACTCATAAGTACGACCACCGGTTGGAATACGTTGAATATTAATTGCAGGTCCCAATATCATGTCTTTTCCACGCAAACGCCCCTCACGAGCCATTCCTGTGCCATACAAATATGCAATTTCAGGACTCCATGTGGCTGCCAATGCTGAACCGGTAGGAAAAAAAGTTGCCTTATCATTTTCCAAACCCAGAGGTGCCCAGCTGTGCGGTTGCAATTCTTCGCGAATACCAAACGGTCCATCGGCATATTTCATATCTGCAATTCCAAGTCGTTCTACACCTGCCGAAGCAAACATTGTTTTTCCATGCAACATATTTACTTTTTCTTCCAGTGTCATTTGTTCAATAATTCCATCAATCTGTTTGTCATATTGAAACAGAGATGACGAGTGCTTCTTCTCTCCGGCACAACTTGCCAAAATCGCAAAGATGGCGGCAATGGTAAAAATTCTAACTGTTCTCATTTTTTCTATTTGATTTAGTTTAAATTTATTACTTCCGTTTTTCAACAACAATTATTCTAATGAGATATGCACGATCTCATCAGTATATTTTTATTCTTGAATTATTTCAATTTTGAGTAAATATAAAATTTCACTACTTTCCGGTTAAAAATGTACAGATTCCTCACTTCATTCGGAATGACAAGCTTTTTGAGTGTCTTCCCTTTTTGGAGGGGTGGTTTTGCGGCAAAGCCACAAAACCACCCCTCCAAAAGCCCTGATGAAACCTAACCTATTGTCATTCTGAGCGTAATGCAGTGAAGCGAAAGAATCTTTTTCATATCAATAAATTTAACCGGACAACAGTGATAAAATTTCAAAGTCCCGATTCCTATCATGATTTATAAGAATCGGGATCTGAAAAAAATCAATTCAAAATTAACCTAATCTTTCTAACTAACTATAATATCAACTATTACTATTTGACAATCTATTTACTTCCCAATTATTTAAACAGCAATGGTGCAAACGTATTTAAATAAATTCTCCAGTTTGACCATGTATGCCCACCTGATGTTAAATAAAAGGTATGTTTTAATCCGTTATCAGTTAGCGTCTTGTCTAAAGTTTTTGCATTCTCAATTAGAAAATCGCTGTCACCACATGCAAGAAAATAAAGTTTATAACCTTCTTTTTTGAGTGCTTTGAATTGTTTGTCATATTCAGCCTGACTATCTTCACCGCGAATAGTAATACCCATACTGAGTGGGCAGATGTACTGGAAAAATCCGGGGTATTCCAACGAAGCAGAAATAGTATGGCCACCTCCCATTGAAAGACCGGCAATCGCTCTTGATTTTGGTTTTGCATCAACACGATACGTTTTTTCAATGAAAGGAACTATATCTTTTACAATACTTCCAACATAATCCATCCGCTGTCTGGCTTCCGGATCGTTACGATCAATTCTTTTTTCCTCAATCATTAATGTTCTTGCAGCTACCTGAGTTGGGTTACCGTTTGGCATTACACAAAGCATCGGTTTCGCCAAACCTTTTTCAATTAAGTTATCTAAAATCTGGCAAGCACGCCCCATAGTACTCCACGCATCTTCATCGCCACCGGCACCGTGTAATAAGTATAAAACAGGATATTTTTCTTTACTGTCAGCATATCCATAAGGTGTATATACAAACAGTCGACGTTCCATTCCCAGCGTTGGTGAATCATACCAAACCTGATTCAGATTTCCGCGCTGATTCGCTTCAAAATAATTTTCAGTTAATTCACCCGGAACAAGTAATACACTCAGGTAACGAGTTCCATCCCGTTGCATAAATATGTTATTGGCATCATTAACCGACATACCGTCAACAACAAAGCTGTAAGTATATAATTCCGGCTCCGGTGTTGGAACTGTAATTGACCAAACTCCATTTTCACCTTTTTCCATATCGGCGGCAGAACCCATACCTTCCATCCACGAACCCTGCAGTTTTACTTCATCAGCATATGGAGCCTGAACCCGAAAAGTTACACCGTTTTCTCCAATTTCAGGAGAAACTATTCTCGCATTTCTAAAATTTGCCAATTCCTGGGCAAACGATCCCATGAAAATAAAAATGGCTACGATTGAAAATATATATTTTTTCATTTTATCTTTTTTATTCTAAACTGATTTGTAGTTCTATTTAAATAATAATTGTGCAAACGTATTAAGGTAAATTCTCCAGTTCGCCCAAGTGTGTCCACCTCCGGTGATATAAAATGTATGTTCCATTCCATTTCGGGTCAGTGCCTCATCAAGGTTTTTATTATTGGCAAAGGTAAAGTCATCGCTGCCGCAACCAATCCAGTATAATTTATAACCGGCTTTTTTGATTCCCTGTAATTGAGCATCGACAGAAGCTTGATCGCCACTGATTCCTGCACTTAATGGTAAAATGTAATCGAATGTACCCGGATATGCAGCCGTAACAGCTGTTGTATGGCCTCCCCCCATTGAAAGTCCGGAAACCGCTCTTGCTTCTGGTTTTGCAATTACTCTGTAATGACTTTCAACATACGGAATTATGTCGTTTACAATACTTTTCACATATAAATTGGCATTGTTTGGATCTCTGCGATCGAATGCTTTTTCTTCCAATAGTTGCGTTTGTGCAGCCTGCTGACCGGGATTACCGTTTGGCATCACACAAATCATTGGTTTTGCCAGTCCTTTCTCTATCAAATTGTCAAGTATTTGTCGCGCACGACCCATTGTACTCCATGCATCTTCATCGCCACCACCACCGTGTAAGCAAATAAAGAACAGGGTAGCTTTCACCGCTGGTTTCATAACCGTAAGGAGTATATACAAACATCCTGCGATTTGTTCCAATAGTAGGTGAATCGTACCAAACTTTTGAAAGGTTTCCATGTTTGTTGGCTTCAAAATAATTTTCGGTCAACTCGCCGGGTATAAGTAAAACACTTAAATATCGGGTTCCATCGCGTTGCATGAAAATGTTATTGACATCATTCATATTGAAGCCGTCAACAATAAAATTATAGGTGTACAGTTCAGGTTCAGGTTTTTGAATACTTACCGACCAAACACCATTTTCATCTTTTAGCATATTCACCGATGAGTTGTAATCAGCCATCCATGATCCATATAATCTCACCAATTTTGCATTAGGTGCAGCGATTCTGAAAGTTACCGCATTCTCTCCAATTTCAGGCGAAATAACGGGTGCACGTCTTGTGAAGTTTGCCAATTCCTGAGAATAAATTCCCGCGGTGACAAATAAAAAGGTCAACAAAAACAAGAGTCTCTTTTTCATAATGTTTAGATTTAGTTCTATTTTAGTTTAGTTTTCTTAAGTAATCTTATGGTCTGTCAAATGAGTCTTCCATCACCCGGAATACTTGTAATGTTTTAAAAAATATTTACTTAAATAACATTGGTGTAAATTCCGAAAGATACACACGCCAGTTTTTCCAGATATGGCCACCGTCGGTTTCACGATAAATATATTTGAATCCCATTTCATCCAGTTTCTTTCTGTAGTCTACTATATTTTGATACAGGAAATCGGACTTTCCCAATTCCTATATAATAGACTTTATAACCGTTATCCAATTGCTTTTTTAATGTACCGTCAATGTCTTTATATACTTCGCTGGTTGCATTCTGATCGGGCATAATTGCAGCAGAAAACAATCCTACATAATCAAATGTATTCGGATAATAACGGGAAATATGAAGTGAATGGAATCCACCCATAGATAGTCCGGCTACTGCACGATTTGCTTTATCTGCTTTTACCCGGTAGTTGCTCTCTACAAATTTTATGATATCCATAAAATTGGCTTCATAAGTTCCGTCCATGGTTTTATCAACCATAAACTGTGGCTTGTAAAATCCTTCATGTCCTTCGCCCGGAGCTGCATCCTGAATCACGTTTCCATTGGGCATAACAACGATCATTGGTTTTACTTTCCCTTGTGCAATCAGATTATCCATAATTTGCGAAGTTCTTCCAAGCGTAATCCATGCCTCTTCATCACCACCTGCACCATGCAACAGATATAAAACCGGATATTTATCCTTACTTGTTTCGTAACCGGGAGGAGTATAAATTGTTATTCTGCGATCCATTCCAAGACCGGGTGAATCGTACCAGCGACGAGCAACAGTACCGTGAGGAATATCGTTAACTTCATATAAATCGGCCTGCCCACCACCGATGATAAAAATGTTCATTATGGAGGCAACATCACGAACGAGAAACGGGTTGTTTTGATCAACTGCGCTAACGCCATCAATATTAAATGAATAAGAATATAACTCTGGCGCTAATGGATCGGTTGTATATTCCCAAACGCCATTTTCACCTTTTTTCATGGTGGCTGAACCAGGAGTATATCCTTCTGCCGGCATCCAGTCGCCCGAAAGTTTTACTTCCTTAGCATTTGGCGCTGACACCCGAAACGTTACACTATTATTTTCGTGAATTTCAGGAGAGGTAATATTTTGCCCGCCAAATAATGCTTGCTGCGCCATAATATTCATTGTTGTTATGATGAAAAAAATCAGGATTACACATTTAATAATTGATTTCATTTTTGATTTGTTTTAAAGTTTAATTTTTTATCTGCTGTAAATATAAAATTCTTTTCTGTAACCTGAAAATATTTTTTATGTGTTATTATGACACAATGAAAAAATCACAAAAAAAAAGTCTTGTAAATCAATAAAAACAACCTGCAAAACTTCATCAATAAACCACTTTTTTTTAATACGTGAATGCCTTAAACGAATGTGGTTTTAAAGTCACTTCAAAAACCATTGCATCATTACCTGTTCTTCGGTTTCCAAAACCAAATGCAGAACGTGATGTCCCTTCCGTTGCTTCTTTGGTTTCAACATTGGTTATCTTATTTGAATCTTTTCCTAAAAGAATTCTAACCGTGACTTCCTTATCCAGAAATGATTCAATAACGAATGAATTATTGTCGTAAACAAAAAGACTGACCTCACCCGGTCCTTCCATATTTACTGGCAAATTACCGGCAACAGTTTGTCGCAGTCTATTTAATACATTTTCAGGAAGAATATAGAGATCAATAAAATTCTCAGGAATAGTCCAGACATAAAATTTTCCTGTTGAATAATCGGCAGCGTGCAATATTGGCCAGCCATTTGTATCATCTCGCGCCGAAATTATTTCCCACGAATCATTGGTAAGGTAATTTATTTGTGGTACAAGAATTTCTTTATCAATACTTGTTGTTGATCCGTAACCGGCTGCAAATTCTTTTACATTGGCTTTTCTGTCGGTAACACGTAACTCCACAATATCTTCAATACCTTTTCCCTGCATGGCTTTATAAAATCCTGAAGTTACTACTACATTTTTACCTGATTGAAGCTGTTTTTCTATTTTGTTTACAATATCAGGATCAAAAGATGCTGTTTGAGTTAATAAAACTACGGACTCATTTTCCGGGAATTCAGGAACCAGGTCGATTGGAATACCAATCATTCCAAAATAGTTTTGCAGAAAATCTTCGCCAACCGAATGATATGGTTTGTAACTTTTAACTCCAACAGGATTTCCAAGTGCGTCCAGCACCTTATCAACCACTTCAAGCGAATAACCGGCAACACGTGAAAATTTAGTCGGTGTAAACATACTTCCATCGGGTTGTTCCAATGGTTTTTTCATTTCATCAAAATCGAAGCTGGTGCCTGTTCCCTGCCATTCAGCGCGGCTGTTTTGCCGAAATGCACTATTCATCTGCCGAATATCAAACAATGTAATTTCGGGTGCTTTAGCAAACAGTGTCAGCCACAATTGTTCAGCATATCTGTCCAACGGATTTGAACCTCCGGTATCCACCCAACCACCATAATTCTTTCCTGGTTTCAGGTTTTCATAATAACGAAATACGGCATAGCCAAGATATTGCTGCAGATGCTGATTACCAGATCGATCGCGGGTTTCAGTTCCGGTATATAAACCATCAAACAGTTTTGGCTCAGCTTCCAGATTAAAGCCAAGTCCCTGAAAATGTTCGTACCAATTGGGATATTTAATGATCACATTTACATTTGGATTAACCGCTTTGGCAGGATTAATTACCAAATCAGAAGCAGCTCCTTTCATCAGTTCCAACCTGTAATCGGTCCAGCTTTTATCTCCTTTAGCAGCAATGCACACATCGCACTTGCAACTTGTAAAAAAGAAATCATCCAGAATAAATTCATCAAAATGCTTTGCGGTATGTTCTGCAATCTCTTTTACTTTTTGCCGGTCTTCCGGTTTTGAATAACAAAAGGTTTGAAAATTATTGCTTTCATCAATTGTATAGGTAATTCCGCCACCTACTTTTACGCCGTGATCCGTAAAGAATTTCTTTGCCTTTTCCAGTGTTTCGTCACTAACGATTAACAGGTCGCGATGGGTTTCAAGATAAATTTTATCTACATGTACTCCTTTTGATAATTCGTCCCAAACTGTATTAAGCCATTCCGGGTCACTCATTTTATCTACCTCATAGGCTCTGCAATAAACAGCAACTTTAAAATTTTTGTAAGGTTGTGCGTTTGCAATGAGATTAAATAGATTATCAGACCAAAAATCAGTAAGAGTAATTTTGATTTTTTCATAATTTATTGGTTTTGTTGGTAATAAAATTAGCAAGTTCTTATTAAAAGTTGTTATTTAGGTCAAAAAACGGGTTCGTCCATAAAACTCTTATGTACCTGATCAATTCTGAGCGTAGTTCGAATATACACATCTTTTGAATTGAAATGCAGATTGTTTCGGCTACGCTCAACATGACAGATCTCAGGTATACCCAATTAACTTTTTGAACAGCCTCTCTCCATGTCAAAATCATTGAAGATCATTTCCTAATCTACTTTAAACTTAACTTTCCCTTCCAGCGGATTTGAATCCAGTTTAAACGAATTTCCTTTTCCGCTTAGATTTACTTCAACCAATTTCTGATCAGATGGCAGACAAACGTATCCTTTTGCTTTTTTTGCATCGGCTGCATAAACTTTTAGTTCCAGGTTACTCCAATCCATATTTTTGGTAGACTGAGCCAGTTTAATATGCGGAATCACAGCACCATCACGAACTAACGCAACAACAGGAATTTCGCCGGTTTCGATATAATGCCATCCTTTTTCATATACTTTCCCGGTTTGATAATCAATCCATTTCCCTGCAGGCAAATACACATCACGTCCAGTGCCATTTTCAAACATTGGCGCTACCAGCATATCAGCACCAAAAAGGTATTCATCATCCACATTCCAGGCTCCGGCATCATCAGGAAATTCTACAAACAGCGCACGTAACATAGGCAGCCCATTTTCACTTGAATGTTTTGCCTGTGCATAAATATATGGCATCAGTTTGTATTTCATTTCATCGGCCAAACGGAAGGCATCGTTAAAGCTTTCATTGTATTCCCATGGTTCTTTTGGTGGTGCTCCATGTGTACGCGAATGCGATGTCAGCATTCCAAACGGCAACCAGCGGCGATACAAATCTTCGGGTGTGCGATTTACAAATCCGCCAATATCGTGGCTCCAGAAAGTAAATCCGGAAAGGCCAATTGAAAGACCGGCATGAAGCGTTGACAACATTGCATTATCGGTATTTGCTGCGTCGCCACCCCAATGTAGCGGATAACGCTGACTACCAGCCCATGTAGAACGCGCCCAGATAATGGTTTCGCCGGTTACCTGTTTTGTAATATCGGCAACTGCCTTATTGTATCTTAACGGATAAAGGTTATGCTCATAAAAGCCGGTTCTTCCCGACGCATAAATTCCATTTGCAGGAGCAGCTTCACCAAAATCAACTTTTATAACACCAACGCCCAAATCAAGTAATCCTTTTATTTTATTCTGATACCATTCTATTGTGCTTGGATTCGAAAAATCAAGCACTGCATCTTCATAAGGAAGATTCCCTTTATTGTTTTTCACAAATAACCCTTTTTCAACAATTTCAGGGAAAAGCGAATTCTTTGGAACAAAATAGGGCAATTGCCATAGACTGGTTTTAAATCCCATTGAATCAAGATCTTTGATCATTTTCGCCGGATCGTCAAAACGCGATTCAGAGAATTTATAATCGCTGCGCCAGTCGGTTTCAAACCAACCGGTATCGAAATGAATCACATCACTCGGAATGCGGTTTTTACGTAACAGATTTGCCACGTTTCTACCATCCGCTTCAGAGAAATAAGTGATCCGGCTCATCCACAAACCAAACGACCAAAGTGGTGGCATAGCAGCTTTTCCGGTCAGGTCAGTGTATTCATCCAGAATATCTTTTGGTTCACCAAGAAAAACAAACAAATCCAGCGCTTCATCACCGATCATTAACGACAATGAGCCATTAAACATTTTTCCAAAATCGCAGGTAATTGGCGTTGAAGTGTGCATAAACATTCCGTATCCACGGCTGCTCATAAAAAATGGAATGGGTTTATACATGGTTTCGTTTTGCACCCCGTTGGAATCATCGGTCCATAAAACCACTTTTTGCCCTCGCTTATTGAATCCTTTAAACGATTCGCCCAAACCAAATATCTTCTCACCCGGCGAAAGCGAAAATGCAGCGTTTACACTTCTTGAATAATCTGCTGAGCGGCGCACAAACATAAATGGCAAAACGGGAGTATAAGTAACGCTGTTATCGACTTTATGGAAGGATTTTGTAAGCAACTTCCCATCGGCATCGTAAAATTCAATGTGCCACGGACGTGTTCTGATAATCACCGATCCGTATTCACTTGTATATTTATGTCCTCCCTGAATTTCGGAATATTCCCATGAATTATCTTTTGGTGCATAACCGTTCACAAGCATCAGCGAAGGGCCTTCTTCCTGCGCCTCAAAACCGGTTTTCATTTTTATGCGCACGGTTCTCGGTGAAACAAACTCGAGCGCAAATGGCATTACCGGATCAGCCTCGTATTCAATGGCCGGAAATTCGTTTCCGTCAGACGGTGTTAAAGTGGCAAGCATGTTATCAAATGCCTGATTGGTTTTATAAACGTGTCTCATCCATTTAACTTTCCCTTGTCCGGTGGCAGGATCAAACTCGACCAAATTGTCGGCAATAAAATAGGTATTTGTAAAATTTCTGAAATCTTCACTAATATCCACTGCTTCATTTAGTAACCTTTGATTTGGCGCTCCTGAAGCAATTGGGAGCTGTGCTTTAATTCCTGTTGAAAATGCAATAAACAGGGTTAATAAAGTCCATTTAAAACTTCTCATTTTATTCTGTTTTAATTCCAATGTCGTTTAGTTATGGATGAAATTTAAGGAAAAAGATGGCAAACACCCTTCGCCTACGCTCAGGATGACGGTCAGACTGAGCGTAGTCGAAGTCTGCAATAACTAACTATACGGCATTGGTTTTTATTTAGTTATTTCAATTTTATTTCCACCTGACCAGTATTCAACCCTTCGGAAGAAGCCAAAAGTTTAATGTTCTCTGTATTTTCTCCAGCCTGAATAACTACCAGACATTTACCGTTAAACATTTTTATTGAAGAACCTTTTAGCGATTCATGACTCACCGGATTACCGTTATCTACTCCTGCAATTGTTGCATTTCCGATTACGGTAAACTGAATATCATTATCAGCCGTAGGAACCGGATTTCCATCCTCGTCAAAAACTTCAACAGTTACAAATGAAAGATCGTAACCATCTGCACTAATTTCGTTTCTATCGGGTGTCAATTTAATCTGAACAGGTTTCCCGGCAGTTTTTATTTCTTTTTCGAGCACTACTTTTCCATCTTTTCGTGAAATGGCTTTTAGGGTTCCGGGTTCAAAAGGGATCTGCCAAACCACATGCAATTCTTCACCCTGCTTTGTTTTTGTGCCAAGCGATTTTCCATTCAGAAAAAGTTCCACTTCATCGGCATTTGAAAAGTAAGCCCAAACATCAACTGTTTGTCCCGGTTTCCATCCCGACTGTCCGTCGAATTGATTCCAGTGAGGGAAGACATGTAAGACATCTTTGTCCGTCCATTCGCTTTGGTACATGTAATATACATCCTTCGGAAATCCGGCCAAATCGATAATTCCAAAATACGAACTGCGTGACGGCCACCAGTAAGGTGTTGGCTCTCCAAGGTAATCAAAACCGGTCCAGATGTACATACCTGCAACGTGATCGTATTTTTTTACCAGCTTCCAGGTTTCTTCGTGAGTTGATCCCCAGGGCGCGTGAGTATTATCATAAGAGGAGCATTGTTGTTCTTCATTTCCGTAAGGTTTTCCGCTCGGCGGGTAACTGTCGGGCCAGATAAACATACTGTCTGAAGGCATTTGATAAAATCCGCGTGTCATCAATGCCGAAGTTGATTCAGAAATAATCAGCTTTTGTCCCGGATAATTTTTATTAAAATCGGCAAAATTCTGATGATGATAATTAAATCCCATCAAATCAAGCGAACCCGATTTAAACAGGTTATTCCTCGGATTTACCTCATTACAGGCTGCGGTAACCGGGCGTGTTGAATCCAGGCTTTTTACAATATTGGCAAGTGTAGTTGTGATTAACGAATTCACCGACATTTCGCCTGAATTGATAACTTCATCATCAACATTCTTTTCGAAGTTCAGAATTAAATTCGCCTGTTGTATGTCGAGTGTATCGGCATTTACATCCTGCCACTGCTCCAGCACTTCATTTCCAATGCTCCACATTATTACTGAAGGATGGTTGCGGTCGCGAAGAATGTGATCGGTTAAATCCCGCTCATGCCATTCCGGAAAATAGCGAGAATAATCATATTGTGTTTTCTTTTTGCGCCACATATCAAACGTTTCATCCTGCACAATAAATCCCATTTTATCGCACAAATCAAGCAACTCAGGTGCGGGTGGATTATGCGAAGTACGGATGGAATTACACCCCATTTCTTTTAATATCTCCAGTTGTCTTTCAAGCGCCCTTGTATTTATTGCAGCTCCCAAACAACCTAAATCGTGATGATTGCAAACCCCTAAAATTTTTACCTGCTCGCCATTTAAAAAGAATCCATTTTCAGCATCGAAATTAAAGGTTCTGACTCCAAAAGTAGTTTCGTATGTATCCGTAAGATTTCCATCAAAAAATACTTCAGTAACAGCTTTGTAAATGTTCGGATCATCCAAATCCCACAATTTTGGGTTTACCAGATTTAAATTTTGTACAAATTCCTGATCTGGTTTATCCCACGAACCGGCATTAATTTCGGAAGTTGCAACTACTTTGCCATCAGGATCAAGAATCGATGTTTTAAATTTGAAGTCGGCTGAATTACCGGTTTGATTTACAATTTTGGTTTTTACTTCAACGGTTGTATTTTTTTCATCCACTTTTGGTGTGGTAACAAATGTTCCCCAATGATCGACATAAACTTTACCTGTTTTCACCAGCCAAACATTTCGGTAAATTCCTGAACCTGAATACCAGCGTGAATTGGGTTGTTCTGAATTATCAACTTTAACAGCAATTACATTTTCGCCACCAAAATTCAGGTAAGGCGTTAAATCATAACGAAATGAACTGTATCCATAAGGCCGCATTCCTAAATAATTTCCGTTAATCCACACTTCACTTTTTTGATAAACTCCGTCAAAATCGATAAAAATCATTTTTCCATCATCCGTTTGCGGAACTTCAAATGTTTTACGATACCATCCTATTCCTCCGGGTAGCGCTCCACCCCCCGGACTTGCCGGATTGTCTGCACTAAATTCGCCTTCAATACTCCAGTCGTGTGGTAAATTCAATATTCGCCATTCAGAATCATTGAACTTTGGGTTTTTAAATTCTTCAGAATCGCCGGGATTAAATTTCCAGTCGCGGGTAAATTTTTCAGTTACACGGGTATTTTTATTTGTTTGGCATGATGAAAATGTTTGTAAGAAGATTATGAATGTAATAAGTAAAGATAAAAATCTCACTCTTTTGCTTAAAATCAGGTAGTGCATTGTAGTAGTATAAGATTTTGTTTTGCAAATATAATCGTTAATACCAATTGTATATGGTTGATTTGTTCCAAATAACTGGTGATCAAAATTTAAGTATTGTAAATTTCCTGCTGAAAAGAATGATTCAATAAGTTGTTCAATAAAATCTAATGTTTTAAAAAAGCATAATTTATTTCATTAGTTCAAGTTTATTTATCAATTTTATCGGGTTGAATCTTTAAACTATTTGTGATAATCAGAATCTCTAATAATTATTAATTAAAATTATTTAAAATCTAAAACTTTACAAGATGAAAAAAATTACTCTATTACTAATTGCATTTGCATTTACAACGTTTGCATTTGCTCAAGCTGATTTTTCAGGTTCGTGGGCTTTAAACACTTCAAAAAGTAAATTGGGTGATCAAAGTTTTGCACCAAAATCACTCACTATCAAACAAAGTGGTAACGAAATGACAATTGAATCAGTTACTGATTTTATGGGACAAACAAATACCAGTACAAATAAGTACACATTGGATGGTAAAGAATCGACAAACGAAGGGTTTGGCGGCAATCCTACAAAATCAACTGCAACATGGTCGGCTGATAAAAAAGAATTAACCATTTCCACAAAAATTGATATGCAGGGAAATGAAATGGTGATTAAATCGGTGTACAAAAAAGACGGAGACAACCTGGTTGTTAACCAGAGTATGAACTCATCTTTTGGTGACATGAGTGAAACACAGGTGTTTGATAAAAAATAGCCTGTTTAATTTATAAACGTAATCTGCTTTCAGGTTTTTATTGAACCCGAAAGCAGATTTTTTTATGATTAATTTTCGAAAGGATTCTTTTTATTCCACTTTCCACCTCCTGCAAGAATGGTATAAAGTGCATCGTATTGCATGGTTTCGAAAATGGTAAATTCAGTAAATGAAATAATTTCGCGATCATCGGTAAACTGGCGTTCTTTGGGCAAATCATTTACAGCCGGTATTACATGTGCAGAATAACGCCGGCTAATTACACCGGGGCCAAAAGCCGTAATTCCGGGTTTCGCTCCCCTCCCGAGCGATTGCGTGTATGCACTTTCCCGGTCATGAATATTGTTGACATATTTTGATCCCAACTCAGTGACATAACTAATTCCAGGAGGATTCAGTCCCAATTTATAATCCATCAATTCAGAAGCAGCATCAAAGTAACGTTGCTCGCCTGAGAGTTTCCAGTATAACATTGGATTTACTGCATATTGTGGCTGCCGCACATTGTGTCCCCAGCCGCCACCTGCCGGATTATTACCAATTGGGTAAGCATGGGTTCTTAACTCTGTAATGTTGGCATCAGCTGCATCTTTAATTGCCTGTTTAAAAAATGCTACAATCTCCGGATCAGTTTTCACATCTTTCTCAACAATGTACGACATGATGTAGGCCGGATTATCAAACCGGTTATCGTTAATTGAATATCCGGGAGCTGTATAAAGATTGTCTTTTAGTCCTGATACAATTTCATACAACTCTTTTATTTTTTGTTGATCTGCTTCCTCCTGAAATAACAAATACCGTTGAATGTGGTAATATAATTGTTCCGGGGCTGCCATTCGGTCGCCTGCAAATGTTTTAGCATTTTCCGCTCTTTTTACCAATTCTGCCGAGTGTTCGGGTTGATATGGTTTTATAATTCTTGCCAGATGCATAAATAATCCTGCACCAACCGTAACTGCCCGGTCATCAATTTTTACTGTTCCGTATTTCTTTTTGTCGCCGTCCAGCGGAGCTGCGTACGGTTCAGGATAACCGCGTGTTTCAGTTCCAAAATGAATGCTTCCATCGTCATTCTGAAGGTATTCCCATGCCAGCGTTCCCCACAATGCTTCATCAATAATATCAGGGATTTTATTTTCGTAGTTTTTAATATGATAATCTCCGGTAAAATCGCCCGGAATATGAAATTGGCCGTCAGTGAAATAATCGGGGAAAACTTCCCATATCATCAGGTTTAACACCGGATTCTCCATGTGATAAGCTCTTCTGTCAGCATCGCCCGCATCATGGTAACCTCCGTAGCAGGCAAATGTTGGTTCATTTCCGGCAACGTCAATATTTGCCTCGCCAATCGGACCGTCAACATCATAAATCAGCGTGTGACATGGATCTTCCCGAATTTCAGGATCATCAATCGGACAACCGCAACGTTGCAGGTACTGTGCCCTGAAAATGGTGTAAGCCAATCGGTTTGAGAATTCTCCCCCAACACCAAACGGATATGAACATCCCATTCCGTCAACTACTATTTTATATGGCCCGCCTTCGGGAACCTTTGCCAGATCGATGCGGTAAACAAAACCGCCCGCTGAGGCATCATCGCCAACTTCAGTAAGTTTTCCTTCAGCAACCGATTTCTTTTTTGTATCGACTACTTTATAACCGGGCAATCCGTTTTCCAGTTTTTTACCTCCTCCGGTTCCTGTCCATACAGCAAAATTGGCGTACCGAACTTTTGATCCGGCGCTGTAACCAACCTGGTTAACTTTTATTGATTCGCAAAATATTTCATTCGGATTGAATGTAATTTCCTTTTCCCCGTATGGAGTTTCAATGACATATTTTTCACCCACATTCAGTTTACCCGATTTTAAATAAACATGATAATCAAACCCGCTGGCCTGCATGGCATAATTTCCAATAATTTCAGCTTGTTTTCCGTTTATTTTCCATTGTTCAGGACTGCTAACATCAACTGCTTCAGCATTAATTTCATCGCCGGTAAAAAATGCCACAATAATATTGTCAGATGCAGTTCTTATTTCGCTGAAAGTAACTTTGGCCTGCAGCGACGAAACACCGAATATGAAAGTGGCCAAAATAATTGTGGAAATTTTTTTGATCATGTTGAATTAAGATAAGGTTTAGTTTATTGTATTGCTGCTAAAGTAACCAAATTTTGTTTTTCCTGTAATCTACTAACTGAAATAGTTATTGATTAAATGAAAACTACCTTTTGACAGTGACAATAAATCAATTACTTTTGAACGCAATATTTTTCCAACTCAATTAACTAATTTCGATTTGCATGGAGATACCAAAATTTATTGGACAGGAAACTTCAGATCTTGAGAAATATTTCAGGAACAATAACAAACGACTGATACAGAAATGGAACCATTATTTTGATGTGTATGAACATCATTTTAGCCGGTTCAGAAACAAGGAAGTTGTTATTCTTGAAATTGGCATTTTTCAGGGGGGAAGTTTGCAGATGTGGAAAGATTATTTTGGTCCCAAAGCAAAAATTTATGGTATTGATATTAATCCAAAATGCAAAGATTTGGAAGAAGAAAACATAAAGGTTTTCATTGGGTCTCAATCAGATCGGAAGTTTCTCAGGGAAATTAAAGAAAAAATTCCGCAGGTAGATATTTTGATTGATGATGGCGGGCATTCTATGCGGCAGCAAAACGTAACTTTTGAAGAGCTGTTTGACCATGTAAAAGAGAATGGGGTTTACCTGTGCGAAGATTTACATACATCGTATCATAAATCGTATGGTGGCGGTTACCGGCGAATGGGAACTTTTATTCAGAGAAGCAAACGGTTTATTGATGATCTGAATGCATATCATTCAAGGGAATCTTTTTTCAGGGTCAATTCTTTCACACGATCGGTGCATTCGCTCCATTACTACGACAGCATGTTGATTATTGAAAAACAGAACCGCGAAAAGCCATTTGATGAACAAACCGGAACACCCAGTTATGAGTTTGTAAGGTCAGACACTTTTTCTTCAGGTAAAACTGCCGAGTTTTTTAAACGAATTATCACAATAGTAGCAGGCGTTTTCAGGCTCCCCGGTTTGAAATAGCCAGAACATTTATTAAAAATTCTGTTTTCCATTAAAACATAGAGCAATGCTCTATGGCCCTTGCCCTTTGCCCTTTGCCCTTTGCCCTTTGCTCATACTTCTTGCAGCCTGACACTAAAAAAAATCGCCAAGCTTATTGCCAAATCATATAAAACTTTAATTTTACAGAAAGAAAACCCGGTGACTCCCATAAAGATCCGCAGCGAAGAACAGCCCAGGATTTCAATAAACAAAACAGGTGTACAATACATACCATATTGGGATGTAAAGAACATTTTTTGTAAAGCTAAAAGAGAAATAAACGTAATAAACATATAAACTAGTTGTGGGGTATTAAACTGAAAAACTAAACAATGAGAAATATGAACATAATCCTGTTAGTCCTATTGTTTGGAATTCTTTCTTGTTCAAGTCGTGAACAAGACAATAGAAAAACTTCTACTGATTGGGAAGGTTGGCTCAAAGTAAACGAGCTTGAACTAAAATTAATTTTTAAGTTAAACAACGAGAGATGTTTATTAGATGTTCCAGCTCAAGCTGTTCAAAATTATCCATCATCAAGATATGAGATATTTGGAGATAGCATCAAAATTACTTTTTCAGGGATGATGAAAGCCAGCTTTGTTGGAATAAATCAAAAAGACACGTTGATTGTTGGGAAATGGACACAAATGGATAAAAGCTATCCTATAAATTTAAAAAGAAAGAGAGAGTATTTAAGAACTCAAAATCCAGAACCGCCGTTCCCTTACAATGCAGAAAATATCTCATACTTCAATCAGGTTAAAAGTATCAAATTTGGCGGCACATTGACAATTCCCAAAGATGAAACTGAACATCCGGTAGCCATCCTTATTTCAGGTAGCGGTCAGGAAGACCGGGACGAAACGATATTTGAACATAAACCATTTCTTATAATTGCAGATTACTTGACGCGTCAGGGAATAGCGGTTTTACGTGTAGATGACAGAGGTATCGGACAAACAACTGGAAAAGAAACTTTGGCAAATGCAACTTCTCAAGACTTCGCAATGGATGTAATCGCCGGTATTGAATATTTAAAAACCAGAAAAGATATTAATCCTAATCAGATTGGACTTATTGGACACAGTGAAGGTGGACTTATTGCAAGTATTGTAGGAGCTATGGATAATAACATCGCATTTATTGTTTCTTTAGCAGGCGTAGGGGTTAATGGTGATGAATTAATGCTATCCCAAATTGAAAAGTCACTTCAACGAACAGTGCCAACTCAATCCATTGACACTATTATGGCATTCGAAAAAGAAGCGATTGACATTATTAATCAAGAAAGCAATAATAGACTTGCAGAAGTTACTATACTCCAAAAACTGACGGGAAAGAGATTAGTCAAGCAAGATTCAATCGTTAAAAAATATTTCGGAATGGAAATGAGAGATGGCGTTGAGACATATAATCTCAAAGTTGTAGGAGAGCGATACAAAAGGATGATGTTGCCATGGTACAGATATCTTCTTTCGTATAATCCGCAAGAGTTTTTACCTAAAGTAAAAGCACCATTCTTAGCATTAAATGGAGAAAAGGACACACAAGTATTGGCTGATTTAAATCTAAATGGCTTCCAGAATGCATTTGTCAGATGTGGAAAAGAAAACTATAAAATAATCGCCTATTCTGGGTTAAACCATTTTCTTCAACATTGCAATACAGGTTATTACGAGGAAGTTGAAACGATAGAAGAAACAATTTCACCAGAAGTATTATATGATATATCAACATGGATAAAAGAACAAATAGAAAAAGATAACACCCCATAACAAAAGTAACCGTTGCACAACCTCTCAATTTTCGCTAATTATCAGAAATATCTTTTAAAAACCGTTTTCAGAATTCGACATTTTTTCAGCAGTAACCGGTTAAATTCAAGTATAAAATTAATACAAATGAAAACTTTACTTACCATTTTTGCTTGCATGTTTTCTACGATTCTCTTTGCTCAAACACAATTGGAAATGAATCAACAGGCAATTAATTCGTACGAAAAAACAAATATGGAATTGGATGAAATCTACAAAAAGATTCTTGTTGAATATAAATCCGATATCGTTTTTATTGAAAACCTGAAAGCAGCACAAAAAATCTGGGTTACATTCAGGGAGGCAGAATTAAACGTTAAATTTCCGGATATGGAACATCGTTTTTATGGCTCAGTACTTCCCGTTTGTGTTACACATTATATGGAGAACTTGACGAAAGATAGAATTAATACGCTAAAAATCTGGCTGGAAGGCTATATTGAAGGAGATGCATGTAATGGATCGGTTAAATGGATAGAATAATATAAACGTCGATACAATTTTCGTAACAACCAAAAATTAACAATCATGCGAAACATAACATTAATATTTTTACTACTATTTGCGGTTAGTTGTTCGCTGGTAAAACAAAAAAATCTCACTAACGATAAAATGGTGAACTCCTCTCCCCCTCGTTTGCACCTTAAATCCGCATGTTGGTATTTTGTTTACCATTTTAGTGGAAAATTACATCTTAGGCTGAGAATTTTTGGTCAAATGTGATGCATTTCAAATATTTCTGGCTCTATTTCTGTTTAGATATCTGATTTTTTAAGGTTAAGCACATAATTATCCCAGCAGAATGTTATTCTCGCCGAAATTGTGAATGTTGGGTTAACTTCCGGGGGCGGTTTGTTTATGTCTGGAAAGTTAGATTTCCGTACAAACGTAGTTTCAGTGTTCTTGCTGTTTTTACCCATTTTGCCGGGATGCAAACAAATCTGAAAATGAACTTTTTAATCCTGAAATCAGGGGACAGAAACTTTACTTTTTTTGAGAATTGTTCAATTACATGTGCGTAGAGGTTTTTGCACATGGCCATTACCAGAAGAAATACGGCATTTTGTTCCATTCTGGAAAACGGCATTTTATTCCATCCAAAATCATTTTTTACAACATCAAACTCTTTTTCTTCTCCACCTCGTGCATTATAGAAAAATACAACTTCGTCATCTGACATTTCAAAGTCATTTGTTATTATTGGACTATAATTACAAGCTTCTCCGGTAAACATGTTGATTTGCCCATCTCTTCTATTTTCTTTGGTGACCACTACCCGGTATTCTTTTAAAGTGTTGGTTTTATCGTTGTTCCCCCTGGCATGTCGGACAAACGGGATAAAAGTAGTTGAACCTCTCAGAACCACATTATCGCCAATTTTTATTTCTTTCCAGTCTTTAATACCTGCAATAGCTCTTTCCAGGGTATTGGTCATTCTTGCTTTTATGAAAATGCGGTTTGCACTCTTCTCCATTGCTTTGATTATCTCGTAGGTATAAGATGCCAAGTCTGCCCGTATTACATCAATGGTAATGCCCTCTTCCTGTAACATGGAAGCCATTCTTTCAATAGTTTCATGCTGTAATACATGTGCCGTGCTGTTTCCGTTCCGGTTTTCCACATATACAATGTGCTTCCCAATAATTCCTACACCTGGACAATATCCAAACTCTTTTTTATAAGTCATTTGTGCGTCGGCTTTTTCTGCAAAGATTAGCGTGTTATCATAATCCAAAACCACATTCTCTTTTTTGAAGCCAGGAAGCAACGATAACATTTTCAGGTTTAACCGGTTTAAATGGTTAGCCAATGAAAACTGGTGTTCGTTTTTTCCACGGTGGGTGGTGTAATATTCAGGAGCTTCTGCCAATGATTTTATTCGGGTTAAAACCCTGTCTGGACTGGGGATATTAATAAAAGGATTATTTCGAAGACCATCTTTTAAATTTATGGCAAGATCCTCGGCACAATCACCACCACAGAAAAACGCTGACCAGTATGACATGATAATATCAAACCATGTGTATTTGGATTGATTTGCCAAAGTCGGAAGACTGGAATTTAATAACTCATTGATTTTTAAATCAATTACTTCTTTTATCACAAAATTTAATCCGCCAAAAGCTGAAACAGGTGAAGAATTTACTATTTTCATGTTGGTATTGTTTAGCAACACCAATATAGGTGATAATACTAAAGCTGTAAAACTCACATTTGCAAAGTTTTACAGCTTTTTTCAACAATATCCTGCGGATTTAAGGTACAAACGAGGGGCAGGTGAAATCAGTAGAAATCAATTTTTACCGTATCAGAAATTGAATAATCAGTTAACAAGAAAAGAAATCATTTCGTAGATTTGATTTCATGAATTTTCAGGAAATAGCAAAATACAGGCTTGCCAGTCAACATCTTTATGTAAAGAAAATATCATCGGTTAAAAATTTAGTTCAATACATGGGCGCCATGCAGGCGCAGGATTATGCCATGGCACAAATTGCTGTGGGCAAACGTATAAATGATATTACTGTCGAAAAAGTTGATTCAGCCATGAACACGGGCGAAATTCTTCGGACCCACATACTGCGGCCAACCTGGCATTTGGTTTCATCTGATGATATTTACTGGATGCTTCAGCTAACTGCTCCACATATAAAAAATGCTGCAAAATCAAGACACAGAGAACTGGAACTGAATGAAAAATCACTTTCCAAAATTTATTCGCTTCTGGAAAAAGCATTAATTGATAACAACCATTTAACCCGAACCGAATTGTATTCCATTTTTCATGAAATGAAAATTTCAACTGAAAATAACCGGGGCGCACATATTCTGATGAGCGCTGAATTAGAAGGTATTTTATGCAGCGGAAAAGTTATTGATGGAAAACAAACCTTTGCCCTTTTAGAGGAACGTGTGTCAAAACCTGCACCAATAAGCCGCGAAGAAGCGCTGGAAAAACTCGCAAGAATTTATTTTGAAAGCAGGTGGCCGGCAACATTGCGCGATTTTGTTTGGTGGTCGGGGTTGCCGGTTCGAGATGCACGAAAAGCCATTGAAATGATTGGAAATGATTTTATTGCTGAAAAAATTGACGAAGAAATCTATATGATTCCTCATTCGTTGCCCGACCTTTCACAAATCACCAATTCTGTATTTCTGCTTCCGGCTTTCGATGAATTTTTAATCGCCTACACCAACCGAAAAGCTATAATAGAAAATGACAAAATGGTGGTTTCAAAAAACGGAATGTTCTGGCCAACAGTTGTTGTAAACGGGCAGGTTGCCGGGTTGTGGAAACGCGTGATAAAAAAAGATAAGGTAAATGTAACCGTTGATTTATTTAAGCCGCTCAAAAAACATCAGTTGGATTTATTTGAACAGGAGGTTACCAGACTGGGAGATTTTTTGGGCAAGAAGGCTGAATTCATCAGTTAGAGATTTGAAATTATTTTCTTAAAACGGTTCCTTATTTTTTTCTTGAATTACTGAGCACTAAAACATTTTAAAAGACACGCTAAAATTTCATTGTAAGAAAAACTTGCAGAATTGAACAATTCTAACTTACTTTGTATTTCAAAGTACTTTTAAAATGAATTACAATTAACATTCAAAATTTAGACAAATGAAAAACAAAAGACTTTCTATAATTCTGATAACAATAGTTGTTCTACTACTTATTCCATTAATAGCAATGCAATTTTCCAGCGCAGTTGAATGGAACTCTTTAGATTTTTTAATTATGGGAATTTTATTAACAGGAACAGGTTTTTTAAGTGAAATAACATTTAGACTAGTAAAAACCGTGAAAAGCAGAATAATCCTAATTAGCACTATTTTATTTGTTTTCATACTTGTATGGGCAGAACTTGCCGTTGGAATATTTGGAACTCCTTTTGCTGGATCGTAAAGAATTTAGTAGGTAATTTAATAAGTTTACACGACTCTGAAAGTTGCTTTTTAACTCAAAACTACAGCCGACTGGAATACAGTTCAAGCATTAACTGCAAAACTTATACGGCATTGTTACGGCATTTCAATTTATTAGGAATAAATCACAAAATAAAATCTGTATTTATTAAATTCAAACCTAAAAAATGGAATCATTACTAACCAAATCCATCATTGCTTCTGTTTTAGCACTATTAACCATTATTACCGGTATTATACTCCGAAAAGGTGGAAAGCCATACAAAACAGGAATATTTACTGCGCATAAACTGGCAATTGGCGGAGCAGCAATTTTTGTGGTTTTGATATACTTGCAGCACTTTCGTCTTTTTAGTTTTCAAGGAATAGGATTGGGTTTATTTATTTTGTCGGACCTTATATTTTTGGCCTCATTTATTTCGGGTGCGTTCCTGAGTTTTGAGAAATTATCGACATTCAAAATTCAAATCTCTCATCGGATTTTATCATGGTTGACTTTATTGTTTATTCCTGCAATCTGGCTGGTTTGCCACTAATTTTTATTATTCGTTTTTTATTTATAAAATCATTTCTTTTTTGATTTTTCCTCAACTGGTTCATAAGAAAAAACTTCTTCCAGCGGTTTATTAAATGTTAATGCAATTTTAAAAGCCAGTTCCAGTGATGGCGAGTAATTCCCTTTTTCAATTGCCATTATGGTTTGCCTTGTTACGCCTGTTCTATCCGCCAGGTTTTGCTGAGTCATTTCATCGGCATCAAAGCGTAACCTCCTTATATTATTTTGAATTATTCTTTTTGGCATTTTATACTCCTTTCCGGTAAAAATAAATTTGCGACCCGTTATCAATAATTTCAGAAATCACTCCACTTATTACAAATACAATAAAAATAGAATAGTTCGGGAAACCTATGGCCAGTAAAATAATGGCGCCCATAAATCCGATTACAAATGAATAATGTGAATTACGAATGGCCTTTAGTTTAATCAATTTGTCGCGCTCATCCTCCGCAGGAATTTTTTCTTCGCGGGTTACAATTGCATTTATAATACTAAAAACAATATATATAATAATACGTGCAACAATCGTTACAACTACATAAATAAGAAACAATTTTCCCCAAGTCTGAAAATCGTCTGTTAAATTGATTTGTCCACTTAAATGACGTTGATAAACAATCCATGCAAAAATGCCGGTAATAACCAGGCCGCTAAAAATGTTGATAATGTTTTCTTTTTCTCTGTACGACATAACTTTACTTTTTAATGTATGAATAATTTTACTATTAGTTAAATATACATAACACAAAGATAATTATTTTTTACACAATGTAATGTTTTTTTTACATCTCTTTTTAGGAATTTTTGCAGTTGGAAGGGAAGAATTGAAGTTTACAACCCGATCATTAAACTGGGAATTAAAGGCTTAGATTAACAACTAATGTTTAGAAACAGGTGTAAGGCATAATGAAACTTTGATTGAAAAGTTTAATTTTATTTGTTTTAAGTATAAATTTATCTGTTGATTCAAAGAATTAAAAAATAGATTCAAATAAAAAGTTAACCAAAAATCTAAAACAATGAAAAAACCAAAACATTTTTATATCTCCATTTTGTTTCTTTTAATTGGCAATTTCGGTTTTGGACAAACGATGGTTTTTAAAAACATTAGCTTTGAAGATGCGCTGAAACTTGCCAAACAAAATAAACAAATCATTTTTGTACAACTTGCAAGTGATTGTGATGAATGCGACATGATTGCCGAACAAGGTCTTTCAGGAAAAGAGATTTCTGATGTTTTTAAAGACTTTGTTAAAATTAAAGTTCAGGCGGATTCAGAAGATTTTAAAAACATTTCAAAAAGATATCGCATCTCTCCCACTTTTCCTACCTCCCTGTTTTTAAATCACGAAGGTTACTTTTTGGAGATAATGTACAATAAAAGCACAAGTCTTAGTATGGAGTATATAAAACTTGCTGCAAAAGCCATGGCAATTAAAAACAACCCTCCGCTTGCAGCTTACACAAAGAAATATGCTTCAGGAAAATACGACACTGATTTTTTAAAAGAATTCATTTCAGAACTTTCAGAATACAACTTTAATACCGATGATTTGCTTGACGACTATGTTGAAACCTTAACGATAAATGATTTATTTACACCTGATGAAATTAAATTTCTTCTTCAATCTGCGCCTGTTATCGATTCGAAAGTGTACAGATTAATGCGGTTTGACTATGCACTTAATGATTCAGTTTTTATGGCATTGCCGGAAAATGAAAGGATGGACATTAACCATCGAATGATTGAGAAATCGAGAAAAAAAGCCGTAAACGAAAAGGATGCATTATACATGAACCAGGTTGCAAATTATATTCAGGGAACATACAGGGATTTTCAAAAAGGACGAAAGTCAAGAGATTGGGGCATGTTGAGGTTTTATAAGGAGATAAAAGATTCAACAAATTATATTCGTTCAGCCAGAAGATTTTATCAACTCCATTTAGAAAACCTCGATGTTGATTCAATTAGTATGGCAGAAAAAGGTAATTTTATTCTCACAGAAGACGGCAGCCGCTTAACGGGTGGGAAACTTTACGAAACCGGAAATCAAATCAATGAATTAGCGTGGACAGTTTATGAATTCACCAGTGATCCCGAATTACTTGGCATGGCATTAAAATGGTCGGAAAGAACGCTCGTTTATAATATTCCGCCATATCATGATACTTATGCCCACATTTTGTATAAAATAGGTGCAAAAGATAAAGCCATCGAATGGCAGCAAAAAGCTGTTAATCTGAGTGATTCTCTTGGAATGGAAAATATAAATTTGAGTATTGAACTGGAAAAAATGAAAACGGAGAAACCTTATAAAAAATAAACCGAACCGGAAATACCAGTTCGGTTTACTTTATTCATTTAAATCAATTTTTTACATGGATGCATTCTCGCTTTTTGAACGTATCAAAGTAGCATCGGTCATTATCACATCGTAAAAATATCCTGCACCAAAATCCTTGTCAAGCAAAATTGTTCCTTTAAATGAAACTTCATCACCCACATTAACTTTTGCCTGCGTGGTAATCGTTAAATCAAAACTTCCGTTATCACTGGTTCCGTCCTGGATATGAACCCAATTTTGTCCCATGATTTCGTTATTTACTTTAACAACTTTACCCCTGATCTCGACTTCTTTTCCTGCATAACCTGCTTTATCGGCAAAAATTTTTGCTATTGTTAATTCACTGCCACTTTTTTCCAGTGAAATTGAGCTGCTTTGCTCCACATCCACTTTTCCTGAATGTGCCGGCACTCCTTCTCCCATCATTCCACCTCCCATTGCTGGTTGTTGTTGTGCAATCGGCGTTTTACTGATCTGGTTGATAAAATAAACCTGATCAAAAGTACGCCCCAGGTCTTTGCTTTCAAAGTTTTTCATTTCCAGGGCACTGTCGTAATAATAAACATCGCCTACATTTGCTTCCTGCTTGTTAACGGCAACCCATCTTTCCGACATATTTTCCTTCACCTTCATGTAAGTATAGCTTGTTGCCTGAACAACTTCAGTAACCTCAAACACATGGCCATTAGTTTGTGTCGGCACAGCGCTTTGTTGCATTGCACCATTTTTGTTCCGTACACACGAAGAAAATAACACTACCAAAATCAACATCAAAAAAATTCTCATTTCTTCTATCTTTAAAATTATTTATTCTCTAATCTGGTTAATATAACCTATTAATTTGCCCACAAATATATGCATCTAAATTAAAATTTTCGGCTTATGTTGATGTAAAGCCGGTTAAAATTTTCTTTTTTCTGAAATGTATTTTCATAATTCACCGAAAAGTATGTTTTCTTATTTATTTGCCACGAAAGATCGATTTCAGCAATATTTTGAACCAATGTTGATACTGTATTCGAATAATCGAACTTAACCCAGCGGTAATAGGCCATTCCCGACAATTTTCCCGGTATAATATCTCTTGATAAACGAGCACCATAATACTTGCCGTTTAAATACGCAGTTTGCATTAGGTTTGACGAAAGTGTAAGCGATGCATTTATAAACGGAACGCGCGAATATGTTGCTGTTCCATTCAAAGTTCTTGTAGGTTGCGGGTCTTGTTTCATAAATCTTGTACCTGCATTTACCGAAAGGAAAACAAATTTTACAGGCCGGTAATTTACCCGAAAACGTAATCCCTGCCGACTGGCTTGTTGTAGCAAAGCATCAAGGAAATTTTTAAATGTTTCGTAATAAATTACATTTTTGCGGCTGTCATAAGATCCAAAAAGAGTGATGTTTTTTAGCCGGTAATTCAGCGAAAAATAAAGCCCGGTTAAAGTAATTGCATTTGTTGGCTGACCATTTTCTACTTTATATAAATCAACTTCAAATGTTGAATACAGATTTAGATTTTTCACAATTGAATTACTGTGCTGAAAATAGACAAATCGCCTGTCGATACTGGAATGATTTCGCTGCTCGAAAAATGCCAGCGACGTTTGTACATACCCGTTTTTAATTTTTTCATTTTGACCAACATAGGCGCCATATTCAAATAAATCCGGGTTGAAACCATAGTCTTCGTAATCGGGTCGCATACCTGCAACTGCGCCAATGTAAACGTGCTTCCATTCCTGCTGAAACTGCAAACCATCAATGGCTCCAACATTCGCAATTTTTGAGTTTATTTTTCGCCCCAGTGAAATCGAAGCGGTACTATTGATATCATAATTTACAGACAAACTGTATACTTTCATCGCGTTATTAAAATTGTTTTTTACCTCATCCCAATGATTCAATTTGTGGGTGAAATTAAGATAGGTTTCAGCTGAAAACCGCGACGATGAAATATGATTGGCATCCATGGAAAAAGTGTATCGAAAGCGATGGGTGTTATCACTTAATCCATTATTAAAATTGGAATATTCTGATGCGGAAATTCTGCCCCGAACATCCTGTTCAAATTCATTTTTAGTTTCAACTGTTTTTAGCACCTGTTCATTTACATCCTGTTCAATGCTGTTTTCGGGAATTTCGGGTTGTATTATATTCTGAACCGGAGTTTTTACTTTGGCATAAATCTGGTCCTCCAGATGAAATGTATTTTCACCAATTGCATTACAAAGACATGAAATGGATGAATGGTGCTGAACAAGCAAAACCGGCATCATTACATCATTTTCAATCCGGAACAAGGTATCTCCGTTTTCTATTCCTTCGGTATTTACGAATTTCACATAAATGTTTGTTCCGGTTAGATATGAAATGCTCCCTTCGAGCAAATTTGCGTTCTCCTGACCAAAAGTTTCAAAAAATACTCCCGACAGAAAAAAACAAAATAAGAATATGTATTTTAATTCTTTAATCATCTCCTACTCCTCTCGGGTGACAAGTAAAACAACTGGTAGCAGAGTAAACGTAATTCCGTACTTCATGATGTTTATCATTCATAGAAGTTTGATTATGTTCGTGGCAGGTTATACATGAAAAAACTGCATAATTTGAAGGTTGGATATGACATTCAGTGCATGAACTCCATTCTCCCCGGTGTTTGCCGCTGTAAATTGGAAAATATTGCGCATCATGATCAAAAGTTGCAGGTTTCCAGGCATTTTCGGAATGACATGTTTGGCAATCGGTTGAAAATTGTGCTGCCGAATGCGATGGATCTGTTGTTGCATTATAATCTGCAGAATGACAAGCATAACATGTATTTCCGGTACTTGTATAATTTCCCTCATGACACAGATAACAATTATCAGCAACTTTTGCGTGAGCTCCGTTGAGCGCGTAATAATCGTTATGATTTGGAAATGATGCAGGTTCCCATCCCGGATTTGTAGTATGACATTGTTCGCAACTTGTCGATAATCCCAGACTTGTATGCGATGGATTAGAAGTCTGATTATAATTTTCTGAGTGACACGAATTACAAAGCATTGATGTTCCCGCATAACCATTAGTATGACATGCAGAACATTCGGTTGCCACATGCGCTCCAGTCAAAGGAAAGTTGGTTAAATTGTGATCAAAATCGGCTGCATCCCAATTTGTTACCGTATGGCATTGCAAACATTGTGTCGGATAATTTTGAGCAACATGGTTTGGCGCCGAATTATAGTTGGCCTGATGACAACTGATACATTCCGGACTGGCATTGCTCGTCGTTCCTACGTGGCATTCGGCACACTGTTTTCCTGAATGGCCTCCGGTTAATGCAAAACCGGTTGTGGTTACATGGTCAAATTGTGAAGGTATCCAAGCCGCTGTTGTATGACAGCTTTCACATTCGGTAGAAATTCCGGCAGTTGTATGTACCGGATTTTGAGCTGTACTATAATTTTCTGAGTGACACGAATTACAAAGCATTGATGTTCCCGCATAACCATCAGTATGACATGCAGAACATTCTGTTGCAACATGTGCTCCGGTAAGCGGAAAGTTGGTTAAATTGTGATCAAAGTTAGCAGCCTCCCAATTTGTTACCGTATGGCATTGTAAACATTCTGTCGGATAATTTTGAGCAACATGGTTTGGCGCCGAATTATAGTTGGCCTGATGACAACTGATACATTCCGCACTGGCATTACTTGTTGTTCCAACGTGGCATTCAACACACTGTTTTCCTGAATGGCCTCCGGTTAACGCAAAGCCCGTTGTGGTTACGTGGTCAAATTGTGAAGGGTATCCAACCATTTTCAGTATGGCAAGTCGCGCATTCAGTAGAAATTCCGGCTGCTGTATGACTTGGATTTTGTGCATTATTATAATTCGCAGTGTGACAAGTAGCGCAAAGCGTGGAAGTTCCTGCATATCCATCGGTGTGACATGCAGCACATTCGGTTGCAACATGAGCTCCCTTTAACGGGAATGCCGTAGCATTATGATCAAATTCAGCATCGTCCCAATTATTTGTTGTGTGACATTGCAAACAGTCATGCGGATAGTTTTGTGCCAAGTGGTTTTCTGCCTTGTTGTAGTTGGCTTGGTGACAACTAAAACATTCTGAACTGGCATTGCTTGTTGTTCCTACATGGCATTCGGCACATTGTTTACCTGAATGGCCTCCCGTCAGTGCAAAGCCGGATGTAGTTACATGGTCGAATTGTGAAGGTGACCAACCATTTTCAGTATGACAGGTTTCGCATTCAGTGGAAATTCCAGCTGCCTTATGTCCTGGATTTTGTGCGGTATTATAATTGGCGGTATGACAAGTGGCGCAAAGTGTGGAAGTTCCTGCATATCCTTAGTATGACAAGCGGCACATTCGGTTGCAACATGCGCACCTTTTAACGGGAATGCAGTGGCATTGTGATCAAAATCAGCATCATCCCAATTATTTGTCGTGTGACATTGCAAACAGTCATGTGGATAGTTTTGTGCCAGATGGTTTTCCGCCTTGTTATAGTTGGCCTGATGACAACTAAAACATTCAGGACTGGCATTGTTTGTTGTTCCTACATGGCACTCAACACACTGTTTCCCCGAATGTCCTCCGGTCAATGCAAATCCGCGTTGTGGTAACATGGTCAAATTGTGAAGGCACCCACGCTGTTGTTGTGTGGCAGGCTTCACATTCAGTTGAAATTCCTGCAGTTGTGTGTACCGGATTTTGAGCAGTATTGTATTTTTCTGAATGACACGAATTACATAGCATTGAAGTTCCCTGCATAACCATTGGTATGACATGCGGAACATTCGGTTGCCACATGTGCCCCGGTAAGAGGAAAGTTCGTTAGATTGTGATCAAAATTAGCAGCTTCCCAATTATTTACTGTGTGACATTGTAAACATTCTGTCGGATAATTTTGTGCCATATGATTTGGAGCCGCATTGTAATTTGCCTGGTGACAACTAATACATTCTGAACTCGCATTACTCGTTGTCCCCACATGGCATTCAGCACACTGTTTATTTGAATGACCTCCTGTCAGTGCAAAACCGGATGTTGTTACATGGTCAAATAATGAAGGACTCCAGCTATTATCGTCATGGCAAGTTTCACACTCGTTTGAAATTCCTGCATTCACATGATTCGGATTTGCTGCTTCGTTATAATTACTTGTATGACAACTTGCACATAATGGAGAAGTTTCTGCATATCCACTGGTATGACAATCCAAACAATCTGCCTGTAAATGGCCTCCCTTCAAAGTAAAACCGGTACTGTTATGATTAAATGCACCCTCCCCTCTCCCCGTTGGATGACAAGCAAAACAAGCCAAACTATTATAAGAATAACCATTTTCTCCGCGGTGTTCCTTGTCCATGTCCGATTTATTATGTTCATGGCAATCGGTGCAACTAAATGTATTAAAGTTTCCGGCTTGCGTATGACAATCGGTACAGGAATTCCATTCGCCCCTGTGACTTCCTGAATAAACAGGAAAATACAAATCATCATGCAACCTGAATTCGGCAGGTTTCCATCCCGGATTTGTTGAATGACAATCTTTGCAACTGGTTGAAAATCCTAAATTTTGATGTGCCGGATTTGTGGTTGCCAAATAATTTGTTTGATGGCAGCTGTAACAGTCTGGTGATATTGGATCGATTATCCCGGTTTTATGGCACTCCGCACAATTCTCAATATCATGCCCTTTAGTGAGTGGAAAGAAATCGTGGTTAATCCCTTTAGCCGACCATTCAAAAGCATCAATCCGGTGACATTCAATACAATTGGTTGACAGTCCGGTTTGAATATGATTAGGATTTGTAGTTGCCATATAATTATCACGATGACAATCAATACACTCAACTCCAAGTGGTTGAAATTCCAGCTTTGAAGCAGAAAGATGACAATCGGAACAATTGGCCGTAGTATGCGCCCCCAATAAAGGGAATCGGCTATTCTGATGTATTTCGGTGATATTTGAAACAAGCCACGATTGAGGTGTGTGACACTGAGCACAATTTGGCCCAACCGTATTGTTGTGCATATCAGTGTGGCATTCAATGCAATTTGAAGGAGCCTCAGAAAATACAAGTGTTGGATGGCAAGATTTACAATCCACCGCCGTGTGTTGACCTTCCAATTCAAACGATGTGGAATTGTGATCGAAAGTTGCCTGATTTTTATCAAATGTCCAGCCGGATGTAGTATGACAATCGGTACAACTTAACTGAAACTTGTCGCCATGCGGATTTTCCTGTGCAGCCGCATAAAATACGATTAGGAATAAACCTATTATTAATGACAGCTTTTGCATGAGATATCTTCAAATTTATAAACGATATAATCGTTTGGTGAATTGCTTTTTGGTTTGTGGCATTGTACACAGGCCACCCCCTCATGTTTTCCATCCAGCTTAAACCGTGCCTGATTGTGATCGAATTTTTCAGCTTTCCAATCGTTGTTTGTATGACAACGATCGCATCGGGTTACTTCATTTATTGCAAACTGGGCATGATGAACATCGGTATGACAATTGGTGCATAATTGACTTTCCCATTGAAATTGCTGTGGTTTTCCATTTTCATTTTTTGGGTTGAAATGACAATCTCTACAGCTTTTTTCAGCATGTTTACCCAGTAATTCATAACCAGTTTGTTTATGCTCAAACGTTATCGCTTTCCATTGTTCATTATTATGACAGTTTTTACAATTTTGCTCCGGATAATATTTTTCGCTGATATATTCTTTATGAATATTTTCGTGACAATCAACACACTGTGTTCCAATGCTGAAATTCCACTTTTCTGTTTTTTTATGACAACTAAAACAAGGTGTTGCCATGTGAGCTCCTTCCAAAGGAAATTGCGACTGATTGTGTTTCTCCAATCCATAAGAAGAAGTCACAAACCCATTTACTGAATGACACTCAGCACAATCAGGATTAATTCCGTTTTTTGACAACTGACCTTCGTGATAATCACTATGACAATCGGTACAACGCTGATGTTTTACCGCAACGGTATAACTTTTTGTGTGACATTTTTTACAATCAACATCAACGTGTTTTCCCTGCAACGGATAATTTGTTTTATCGTGATTAAATGATGAAAGTGTCTTTTCTTCATGAAACGAAAATTCGCTGTGGCATTTCCGGCAATCGTTTCCAAACTTATTTTTATGAACATCCTCGTGGCAACTGGTGCAATTGGAATGCTCAACATCGGCAAACTGAGTAAAATCTTTATTATTCCGTTGAATCTGTTTTATGACACTTTGCACAATCAACGGTTTGGTGTTTGCCAATTAATGGAAACTCCGTTTTTGCATGATCAAAAAATGTTGCCGGTTTAAATTTTTCCTGATTATGGCATGATGTACATTTTTGTGAAATGGTATTCTGATGATAATCTTCGTGACACGATAAACATTCGGTTCCCAACCCTAAGTAACTTGACTCTTTTTTCTGAGAGATTTTGGTATGGATCAATTCTGTTTTATGGCAATCAACACACTTAATCTGACTGTGTTTCCCTTCCAGTTTATAACCCGTTAACTGGTGATCAAAAGTCGTTTTCATCAAACCTTACAATTTTAAAATCAACACCAAAATGTTCGCCGTGACACTCGGCGCATTTTTTACCGTTAACTTCAGAAGAAGCGTGATAACCTTTCTTTTCAGTTGATCAGTTTTTTAATTTCCTTATGGCAATCCAAACATTTCGATGTAGTTTCCTTTTCACCCAAAACATGGCATTTGGTACAATTGGTTAACCCTTCCAAATGCGAATGAGCTTTTGAAAGTTCTCCCGGTGATATTTGTGCAAAACCGCTGACTGCAAATACAACCAGAATGATATTCAATGTGATATGTGCTAAAACCTTTCTCATGAATGTTTTAAAATTGCCTCGCCATATTTTGTAGTTATTTCAATTCCCGCATTTCGTAAAAACTGTGTTGGAAATTCACCACCGGCAAAAATGTAAACCAAATCATTGGCCAATTCCTGTGGTTTTTCATCATCTGCAATCTTTATATTTACCTTTTCCTCTTCAATAGAAATCAAGTTCGAATTCAATAAAACATTGAATTTATTGGTCTGCAATTGCTTCATCCAGGTTTTGCTTATTTCCGGGTTTTAATCTTGAAAAAGTATCTTTCCGGTATGATAGAGTAACCTTATTTTCATCGGCCAAAAGCAATGCCGATTCAACAGCTGAATCACCACCTCCGACAACAACAATATTTTTCCCGCTTATCAATTCAGGCTCCAGTAATCGGTAAGCCACCTTTGTAGAAACTTCGCCGGGAATATTTAACTTTCGTGGTGTGCCTCGCCGGCCAATTGCCAACAATACTTTTTGCGTTGAATAACTTGTACCATCAATAATATTCACTGTAAATCCATCCTTAATCATATTAATGGAATCCACTTTTTGCAGCTCTTTTATTTCAATATTATTTTTTCCAATTACCTCATTCCAAATCGCTAACAATTCCTGTTTGCTTGTTTCGTATAATTTCATTTTACCATGCAGCGGTAATTCCATTGGCGAAGTCATGATAATTTTTTTCCTCGGAAAGGTGTAAACGGTGCCTCCCAACGAATCCTGATCGAGTGTTAAAACTTTCAATCCATGTTTTTTAGCTTGCAGTGTGGCAGAAATCCCTGCCGGACCGGCACCCACAACAACAAGATCATACTCGTGTGTACTCCCTTTTTTAATTCCTCTCATCAAATTATCTACAGCTTGTTTCCCTTGTTCAACGGCATTTTTAATTAAACCCATACCGCCTATTTCACCGGCAATGAAAATGCCTTTTACATTGGTTTCAAAAAACTGGTTTACATGAGGAAGATCAACTCCACGTTTTTCTGTGCCGATGCAAAGTGTAATTGCCTGCGTTGGGCAAGCATGAAAACAGGCACCGTGACCAACACAACGACTTGCATTGATTACGGTAGCTTTTCCATTTCGAATGCCCAAAATATCATGTTCAGGGCAAGCGCGAATACAGGCGCCGCTTTGAATACAGGAGTTTACATCTACTACCGGATGCAGTGAAACAGGCTCGTGTAAACCTTCTTCACGGGCAATTTTAATTTTATCCTCCACAATCCGTGATTCTTTTCGCAGTTTGCGAACATAAATCAGAACTACCCCCAACAGGAACAGTCCAACCGCACCGTAAATTACCAGTTTTTCAATGTAAACTTCCATTTTTTAAATTATCCAGGTGTATCCAAAAAGCGCCGCAATAACAATATGTACAATCATTATTACCAGCATAATAAGTGCAAATGGCAAATGCGCCACATGCCAGTAACGTAAAAGATTTTGCATGGTTGAAAGCCACGCAATTTTTCTGTTCAAAATCAATTTTGATTTAAATATTTTAACTACTTTTTTGAAATCTTTTTTTGGCAATTTCTGTTGCTTGAGTTCTTTCCTGATCTTTTTCATCAGGCTCCGTTCAAATTTTAGCCGGTCGATAATCCTGATAAATAAATTTCTCTTTTCAGATGCCTGGGCCTGACTCAATGCAATGTTCATTTCTGCAATAATCTCATAATTCACATTGTACCGATCTTTTAATTCCAGAAACAATTCATTTTCCATTCCTGAAAGATCATTTAAGCTGAATTCGCGCCCCTGAATTGTTCTTGGAATTTGCAAATAAATAAACCGGCCAATTACGCCGCTGAGAACAACAGCAACCATGCTCCAAAAACTAACGGCGACTATTCCACCAAATTTAAATGAAGTATGATAGAGCACCAGAATCGGGCCAAGTGTACAAAGAAATATATGAAATTCGAGCCAGTACTTTAACACGCCAATTCGCGAAAACCTGCGGAAACGTTTTCTTACCATATATCCAAAAACACCCACAATCATAAACAATGAACCTGCAATGCCAATTCCATGTCCGATAAAACCTGATGGTTTAAGAAGCTCATTTTTTTCATGAAAATGTCTTTCGGCATGGTCGGTAAAATAGTAATCAGCCCCATAAATTGCCAGCCAAAAAAACACAACTAAAGTTATGATAACCAGCATGAGCAAATAAATTCTATGAGCTAATTGCGACATTTATTTTTTTTGATTTGAAGCGATTTTTAACATAAAATTAAACATATTTTTATATATAGATACGTTAAGTTTATACAGTTAAGTATTTTAGAATAATTCCAAATAAGTATTTCATTAAATATCTAGTTACGAGAACAAGAACATTATAAAACATATGTCCGCAAAAGAATTTAAAACTACATTTAAATTTCACTCAAATATTTGGAAAATAGATTAGTGGAACTTTATTTCCAAAAAATTATGATAGCTATTAATTACTTTATTGTTTATTTCAAATTTGAATCCGGTTGGTTTAATGATAATTTTTATTTCTTGTAATTTTAAGACAAAAGTATGCCAAATGAATAAAATTATTCCATTCATTTTTTAGCAATAACTTATGTGATTTATAAGTAAACCATCGAATTTTGATAATAAATTATCATTAATTACTGATGATTTTCAATTAGAGAATATTCAAAAAAACGATAACATCTCACTCGTTTAAAGACAAAAAGACCTGTATTGACTTTTACTGCCAATTAACGTATATTTGCTTAAGCCACGCAAAACCAGCATGATGAAATTAAACGTTTCTAAAAATGCCAATTATCTTGGAGGGGTAATTATTATTCTGGCATTTGCCGTTCTGTATTTTTCCTATTTTTTTGTTTACATACCAAAACAGGAAAATAAGCTTCAGCAGCGTGCCTTTCGCATTTTAAAAGAATACGGGAATAATATGTTCGACAAGAACAACTATTATAAAAACCATTTTGAAAACTTCAAATTATATTATTCCATTCGTTTTTATTCCAGGACCGATGAGATTGAACCTTTTAAGGATTCACTTATTACTGACTTTGAAAAATTTGCCGAAATAAAAGATGTTGTAAACGGATTATACAATTATGTTGAATGCAAAAAATATAATAAACCCGAACCAGATACATCTTTTATTTATTCAAAACTGGAGAGCAAACTTTTTCTGAATTACGGGGCACAAATAAAACAAACTGCTGACAATACCTTAAAAAATTCGATACGCGAGATTGGTGAATATTACAAGCTGACACCGCATAATGATTTTGCTTCAGAAAGTGACAGTTCTCAGGAATTTATCAACTTTTTCAGCAACAACAAGCTCCAATACCTGGTACCTGTAAATAACCTCATGGAAGGGCTAAAGTTCGACAGGCTTTTTGAAAATATTATTCTTTTTGATCATACGCAGGTTTATTATAATTCAAAACTTGAACTTGTTACAGATATCACCCGTCCGGCTTCGTTATGCGATAGTGTTGAAAACCACCAGGGAGGTATTTGGGAATCCATGGAAATCAGGGGAAAAGATAAGCAGGTAATGGTTTTGCCTATCGATTTTTTAGGAAAACGATTTTACATTGCCGGAATCATTTCTGATGTTGAATACCATAAAAAGACCCGAACCATTGATAATCAATTTATTATTCTGATTGCCGTTTTACTTTTACTGGTTTTGATTGGCATGCCAATTCTGAAAATCATTTTTATTGGAAAGAATGAAAGATTAAAATCAACCGATGCAAGTGCAAGCTTAATTTCAAGCATTTTTGGAACAGGACTTTTGATTTTAATGATACTTGGAATTATAAAACATAAACTGGTTGATCATCCTGAAATCGAAAACCGGTTAACCCAAATCTCCAACACACTATATAAAAATGTTACTTCTGATATTGATTCAATAAAGGCGCTATATATGGCCGTTTCGTTCAAAGATGAAGCGGGAAAAAATCTTATCCCTGCCAATGCAAATGAAAATCCACCCTGCCCTTATATATTCAATCAGAATAAAGTAAAACTGCCTTTTTTTACCTGGACACAAGAGTTAACATTATGGAGTTACTATTTGAAAAAGCAGGAAAACAGGCCTTTGGCCCAATTTGCTATCAGGAAATTCATGGAAAGCGACAATAAGTTCCACATGTACAATGATTCGCTTTTAAAAAATATTTTCCCAATAAATGAGATTATACTTATTAATAATACTGGAATTATTGCGAAAGCTGTAACGAGCACGCCTTTTTCGGAATTGGTTCCCATTGATTTAAGTCAGCGAAATTATTTTAAAAATGCAAAAAGCACGACTACTTCCTGGCCTACAATAAATAATCTTAATTTTTATATTGAATCCATAAAATCATACAATACCGGAGATGGCGAAACATCCATCTCTTTTCATAATTCAAATTGCGATGATGTTCCTGTAACGGCAATAACATCAGCTATACCTTCATTTTACAAACAGGTATTACCCAAAGATGTCGAATTTGTTATTATTAATAACGCCGGGAAAGTTTTATACCATTCAATAAAATCTAAAAATCTGCACGAAAATTTTCTTGATGAATGCGATTTTGACGAAAGGATTGAAAATTCAATAAGCTTCAGAACAGAAGACATTTTTCATATTGATTATAACGAAAAGCGTTGGATGCTGCGCATTGTTCCAATTGAAGATACCCCGCTTTTTCATATTACTTTAATTGATCTTGAACAAAGCAACAATAAAAACGCCCGTATTTTCCTTTTTACTTTCTATTTCCTCGTTATAATTCTTGTAATTATCGGCATTGGAATGCTTATACTTCGCTGGTCGGTTCCACAATATTCGCATTCAAAACACAACTGGTTTTTAGAATGGGTTTTATACAAACCAGAGAAAATTTCCTCTTATCTTAACCTTTCGTTATTACTTCTTATTCTTAGTATTGTTCAATTTACCGGTTTTGGTGCAAAAAGTAAACCGGCAGCCATTTTACTGTACAATATTATTTTTATTGTTTATTCCCTGTTTGTTTCCCTTGTAATATTAACACGTAAAAACTTATATTTTAAACACCTGTTAAAGCGAAGATTTTTACCTGAAAATATCATTTTGATCATCGTAATTTTTCTTGTAATTTTATTCTTTTCCTTATTTTCAACTGGCTTTTTACCTGTTTTTGCCATCAGTATTTTAGTTTTGATAACCATCAGTTTACCCACCTATCTGAAAAATGATGAACTGGGAATGATTTTAACCCAGGTTTCTGACAAAAACAAAAAAAGAATCTATCTTCTTTTCCTCTTCATCTGGCTAATTTGTTTAGCCGTTTTACCTGTATTGCAATCTTATAAATCAATAAAAAATCAGGAAAGAGAAATCGAATTGCAACAACAGTCGTTTGCAATTGCACAAAAGAACCTGGATTTGTATGATGATTATTACAAATTTGGAGATGCACCCTGGGTAAAACATATTCAGGGAAATGGAATTGATTATATGAATGTAGAATTCAGGGAAAATTCAACTATGCTCAGGGATTCGGAGTTCGGGGCAATGCCGCGAGAAAGAAACTCGGATAAAATATATGCGTTGCTCCCTGATCCTGTGACAAACGATTTCCAGAAAAACGTTTTTGTTAACGATTCAAATTTTGTAAACCGGGAATGGTTAAAGAACGACACCTTATTTTATTCAAAAAACGGGTCAACCGGAGCAGTTTCAGTTTCATACAATTCCAATATCAAAAAGTATCATCACTGGAATTACTTATTTATTCTGGTTATCATTTTTGTTGTTGCTCTGCTTTGGACTATTTTAAGATTCATTGCTTCGGTTATTTTAAATCTCCAGCTTGAAAGCCCTGACATTCAAAAACATGACTGGATTGAAACATTGTTTAATCCAAACGCTCCGCCACAAATTCTACTTCAAACCTTTCATCCTGAATATTTTCTGCAACAATCGTTAACATTTATCACCGATAATAAAAATGCCGCCAACTTCAATATTATAGATTTACCCGCTTGTAAACTTGCAACAGAATCTTATTCAGTATCTATGAAATATTTAGATAGAAATTCCATTTTATGGATAAGTGGATTGGCGGAAATAATTTATGAAACCGAAAATCATGAAGTGTTTCTTACCAATTTAATGGACATCTGTCGTTTATCTTCCGGTAAAATCGTAATTGAACTTCCATTTAATTTTGATTTTATTGATGAGGTTTATGATGAGGTTGTTTCGGAAAAAAACAAGAATAAAGAAGATTCTTTTTCACCAAATATACTTCGGAATAAGTGGACTCAGGCATTTAGAAATTTCATTGAATTTAATGGTTTTTATCAGGTTTATGAAAATGCCGAAACCAGTAAAGAAATCGTGATTCGATTGGAAAACACGGACTTGCAGTTTGATTTTATTTGGAATAATCTTACAATTTACGAGAAAATTGTTTTGTTCGATCTGGCAGACGATGGCCTTGTAAACACAAAAAACAAATTGATAATTAATCGATTAATAAAAAAACATCTGATTACTTTGGTTCCTTCTCCGGAGATTGTTTCCAATGATTTCAGAAATTATATTCTCAGAAATTTATCAACTTCAACAGTTAAGGTTCTTGAAACCAAGCTGGGACTTAAAAGGAAATGGAAAAACACCAAGTACCTGATTTTGTTTATTCTTGTACCACTTGCTGGGTTTATTCTTATATCTCAGGGTGTTTCAATTGAGAAAATATTTGGAATTTTTGCCGGAGTTTTAACCTTAATTGCAGGCGTAACACGGTTATTCGACAGCCAGTTCTTTAAACAATCAACCACTTAGAAAAATGATACGTTTCTCTATTCAAAGACTTCAGAAATAAATAAAACTGACCGATTTATTTAATTCTGCCGGGAGCTTTGTAATTGGCATTTTCATCATCAAGCACTAATACCCAATCTAAATTTTCACCCGGAGTTGGTGAAATAAAAGAATGTATTCCCTTATTACTGAATTTTCCTATTTTTTCAGCCTTCCCATTTCGTGGATTATACCACCATGCAACAATATTTTCTCCTTTAATCGCATCCATCTGAACAGAAAATTTTCGACCAACTGGTGCATAAATCATTGCAAAAGTTCTATTCAAATCACGGGTAGCAACAAATGCATAGCTGCCGGCACCTGGAACAGAAGAGGGTATATTATCAGTTACAATAATTGTATTATCCGGAATTCGATCGAGAAATGGTCGCGACTCCATCAACAGCCGACCGAAAATCATTTGCCCGGCACCCGGCTGGTTAATAGCTTCATACCATGGCATTAACGGCAAGTTAACCGGTTGACGGTCATTTGTCCACATTTGCCAAACTGAATGATGTCCATACGTATGTCCAAATGCACCATTAAAAATATCCCAATAGAATGGCTTACGAATATCAGAAGCGACTGAATGACCATTTTCTTCAGGATTGAAATTTATCGGGTGATCTTCGTAAATAGGTTCTGCATCGATAACAGGTTTTGCAGGCTCCCGATTGTAATCGTCAAAAGTAGAATGATATCGTTCTGTATAACTTATACTATGTCCGTTCTGTCTCATATTAAAATCCAGCCAATTTGCCGAATGGAAATATTGTGCTGAACCACTTCCACCTGATGGATGAAATGAAATAAGATGATTTCCGCCATCACCCTCTTTTAAACCGGCAGCCATTTGAGTTATAATTTGACGGTGCTGTTCAGTTTCAACCGGACGATCACCACCCAAAATCCAAATAATATTTGGACTGTTTTTGTAACGACTGCCGAGAATTTTTCCATAACTCCTGGCGTTCTCAGGAGTAAAAATTTCCGGACCAACTCCCCATTTTTTATTCCATTTATCGCCCCATGTTGGCAACAGTCCAATAAAAATCCCCTTTTCTTCTGCCTTTTTTATTACCCAGTCAACATGCTGAAAATAGGCATCGTTAATTTGCGTTGGATTATTATTGATCAGCGGTTTTTCTCCCTCTGCATTTGGAGTGTTCAACCCATCAAGTTCAGCCAAAATTACTGCCTGAATAACTGTAAAGCCTTTTTCACGACGGTTTTCAAGGTACTTTTCTGAATCTGATTTTGACAGTCGGTGAAACAGTTCCCAGGCGGTGTCACCCAAATAGAAAAATGGCGTTCCGTCTTCGAATATCAGATACCGGTGGTTTTCTGAAACTTTCAATTTACCATGAGAAAAATCGACTGAAGGACCTTTCCATTTTATCTCCTGAGAATTTGCAACTGAAAATGACCAACTAAAAAGGATAAAAATTATAATTTTAGAAATCGATTTATTCATGAAATTAAGGTGGATTTTTTGTTCATCTCTATTTTATAAAAAGAATAAAAATAAAACAACATTTTTATTTTGAACATAAAACTAAATAAACTTATCAAAACTATAATTGTTTGAGTTACAATATTTATTACAAAATGGCATATACAGCAAATGTTATAGGTGCAACCGGAATGGTTGGAAAATATTTGGTACAACTACTTTTGGATGACGAAAGGTTTAATAAAGTCAGGATTTTTGTGCGAAGGAATACGGGATTAAAACATCAAAAACTGGAACAGCAAATTGTTGATTTTAATAATGAGAAAACCTGGACTAAACATTTGAAAGGTGATATTCTTTTTTCAACATTGGGAACTACTTTAAAACAAGCCGGAAGCAAGGAAAAACAATATGACATTGATGTTGTTATGAACCGCAATTTTGCGAAAAAAGCAAATGAAAACGGAATTGAAAATTATGTTTTGGTTTCCTCAATCGGAGCTAATTCAAAATCAAAAGTGTTCTACCTGCACATTAAAGGGAAGCTGGATGATGCTGTTTCAGAATTAGGTTTTAAAAATCTGGTAATAATAAGACCTGCATCATTAACTGGCGAAAGGACGCCGCGGCGCGTTGCAGAAGAAATAACAGTCCCTGTCTTGAATTTCTTTACCCGTTTTATATTTAAAGATTATCGCCCAATTCATGGAAAAACAGTGGCAAAAGCAATGATAAACAGTGTCTTGAATCCAAATTCTGCAAAAACGATCTGGGAAGGGGCTGAAGTTTTTGAGCTTGCGGGAGAAAAATAATGTACCAGGATGGCATTCATTGCCGAAGGTTGGATGCTATCCGTATTTTTTGCTTTTTGGATAACAACTGTTACAGAACGAAACGAGGACAAATGCTATCTTTCGTTACTGTCGACGCATTTTTAAGGATAGCATCGCCAAAAGGGATGCCATCCGGTTGTTAACCTCAACCTTTTTTAATTTCCCTTGTTTGAATGAATGTTTAAAATAAAATAATTATGTACACCGGATTACTTCATACTCATAACCTGTTTCGTTGGTTGGTTTTATTGATGCTTATAGTTGCAATTGCATTAGCCTTTGCCGGGTGGTTTGGCAAAAAAGAATGGACGAAAAAAGATAACCTGGCTGGTTTATTACTCACCATTTTTATTGATGTTCAATTCTTAATCGGATTTATTTTATATGCATTTGCAAGTCCGCTTACCAAAGCTGCATTTGCCAATTTTGGAGCAGCCATGAAAAATTCTGATCTTAGGTTTTACGCCGTTGAACATGTTTTAATGATGGCATTTGCTTTGGCATTGGTACATGTTGGCAGGGCCAAATCAAAAAGAGTTTTGGGAGCATGGAAAAAACATCGGGCTGCAGCAATTTATTACGGAATTGCTTTAGTCGTAATTGCACTGGCTATTCCCTGGGACAGAGCGTTGATGTAAAACCGGATTGCATCCCTGTCTAACCGGCAGGCATCTGTTGCCGAGAGCAGCGAGGTCAGATGCTATCCTTTGAAAATTCCATTTAAAACGGATAGCATCTCTTCGAGCGATGCCATCCTGTAAACTATTCCGATAAAATCTTTTCGGCTGCCAGCACCAAAAACATAAAATGTGTTGCACCGCCACCCATTACATATTCTGTTTGCTGCCAGAAATATGGCCACTCTTTTAACTCCGGGAAATCGGGTCGAATAATACCTGTACCTGAAACCACGCCACCGGGAATAAAAGAACGGTCAGCACGGTTATTTCCATAGGCTTGTGTCACCGAACGCGAGCCAACTCCGGATGCAAACGATGATGTATTCTCACCCGGATGATTTCCCAAAACAAAATTTAGTGCATTTAACGTTAAATCGGCATCAAAGATTTCCGGCAGGTTTTTATGCAAAAAATATTGTTGCATTCCCAGGTTTTGAATTCCCCAACCATCGCCCCAAATGGCAATATTATAAGGTACACCAAATGGATTTTCATTTTGCCTTTTCTTTAGTTGATCGGCATTCCGATGAAACGCCTGTAGTAACTCCGCTTTTAATTCGTCGTTTTCAATCCGGTCAAAAATACGGGATACGGATGGTCCTGTTTGTCCTAAACTCCGAACGAGCTGATCGCTCATCGCAAGAATCTCATCGAGGTATTTTGTATTGTTTGTAGTAATCAGCAACTCGCATGCAGCATTGATCTTCCCCGAGCTATTCCGTTGTGAAATCTCTCCCTGTGTATCATATAATTCAGTTGCAGCATTCAAGCACCGATCGGCCAATTCATCATTATAACCTTTAAGAACTCGTGCCGCAGATGCTAAACCCTGAATGGCAGTGTAAACTCTTCCGGCATTCTCTTCGGTAAAAACCCAACGGTCATCTGTTTTCCCCGATTCGGTTCCTGTTTTTTCGTTCACCCCCAAATCCGGATTATATTTTAACCCGTCGGTCATCGATGAAGCATCGCCAAGTAAAACATACTGGCGTAAATCATTGCAAATGATACCGCGATACAATCTTCCAAGATTTTCGTATCCGCCTAAAATGGTTAAAACGCCGTGTTCAACTTGTTGCAACACATCCGGTTTTCCATCGGGAAGATGAATTTCAACCAAATGATTTTCCTGATCAACGGTTGTTTGATCCCATTGAATTCCAAATTCTTCAAAAGCCATGGCGAGTGTCCAAACCGTTCCTGCCTGCGATTCAACACGCAAATCGTAATCACCCGCATCGTGCCAACCACCGGCATTTAATCCGGGGACCTGTTCCAGTGGTTCAAAATCGGTTAATGTTGAACTTCCCTGAATATAACCATCAAAATGATTGGTATCAACTGGCGCCATTAACGCATCATCCATGTGGCAGAGGTCGTGCCAAACACGGTATCCCTCGTTAATTCGCATGTGGCACATTTGCACGGGCAGAAAATATTCAAGCGTAGGTTGCCAAACATGTCTTTCAAAAATATCATCACCAATTTTAAATGGTTCGGTTTTATATTCGCCATATTTTACCTGGTAAATTCCGGGTTGTTTTACATCTGAAAAATCGAGTTGATAATAATTAAAACGAAGGTATTTGCCCCATAATTCGGGCTTTACTTTTTTTATTGTTGAACGCGTTCCGTTTTCATTAATACGCACTAATTCAATATCATTAATGACCGATTCATTTTTATCGAGTTCAACCGTTGCAATTTTTGACTGATTGGGATGATACCCAACCTGGCTTACATGAACAACCGGTTGCTGTTTAAAACCATCCATTACATTTGGCTCAACAATCCATTCAATCGCTTTACTGGTTGCACCTGCCGGAACTTCAGATCGCACTACAAACCAGCCATTATTGTGGTAAAATCGTCCATCAAGCAACTGCAATTCTGAATTTAAACTTGAAATTACCATGGTTTGCGCCGGCACTTCTGGAGCAATGGTCAACTTCTTTCCGGTTGCCAGCGGAAAAGCCTGCCAGTTTCCATCGGCATCTTTTTGCATTGGTCCATTTGCCTGTAACGGAAAAATTCCCGATTCTGAATCCATGTACCATGATTTCCCAAATAATATTCCCGGGAACAGTTCCAGGTTAAACCCAACTTTCCCTATCCATTCTTCAGGTAGCGGTTCTTCCAGATCGACAACAATCCGAAACTTTTTACCTTCACCAAAAACCCTGACATTGTAACTAAAGTTAAGATCGGGATATAACACCGGATTAAATCCTTTTCGATTTCGACTTTCATCGGGATAAGTACATTTTATTCGAATTTCATTTTGATCGGGGAAAACTCCGCGTTTGCCGGTTGCCGGAATGGGTTGCCACTGACCCGGTGTTGGTTCCAAACGCAGATCACCGTTTGTTGCAACTCGTGTTCCGTTTTGAATAATTCCAACTGCCCCCTGATGTCCTTCGGGATAAATATCATAAAACACCATTACATTTAATCCGGGCATTTCAAAATATTCGTCCTGATTAATGGTTAAATCCTGACCTTTGGAAATTAACGCCACAATAAGGCATAAAAGAAAAACAGACAGCTTTTGCATTTTAAGTTGGTTTAGAATTTTGGATTGTAAATATAACCATAAGTAGTTCAGCGCCTATTTGCATGTATAAAAAAGGCTATATGTTTGTAATGACATGAGCCACCTACTCTAGCTTTTCCCCACCGCATAAATATCATCAATTAAATCCTGGTATTTTGATGCAACAATATTCCTGCGCAGTTTTAAAGTTGGCGAAAGTTCACCGCTTGCAGGGGACCACTCTTCACAAACCAACCTTACCCTGCTTATCTGTTCGTGGGAACCAAGTGTTTTATTAATACTGTTTACTTCCTTTTGTATTTGTTCTACTACCGCAGGAATTTTAATCAGTTCAATATTATCCTGAAAGTGAATTTTATGCTCGGCACACCAATCATGCAACAGCGGAAAATTGGGTGAAATAAGTGCACTCGCAAATTTTTCGTTGGCGCCAATTACCATTGCCTGCTCAATTAAACTTGAAGTTTTCAGCTTATTTTCAATCATTTGCGGGGCAATATATTTACCGCCTGATAGTTTAAAAATCTCTTTTTTACGGTCGGTAATTTTCAGGTATTTGCCTTCATCAAAAATTCCAATATCACCGGTGTGAAACCAACCATCTTTATCAATTACTTCATCAGTTAAATCATCAGCTTTGTAATATCCTTTCATCACCCCGGGACCTTTACAAAGTATTTCACCATCTTCAGCAATTTTCACTTCAAATCCTTCCAGTATTGGTCCCACTGTGCCGATTTTCATTTCTCCCGTTGCCGGATTATTAACAGCAATTACCGGCGATGTTTCTGTTAATCCGTAGCCTTCCAGGTTTTGCATACCGGCCATTCCCAAAACCCTGGCAATTCGCGGTTGCAAAGCTGCCCCACCAGAAACTATGTAAACTATATTACCGCCAAGCGCTTCCCGCCATTTTGAATAAATCAGCTTGTCGGCAATCTTTATTTTCAGTTTTAATAGTGGTCCGTATTTTTTATTGAATTCAAAATGATGCGTAAGATTTAACGCCCAAAAATAAAGCGACTTTTTAATCCCGGAGAGTTCTTTTCCTTTGGTTAAAAATCCATCATATACTTTTTCCAGTAAACGGGGAACCGAATTAAACATGTGTGGTTTTATTTCTTTTATCGCAGAAATAATCTGGTTTAAATTGCCCACATAATAAACTCCCATTCCTTTATATTGAAAATGATAATTCACACTGCGTTCATACACATGGCAAAATGGAAGAAAGCTGATTACCCGGTGGTCCTTTCCCAAATGGTGCATTTTTGAATGGGAAACAAAATTGGAAACCAAATTCTTTTGGGTTAACATAACACCTTTGGGTACTCCTGTGGTTCCTGATGTATAAATTAAAGTTGCCAGATCATCCGGTTCAATTGAATCTTTGATTTTATTCAATTTTGATGCCAGGTCATCCTCTTTCGATTTTCCAAGTTTAAGTATCTCTTCGTAATTTTTTACTCCCTTAATTTCATCAAAAGTGTAAATAAACTCCAGACGGTCAATCCAGCTTAAAATGGGAAATAGTTTTTCATATAATTTGCTATCGCCGGCAATAAGCATTTTAGCCTCTGCGTGCCTTAAAATGTATTTGTATTCATCTTCGCCAATGGTTGGATAAATAGGAACATGCACCACACCAATCATTGCCATTCCCATATCGGCAAAATTCCATTCGGGCCGATTATTTGTAACTGTGGCAATTTTATCCCCTTTTTTGAATCCCATCGCCACTAAACCCATGGCAAACAAATGTGAATTTCTATTGTATTCTTCGGTGGAATAAGTGTACCAGTTCCTTTCTTTTTTACCGCCTAATGCATCGGTACGTGGAAATTCTTTCAGGTAACGTTCGAGGATATCAAATGTTCGAGTTACTTGTTCTCCCATTTCTATTGATTTAGTCAGGCCAAATATAATCGTTTTGAAATTGAGGAATTTAATTTTTTTGTCCGAACCAGAAAACCGAATTATTTATTCTGATTTTAGAATTCTTATTTGCATAATGATGGCGATAAAACAACAACAGCGTATTGCTTTTTGGCAGGAGTGCAGAAACATTGAAAAAAGAGTAAGTTCAGGGATAGCATCCCTTGGAGGGATGCCATCCTCTTTCGAAAAACACCTAACTTTCATGTTCCTTCTCGTAGGTAGTTTGTTTTAAATACGCCCATATCATTAAACCTGCAAGCAAAGCTGCACTAAGCGGAACAGCAGGATTTATTCCATCGGCAACCCCTTTCCCGTAGGAATGCAAACCTGACAAATAATAATTCACACCAAAATAAGTCATCATTACTGAAGCAAACCCCAATATTGAAGCAAGGTTATAATTGAATAAACCTTTTAATGCAGGAATTAGCCTCATGTGCACAATGAATGAATAAATAACAACTGTAATCAACGCCCAGGTTTCCTTCGGGTCCCAGCCCCAATAACGTCCCCAGCTTTCGTTAGCCCACACACCACCCAGAAAAGTACCAACTGTTAGAAAGTACAACCCCACCGTTGCCGACATTTCATTGATGGTTGTTAACTGCTCAATAAATTGGGTGACTTTCCCTTCGTTATTTTTTCTGCGCATAACAATTAATATCATCACCATTATTCCCAGAAACGAACTAAGTCCTAAAAACCCGTAACTGGCCGTAATTATAGCCACATGAATCATTAGCCAGTAAGATTTCAACACCGGGACTAAAGGTGTAATTTCAGGATTCATAAAGTTGAGATGCCCAACAAATAATGCAATTCCTGATAAAAACGCAGCAGTGCCAACAACCATTGGATACTTACGACCAAAGAGTAAACCTGCAAGCATTATTGCCCATGCAATATAAACTATCGATTCAAATCCGTTACTCCATGGCGCATGACCTGAAATGTACCAGCGAACCGCCAAACCTGCTGAATGCACCAGAAAAAGAAGAATTATCAGACCAAAAAATGTGTAGCGCAAATATTTTGAAAGTGGTTTTTGCCTGAAAATATTCACAAAAAGAACAAACAGAAGAAAAAATCCAAACATGAGGTAGTAAGGGAAAATACGTTTAAAAGGATTTATTTTATTGTATAGAATTTCTACATTTTGTTTTGTTTCTGAAGGAATTAATTCTCCCCCAAATTTATTTTGAAAACTTCGAATGCCCTGAATAATCTGATTTGCATCGGCATAATTTTGTTCAGTTATGGTTTGTAACATCAATTGAAAACCATTTCTTACAAATATTGAATCAGCGCCCGAATAATCTGTAGCTGTCACCCCCGGTTTATACCATGGATCTTCTTTTTTAGCGCGAGGATATATATTAAACATTGATCCATCGAATACCATAAAACAGATATTTACGCGCTCGTCAATATTGATGTATTCTTTTTCCAGTTGATTGCGCATTGCCGGAGCTTTTCCATAAGCAGCTCTAACATTTTCAAGAATCCGGTAATTTCCCTGTGCATCAAAAAGTTGCTCGGGAGTAATATATTTCCCGGTTACTCCAAGTTGCATTGCCAGCATTTTGTTGGAAACCAGAATAATGGGTAACGTTTGCCAGATTTCAGGATGTGTCATCATACTCAGTACCACCTCATCCGGTGATTTTCCGTATAAAGATGATTTATGACTTATTTTTCTGACAATCTCACTGTTTAATGTTGATGCTGGTTCAATTCGACCGTCAATTCCCTGCACCCATATTTTGCTGAACGATTCAACTGTTTCATCGTTAATATCAGGAACAACGGCACCAAATCCTGATTGTGCATTAGATACAACAGAAATTCCTACAAGTATCAGAATGAGTATTGTTGTTTTTGCTGAAATCATTTTCAATTTTCTTGTTAAAAATCTGAAATAAGAATGCTTGTTTATAACCGACAAAATAATTCCAATAGCCAAAAGCAAATAACCCAGATAGGTAATTTTGGTACCCCAAAAGTCGTGATTTACAGAAAGCACCGTACCAAGTTCGTCGGTATCGTAACTTGATTGGAAAAACTTGTAACCTTTGTAAGTCAATGTATTATTCATGAAAATACGTATGTCTTTGGTAAAACCGCTATTATCGTCCTGAAGTACTACTTCCGAAGCAAAAGATGAAGGCGATTCAGAACCCGGATATCGTTCAAGCTGAAAATCCTTCAGATAAATATGAAATGGTAAAATTATAGGCAAAGAACCGTAAGCAAGTTTTAACGTGCTGTTACCTAAAGGAACCAATACTGTATCAGGAGTAACACCGGGTGATCCAAAAACCTGCACAGTTTGCTGGTTAATTCCATCGGATAATTGAACAATTACTGCATTCTCACGGGTTTGCATCTGACTTTTAACTGCTGTAAAAGAAGCAGCAGGCATATAACTCCGAATTAGAAAACTAAAATCACCAAACCGGTACAGGAACATCGATTTTGCCGGAATAGTATCGCCGGCTTCTATACTTACTGTTTCCTGTGTTGCCATTGTTGTTTCTTCGAGTGGCTGGTTCGAAACCATCATCAATTGTTCTTCTGATCTGAAAAATTTCACCGCAGTATTTACATTCGATTCGAATCCGACACTAAATCCCGGATAATCCAGAACGTCGCCAATATTAAACATGAAACTTTGCATTCCCTGAGCTGTTGGCGATGAGAATACAAAATCAATTACAGGATCTCCTGTTTCTGCAGGTACAGGTTTTCTTTCGGCATTCTCAATAAAACCAACTGTTTTTACCTTTACCTTTTGCCCATTTACATCAAACTTTGTTGAAAACTGTTTTGGTGCCAATTCTGAAAAAATTACCTTTTTTTCCTTTTCCTGATCATTATAACCTGCATAGAAAAAAGTTTCTGTGGAAACAATTTCATTGGAACTTTGATTTTCCCGAATGTGCATCATTCCTTCATAACTAATGTACCGTGTTATAGCCGCGCCCAACAAAATCACCAAAAAAGAAATGTGAAACATTCCCAGGGTAATTCTCTGTTTTGTAAAGAACCGGTACTTGATAAGGTTCTTTATCAAATTAATGGCAAGAATCACCCAAATCAACTCAAACCATTTGGTTTTATAAATTATTGCCTGGGCGGTTGGTGTGCCGTAACTGCTTTCTACAAATGTGGCAATTGCCATTGAAAACGCCAGAACGAGAAACAAAAATGCCATAACCGGCAGCGATGTTATAAACGAGAAAATTTTCTTCATTGTTCAATTAATTAACGGAAGTCCAAAGATTTCCAGCTGTCATGAATTATTAAAACCATACTAACAGAAAAAAAAGGTGCAAAGTTTACCGACGCTGAAAATAATTTTTATTTAGAACAAATCAAAAAAAGCCCGGCAAAAACCGGACTTTTTTGTATTTTATTTTTTCAGGAAGTCGGAGTTTCAACTCCGCCATTCTTGGATATATAAAAACCATAGAAATAAAAACAGCCCCAACATGCTCAATACATTTTATTCAAAAAAACAATTTC
>CAWKIX010000011.1:0-8422 GCA_963849775.1 uncultured Prolixibacteraceae bacterium | reverse complement strand
TCTTCATGCAACTTGTTCAATGAAGTTTCAAAGTTAAAAAAGCTATCGCTCAAAAATAAGGTTAATTAAGTAAATTAACAGGTTATTTATTACCAATAAATTTATACTCATCAGTATATTTGAAACTAAAAGAAAGGGCTCCACTTTTGTGAAACCCTTTCAAAAATATCGAAATGTTTTTCGATTCCTGCTATTCAAACCAGGCATTTACTGTTGCCTTATTTGCGTTGTACCAGTTTTTTGCTCCTGTTTCTTCATTACTGTTTCTGATTTCCTGCATTAATTCATAAAGCTGTTCTTCATTCAGATTAAAATCTTTAAAGAAAGCTGCAACTGTTGGCATATCTTCTTCAAAACCTCTGCGTGAAACTATGGCGCAAACATCTTTCGGGTAGATATTTTTTGAATCTTCCAGGTATTTCAAATCGTTGGTAGCCCACATAAAATGGGGTTTCCAACCGGTAACAACGATCCAATCATTGTTTGATATGGCTTTTTCCAGGCTGGCTACCATTGCCGGGCCACTGGAAGTAATTTGTTCGAAATCGAGATCATAGGCAGCTATAACTTTAAGTGTATTTGCATGAATACCAGCGCCACCTCCTATTCCAATAATTTCGCCGTCAAACTTATCCTTATATTCATTTAATTCGTTAATTGAATTAACCGGAACATATGAAGGTACAACTAAACCGGTAGTGCCATTACTGAACGATTCTCCCAGTTTTACCAGTTTATCACCATAATCAGCCCAGTAATCGGCATGAGTATTTGGCAACCAAGCATCGAGAAAAACATCGCCTTTTGAATTTTCTTTTGATAACTCTCCGTAAATCAATCCAGGTTCAAGATTGGTAAGTTCTACTTTGTAATTATTATCTTCAAGCGCGACTTTAGCCAGATAAGTAAATGCAATACCTTCGGCCCAGTTGGGATAGAAAATAGTTACCTCTTTTTTTTCGTTTTCTGAACTACTTTTTTTACCGCTGTTGCATGAAATAATGCCAATTGCAAAACTTAAAACAACAAGCAGGCTTACAAAATTTCTATATTTCAACATAACTAATGATTTTTATAATTTTCAAATTATTTATTATTTGCTATTGATTGAGTAATACGGTCGAGAATTATGGCCAAAATCACAATACCGACACCCGACTCGAAGCCTTTTGCAATATCATTTTGCTGAATCCCCTGGTAAACAATACTCCCAAGTCCTTTTGCCCCAACCATGGAAGCTATGACAACCATTGACAGGGCAAGTAAAATCACCTGATTAATACCTGCAAGAATAGTTGGCATTGCCAATGGTAACTGGATTTTAAAGAGAATCTGGTTTTCGTTTGCGCCAAATGCCCTTCCCGCTTCAATCACGTCCCCTGGAACATTTCGAATACCAAGGTTGGTTAAACGTACTGCAGGCGGCAACGAAAAAATCACCGTTGCAATAACTCCCGGTGTATTTCCTACACTAAAAAAAAATATGGCCGGTATGAGGTAAACAAAAGCCGGCATTGTTTGCATAAGATCAAGAATCGGCCGGATAACGGCATCTGCCGTATTATTTTTTGCCGACAATATTCCAAACGGAATTCCAATTATTAATGCAATTAAGGTGGAAACCAGAACAAGTGTTGTTGTTTGCATGGATTCCTCCCAATATCCCATACCATAAATCAGCAAAAATCCCAATAAAACAAAGAGGGTCAAACCCGCTCCTTTTTTTAGTCCTTCTTTTTTAAATAATTTACCTTTTGCTTTTGCATAATAGGCAGCTACAGCTATCAGCAAAACAATGATAAAAAATGGTACGGAAAGAAGTATATCGTTTAAATTCTCAACAGTCCATGAAATAACTTCATCTATTGCATTCCATAAAAAAGAAAAATTTCGCTCCAGTGAATTAATGCCATTTTCAATTATTTCCCCAATATTTATAAATTTCTCCATGTTATAACTCATTTGCTTTTTCAATTAATTCATCAAGTTCTTCATCAGCAAAACGGGTGGATTCAATTATCAGTGAAGTTTGAGTTACAATTCCAAGAAGCCTTCCTTGTTCTTCGCTGATTACCGCCAGCGGATAATGATGATTAGCCATTAACGGAAGCATTTCTTCAACTGTGTAATATTTGTACACACTCGGCACATCAGTATACAAAACTTTATGAACAGATTTTTCGTGCTGCTTTTCAAGTTTCAGCAAATCGTCGAGCCAAACATATCCAAGAAATTTCATTTCTTCATCTTCAACCGGTAATACATCAACACCTGCTGTGCGCATTTTACGCAACGCTCCTTTGGGGCCGTCTTTATCAATCTGCACAAGTGTTGGTTTTTTGAACATCAGTGTTTCAGCGGTAATAATTGTTTTGCGGTCTACTTTTTCCACAAAAGCTTTCACATATTCGCTGGCAGGATTGGTAAGAATTTCTTCTGCGGTTCCAATTTGTTCAATCACGCCGTCCTTCATAATGGCTATCCGGTCGCCAACTTTCATGGCTTCATCCAAATCGTGTGTAATGAACACTATGGTTTTGTGCAATTTATTCTGAATTTGAAGCAACTCATCCTGCATATCTGATTTTATCAATGGATCGAGTGCAGAAAATGCTTCATCCATTAGCAATACGTCACTATCGTTTGCCAATGCCCGGGCTAATCCTACCCGTTGTTGCATTCCCCCCGACATTTCAGAAGGATATTGATTTTCATACCCTTCGAGCCCTACGGTTTTTAGTGCCTGTTTTGCACGTTCTTCACGTTCTGCTTTTGGTTCGCCTCTAATTTCGAGGCCAAAGGCAGCATTTTCAACAATGGTGCGATGAGGAAGTAATCCAAATTTTTGAAATACCATGCTCATTTCAGTTCGTCGGGTCTGCAGTAATTGCTTGTTTGTGTCGCGTGTAATATTATGATCCTTAAAAAACACTTTACCTGCGGTGGGTTCATTCAGACGGTTTAAACACCGGATTAACGTTGATTTTCCACTTCCCGACAAGCCCATTATAACGAAAATTTCGCCTTCCTGAATTTCGAAATTTGCTTTTTTAACCCCAACCGTACATTTTGTTTTTTTCAGGATTTCACTTTTGGATGCTCCATTCTCGAGCATGGCAAGTGCCTCTTTCTTTCTTTTTCCAAAGATGAGGGTTAAGTTTTCAACTTTGAGTCTGATGTTTTTAACATTGCTCATTCTGTAATCTTCTTTTAAATTAAAAGTAGTAACCGATATTTATATTCAACCGTCTGTTCCAATCCGGGTCTTTAACTCCTGATCCCAAACCTTTTCCAAAAGAGCTTGTCAACCAGGGCTGATTTTTTCCCATTGCATAATCCACGTATGTGTAAACTGCTCCCGCACTAATTAAAAATCCCGGAATAAGATGCTGGGTATCGTAAAATTCTTTGTTTATTTTGTCAATCATCGTGTAATCAAAATAGGGTTGCACACTTGTTACCGGCCCAAAATCAACCGGAATTGTGTATGCCAGCCCTACAACATACATATTTGCCTGGGTTGCAACACCACCTGTATATCCTTCGCCACCAAAATATTCATAACCATACGCTCCCATTTGCAGTACATCCAGTTCCTGTCCGTCATCTGATTTGGCCTTGTAGTTGTATCTAATATATTCAGCTTTCAGGTTTAATTTACCAAAATTACCCACTACATGTCCGGCAAAGGCAGTTCCAATCTCACTCTCTTCCAGTACAGAATTGTAAATACCACCAACCTGAGCAGAAGCTCCAACTTGCCATCCTTCAACTATATCAAAAGCTACACGTGCATTAAACTGATCAAGTTCGCGTAAACTTGCCGAGGCAGAAATAATTTTACCATTATCTGCCACATAAGCTCCGGTTCCGGGCACAATATCATATGAATACCGGCCAGAACCGGCATTTCCAAAGGTTACATCCCCGCCGAATTTTGGTCCCTCGGGTTCTGCCTGCCGGAAATAGGAAAGATTTATTTCGAGTTTATCAGTTGGTGTGATATCAAAATTGATTCCCATGTCATAATCATCTTCCAGTCCAACATAATAAGGTCCCTGAAACCACCAGGAATGGGAAGCATAGGATGTAATACCGAAAGGCACCTGAGTTACGCCCAATTCCATGTATAAATTATCTGAAAAAGCATACCCCAAAAATCCGTGTTGAATAAAATGGCTACCAAATGTGGGATAGAAACGATATTCGAAACTTAAATCGATACCAGAGACAGAGCCATCTACATTTAACCGCCAGGTATCCCATGTAAATTGGGTATTCAGCTTGTTAGCCGGATTTTCATAGTTGGTTGAAAGCAGGTTAAAGCGCATGGCTCCCCCAAATTCGAAGCCATCTTTTTTTTCTTCTTCCTGGCTAAAAACCATGCAACTTGAAAATAAAAGTGTAATGAATAGTAATTTCTGTTTTAAAAACATAAAACGATAGATTTTAAAAATTTCATAAATAATTGTAATTTGCCATTTTAACTAGCAACACCCTCTGTTTCTAATAGTTTACATTATTAATATCGAACAAACATTCTGAATATCAAAGCAAAACAACAACCAGTGAGTTTCCGGTTGATATAAACCCAAATTCGAATTTGTCGGTATTTACTGACTCTTTCGTAATAAAAAATCATAATTTGTCGCGAATAAACCCAAAACAATATGGACAACAAAATTTACCCGCATCTTTTTGTGGATATCAGAATATCGTAACCATCAAATAACATTAACAACTTTTTTAAAACAAAAAGTAAGGTGCAGTACTTATTAATAAAGAGACTATGTTATTGGTTTTGAAATATTAAAAAATAAACTCTTTTTGAAACCAAGGAAAAACCTGGAAAATTCTGAGAAAAATTCAGATTATGGTTAACAAAAACAAATTACCAATACAGGACGAGAAGCATTTAATCAGTACCAAAAAATATTTCGACGTCGATCATCTTGTTTTCTGGCCTGCCGCAATTCTTATTATTTCGTTTATAGTAATAATCCTAATTATCGGCGAACCGATGAATGACATTTTTGCTACAATTCAGACAAGGATTTCAAATTACGGAGGCTGGTTTTTTGTGCTTACTGTCAATATCTTTCTGTTTTTTGTATTATATATTGCATTTAGCAAATACGGTAAAATCAGATTAGGTGGAAAAAAAGCAAGGCCGGAATTTACAAGAACTGCATGGTTTGCAATGCTTTTTAGTGCCGGTATGGGAATTGGAATTCTTTTCTGGAGCGTTGGCGAACCTATCAATCATTTTATTTCGCCACCAAATGCCGAACCACGCACTGTTGAAGCCGCGCGTGAAGCGATGGAAATAACTTTTCTGCATTGGGGGCTTCATGCCTGGGGAATTTATGCACTTGTAGGTATGGCGCTTGCATTTTTTACTTTCAATAAAAAATTACCATTAACTGTTAGTTCAATTTTTCACCCTTTACTTGGCAATAAAATTTATGGATCATGGGGAAAAGCAATCAATGTGCTGGCAGTGCTAGCCACTTTATTTGGATTGGCAACTTCGCTTGGTCTTGGAGTGCAACAGGTAAGCGCCGGGTTGGCTCACCTGTTTAACCTGCCAGATACCATCAATACGCAGGTAATTTTAATTGTACTAATCACATTTGCGGCAACAGGCTCAGTAGTTGCCGGATTGAGCGGAGGTGTAAAACGCCTTAGTCAATTAAACATTATAATAGCTGCTGTATTTTTACTGTTTATGATGATCGTTGGACCTTCGCTTTTTATATTCGATTCGTTTGTACAAAATGTTGGGGGCTATGTGCAAAATTTCTTTGAATTGTCATCGTGGACTGAAACTTACCGGCAGTCTGACTGGCAAAATGACTGGACAGTATTTTACTGGGCCTGGTGGGTAAGCTGGTCTCCTTTTGTAGGAATGTTTATTGCACGGATTTCAAGAGGAAGAACATTAAAAGAATTTGTACTTGGAGTATTAATTGTACCGGCTTTACTTACTTTTTTTTGGCTTTCTACTTTTGGAGGCAGTGCCATCTATCTTGAATTGAATAGTATAGCTGATGTTGCCGGAGCCGTTACAGAAAATGTTGCAACTTCACTTTATGTTCTGCTTGAACAATTTCCAATTTCAATGGTAACATCAACTGTTGGTATAATACTCGTAATCAGTTTTTTTGTTACTTCTTCTGATTCCGGCTCACTGGTTGTAGATTCACTTACTGCCGGAGGAAAACTGGATGCACCAATCCCTCAGCGCATTTTCTGGGCGCTTACCGAAGGTGCAGTTGCTGCAGTTTTGCTTATAGGTGGTGGGCTGGGGGCACTTCAAACAGCTGCAATTTCTACCGGGCTGCCATTTGCAATAATACTGCTAATACTTATATGGAGCCTTTTAAAGGCTTTGCGTGAAGAACATGAGGAATTGCTGGAAGCACAGGAAGAAACTGAACGAAAACAATATCAGGATACCATTACTCAAATTCTTCAGAAGCGGGAAAAGGCGCGGGAAGCAAAGTCAACCCATTCAGAAAATCAATAAACATTAAAAACTGGTTGTTTATGAATCACATGGAACATATTCTTATTTGCCTGGATTTAACGGAAATGGATAATTTTCTTATTCGTTACAGTAGTTCATGGACAAAAATTTTCAAACCCAAAAACATTACATTCCTCCACGTTATTCGCACCTATGATATACCAAAAGAAATTGTTAGCGCGTATCCTCATCTTAATCAGCCACTTCCCGAAATATTAAAAGAGGAAATGGATGAAAAAGTCAATGAGTTTTTTAAAGAAGATGATGGTACGAAAATAAAAACATTAGTTCTGGAAGGTTCAACAACAGAAACAATAGTGCAGTATACAAGAAAAAATGACATTTCACTCATTATAATGGGAAAGAAAATTAGTTACAAGGGTCGCGGTCGCATTATTCGCAAAGTAATGGGAATTGCACCGGCATCTGTGCTATTAATAACTGAAACCAGCCAGCCCAGACTGGAAAAAATTTTGGTAAAAATGGACTTTTCAAAAATTAGCAGCATCGCATTAAAAACAGCACAATATATAAAAGAACATACTGACGCTGAAATAATATGCCATCATGCATATAAGCTCCCGTTAAAATATTTTCCAAAACAACCGCCCGAGAATGATGAAAATTTATTAAAAGAAGTGCAATTCCATACAAAAAAAGAATTTTCAAAATTTCTTAAACGTTTTGAATTTAATATGAATGATATTACCTGTTCCAGTTCAATAGACATTGAAAACGAAGAAGCCAATATTCTTCACAACCAGGCTCTTACCGCCGGTGCCGACATGATATTAATCGGCACTAAGATTAAATCGGAACTTGCCGAAATTATCATTGATTCAACTTCAGAAAAACTTGCTGAATCCGACAAAGACATTAAGGTCCTTGTTGTAAAAGATCGTAAACAAACAATGAATTTCCTGAAAGCATTGCTCAAATAAAAAAACGAATTCTGAAACATTTGGAGAAATGAAAAAAACAAATAAAAAAAATTCAATGAATTTTAAAATTATCGTTTCAGTTCTGGCTGTTCTTGTAATCATACCGGCTTGCAGATCAGGTGATTCTTCCAATGAAAAACAAACTCTTCGGATTGTTTATACCGACTGGTCGGAAAGTGTGGCCATAACATATTTATCAAGCGTTTTACTTGAAGAACAAATGGAATTCAATGTCATTTTAAAATTAACGGATATTGAATCGGCATATGAGGAAGTTGCAAATAAAAACGCCGATATATTTCTTGATGCCTGGTTACCCAAAACACATAAACGCTACTACGACAAACATGCTGGGGAACTGGAACTGATAGGAATAACTTATCCTGAAGCACGCACAGGTATGGTTGTGCCTGATTACAGCCGGTATAAAACCATTGAGGATTTAAAGTCGTATTCAAACCCTGTCATCGGAATTGAACCTGGTGCCGGAATAATGCTGCAAACACATGAGGCCATTGAAAAATATGGACTTGATATCGGCCTTAAAAATTTATCAGAACAGGAAATGCTGGAAAACCTGACCGATTCGATTAAAAGAAGAAAAGAAGTTATAATTACAGGTTGGGAAACTCACTGGATTTTTCCCGGTATAACATTCGGTTTCTGGAAGATCCGAAAAACATATACGGACATCAGGAAAAAATTCATACCATTGCCCGCAAAAATATTGAGCAGGATTTTCCTCAGGCGGTTCGTTTTTTTGAACGGATGCAACTTACTGAAACGCAAATCAACCAGCTCATTAATCAGGTCAGTTAGATCAAAACACCTCGAGTTGGCGTTAAGAGATCGATCGATCTAAATGAATATATAGTCACACCTTGGGTAAAAAACCTAAAACCTAAAAGAAAAAAGATAATGTAGAAGTTAATCCGCAATAAACTATCCTGCT
>CAWKIX010000010.1:0-5424 GCA_963849775.1 uncultured Prolixibacteraceae bacterium | reverse complement strand
AGAAGCAGTTAAACCCGATGTTTATGTAAAGAATGGATTTTTAGTTTTTCAGGATTCCAGAAAACTTAACCAAACCCTTAAGTTGTTGGCTAGAATGTCGGAAGAAGAAAGACGAAATTGGGAGAAGAGATTTTTTTTCACTTCACAACAAACCATTTTTAATGATATTGTGGATGCTGAGCTACTATTAGATGAGCCATTTGAAACCATGAGTAAAGAAGAATTGCTGAATGTAATTCCACCTGCTAAACATTCCGAAAAATATTATAAATATCTTAACGCAGGGATTATTAAAGAAATCATATATTCAGATGGAACAGAGGGTTATGACTATTCCACGCGCACTCCTTATTTAGCTTCAATATTAAATAAAGAAGGAATATTTGCAGTAGGTGATACAATGTATCAATGCACTGCAAATGCAATAAAACAATGGAATAAATGCGATCTCAACAATAAAATGAAGTTAATGTCCTCTGGCGAAAATGTAGATGGAATTGAAGTTAACTATAAATTAAAAGGTACAACTGTAAAATATGGTCAATTTGCATATGATTCTGGGAGAGATAGAAGAATTCAAATTGGAATTAATTTTAATTCATGGGCTTATTATGGATCAACAATTTGGCGATATGAGCATTGGGTTGAGGTAATCAGCCAGAAAAAAAATGTATGGGGAACATGGAAGTACAATTGGACAGATATGTATTAAAAGGAAGCTGGGATTATATAGTTGATTTTGTAAGTCCATCCGATCCTTATATAGTCATTCAAAGATATACTGATAATGTTGGTGCATATGGTTATCCTAATACTTATCACATTTATGCTTCAAATCTGAAATCAACATATTCAATAGAAACAGGTAATATTTTTCCTTTTGGCTCTGTTTTTGATTTTTGGCACTATGATGTTAACGGGGATTTAGGAAAAATGGATGCATTTGAATTAACTCATTTAAATTGGGAAGTCACAGGACATTATAATGTTAAAGCAACAGTTATACAATAAGATTATAAGAATGCCGTGCTTACAAGCTTTGCTTTGCCCGGCATTCTTTTTTTTTACCATAATACTAATTTTCATAATTTCCTGTTCATCAGAAGTTGATCTGGAATGGAATATCGAATCACAGAAGTATGTGATAAATTGCCTTCTTACCCCCGATGAATCAATGAAATTATATGCTTTTACAACAACTCCGATTTTGGATGATACCACATTTTTTGCTGATGGATTGGATATCAAAATCTATAAAAATGAAAACTTAGCCTGGACAGGAAGGGGTGCTGGAAAAGGAGAATATCCGATTCCGGTTTATGCTAATCCGGGAGATAATGTTAAAATAATACTGAAAGATAATAATGGATTGACTCTTACTGCTGAAGATTCCATTCCAAATTCAGTTTTTATTTCGGATGCAACTAATTTATATCCGGTTTACACGGACTATTATTCAACAACATACGGAAAAATTACTTTAACATTTAGTGACGAAACTAATAAAAAGAATTACTACGAAATCGTTATTTTGAATGAAAGCAATGGAATCGTTCAAACGTTGAAAGTTAAAAGCCCGATAGTTACTTATGATATTGACCATGACCCAAACCCAACAGGTACACTATTGTTTACTGATGAACTTTTTAATGGAAAACAAATTACACTTGAAATTTTTTCAGATTGTGATGAACCAACGGTAGTTTTAAAAAATGTAAGCCGCAATTATTACGAATACAGAAAAAGCATCAATGTTCATTTTTACAACCAAAATGTTGGAAGAGAAGATATTTACGAGCTTTTTAAGGGCGACCCGGTTGAGTTATATACCAATATTACCAACGGAATAGGGATTTTTGCAGGTTACACCCAGGACATAAAACAATGCATCAACATAAATGAATAGGAGAAAATTAAGCCAGCCATTTATTCATTTTTCGTCAGGTTTAAATGGCTTTTACACCCTGCTTATCTGGTTGGTTTGTTTTGTGCCACTGGTTAGCAAAAGCCAGCAGATTTGTGGCAAAGTTCTCGACGAAAAAAGCCGCGAGCCTTTAATCGGGGCAACAGTTTATCAACTCCAAAACGAAAAAGGAACTTTTACTGATAATAATGGTTTTTTCTGTTTGCAAACTACACTGCCCGATACTTTGGAATTACAAGTTTCATATATTGGTTACGAAAAAACCTTGGTTTTGAAATCAAACTACAATAAAGATTCTTTGTTAATAGTACTGCTCAATCCAGGAATTTCAATGGATGAAATTACAGTTGTTGAAAAATCGAAAATCAACCGCTCAACCGGACTTTATGAGTTGCCAATGAATTTAATCTCAAAAATGCCAAGTCTTTCAGGAGACCCTGATTTAATGAAAAACCTGCAATTGATGCCGGGCGTTAAAATGGGGGACGAAGGTTCATCTGTTTTTTATGTTCGGGGTGGTACTCCGGATCAGAACTTGACATTAATTGATGACGTACCGTTGTATTATGTAAACCATATTGGTGGGTTTTTATCAGTTTTTGATATCAACACAATAAAAAAAGCGACACTTTACAAGGGTTATTATCCGGCCAATTTTGGCGGCAGGCTTTCTTCTGTTCTTGATATTCGTTTAAAAGATGGTGATTTGAAGAAATCTCACAAAGAATTTATGATTGGGACACTCGCTTCAAAGTTTTTTATTGAAGGCCCAATCATCGAAAATAAACTGTCGGGTATGTTTTCTGTGAGGAGGTGCAACCTTGATTTATTTATGCTCCCAATAACGGCAATGTCGTCCAACGGCAAAGACCTTTCAAGTTATACATTTTACGACCTGACAACAAAAGCTACCTTTATAAAAAATGTCCGTAATAAGTTGATTTTCATGCTATATTCAGGCCGTGACAAACTTTTTTTCAAACAGAAAGACAATATCAGTTATACGAGCTCACTAAAAAACAATTGGGGGAATTTAGCAGGTTCGATAACCTGGAACCATTTTTCTACGTCAAACTGGGTTGTTTCCTCAGGTTTAAATTTCACAAAATTTTATAGGGCATTTAAGAACAAGGAAACTATATACGCTGATGAGGAAGATTACAAAACAAAGGGAGAATTTAGTTCAAAGATCGGTGACTTAACTTTGTTTTCAAATATGAGCAGATCGTTTTATAATTTCGACTTGAAAATTGGGCTTGAACCAACTTATCACAAATTTACACCTTCAGCAATCAAATCATCAGAAGAAACTAATTTCACGAACAATGACACTTTGTATTTGAACAAGTTAAATGTATTGGAATTAAAAGGTTTCATTGAAACAAACTGGGATATTACCAAACATTTGAGCATTGCATCAGGGGTTTTTTCGATGTACTGGCATCAAATCAATCAAATCTCCTTTGACCCCAGAATTTCAGTTAGTTACTCGTTGCCCAATCGGTCTTTTTTAAAATCGTCGTATGCGGTAAACCATCAATACGTTCATTTGCTGACGAATAATTCCAGCGGTTTGCCCGTTGATCTATGGATACCTTCATCTACAACCGTTCTTCCTGAAAAATCGGAACAGTTTTCTGTTGCATTTTCGAAGCAAATAAAAACGATAGATTTTACGATTGAAGTTTATACTAAAAAGATGGACAACCTTATTTACTATAAACCCGGATATTCTATTTTCAACACATTAAAATGGGATGATGCAATTGAGAAACAAGGACAAGGTTATTCGAAGGGAATTGAATTACTTGCCCAGAAAACAGAAGGAAAAAACACCGGATGGATTGGTTATACCTTGTCAAAAGACACACGAAAATTTGAGAACTTAAACCAGAGAAATACTTTCCCTTTCAAATACGGCAGGTTGCATGAAATTAACCTCGTTTATTCACTCGAAATATCTGAAAACAAGTCATTTTCAGCAAACTGGATTTTTGCTTCGGGTAATTTTGTGACGCTGGCAACTCAAAAATTTCAGGCAATTGAATTTTCATACAACGGAGCAAACTACTTTGAGAAAACTTTCAGGGAAGCACATTACTACGGGAGTGTAAATAATTTTCAAACAGCTTCATATCACCGGCTTGATGTTGGATTTAATTTCAAAAAGCAGTTGAAAAAAGGGGAGCGAAATATTTACCTTGGAATTTACAATATTTATAACAGACAAAACCCGTATTACTACTATTTTGGTAATCCACTCGTTGAACGGAAATTGTACCAGTATTCATTGTTTCCAATCATTCCATCATTTTCATATATCTATAAATGGTAAAATGATTTTTTATTTAAAAAGAATAGTTCTTGTAACTTTGCTCAGAATGGTTTTCATCTGTTCTCTTCCAATTTCAAAACCTCGGTTTCCCCATTACACTTTTTTGAACAACCTCGAAATTACGGTTATAGGAAATTACTGAAACTCCTTCATTCATAAAGCCACCTGATGGTGAAACTCTTTTGAAATAATAGTTTCCCTGTAAAAGTTTTGTGTTCATGTATGGCAGGCAATTCTCAAAATCTTTTCCGTAAAAATGGATGGCATTTAAAAAATACCAGGCTACATCAAAACCTTGAACTCCGTAACTGTTGGGTTCTGTACCAAAGTTGGAGATAAATTTTCTTTCGGAGTGAGGCAATTTCTAAATCGCCATTTTTAGAAATGTAAACCGTCAGCGTTGTAGGTTTTCCTCAAACAGGTGTGATGGAACTGAAGTTGGCCAATTATGTTGACAAAATACCTGAACTAAAAGAGACTTTTATTTTTCTCGATATTAAATCAACCAAAGGTCAAGAAATTTTAATTGAAAAGTTTAAGAATTATCTTCTTAATCAATATATTGATTCCTTAAAACCGTTCTCACTGAACCGGAACACAGAAAGTAACGCTCTTTAAAAGGACTTTGTTTTCTATTTGAAAGGATTCACAATGGTTAAACAATTTTCAATTATTTGCCCATTCTGCATGTCTTCAGTATAAAGAATTGAACAATTACAAGCCAAAGCGGCGGTAATAATCAGCGAATCGTAAAAAGAATAATTGTATTTATCTGCAATATTGCAAGCCTTTTCAATTGTAATGGGTTTGTTTACGAAAACGTGGAATCCCGAATTTATTTCTGAAATTACATTTTCAATATTTTTCCAGTCCAGTTTAAATTTCTTTCTAAGCGTATTGGAAAGTTCGGTCAAAACCTGAGTACTAATAAAAGTGTCAATACGATTGCAAACTGCTAATACTTTTTCTTGTTTCGACGGTTCATCTTTAGTGTAGCAATAAACAAGAATATTAGTGTCAATAAAACTGTTATCTCTCATTTGCATCATCTCTGTTGAATTTAAACCCTTTGGTGCTTAAATTTATCGCAGAAAAGCTTTTTTGCCTTTTGTTATTTAACATTAAATCGTCTGCTGCTTCATCCAACGCAAAAACAATAATTTCC
>CAWKIX010000009.1:0-15936 GCA_963849775.1 uncultured Prolixibacteraceae bacterium | reverse complement strand
GGATATTCCTGGTACAGGGCAAGCATTGCCACCATTTTTATGCTTGGAATATCAACAGGTATTTTGCCTTCACTCATTTTTTTGTCGATAAAGTTTTGCGGGGCTTCATAATCGTGCGATGGACGGTTGTGGCAATCCAGACAATCCATTACTCTTGTTTCAAGCGAATCCATTTGTGCTTCGTTCAGCATATTTTCACTATCGGTAAATATTTCTGTTTCTCCGGTTTTTATATTTGTATATCTCACCCAGGGAATAATCTGCCGGTTGCGACAGTTGTTTTGTATTCAATTCTAACATTGGGACTTATATGCTGGTGAATTCCTTTTTCGAGTTCGCCCATGACCAGTTTTGTGCTTGTTTTTATCTGCATGTTGATTATCCGCTCCGTATTTTCTTCATCGGAAAGAAATGAATGTTTAACACTAAATTTGTGGTCGTAAAATTTTTCAGGCCAGTGACATTCTTCGCAGGTTTCCCTCGCCGGTCGCAGATTTGCAATAGGAGTGGGAATGGGTTGCGGATATTTTTTTGCCAAAACCGAATATACCTGATACAATCCTGACAATTTACTTTTTACGTACCAACTTGCGCCCGAGCCAACATGGCATTCCACGCAGGCAACGCGTTCGTGCGACGAACCATGGTATGTAATGTATTCCGGTTTCATTACCTTGTGACAAAATTTTCCGCAGAATTCAACCGATTCAGTATAATGAAAAGCTTCGTAACTGCCAATCGATGAAATAATAAGAAGTAAAACGGTACCTGCAATAAAAATCATTCCTGCATTGCGGGTAGCAATGTTATTAAAATCAACAACCGGCCAGTTTAACTTTTACCCTCTTTTTCAGCTTTAAGCGCCTTTTTGCGGTTTATCCGCATTCCAATTGGAATCAGAAGTAATCCGGCAACGAGAAAAATAGGCAGCACGATGTAAATAAACAAACCGATGTAGGAACCGCCAAATCCAAAAAATGTATTCAATACAAATAGTGAAAGAATTGACGCCAGATTAAAAACAGCCAGCACTGCTCCGGTAATTGAAATCCAGTTTCTAATGGATGATGGTAATTTCATGTTATTTTCTCTTTGTCATTTGCAGTTAGCAATAAACGTGCAAGTTTGTAAAAAATAGCTAATTATTCAATACAGTTTCTTAATTTATAAGATTTCTATATATGCCTGTTAATTATGAAATTATGTTTTAAAAAAGAAAGGCGGACCAACGAAGTTGCCGCCTTTAAATATATTATATTCTTCCAGTTTCTTTAAACTAATGATTAAAACTTATCTGCTTTCATAAGCATTGTTTTGATATCTGTTTTCACTCATTATCAATGAAAAAACAATGAATAGACAATTAAAACAACCAGGATAATTCCCGTAAACAGTGCAACAAAGCCAAACAATTTTATCCTTCTCATTTTTTGTTTTGAGAAATTTTTAATCATGATTACATCTTCAAGTTTGCCTGACTTTTTAAGTTGTTCGTATTCATGCGGCCTGTCCTGTTTATATTCATCGAGCGGAACATAACCTGTAAATATCACAGTATCCATCGGGAATGATTCCGGGCGCAGGTGCGTATTGAAAAAGTGGATAGTAAAAATAAATCCAACTGCCAGAAGCGCTTCATCACTGTGAATAATTTGAGCCACATTGATAAACCAACCCGGGAAAATTTGTGTGAAAAACTCCGGGAACCACAGCATCAGCCCGGTAGTGCCAATTACCAGAACACCCCAGAAAACAGCAAAATAATCGAATTTTTCCCAGTAAGTCCAACGACCGTATTCAGGGCGCGGGCCAATTCCAATGAACCATTTTATAGATGCCCAAAAATCTTTAATATCCTTACGGTTAAACATCAACGAATTGCTGCTGAAAATAAATTTGCTGACTTTAATTCCTTTCTTGAATTTTACTTTAAGCAGCGATACCACATGGAAAATGAAATACCCGAAAGTTGCAACAGCCGCAATCCGGTGAATTACACCTGCAACGCCGGCGCCTCCAACCAAATCGGACAGGAATTTTGCCCATGGCATGTAAGCGAACTTCAGAATCATTCCTGTTAATGCCAGTAAAATAAAGCTGACAATTACAAAAATATGGGTAATACGGTTTCTTTTCGAGAAACGCCGGATATACATCTGCTGACCTGTTCTTTTCGGATGTTTTTTCTTTTTAATCATTGCTCCAAGCGAGCGAGGTAACCACAGCAAAGTGTGAAGTCCGAAAAATGCAAATACACTTAACAAAAGTGCTGTCATTGCCCAGAATGTATAGTAAAGCCAGGGGAAATTGCTTTTGTCGTAATGTGTTGCATGCGTGAGGTAGCCTGTAAATTTCATGTTGGCATCGGTATGGCATTTTTTACAGGTTTCCACAATGTTACGCGGATTGATGGATGATTTCGGATTATCCATTTTGTAGATGCCGTGTGCACCATGGCAGTCAGAACACCTGGCCGCTTCCATATAACCAAGCTGGTAAACTTTTCCATGATAGGTTTCAAGGTATGTTTCAGCAAGTTGGGTGTGGCATTTTCCGCACTGGGTAGTTATTTCCGACATGAATTTATCCTGGTGAACTTCGGAAATCAGGTGCGCCGTGTGACAGGTTTCGCAGGTTGGATATTCCATCTCTCCGGTACTTTGCCTGTATGCATGATCACTTTCCCGGTAATTGTCATAAATTCCTTTGTGACAGTTACCACAGGTTGCAGCCACATTTGCCGGGTTTACAGACGAACGTGGATCCGATTCCTTTAAATTTAAATGTGCTGTATGACAGTCGGTACAAACAGCAGCAGAAAGCAGTCCTTTTTCCTCAAGGCTTCTGCCGTGCACACTTGTGGAGTAATCGAAATAAGCATCGATTTCTTTCAAATTTGTTCCCATTACTGCTTTGCCATTTGCGGTGTGGCATTCTCCACACAAAGCCGGAATTTTGGAACGGAAAACCGGCGAGTTTTCATCGTTTTTGGGTTTTACCATGTGCGTTCCGTGGCAATCAGTGCAATATGGTGCATTGGGTTGTTTGCTGAAATATGCCTGGCCATGTCCACTCTGAAAATAGATGTCAGCTTCTTCGGCATGGCAATTGGAGCAATCGACCTTATTTGCTGTTTCGCACGGACGGGCGCTGTTCACAGTAACGTCCGAATGGCATTTTACACACGTAATATTATTATGTGCAGAATTTGCCAGATGGGTTACATCAACATTTAATGAAACTACCCTGTCGCCAACCGTCATTACCTTATCCGTATTTTCGTGACAGGCCAAACAGGTTTTATCTGAAATGGTAGTCAGAATATTCTGCATTTCCACATTGTGCGGCGGATGGCAATCGGTACATGCCGGAATTGCTCCGGGTTTTTTCTCCCAAAGCTCCTGGTTTATAACTTTTACATGCACCGTTTCAATGCGTGCATGACATTTCATACAGGTGGATGCCACATTCTTGGGCGAAATGCTTGAATTAATGTTGGTGTGCGGCAAAATCAGGTGGTTTCCGTGACAATCATTACAAGTGGCTGTAACAATTAAACCGCTGCTGAATAATCCCTGTCCGTGAATACCCTGACTGTAATTTTCAAGAATGTTGTGCTCTGTAATGTTGTAATCTCTTGCAACAGGCGCGCCTTCGCGATGGCACTTGCCACACAAAACCGGAATATTCATTTTGTAGGTACGCGAATCCGGATTTGAAGATTGTAAAATTTCATGCTTTCCATGGCATTCCGAGCAGGTGGGGGCATTTTTATCATTCCTTTTAAATGCAGTACCATGAACTCCGCCCATAAAATTTGACATTGCATCATCGTGACATTCGCCGCAATTTACCGGCGCAAGTGTATCAGGATGTGGAAATTCTTCCACATCAGCATCTGTGTGGCACGAAACACATTCAAGATAATTATGAACTGAATTTTCAAGAATGCCGGTAGGTATATACCTTGATACTTCTCTGCCTCCCCTCATCGTGGTAAGGGATGGGTCGTCGTGGCACATAAAACAATCTTCGTTGGATTGAGCTGCCAGCTGAAAGCTTACTGCAGTGAGCAGTAAAATAATAAGGTTGATTTTTAAATAATTTCCGGAATACAGATTCTTAATACTATTTTGAAACCGTTTTCCTGCGTTAAAACATACTCCTCTTGTCATAATATGCGTCCTTCTCTGTTTATGTTTTAAATAGCATTAAATGGTGATACTATTTGTTTTTGATATTGTTTAGATATGGTGCCAGCCGGTTAAAATACTTTTAAAGTTCTCCGTCGGCGACTTTCCTATTGAAGCTACATACAAGTGAATGATTAAAAATATGGAAATAAAAAAGCCAAACACTGAATGAGAAACGGCGGTAATTAAAATACCGCTGATACTGTATATTCTTTCAAAAATGATTTCGGGGAAAAGCAGTGCAAAACCAGTGAAAATTACAATTGGCACTGCAATGTACATTACAATAATGTAGAAATATTTTTGCAGCGGATTAAATTTTCTTTTTTCGGAAAGAGGGTAGGGAGCTTTCATGCCGTGAAACATACCCCAGGCATAATAATACGCCTGTTTCATAGGTCTTTTCAAAAATCCCTTAGGTTTTACAATGTAAAACTTGCTGTTTCCGGACATTGCGTTGCCAATAATAAACAGTAAGTAGTTGAGGGAAACCATAACCCCCGAAATATTATGGATATTTACTGCCAGGTTAAACTGAATGAATGAGGATTCAACTCCTGCATTCATTGAAAGTCCGGTAATGATGAGAAGAATTATTCCCAGGGCATTAATTCCGTGCCAGATGCGTAACCACAGCGGATAAAAATAGATTTTGTTGTTGGAATTCATTTTTTATTACTTTTTTAAATACCTGAAGAAAGAATGAATTATAATACCGGCCAGTGCGGCAAAAAGTATGATGTAGCTTAAAATTTTAAGTTCCGGAATCTGGTGTGTTCCTATAACATACGATTCGTTTGAAATAACAGCGCTTAACCTTCCGTTTTCGGAACGTTGCTGCAGATTTTGGTATTTGTACAACGAAGCTTTTAATCTTGAATTGGTTGTATGGCATTCCACACATTTTCTCACAGCTTTATCTTTTCCCTGAATATTGTGCGAAACCATTAATCCTTCAACAACTTCAGTGTGACATTCGATACATCTTACATGCTGGAAATGAAGTTCCTGGTTTGGCAGCCAGCTATGGATTTGGGTAATCTGCGGTCTTTCCCTCCCCGAAACCAGTTTATATTCTATCATTGAATTATGGCACGAAAGGCACATGTTGTTGCTGTATTCCACTATTTCAAGAACGTCGCTACTGGTGCGGGCTGTTGTTGCATAAGTATGCTGACTGTGGCATTTCGAGCAGGTGAAATTATCGCCATAAACCTGGTAATGCACACTTTTTTGAAATTCTTCCTGAATTTTTTCGAACTGATATGTTGCAAAAGATTCGTCGCCACCATGACAATCCAAACAAGTTGCCAGAGGTTCAAGTTTTAAATTGGCGGCATGCGGATAAGTACTGTATTCATACGAATGGCAATCGGTGCAGTCAAACTGATTGTGAACTCCGGTTCTCAATGCCACAGTATCAATTATATAAAATGGATTCATCAGTCTTTTTTCCTGTGTATCCATTAAATCATTATGGAAGGTGTAGGTTTGATTGGAATGACATTTTAAACATTGATGATGTTGTGCATCTTCGTACGACTGCGAATACAATTGCAACGAAGAGCAACAAATTAAAATAAGATTTAATAATAGTTTCAGGCGATTCATTTCTGCGAATTTTTAATAGATCATTTTCTTCTGAATGTCAGGATCTTTAAGTGGTTTTCGAACCTTTGTTTCTTTTCTTTAGTCCCTGAAAATCGAAAAAATGGTAACATCTGTAAACGATATTACCATTTTTTCATTAACATCTGCGAAAATTAATTTCTTGATTATTAGTACATCCAAAGTCTTGTAATGGTAAATCCAAGAGCAATTCCCTGTTTGTCAAATTTACTTTGATTATACATCATGATGTCCTGCGGAAGAATACCGTTTGCATTGCCGATATAAATCTGGAATGAATGTGTATAAGTTGAAATATCGACACCAAATGCCAGGTTTGGTTCGGCAAAATTATCCCAGTTGGTTTGTTCCGAGATATTTTTAATTTTCAACGGTAAATCATAGTTGAAAATAAAGGATGATTGCGGTGAAAATTTAATTCTTCCGTTAAAATGAGCGCCAACCACATCGTGGTCGTAATCCCAGCCAACCATATTGTAGTGGGTAAAACTTGCAGCTGCCTGCAAAGACAACCAATCAGTGAATTTACGGCCAATAATAAGTTGCGAAAAATAGGCTAATCTGTCGCCAAAAGCAACGTTAACCGGCATTGTTTCTCCCTTTGTATCAACAACTCTTGCAGTTCCAAAAGCGCTTTCATTTCTTCCGTCAACCGCTGCCGAACCAAATAATGTAACGGCTACCGGAATTGAGTTACTCTGGGTTTGCTCAAATACAGTCCATTTGGCATTTACATCGGTGTACATATTTTTCCGGGTCTGTCCAATTCCTATTTGCAGGTTTTTTACCGGAACATAGTTCAGTGCCAGCCGAACATTTGCGCTTGAATAAAGTCCCCATAAATCGGAATGTCCATTTTCGATTGAACCAAATTTATGCTGAATAATAAATTCAAGTGTTTTAACATCGGGTATAACCGATGTATGCTGGTTGATTAAAATACCGCTTTCGAATGGTAAATATACAGGTTCGTCAGTTGCTTCGGCATCCTGGGCAAAAGCAGTGCTAAAAGAAATTCCTAAAACAATTAGAAACAATATATATTTTTTCATAGTCTTCATTTTAAATATTATTAATTGTTTTTGGCTCCCTGGGTAATCCATTTAAGTATCAATCCTGCCTGTGCTTCAGTGTATTTCTTTTGCGTATGGCCACTTGTGGCTGGATTAGGTTTGGTATAAATCAAACTTTCTTCAGGTGTACCTTTATTAATGTACCGTGAGCTGTTAATTGACGAATAAGCATTGCCCGCTGTCAGGTCTGGCATTTGTCCGCCGGTTTTATGACATTGTGTACAATTATTATTATCGTTGAATATGGGAACAATGTCAGCAGCAAAAGAAACTACCACTGTTGTGTCATTTACATCCGGAACCTCTTCAGGAACAATAAAATCGTATTTGCAGCCGCTAAAAAGCGCTGCAACTACAGCAATTGTGAAAAAGAATCCTAATATTTTCATTCGTAAATATTTTAATTATTGTATGGTAAACTCATGAAACATGTTTCTGGTCATCGAACTCATTTCATTTTGCATAAAATTTAAAAAAAAGACTTCTGTTTTATAAGAAGTCTTTTTTTAGTTTGTCGCGTTTAAATTTTATTCGTTTAACGCTTCCAGCGTATTGGTCAAAATTGCATTAACATATTTTGGATTGTGAACACCCATACTGCGGTCTTCTTCAATACCAATCCAGTTGAAATAAGCCTGAGCCTGAACCATTGGATATTCTCCAACAACTGGTTCGTAAGCATCATCAGCTTCAATGTATTCAACAACGCCAAGTTCAACCAATTTGTCTCTCAGTTGCTCCAATTGGTTCTCAGTAGTGCTTTGAACACCGCCATAGTTGTAATCGTCCATTTCTGAATCGTGGCAGTCAATACAAGCCTGAAGACTTGGTATAAACGAGTGTCCGCCACCAACTCCAAATTCTCCCATATGACAACCTACACAAGAAGCACCTTCCTGATGGTGGAAAGAATTGCCAACTGCAGGATATGCAACAGAACCCGGAAGTTCAGCAAAACCCTGTCCCATTACTATGTTCGCCTGCGGTCCGTGGTGTGGTCCGTAGTGTGTGCTGCTGATTCTGAAAGTTTCTCCTGGAGAAGCTGTATTTGGTTCAGCAGTTCTTGACTGGTGGCAAGTAGCACAAAGATTGCTGTTGCCAATTAAATCCATGGTTACCGATTCGTTAAAATTAGCAACTACCGGATCAGTTAATCTTAATGAAGAGGTGTAACCTTCTTCAAAAGTATTGTGAATTCCGTGGCAAGTGCTGCATTCCCATGCAGATGGATTGGTGATATCACCAAGAACGCCGCCAAATTCAGCATACTGTACAAATCCTTCGTGTGAGTGACACTGGGCACAAGCTGCCCGTCCGCCTGCATAATCAACTGCAATAGCGCCTGCACTATGCACTGACATTGCAAACTGCGCCTGGACCGCTTCCATGCTGTTTCCTGAGTGACATGCCAAACAGGTAATTTGTCCGTCCTGTCCGTCTTGTCCGTCTACTCCGTCTACGCCATCTGCACCGGCAGGGCCCATAGGACCTTCTTTAACACATGATGATGCCATAACAGCAACAGCTAAACAAAGGAGAACAAGTTTAAAAAATGAATTGTATTTCATAACTAAAAAAATTGATTAGGTTTTATAATATAACTACTTACTTTCCTAAAAATGATGTTTTAAAAACTCATTGTTTTCGGCTATAAAAGTAGTCCAGAATACCATCTGAAAAACGCAAATATGGGTGATATATCAATCCGAATCGGTTGATATAAGATGAGTGGAAAGATGCGAAATGATTGCAATAAAGTTGATATATGTCAATTAACCATTGCGGCTAATGGAAAGCAGCGCTTGTTCGTCAAGTATTTCGAACTTATTACCGTGAGTTTTAATTAGTTCTGACGTTTTGAACTGTTGTAGAATACGTACAAGGCTCTCTTTTGTCATGTTTGACATATCGGCCATATCCTGGCGTGTTAAAGGAACAGTAAACGGATTGCTTTTGTAAATGTCGTTTTTTAGATATAATAATGTATCTGCTACACGACCGGGCATATATTTTTGCGTAAGATTTACAAGTTTATTAAGTAAAATGTTGTTTTGTTTTGTATGGTGCCGTAACAGTTCAACGGCAAATCGATTATTTTCGGAAAATAATTTTGTGAGTTTCGATGAATCAATCAGGCAGCAGGTAACCGGCGTCATGGCAGTGATAGTGAATTGCTGAATGTTGCCATTGAATAATCCACCGCCTGTAACAAAATCGAGGCGGCCAATTAATTTCACGACAAGGTTTTTCCCTTTTACTCCTTCAACATAAACTTTAGCAATTCCACTTTTCATACAAACCACATAGGTGGATGAAGTATTTTGTTTGATAATCGTCTCCCCAGGTTTGTATTTAATTTGTTGCTTGCCGTCAATTAAAAAATCGAGTTCTTTAATTGTAAGCGATTTTAAAACGTTTACATCTTCGTCCTGAAAACAATTTTTACAACAGCAGCTATTTTCCTCTACACAATCATCGGCCTGTTTGCTGCAGTCACTACATTCATATTTTAATTCCTCTGCCACAGAATTTTTCTTCAATAAAATTTAAATTACAGAATAACAAAAGTACTTTAATTTTTGCCGCTAACATAAAAAAAATATTTCATTCTTACTGAAAAAAATATCCTTTTGTATTTTAATATTGCACAAAGATCATGTATAGAACGAAGAAGTTTAGAAAGTCAAAAGAAAAGCAGTAGAGGATATTTAAAAAGTCTATAGAGATTTTAAAAGGTGAGTCAGAAAAATTGGATATCAGTTCCTAACAAGCAAGTCGTCCAAATTACTTGTACAGCCGATGTAATATGAATAGTCGGAACATTTTAAGATGTAAACGTACCACATAAGTTTTGGTTATTTGAAAAGTGATGAACGGCGTCCACCGAAACTCACCGAAGCTATAATACTACAAGGATTATAGCTTCTATAAAAAATGAGCGAAACTCACCTACGCTAAAGCTTCGGTGAGCGAAGGTGGAGCTGGCGGGAACGCAACCCATCAATTTTGGGGCTTTCTGAAACCTCCGAAAAATCTATAAAAAACACTTGAAAACCTCATCAAATAAAGACGTTAAGAATATTGTACCTATTGAATAAGATTTAACAAAGTTGAATAATATTGTCAGTTGGTTGACTAACGGTTGACTAAGTTTTGTATATTTGTATCAGTTCAAATGTTCAAAGTTTAATATTATGGCAACAATTAATTATTTACTTCAAAGCAAAAAAGTCCCTGCAAACATTTATGTTCGTTTATCAATTGACCGGAAAAACATTTTCAAAAGAAAAACCGGTTATGTAGTCAATCCAAACGACTGGAGCAAAAAGCAAAAATTACCACTTGCAAACGATGAGGACTTAAAGAAGTTACGTACTGATTTAGGCAACCTAAAAAACAAACTGGAATCAAATTACAATGATGCAACCGCCAAAGGAATCGAAATTTCCGGCAACTGGTTACAGGAACAGATTGATATTAATTTAGGCAAAAAGAAAAAAACCGACACAGACCGCCTGTCAAACTATATTCAGTACTATATTGATAATTTACCTTTTAAAGAATTTCCAAACGGAAAACGTGGCGTTGCTGTTGGCACAATAAAAAAATACAAAACCCTGAAACATAAAATCGAAGATTTCGAAAAGCACAAAAAGAAGAAATTCTATGTAAAAGATGTTGACCTGAATTTCAGGAATGAATTGTTAAAGTATTTCACTAAGATTGATAAATTAAACCCAAACTCCGCCGGGCGTTATATTCGTTTCCTTAAAACCGTTTGTATTGATGCACAACTGAACGGTTACGAAGCAAATAAACAACTGAAACAAATTCGCGGGTTTACTGAAAAGGCATATAAAGTGTTTTTAACGTTTGATGAACTGGAAACAATAGAAAATACAACCTTTGAACGTTCGGCACTGGAAAATGCAAAAGACTGGTTAATTATCGGTTGTTATATAGGACAAAGGGTTTCAGATTTATTAATCCTGACTAAAAACAACATTGTTGAACGTAACGATTTAGAATTAATTGAATTGACACAGGTTAAAACAGGGAAACGTGTTTCAATACCTATGCCGTGGAAAGTAAAAGAAATATTGGATAAAAGAAACGGAGAGTTTCCATCACCACTATCAGCGCCAAAGTTTAATAAACACATTAAAGACGTTTGCGAAATTGCAAAGATTAACGAACCCACAGAGGGTGCAAAAGTTGATGAGGAAATTAAACGTAAAGTAAAGGGAGTTTATCCCAAACATGAATTAATAACCTCCCATGTTTGCCGCCGTTCGTTTGCATCAAACTTTTATGGCGAAATACCAACCGCGTTATTAATTAGTATAACGGCACATAGTACGGAACAACAATTTTTAGAATATATTGGTAAAACTTCAAACGACTATGCCAGTCAGATAAACGAATATTTCAATAAATTGCAGCAAAAAATGAAAAAAGAGCCGCAAATGAATGTTTTAAGGCAGGCAAACTAAACAACTTTTAACCACTATGGAGGAATTACAAAAATCGTATGATTGTATAATATCAATTGCACAAAAAATTGACAAACGAATTGGTAATCTTTATGACAATAGGAAATTATTAGGTATTCCATCTGATGAAGCAATTGAATATAATTTGTCAGAATATTTCCCGAAAGAAATAGAGGAATTAAAAAAGTATATTTCCAAATTACTTATTGAAGGAACAAAGAAGCAATTTTATTGGAAATATTGTGATTATCAAACGTATACGCTAACTTATAAAGAAAGATTACAAAAATTTCTTGATAGTTATTATCCAAACGCAACGGAAACTGATTTTGTAAAAAGAGAGTTAAATGTATACAATACTGGTTCATTATATATTAGGACACCACTTGGTGATGAAGATTGTGTGCTCTATATAGATTTTATTGACAGGGAGGAGATAATTAAAATAGGATATTCGAACATAAGAAAAATAGAGTTTCTTGAAAAAAAATTAGAATCAGAATCAAAAGTACTCCCTTCCGAAGAAATAGAAATTCCAGAATATAAGATTGAAACTATAAAAGAAAAAATTACAATACTACACGAACTTGGTATAATTGAACATCTTAAAAAAATTCCGCCCTTTAATTATCCTAATGGTTTAACAAATCTTTTAGCCCCACTTATGAATGAAGGCAAAACAACCATACAACCCATTTTAGGTAGGTTAATGAATAGCACAGGAAAAGAATCTGATAATCCATTAACCGATAAATATCTCAAAAAAACACACACTAAACTTATCAACATGGGAGTTGACCCAAAACATTTTAAAAACAACAATTAAAAACAAGTAAATCAACACAATAGAACATCATTCAGTTTTTTTAGGTTAACCTAATTTTTACCTAAAAACTACCTAAATGTACTTGCATCGCATAACATTTAAATTAATAGTTATGCAACAAGTACAATTTATTTCAGTAACCCCGGAACAAATTCAGGAATCAATCCTGAACGGTGTAAAAGTTCAAATCGAACAGTTAAAAAAAGATTTCCAACCAAAGGAACCAACCGAGTATTTAACCCGAAACGAAGTTAAAGAACTTCTGAAAGTGGATTTATCAACTATCCATAATTGGCAAAAGAAAGGGAAATTACGTGCTTATGGAATTTCTGGAAGAGTATATTTTAAACGGCACGAAGTGGAACAGAGTATTAAACCTTTAAACTTTTAGAATTATGGAAACTGGCAACAATTACACGCGCCATATTTACGAAATTTTGAAGGTTTTAAGGTATTACACCGTTTATCAATTAAAAGACGTTCAGAACGGCGCAAAACACCTCACAGACGTAATAAGAATTGAAGATTACAGAGGTTATTCAATGGGAAGTGGTTTTAATGAAATGTTGCGCCTTCGTACCTCATCGAACTGGAAAACCTCCGAATTGGTTACAGGGTTAAAAGTTACCAAAACAAACAACACCTATTTTGGTGACCGTATCCACAACGGTAAAAAGAATCTTTTAATATTCAGGTTCACACCCGACCGCCAAAGGTTAATAATTGACTATTTACCGGCGTTTTATCCTGCAAATAGGAAAACCATTCAAGAGTTAATTAAAGTCAATCTTACAGCATAAAAACAAAACAGGGAGGCCGTTCAACTCCTCCCTGATTTTGTTCAAATGTTGTAATACTGGCAACGTATTACAGATACAAATATACTCATTTATAACGTAAAATTTTGTTCAAATGGAATCACAAAAAGAATATAGATACTTATATATCCCTCTTTCCTTTTTACAATTAAGAAACAAAAAGAATCAACTGCCTATTGATAAAATAAGAGGTTGGGCAATTATCAATTTTGCCCGGAATATAAATTATGATTTAAAATCAGTTATGAATCAAACATTATACTGTTATTATCGAAAAAGAAACAACATTTCGAATAATATTTATTTGCAAATTGAAGATGCCATTGAAAATGGAACATTAATAATAGATGAAGATTATTATGGATTTTCAGGAAGTGAATTTAATCCCGAATATGAAATGGAAACATTTGAACCATTTTTTAATGAAAACCAGGATTTCAAAAATGAATGTATTTCAAATTATCAATTCAACAATGCTTTAAAAAATTCTGGCATTATTGCAGATTTTGAAAACTGTTATTCTGACTACAATTCATTAAACGGTACATTAAAGAAATACGAACATGAAAACGGCAAAGATATTTATGTAAGCATAAAATCAAAATATTTGATTGATACACTAAAGGGAAAAATTCCGTTGAATATGTTTTCGTTTATTGTAGCCATAAAAAGCATAATTCAAAAAAGAAATTTCAGCAAAACATATAAAGATGTTATCATTCGCAGAATGTTCGGGTGCAAAACCGATGAAGTATTTATGAAATACCTAAACAAAAACAGTTTCATAAAACCCTTAGTGGATAAAATCAATAAAAGATACCAATTCGACAAATTAATGAAGGAAACCCAGAACCGCGAATTTTTTGCTTATCTGTCGCCGGGGAGAGGTTATTTTGTATCAACCAAATACGATGTTGAGAAGTTAAAAAATGAAATAATTAAGTACACAAAAAAATATAACGATAATAAAAATCAAATTGCGAATAACGAAATAAGAGATTTTAAAAGAAAATTGAACAACATCAAATCAGCAAAACAACATCACGAAAACAACATCATAACGACACATATAAACGATACTGTATTTAACAATGCTGTAAATAATAATCCTTTAAAGAAATATATAAAAAATAATATTGTACATCAATCTAAAAATTGATGTTGTGAGTGTTTTGTCTTCTTAATTAATTTCAGTAACCAACGGATAAAACAAAAAAGAATTTACCCTGAAAATCAATTCCGGTTGTTTGATAATGCTAATAACACCCCGATAGGGTAAAAAAATAACCTCTGCTTTGTGAAATCCAAAATCAACAAATAATTTCAGCCCAATTTGTCCTAATGGCCCGTTGTAACTTAATAAACTACCCCCGTACGCCTTTTTTATTTTGGGTTTATTCCTATTGAGGTTATACCATATTTGCAAACGTGTGGCATTATGAAGGTTTTTTTCCATCCTTTATACGCATATGCGAATGATAAGATTTTTCTAACAATTTAATACGCGCGAACAACAAAGATTTTTCCCGAATCACCATGTGCGTGAAGCAAGATTTTTCGTTGGTTACTATACGCGTAAGAAATTTTGATTTTGATTTTGCGCTGATTTCACATAAATTTACTGACAAAATCATTCACTATCAACTAAAAATCAAAACAATGAAATATTTTTCCATGACTCTTTTATTTTTTTTAGGAGTGTTTCATTTACCCAATGAATTATTTTCACAGAACACTATTTATCAACAACTTGACAGTGTGATTCTAATTGGGACAAATGAAAAAATGATTTACCACTATAATGAGTTGGGTCAAAATATTGAAATGATTCATTACAACTGGTCAAACACTAAAATGGGTTATGAGCCTGACTTTAAATGGGATTATTCGTATAACAGCGAAAATTTATGTGGTGAGGAGTTTAGATTTAGTTGGGAAACAGACTCCAAAGTTTTCAAACTAATTACTAAAACCGTTTTTGAATACGATGCAAATAATCAACTGTTATTAAAAAAATATTACGGGAGAACCCTTTTAAATACTTGGGATTTATTAATAAAAACTGACTATGTGAACACATATAATGAGAGTGCCAGACTTTTAAACACTAAGTTATATGAGAATCGGAAATCAGTTTCAGAAACGAGAGAATACAAATATGAATATACTTATGACATAAATGGAAACCTTTTAACAGTTGTTTATTATAATTTATTTAGCAATAAATATAGTCCTGAAAGTAAAGGAGAATTTAGTTATGATGAAAATGGTAATTTATTGACATACAATCGTTTTTATTATTCAGAATCGGGAGTAGGTTATTCAAATTGGCATAACAGCATGAGAGATGAATTTACCGTTGATACGATGCACTCAATAAATCACATGTTTATTCCATTAAATTATTACACTAATAGTTTTTGGTTACCTACCGATTTTAAAATTAGCTATATGATAAAAGAAATAAATCATGAACATTTAACTGGCAACCTTGATTACGTTAAAAGTTTTTATTATTCAGCATTAGAAGTTACAGGAATAAACCAATCGAATGTTTTCGATTTATTAATATTTCCTAATCCTGCAACAAATTATTTAAATATTAAAGGGATAAATAATTTCTCCAATACTAAAATTGAATTAAATGATATTACCGGAAAAAAAATAATTTCTGAATATTTAAATACAAATAAAATTCAAGTAAATGAATATGAAAGTGGTTTGTATATAGTTAGAATATTTAAAAATAATTCAATCATTCACACTCAAAAAATATTCCTTAAGTAACCACTATTAATTGAGAATATATTATCAAATGGGAAGCAGGTTGCCTAAATGTTGACTAAAAAGAAAAACGAACACTGTTAAAGTATTCGTTTTCAATTCTATATAAAATATCTTTGT